>JASGIK010000003.1:0-1623476 GCA_047601885.1 Solirubrobacterales bacterium
TTATGTACATCTGCTTCGTTCCGACGTATTGCTAAGGTTAATAGGGAAACACGATAGAATCCGAACAGCACCAACTGAGCTACCGCCCCGGGTTGTGAGCGTCCCGGACGCGCCTTGTCTAATCCAACCCGGCGCAGGACGCGATGATCGTGACGAGTATGCGTTCGCGCACCTTATGCGAGCCGTTGCCGAGGGCGACGAGTTTGGTGACGGGAAGTTCTTCCGTCGCTTCTTCGACGCAGGTGACCTGGTCGGAGCTGAGCTTTTCCCTTTCGGCCAGTTCGCCCAGCCCGGTCACCAGACTGGCGCGGTAGAGGGCGAATTCCTTTTCCGTGGCGTTGGGGTCGATGGTCGGGCGGCTGGTCGACCGTTCGCAGGCCGGTCCCGCGGCGGCGACGGCTTCCATCGCCTTGGTCGCGCGCTTCGATTCCGGGAGCTCGGCGAGGGCTTCGGCTTCCGCCGCACCGACTTCCTTCTTCACCCGCCCGACCACGCATTCCCGGTACCAGTCCTGGTAGGGCATCTGGCCGAGGATCGCTTCGACTTCGCCGTAGAGGTCGTGCACGTCGCTCGGCACCGTGACCTGGTTCTCGGTCGAGCCCGAGGAGCCGCAGCCGGCCACGACCGCGGCGACCAGGGCGACGACGACGAGAAGGGTGGCGCGCACGCCTAGGCGCTGAACAGCTGGGCGAGGCTGCGCCCCACGTCGGGCGGCTCTTCCTCGCCCTTGGCCGCCGCCGCGGCGCCCTCGGCGAGCGCCTTGGCCGCGTCGGCGATCTGGTGATCGCGGCCGCCGCGGATCGTCCCGGTCTTCTTCGCTTCGGCGAGGTCGGACTCCATCAGCCCGGCGAGCTCCGCCAGCCGGCGCAGCCCCACCACCCCGGCCGTACCGCGCAGCGCGTGCGCTTCCGCGCGCATCGTCTCGAAGTCGGTCGTCGCCGTCGCCAGCCCCGCCGAGATCACGTCACAGCGCCGCCGCGCCTCCTGCGCGAAGGACTCCAACAGCTCCTCCTCGGAAGCGGTTTCGGCTTTGTCGCTCATTCCCCCACCACCTTTTCGACCGTCTTGTCCATCAGCTGAGTTCCGAACGGCCCCTCGATCGCCGCGCTGACCACGCCTTCGCGGTTGATCGCGAACAGCCATGGTTCGGTCGGCAGGTGGAATCGACGCACCTGTGGACGCACCAGCTGCGAGAGGTCATTTTCGTTGTAGATCTCCATGTGGATGAAGTTGGCCTTGCCTCCGAAATCGTGTTGGGCCTGTCGAGCGACGTCGAGGACCGGCCCGCAGACCCGACTCTGGCAGAACTTGGGGGTCGTAAACAAGAGCAGGATCGGTTCCTTTCCGAGCACATCGGCGTAATTGACCTTGGTCGGCGTCTGAATCAGCGGCGCCTTCTTGCCCGGCCTTGGGATCTTCGTGAATTCGCCCACCTGGATGCTCCGCAGCTTTTTCGCCACCAGCCTGCCGTTTTCCTTGATCAGGGCCACCGGCCGATATTCGCCGTCACCGGGGAAATTCAGCTCGGCCGAGTAGACGACGCCGGCCACTTCCTGGCTTGCGCTCGTCACCCCGTCTCGGAAGGCCGGCTTCGTCGCCAAGGTTTCGATCCGCGCCGGGAACGGCCCGACCGCGGGCTGTTCGAGCGCCTGCGCCTGCGCCTTGGCCGCCAGGCCCTTGTTGGTCGACTTCGACTTCGCGCCAGGCTTGACCGCGGGGATCTTGGCGTAGTAGATCGCGACTTCCGCGTCGTCGATCTCCTTGCCTTCCTTGCCCGTCGCGGAATCTTTTTCGGCGACCAGGAAGGGGTAGCGGTTGGCGCCTTCGTAGAAGACTTCCGCCGACGGGGTCACCTTCACCTGCGGGTGGCCGCTGGCTTCGTCTTCGATCAGTTCTCCCAGCGTGCGCCCTTCGGTCGCCGGGAAAGCGCTCTTCGCCGGCGCCGGGCGGCTCTTGCCCGCCTCGGCTTCCTTGTTGATCTGGGAGGTGGAGTCCGAGCCGCCGCCGCAGCCGGCGACGACAACCGACCCGCACGCGAGCAGGCAGACGAGGCCCAGGGCGGAGCGGGGAGCGCGCATCGGCGCCATGTTTTCAGAGGTAGGCTCCCCGCGTCGTCGACTGAGGAGGAGATGGGATGGCGGAGCGAGCGGCATTGATCACCGGGGCGTCCGGCGGGATCGGCCTGGCGATCGCGGCGGTGCTGGCGGAGGAGGGCCACGGGCTGACGCTCTCGGCGCGCCGCCCGGAGAAACTCGAGGACGCGGTCGCGCACCTGCGCGAGGCCGGCCACGAGGTGGAGACGGTCGCCGCCGACGTCGCCGACGAGGGCGAGCTGAAGGCGGTCTTCGCCGCCCACGAGGCCCGCTTCGGCCGCCTCGACGTGCTGGTCAACAACGCCGGCGTCGGGGTCGGCGCGCCGATGACGGAGATCGAGACGAGATTCCTCGACCTGCAGCTGGCGGTCAACCTGCGTTCGATCATCCTGGGGACGCGCGAAGGGCTGCCGCTGCTGCGCAAGGCGGGGGCCGAGCACGGCAAGGCGCTGATCGTCAACACCGCCTCGATCGCCGGCAAAGACGGCCAGCCCTGGCTCTCGATCTACGGCGCGACGAAGGCCGCGGTGATCAACTTCAGCGTCGCCACCGAGCGCGAGGTCGGCAAAGAGGGGATCGCCTGCACGGCGCTGGCGCCGGCCTTCGTCGACACGGCGATGACCGACTTCGTCAAGGGCGCGGTCCCGGCCGAGGAGATGATCAAGCCGAGCGACATCGGCGAGGCGGTCCGCCTTCTGCTGAAGGTGTCACCGAACTGCCACATACCGGAGATCGTCTTCACCCGTCCGGCCGAGGACCCGAGCGCGCCGTAGTGCGCGTCCTCGTCGCCGCCTTCGGCGACCCCGGCCACGTCTTCCCGGCGATCTCGCTGGGTCGGGCGCTGGCGCGACGCGGACACGAGGTCACGGTCGAGACCTGGGAGGAGCGGCGGGCCGCGGTCGAGGGTGCCGGGCTCGACTTCGCCGCGGCCGAGGAATACCGGACCTTCCCGCCGCCGCAGCCCGACAGCGACGACGGCCGCCACGCCGCCGACGCGGCGCGGGCGCTGCTGCCGCTGGTCGAACGCCTCGACCCGGCGGTCGTCGTCTCCGACATCCTCACCCTCGCCCCGACCCTCGCCGCCGAGGCCGCCGGGGTGCCGCTGGCCACCCTGATCCCCCACGTCTACCCGGTGGTCGAGCCGGGGATGCCGTTCTTCGCCGTCGGCCTGCGGCGGCCGCGCACGCCGCTGGGGCGGGCGGCCTGGCGGGCCGGACAGCGGGCGCTCGACGTCGGGCTGGAGCACGGCCGCCGCGACCTGAACGACCAGCGCGAGCGCCTCGGCCTGCCGCCGCTCCAACGCTTCCACGGCGGCATCAGCCCCGAGCTGGCGCTGGTCGCGACCTACCCGCAGCTCGAGTACCCGCGCGCCTGGCCCGCCGGGGTCCACGTGACCGGGCCGATGGCCTTCGAGGTCCCCCACCCCGACATCGAGCTACCGGCCGGCGACGCGCCGCTCGTCCTCGTCGCCCCGAGCACCGCTCACGACTCCGAGAACCTGCTCGTACGCACCGCCCTGGCGGCGCTCGCCTCCGAGCCGGTGCGAGTCGTCGCCACCACGAACCGGGTGCGCCCGCGGAACCCGATCGCCGTCCCCGAGAACGCCATGCTCGTCGACTGGCTCAGCTACAGCCAGCTGATGCCGATCGCGGCGCTGGTGATCTCACACGGAGGCCACGGCACCGTCGCGCGCGCCCTCGGCGCCGGCACCCCGGTCCTCGTCTCCCCGATCACCGGCGACATGGGCGAGACCGCGATGCGGATCGACTGGGCCAGCGTCGGCAAGTCCCTCCCCTGGCGCCTCTGCCGTCCCGACCCGCTCCGCTGGGCGGTCCGCCGCGTCCTCGCCGACCCGAGCCTGGCCGCCCGCTCCTGCGAGATCGCCGCCTGGAGCCGCTCCCACGACGGCGCCGACCGCGGCGCCGAGCTGGTCGAGCAACTCGCCCTCCGGCGCGCTCGCTGAGCCCGCCGCGTGGCATCCTGCGGCGATGGATTGCTACTGCGGCCGCGGCGCGCGCGTCCCGCGCGACCGGATCGACGCGAACCTGCGACTGACCGAAGTGGCACTGGAGCTGCTCGCCTGGGACAAGCAACGCTCGACCCAGCCGCTGGAACCGGCCGACCTGGTCGAGACGGATCGGCTGATCGACCGCGGGATGATGTGCCACCGCCGCCTCCTCGCGGTCGTGCACGGCGAACGGGAGGATCCCACATTGGCGGAGAGCGAGAGCTGGCTGCAGGAATCGCGAGCCCGCTGGCGCGACCGTCCGGGGATGGTGGAGAAGGGCGGAATGCTGAAAGGGCCGAAGCTGAGGTTGACCGAGGAGGACTTCGCCCGGCTCGACCGGGCGCGGCCCGACCTCAGCTTTTCCGGGGACGCGTCCCCGCCTGCCACTCCGGCGGCAGGGGACGAGGACGCCGATGTCGTCACGAAGCTGGAGCGCCTCGCCGCCCTGCGCACCGACGGGCTGCTGACCGAGGAGGAGTTCCAGGCCGCCAAGGCCCGCGTAATCGGCTGATGCCCGCGCCGACCGCAAGATGAGGCTCCGGGGGTGGGACTCGAACCCACAACCCTTCGGTTAACAGCCGAATGCTCTGCCGATTGAGCTACCCCGGAACGAAGACGGCCCGGCGGGCCGGATTGCGCAATTTACCGGGTCAGCTCCCGACCCGTTGCGCGTGGGCGATCCGTTCCACCAGCCGGGCCCGCTCGCGGCTGAGGCTGGCGCGCCGCTCGTAGTCGCCGCGGGTGCCCGCGGCGGCGATCTCGTCCTCCAGCCGGCGCTGGTCGAGCAGCAGGAAGTTCAGCTCCATCGCCTCCTCCGAGGCGGGCTCCTCGCGGGCCATCATCACCAGTTCCGTGATCAGCGCGGCGAGGGCGCCGTTTTCGTGCGGCAGGTGCTTGCCGGGATCGTCGGGGTGGGCGCGGAGGAAGGCGGCGGCGGCCTGGCCGCTGGCCGAAAGGTGGCTCTCCCCCAGCTTCTCCAGGTAGGCGGCGCCCGGCTCGGGCAGCGCCACACACATCGCCAGCAGCGCCCGCTCGCGGCGTTCGCGCGAGGTCAGCTCGGCGGGACGCCGGTGAGGCGCTTCCGGCGTGGACACCTCCATGCGGGCGCTCGATCGCCCGCGTGCCGGAGCGAGATTGAGGTTCGCCGGCCCGCCCGTCGCCGGGGTCGACGCCACGACCCGTCCCATCACCATCGCCGGCTCCAGGTCGAGCCGGTCGGCCACCTTGCGGATCAGCTCCGACTGGCTGGCGCCCTCCTGCATCCCGGCGAGGATCGGGGCGACCTCGGTAAGGGCGCGATCGCGCTCGACCGGCGAGGAGACGTCGGTGCGGGTGAGGATCCGGCTCACCTGGAAGTCGGTCAGCTCGGCGGCGCCCTCGACGAAGCCCCGGAAGCGCTCGGCGCCGTCCGCCTCGGCCATCAGCTCGGCCGGGTCGACACCGCCCGGCATCGAGGCGACCCGCAGTCGCATCCGCCGCCCGGCGGCGACCCGCTGGGCGCGCAACATCGCCTCCTCCCCGGCTTCGTCGGCGTCCATCGCCAGGACGACCTCGTCGACGGTGCCGGAAAGCGTCCCCACCTGCTCCGGCGTGATCGCGGTCCCCATCACGCCGACCGCGCCCTCCATCCCCGCCTGGTGTAGGGCGAGCACGTCGGTGTAGCCCTCGACCACCACGGCGCGGTTCGCCTTCGCCATCGCCGCCCGCGCCCGGTCGAGCCCGTAGAGGATCTCGCTCTTGTGGAAGAAGTCGGTCTCGGCGGTGTTGACGTACTTCGGCTTCTGGTCGTCGCGCGTCGCCCGCCCGCCGAAGCCGAGCGTACGCCCGCGCGCGTCGCGGATCGGGAACATGATCCGCGCCCGGAAGCGGTCGTACTCGCCGCCCCGTTCGCTCTTCTGCACCAGCCCGACCGCGTGCATCTCCGGCACCGTGAAGCCCGCCCGCTGCCCGGCGACGAGGATCTTGTCCCAGGCGCTCGGGGCGAAGCCGACGCCGAAGTCCCGCAGGACCGCCTCCGAGAGCCCGCGCCCGGCCAGGTAGTCGCGCGCTTTCGCCGCCTCCTTCGACTCCCAGAGCGTGTTCGCGTAGTACTGCGCGGCGCGCTCGAGCAGCTGCTGCAGGCGCTGGCGCCGCTGGCGCGCCGCCTCCGCCCGGGGATCCTCCTCCTCGCGCTGCAGCTCGACCCCGTAGCGGTCGGCCAGCGCCTCGACCGCCTCGGAGAACCCGAGCCCCTCCTTCTCCATCACGAAGCCGAAGACGTCCCCCGCCACCCCGCAGCCGAAGCAGTGGTAGAGCTTGTCGTGCGGGTCGACCGAGAAGGACGGCGAGCGCTCGTCGTGGAACGGGCAGAGGCCCATCATCTGCGCGCCCGCCTGTTTGAGGTCGGTGTACTGGCCGACCACCTCGGCCATGTTGGCCGCGTCGCGGACCGCGTTGATGCTGTCGGAGGAGATGCGGGCCACTAGAAGCGCGCCGCCTCGGGGATCGCCAGGTCGGTGTAGCGGGCGATGCAGTAGCGGTCGGTCATCCCGGCGATGTAGTCGGTGACCCGCTGGACTGCGTCGGCGGACGGGTCGAGCGCCGGGATCGCGTCCGGGTTGGCGAGGTAGTGGTCGAAGAGGCCGGTCATCGTGATCTGCACGCGGGCGTGCTCGCTGCGCGCCGTGGCGCCGAGGTAGACCCGGTCGAACATGAACTTGCGCAGGCGCAGCATCGCCATCCCGACCTCCTCGCTCTGACGGATGTCGTCCACCCCGCGCGAGTTCTCGACGATGTCGGCGACCAGGGTGTCGATGCGGATCGAGCCGGTCGGGCCGAGCAGCTCGATCTCCGCCGCGGGCAGGTCCTCGGAGCGCAGGATCCCGGCGCGCAGGGCGTCGTCGATGTCGTGGTTGATGTAGGCGACGCGGTCGACGAGGCGGACGATCCGGCCCTCGAGCGTCGCCGGCCTGGTCGGGCCGGTGTGGTTGAGGATGCCGTCGCGGACCGGCGCCGTCAGGTTGAGGCCGACGCCGTCGCGCTCCAGGACCTCGACCACCCGCAGCGAGTGCTCGTTGTGCTTGAAGCCGCGCCCGGCGCGCTCGCGGAGGCAGCGGTCGAGCGTCTCCTCCCCGGCGTGGCCGAAGGGCGGATGGCCGAGGTCGTGGCCGAGCCCGATCGCCTCGGTCAGGTCCTCGTTCAACCCCAGCGCCCGGGCGACGGTGCGGGCGATCCCGCAGGCCTCGAGCGTATGACTCAGGCGGGTCCGGTAGTGGTCGCCCGCGGGGGCGACGAAGACCTGGGTCTTGTGCTTCAGCCGGCGGAAGGACTTCGAGTGGACGATCCGGTCGCGGTCGCGCTGGAACGGCGTGCGCAGCGAACTGTCGGGCTCGGGCGCGGCGCGCTCGGCCGGGTAGGACCGCGTCGCGTGCTCGGAGAGGAACTCGTCCTCCCAGGCCCTTACGCGGTCCTCGAATGCGAGGGTGGCGGGCATCCCGTCGATCTTAGGGGGCGTTTGCGGCTCCCCCTTACGCGGCGGCGCGGAGCTGGACATGGGCGTGGTGCTCGAGGGTCTCACCGACCGCGCGCTCGACCTGGCGCAGGGCCGGCGGTTCGGCGGCGGGCGCCTCGATCAGCGGTTTGGCGAGGGCGTCGACCATGAAGCGGTGCGCGTCCTCGGTGAGCGGGAAGGAGCCTGCCTCGCAGCTGGCGCAGACGACGCCGCCGGAGGCGCCGGAGAAGCCCGCCAGGTGCTCGGTCTCACCGCAGTTGGCGCAGGAGGCGAGCTCGGGGGCGAAGCCGGCGACGTAGGCGAGCTTGAGCCGGAAGGAGAGCGCGACCTCGAGGCTGATCGCACGCGGATTACCGGGTTGGTCGAGCAGCGAGAGGTAGCGGCAGAGCAGGTTGTAGGCGGGCAGGTTCGGTTCGGCGGCGTCGAGCAGGCGCAGGACGGCGTCGCAGGCGCGGGCGCCGCAGCCGATCGCGGCGCCGTCGGAGCGCAGCCGCGGGTAGCCGTCGATCGTGGTCACGCTGGTGACCGTCATCAGGTCGCCGCGCCCTTCGTGGAGGACGAGGTCGAGGCGGAAGAACGGCTCCAGCCGGCCGCCGAAGCGCGATTTCGGCTTGCGGGCGCCCTTTGCGATCGCTCCGAAGCGCCCCAGCGTCGGCGAGTAGAGGTGCAGGATGCGGTCAGCCTCGCCGTAGCGAATGCTCCTCAAGACCACTGCCTCCGTCTTGACCGTGGATCCCGCCATTGAGACCAGTGTCCGGGACGGATCGGACGGAAACCGGACACACCGCGCGCCGCTAACTGGCGGCGCGCGGAATTCTCTGCGGACGCCGCTTTGGACGTTTCCGCAGTTTGACCTGGCACTGCGGGCAGAAGTAGGTGGAGCGGCCGGAGACGACGATCCGCTCGACCACGCCGTCGCAGTCCTCGCCCGGGCATGGCTGCCCCTCGCGCGTGTGGACGAGGAAGCGCTCCTGCATGCGGCCCTTCTCGCCGCGTCCGTCGCGGTAGTCGTCGATCGAGGAGCCGCCGGCGTCGATCCCCGCCTCCAGCGCCGCGACGACCCCGTCGCGCAGCGCCGCCCAGTGCTCCGGCTTCATCGAGCCGGCCGGCGACAGCGGGTGCAGCCGCGCCCGGTAGAGCGCCTCGTCGGCGTAGATGTTGCCGACGCCCGCGATCCCCGACTGGTCGAGCAGGAACGACTTCAGCGGCGCCTTCTTCCCCGCCGCGATCTCGCCCAGCTTCTCCGGCGTGAACTCGGGCGAGAGCGGCTCGACCCCGAGACGGGAGAAGCGCTCGGGCAGTTTCTTGTCGGCGATCAGGAAGGCCTCGCCGAAGCGCCGCGGGTCGGTGAACCACACTTCGCGCCCGTCGTCGAGCACGAAGCGCGCCCGCAGGTGCTTCTCCTCGGTCGTGCGCTCCCCCTGGTAGAGGATCCGCCCCTCGGAGGGGTCGATGATCTCGTCGCCCTCCTTCAGCACCAGGTTGCCGGTCATCCGCAGGTGCATCACCAGCGTCTGCTCGCCGTCCAGCCCCAGCAGCAGGTACTTGCCGCGCCGCCCCAGCCCCAGGATCGTCCGCCCGTCGACCTTCTTGGCGAGCGTCGCCGGCCGCACCGGCCGCGACCACCGCGCGTCGCGAACTTCCAGCTTCTCGATCACGTGCCCTTCCAGCTCCGGCTCGAGCTGGCGTGCGACGGTCTCGACCTCGGGCAGCTCGGGCACGCCCGGAGTTCTACTCGACCGGACTGATCAGGTGAAGCCGCGGGCGGCGTGCTTCGGGGGCGTCGCGCCCGTCCGAGTTGCGTCCCGGGCGTCTCGTGGCGGCCCGGGCAGGCTGTGGCCGCCACGAGACGCCCGGGACGTGAGGCTTCCGCAGGGAAGTCCACACGGACGTGAGGGAGATGCCGGGGACGTGACTCTTCCCCATGCGTCCCGTCACAGGATCGGAGGCCGGCCGCAGGTGAGTTCGCACTTAACCGCGCATGGCGCGGGTTTCTGCGAACTCACCAGGGGGAGGCATGAGGAAGAGGGGAGGAAGCGTGGACTTCCCTCGCTCTTAGTCACAGATCCAAGGACTTCGTGACCGATCACGCGCCTTCGTGCCCCGACACGCGCATCTCTGCGCCGGGGCACGCCCGGACCCTCTCCTCTCCCCACATCCCCGGCCTTCTCGGTGGCGGCCACAGCCTGCCCGGGCCGCCACCGAGAAGGCCGCGTCCCTTGTCCGTCCGGGCGCCAGCTCCGGGCGCCCGGAGCCCACCTCGTATTCCCAAAGCGCGCGGAAGGGCCCTAGTCGGCCTTCGCCCGGGGGTGCGCCTCGTAGTAGACCTGCTTGAGACGTTCGCCGGAGAGGTGCGTGTACATCTGGGTCGTGGCGATGTCGGCGTGGCCGAGCATCTCCTGCACCGCGCGCAGATCGCAACCGTTGGAGAGCAGATGCGTGGCGAAGCTGTGCCGCAGCGTGTGCGGGGACATCTTGCCGTCGAGCCCGACCTCGCGCGCGTGGCGCTGGACGATCTTGTAGAGGCCCTGGCGGGTGAGCGGCCCGCCGCGGAAGTTGAGGAAGAGGCGCGGCTCTTCGCGGCCGTGGAGCAGTTCCGGCCGGCCGCTGCGCAGGTAGGCGCGGATCGCCACGATCGCCTGTCGGCCGAGCGGCACCAGCCGTTCCTTCGAGCCCTTGCCACGCGCCCGCACGAAGCCCTCGTGCATGTCGATGTCGGACATCTCCAGCCCGATCACCTCCGAGGCCCGCAGCCCGCAGGCGTACATCACCTCGAGCAGCGCCCGGTCCCGCAGCGCCGTCGGCTCGGCTCCCTGCGGCGCCGCCAGCAGCTTCTGCACCTCCGGGTAATTGAGCACGTGCGGCAGCTTTTTCGAGCGCCGCGGCGCCGCCAGACTGGCGGTCGGGTCGTCGCCGATCAGCTCGTCGCGGCGCAGGTGCTTGTAGAAAGAGCGCAGGCAGGCAGCCTTGCGGTGGATCGTCGCCGAGGAGACGGGCGGTTTTTCCGGCCCCCCGGTCGCCAGCTCGGCGAGGAACTCACCCACCTCGGCGGGGCGCGCCCGCAGCGCGTCCAGATGGTGCGCCGAGAGGTACTCGCCGTACTGCAGAAGGTCGGTCCGGTAGGCGTTCAGCGTGTTCCGCGACAGCCCCCGCTCCAGCTCCAGGTAGGAGAGGAAGTCGAGCGTCAGCGACCGGAACCGCGCGTCGGCGCCGGAGTCGGCGGGCGCGGCGGGGCCCGCGGGTTTCACGGCGATGGCCATGTGCGGATTGTTCGGCCGTCGTCAGACGAAACCTTTAGCCGCAACCAACCGTGCGTTCGTCGTCAGCTGCCGTATTCGGGACAAGCGACGAACGCACCCGCAGCCAGCGGGGCCCCGAAGAAGAGTGGGTCGTCTTGAAGCCGGCGCCCCATGGTTGACGAAGGCAGGCCGCTGGCGGCGTAGGCGTCCAGATCGACGGGGACAGGGACGAGGCGGTGGCGGCCGGGGCTCGCGGCGTCGATCTGGGACGACACCTCGGGCGCGCCCGCGGGGATCGCGACGGTCACCGGGGCGAGGAGGAGCTCGAGGACGGTGGCGGTGTGGTGGCTCAGGCCGCGGTGGCGCTCGCGGGGGTCACCGGAGGACAGGCGGGGGCTGATCACGGTGGGGAGCTTGAGGGACAGGGACGCGTGGGCGCTGTCGAGGGCGGCCATGCCGCCGTGGCCGAGCTCGGTGTCGGAGCCGATGATGCCGGGGCCGGGGCCGACCAGGATCGCGTCCCAGCCGAGCGCCGTCGCCGCGGCATCGAGAGCGCCGACGGTGCCCAGCGCCTCGTGCTCTCCCCCGTACGTCGGTGCCGCGGTGATGTGGCCGCAGAGCAGGCCGCGCTCCCGCAGCAGGGCGACATCGCGCGACAGGGAGCCCGGCAAAGCGCCGCCGGCGGTCTGCACGTAGCCGACCCGGACCCCCGGCCGCGTCCGCGCCGCCGCCCAGGCCGCCGGCGCCAGGTGGCCGTGCAGCGGCAGCACCGCGACCGGGATGCCCTCGCGGGCCTGGGAGGAGGCGCCCGCCCCCTCGCCGCCGACGTCCAGGTGGGGCTCGGCCTCGACCGGGTCGACCGGGTGCTGGAGCGAGGAGTAGTTCAACTTCATCACGTGGGCGTCGCCCTCCACCCCGCCGCCCAATCCCCGGCTCAGGTTCACGTGGACGACGTCGAAGCCGCCCGAGCCGAGGCCGAGGTCGAGCGCCGCCGCGTTGACGATGACCTCGTCGCCCTCGCGCATCTCACCGAGCAGCACCTCGTCGGCCCAGGCGGGCCGGCGCTCGCCGTCGATCTCGACCGCCAAGGGCGACGTCGACACGACGACCCCGCGCCGCAGGTCGAGCCTGCCGCTCACGCCCGGGCGAGGATGCCCTCGCAGACCTCGAGCATCCGGTCGAGGTCGGCGGCGGCGACGTGCTCGTTGACCGTGTGGACCGCGTCGGGCCCGTTGGCGAGCAGGACGCTGTCGAAGCCGGCGAGGCGGAAGACGTTGGCGTCGCTGCCGCCGCCGATGGATTCGCGCCGCGGCTCGACCCCGATCGCCCGCAAGCTCTCCTCGGCCAGCCCCAGCGCGGTCGAGCTCGACGGCACCTTGTAGCCGCGGAACAGCTCCTCCACCCGCACGTCGACGTCGCAACCGAACTCGCTCGCGCCCCAGGCGCAGGCATCGGAGATCTGCCCGGCGACCTCGGCCGCCCGCGCCGCGTCGAGGCTGCGCGCCTCGGCGTGGATCCCACAATGGCCGGGGACGACGTTGCCGGAGGTGCCGCCGCGGATGATCCCGACGTTGGCCGTCGTGCCCTCGTCCAGTCGCCCGAGGCTCATCCGCCCGATCGCCGCCGCGGCGGCCTCGATCGCGCTCGAGCCGTCCTCCGGCCGCACCCCGGCGTGCGCCTCGACCCCGACGAAGTCGGCGAGGATCTTCATCTGCGTCGGCGTCGCCGTGATCACCTCGCCGACCGGCCCGGCGTGGTCGAGCACGTAGCCGATCGGCGCCCGCAGCTTCTCGATCTCGAAGGCCTTGGCGCCGCGCAGCCCCTGCTCCTCGGCGACCGTCAGGAGCAGCTCGATCCCGACCGGCGGCGTCTTCTCCACCCCGCGCCGCACCAGCTCCATGAAGACCGCCACCGCCGCCTTGTTGTCGGCGCCGAGGATCGTCTCGCCGGCGCTGCGGAAGACCCCTTCGTCGTTGACGACCTCGACCTGGCCCGGGTGCGGGACCGTGTCCATATGCGCGCAGAACATCACGTACTCGTCGCGCTCCCCCGCGACCCGCGCCAGCAGGTTCCCGGCCCCCGCTTCCGCCGGGCCCGCCGCGTCGTCCTCCTCGACCTCCAGCCCCAGCGCCCGCAGTTCGGCCGCCAGGGTGTCGGTCACCTCGCGCTCCTCCCCGGTCGGCGAGCGGATCTCGCAGAGTCGGGCGAAGGTGTCGTAGAGCCGCTCGTTCCCCACCGCCGACAGGCTAGCCGGGGACGGGCCCGCGCGCCCTACAGGTCGCCGGTGCGGCTGATCCCGATCTCCATCCCGTCGCCGTCGGGTTCGGCGATCGCGCCGCCGTCGGCGGGATGTTCGCCCGCGTGGGTCGCGGCGGCGCCGACGAACTCACGGAAGAGCGGCTCGGGGCGGTTCGGCCGCGAGTTGAACTCGGGGTGGAACTGCGAGGCGACGAAGAAGGGGTGATCGGGCAGCTCGACCATCTCCACCAGGCGCTCGTCCGGCGACGTGCCGCCCGCGACCAGGCCCTCGTCTTCGAGCTTGCGCCGCAGGAACATGTTCACCTCGTAGCGGTGGCGGTGGCGCTTGTAGATGACCGCCTCGCCGAAGATCTCCCGCGCCCGCGTCCCGTCGTGCAGTTTCACCGGGTCGGCGCCGAGGCGCATCGTGCCGCCCATGTCGCGAAGTTCTTTCTGTTCGGGCAGCAGGTCGACCACCGGATAGGGAGTCTCCGGGTCGAACTCGGAGGAGTTGGCGCCTTCCATCCCGGCCACGTGGCGGGCGAACTCGACCACCGCGATCTGCATCCCGAGGCAGATGCCGAAGTAAGGGATCTTGCGCTCGCGGGCGATCCGCGCCGCTGTGATCTTGCCCTCGATCCCCCGCTCGCCGAAGCCGCCGGGGATCAGGATCCCGTCGAGCCCCTCCAGCGCCTCCGGGTCGAGGTGCTCGGAGTCGACCAGCTCGATCTTCACCTTGACGCCGTGGTAGATGCCGCCGTGCTCGAGCGCCTCGATCACCGACTTGTAGGCGTCCTCGAGCTGCACGTACTTGCCGACGATCGCGATCCGCACCTCGCCCGTCGCCGCGTCGGCGCGCCGCACCATCGCTTCCCAGTCGCTCAGGTCGGGGGCCGGGGCCTCCATGCCGAAGTGGTCGAGCACCAGGTCGTCGACGCCCTCGGCGCGGTAGCCCAGCGGCACCTTGTAGATGTTGTCGACGTCGTAGGAGGAGATCACCGCGTCGACCGGGAGGCTGGCGAAGAGCGCGATCTTTTCCCGGATCTCCTGATCGAGCCGCCGTTCGGAGCGGCAGAACAGCGCGTGCGGCTGGATCCCGATCCCGCGCAGCTGGTTGACCGAGTGCTGGGTCGGCTTCGTCTTCAGCTCCCCGGCGTGGCCGATGAACGGCACCAGGGTCAGGTGGACGAACATCGCCCGCTTCGGGCCGAGCTTCCGTGTAGAGCTGGCGGATCGCCTCGAGGAACGGCAGCGACTCGATGTCGCCGACCGTCCCGCCGATCTCGGTGATGACGAAATCGACGGCCTGGGACTCGGCGACGATGCGGATTTTCTGCTTGATCTCGTTGGTGATGTGCGGGATCACCTGGACCGTCGCGCCGAGGTAGTCGCCGCGCCGCTCGCGCCGGATCACCGAGTTGTAGACGCCGCCCGCGGTGACGTTGGACGCCCGCGAGGTGTTTTCGTCGGTGAAGCGCTCGTAGTGGCCGAGGTCGAGGTCGGTCTCGGCGCCGTCCTCGGTGACGAAGACCTCGCCGTGCTGGAACGGGCTCATCGTCCCCGGATCGACGTTGATGTAGGGGTCGAACTTCTGCAGCTGGACCCGGTAGCCGCGGGAGACCAGGAGGCGGCCGATCGAGGCGGCGGCGATGCCCTTCCCGAGGGCCGAGACGACACCACCAGTAACGAAAATGAAACGGGTGTCGCCTTGGGTGGATGGGTTCATGCTCTGCCAAGCGAGTCTAGCCAGCGCAGGGGCGGAACCTTTTCGATCGTCGCCGAGATCGACCGTAACTCCCCATAGACCGTCAAAAGCACGACGACGGCGAGGGCGACCAGCCGCGCGTCGCCTCCCAGGACGGTGAGCAGCCAGACCCCGGCGATCGCCCCGATCAGGTTCGAGCCGGTGTCCCCCAGCATCGCCCGCTCGCCCAGCGTCAGCCAGGCGCCGACCAGGACCGGGCCGGCGAAGATCCCCAGCAGTTCGATCGGCGCCAGCGTCCAGGCGCAGAGGCAGAGCGCCGCGCCGAGCAGGGCCATCGCCTTCTCCGCCCGCCCCGGCCGCAGGTCGAGCAGGTTGAAGAGGTTCGTGGCGAGGACGAGGAGGACGACGTCGGCGGCGTAGCGCCACGATTCGAGCCCCTGGCCGGAGACGACGTAGGCGGCCAGCGCCACCGCGCCGATCGCCTTGATCGCGCCGGTCGAGAGCCGCCCTTCGCGCAGCGCCGCCCAGTGACCGCGCCAGCCGCGCGGCGTCGTCGTCGCCTCGCCCTGGCCGAGCGCGTCGTCGAGGAAGCCGAGGAAGGCGATCCCCAGCAGATAGGGGATCCAGCGGCGCAGCTCCGGCGCCAGGAGGTCGAGGTCGGCGCGGTCGTTCAGCACCGCCAGCGGCGCCAGCGCGACCAGCGAGACGGTCGCCAGGATCGCCCCCAAGGGGAAGGCGAGGGTCGCGCCGCGGTAGTTGGTCCGCACCAGGCCCGCGTCGCGCAGCCCGCGCGCGCCCGCGGGCAACATCGGCACCGCCAGCGCGATCGCGAGCGGGAAGCCGACCCAGTACAGGGCTCAGCCCCCCTGTTCCAGCAGGTCGGGCAGCAACCGGTCGGCCGACCCCTTGACGCCGAAGCTGCCCTGGTCTCCCTGCAGCACGTAGACCAATGCCAGCCGGCCCGCCGTCGTGTCGATGTCGTCGACGCTGGAGAGGTTGTTCGACTGGAAGAAGCCGATCGAGGACGGTTCGGTGCCCATCGACTCGACCCCGACCGCGGGCACGTGCGTCGCCGTGATCCCCTTCAGCATCGACGTTTCCAGCGAGTTGGCGGTCGAGCGCTGCACCGGCCCCATGCCTTCCGGCTGGTCGCGGACGACGATCACCCCGTCGAGCGTGCCGAATTCACCGCTCGCCTGGGAGAAGAGCTGGCTGCGGACCAGTTCCGGCAGCGAGCCGCCGATCACGATCTGGCGCCCCACCCCGGTCCCCAGTTCTTCCATCTGTTCCGGTTCGGTCGCCAGTTCGGCGAAGCGCGTGTTCACCAGTTCGCCCGCCAGGCCGTTGGTGTCGACCGGCTCCCGCACGACCCCGACGCCGACCAGTTTCGCCCCGGTCGGGCCGAGCGCTTCCTCGACCGCCGAGGTGATTTCCCCGGGCAGCCCGCCGAAGGCGATCAGCGCCACCCGTTTCCCCTGCAGGCGGTCGCGGGTCAGCACCGGGTAGACCTTTTCGTCGAATTCTTCGGCGTGGCCGAGTTCACCGTTCAGGTCTTCCACCCGCGAGCGCGCGTCCTGGAGGTTGCCGACGAGGCTGTGCTCGAGGTTCTTGCGCGTCTGGGTCAGCGCGTCGCCGCCGAACTCGGCGCCGATCAGGATGCCGACCGCGAGGGCGAGGAAGACCGCAATCAGGGAGGTCGCGTGGTAGCGGGCGCTGTAACCCATCAGGTTGCCATTTTGCCTGCAAAGCCGCGGCCCCGGGACCGCGGGTGCGCCGCCCTCAGATGCCCAGCCAGATCCGGACCTTGAGCCAGAACAGCTCGAAGACGTCGTTCAGGGCCGGCGAGGTGATGATCAGGATCGTGACCAGGACGAGGAAGGCGACGAGGAAGAAGATCACCGGCATCAGGGTCGAGCTCGGCCGGTAGAGGCGGCTGACGCCCTTGGCGTCGACCAGTTTCTCGCCGATCCGCAGGCGGGTGAGGAAGGTCGACGACATGCCGCCGCGCTTGCGGTCGAGGAACTCGATCAGGTTGAAGTGGGCGCCGACGCTGACGATCAGGTCCGCCCCCTTCTCGTGCGCCATCAGCATCGCCACGTCCTCGCTGGTGCCGGCGGCGGGGACGACCTTGTGGTCGAGGTTCATCTCCAGCAGGCGCTGCTCGCCGGGGGCGCGGCCGTCGGGGTAGGCGTGGACGATCAGCTCGGCGCCGCAGCGCAGGGCCGAATCGGAGGCCGAGTCCATGTCGCCGAGGATGACGTCCGGCCGCAGGCCCGCCTCGAGGACGCCGTCGGCGCCCCCGTCGACGGCGACGATCAGCGGCCGGACGTTGCGGATGTAGGTGCGCAGGGCTTTGAGGTCGCGACGGTGGCGTTCGCCGCGGACGACGATCAGCACGTGGCGGTCGCGGAAGGAGACGCGCGTCGGCGGGAAGTCGATCGAGCCGGTGAGGATGTCGGTCTCCTGGCGGACGTGCTCGACCGTGTTCTCGGCGAACTCGGCAAGGACCTCGTCGATCCGCTCGCGCTGCTCGGCCAGCTCGGTTTCCAGGTGCGGGACGGTGAGGACGCGGCCGCGCAGCACCTCCTTGTCGCCGGCGAAGATCGCGCCGTCGCCGGCGACCGTCACCTGCTGGCCGTCGCGCAGCAGGTCGAAGACCGGCGCCTCGGGGGCGTCGACCATGCGGACCCCGGCGCGGGCGAGCATCAGCGGGCCGGCGTTCGGGTACTTGCCGTCGCTCGAAGGCGAGGCGTTGACGACCGCGGCGACGCCGGTCGCGATCAGCTCCTCGGCCGCGATGCGGTCGACGTTGACGTGGTCGATCACCGCGATATCGCCCGGTTGCAGGCGTTTCACCAGGTGCTTCGTGCGCCCGCCGAGGCGGGCGGTACCGACTATCGGTGCCGGGGTGGTGCGCGTTCCGCCGCGACGTCCGAGCAAAGCGGGCAGGCGACGGCGACTGGTGGTTGCCACCGGCTCAGGTTATGTGACGCGACTTAAAGAATCCAAACACCAACCTGAGTACCCGGACGTTCAGGCGATGACTCAGGCGGCGGCGAGCAGCTCGCGGGCGTGCTTCGTGGCCGCCTCGTCGGCGCTCTCGCCGCCGAGCATGCGGCGGATCTCCTCGACCACGGCCTCGCCTTCGAGGCGCTCGACCGTGGCCCGCGCCTGCCCACCGCCGGTGTCCTTCTCGAGCCGGAAGTGGACGTCGGCGAGCGAGGCGACCTGCGGCAGGTGGGTGATGCAGAGGACCTGGTGCTCGGCGCCGAGCGCCCGCAGCCGCTCGCCGACGACGCGGGCGGTGTTGCCGCCGATCCCGGCGTCGATCTCGTCGAAGACGAGCGTCGCGGCGCCCGCCGCGGGGCCGAGCCCGCTGAGCGCCAGCATCACCCGCGAGAGCTCGCCGCCGGAGGCCGCGTCGCGCAGCGGCGCCGCCTCGATCCCCGGGTTGGGGGCGACGCGGAGCTCGACCGTCTCGCGACCGGAGGCGCCGTAGCCGTCCGGGTGGGGATCGAGGACGACCTCGAGCCGCGCCCCGTCCATCGCCAGGCTCGCCAGCTCCTTCGCCA
Source organism: Solirubrobacterales bacterium (assembly GCA_047601885.1). Taxonomy (GTDB): domain Bacteria; phylum Actinomycetota; class Thermoleophilia; order Solirubrobacterales; family 70-9; genus VAYN01. The sequence goes on from JASGIK010000003.1 coordinate 18,346, forward strand.
CCCGCTGCTCCAGCGGCCGCGCCGCCTTCTCGCGGCCGGCGCTCAGCTTCTCGCCCAGCCTGGCCCGGCGCGCCTCGGCCTCGGCCAGCGCCGCGGTCGCCTCGGCGCTCCGCTCCTCGGCGCCCTCCAGCCGGGCGATCTCCTCGCGGCAGCGCTCAGCGTGGGCGAGCACCGCCTCGACCGTGCCGCCGTGCTTGCGTTCGAGCCGGTCGAGCGCGTCCAGCCGTTCCTCGATCCCGAGCAGGCCGCCCGGGTCGGCGGCGACGCCCTCGGCGTAGTCGCGGAGCTCGGCGGCGACGTCGCCGACTTCGACGTTGAGGGCGGCGACCCGCTCGGCGATCGCGTCGAGGTCGGCGTCGAGCCCGCCCGCCGCGGCGAGCCGCGATTCGGCCTCGGCCAGCGCCGCCGCCGCGCCGCCGCCTTCGAGGTCGACCCCGGCCAGCCCGGCGTGGGCAGCCGCGGCCGCCTCGGCAAGGCCCTCGGCGTGGCGCAGCCGCTCGCGGTCGGCGGCCAGCGCCTCGCGCTCCTCGGGATCGGGTTCGACCTCCTCGATCTCGGAGAGCTCGTACCGATAGAGGTCGAGGTCGCGCTCCCGCGAGCCTTCGCGCTCACGCAGCTCGGCCAGCTCGGCGGCGAGCCGGCCCGCCTCGCGGTGCGCCTCGCGATACTCGTCGCGCAGCGCCAGGTGCGCGGCCCCGGCGAAGCCGTCGAGCACCTCCATCTGGGCCGAAGAGATCGTCAGCTTGCGGTGCTCGTGCTGGCCGAAGAAGGCGACCAGCCTGCCGCCGAGCGCCTTCAGGTCGGCCGCCGTGGCGGCGCGCCCGGCGACGAAGGCGCTGGTCCGCCCGCCCGCCGAGACCCGCCGTCCCAGCACCACCTCCTCGGCGCCCTCGGGCAGACGCTCGGCGAGCTCCGCCAGCTCCGGGTCGTCGAGCAGGCCCGCGGGCAGGTCGAAGACGCCCTCGACCCAAGCCTCGGCGGCGCCCGGGCGCACGATCCCCGATTTCGCCTTGCCGCCCATCAGCAGGTCGAGCGAGTGCGCCAGCACCGTCTTCCCCGCCCCCGTCTCCCCGGTGATCGAGTTCAGCCCCTCGCCCAGCCGCAGCTCGGCCCGCTCGATCAGCAGCAGGTTCTCGATCCGCAGCTCGCGCAGCACCAGCCCGGTTTAGCACCGCCCCCGGCGGATGAACCGCACATACGTTCGCTATTTGCGGGGTCAGAGGCCCGCGTGCGGGCTCAGTCGCCGGTCTGCTGCACGAAGTACCTGGAGCGGGTGAGGAAGAAGCCGAGCGCCGCGCCGACGAAGGAGAGGATCGCGGCGATCAGGAGGATCGAGTTGAAGGCGCCGACGAAGGCGACGTCGGAGGCGTGGACCGCTTTCGCGCTGATCGCGGGCGGCAGGTCGAGCGCGGCCACCCCGCGCGAGCCGCCGGCGGCGACGACTTCGCCGAGGCCGCTCGGCGCGTGCGGCAGCAGTTCGCCGAGCTTCGAGTTGATCTGCGACTGGAAGACGGCGCCGAGCCCGGCGACCCCGGTCGCGATGCCGACCTGGCGGAAGGTCGAGTTGATCCCCGAGCCCATCCCCGACTTCTCGACCGGGACGACGGCGATCGCCCCCTGGCCGATGGCCGGGTTGGTGATCCCGCTGCCGATGCCGGAGAGGACGAAGCCGACCAGGAGCGTGGTCCAGGTCGAGTCCGGCTGGACGCCGTGCATGAAGAGGAGCCCGACGCCGCACAGCCCGAGGCCGATCCCCAACAGCACGCGCAGCGCGATCCGGTGCGAGAGCACCCCCGCGATCGGCGAGGCGATGAAGGCGAGGACGGTGAGCGGCAGGAAGCGCAGACCGGCCTCGAGCGGCGAGTAGTCGAGCACCCCCTGCATGTAGATCGTGATGTAGAGAAAGAGCGCGAACGAGCCGCCCGAGAGGCAGAAGGCGACGATCGACACCCCGTTGAAAGCCGGGTTGCGGAACAGCGTCAGGTCGAGCATCGGGTACCGCGTCCGCCGCTCGATCGTGATGAAGGCCGCCATCAGTACCGCCGCGCCGACCAGACAGGCGAGGATCAGCATGCTGTCCCAGCCCTCCGGGTTGCCGCGGATCAGGGCGAAGATGAAGAGGAAGAGCGAGGCCGAGAAGGTGACCAGGCCGGGAATGTCCAGCGGTTCGGGTTCCTGCGCGAAGACGTTGCGAACCTTGCGCTCGGTCAGCACCATCGCCGCGATCCCGATCGGGACGTTGACGAAGAAGATCCACTCCCAGCCGAAGTTCTCGGTGATCACGCCGCCGATCAGCGGGCCGACGGCGACCGCGCCACCGACCGTCGCCCCCCAGATCCCGAACGCCGTCGCCCGGTCTTTGCCCTGGAACTCCTGGCCGATCAGCGCCAGCGAGGTGGCGAACATGCCCGCGCCGCCGACGCCCTGCAGGCCGCGGCAGAGGTTCAGCAGCGTGGGACTGTCACTGATCCCGCACAGGAACGAGGCGAAAGTGAAGATGCCGAAACCGATGGTGAAGACGCGGCGGCGCCCCAGCCGGTCACCGAGGCTGCCCGCGGTGAGCAGGAACGAGGCCAGCATCAGCGAGTAGGCGTCGACGACCCACTGCAGGCTGGAGAGGCTCGCGTGCAGCGAGCGCTGGATGTCCGGCAGCGCGACGTTGACGATCGTCACGTCGAGCAAGAGCATGAAAGTCGCCACCGAGACGAGGACGAGCGTCCACCACTTACGTTCCATCAGCGCGGCACCCTTTCACCGAGGTCAGACCGCGAGGTGGCCGAACTTGTCGCGGATGCGGCCGTAGAAGCTCGTGCCCGGCAGCTGGGCGAGGCGCCCCACCGACTCGACGAAGCGGACCTGCAGCTCCTGTCCGGGGTCGAGGTGGCAGAACTCGATCCCGTCGAGGGCGATTTCCACCGGCTCGCGGTCGGGGGCGTTGACCACGGTGAGGACGTCGTCGGGGGCGACGACCAGGGCGCGCGCGGTCAGCGAGTGCGGGGCGATGTAGCTGACCGCGTAGCCCTTCACGCCCCAGGCCAGGATCGGTCCCTGGTTGGCGAGGTTGTAGCCGGTCGAACCGACCGGGGTGGCGGCGACGAGGCCGTCGCAGCGCACGTGGCCGACCTCTTCGGAGGCGATCCGGTAGCTGAGCTCGGCGACGCGGTCATGGGGTCGGCGCGAGAGCGTCACGTCGTTGAAGCCGATGCCCGACCTCTCTCCCGCCTGCATCCGCAGCGCCGGCAGCTCGACCGTCTCGACCTCGCCGGCGAAGGCGTGCGCGATGCCGTCGGCGGCGCCGGCCCGCTCGACCGCGGCGAGGAAGCCGACCGTCCCGAAATTCACACCGAACACAGGCACCTCCGTACCGGCGAACCTCCGAAGCGCATGAAGGATCGTGCCGTCGCCGCCGAGGACGAGGCAGAGGTCCGGCCTCTCGCCGTCCCGCTCCAGCTCGATCCCGGCGGCCGCCGCGCCGTGCTTGTCCATCTCGCCCCGGTCGGCGACCAGGCGCCAGCCGGCCGCGCGGGCGGCCTCGACCGCGATCGGCACCGCCTCGGTCGCCGCGGGCGGGTGCGAGTGGGTGATCAGCGCCGCGGTCTTCGGCATCACTCCGCCCCCTCCTCGGCGGCGGCGATCGCGCCCTCGAGGTCGTCTGCTGCGGGGCCGTCGCCCCCGCACCAGACGAAGGTCTCGCGGTTTCCCTTCGGCCCCGGCAGCCCCGAGGAGGCGAAGCCGCGGACGGGCAGACCGATCTCGCCCGCGAAGCGGGCCACCTTCAGCACCGCCTCCTGGCGGTCGGCCGGGTCGCGGACGACGCCGCGGCCGACCCGGCCCTTCTCCAGCTCGAACTGCGGCTTCACCATCGCCAGCACCTCGCCGCCCGGCGCCAGGCAGGAGCCGACCGCGGGCAGGACCTTGGTCAGGGAGATGAAGGAGACGTCGATCGTCGCCAGCGAGGCGAGGAAAGGCAGATCGGCGGGCGCCAGGGCGCGGGCATTGAGGCGCTCGACCACGATCACGCGGCGATCCTTGCGCAGGCGGGCGTCGATCTGGCCATAGGCGACGTCGACGGCGGCGACCCGCGCGGCGCCGCGCTGCAGCATGCAGTCGGTGAAGCCGCCGGTCGAGGCGCCGACGTCGAGGCAGTCGCGCCCCTCGACCTCGATCCCCAGCGTTTCCAGGGCGTTCTCCAGCTTGATCCCGCCGCGCGAGACGAAGCGCGGACGTGCCTCCAGGATGAATTCGGCCTCCGGCTCGACCAGCTGGCTCGGACGCAGGGCGACCGGCCCGTCGGTCCCGACCCGCACTTCGCCCGCCCGCACCGCGCCGGCGGCGGCCGACCGGGAGGGAAAGAGGCCGCGCTCGGCCAAGACGGCGTCTATGCGGGCCTTCTTCACGCTCCGAAAGCTACAGCGACCCCCAAGGGCCCTCCCCTCGACCCCGGTGTTCACGGACTTTTAACGCTCTCCCTGGGACCGGAACGGAATTCTGGTATACAAGTAGTTGCTCCTATTTTGGCCTCCAGAGCCAAATTTTTCGTCGGAGCAGGGGAAAATTCCCCAAAAAGTGCCCCTATGTGACCCCACTCACAGACATTCCGCACATACGTTCGTACTCTTGTCAAGGATTCAGTCGGAGCAACCGATAGGAAACAAACAGAGAACTTTTTGGTCGAGTCCCGCGTCGTACATATGGCCCTAGATGCTTCCCACATCTGGCGCCCACGACTCAACTGGGCTCACCTACCTCCCACGGATCCACATATATAGAGATACATATCTCTCCTCCCTGTAGTAACCCCAGAAGCGCCCCGCCCTCCCAGGCGGGGCGTTTTCTGTTGTGGGGGTCTTCCCGGGCGAAGCACCGGCCCGGCCGAGGCCTTGGCCCTTCCGGGCTCAGTTGCCTTCGGCGGCCGACCGGATATTCGATTCGACTTCGCTGGTCGCGTCGAAGACTTCTTCGGGATTCGGCAGATTGATCTTCGGCACCCGGCCGAAGCTGACGAAATTCATCGTCATTTCGGTCGTCGACGTCTCTTCCTCTTCGCCGACAGACCCTGAGACGACCACGTGCATCCGCCGCACCCTGTCCTTGGCGTCGATCCAAACTTCGACCTGTGGCGCCGAGTAGTGAACCTTGACCCCGAAGACTTCGTTGGAAGTGGGCAAGGTGCCGGTGTAGTGCGTCGTGGGCACCCCGCCGATGTCTTCCTTGCCGACTTCTTCGGCGTCGTGGACGGCTTCGAGGACCTTCAGGCCTTCCTGAGGGCCGCCGTCGGTCGGTGAGGAGCTCAGTTCCTTCCCCGCGGCGGCCGCAAAGTCCAACTCCATCCACTTCTTCCCTTCCGGGAGCGATTCGAACTGATCCGAGCTCACGTACGACCTGGCTCCGTCCGCGATCACGACAAGTTGCGCTTCCTTGCCGTTCGAGTCGCCCTTGACGGTCATCGTTCCGCGCGCCAACCCGGTTTCGTCGAAGATCATCGATCCGGTCTCGGTGATCCCTTCGGGACTGTTCGAGACGGTCACCACGGCTTCGATCGTCGCGCGCCCACCCGGCTCACGCTGGGTCACTTCCGCCGCCTTCGCGATCGCGTCGAGCGGCCCGCCGCCACTGCCGCCGCCTTGCGCCACGACGAAGGCGACGATGGCCAAGACCACGACCGCGAGGCCGGCACCGATCCAGCGTCGCTTTCCGCTGCGCGCGGATTTCATTCCGTTCCTTTCATTTGGCGCAACGATAGTCGTCAAATAAGCCGAGTTCTCGACAAAGCCGACCCATGTACTGTTCGATGTGCAACTTATCGGTTGCGAATCCGGCACAAGGGGAGGTCAGCTCATGAGGGTCGTCGTCATCGGAGGAACGAAATTCGTCGGCCCGGCCGCCGTGCGGGAGCTGGTGGCGGCGGGACACGAGGTCGCCGTTGCCCACAGCGGGGCGCATGAGCACCCGGCGGTGGAGGCCGTCGGGCATCTGCACGGCGACCGCGCCCCCCTTCTCGGGGTGGGAGGGGCGATCGAGGGATGGCGGCCCGAGGTGCTGGTCGACACCTTTCCCGGCGGCGCGACGGCGGAGAAGGGCGCGCAGCTGGCGGCCTGCGCGGCGCGGACGGGGGCGGCGGTGGTCGCGATCAGCTCGATGGACGTCTACCAGCACGGCGTCGACTCCGGGGTCGCCGACGGCAGTGGCACCTTGACGCTCTCGATCGACGCGATCCCGCTGCGCGAGGACGCCCGCCGGCGGGTCGGCCCCTACCCCGGAGGCAGCCCGGCGCACGACAACGTGGCGATGGAAGATGCGCTCGAGGCAGGCGGACGTCCGGCGACCGTGCTGCGGCCCGGCGCGATCTACGGCCCCCACCCCACGGCCCGAGAGTGGACGCTGGTGCGCCTGATCGCCTTCGGCGAGCGCCGGCTGCCGCTGCCCGACGGCGGCGTCCAGCTGTTCCATCGCGTCGCCCTCGGACGCCTCGCCGCCGCCATCCTGGCAGCCGTCGAACGCCCTCCGGGAGAGCTCTGGGCCTGCAACGTCGTCGACCCCTACGACTGGGACCACTCCGGCCTGGCACGACGGATCGGCGCGATCCTCGACTGGGAATGGGAGCCGCAGAAGGTCTCCTTCGACGGCGCCGACCACCCATGGCAGACGTCCCACCCCATGCTCGGCTCCGACCGCCGCCTCCGCGATGACCTCGGCGTCGGCCCCGACCAGCCCGACCCCGACGCCGCCCTGCGGGAGACGGTCGAGTGGCTCTGGGAGCACCGCGAGGAGATCCTCGCGAGCGAGGCGGCCTAGACGATCGATCCCGCGCTCAGGCCGGCTTCCAGCGGCCGAGGCATCGACGACCTAGCTCGCGTTGCGGATCGCGGCCTGGGCGGCCGCCACCCGCGCCACGGGAACTCGGTACGGGGAACAGCTGACGTAGTCGATGCCGGAGGTGTGGAAGAAGTCGATCGAGTCGGGGTCGCCGCCGTGCTCGCCGCAGACGCCGAGCTTCAGCTCGACCTTGGTCTTGCGGCCGAGCCAGGCGCCCATGCGGACCAACTGGCCGACGCCGGGGGTGTCGAGGGTCTCGAACGGAGAGCGGTCGAAGACCTTGACGTCGATGTAGCGGCCGAGGATGCGGCCCTCGATGTCGTCGCGGCTGAAGCCGAGGGCGGTCTGGGTCAGGTCGTTGGTGCCGAAGGAGAAGAAGTCGGCCTCCTCGGCGATCTCGTCGGCGCGCAGGCAGGCGCGGGGCAGCTCGATCATCGTCCCGACCGTGTAGTCGCGGCCGCGCTCGACCCCGACCCGCTCGCCGATCGCGACGATCTGCTCGCGCAGGATCTCCAGCTCGCGGCGGTAGTCGACCAGCGGCACCATGATCTCGGCGCTGACCTCGAGGCCGCGGTCGCGGGTCGCCTTCAAGGCGGCGAAGATCGCCTCGACCTGCATCTCGTAGATCGCCGGGAAGAGGATCCCGAGGCGCACCCCGCGGGTCCCCAGCATCGGGTTGACCTCCTGCAGCACTTTCACCCGGGCGAGGTCGTGTTCGAGCGTGGCGACCTCGGCGGAGCCGGCCGCCTCGGCCTCGCGCAGGCGCTCCTCGACGTCGAGCAGCGAGGGCAGGAACTCGTGCAGCGGCGGGTCGAGCAGGCGGATCGTCACCGGCTGCCCCTCCATCGCCGCGAAGATCTCCTCGAAGTCCCCCTGCTGCAGCGGCAGCAGCCTGGAGAGTCCCGCCCGGCGCTCCTCGTCGGTGTCGGCGAGGATCACCGCGACGATCGCCTCGTTGCGCTCGGCGCCGAAGAACATGTGCTCGGTGCGACAGAGGCCGATCCCTTCGGCGCCGAACTCGCGCGCTTTCGTCGCGTCCGTCGGCGTGTCGGCATTGGCGCGGACGCCGAGCGTGCGCGCCTCGTCGGCCCAGGCCAGCACCTGTTCGAAGGCGGCGCTCATCTCCGACTCGACCAGCGGCACGTCGTTCGCGGTCACCGCGCCGGCGCTGCCGTCGATCGCCACCCGGTCCCCGGCCCGCAGGACGACCTCGCCGCCGCTGCGGATCTCCCCCGCCTCGGGATCGATCTCCAGCGCCGCCGCGCCGGTCACCGCCGGCACGCCCATCCCGCGCGCGACCAGCGCCGCGTGCGAGGCCTTGCCGCCCTCCGAGGTGAGGATGCCGACCGCGGCGTGGAAGCCGGCGACGTCGTCGGCCTCGGTGAACGGGCGGGCGAGGATCACGTCGCGGCCCGCGGCCGCCGCCTCGATCGCCGTCGCCGCGTCGAAGACCAGCTCGCCCTTCGCCGCGCCCGGCGAGGCGGCGACGCCGGTGGCGAGGATCTCGTAGGTGACTTCGCGGCCGAAGGTCGGGTGCAGGAGCGCGTCGAGCGCCGCCGCGTCGATCGTCATCAGCGCCGCGTCGCGCTCCAGCAGCCCCTCGGCGACGGCGTCGACGGCGAAGCGCACCGCCGCCTGCGCCGGCCGCTTCGCATTGCGCGTCTGCAGCATGTAGAGGCGGCCTTCCTCGACCGTGAACTCGGTGTCCTGCATGTCGCCGTAGTGGCGCTCGAGGGTCCGTAGGATCTCCATCAGCTGGGTGTGGACCGCCGGCTGCCAGTCGGCCAGCTCGCGGATGTCGCGCGGCGTGCGCACGCCGGAGACGACGTCCTCGCCCTGCGCGTTGGGCAGGAAGTCGCCGGAGGGCTCGGGCTCGCCGGTCACCTCGTCGCGGCTGAAGGCGACGCCGGACCCGGAGGTGTCGCCCTTGTTGCCGAAGACCATCTGCTGCACGTTGACCGCGGTGCCCCAGCTGTCCGGGATGCGGTTGAGGCGGCGATAGGTGACGGCGCGATCGCCGGTCCAGGAGTCGAAGACGGCGCGGATCGCGCGGCGCAGCTGGTCGGCCGGGTCGGCCGGGAAGTCGTAGAGCCCCTGGAAGCGGGCGGTGAGCGCCCGCAGGCTGTCGGCGCCGAGCTCGGTGTCCTCGCGCACGCCGCGCTCGCGCTTCTCGGCCGCGATCAGGTCCTCGAAGCGCTTGCCCTCGATCCCGAGGACGACGTTCCCGTACATCTGCACGAAGCGGCGGTAGGAGTCCCAGGCGAAGCGCTCGTTGCCGGTGCGGGCGGCGAGGCCCTCGACCGAGGCGTCGTTGAGACCGAGGTTGAGGACGGTGTCCAGCATTCCCGGCATCGACTCGCGGGCGCCGGAGCGGACCGAGACCAACAGCGGGTCCTCAGGGTCGCCGAGCTGCTTGCCCGCCTGCTCCTCGAGCCGCCCCAGCGCCGCGGCGACCTGCTCGTCGAGGCCGGCGGGGAACTCCTCGCCGTCCATGTAGGCGACGCAGGCCTCGGTGGTGATCGTGAAACCGGCCGGCACCCGCTCGGGGCCGAGGATGCGGGTCATCTCGGCGACGTTCGCGCCCTTGCCGCCGAGCAGGGCGCGCATCTCCTTCGAGCCCTCGGCGAAGTCGTAGACCCACTTGACCGGGCTCTCCCCGCCCTGCGAAACGCCCGACATGGGAACTTGTATACCAGTCGGCGCGAGCGTTTGCGGCATGGCCGCGTGCGCTACGAGTGACGCCGCTCAGGTGGCCTGGCCGGTGGAGCGGCGGACGATCAGGCGCGCGGGCAGCTCGACCAGCCTCCCCCGCGTCCCCGGGTCCTCGATCGCCGCCAGCGCCATCCGCGCGGCTTCCGCCCCGAGCTCCTCGGCGGGCATGTCGATCGTGGTCAGCGGCGGCGAGACGAAGCGGCTCACCGGGATGTCGTCGTAGCCGACCACGGAGACGTCCTCGGGGCAGCGCAGGCCGCGCGAGGCGATCGCGTCGAGGGCGCCGACCGCCATCACGTCGGAGGGCGCGAAGACGCCGGTCGGCGGGGTCGGCGCATCGAGCAGCGCGCCCATCAGCCGGCGCCCTTCGATGAAGGTCGGCGTGACGCTGCCCGGCGCGGTCGCCGCGATCTCCTCCGCCCCGGCCTCACAGACGGCGGCGCTGAAGCCGCAGGCGCGGCGGATGAAGGTGTCGATGTCCACCGGGCCGGCGAGCTGGCCGAGCCGGCGATGACCGAGCGAGACGAGGTGGCGGGCCGCCAGGGCGCCGCCGGTGACGTCGTCGTGGAGGACCGAGTTGTGGTCGGTGTCGGGGAGGCCGCGACCCGCGAGGACGACGGGTACGGCGTCGCCGAGCCGGCGCGCGAGCAGCTCCTCGCCGTCGAGATGGATCGCGGAGGTGATCACCGCGTCGACCCGGCGGCCGACGAAGTGCTCGAGCAGCCGTTCGAAGCGTTCGCGGTTGTCGCCGGTCTCGGCGATCAGCGGGACGAAGTCGGAGGCCTCGAGCACCCGGGTGATGCCGCGGATCACGCGCGTGTTGTGGGGGTTGTCGAGGTTGGCGATCACGACGCCGACCGACATCGTCATCCCCCGCTTCAACCCGGCGGCGAGCAGGTCGCGCGAGTAGCCCAGCTCCGCCGCCGCGCTCCGCACCCGCTCCGCGGTGGCGGTCCCGACCCGGCCTTCCCCGGCCGCGTCGAGCGCCCGCGAGGCGGTCGACACATGGACGCCCGCGCGCGCGGCGACGTCGCGCAGCGTCACCTTCCGCCGCGACCGCCCCTCCTCACCGCTCAAGACCCCTTCGGCCACCGGGCAATCCTTACCGGGTCAACCCCCGTCCAGTCAACTTCCTTGCGGGCGAACTACAGCGCCAGCGCCAGCGGCTCCTCCAGCAGCGCCCTGATCCGGGCGAGGAACTCGGCGGCGGGGGCGCCGTAGAGGATGCGGTGGTCGCAGGCCAGGGTGACGCCGAGGATCGAGGCGACGGTGATCCCACCGTCCTCGACCACCGGCCTCTCGGTGATCGCCCCGACCGCGAGGATCGCCGCCTGGGGGGCGTTGATCACCGCGGAGAAGTTCGTGACGCCATACATCCCCAGGTTGGAGACGGTGAAGGTGCCGCCGGAGAGCTCGGGCGGGGTGATCGAGCCGTCCCTGACTTTCCCCGCCAAAGTACGGGCGTCGCTCGCGATCTCCCGCAGACCCTTCTTGTCGGCGTCGAAGACGGTCGGCACCACGAGCGCGTCCTGTGCGGCCACGGCCACACCGACGTTCACCCGCGAGTAGAGCTCGAACCGTCCGTCCCTGTAGGCGCCGTTGGCGAGCGGGTGCTCCCTGAGCGCCAGCGCACAGGCCTTGACCACCATGTCGTTGAAGGAGGGCACGACCTCCCCCTCGGGCGTCATCCTCTTCAGCCTCGCCCTCGCCTCGACCGCCGCCGACATGTCGATCTCGGACTGGAGGTAGAAGTGGGGCGCCGTCGCCTTGGACTCGGCCATCCGCCGCGAGACGACCTGCTGCAGGCGGGTGAGGTCCTGGTAGGTGACCGAGCCCTTGGCGGTCTCGGGAGCACCTCCGTCCGCGGGTGACACCGTAGGGGGAACCGTCGCCGAGGAAGCTCCAGCTACCGGAGGCGACGGTGGGTCCCCTGCGGCGACAGGACCCGCGGCCGCCACGCCTTCGACGTCCTGCTTCACGATCCGCCCGCCGGGCCCCGAGCCGCTGATCCCGGAGAGGTCGATCCCTTTCTCCTTCGCGATCCGCCTCGCCACCGGCGAGGCCTTCACGCGCTCGCCGTCTTCACCCACCGATACGCCCGCAGACGACGCCGAGGAAGGAGTGATGCCCTCCTGGGGGTGTTCTGGAGGGGGTTGGTCCTCGGCTTCGTTGGAGGAGGAGCCGCCCGCGGGCGTATCCGTGGGTGAAGTCTCTGCGGGGTCGCCGACCACCGCGATCGGGGCGCCGATCGCCAGGGTGTCGCCCTCGCCGGCGAGGATCTGGCTCAGCGTCCCGGCGACGTCGGACTCGTAGGCCATGTTCGCCTTGTCGGTCTCGATCTCGACCAGCTCGTCGCCGACCGCGACCTCGTCCCCCACCTGCTTCATCCAGGCGAGGATCGTCCCCTCCTCCATCGAGTCGGAGAGGCGCGGCATCACGATCTCGGGCATCAGGGAGCCAGTTCCAGGACGCGCAGGGCGGCCTTCTCGATCCGGTCCTCGGTCGGCATCGCGGCCAGCTCGAGCTCCTTCGCGTAGGGCAGCGGCACTTCCGCCATCCCGACCCGCTCGACCGGCGCGTCGAGATCGTCGAAGCAGGCGTACTGGATCCGCGCGGCGAGCTCGGCGCTCACCCCGTAGCTCGGCCAGCCCTCCTCGACGCAGAGCGCCCGGTTGGTCTTGGCGACCGAGGCGGCGACCGTCTCGACGTCGAGCGGCCGCAGGCTGCGCAGGTCGACGACCTCGACCGAGACGCCGTGCTCCGTCGCCAGCTTCTCGGCGACGTGCAGCGCCCGCACCGTGGCGAAGGAGTGCGAGACCAGGGTCAGGTCGCTGCCCTCCCGGGCCACCGCGGCCAGCCCGAGCGGGGTCACCAGCTCCGGGTTCAGCGGCACCTCGCCCTTCTCTTTGTAGATCGGCAGGTTCTCGATCACCAGCACCGGGTCGTCGTCGCGGATCGCCGCCTTCAGGAGGCCCTTGGCGTCGGCGGGATTGGCGGGCGCGACGACCTTCAGGCCGGGGGTGCCGGCGAACCAGCCGTCGAAGCTCTGCGAGTGCTGCGCCGTCAGCTGGTTGCCGGCGCCGTTCGGCGTGCGGATCACCATCGGGCAGCGCACCTCGCCGCCGAACATCGCGCCGATCTTGGCGGCGTGGTTGACGACCTGGTCCATCGCGACGAGGAGGAAGTTCAGCGTCATCACCTCGACGATCGGCCGCTCGCCGAGCATCGCCGCGCCGACGCCCGCGCCGAGGAAGCCCTCCTCGGAGATCGGCGTGTCGCGCACCCGGTCGGGGCCGAATTCGTCCAGCAGCCCGGCGGTCACCTTGTAGGAGCCGTCGAAGAGGCCGACCTCCTCGCCCATCACGAAGACGCGCTCGTCGCGTTCCATCTCCTGGCGCATCGCGAGGCGCAGCGCCTCGCGATAGGTCATCGTCTCGGCGCCCGCCGCGTCCCCGGCCTGGGGAGCGGGCGCCTCGGTAACGCCCGCGGCGCTCACGCGCCGAGGCCCCCGGCGAAGACCAGCTCCGCCTCGCCGAAGGGGCTGCCGGGACGCATGCGCTCGAACTGCTCCTCGGAGCCGGGCGTGTACATGCCGGCGGCGAGGCGGTCGACCGGCGGCGCCGCGTCGGCCTCGGCGAAGGCGACCGCGCGCTCGACCGCGTCTTCGGCCTCGTGCTCCAGCGCGTCGAGACCCTCGGCGGGGACGCCGCGCGCCTCCAGCAGCTCGCGGGTGCGGACCAGCGGATCGTGGTGGCGGTGCTCCTCGATCTCCTCCTTGGTCCGGTAGGCGAGGCCGGCGTCGGCGACCGAGTGGCCGCGGTAGCGGTAGGTGACGGCCTCGAGCACCGCCGGGCGGCGCTCCTCGCGCGCCCGCGCCAGCAGGTGGGCGGCGGCCTGCTCGACCCCCTCGAGGTCGTCGCCGTCGACCCGCTCGCCCTCCATCCGGTAGGCGGCGGCGCGCTTGAAGAGGTCCGGCTCGGCCGAGGCCCGCTCGACCGCGGTCCCCATGCCGTAGAGGTTGTTGATCACGAGGAAGACGACCGGCAGCTCCCAGACCGCGGCCAGGTTCAGCGACTCGTGCCAGGCGCCCATGTTGACGGCGCCGTCGCCGAGCTCGCAGACGACCGCCTGCGACGCGCCGCGGCGGACCAGCGAGAGCGCCATCCCGGTCGCGATCGGCAGTTGACCGCCGACGATCCCCCAGCCGCCGTAGTAGCCCCGCGAGACGTCGAGCAGGTGCATCGAGCCGCCGCGACCGTGGGCGCAGCCGTGGGTGCGGCCGAAGAGCTCCGCCATCACCGCCTCCGGCGGCACCCCGCGGGCGAGGGCGAAGCCGTGCGAGCGGTAGCCGGTGACCAGCAGGTCCTCCGGCTCCATCGCCGCCACCGCGCCGACCGTCGCCGCCTCCTGCCCGGAGCTGAGGTGGCAGTAGCCGCCGATCCGGGCCGCCTTGTACTGGCGCTCCGCCGCTTCCTCGAAGCGGCGGATCAGGAACATCGTGCGGTAGTGCTCGTAGAGGTCGCCGACGTCAGGGTCGACGGAGGCCGCGGTGGTGTCGATGGTGGCCATCTAGGGCTCCTCGAAATAGTCGGGGTGTTGTTCGCGGATCTTCGGGACCTCGCGCAGGACGGCCCGCAGGTGCTCCCGCAAGGCGGCCTCGGCCCCGTCTGGGTCGTGGCCGGCGACGGCGTCGGAGACGGCCCGGTGAGCGTCGACCATCGTCGACAGGTAGTCGGGCATCGTCAGGCTGAGCCGGCGCAGCCGGTTGAGGTGGGACTTCGCCCGCTCGTTGACCGGCCAGACGGCCGGGTGGCCGCTGAGGTCGCAGAGCGAGCGGTGGAAGGTGTCGTCGAGGAGCTGCCAAGAGTCGATGTCGGTGCGCTCGACCGCGCGTTCCTGGGCGCGCAGGTTTTCCTCGATCTGGGCCATCGACTCTTCGTCGGCGAGTTCGGCGGAGACGCGGACGGCGGTGCACTCGAGCGCCTCGCGGATGAACTGGGCGTCGGAGACGGCGGCGGGAGAGATGCGGGCGACGAAGGTGCCGATCTGGGGACGGACTTCGACCAGGCGGTCGTCGCGGAGGCGGCCGAGCGCCTCGCGGACGGGGGTGCGGCTGACGCCGAGGCGCTCGCCCAGCTCCGACTCCGAGAGCCGTTCGCCGGGCGCCAGCTCGGCCCGCACGATCAGATCGCGGAGGGCGGCATAGAGGTAGGGACCGGACGAGGGTCGCCCCGGTCGACGGCTCTCCTCCGGAGCGCCCCCACCACGGATAGGGATCGGCTCAGCCATACGTGGATACTAGTATACAAGCACCGGGACAGAGCGAGTTCGCACTTTCCCGCGGATAGCGAGCAGAACTGCGAACGCGGCGGTGGGCGGGCGGCGCGGCTCAGCCGAAAGGGCCGAAGCGACGGCGGCGCGGCAGCGGCGTACCCTGCGGCTCCAGCTCCCCCATCCGGCCCTCCCGCTCCCGGACCAGCAGGCGCAGCAGGGCGGTCGGGACGAACGCCCTCTCCTCCTCCCCCAGCAGCCCGATTTCGACGCCGATCCGGTCCTCCTTCTCCTGGCTCGGCCGGTCCCGCAGTTCTTCGGTCATGCGGAGGAGTTCCCCTTCGACCCGCAGCTCGTCCTCCTCGCTCAGCGCCATCGCGCCGAGCCTAGAGAAAGCTGGCGCCCGGGGCCGCAAGGGACGACCAAGGGACGCGGCCTTCTCGGTGGCGGCCCGGGCAGGCTGTGGCCGCCACCGAGAAGGCCGGGTGACGTGGGGAGAGGCCAGGGTCCCGGCCGGTGCGTCACGGAGAGGCCGGGGAGATGTGAGGAAGGCGTCCTGTCCCGTGACGAGGACTCCTCGAAGGTCACGGTTCCTCAGGAGGTTCGGGAGCGCGGTCGACCTGAGGATCCCTATAGGTACCTCAGGTCGACCGCGCTTCCGGGAGTGCGACGGATCTGTGAACTTCCAGGAGGAAGAGTCACGTCTCCCGCGCAGATCCAGGTGGAAGCGTCACGGCCCGGCGGCGGTCCCGCGGGGAAGCCTCACGTCCCTGGGCCTTCCCGCAGGAAGCGTCACATCCTGAACCTTCCCGCAGAGACCCTCACGTCCCGGGCGTCTCGTGGCGGCCACAGCCTGCCCGGGCCGCCACGAGACGCCCGGGACGCATCTCGGACGGCCGCGGCGGCCAGAACCTTCGCCCGTCCCGTCCCCTACCCCTCGCGCTGCTGCTCGCAGAAGATGCCGCTGATCCGCTCGAGGACGCGCGCGGCGACCCGCAGTTCCTCGTCGTCGAGGCCCTCCAGCGCTTCCTGCCAGCGGCGCTGCCAGATCGCCTTGCGCGCCTCCACCTTGCGCCGACCGCGGCGGGTGAGTTTGACGACGACGAGGCGGCGGTCGGCCTCCGAGCGGGTCCGCTCGACCAGGTCGGCCTCGCAGAGGTGGTCGAGCATGCCGGAGACGGTCGCGGCGCTCGCCTCGACCGCGTCGGCCAACTCGCCGGCGTGCATCGGGCCGCGGGCGTAGAGCTCGACCAGCAGCTCGAACTGGGCGTGGCCGACGTCGTCGCCGCGGTGGGTGTCGCGCCCGCGCAGGCTGCGCAGGCTGCGGAAGGCGCGCCGGAAGGAGGTCCCCAGCTCGGTGACCGCGGCGGCGCGCTCCTCGCCGACGCCGGCGCCCTGGCCGGCCGTCGCGGCACCCGACTTGGCGGCGACCTCAGGCACCGAGCGGCTCCACCAGCTCCTCGGCCTCCTCGACCGCCGCGCTCACCGGCCCTTCCTCTTTCGGCCCCTCGGCCCGCAGCAGCACCAGGACCGGGATCAGCGATACGGCGCACATCCCCAGCGCCCACCAGTAGGCGGTGCCGAAGGCGCTCGCCAGCTCGGCCGGGTTGGTGGCGCCGGCGCTCGCCCGCTGCAGGACGACGGCGAGGACGGCGGTGCCGATCGCGCCGCCGACCCGCTGCAGCACGTTCATCTGCGGCGTCGCGTCGGAGAGCTGGTCTTTGCGCAGCGAGGCGAAGGCGACGGTCGTGGTCGGGATGAAGGAGAGGCCGATGCCGACGCCGCGGAAGAGCAGCAGCACCGAGATGAAGACGATCGAGGTGTCGGTGCCGATGAAGCAGAGCGGCAGCGAGCTGAGGGTCAGCAGCGAGACGCCGACGACGGCGACGCGGCCGCCGCCGAAGCGATCGGTCATGCGGGCGATCCGCGGTGAGATCAGCAGCATCCCCAGCCCCTGCGGGCCGGTCAGCAGGCCGGTGACGACGACGCTCTCGCCGCGCACCTGCTGGTAGTAGAGCGGCACCAGGATCATCGCCCCGAAGAGCGCCGCGCCGAGGCCGAAGGTGACCAGCGAGGCGGAGCCGAAGATCCGGTTGACGTAGAGCCGCACGTCGAGCAGCGGCCGCTCGGTGCGCAGCGCGTGCCAACCGAAGATGACGGTGAGCAGCAGGCCGCCGACGATCGGCCAGACCACGGTCGGCGCGGTGAAGCTTTCCTTGGTCGCGATCTCGGAGAGGCCGTAGACGATCAGCGGCATGCTGGTGGCGAGCAGGACGAGGCCGAGCCAGTCGAGCTTGCCCGCCTCACCGAGGTCGGAGTCCGGCAGCATCCGGTAGCCGAGCGCCATCGCGACGATCCCGATCGGGACGTTGACGAAGAAGATCCAGGACCAGTGCTCGTGCTGCAGGATCAGGCCGCCGACCACCGGCCCGAGGATCGGCGCCAGCATCGCGGGCATGACGACGACGCCCATCACCCGGCCCATCCGCTTCGGCCCGGCGACCTCGGCCATGATCATCTGGGCGACCGGCATGATCATGCCGCCGCCGATGCCCTGGAGGACGCGGAAGAGGATCAGCGAGGTGCTCGAGTCGGCGATCCCGCAGAGGGCCGAGCCGAGCGTGAAGAGGCCGATCGAGGCGAGGTAGACGCGCTTGGCGCCGAAACGGCGCGCCGCCCAGCCGGTCAGCGGGATCACCGCGGCGAGCGCCAGCAGGTAACCGGTCGCGACCCACTGGATCTGGGCCAGCGTGGTGTGAAGTTCCCGCCCCAGGGTGTCGAGGGCGACGTTGACGATCGTCGTGTCGAGGATCGACATCGTCATCCCCAGGATCACGACGCCGGCGATCTTCCAGACGTACGGCTCGATGCGGTCGGTCATGCGCTCCTTGCGCTCGAAGGGAACATTCGGCGCCGAAACGTTAGGGACCGAAGGGATTTTCGTCAACTCGGGGGCCCGCCTGGGATCGCGGCTCACGTCTTTAGGGATCGCTTGGCAACTCTTTAGGAAGACGTTCGCGGCCGTTTAGAGAACGCCGAGCGTCGGGCGCAAATCTCTCAGCCATGCCCAAGCAAAAGAGAAGTCACCCGTTCGGCTCCGCCCTGCTGGGCGGGGCGATCGTCGCCGTCTTCGGCCTCGTCGCGATCGCGACCGGGCTCGTCTCCGGCGGCGGCTCCACGACCACCCGCGAAGTCGTGTCGGCTTCCGGCACCACCACCGCCGCCTCCGTCACCTCCGACGAGGAAAGCGGCGGCAACACCGTCAACCAGATCTACAAGGCCGACGCGGGCGGCGTCGCCTTCATCGAATCGAAGGTCGCCGAAGGGGTCGACTCCGGCTCGGGCATCGTGCTCGACAAGGAAGGCCACGTCCTCACCAACAACCACGTGATCGAAGGCGGCGAAGAAATCAAGGTCTCCTTCGAAGCGGAAGGCAAGATGTACTCGGCCGAAGTGGTCGGCACCGAACCGAACGAGGACCTGGCGCTGCTGAAGGTGGACGCGCCCGCCTCGGCGCTCCACCCGCTGACGCTGGGCGACTCCTCGAAGATGGAAGTCGGCGACCCGGTCGTCGCGATCGGCAACCCGTTCGACCTGCAGCGGACCGTGACCAGCGGCATCGTCTCCGCCCTGCAGCGTGAAATCACCGCGCCCAACGGGGTGAAGATCGACAACGTGATCCAGACCGACGCGGCGATCAACCCGGGCAACTCGGGCGGCCCGCTGCTCAACTCCTCCGGCGAAGTGATCGGCATCAACTCGCAGATCGAGACCGGCGGCGAAGGCTCCGACGGCAACGTCGGCATCGGCTTCGCGATCCCGATCGACACCGCCAAGGAAGAGATCTCCCGGCTCGAGTCCGGCAGCGCCGACGAACACGGCTACCTCGGTATCAGCGGCGCCACGATCACGCCCGAACTGGCGCAGGCGTTCAACCTGCCGGTCGAAGAAGGCGTCCTCGTGCAGACGGTCGAGGAAGGCGGCCCGGCGGCCGAAGCGGGCATCCAGGGCGCGACCACCGCGGCGAGCGTCGAAGGCGAGGAATTCGGCCTCGGCGGCGACATCATCACCGCGGTGAACGGCGAAGCGATCGCCTCGACCGAAGACCTGATCGAAAAGATCGAGGACGGGCACGCCGGCGAAACGGTCGAACTGACCGTGATCGGCGAAGAACAGACCGCGACGGTGAGCGTGAAGCTCGCCGAACGCCCCGCTTCCTCGGCGGGCTAGATGGCGGGGGCGCCTTCAACGCCCCCTCCTCCGAAGCCACCCACGAAAGCCCCGGCGCTCGTATGAGCGTCGGGGCGCTTCGGTTCCGGCGCCCCTCGACACCCTAGGGTTGACGCCCTCATGGAGAGCGCGACCGCGACCGTCACCGGACTGAGCGAGGCCGAGGCGGCGCGCCGCCTCAAGCAGGCCGGGACGCCGCACGAGCAGGCGACCAGCCGCTCCTACCTCTCGATCGCGATCGCCAACACCTTCACGGTGTTCAACGCGATCCTCGCCGGGTTCGGCGCCGCGACGATCATCTGGGGCGACCCCAAGGACGCGCTCTTCCTCGGCATCCTCGTCGCCAACGTCGCGATCGGCACCTTCCAGGAGGTCCGCGCCAAGCGCACGCTGGACAAGCTGGCGGCGCTGGTGGTGGCGAAAGCGACCGTCGTCCGCGACGGGGCGCCGCGCCAGGTGCCGGTCGAGGAGGTCGTGGTCGGCGACCTGGTGCGGATCGTCGGCGGCGACCAGATCCCCGCCGACGGCGACCTGGTGCGGGCCGAGGGTCTGGCGCTCGACGAGTCGGAGCTGACCGGCGAGTCGGAGCCGGTCGTGCGGCGGGTCGGCGACCAGGTGCTCTCCGGCTCCTTCGCGGTCGAGGGCGAGGGCGACTTCGAGGCGACCGCGGTCGGCGCCGAGAGCCACGCGGCCAAGCTGACGGCGACCGCGCGCGCCTTCCGCCACCCGCGCTCGCCGCTGGAGAAGGCGATGGACCGGCTGCTGATCGTGATGGTCGGGACGATGCTGCCGCTCGGGATCGGGCTGGGGATCTCACTGGCCCTGCGCGACGTGAGCCAGTCCGACGCGGTCGAGACGCTCACCGCCGGGATCGTCAACATCGTCCCCGAGGGCCTGATCCTGCTGGTCAGCCTGACCGCGGCGGTGACGGCGGCGAAGATGGCGCGGCACGGCATCCTCGCCCAGCAGCTGAACGCGATCGAGTCGCTGGCCTCGGTCTCGGTGATGTGCACCGACAAGACCGGGACGCTGACCGAGGCCTCGCTGCGGGTGGTCGAGCTGATCCCGGCCGATGGCGTGACCGAGGCGGAGCTGGCGCGGAGCTTCGGCACCTACGCGGCGAGCGCGCCGACCCGCAACACGACGCTGGAGGCGATCCACACGGCGGGGCTCGGCGACGGGGTCGTCGCGGTCGAGCCGACCGCGACCGTCCCCTTCTCCTCACGCCGGCGCTGGAGCGCGCTGGAGCTGGACGGCCGACGGCTGGTGCTGGGCGCGCCGGAGGCGCTGCTCGGGGACGGGGCGAGCGGCGCCGGCGCGGCGGCCGGGGCTGACGGCGGCGGCCCTGTCGACGCCGCGCTCCGCGACCGCGCCGCCGGCGAGGCCGCGGCGGGGCGCCGCGTCCTCGCGCTCGCCTCCTACGGCGCGCCGCTGCCCGAGCCCGGCCCCGAGGTCGAGCTGACCGGGCCGCTGCGGCCGCTCGGCGTCGTCGTCCTCGCCGAGGAGCTGCGCGCCGAGGCGAGCGAGACGATCGCCTTCTTCGCCCGCGAGGACGTCGCCCTGAAGGTGCTCTCCGGCGACAACCCGGCGACGGTCGGGGCGATCGCCCGCGACCTCGGGATCGAGGCGAGCGGCCCGGCCCTCGACGGCCGCGCCCTGCCCGCGGACGACGCCGAGCTGCTCGCCGCGGTGCGGGCGGCGCCGGCGATCGGGCGGATCTCCCCCGAGGACAAGGCGCGCGTCGTCCGCGTCCTGACCGAGGGCGGCGAGTACGTCGGCATGCTCGGCGACGGCGTCAACGACGTGCCGGCGCTGAAGCAGGCGCGCCTCGCGATCGCCCAGGGCAGCGGCACCCAGATGGCGCGCTCGGTCTCGGACCTGGTGCTGGTCTCCGGCGAGTTCGGCGAGGTGCCGCCGATGGTCGGCGAAGGGCGCCAGATCCTGCGCAACATCCAGCGCGTCGCTCGCCTCTTCGTCTCGAAGGCGATCTTCACCGCCTTCCTGGTGCTGGTGATCGCGATCCCGAGCGGCGTCTTCCCGATGCTGCCGCGCCAGTTCACGCTCACCTCCACCTTCACGATCGGCATCCCCGCCTTCCTGCTGGCGCTCGCGCCGTCGAGCGGGCCGTGGCGGCCGGAGGGCTTCCTCCGCGCGATCGCCCGCTTCTCGATCCCGGCCGGCCTCGCCACCGGGCTCGGCATCCTCGCCACCTACCTGCTGGCCCGGCACGCGCTCGGCTGCGACCTCACCCAGGCGCGCAGCGCGACCGCGGCGACGGTGGTCGTGTCGGGGCTGGCGATCGTCTTCGCCCTCGAGGACCAGCCGGGGACGAGGCGGCTGGTGGTCGGCGCGCTCTGCGCGGCGATGGCGCTGCTCTTCTTCGGCGCCTGCGCGATCCCCGCCGCCCGTGAATTCTTCGAAATCGCCGGCCCGACCGGCGGCATGGTCGGCGCCTGGCTGATCGGCTCGGCGGTGGCGATCGTGCTGCTGGCGCTGGCGCTGCGGATCGTCGCCCTGCTCGACCGGCGCGCCGAAGCCGCTTGACCCACCGGTAGGGCTTGCAACACTGTCCCCATGGGAGTGCTCGAGATCGTCCTCGTCATCCTCGCGATGAAGATTCCGATCTTCGGCCTCTGGGCCCTGGTCTGGTGGGCGAAGGAGGAACCCGAGGTGGACTACGAGTGGCCGCCGGACAAAGAGCCGGTGCGCGCCCAGCCGCCGCGCGAGCCGGAGCCCGGCGACGACCCGCGCCGCGGACCGCGCCGTCGCGGCCCCCACGGCGGCACCGCCCGGCCGCTGCCGAGCCCGCGCCGCGACCCGCACCCGGCCGCTACTCCACGCGAAACCGCTCCGGCACCTGTTTCTCGGTCGACTTAGGCGGCCGCCGGTAGTGCCGCTGCTGGCGCGGCGGCAGCGTCACCCGCTCCTGGTCGATCCGCCGGTAGGGGACCTGTTCGAGCAGGTGGCTGATCAGGTTGAGCCGGGTCGAGCGCTTGTCGTCTGACTCGACCACGAACCAGGGCGAGTCCTCGGTGTCGGTGCGGGCGAACATCTCGTCCTTGGCCTCGGCGTAGTCGACCCAGCGGGCACGCGCCTCGAGGTCGGTCGGGGAGAGCTTCCAGCGCTTCAGCGGGTCGTCGAGGCGGGCCTGGAAGCGACGCTCCTGCTCCTCGTCGGAGACCGAGAGCCAGTACTTGATCAGGATGATCCCCGAGCGCTGGATGATCCGCTCGAAACGCGGGCAGGAGTGCATGAACTCCTCGTACTCCTCGTTCGTGCAGAAGCCCATCACCCGCTCGACCCCGGCGCGGTTGTACCAGGAGCGGTCGAAGAGGACCATCTCCCCGCCGGCCGGCAGTTGGGCGACGTAGCGCTGGAAGTACCACTGGCTGCGCTCGCGATCGCTCGGCTTGCCGAGGGCGACGTTGCGGATCACCCGCGGATTGGTCTTTTCGGTGATGCGGCTGATCGTGCCGCCCTTGCCCGCGGTATCGCGGCCCTCGAAGAGGACGACGACCTTGAGGCCCTCGTGGACGATCCATTCCTGCAGGCGGACGAGCTCCACCTGCAGACGGCGGAGCTCCTTCTCGTAGCCCTTCTTGCCGAGGACCTTCGGCTCGTGCGCCATGGCCCGCTCAGGAGCTGCCGAGGGCGCCTTCGATCGCGGCGATCGCGTCGGCCTCGGCCGGGCTGACGCCGTCCTCGGCGGAGGCCTTCTCCTTCTTCGCCCCGGCGACCTTCTTCGACAGGGTGACGACGAAGGCGCGGTAGTCGCCGAGCTCCTCCGCGGTCGCCTTGGCGGCGACGAGGGCGACGGCGTCGCCGATGTCCTTGAGGTAGTGCTCGCGCAGCTCCTCTTTCGAGTGCGCCCTGGCGTGGTCGGTCGCGGGCCGGTGGCCGACGATCTCGTCGAGCAGCTCGGAGGCGCCGTGCTCCTGGCGCGCCTCGGTGTAGGCCTTGGCCATCGCGAAGGTCTCGCGGAAGGTGCCGCCGCGTTCGGCGGTGGTGACGATCATCCCGGCGCTGGTCGGGCCCTCGAGGACCGTCTTCCACTCCTCCTCGGTGAAGTCTGCGTGCGTCGTCATCGCTCTCCTCTGCTCGTGGGGTCCTCACAGTTCTACCGCGCCCAGGTCAAGCGGGGCTGAACCGACTTGGGGCGAGTGCGAACTCAGCCGCTCGGGAGCGGGACCGGGGTCGGCGGGGGCTCGCCGGCGGCGATCGCCACGGCGTTGGCGGCGGCGAGCTCGGCCATCGCGTCGCGGGTCTCGATCGTCGAGGAGCCGATGTGGGGGACGAGGACGACGTTCTCCAGCTCCAGCAGGCCCGGGTGGACGTCGGGCTCGTGCTCGAAGACGTCGAGGCCGGCGGCGGTGATCTGGCGGTCGCGGAGGGCGACGACCAGCGCCTCTTCGTCGACCACGGCGCCGCGGGCGGTGTTGACCAGGGTCGCGGTCGGCTTCATCAGAGCGAGCTCGCGGGCGCCGATCAGGTGGTGCGTCTGCGGCGTCAACGGCGAGTGCAGGCTGACCACATCGCCGGTGGCGAGCACCTCGTCGAGGTCGAGTCGGGTCGCCTCCAGCTCGGCCGCGTGCGGCGACTCGTTGCGGGAGAAGTAGACGATCTCCATGCCGAAGGCGCGGCCGCGGTGGGCGACGCGCGAGCCGATCCCGCCGAGCCCGACGATCCCCAGCCGCTTGCCGCGCAGGTCGTGGCCGACCATGAAGTCCATCCCCCAGGTCCAGGGGCGGCGGGCGCGGACCAGCCTCTCCCCCTCGCCCAGCCGCCGCACCGCCGCCAGGATCAGGGCGAAGGCGAGGTCGGCGGTGGCGTCGTCGAGGACGCCGGGCGTGTTGGTGACGACGACCCCGCGCCGGGCGCAGGCGGCGAGGTCGATGTTGTCGAAGCCGACGGCGACGTTGCAGACCCCGCGCAGGCTCGGCCCGGCCGCGTCGAGCAGCTCGTCGTCGACCCGGTCGTAGAGCATCGTGACGAGGACGTCGACGCCCGCGACCAGGGCCGACAACTGGTCGCGCTCGAGCCGTTCGGTGCCCGGCTCGGCCCGCACCTCGCCGGCGGCGGCGAGCATCTCGCGGGCCCGCCCGGGCAGGGCGGCGGTGACGGCGAAGGTCGGCACGCGCCCCTTCCTATCAGCCGGGCGCGCCGGAGCCGAGGCCGGACAGGAATCCAGAAAAACTTCGCCGCCCGGTTTTATGGGAACCGACCGGTGGGTAGAGACGTGGTCTCCCCCTGCAGTTCCCTGAAGGCGTCCCTCCTGCCCCGGAGGGGCGCCTTTTCCCTTGTTAGGCGTCTTCCTTGGCCGGGTCCTTGCCGGGCCAGCGGCCGGTGGCGCCGGCGAAGCCCGCCCGCGCCTGGTGGTCGACGAAGCCTTTGGTGAGGCGGAAGATCGCGCCCTCGATCGCCAGCGCGGCGAGCAGTTTCCCGGTCGGGACGCCGCGGGTGTCGGGCTCGGGCGGATCGTCGTCGTCGATCACCGCCCAGGCCTTTTCGAAGGTCTTCTTCGCCACCAGCCCCGCGATCAGGCCGGCGACGATTCCCACGGGCGCGAAGAGGATCTTCATGCGCCGAATCTACCCCACCGGGCGCTCATCACACCTCCGCCCCTGCGTTCGCACTTTCGCTCGGACAGCGAGCAGAACTGCGAACTCGCGATCCGGGTTGACATATCGTCGCGATCCGTTACGATATATCGCGTTACATTCCGATAGGAGGAACACAGTTATGTACAGCAAGCACTCACACAGGCATCCCCGTCATCCCGGAGGCGGTCTCGATGAGTTCGCCCGCAGTCGCGGGTTCGGCGGTCCGGGCTTCGGCCCCGGCGGCCGTGGTCGAGGCAGGGGCCCGCGAGCCCGTCGCGGTGACATCCGCGCCGCCGTCCTCGCCCTGCTCGCCGACCGACCGATGCACGGCTACGAGATGATCAAAGAGACCGAGGAGCGCTCCGAGGGCGCCTGGACGCCCAGCGCCGGCTCGATCTACCCCACCCTGCAGATGCTCGAGGACGAGGGTCTGATCCGCGGTGAGGACTCGGACGGCAAGCGCCGCTTCAGCCTCACCGACGAGGGTCGCAAGGCCTACGAGGAGAAGTCCGGCGACGTCGCCCCCTGGGACGCCGTCCGCGCCGGCTTCCCGACCGGCCACCTGGCCCTCCGCCACACGATCGGCCAGCTGATCCTGGCGGTCAAAGCGGCCGCCGACGGCACCGAGGACCAGCAGAAGCAGGTCCGCGAGCTGCTCGACGAGACCCGGCGCAAGATCTACCGGATCCTCGCCGAGGGCCCCGCTGACCAGCAGGACTGAGGCCGGCGACATCCGTGGACGAGGCCCTGGCCCGTCCACGGAATGCGCCTCGCGACCCGGGCCGCTAGGGGCTCCGGGTCGCGAGAAGTCCGCTTCCCCAAACGGACCCACACATATGGAGATACATATCTCCGTCTCTCCTCCCTTTGGTGATTCCCCCAGAAGCGCCTGACGAGCAGGGCTTCTTCCTTTCACCGGAGAGACAGTCGGCAAACTATTGGATTGCGCCAAATGGCGCAATACCGAATTTTATTACCGTGCAATCGGTTGCGCGGACGGGGTCGCGGCGAGCACTCGATCGGCCACCGACTGGCCGGTGAGGCCGACCTCGGCGCGCAGCAGCTCGGGCTTGCCGTGGGTGACGTAGCGGTCGGGCAGGCCGACGCGCAGGACGCGCGCCCGCTCCGCCGGGCCGGCCGCGAAGGCGTCCTCGAGATGCTCCAGCACGGCGGCGCCGAAGCCGCCGGGCAGGACGTTCTCCTCGATCGTCACCAACAGGTCGTGATCGCGGGCCAGGCGCGTCGTCAGCTCCTCGTCGAGCGGCTTGGCGAAGCGGGCGTCGGCGACGGTCACCTGGAGGCCGTGGTCGGCGAGGATCGCCGCCGCCTCCAGCGCCACCGCGACGCCGTGGCCGTAGCCGAACAGCGCCACGCCGCGACCCTCGGCCAGCACCTCGCCCTTGCCGATCGGCAGCAGCTCCGGCCGCGCCGGGATCTCCACGCCCTCCGCCGCCCCACGCGGGTAGCGCAGCGCCGCCGGGCCGTCGTGGGCGATCGCCGTGTGCAGCATGTGGACCAGCATCGCCTCGTCGCGCGGCGCCATCAGCACCACGTTCGGGATCGGCCGGAAGAAGGAGACGTCGAAGGCGCCGTGGTGGGTCGGGCCGTCGTCGCCGACCAGCCCGGCGCGGTCCATCGCGAAGGTGACGTCGAGGTTCTGCAGGCAGACGTCGTGGACGATCTGGTCGAAGGCGCGCTGCAGGAAGGTCGAGTAGATCGCGGCGACCGGCTTGGCGCCCTGCAGCGCCAGCCCGGAGGCGAGCAGGATCGCGTTCTGCTCGGCGATGCCGACGTCGTAGTACTGCTCCGGCAGCTCGTCGGCGAGCTTCTGCAGGCCGGTCCCCCCCGCCATCGCGGCGGTGATCCCGATCACCCGCGCGTCGCGCTCGGCCTCGGCCACGAGGGCGTCGGCGAAGACCTTGGTGTACTGCGGCGGCGAGCCCGGCGCGGGCGGCTTCTCCAGCCGCTCGATCCCCTCCGGCGAGTCGGTTTCCTGCACCGGGATGGTCTTCTGGGAGGCGGGTTCCTTGGCTGTCGGGCGGCCGTTGACGATCGAGTTCGGCTTCGCCGCGTGCCACTCCTCCATCGAGGCGAGGCCGTTGGCTTCGGCGGGCGCGAAGCCTTTGCCCTTGACCGTGTTGATGTGGACGACGACCGGGCGTTCGGCCTCGAAGGCCTCTGTGAGCGCGCCGCGCAGCGCCGCCACGTCGTGGCCGTCGATCACGCCCATGTAGGCGAGGTCGAGCTCCTCGAAGAAGAGGCCGGGCGCCCAGTAGGCCTTGATCGCGGCCTTGATCTCCGGGCCGAGGCGCTCGATCCGCCGGCCGACGCCGAGCGGCAGCTTGGTCAGCCGGTCCTCGAGGTCCTCGCGGGCGTGGTAGAGGCGCGGGTTGAGGCGCAGGCGGTTGAAGGAGCGCGAGAGCGCGCCGACGTTCGGCGAGATCGACATCCCGTTGTCGTTGAGGACGATCACGACCGGCGTCTGCATGCCGCCCGCCGCGTGCAGGGCCTCGTAGGCGACGCCGCCGGTCAGGGCGCCGTCGCCGATCACGGCGGCGACGCGGCCGTCGGCGCCGATCCCCTTGCGCATCGCCTCCTTCAGCCCGACCGCGTAGCCGATCGAGGTCGAGGCGTGGCCGGCGCCCATGATGTCGTGCTCGGACTCGGCGATCGAGCAGAACGGGGCGAGGCCCTCGTACTGGCGGATCGTCGCCAGCTGGTCGCGGCGGCCGGTGAGGATCTTGTGCGGGTAGGACTGGTGGCCGACGTCCCAGAGGATCTTGTCGCGCGGGCTTTCCAGCACGCTGTGGAGGGCGACGGTGAGCTCGCAGGTGCCGAGGTTGGCGCCGAAGTGGCCGCCGATCTGGCCGATCGTGTCGATGATGTACTCGCGCATCTCCTGCGCGACCTGCTGCAGCTCGGCGTCGCTCAGGTCGTCGAGGTCGGCGGGGCCATCGATCCCCGGGAGAAGTTTTTCGGTGTCGCTCATTCGTGTCGGGTGTAGATGTAGTCCGCGACGCGCCTCAGGTCGTCGGTGTCGCCGTGGGCCTCGGCCAGCGCCGCCGACGCCTTGGCGTGGGATTCGGACGCGAGCTCGCGCGCCCGGTCGAGGCCGAAGAGGCTGACGTAGGTGATTTTGCCAAGTCTCTCGTCGCTTCCATGTGGCTTGCCGAGCCGCTCATCGCTCTCGGTCACGTCGAGGATGTCGTCGACGATCTGGAACAGCACGCCCAGCTCGTCGGCGAACCGGCGATAGGTCATTGTCTCACTTTCCTCGGTTCCCTCGAGGATCGGGATCACGCAGACGCTGGCGGAGATCAGGCGGCCGGTCTTCAGGCTGTGCAGCTGGCGCAGGCCCGCCGCGTCGAGCTCGACGCCGGTGACGTCGACGTACTGGCCGCCGACCATGCCGTCGACCCCGGTCGCGGCGGCCAGCTCGCGCAGCGCGGCGAGCACCCGGGCCGGGTCACCGGGCTGCTCGCAGAAGAGGCGGACCGCCTCGGCGAAGAGGCCGTCGCCGGCGAGGATCGCGACGTCCTCGCCGAAGCGCTTGTGCGAGGTCGGCTTGCCGCGGCGCAGGTCGTCGTCGTCCATCGCCGGCAGGTCGTCGTGGATCAGCGAGTAGGTGTGGATCAGCTCGATCGCCGCGGCGACCGGGAGGAAGCGCTCGGGCGGCGCGCCGAGGGCGCGGGCGGTGGCGAGGGCGAGGACCGGCCGCACCCGCTTGCCGCCGGCGAGCAGCGAGTAGCGCATCGCCTCCTCGAGCCCCTCGGTGCGCGGCGCGGTGGCGAAATGGAGGTCGGCGAGCGCCGCTTCGACGAGGTCGCGCAGGTCTTCCGGGTAGAGCGGCGCCTCGGTCGCCATCAGCGGCGCCTCTCCGGGCGGGCGCCCGCGGCGCGGCTACTCACGGTCGGCGGCGGCCGCCTCGCGGGCGCGGCGGTTGGTCTCCTCGACCGCCTCCTGGGAGAGCTCGCCCGCTTCGGCGGCCAGCGCGGCGGCGCGGCCCTCCTCCAGCCCGCCCTCACTCTCCAGCTCGGCGGCGATCTGGCGCAGGCGCTCGGAGATCTCGGTCAGGCGGCTCATCCGGCGGGCTCGCGCTCGCGGACGATCGCCCCGAGGACGCCGTTGATGAATTTCGGCGCGTCGGCGCCGCAGTACTCCTTGGCGATCTCGACCGCCTCGTCGATCGCCACCTCGAACGGGGTTTCCCCCTCCTCGATCTCGAACAGCGCGACCCGCATCACGTTGAGGTCGAGCGGCGCGATCCGGTCCACGGTCCAGCCCCCGCGCAGGTGCTCGGCGATCGTCTCGTCGAGTTCTTCGCGCGCTTCCTCGACCCCTTCGGCGAGCTCGCGGGTGAGCGGCTTGGCGTCGGCCACGAGCTCCTCGAGCGGGCGGCCGGTGACGTCCCGCTGGTAGCTGGCGAAGACGGCGTCACGGCGTTGGTCGGAGCGGCGCATCGGCGCATTCTCTCAGGCTCGGCACTCAGCAGGCGCGGGCGGCGCGCCCGGCGGCTCGCCGCTCAGGCGCGCGAGACGTATTCGCCGGTGCGCGTGTCGACCCGGATCGTCTCGCCCTCCTCGATGAAGAGCGGCACCTGGACGATCGCGCCGGACTCCAGCGTGGCGGGCTTGTTGCCGCCGCCGGAGGCGGTGTCGCCTTTGAGGCCCGGATCGGTCTGCATCACTTTCATGTCGACCGCGCTCGGCACCGTCACGTCGCTGGGCTGGTCGTCGACGAAGAGGACCTCGACGTCGGAGTTCGGCAGGACCCACTTCATCGAGTCGCCGAGGGTCGCCGCCGGGATCTCGATCTGGTCGTAGTCCTGGTTGTCCATGAAGACGACCGCGTCGCCCTGGTCGTAG
This sequence comes from Solirubrobacterales bacterium, assembly GCA_047601885.1. GTDB lineage: Bacteria > Actinomycetota > Thermoleophilia > Solirubrobacterales > 70-9 > VAYN01. Next base: position 47,840 of record JASGIK010000003.1, read on the forward strand.
AGGTACTGCATCTTTTTCGATTCGGTGCGCACCGAGCGGAACTTCTCCCCGGCCCGGAAGGTTTTGTCGATCACCGCGCCGTCCTCGAGGCGTCGCAGCTTCGTCCGCACGAAGGCGCCTCCCTTGCCCGGCTTGACGTGCTGGAACTCGATGATCTTCCAGACCTTGCCGTCGATGTCGATGTGGGAGCCGTTGCGGAATTGGTTGGTCGAAACAGTCATTGGACCTGACTCTAGCGACGCGCCGGGGGCGGGCGCGGTCAGTCTTTTCGCTCGGCCGCGGCCGGGGTGAGCGTCGCGGCGGAGCCGCCGCCGAGGGCGCGGCGGACGAGGCGCGGGGCGAGGACGCGGAGGTAGGCGGCGAGCGCGTAGGGGCGCGGGACGTAGCGCTCCGACTTGCCGCCGGGGCCGACCTCGACGATCGCGTCGGCGACCTTGTCCGGGGTCGAGAGGATCAGGCGGGTGGCGGCCTTGGCGCGCAGCTCGGCCTGCGGGAAGCCCTCCGTGGGGACGAAGCCGGGCAGCACCATGCCGACGTGGACGCCGTGCGGCGCCTCCTCCAGGGAGAGCGCGTCGGTCCAGCCGATCAGGGCGAACTTGCTCGCCGAGTAGGCGCCCGAGTTGGCGCGGCTGACCCGGCCCGCGGTGCTGGCGACGTTGACGATCGCGCTCGGGGCAGACTGGCGCAACAGCGGCAGGAGCGCCTCGGTGAGGCGGACGACGGCGTCGAAGTTCAGCTCCATGTGGCGGTGGACGTTGGCCCAGCCGGTCTCGCCGAAGGTGCCGCGCCAGGCGGCGCCGGCGTTGTTCACCAGCAGGTCGAGGCGGTCGTGGTGCTGATCGACGTGGGCGCGGATCAGCTCCGGCGCGTCGGCGCGGGTGAGGTCGGCGGCGAGCCAGGTCGTCGGACAGGGCAGCGAGGCGGCCAGCTCGGCGAGCAGCTCGCCGCGGCGGGCGACGAGGACCAGCTCGGTCCCCGGTTCACGCGCGAGGCGCCGCGCGGTGGCGGCGCCGATCCCGCTGGAGGCCCCGGTGACGAGCGCGACCTTGGGTTGCGTCGACATGGCGCAACCCTAAGTCACTATTCGCCGCACTTGTAGAGGGTGGCGCTGCTGCTCGAGCTTTCCGAGGATTCGGCGGATTCGGAGCTCGAGCCGCTTTCGGTGTAGTCGACCGCGGTGCACAATTCCGATTCGACCACGGTGTCGATCGCCGATTCGGAGCCGGTGCGGGTGTCGCCGCCGAAGCCACCGCCACCACCGCCCGAGCCGAGGCCGCTGGTGTAGATCCAGGTGATCGCGCCCGATTCGATCCGTTCTTCCAGCCATTCGACGCTGACCGACGACTCTTTGCCGGAGAAGCCGCCGATGCCGGCCACTTCGGCGCCGTCTTCGATGATCGCGGACGCCGCCTCCGACTGGCTGTCGACGGCGATCGTGCCGCCGCCGTGGGATTCGGTGTATTCGAGGACCGAGGTGAGGCTTTCGCCACCGAAGCCGCCGCCTCCCATGCCGCCGGAGCCGCCGCCCATCGAGGGCGGGCCGCCGCTCGAGCCGCCGGGGCCGGCGAAACCTTCGCCGCCTTCGGAGCTTTCGCCGCCTTCGCCGAACAGTTCGCCGACCGAGCCTTCTGCCGATTCCGCGCCTTCGCCGAAGAGTTCTTCGACCGCGCCTTCGGAGGTGGCGGCGATGGTCTTCGTCGTCCCTTCGCCGGTGGAGCTTTCCGTTTCGGGTTCGGTGACTTCGCCGGGCAGGCCGCCGCCGGAGCCGGAGCCGCTTTCCGAGCCACCGGAGCTGGGCGGGCCGCCGCCTTCGCCGCCACCGGGGAAGCCGCCCCCGCCACCGGGCGCACCGCCGCCGGGGCCACCGCCGCCGCCGAAGCCCATCCCGGCCGATTCCGGGCCGCCCGCGGGGAAGGTGCTGCTGGTCGCGTGGCCGAGCGTGTCGACCGACCAGATCGCCGGGCCGACGAGGAGGATGCCGAGGGCGCAGGCGAGCGCCGCCAGGCGCACGCGCGCCGGGCTCGCGCCCTTCGCCCGCCTGCCGAGCCGCGCCGCGAGGGTGTCGGCGAAGAGAAGCGCCGCGATCGCCGCGACGGCGACGATCACGATCGGGGCCACCAGCCAGCCGAGGTCGGTGGCGCTGTTGTCGATCACGACCAGCTCGACGATCGCGCCGAGGCCGATCGCCACCGCTCCGAGCAGCCGGCCGAACATCGCGTCGCGGCCTCCCTCCCGCTCGCCGCGCAGCACCTGGCCGGCGGTCGCGCCGACCAGAGCCGCGGCGAAGGGACCCAGCAGCGACGTGTAGTACGGGTGGAAGATGCCGCCGGCGAAGCTGAAGGCGACCGCGGTGACGCCGAAGGCACCCCCCATCGCGATGATCCAGCCGGTGCGGGGGTCGGTCCGCCGCAGGCGCGTCATCGCGGCGATCCCGAGGCCGCCCGCGAGCGCCGCGCCGAGCAGCCAGCCCGCCTGCCCACCGAGCGCTTCGTTCAGCAGCCGCAGGGGGCCGGTGGCGCCGCCGAAGGTGCCGCTCGTCCCCAGCGAGCCGGGGCCGCCGCTCTGCCCGTTCAGCCGGCCGAAGCCGTTGTATTCCCAGATCAGCGACCAGATGCTGTTGTCGCTGGTGCCGGAGATCCAGGGCCGGCTGGAGGCGGGCGTCAGCCAGACGAGGACCGGCCAGGCGAGCGCCACCACGAGCAGCGCCGCACCCGCCACCGCCAGCTGCCGCAGCGCGACCAGGCGGCCGCTCGGCGCCACCCAGAGCCAGGCGAGCGCCATCCCGGGGACGATCATCAGCGCCGCGCCCATCTTCGCCTCGAAGCCGAGGCCGACGCAGACGCCGGCCAGTGCCAGCCACTTGGTGGCGCCCTTTTCCGCCCCCTTCTCCAGGGCCCGCATGAAGCACCAGAGGGCGCCGACGCTGCAGAGGATCAGCAGGGCATCGGGGTTGTTGTGGCGGGAGATCGCGACGACGATCGGGGTCAGCGCCAGCCCGAGGCCGGCGACCGTCCCCGCGACGCGGCCCCAGACGCGCCGCGTCAGGTCGTAGAGCAGGCCGACCGAGGCGACCCCCATCAGCGCCTGCGGCACCAGGATCGCCAGCGAGTTGAAGCCGAAGATTTTGACCGAGAGCGCCTCCACCCAGAGCGCGAGCGGCGGCTTGTCCACGGTCATCAGCCCCTTCGCGTCGAAGGAGCCGTAGAGGAAGTCGTGCCAGCTGCCCGCCATCGAGCGGACGGCGGCGCTGTAGTAGTCGTTGGCCCAGCCGTTCTTGCTCAGTCCCCAGAGGTAGAGCAGCGCCGCCAACACCAGCAGCACCGCCAGCTCCGGCCGCGGCAGCGGCACCGCCCGCAGGCGGTCGCGCATCCGGCTCGAGTTCCAGGAACGTGGGTGTGGATGGGTAGCGCTCTCCATTCCACCAAGGTGACTCCCGACCCTCGTAGTTTCCTGGGACCGCCCTGGGACTGGTGGCCGGAGGTCAGGGTGGTTGATTTCAGGCGGGGGGAGCTGGCGCCCGGGGGTCGGGAAAGGGACCGGAAAGGGACGCGGCCTTCTCGGTGGCGGCCCGGGCAGGCTGTGGCCGCCACCGAGAAGGCCGGGGATGTGGGGAACGGTGCAGGCCCGGGCGGGTGCGTCACAGAGAGGCGCGGGAGATGTGAGGAAGGTGCCCCGTGTCGTGACGAAGATTCCCCAAAGGTCGCACTTCTTCAGGCATCGCCGAGGTGCGGTCGACCTGGGTGAACCTATGGCTGACCCAGGTCGACCGCGCCTCTGTGGAGGCCTCATGCCCAGGAGGAAGGCTCACGTCTCCGTGGAGATCCCGGCGGAAGCGTCACATCCCTGTGACCTTCCCTGCGGGACCCTCACGTCCCGGGCGTCTCGTGGCGGCCACAGCCTGCCCGGGCCGCCACGAGACGCCCGGGACGCAACTCGGACGGGCGCGGCGGCGGCGAAGCACGCCGCCCGAACCCACGCCCCCGACCCCACCCGCAGGGACAAGGCAGCTAGCTCAGCGGCAGGCGGACGGTGAAGAGGGCGCCGCCGCCGGGGGGGTTGGAGGCGTCGACGCGGCCGCCGTGGGAGTTGACCAGGCCGTTGACGATCGCCAGGCCGAGGCCGGCGCCGCCGTCGTCGCGGCCGCGCGAGGAGGAGTCGCGCCAGAAGCGCTCGAAGACGGCATTGGGGTCGCCGGGCGGCAGGCCGGGGCCGTGGTCGCGGATCTTGATCGTCGCCCAGGCCTCGGTCGTCTCCAGGGTGATCTCGATCGGCGTGCCTTCGGGGGTGTGGACGACCGCGTTGCGCAGCAGGTTGGCGAAGACGCGCCGCAGGGCGTCGCCGTCGGCCTCGATCGCCACCGGCCCGGTCGGGTTGAGGGAGATCTCGCGTTCCGGCGCCGCCGCGCGGGCGTCGTCGCGGGCGTCCTCGAGCAGCTCGCGCAGGTCGAGCGGCTCCCGCGCCGGCTCCCTCACCTCGTCGATCCGGGCCAGCGTCAGCAGGTCGTCGACCAGGCCGCCCATGCGCGCGGACTCGGACTCGATCCGCGACATCGCCCGCTCCACCGCGGAGGGATCGGTCGCCGCGCCCATCCGGTAGAGCTCCGAGTAGCCCCGGATCGAGGCGAGCGGCGTGCGCAGCTCGTGCGAGGCGTCGGCGAGGAAGCGGCGCAGGCGCCTCTCCCCCGCGGCGCGCTCGGCGAAGGCCGCCTCGATCTGCACCAGCATCGCGTTCAGGGCTTTGCCCAGGCGGCCGACCTCGGTGCGGTTGTTGTCCGGCTCGACCCGGCGCGAGAGGTCGCCGGCGGCGATGTGGCCGGCGACCTCGCCCATCCGCCGCAGCGGCCGCAGGCCGACCCCGACGAGCCACCAGGCGGCGACGGCGAGCGCGATCAGGATCGCACCGCTGACCACGAGCTCGATGATGATCAGGTGGCTGAGCGTGGCGTTGGTGTCACCGAGCGGCACCGCGACGATCGACTCCAGGCCGTCTTCGGATTCGACCGCGGCGAGGCGGAACTGTTCGGAGCCGCCACCGCGCTCCCCGACCGTCACCGGGGAGATCGATTCGATCGAGCTCGCCGCCTTCAGGTTCGCCGGGATCTTCGGCGCGGCGACCTGTTCGCCGTAGAATTCCGACGAGGTCTGGGCGACGACTTCGCCGCTCGTGTCCCGCAGCTGGCCGTAGGCGGAGTTCGGCAGGTGCGATCCGCCCGGCGACGGGCCGCTCGGGCCGCCACCTCCGTCGCCGGGGCCCGGGCCGCCGAATCCGGCCGCGAGTTCGCTCTCCCCCGCCCGCGTGGCCAGCGAGGTCGACACCGGCCCGAAGGCCGATTCCAGCTGCTGGTCCACCCGGTCGTACAGGTAGTTGTGCAGCGCCCGGTAGGAGGCGAAGTCGGCCGCCGCCAGGCCGACCACCGCGAGGGCGACCAGCAGGACCAGCAGGCGAGCCCGCAGGGATAGATCAGGAAGACGGAAGGCGGAGCGCATAGCCGACTCCCCGCACGGTGTGGATCAGGCGCGGGCCGCGCGCCTCGAGCTTCTTGCGCAGGTAGGAGACGTAGGTCTCCAGCACGCGGGCGTCGCCGCCGAAGTCGTAATCCCAGACGTGGTCGAGAATCTGCGCGCGGGTGAGCACGCGCCGTGGATGAGACATCAGGTAACGGAGGAGACGGTACTCGGTGTCGGTGAGCTCGATCGGCGTGCCGCCGCGGAAGACCTCGCGGGTGTCGTCGTCGAGCTCCAGGTCGCCGAAGCGCAGCACGCTCTCGCCGCCGCCGGAATTGCCGAAGCGGCGCAGGACCGAGCCGACCCGGGCCAGCAGCTCCTCCACCGAGAACGGCTTGGTGACGTAGTCGTCGCCGCCGATGGTGAGGCCGCGGACCTTGTCCTCGGTGGTGTCGCGGGCGGTGAGGAAGAGGATCGGCGTCTCGTCGGCGCGCTCGCGCATCCGCCGCGCCACCTCGAACCCGTCGAGGTCGGGCAGCATCACGTCGAGCAGGACGAGGTCGGGACGGAAGTCGGTGACCGCCTGCAGGGCGCTGTGCCCGTCGGCCGCGGTCTCGACCTCGTAGTTGTTGAACTTCAGGGCGATGGAGAGGACGTCGGCGATGTTGGACTCGTCGTCGACGACGAGGACCTTGCCGGCGTTCGGGTTCTCGGTGGCTGCGTTCATGGAAAACATGGTCTCTGAACTTCCTGTGCGTTTCCTGAGAGGTGATTCTCCCCTCTTTCGCCTCCCAGGAAACGCTGAGGCCCCGCCCACGGCGCTCCCACCGACGAGCGGCACTCTCGTTCGCATGAGGCCAACCGTCGAGATCGCCATCCCCGTCTACAACGAGGAAGCCGCGCTGGAGCAGAGCGTGCGTCGCCTGAACGACTTCTGCGCCGAGCACCTCCCCTACTCCTTCCGCATCGTGATCGCCGACAACGCGAGCGTCGACGCCACCCAGCCGATCGGCGAACGGCTCGCCGCCGAGCTCGACCACGTCACCTACGTGCGCCTCTCCGAGAAGGGGCGCGGGCGCGCCCTGCGCCGGGTCTGGTCGCGCAGCGACGCCGAGGTCCTCGCCTACATGGACGTCGACCTCTCGACCGGACTCGAGGCCCTCCTCCCCTTGGTCGCGCCGCTGATCTCCGGCCACTCCGACCTGGCGATCGGCACCCGCCTGGCGCGCGGCTCGCGGGTCACCCGCGGGCCGAAACGCGAGGTCATCTCCCGCTGCTACAACCGCCTCCTCCACCTCACCCTGCGCAGCCGCTTCTCCGACGCCCAGTGCGGCTTCAAGGCCGGGCGCGCGCAGGTGATCAAGGCGCTCCTCCCCCGCGTCGAGGACCAGGCCTGGTTCTTCGACACCGAGCTGCTGGTGCTCGCCGAGCGCTCCGGCCTGCGCATCCACGAGGTGCCGGTCGACTGGGTCGACGATCCCGACTCGCGCGTCGACATCGTCAGCACCGCGGTCGAGGACCTGCGCGGGATCGCCCGCCTCGGTGGCGAACTGAGCCGCTTCGCCGTCGTCGGCGTCGCCAGCACCCTGCTCTACCTCCTGCTCTTCCTCGTCCTCCGCGCGGCCGTCGCCCCACTCGCCGCCAACGCCGCGGCGCTGGCGATCAGCGCCGTCTTCAACACCGCCGCCAACCGCCGCTTCACCTTCGGCAGGCGGGGCCGCGACGGCCTCGTCACCCACCACTTCCAGGGGCTGATCGTCTTCGGCCTCTGCCTCGGCCTGACGACGATCGCCCTGGCGGGCCTGGGAGCGCTCGCCCCGGGCGCGTCGCAGGCCGTCGAGGTCGCCGTCCTCGTCCTCGCCAACGCCGCGGCGACGCTGCTCCGCTACTGGCTCCTGCGGCTCTGGGTCTTCGGCCCGCGCGGCGAGAGCACCGAGCCGGCGGGGAGCGAGTTGCAAGGATTGGCGGCGTGCCAGACGCCTCGTCCCCGGCCGAGCAGCCCGGTCGCCCGCAGTCGCGCCACCACGCGCCGCGCCTGAGCGCGACCCGCCGCGAGGGCGAGCGGGTCACGCCGCTGGAGCTCTTCTTCGACCTCGTCTTCGTCCTCGCGATCACCGAGTGCACGTCGCTGATGTCGCACCACCCGAGCTGGTCGGGACTGGGCCAGGGACTGCTGGCGCTGGGCGTGCTCTGGTGGGCCTGGGCCGCCTACGCCTGGCTGACCAGCGTGATCGACCCCGAGGCCGGGCCGGTGCGGCTCGTCTTCTTCGCCGCGATGGCCTCGATGCTGATCGCCGCGATCTGCGTGCCGGAGGCGTTCGGCGACCTGGCGCTCGCCTTCGCCCTCTCGGTCGGCTTCTTCCGCGTCGCCCACATCGCCCTCTTCGCGATCGCGGGCTCCGAAGAGCCCGACCTGGCGGCCTCGGTGCGCTCGCTCACCGTCTCCACCGCGATCGCGGTCGGCCTGCTGGCGCTCGCCTCGGCCTTCGACGGCTGGACCCAGGCGGGGCTCTGGATCCTGGCGCTGGTACTCGACTTCGGCGGGCCCTACTTCTTCGGCGTCGAGGGCTGGCAGCTGGTCCCCGGCCACTTCGCCGAGCGCCACGGCCTGATCGTCATCATCGCCCTCGGCGAGTCGATCGTCGAGATCGGCGCCGGCGCCGCCGGGCACCTCGACCTCGGGATCGGCGTCGCCGCCGTGCTCGGGGTCGGCGTCGCCGCGGCGATGTGGTGGGTCTACTTCGACGTCGTCGCGCTGGTCTCGGCGCGGCGCCTCGGCGAGGCCGAGCCGGGCCGCATCCAGAACGCGCTCGCCCGCGACTCCTACTCCTACCTGCACCTCTTCCTCGTCGCCGGGATCGTGATGACCGCCTTCGGCCTGAAGACGGTGCTGGAGGACACCGGCACCCACCTCGACTGGGTGACGGCGTTCGCGCTGCTCGGCGGGATCTCGCTCTACCTCGGCGGCCTGATCGCCTTCCGCTTTCGCCACGTGCGCACCTGGAACCGCAACAAACTGGTGCTGATCCCGGTGCTGTTGGCGTTGGTCCCGGTGGCGAGGGAGATCCCGGCGCTGGCGACGCTGGCGATCGCCACCGCGCTGCTCGCCCTGTTGGTCGTCCGCGAGCACGCCGGCTACGACGAGCGCCGCGACCGCCTGCGCGCCCGCAACACGATGACCGAGGCGGAGGCCGAGCTGATCGCCGAAGAGGGCGCCTGACCGTCCGGCAAAAACTGTTTTTCGTGGACGGACATATGAACTTCGTAATACTTCCGCGCCTATGACGACTTCAAACGAGGTTCCCACGCTTCTTGACGAACTGCTGCGGGCAGGCGCGCCCTCCGGCTACGAGGGACCCGCGGCCGAGGTCTGGCGCAAGGCCGCCGGCTTCGCGGAGCTCTCCTACGACGGCATCGGCTCGACGATCGCGCGGGTCGGCGAGGCCGAGCCGCTGGTCGCGATCGTCGGCCACATCGACGAGATCGGCCTGATCGTCACCCACATCGACGAGAAGGGGTTCCTCTGGTTCGAGCCGATCGGCGGCTGGGACCCCCAGATCCTGGTCGGCCAGCGGGTCGAGGTGCGCGGCCGCGAGGGCCTCGTCCCCGGCGTCGCCGGGCGCAAGCCGATCCACCTGCTGGAGCCGGACCAGCGCAAAAAGGTGGTCGAGCTGAAATCGATGCACATCGACATCGGCGCCGCCGACCGCGAGGAGGCGGAGACCAAGATCCGGGTCGGCGACCCGGTCGTGATCCGCACCGAGCCGATGCAGGTGATGGGCGACCGCCTCGTCTCCAAGTCGATGGACAACCGCCTCGGCGCCTACGTCGCGCTGGAAGCGGCACGCCGCTGCGCCGAGGGCGCCGGCCCCGGCGGCTCGGTCGCCGGCGTCGCCGCCGTGCAGGAGGAGATCGGCCTGTTCGGCGCCCGCACCTCGGCCTTCGAGCTGAAACCCGACATCGCGATCGCCGTCGACGTCACCCACGCGACCGACGCGCCCGGGGTCGACGAGAAGGAGGTCGGCGTCCACCCGCTCGGCTCCGGCCCGGCGATCGGTCGCGGCTCGACCCTCTCGCCGAAGGTCTTCGAGCTGCTGGTCGAGACCGCCGAGGCGGAGGGGATCGAGTACTCGATCAGCGCCAGCGGTCGCAGCACCGGCACCGATGCCGACGCGATCCAGATCGCCCGCTCAGGCATCCCGGCCGGCCTCGTCTCGATCCCGCTGCGCTACATGCACTCGCCGGTCGAGATGGTCGACCTGCGCGACGTCGAGGCCGTGATCAACCTGCTCGCCGCCTTCGCCTCCCGGGTCAAAGCGGGCGTCGACCTCAGCCGCTAGTCGACCAGCGTCAGCTCTTTGGGCAGCGACGACAGGTTGCGGTAGCCGTCCTCGGTGACGACGACGAAGTCCTCGATCCGCACGCCGAGGTCGCCGGCCAGGTAGATCCCCGGCTCGACGGTGACGACTTCGTTCACCGCCAGCACGTCGTCGGAGCGCAGCGAGAGGCGCGGCTCCTCGTGGATGTCGAGGCCGACGCCGTGGCCGAGACCGTGGCCGAAGTGCTCGCCGTGGCCGGCGTCGTCGATGATCTTGCGGGCGACCTTGTCGACGTCCTCGCCGGTCTCGCCGGGACGGATCGCCGCCAGCGCCGCCAGCTGCGCCTCCAGCACGGTGTCGTAGACGCGTCGCCCCTCCTCGCCGGGGTCGCCGGTAGCATAGGTGCGGGTGCCGTCGGAGCAGTAGCCGTCCAGCTTGGCGCCCATGTCGAAGACGACCAGCTCGCCGCGCTCGATCACCCGCGGGCCGGGCTCGGCGTGCGGCTGGGCGCCGTTCGGACCGGCGGCGACGATGGTGTCGAAGGAGAGCGTCCCGCCGCGGGCGCGGACGTGGGCCTCGAAGGCGTCGGCGACGGCGCGCTCGGTCCTGCCGACGAAGCCGCCTTCGACCGTCGCCGCGAGCGCCGCGTCGGCCAGCTTCGAGGCCTCGGCGATCGCCACCAGCTCGCCCTCGTCCTTGATCCGGCGCAGGCCCTCGACGGCACCGCCGGCGGGGACCGCCTCGACCCCCTCGGCCAGTTTCTCCTTCAGTTTGGAGAAGGTGCGGACCGAGACGTGGTCGTCCTCGAAGCCGACCTTGCCGGAGAGGCGGTCGGCGATCCCGCCCAGCCAGTCGCCGGAGAGGGTCACGCACTCCCACTCGGAGACCTCGGCGGCAGCGCGCTCGGTGTAGCGGAAGTCGGTGAGGAAGATGCGGACGTCGGGACCGCAGATCGCCGCCCCGTTGGTGCCGGTGAAGCCGGTCAGGTAGCGGACGTTGGTCAGGTCGGTGACCAGCATCCGGTCGAGCTCGCGCTCGCCGAGGAGCGCCTCCAGCTTGTCGCCGCGGCCGCGCATCAGGCCGCCACCCCGAGCTCCCGCGCCAGCACCGCGAGCGCCTCGCGGTAGCCGTCGGCTCCCTTGCCGGAGATCTTCTCGACCACGAGGCCGTCGAAGACCGAGAGCTTGCGCCAGTCCTCGCGCGACTCGACGTCGGAGAGGTGGACCTCGACCGCGGGCAGCGCGGCGACGCCGAGCGCGTCGGCGATCGCGCGGCTGTAGTGGGTCCAGGCGCCGGCGTTGATCACCGAGCCGTCGGCGACGTCCGGCAGGCGGTGGAGGTACTCCACGAACTCCCCCTCGTGGTTGGTCTGGAAGAAGATCGGTTCCAGCCCCGCCTCGCGTGCCCAGCCCTCGATCTGGTGTTCCAGCGCCGAGAGCGAGCGGCCGCCGTAGAAGGACGGGTCGCGGCGCTCGAGGATGTCGAAGTTGACGCCGTGCATGACGGCGACTCGGTTGCGGGTGCTGGCGGTCAGGACATCAGCTCCTTCACGGCGTCCTCGACCTTAGCGGGGTCGACAAGCTGGCCGATCTCGGGCTCGCCGGGCACGCGCAGGAGGACGAAGCCGACCCCGGCGGCGGTCCGCTTCTTGTCGCGACCGAGCGCCTCGAGGATGTCCTCGACCTTCAGCGGCACCTCCAGATGGGTCGGCAGGCCGTGGCGGGCGAGCAGCGCCTCGACCTCGTCGCGCAGCTCCGGCGCGTCGGAGAGGCGCAGGGCCGCCAGCATCCCGAGGCCGACCGCCTCGCCGTGGCGGTAGGCGGTGTAGCCGGTCGCCGACTCGATCGCGTGGCCGACCGTGTGGCCGAGGTTGAGCACGTTGCGCAGGCCGGTGTCGAGCTCGTCGGCGGCGACGATCGAGCACTTGTAGCGGGCGCAGGCGAAGACGACGTCGTCGAGCTCGGCCGGGACGATCTCCTTGATCGCCCGCACCCGCTCCCAGAGCGAGCCGCCCGCCAGCAGGCCGGTCTTGATCACCTCGACGAAGCCGGCCGCGAGCTCCTCGCGGGGCAGCGAGGCGAGCGTCTCGGAGTCGGCGATCACCGCCGCCGGCTGCTGGAAGGCGCCCGCGTAGTTCTTGCCCTCGGGCAGGTCGACGCCGACCTTGCCGCCGTAGGCCGAGTCGACCTGGGCGACCAGCGTGGTCGGCACCTGGACCACCGGCACGCCGCGCTGGTAGAGGTGGGCGGCGAGGCCGCCGAGGTCGCCGACGACGCCGCCGCCGAGCGCCACCACGTGGTCGGAGCGGGTCATCCCCTGGCGGGTCATCGCGCGCAGCACCTTCTCGGTGTTGGTCAGCGTCTTCGCCGTCTCCCCCGCCTCGATCTCGAAGGTCCCGGCGAGCGGCTCGAGGCGCTCCGCGTAGAGCGGGCCGACCGATCTGTCGGAGATGAGGAAGCGGTGGCCGTCCAGCGGCCACCAGCCCATCTCGCCGAGCAGGCCGCGGCCGGCCAGCACCGGGTACTCGCCGCCGGGCGCCGTCGCCCAGAGCATCTTGGTGCCGGCAGGCAGCTCGGCCAGCTTGCGGATCATCGGCAGGGCGCGACCGGCGATCCGCCGGTCCCCCATCGGGATCACCGCGTCGGCCAGCTCTTCGTAGAGCGGCAGGCGGGTCGCCAGCAAGGTGCCGACCGAGTCGGCGTCACTGGCCAGCGGGCGGTCGGAGTGGGCGATGCGGCGCCAGGCCTCGGTCGCGTCGACCTGCAGCCAGACGACGGTGTGGCGGGCCATCGCCGCGCGGATCCGCGGCGAGAGCACGCTGCCGCCGCCGAGCGCGATCGCGCCGCCGTCGTCGGCCTCCTCCAGCAGCGCGCCGACAACTTCCGACTCTCGCTGCCGAAATCCCTCCTCGCCGTGGTTCTCGAAGGCCTGCGGGATGGTCGAGCCGAAGCTCCTTTCCATCAGCTCGTCGATCTCCACCGTCGGCAGCCCTTCGGCGCGCGCCGCCGCCAGCGCGGTCGACTTGCCCGCGCCCATGAAGCCGACGAAGACGATCGAGGGCCGGCGCCCGTCGCTCATCGCCGCGCCCCCGCGCTCACCGCGCGTCGATCCGCGCCTTGTAGGCGTCGATCGCGGCGCGCACGTCGTCGATGTGGTCGCCGCCGAACTTCTCCCGGTAGGCGGCCGCGAGGGTGAGGCAGACCATCGCCTCGGCGACCACGGCGGCGGCCGGGACGACGGTCGAGTCGGTCCGCTCGCGCAGCGCCGGCGACGGGGCGTGGGTGACGGTGTCGACCGAGCGCAGCGGCTTGGTCAGGGTGGAGATCGGCTTGATCGCGGCGCGCACGGAGAGCGGCTGCCCGTTGGTCATGCCGCCCTCGAGGCCGCCGGCGCGGTTGGTTTCGCGGAAGTAGCCCCGCGCCTCCGACCAGAAGATCTCGTCGTGGGCTTCCGAGCCGGGGCGGGTCGCCACGTCCCAGGCCTCGCCGATCGAGACGCCCTTGATCGACTGGATCGAGCAGACCGCCTGGGCGAGCCGGCCGTCGAGGCGGTCTTCCCAGGAGATGTGCGAGCCGAGCCCGGGGACGAGGCCGAAGGCGATCACCTCGAAGGTGCCGCCGAGGCTCTCGTTGGCCTTCCGCAGGCGGTTGATCTCGGCGACCATCGCCTTGCTCGCCTCGGGGTCGAGGGTGCGGACCGGGTCGTCATCGATGCCGGCGAAGTCGGCGGGCGTGAGCTCCTCGCGCGGCGCCGCGGCGACCGAGGCGATCTGGGTGACGTGGCTGTGGACCTCGACGCCGAGCGCGGTGAGGAAGCCGCGGGCGATCGCGCCGGCGGCGACGCGGGCGGCGGTCTCGCGGGCGCTGGCGCGCTCGAGGATGTTGCGGATGTCGGCGTGGCCGTACTTCTGCGCGCCGACCAGGTCGGCGTGGCCGGGCCGCGGCAGGTGGACCTCTTCCGGCTCGAAGCCCTCGACCGGCCAGGGGTTCATCCGGTCCTCCCAGTTGGCGTAGTCGCGGTTGGCGACCAGCAGGGCGATCGGGCTGCCGAGCGTGCGGCCGTGGCGGACGCCGGAGCGCACCTCGACCGTGTCGGTCTCGATCCGCATGCGGCCGCCGCGTCCGTGGCCGAGCTGGCGGCGCGCCATGTCGCGGTCGAGCGCCTCGCGATCGAGCTCCAGCCCGGCGGGCATCCCCTCGACGATCGCGGTCAGCCCGGGCCCGTGGGACTCCCCGGCGGTGGTGAAGCGGAAGGCGGTCATGAACGTTCCACCCTATCGGCGGACGGCGGTCCGCATCGCCTCGAGCGAGGGCTCCTCACCGGTCCAGATGCGCAGTGAGAGGGCACCCTGCTGGACGAGCATCTCGAGGCCGTCGACGGTCGTGGCGCCGGCTCCTGCGGCGGCGGCGAGCAGCGGGCTCGGCTCCTCGCCGTAGACCATGTCGACGACGACCTGGCCGGGGACGAAGGAGGCGGCGGCGAGCGGCAGGTGCTCGAACGGGTCCTCGTCGCCGAGCCCGACCGCGGTGGTGTTGACGATCAGCGCGTAGGCGGCCGGGTCGGGCTCGGCGACGGCGCGCGCGCCGAGCCTCGGCGGCGACCGCCTCCGCCCGCTCCGCGGTGCGGTTCCAGACGTCGACCTCGAAGGCGGGGACCCGCGTCGGCTCGTCGTCCGCGTCCGGCGATCCCTCGCCGCCGTGGGCGAGCGCCCAGATCGCGCCCCGCGCGGCGCCCCCGGCGCCGAGGACCAGTGCCCGCCCGCCCGCGGTGCGGGGCGGCAGCGACCGCAGCAGGCCGCCCGCGTCGGTGTTCGCCGCCGCGATCCGGCCGCCGACGAAGCTCAGCGTGTTGGCGGCGCCGATCGCGCGGGCCCCCTCACTCGCCTCGTCGGCCATCGCCAGCGCCGCCTCCTTGTGCGGCACGGTCACGTTGACCCCGGCGTACTCGCCCGCCGCGGCCAGCTCGGCGACCATTGCCTCGAAGTCCTCGGGCGCGATGTCGAGGGCGCCGTAGGTCCACTCGCCCGCCAGGCCAAGCTCGGCGAGCGCCGCCGTCTGCATGTCCGGCGAGCGCGAATGCGCCACCGGGTGGCCGATCACCGCCAGCCCGGGCATGGCGCTATTCGGTGCACTTGGACGCTTCGTACTTCTTCACGTCCCGTTCGAATTCGGCTTCGGTCTTGGCGAAGTTGAGCGTCTTGCAGTTCGGGCTGGTGACGAAGAAGAGGTATTCGCTCTTCGACGGATGCGCGGCCGCCTTGATCGTCGCGATGCCGGGGTTGGAGATCGGCCCCGGCGGCAGACCGGCGTGCGTGCGGGTGTTGTACGGGGATTCGGATTCCAGTTCCGACTGGGTCAGCGGCTTGGTGTAGTTACCGGTGGCGAAGCGCACCGTCGCGTCGCTGCCGAGGGTCATCCCTTCGTGCAGGCGGTTGTAGATCACCGAGGCGACGTCCTTGCGCTGGCTCGCCACCCCCGACTCGTGTTCGACGATCGAGGCGATCGTCAGCACGTCGTAGACGGTCAGGTTCTTCGACTTCGCGTACTTCATGTTGACGCCCTTGATCTTCTTCTTGAAGTCCTTCAGCTGCAGCTGGACCAGGTCTTCGACCGACTGGTGGCGCTTCAGTTCCCAGGTGTCGGGGAAGAGGAAGCCTTCGAGGTTCTTCGCCTTCTTGCCGCCGTAGTCCGCCGGGTCGAGGTGCTTCGACTTGACCGTCGCCTTCATGTAGTTGCCGCGCAGGCCGTCTTCCTTGACCAGCTGGGTGATCTGCTTGCGGGTGTAGCCCTCCGGGATCGTCACCGTGACCGTGCTCGGCTTGGCCGCGTTCGGTTCTTCGGAGAGCGCGTCGATCGCCGAGCTGTAGCTCATGTCCTTCTGCAGGGCGAACTTGCCCGCGTAGAGGCTGGAGCGCTTGCCGTCGAGGGTGACGCGGATCTGGAACAGGGTCGAGTTGTCGATCACGCCCTTCTTCGCCAGCAGGTCGCCGACTTCGCCGACGCTCGAGCCCTTCGGGATCGTCACCTCGACGTGGCCGTGGCCTTCGCCGTGGAAGGGCTGGAAGAGAGAGTTGAGGAAGAAGAGGATCACGATCGCGATGATCACCGCGAGGATCCGGAACGGGTGGCGGAGCAGGGCGCCGAGGATGCCCTTGCGGCGTCCGTCGTCGTCGCCGTGGCGACGGCCGGTGGCGGCGGCCCCGGCCATGTGCGGGGCGCCCTCGTCGTGGAAGTCGTCGTTGAACCAGTCGTCGCGCGGGGGCGGCGGCTCCCAGTCCCCGGCCCCGGTCTCCTCCAGCGGCCGCGGCGGCTGCGCCAGGTGCTCGCGCGTGGCGGGACCGCCTTCCGCGGTAGCCGCGCCCGAGGCGACCGGCTGATTGGGGTCGGGTCGCGGCGTTTCCGCCGTGCGCGGCCCGGGATCGGCCTGCGGGACGTCGGAGGCGGGCCGGTGCGGAGCTTCGGTGGTCGGCGGGATGGGTTCGGAGGCGGGAACCGGCTGCTCGCCCGTCGCGGGCGCGGACCGCGGGCGCGGCGATTCGCCAGTGGGGCGTTCGGCCGGTCGGGTGGCGGGCGCGGGGCGCTGTTCGCCGGTCGGTGGCGCCGCGTCCGGGACCGGCGATTCACCGGTCGGGGGCGCCGGGGTCCCGCTCTCGGCCGCGGCGGCTCCATCCGCGGCAGCGGCGGCGGCCGCACCACCGCCCTTGCGCCGGCCCAGCAGGCGGCGCCTCCCCCGCTCGGCTTTCTCGGCCTGGGCCGGATCGGCACTCAGCGGCGGCTCCTGACCGGGCGGGGGCGTCACCGGTTCGGCGGGCTCGTCCCAGAACTCCTGCTCCGGGGTACGTGGTTTCGTCGGCGGCGGCGCGTCCTTCGGCGGCGGAGGCGGAGCCGCGGCCGCCTTGCCTTTGCGCTTCGCCGCCTTCTCGGCCCGCTTCGCTTCGCGTTCGCGCCGGCGTTCCTCTCGTTCGACCGCGACCGGGTCGTCGGGGTCGATGAAGGGGTCGCCGCCCGGGAAGCCGCGGCCGAGGTCGTCGCTCACGATTCCTCCTTCCGCGCCAGGCTCGTCAGGTAGGCCTCCAGCAGGTGCGCCGCCGCGATCGAGTCGCGCGAGGCACCCGCCCCTTCGCGCCGGCTGGTGTCCGCCATGCGGCTGGTGAGCCGCTCGTCGTAGGTATCGATCGGGACCTCCAGCAGTTCGCCGAGCTCGGCGGCGAAGGCGCGCGCCAGCGCCGCCTGGGCGCCCTCCTCGCCGCTCAGGTGGACCGGCAGGCCGACGACGACCCGCTCGACCTCGCGTTCGCGCGCCAGCGCCGCGACCGCCTCGGCCGCGGGCGGCTCGACCACCGGCAGCGGCGTGCAGAGGGTCCCGGTCGGATCGCAGATCGCGGCGCCGATCCGGACGGTGCCGTGGTCGAGGGCGAGCACGCGCAAGCCTTACCCCAGATTCCCCTCGATGATCGCGCGGGCCGCCGCCAGCGCCTCGTCGAGCTTCGCCGGGTCGCGTCCGCCCGCCTGCGCCATGTCGTCGCGGCCGCCACCGCCACCGCCGACGACCGCCGCCGCGGCGCGGACCAGCTCGGCCGCCGAAAGCCCCTTGGCGATCGCCCCCGGGGTCGCCAGCGCCACCAGCGCCACCTTCTCCTTGTCGCCGCCGCCGAGCAGCTGGACGACGTCGCCGCCGAGCGAGGACTGGATCCGGTTGGCGACGTCGAGCAGCGACTTCTGGTCGGCCAGCTCGGTACCCGCGACGAGCACCTGCACGCCGCCCGCCTCGTAGGCCTCGCCCGCGAGCCGCTTCGCTTCCTCGCCGAGCGCCTGGCGCTGCGCCTGCTCGGCGCCCGCGCCCGCCTCCTTGATCCGCTCCGCCGCGCGACGCGCGCCGGCGACCGGATCCTGCGGGTTGCCGAGCAGCTCGCCGACCTCGCGCAGGGCGGCGTCGCGCTCGCGGAAGAAGTCGGTCGCGGCCGGGCCGGTGATCGCCTCGATGCGGCGCACGTTGGCGGCGCTCGACCCCTCGGCGGTCACCTTGAAGACGCCGATCTCGGCCGTGTTGGCGACGTGCGTGCCGCCGCAGAGCTCGCGCGAGACGCCTTCGATCTCCACCACCCGCACCCACTCGCCGTATTTCTCGCCGAACAGGGCCATCGCGCCGAGCGCTTCCGCGTCGGCCCGCTCCATCTCCAGCCAGCGGACCGGCGCGGCGGCGCTGATCCACTCGTTGACGCGGTCCTCGACGTCGCGCAGCTCCTCCGGGCTGAGCGACTGGCCGTGGGTGAAGTCGAAGCGCAGTTTGTCCGGGCGCACCGCCGAGCCCGCCTGGCGCACGTGCGTGCCGAGCCGCTCGCGCAGCGCCGCGTGCAGCAGGTGCGTGGCGGTGTGGTTGCGCATCGTCGCGTGGCGCGTTTCGCGGTCGACGACGGCCTCGACGGTGATGCCGGGCGCGGGCAGCTCGCCCTCGGTCTCGATCTCCAGCACCTGGTCGGAGCCGACCCGGTAGACGTCGGCGATCCGCGCCTCGCCGCCGTCCCAGGTGAGGACGCCGGAGTCGGAGACCTGGCCGCCGCCCTCGGCGTAGAAGGGGCTCTGCTCGAGCTTGACCAGCGCGCCGGCCTCGATCGCGCCGCCCGTGGACGCTTCCACGGAGGCGAGACCGGTCGTCGTCGCCAGGCGCTCGTAGCCGACGAATTCGGTCGGCGGCGCGTTGCCGACGAACTCTTCGACCCGCTTGTGGGTGTCCTCGGAGCCGTGGGCGGTGGCGGCGCCGGTGCGGGCGCGCGTCCGCTGCTCCTCCATCAGCTCGGCGAAGCCGTCGTCGTCGACCGCCAGCCCCCGCTCGGCGAGCAGCTCCTTGGTCAGGTCGTAGGGGAACCCGTAGGTGTCGTGGAGTTTGAACGCGTCGGCCGCGTCGATCCAGGAGGTGCCCGCCTCGCGCGCCTCGACCACCAGCCGCTCCAGCATCTCCTGGCCGCGCTCCAGCGTGCGCCCGAAGCTCTCCTCCTCGTCGTTCACCCAGCGGGCGATGTTCTCCCGCTCGTCCACCAGCTCCGGGTAGACCTCGCCCATCAGCTCGATCACGCGCTCGGCGAAGCGGCCCAGCCACGGCGCCTCCAGCCCCAGCGCGTTGCCCTGCTGGATCGCCCGCCGCATGATCCGCCGCAGGATGTAGCCGCGGTCCTCGTTGGAGGGGACGACGCCGTCGGCGATCAGGAAGGCGGCCCCGCGCGAGTGGTCGGCGACGATCCGCATCGCCCGGGTCACCGCCGGCGACTCCTCGTAGGAGTGGCCGGAGAGCTCTTCGGCGAGGTCGATCAGCGGCCGCACGTGGTCGACGTCGTAGACCGAGGGGACGTCCTGGAGGATCGCCGCCATCCGGTCGAGGCCCATGCCGGTGTCGATGTTCTTGGTCGGCAGCTCGGTCAGCGTGCCGTCCTCGTGCAGGTCGTAGCTCATGAAGACGTGGTTCCAGAACTCGAGGAAGCGCTCGCCCTCGTCGCCGGGCCGTTCGTCCTCGGCCCCGAACTCGAGGCCGCGGTCGATGTAGAGCTCCGAGCACGGCCCGCAGGGCCCGGTCGGCCCGCCCTGCCAGAAGTTGTCGTCGCGACCGAGTTGGACGATCCGCTCGGCGGGCACCCCGGTCTCTTCCCAGATCGCGATCGCCTCGGTGTCGGGGCCGAGGCCGAGCTCCTCGTCGCCGCCGAAGACGGTGACCCAGATCTTCTCCGGGTCCATGCCGAATCCCTCGGTGGCGAGCTGCCAGCCCCAGGGGATCGACTCGGCCTTGAAGTAGTCGCCGAAGCTCCAGTTGCCGAGCATCTCGAAGAAGGTCATGTGCCGGGCGGTGTTGCCGACCTCCTCGATGTCGGTCGTGCGGAAGCATTTCTGCACGTCGGTGAGGCGCGGCGCGGGCGGCGTCTCGAGGCCGAGGAAGTAGGGCTTGAAGGGCTGCATGCCGGCCGTCGTGAGCAGCACGGTCGGGTCGAGCACCGAGGGCACGAGCGAGGCCGAGGGGACGATCTTGTGTCCCCGCTCCGCGAAGAACTGGAGGTAGGTGTCACGGATTTGTTGGGCCTTCATGAGGGAGAGCCTACGGTTTGCTGACAGTTCGTGTGGGGAATGTTGCGGGCGGCGCGGACGGGGCGGCGGTCGAGGGCGGTCCGGGGTCTAGGCCGCGGCGGCGATCGTGCCGTGTCCGACGATCGTCTCGCCGTCCATCAGTACCGCGGTCTGACCCGGCGCGGCGGCGTCGAAGGGCTCGGCGAGCTCCAGCTCCAAGGCCTCATGGCGGCCCGGCGCGGCGGCCCCGACGGTGGCCGGCAGGGTGGCCGAGTGGTAGCGCAGGCGGACGTTGTCGACGCGGGTGCCGTCGCGGTGCAGCACCGCGTCGCGGACCCGGATGCGCCGCGTTTCCAGCTCCTCGCGGGTGCCGACGGTGACCGTGTTGGTGGCGGCGTCGGTGGCGATCACGTAGCCCGGCTGGTTCAGCGAGACGCCGATGCCGCGCCGCTGGCCGACGGTGAAGTTGTGGTGGCCGCGGTGGCGCCCGAGCGTCCGCCCCTCGCGGTCGACGACCGCCCCCTCGCGGTCGACCAGGTTGCCGTGGCGGCGCAGGAAGCCGCGCTTGCCCTGGCCGGCGAGAAAGCAGAGGTCCTGCGACTCCGGCTTCTTGGCGACGGCGAGGCCGTGCCGCGCGGCGACCGCGCGGACCTCGTCCTTGGTCATCTCGGTGAGCGGGAACCCGAGCCGGCCGATCAGGTCGGGGGGCAGCGCCGCGAGCATGTAGCTCTGGTCCTTGGCCGCGTCGGCCCCGGCCGCGAGCAGCGGCCCCTCGCCGTCCTCGACGATCCGCGCGTAGTGCCCGGTGAGCAGCCGCGTCGCCCCGAGCCGGGCCGCCAGATCGAGCATCGCCGCCAGCCGCACCTCGCCGTTACAGAGGATGCAGGGATTCGGCGTCTGCCCTTCGGCGTAGCCGTCGACGAAGCGCCGGACGACCCGGCGGCGGAAATCGGCCTCGAGGTCGAGGGTGAAGTGCGGGATGTCGAGCGAATGCGCCACGGCGCGGGCGCCGAGCACCGCCTCGGGCGAGCAGCACGCCTTCGTCCCGTCGGTCTCGGGATCGGCCCAGAGCTTCACCGTGATCGCCACGACCTCGACGCCGCGCTCGCGTTCCAGGAGCGCCGCCACGGCCGAGTCGACGCCGCCGGAGACGGCGACGGCGACGCGCTCGGGGGCGGTCGACGGGTCCAGAGGAAGGTTCGAGGCCGCGGCGGCGCTCAAGGCGCGGTGGAGGGCATCGGTGGCAAGTTGCGCCGCGTGGCGCTTGGACGGGTCGAGGCCGCCGAGGAGGGCTTCGGCGTCGTCGATCGAGGTCGAGGCGGCCTCGAGGACGGTGGCGCCCTCGATGGTCTCGGCCAGGGCCGCGGTGGCGGCCTGGGTGGCGCCGCAGCCCTCGGTGTCGAAGGTCACGGCGGCGATGCGGCCGCCGTCGACGGTCAGGGAGAGGCGCGAGAGGTCGCCGCAGGCGGCGCCGCCGGCGGCGCCGGTGAAGGCGTCGTCGGGCGCCGGGCCGCGGCGCGATTCATCGTGGAGGTAGTGCTCGAAGAGCTCCCGGTCCATGGGATGAAGGGTACGGAGTGAGGATGCGCCGCAGATCGTCGGCAACCTCGGCGGGCGTGTCCTGGATGTGGTCCCAGGTGATGCGGGCGGTGGTGAAGCCTTCGGCAGTGAGGATCCGGTCGCGTTCGCGGTCCTTGTGGAACGCCTCCGTGGTGCCGTGTGCCCCTCCCCCGTCGAGCTCGATCGCCACCCTTCGGTCCTCCCAGAGGCAGTCGATCTCGTAGAAGCGTCCGCGCAGGGCGATGTGGACGTTCATCCGCGGTCGCGGCAGCTCGTAACGGTCGACGAGCGCCAGGAACGCCTCCTCCAGGTCGTTGCGGGTGATCCCGACCGGCAACGTCGCTCGCTCCGCCAGCCGGGCAAGCACCAAGGACCCCTTGCGCCCCGGATGGCGCTCCAAAAGATGAGGCACCGAGAGTCGGTCGCGATAGCCCCGCACCTCCATCTCGTTCCACGCCCGCTCCACTTCCCGCTCCTTCAGCATCCCCGCCAGGTCGAACATCGTCCGCGGCACGGACGTCACCGGTATCCCCCGCACCCGCACCACTTCGTCCCCCAGCAACGTGCCGCGATGGGCAGCGATCCAGCGCTTCGTCTTCTTCGAGCCCGGGACCGTCACTTCGGGCGCGATACGACTGCGCGGATAGAGCCCCCATAACTGTCCCGCCGAGCGATGACTGAGCACCGCAAGGGGCCCATGTGCCAGGACCGCCGCCATCCATCGCGACTCGACCGTCAGCGCCCGATGTCCCACGGCGTAGACGCCCCGATGCACTCGATGAAGCCCGCCGTGAGCGATGCGAGTCTTGATCATCTTCTCGGTCAGCCCGATCTCCTGGAGCTGCCACCGTCCCACCACCCCATGCTGCCGTCCCGCCAGCGTGGCCACCTTCCGGTCGAGGATGTCCGTGTGGAGTTTTGGTCCCTGAGGGACCGAAAGTCGACGGGCGTCTTTCACCCGGCCGATGCTGGCTGACGAATACGCACCTGTGGCGCGCGCTTCGTGCCAACTCAGTCAAAAGGAGCTCCAGCCCGCCGGTACCGCCTCTAGCTTTGATCCCTTCATAAGAAGGTGGGCGCCCTGCTCGCGGTCCCAAAAGGACCGAAAGACAAAAGCTCCCGAGCCGTTTGTGTTGGGTCAAACGGTGAGACGGCTCTCGCACGGGCTCGAGCTTGGGGGAACCGTAGCACCGGGCGACCGGTGCAAAGCAGTCTCAGTAGTCGGGGACGTCGAGGTTGGAGAGGTGCATCTCGGCCTCGCTCCAGCGGTCCCCCGGGACGCAGAGGGAGATTTCGCCGTGACCGAAACGGTCGAGTGGCCAGTCGGCGGTGAGGACGGCCTCGATGTTCGCCTCGACCAGGGCCTGGTGCCAGGCCCGCGCGGTCCGTACGTCGCCGAAATCCCGCACCACCTCCCAGCGGTCGAAGCGCGGGTCGTCCACGTACACCGGGGTCTGGCCCGGCCCGCGTCCAGGGCGCATCCTGCGGGGAAGCCGGTCCCGCAGGCCCATCTCAGTGCCCGGCTTTGCCGCGTTTGTGGATGGCGACGCCGACCTCGCGCAGCTGCACCTCGTCGACCGGCGCGGGCGCCCCGGTGAGGAGGTCGAAGCCGGAGGCCGTCTTCGGGAAGGCGATCACGTCGCGGATCGTCTCCGCGTCGGCCAGGCGCTGGACGAAGCGGTCGATGCCGTAGGCGATGCCGCCGTGCGGCGGCGCCCCGTAGCGGAGCGCCTCGAGCAGGAAGCCGAAGCGCGCCTCCGCCATCTCGGCGTCGATCCCGAGCACCTCGAAGACCTGCTGCTGGAGGGCGGCGCTGTGGATACGGATCGAGCCGCCGCCGAGCTCCTGCCCGTTCCAGACGACGTCGTAGGCCTGGGAGATCGCCGACCCAGGGTCGCTCGGGTCGAACTCGCCGGCGGGCGCGGTGAAGGGATGGTGCACCGCGTCCCAGCGCTTCTCCACCTCGTCGTAGAGGAACAGCGGGAAGTCGACGATCCAGACGAGGCGGTTCTCGCTCTCGTCGACCAGGTCGAAGCGCTCCGCCAGGTCGAGCCGCATCTGTCCCAGGACCGCGTCGGTCACCGGGCGCTTGTCGGCGACCAGCAGGAGCAGGTCGCCCTCCTCGGCCCCGAGCAGGCGGTTCAGCTCGGCCAGCTCGGCCTCGCTGAGGAACTTGGCCGTCGGCGAGCGCCAGCCGTCGCCCTCGCGGAAGGCCCAGACCAGGCCTTTCGCCCCCAGCTCCTGGGCGCGCGAGATGAAGCCGTCGAGCTCGGAGCGGGGAACCTCGCGCCGCCCCGCGTTGATCCCGCGAATCGAGCCGCCGCCCTCCAACACCGACTTGAAGACCTTGAACTCGGTCCCGGCGAGCGCAGAGCCGAGGTCGACCAGCTCGAGGCCGAAGCGCAGGTCCGGCCGGTCGGTGCCGAAGCGCTCCATCGCCTCGGCGTAGGCCATCCGCTCCATCGGCGCCGCGATCCGCGGCCCGCCGACCGCCGCGAACACGTGAGCCAGCAGCCGTTCGTTCATCGCGATCACGTCGTCGGCCTCGACGAACGACATCTCGACGTCGAGCTGGGTGAACTCGGGCTGGCGGTCGGCCCGCGTCGCCTCGTCGCGGAAGCAGCGGGCGATCTGGAAGTAGCGCTCGAAGCCGCTCATCATCAACAGCTGCTTGAACAGCTGCGGCGACTGCGGCAGCGCGTAGAAGCTGCCCTGCTGCTGGCGGCTGGGGACGAGGAAGTCGCGCGCCCCCTCCGGCGTCGAGCGGGTCAGGACCGGCGTCTCGACGTCGACGAAGCCCTCGGCGCCGAGGAACTCGCGCATCGCGCTCGTCACCCGGTGGCGGAGCACGCAGCGCCTCGCGCATCGGCGCCCGCCGCAGGTCCAGGTAGCGGTAGCGCAACCGCGTGTCCTCGCCGACGTCGTCGGCGTAGCCCTCGATCTGGAAGGGCGGCGTCTCCGAGTCGGCGAGCAGCTCCGCCGCCGCCACGGCGACCTCGACCTCGCCGGTCGGCAGCGCCGGGTTGACCGTCTCGGCGTCGCGCCGGACGACCTTGCCGGAGACGCTCAGCACGTCCTCGGCGCGCAGCTTGTGGGCCAGCTCGAAGGCGACGCCGGAGGTGTCCGGGTGGAAGACGAGCTGGACGATCCCGGTGCGGTCGCGCAGGTCGATGAAGATCAGGCCGCCGTGGTCGCGCCGGCGGTTGACCCAGCCCGCGACCCGCACCTCGTCGTCGACCATCGGGCCCCGCATGCGCCCGCACCAGGTGTCGCGGTAGCCGTTCGCGCTCGGGTCCGGCAGCTCGCCGACCGGCCCGCGGGCCGCCGCGCCTGCCTCCGCCGTCCCCGCGCTCGCGCGCCCGTCCACCTCGCTCATGCTTCTCCTCCGGTCATCTCTTCGATCAGGTTGCCGACATCGGCCGCCCGCTGCTCGCCGCTCGCCATGTCGCGCAGTTGGGCGCTGCCGTCGGCATCGAGGATCAGCACCCGCGCGGCACCGATCCGGTCGGCGTGTTTCAGCTGCCCCTTGAGGCCGCGGCCGGCCAGATCCATCTCCGCCGAGAGGCCGGCGTGGCGCAGTTCGGTCACCAGCGCCATCGCCCGCCCCCGCTGCGCGGCGTCGGCGATCGCGACGAAGGCGTCGCGCCCCACCGCCGGCTCCTCTTCGTCGAGCGCCAACAGGATCCGCTCGAACCCGGCCGCCCAGCCGACGGCCGGCGTCGGCGGCCCGCCGAGCTGCTCGATCAGCCCGTCGTAGCGGCCGCCGCCGCCGATCTCCGAGACCGAGCCGAGCGCCTCGCAGACGAAGCTGAAGATCGTCCGGGTGTAGTAGTCGATGCCGCGCACCAAGGTGGCGTCGATCTCGTAGCCGATCCCGGCCGCGTCGAGCAGCGAGCGGACCTCGGCGAAGTGCTCCGCGTCCTCCTCGGAGAGTGCCTCGAGGATCGTCGGCGCGCTCGCCATCACGCCCTTCACGCCCTCGTCGTCGGAGTCGAAGGCGCGCAGCGGATTGATGTCGATGCGCTCGCGGACGTCGGCGCTGAGGTCGCCCTCGTGCGCGTGCAGGTGCGCTTTCAGCTCCTCCAGGTAGGCGGCGCGCGCGTCGAGCGAGCCGAGGCTCCCCAGCCGCAGCACCACCCCCGGCACGCCGAGCTCGCCGAGGATGTCGGAGAGCAGCATGATCACCTCGGCGTCGGCCAGCGGCGAGGCGGTCCCGATCGCCTCGATCCCGAGCTGGTGGAACTGGCGGTAGCGCCCCGCCTGCGGCCGCTCGTGGCGGAAGAACGGCCCGAAGTAGGAGAGCTTCACCGGCTGCGCCTGTTTGTGCATGCCGTGCTCCAGGTAGGCGCGGCAGATCGGCGCCGTCCCCTCCGGCCGCAGGGTCAGGCTGCGCTCCCCTTTGTCCTCGAAGGTGAACATCTCCTTGCGGACGATGTCGGTCGATTTGCCGACCCCGCGTTCGAAGAGGTCGGTGTACTCGAAGGTCGGCGTCTGGATCGTCTCGTAGCCGGCGCGGGCGAAGATCCCGGCGGCGACGTGCTGGATCCGCGCCCGCGCGCGCCCCTGGGCGGGGAGCACGTCGAAGGTGCCGCGGGGTGCCTGGAACTTGCTTGCCATCGTCCGGCCGACCTTACTTGGGTGGCGCGCCCGCGCGGTTAGCGGGCCGAGGCCTGGAGGAACGGATTGGTCGCCCGCTCGGCGCCGAGCGTCGTCAGCCCCATGTGGCCGGGATGGACGACGGTCCCCTCGGCATGGGAGTCGAGCAGCGTCGCGATCGAGCCGGCCAGCGTCGGCCAGTCGCCGCCGGGCAGGTCGACCCGCCCGACCGAGCCCTGGAAGAGCACGTCGCCGGAGAAGATCGCGTCCTCGCCGCGCACCGAGTAGGTGACGTGGCCGGGGCTGTGGCCCGGGGTGAAGATGACGTCCAGCTCGAGCCCCGCGAGGTCGAGCAGCTCGCCGCCGGCGACGGTCTCCTCGGCCACCCAGCTCTCGTAGGGGCCGAAGCCTCCCCACGGCACGTAGGCCATCACGTCTTCGAGCACGTGCTTCTCCAGCTCGGGGACGTAGACCGGCGCCCCGGTGGCGCGGGCGACCGGCGCGACCGCGCCGATGTGGTCGAAGTGGGTGTGGGTGAGGAGGATCGCCTCGACCTCCGCCCCGGTCGCGTCGATCGCCGCGAGGATCCGCTCCGGCTCCTCGCCGGGGTCGACGACGAGCAGCCTGTCGCCGCCCGCGCGCCGCACCAGGAAGGTGTTCTCGGCGATCTGGCCGACGGTCAGCATCTCGACGTCGAGCGCCACCTAGGAGGTCCCTTCGCGGTCGCGGATCCGCTGGCGCTCGCGTTTGCGCCACATCGAGAGGTCGATGTAGTAGCCGGTCGGGATGTAGAAGGCGAGCATGAAGACGCCGAAGATCAGCGAGACGCCGATCGGCCGTTTGAACAAGGCCAGCAGGATGAAGACGAAGATCACCGCCGCGATCGCGCCGCGGGTGGCGGCGCCTCTCCAGGTCGGCGGCAGGTCCCTTTTCTTCGTCGCGGCGCGGCCGCCGCCGCCGGAGCGGGCGCGCGCTTTTGCCTCCTCGCGGCTGCGGGGACGGGAGCGGCGGCCGGCGGTGTCGATCTTCCCGCCCTGGGTACCGCGACGCTTGCGGCGACGTCTGTTTTTCTGCTGGGCCATCGCCTTAGGAATCTAGTGGCTCGGGAGCCGCGAGGCGCCGCTCGACCACCATCTTCTCCGGGTCGAAGCCGCGGATCGGCACGTCGGCGGGATAGTCGACCAGGGCGCCGGCCGGGATCAGGCCGACCAGCTCGGCCTCGACCGGGCGGGCGCCGAGCGGCGCCGCCAGGCGCCGCACGTCCTCGACCACGGTGCCGAGCGTCGTCGCCAGCGGGTCGTGGACGTTGGTCGAGACCTGGGCGCGCCCGCTCGACAGCATCAGGCCGATCGCCCGCACCCCGGGGAGCCCTCCCCCGGCCTCGCGGAGCGCGGCGGCGACGACGCGGGCGGCGTCGAGGTCGGCCCCCTCCAGCTCGACGTTGAAGGCGGCCAGCGGCGGGCGGGCGGTGACCAGGGTCGCGCCGGCGCGCGGGTGCGGCAGCTCCGGGCCGAAGTCGGGTCGGAGCTCGCCCCCCTCCATCCGCAGCCACAGCTCGGTGAGGCCGCCGTTGCGGAAGTAGGCGCGCTCGGCGTGTCCGGGCTCGCGGGCCAGCTCGCCGTAGAGGAAGACCGGGATGCCGATCCCGCCGATCTGCGCGGCGACCGCGACCGCCTCGGTGCGGGCCGCCCCGTGGTCCTCCTCCCGCAGCCAGACGATCGGGCAGACGTCGAGCGCGCCGATCGCCGGATGGGCCCCGGCGTAGGCCGACATGTCGATCGCTTCGAGCGCCTCGGCGGCGCCGGCGACGAGCGATTCGGCCAGCCCCCCCGGCTCGCCCGCCAGGGTGAAGACGCTGCGGCCGTGGTCCTCGTCGGTGTGGAAGTCGAGGATCTGGGCGGCCCGCCCGAAGGCCTCCGCCAGCCGTCCCAGCACCTCCTCGTCACCCGCCGCCGAGACGTTGGGGACGGCGAGCAGCTGCGGCATGGCCCGCTCAGATCAGCAGCTCGCCGCCGCCGAGGATCGCCTCGCCGTCGATTTCGACGGTCGGTTCCTTGAGCACGACGTCGAGGTGGACGGGGACCTGGACCGTGCCGCCGATCCCCGCCGAGGCGCCGAAGGCGACGTGGGCGGTGCCGTAGATCTTCTCGTCCTCGAGGATGTTGCCGGTGAGGATCGCCTCCTCGTTGGTGCCGATCCCGAGCTCGGCGACGTTGGTGCCGCCGGGGCCGTGCGGGGTCAGCAGTTCCATCAGCCGGGCACCCTCGTCGCCGGTGGCGCCGGTCAGGTGCCCGCCCTCGACGGTCAGGCGGACGGGCGACTCGACCAGGCCGATCGCGGCGATCGAGCCGTCGACGACCAGCGTGCCCTCGCCGGTCCCTTCGACCGGAGCGATGAACCCCTCGCCGCAGGGCAGGTTGCCGAAGGCGCCCGGGGCCGAGAGTTCACCCGCGTCGACGATCCCCTCGCGGCCCTCGATCGAGAAGCGGAAATCGCTGCCGTGGGCGCAGGTGATCCGCGCCTCCTTGCCGCTGTTCAGCACGCTGACGATCGCCCAGCCGCGCCGGCGCATCTCGTCGAGATCGCCGTTCATCAGGCGGGCGAGCATCTCCTCGGTGACGCCCGGCAGGGTCGCGATCCGCGCCCCGCCGTCGCTCGCCGCTTTCCGCGCCGCGGTGTGCGAGAGCGACTGGATCGTCGGCGCCAGCACCACGTCGGCGGCCGCCATCGCGGCGGCGACCGGGCGCGGCGGCTCGGCCGCGTGGGTCTCGCGCTCGGAGATCACGGCCAAGGTCGCGTCGGCGCCGTCGCCCTGGGCCTCGATCCTCATCAGGGCCCCGATCTCTTCCGTCACCGGGTTGCAGATCACCAGCACCTCCTCGCCGGCGCTGACGCCCATGCACTGTCGGACCACCGTCCGTACCGCGCCGTCGAGGTCCGCTCCGCTCACGCGACCACCCTAGCTCTCCGGGTCGTCGTCATGCCGATGCCGTACCGCCCAGCCCATGAACCAGATCAACCCCACAAGCACGATCCCGAAACCGATGAGCGGCGGCAGCCACCCTTTGTGCCTGCCGATCCCGAGCACCAGGACGATCCCCGCGTCGGCCGCCAGCAGGGCCCCGACCAGCACCGGCCGCAGCGCCGCGAAACCCAGTGGCTTGACCCCTCGGGACCCCCGAGCCATGCTCCAAGCATCGCACCGCTACCATGCCCCTCCCCCGCCGGAGTAGCTCAGCTGGTCAGAGCAGCGGAATCATAATCCGCGTGTCGGGGGTTCGAGTCCCTCCTCCGGCATCAATACCGTGGGGCCGATGCCCGCCGATCCGCTGCAGACGAGAAGCCCCGCCGAACAGGTCGTCTTCGCCGTTGCCGGGGGCAACCACGTGACCATCGAGCTCGACCGGGAGGTGACCGACGGCTCCCTCGACGTCATCGAGGTCCTCGCCCAGCCCGGCGGTGGGCCGCCGCCCCACAGCCACGCCTTCGGCGAGTGGTTCCTGATCCGGGAGGGAGTCCTCACCCTCTGCGAGGAGCGCGAGGGGGTGGTCGTCTGCACGCGGGAGATCGCGGCCGGGGAGAGCGTCTGGGTGCCGCCGTGGACGGTGCACGGCACCCTGAATCTCTCCCGATCCCCGGTCCGCTTCCAGGTCGTCGGTCAGCCCGGGCTGATGAGCGCCTACTTCGCCGAGGCCGGCGTCCCGGTCGCCGACGACCGGTCGCGACCGGCGACGGATCCGGCCGGGCCGGACGCGCTCACCGAGATCGCCGAGCGGTGGGGCATCAGGTTCTGGACCGGCCCGGTCGATCGCACGCCCTTGTGATCCCGGAGGTCGGGCCCTCGCGAGCAGCGGACCTGGACCGACCGCACCGTGACCGCCATCGCTCCGCGGCCGACGGCTAGAGTCGCCGGCGAGATGGTCCATGAATCGCTCGACTCGGCCCGCCACTTCTACGCGCTCGGGGCGCTCCTGCTGGTGATCGCGATCGTCTGCGCCACCGCCGGGACGCTGATCAAGCGCCGGCTCGAGGAAGCCCAGCGGGACGAGCGCTACGTCCGCGAGCGGCGCGGCGAGGAGGTCGAGACGATCGAGCCGCCGCGGATCGCCGACGTCCTGCAGTACGCCGGTGTCGTCGTCGGCGCGCTCGCGATCGTCCTCCTGGTGATCGGCTGGACGGTCGCGCCGGGAAAGTCCTGAGGCCCTCGGGCGCGACTCGATCGCGGCCCGCGTGACCGGGTGCGCGGCGGGCCCGCGCGGCTAGGCGCGTGCCACCGCGAGGAGCGCGTCGGCCGCGGCCTGCGGCTCCTGCGCCATCGGCGCGTGGGCGCACCCGGCGAGCACGGTGACGGCGGCGCCCGGGTGGAAGCGGGCGAGGACCTCGGCGTTGCCGGGCGGGACGACGGTGTCGCTGCCGCCATGGACGACGGCGGTCGGGATCGCCGGGTCGGCAAGCGACAGCGAGGTCGGCCGGTCGTGCCAGCCGACGATCGCATCCTCCTGTTCGAAGAGCACCGGCTCGGGCAGCACCGCCCGGGCGGTGGCGAGGATGTCGCCGAAGCGCTGGTCGGCTTCCGCCGCGCGGTCGGGCGAGAACAGCAGCGAGATGAACCGCGTCGCCTGCTCGCGCGGCGTGCCCGAGTGGTCGATCAGGACCTGGAAGACGCCGGGCGCCGCGTCGACGCAGTCGGGGCCGCCGGTGTGGGTGGAGATCAGGCCGACGCCGGCGATCCGCTGCGGCGCGGCGCGGACCAGCGACTGGGCGACGAAGCCACCCATCGACCAGCCCGCGACCGCCGTCCGCTCGATCCCGAGCGCGTCGAGCAGGCCGAGCGCGTCGCCGGTCATCCCCTCCACCCCACCGACCGTCGCGCCGTCGAGCAGCGGCGAGTCGCCGAGCCCGATGTTGTCCGGGCAGATCACCCGGCACTCGGCGGCGAGCGCGCCGAGGAAGATCGGGTCCCAGTCGAGCCGCGTCGCCGCGTAGCCGTTCAGCAACAGGAGCGGCCGACCGTCGCCGATCGCGGTCCAGGCGAGCCGGCGCCCCGGCCCGACCTCGACCTCCCCGCGGTCGAAGCCCCTCACGGCTCGACCTCGACCATCACCGTGACCGGCCCGTCGTTGATCAGCGCCACCCCCATGCAGGCGCCGAAGACCCCCTTCTTGGCGCCCGTCCTCTCGCAGAAGCGGTCGTAAAGCGGCTCGGCATCCTCGGGCCGGGCGGCCTTGATGTAGCTCGGCCGGGTGCCCTTGCGGGTGTCGCCGTAGAGCGTGAACTGGCTGACGCAGAGGATCTCCCGCCCCGGCCCGAGCGGCTCGTTCATCCTCCCCTCGGCGTCGTCGAAGATCCGCAGCGCCAGCACCTTCTCCGCCAGCCGATCGCACTCGGCCTCGCCGTCGCCGACCTTCACCCCGAGCAGCACCACCATCCCGGCCTTGATCTGCGCCACCCGCGTCCCCTCGACATCGACCGCCGCCTGACTGCACCGTTGGACGAGCGCCCGCATCGCCGCGCAGCCTAGGCGGAGGCCGAGGCGAAGAATGCGGTCGCGCGATCGGCGACCAGGTCGGGGAGCTCGTCGACGATGAAGTGGCCGCAGCCGGAGACCAGCTCGACCCGCATGTCGTCGGCGTGGCGCTGGTAGCCCGCCAACATCCGGGGGCGGAGGGCGGCGTCGTCGGCGCCGTGGACGTGCAGGGTCGGGACGGTGAGGCGTCGGCGGGCGTAGCGGCCGCGCATCAGCTCCGGCTGCTCGTGCAGCTGGAAGACCCGGTACATCTGCACGCAGGCGCGGGCGCGGTCGGGTTCGGCGAGGTTGTCGGCGAAGATCCTCAGGGTCTCGGCGTCGAAGTTGTCACGCACCACGGAGGCGCCCATGAGCAGGCGCGGGACGAAGGTGCCGCTGGTGTGCAGGCGGTATCCGAGAAACGGCGCGGCGACGAGCAGCTGGTAGCTGAAGCGCCACGCCTGCGGCACGACCTCGCGCAGATTCAGCCACGGAGTCAGGATGTTCAGCGCCAGGTAGCGTTCGAAGCGCGCCGGTGCCCGCAGGCAGAGCAGGTAGCCGATCCAGCCGCCCCAGTCGTGGCCGACCAGCTTCACCCGCTCCAACCCGAGCGCGTCCAGCACCGCCAGCACGTCGGTCGCCAGGTTCTCCTTTTCGTAGCCCGCCCGCGGCGCCTCGCTCCAGCCGAAGCCCCGCAGGTCCATCGCGATCGTCCGGTGCCCGGCCGCCGCCAACCGCGGCAGCAGGAAGCGGTACTCGTACCAGTGCTGCGGCCAGCCATGGAGGCAGAGGACGACATCGTCGCCCTCTCCCGCTTCGGCGAGGTGGAAGCGCAGGCCGCGGGCCTCGACCCAGCGATGGCGGACGCCGTCTACTGCGGGCGGCTCCGCCATCGCCGGATCTCGGCTCGGCGCTCAGGCGGCCGCCGTGGCGGCGGTGCGGCGGAAGCCGTCGAGCATCTCGCTCATCGACTCGAGGTTGCAGGCGACCATTTCCGGCCAGGCCTTGTCCGGGTGGTCCTGGATCGTCTTCAGGCCGTTGCCGCTGATCACCGCGACCACCGTCTCGTCCGGGCCGATCTTGCCCTCGGCGGCGAGCTGGGCGACCGCGGCGATCGTGGTGCCGCCGGCGGGCTCGGTGAGGATGCCCTCGGTGGCGCCGAGCAGGTCGATCGCCTCCCAGATCTCCCGGTCGGTCGGCGTTGCCGCCGAGCCGCCGCGGCTGCGGACGGCGTCGACGACCAGCGGGCCGTCGCCGGGGGAGCCGATCGCCAGCGAGTGGGCGGCGGTGTCCGGACTCTGGGGGACGATGTCGCCGCCCTCGAGGATCGCCGTCGCGATCGGATCGCAGCCGCCCGCCTGGGCGACGTTGATCTTGGCGCCGGAGGTCTCGGCGAGGCCGACCGTCTCCAGCTCCTTCAGGCCCTTGTGGACGCGCGAGGAGAGCGTGCCGCCGGCGGCCGGGATGACGAAGTGGTCCGGGGCCTTCCAGCCCAGATCCTCGACGACCTCGAAGGCCATCGTCTTCGCCCCCTCCGCGTAGAACGGCCGCAGGGTGATGTTGGCGAACTCGATCCCGCTCGCCAGCGAGAGCTCGCGGCAGGCGCGGTTGGCCTGGTCGTAGTTGCCGTCCAACTGGCAGACCTGGGCGCCGAGGGCGCGGCAGGCCTTCGCCTTCCCCTTCTCCATGTTGCCCGGGTAGAAGACGTAGGCGGTGGCCCCGGCCTTCGCCGCCAGCGCCGCGACCGCGGTGCCGACGTTGCCGGTGGAGACGCAGCCGACCTCGTCCTTGCCGAGCTCCAGCAGGCGGGCGATCGACATGCTGACGACGCGATCCTTATAGGAGAGCGACGGGCGGTTGGTCGAGTCGTCCTTCAGATACAGGTTCTTCAGCCCGAGCTCGGCGCCGAGGCGATCGGCCTTGATCAACGGCGTCTGGCCGGCGAACTGGCCGACCCGCGCCTGGGCGTCCGCCGACGTGATCGGCAGCAGCTCCTCGAAACGCCAGATGTTCCAGGGACGGCCCTCGAGGCCACGCTCGGCGATCGCCGCGGCGGCGCGCTCGTAGTCGTAGTCGATGTCGAGGCCATCGCCGCAGGCCGGGCACTTGAAGGCCCGCTCTTCCAGTGGGGTGCGGTAGCCGCAGTCACGGCAGACGAGTTCCGTCGCGCAGGAACTGGTTCGCCGGCCGACAGGCCCCCCCAGATGCTGCGTGTCGTTGCTCATCTAACTTCCTCCTTGGCTACCGCCGAAGCGGCTTGATTTGATCGCGGCGCCCTTCGGGACCGCGGAAATGTCGTTGTAGATCTGTAACACAGAGGGTATCTGCACTCAACGCTTTTCACGTAAAAGTTCAGAGATCCCCCACCAACTCAGCACATCAAGGTAGCGAACCTGCCGGTGCGCACAGCCTCCAGCGGTCTTTTGTCTGTGGAACGGTTGTCTGCGTCACGCGACGATGGACAGATGAAACAGGATGGTCAGGTGAACCTGGATAGACATCGGCATCGCGGGGCCCGGGGTTGACCCCGCAGGAGCGCTTCGCCCAGAACCTGCGCCGCCGTCGCATCGCGGCGGGCATCTCCCAGGAGGAGCTGGGCGAGCGGACCGAGCTGCACCGCACCGAGATCTCGCTGCTCGAGCGCGCCGGCCGCGAACCCCGCTTCGCCACCCTGCTGAAGCTCTGCGGCGCCCTGGGCACGACCCCGAACGACCTCTGCGCCGGCACCGGCTGGGACCACGAGAAGCGCCGCTTCACGGTCGAGCCCCCGCCGGCGGACTGAGGGAAGCGCCGGGGGACGGCGAGGGTTCGGCCGTTGCGGCGGGGGTCCGGCCGTCCCGGGCGTCTCGTGGCGGCCCGGGCAGGCTGTGGCCGCCACGAGACGCCCGGGACGTGAGGGTCCCGCAGGGAAGTCCACACGGGCGTGGGAGAGATGCCGGGAACGTGACCCTTCCTCATGCCTCCCGTGACGGGATCGTGGCCCACTCCCGGTGAGTTCGCACTTTCGCTCGCCATGCGGGCAGAACTGCGAACGCACCAGGGGGAGGCATGAGGAAGACGGGAGGAAGCGTGGACTTCCCCCGCTCCTCGTGACCGATCCCCGGAGTTCGTGACGGATCTCGCACCTCTCCCCGACACCCGGCCTTCTCGGTGGCGGCCACAGCCTGCCCGGGCCGCCACCGAGAAGGCCGCGTCCCTTTGCCGTCCCCACGCAGACTTCTCGTCACGGGGGCCCCTGTCCCGTGACGAGAAGAGAATTGAGGCGGGGCGGCGCCGACCGCGCATCGGCGCTCGTTGGAACCGGGTCGTGACGAACGCCGATCCCGCTCAGCACCAGGTCCTCCTTTGCCACCCCAAGGCGGTTTCCCCGTCTGAGTAAGCCCCGCCTCTCCTGCCGGTTGATCCGCCGACAGGGTGACATTCATAACAGACTCAGTTGGTCCAATCAAGGGCGGCTGAACATAAAGATCGCCCTGCGTTTAGGTACGCGTGGAGCACCTTTCAGGCACTCGCGAAAGGGCGCGTTCGCGCTTCGCCGTACCCGTCATCGGGAGAGCGCGAACGCCGTCAGGAAGCGGCGCCGGCGACGGCGTCCTCGACCGCGACCGGGATCGAGCCGGCGTCGGGCCAGACCCCGGGAAGGTCGTCGGAGGTAAAGCGGCCGGAGTTGATCAGGATCCCCTCCGCCGCGTGCGGGGCGAACGGCTGCAGCGCCCGCGCCAGCAGCAGGATCGCCGCGACCAGGGCCTCGGCGTCGGCGCGGTCGAGCTGGCCGCGCTTCTTCAACTGCTTCTCGAATTGCTGGATCCGCTCGAAGAGCCGGGTGAGGTTGCGGATCGCCTTGTGCATCTGCAGGTCGGCGGTGTCGTCGGCCACCCGCTGGAGCCCGTTCTCGCACCAGCCGCGCAGCTTCTCCCGCTGTTTCTCCGTCTCCGCCGCCTTCGCCGGATCGTGCCTGGCGCCCTCGAGCTCGACGAAGCGGTCGTGCGCGTAGGTCCAGAATCCGCGCAGGAACTTGTTGCCGAAGCGGATCGCCGCGTCGGACCAGTTCAGCGTCTTCGCCGGCCCCGCCGCCCACAGCACCGCGACGCGGATCGTGTCGGCGCCGAACTCTCCGACCAGCTCGTCGGGATCGACGACGTTGCCGAGGTGCTTGCTCATCTTGCGCCCCTCGGAGATCACCATCTCGTGGAAGAGGTTGCCGAAGAAGGGCTCCCCGTCCTCCATATAGGCGAACTCGCCGTGGTCGCGCAGCGCCTTGGTGACGATCCGCTGGTCGAAGACGAAGCCGCCCGAGTCGCCGCCCGCGACCAGGCGCTCGGCGGGCAGCCACTTGCGTGACTCCGGGTGGGTGAACATCTGCGTCGCCCGGTCCTCCGGCGGCAGCGTCGCCGGGACCCAGAGGAAGAGGGCGTCGAAGTGGCAGTCGAGCGTGTCGGTCTCCCGCTTGGCGGGCTTGCCGCACACCGGGCAGGCGACGTCGACGAAATCGGGGCGCTCGGCCAGCGGATTCCCTTCGCCGGTCGGTTTGATGTCGCGCGGCAGGACCACCGGCAGGTCGGCCTCGGGGACCGGCACCG
The DNA here is from genome assembly GCA_047601885.1 of Solirubrobacterales bacterium. Classification (GTDB taxonomy): domain Bacteria; phylum Actinomycetota; class Thermoleophilia; order Solirubrobacterales; family 70-9; genus VAYN01. The sequence goes on from JASGIK010000003.1 coordinate 83,894, forward strand.
GGCCGTGGTCGGGACAGTGGATGACCGGGATCGGCGTCCCCCAGGAACGCTGACGGGAGATCGAGAAGTCGTTGGCCCGGTAGCGCTTCGCCTGTCGGGCGCCGTCGACCGGGGCGCCGGGCGCGGGGGCATCCTCCTCGACCATGGCGGGTGCCTCGATCCGGCCCGGGAAGCGTGTGGCGATGTCGCGGTCGGCCTCGTCGACGAGCGGGATGCCGAGCGCCGCCGTCGGCCCGAAACGGGCGTCGACCAGCGGCGAGACCAGCACCGGCAGCTCCTTGCCGGCGGGCCCGGGGATCGCGCGGCCGGTGTCGACCACCGGCACCTCTTTGGCGTCGCGGGCGCTCCGCTCCCAGCCGCCCGAGCGCAGCTGCTCGAGCTCCTCGCGCACCTCCCCGACCACCCACGCCTCGACCTCCGGGTGGCGCGGCGAGAGCAGCACGAAGCTCGCCAGCCCGGCGACGTCGGCGTGTGGCGTGAAGACGGTCAACGGGCCGTCGGCGCCCTGCAGCTCGAACTCGACCCCGTCGGAGCGGCCGAGGATGAAGCGCTGCGAGTTGAGCGCCAGCTCGTCCCAGGGCTGCGCCTCCAGCTTCTCCATGTTGGCGTCGTTCTCCTCGAGGTAAGGAGTGATCTTGAGGAACCAGGTCGGCTGCCGGATCAGCCGCACCTCGTTGTGGCAGCGCCAGCAGGTGCCGTCCTCCTCGACCTGGATCGTCGCCAGCGTCGTCTGGCAGGTGTCGCACCAGTCGACGGTCGCGTCGTCGAGGTAGATCAGCCCCATCTCGTAGAGGGTCAGGAAGAGCCACTGGGACCACTTGTACTGGCCCTCGTCGGAGCTGTAGAAGACGCGGTCGTAGTCGAAGCTGTAGCCGAGCCGCTTCATCTGCTCGAGCATCCGCTCACCGCACTGCTCGACCCAGCCGGCGACCGGGATCTGGCGCTCGATCGCGGCCAGCTCGGCGGGCAGGCCGAAGGCGTCGAAGCCGAAGCCCATCAGCACGCTGCGGCCGCGGGCGCGCTGGAAACGGGCGTAGGCGTCGCCGATCGTGTAGTCGCGGACGTGGCCCATGTGCAGGTTGCCCGAGGTGAACGGGCTGGAGGACTTGACGTAGACGCCGTGCTCGCCGTCGGGCGGCGGCGCGGGCGCCGAGTAGTCGCCGCGCCGCACCCAGGCGGCCTGGCGCTCCGACTCGATGGCGGCGGCCTCGTAAGGCGGCTTGCGGACGTTCGTCGTCATGAGATCAACGTTAGCTGAGCCGCCAAGCCCCACCGCGCGCGGCCCGCGGGCCGCTCCTAGGCGAAGGTCCAGAGCTTGTTGAAGACGAAGTTGAAGGGCATCGCGACGGCGACCGCGATCGCCTGCGCGGCGAGTTCGTTCATCCCCGAGCCGACCAGCAGCTCGAGCACCAGCAGGTTGATCGCCAGGCAGGCGACGCTGACGGCGAGGAAGCGGGCGGCCTGCAGGTGGGCCAGCCCCTCCCCCGGGCCGAAGGTCCAGTAGCGGTTCCAGAGGAAGTTGCTGGTTACGGCGACGCAGAAGGCGCCGATCGCGGCGACCGCGTGGTAGACGCCGAGGTTGCCGGAGAGGAAGGCGAAGACGCCGAGGTTGATCAGGTAGCCGGAGCCGCCGACGATGCCGAACTTGAGCAGCTGGATCCAGGTCGCGCGGTTGCGGGCGGCACCGGCGAGGCGGATCGCGAGGCTGGCCTGGCCGTCGCTCATGCTTCCTCCGCGCGCCGGGCGGCAAGCGCGTGCGAGGGCGCCGTGCGGGCGTGCTGGCCGAGGGTGGGGCGCGCGCCGGGCGGACCGTCGAGCACGATCCCGTTCTCGGCGTAGCCGGTCTCGAGGGCGTCTAGTCGGGGCATCCGGAGCAGGACAGGAGTGGACGAGAGGTAACGGGCGATCGTCAGGCGGTTGAGCCGCTCGACCCCCGCCAGGCGAAACACGGGCGGCAGGTTAGCGGGACGATCGGCGACGATCCGCTTGCCGACCAGGTCGACTTCCCGCACCGCTTCGCTGCCGCCGTACCAGCGCATCGCGCCGTCGTCGAGGTACCAGCGCAGCGGGTCGCCGGCGAGCCGCCAGCTGACGATCGCGCGCGGGACGCGGGCCGGGCCGAGGGCGCTCGCGACGCCGCGGTAGTCGGGGCGCTGCAGGTTGGGCGTCTGGGTCACGTAGACGTCGAAGGCGAGCCAGTAGGCGCAGAGGCCCACCGCGACGACGACCCCGGCCAGGCGCAGGCGGGCGGCGCCGAGGCCGACGGCGACGACCGCGGCGAGCGGCACCAGCGCCGGCAGCAGGTTGCGCTCGACCACGTAGTCCTTGCCGAGGAGCGCCGCGGCGCCCGCCAAGGCGAGGATGCCGAGGCCGACGGCGAGCGCGAGCGCGCCGCCGCGGCGCTCGCGTCGGGTGCCGACGGCGAGCAGGGCGGCCGCCGCGAGGGCGACGCCGAGCGCCGGCAGGACCGCGTAGTGGACCCGCGGCGGCTCGGCGATCACGTGACCCGTTTCACCGATCAGGAAGCTGACCCCGGTCTGGAAGAAGCGCTCGCCGAGGGCGCTTTCTTCGATCCAGCCGATGTGGTTGGGGTTGGTCTGGGCGGCGATCAGAGGGAGCAGCGAGGCGCCGGCGGCGCCGACCACGGCGAGCGCCGGGAGCACCGCCTTCCGGCGGTCGCGCAGCGCGACGAGGAGCCAGACCGCCTCGATCCCGACCAGGAAGAAGGCGAAGTAGTGGCTGCCGAGGGCGAGCGCCGAGGTCAGCGCCCAGAGCGCCAGGTCGCGGCCGCGGCGAGTGTCCAGCGCGCGTAGGAAGAAAAGGAAGGAGAGCGCGCCGAAGAGGACCAGCAGCGCGTAGGAGCGGGCCTCCTGCGAATACCAGATCAGCATCGGGTCGAAGGCCAGGATGGCGGTGAGGATGAGGCCGACGCGGCGGCTCGCCAGCTGCCGGCCGATCGGGTAGCCGAGCGGCACGGTCAGCGAGCCGAGCAGGGCCGAGAGCGAGCGGATGCCCCATTCGTCGCGGCCGAAGGCGCGCGCCCAGCCCCAGGCGAGAACGTAGTAGAGCGGCGGGTTCGACTCGCTCGCCTTCACCTCGTGCAGCATCTGGCCGAAGCTGCCGGGGATCACCCGCATCACCGTGATCACCTCGTCGTGGTGGAAGCTCTGCACCCCGAGCGGGGCGAAGCGGATCGCGGCGCCCGCGGCGATCAGCGAGGCGAGCGCGGCGGCCGGCGCCCAGCGGCGCGCCGGCGCGTCCTCGTGCGGGTCGGCGAGGGCGGCGGGAGCAGCCGCGATGGAGGCCGCGGAGGTGTTCACGAGCGGGCAGATTGCGCCCGCAGCCTGAGAGGTACCTGAACGCTCCCTAAAACGGTCTTAAAGGCGGGTCAGGGCACGCAGGCCGACTTCGGTTCGGACGCCCCGGGGCCATAGGACGGCGGCAACTGGCCGCGCTGGGCCCAACGGGTCGGGTGGGCACTGGTCGTGTAGTCGAGCGTCCCGCCGGAAGCGAGTTCGCAGTAGGTGGTCCAGGGACGGTCGTGCGGCCTGCCGTCGATCCGGAGCGCGCCCACGTAGGGCTTCGCGCCGGCTGCCGTGATCGTCAGGCGCCTGCCGTGGGCGAGGCGCACTTCGGCGCGGCCGAACAGCGGCGAGCCGAGCGCCAGGGTCCCGGTCCCCGGCTGCGCCGGGTAGAGGCCGAGGGCGCCGAAGACGTACCAGGCCGAGAGCGTTCCCAGGTCGTCGTTGCCGGGATATCCCGCCGGGCTCGGGCTGTAGAGACGCAGGCCGCGGCGCACCGCCGCCTGCGTCTTCCAGGGACGGCGCAGCCAGTCGTAGAGCCAGGGCGTCTCCAGGGTCGGCTCGTCGCCGAGCAGGGCGTGGTCGGTGTGGGTCCCTCCCGCCCCCCCGTTCAGCACGCGGAGGAAGCCGTCGAGGCGGGCGGCGGCCTTGACCTGCCCGCCCATCCGGGCGAAGAGCCCGGCCGGGTCCTGGGGGACCATCCAGGTGTACTGCGCGGCGTCGCCCTCGACGAAGCCGCCACCGCCGAGCGGGTCGTATCCGGACGGGAAGGCGCCGCTCGCGTAGCGCGGCTCGACCAGCCCGGTGGCCGGGTCGAAGAGCTTGCGCCAGTCGGCGGCGCGCCGGAGGAAAGCTTCATAGGTCGTGGCTGCACCGCTCCCGCTCGGCGCGGGCACGCTCCCCCGGGCCCCCGCCCCGCTCCGCGCCGCGAACTGGGCGATCGCGAAGTCGTCGATCGCGTACTCGAGCGTGGTCGCGGCGGAGCCCCAGACCGAGGTCGGGCTGCCGTAGATCGAGTTGGCGTTGCGGGTGCCGGTGTCTTCGTCGAGGGGGACGTAGCCGAGGCTCAGGTAGGAGGCGAGGCCTTGGCGCTCGACGTATTCGCCGTCGGCGCTCTGGCACGGTTCGGTCGCCCCGCGCAGCATCGCCGCCAGCGCCGCGGCGCGGTCGAAGTGCTCGGCGCCGAAGGCCGCCGCGGCGGCGATCATCGGGTCGGCCGAGTCGCCGACCATCGTCATCGACTGGCCGTTGGCGTAGGGCCAGCGCGGCAGGCAGCCGGACTGTTCGGCGTCGGCGACCAGCGACTGGACCATGTCGGAGGCGCGGCGCGGCTCGATCAGCGCCAGCAGCGGGATCTCGGTGCGGTAGACGTCCCAGCCGGAGAAGTCGGCGTACTGGGTGCGGCCACGGGCGCGGTGGACGGCGCCGTCCATGCCGAGGTAGTCGCCGCCGACGTCGTCGAAGGTGCGCGGCGCCAGCAGCGCGTGGTAGAGCGCCGTGTAGAAGGTGCGGACGTTGCGGGCGCTGCCGCCGCCGACCCGGACTTTGCCCAGCGCCTCGTCCCAGCGCTCGCGGGCGGCGGCGCGGATCGCCGCGAAGCCGTGGCCTTCGCTTTCGGCCCGGAGCGCGGCGCGGGCGCCGGCGACGCTGACGAAGGAGATGCCGACGCGGACCGTCACCGTGCGGTCCTTGCGGGTGTCGAAGGTGGCGTAGGCGCCGGCCCGGGCGCTCACCTTCGGGTTCTGCGACGGCCCCTGGGTGTCGGCGGCCGCTTCGCTCCCCGGTTCGAGCTTGCCTTCGGTCCAGGTCCCCGAGGCGGCGAAGGAGCGGCCGAAACGGGCGGCGAAGTAGACCTTGTAGCGCGGGCGCTGGCCGCAGAAGAGGCCGCTGCGGGCGCTGCCGGTGACTTCGCGCGCGGCCGGGTCGAGGTGGACTTCGGCTTCGTCGTCGGGCTGGGCGCTGCCGCCGGCGTCGATCAGGACGCTCGCGTGGGCACTGCTCGGGAAGGTGATGCGGCCGAAGCCGGTGCGGGTCGTCGCCGTCAGCGCGACGCCGATCGGGCCGCCCCGCTTCGGGTGCAGCTCGACCGCGTAGTAGCCCGGCGCGCCGCTCTCTTCCTTGTGCGAGAAGCCGGGCTGCAGCTGCCCCGCCAGGCCCTGCCCGGCGGTCGGGGTCGGCGAGGCCGTCAGTTCTTCGGTCGTCGGCGTGAAGGGGAAATCGCCGTAGACGGCGCAGCCGGCGCCGCTCAGGTGGGTGAGGCTGAAACCTTCGATGTGGTGGTCGCGGAAGTCGTAGCCGCCGGAAGCTCGGCGCCTGCGGCGTCGTGTCGGGGCTCCACTGGACCATCCCGAACGGCGTCGTCGCCCCCGGGTAGTCGTGGCCGCCGCCGAAGGTGCGCGGCCCCGGCCTGGTGCCGGCGAAGACGTCGACCTTCGCCGCCGGGTCGGCGCGCGCCGCCCCCGCCGATGACAGCAGGAGCACGACGGCAAGGGCGAAGGTGTTTCGGAAGTTACGCGTAATGTTCCCGTCGCATGCGGCTGAGGAAGGCAACGCTAGCGGCGCTGGTGCTGACCGGCGCGGTGGTGGCGGCGGCGATCGTCTTCGGTGGCGGTCAGTCCACCGAACACGCGAAGGCGGCGACCGCTTCGCCCGGGGAACCGAACGTGAGGATCATCTCGCCGCGCAACGGCGAGGTGCAGTCGAACCACGCGGTGGTGGTCAAGGTCGGCCTCGAAAACTTCCAGCTGGCGCCGGCGGCGTTCGGCGACGAGCCCGAAATCGGCGAGGGCAACATCCGCTTCAGCCTCAACCGGGTCCCCAACTGCGTCGACCCGGAAAAGCTGCGGAACGCGATCGAAAGCCCGCTCGGCAACGAACGCCTGGAGGGCCGCTCGATGGACTACCCCAAGTACGCCGGGCCGAACGGGATCCTGGCCGAGGAAATCGGCACCCAGGGGAGCTACTCCCCCGCCACCCGGCCGGAGATCTTCTACCACCGCCTGCCGCCCGGCTTCTACCGCCTGATCGTCACGCTGGCCCAGAACAACGGCGCGACGCTCGCCTACCACGCGGTCACCAACTTCCAGATCCTGCAGCGCCCGGGCCACCACTACAAAAAGTGCGAAGCAGGCAAGGTCAGCAGCGCCAAAGCCGCGGCAGCCCTGGAATAGTCCAAAACTTCACTTTGTATAGTCGGTAGTGATGCGCACTTACCGCCGGCTGATGGGTTTCCTGCGTCCCTACAGGCTCCAATTGTGGGGATCGTTGGCCTTCGCCTGGGCGGCGATGGGGATGACGGTGCTGATCCCCTGGCTGGTCGGGCAGGCCGTCAACGCGGTCGAAGACGGGAACAAGCCCCACCTCCTCCCCCTCGCGCTGGCGATCCTCGGCGCCGCGATCCTGCGCATGGGCCTCACCGTGATCCGCCGGCTGGTCGCCGGGAAGGTCTCGCTGGCGGTCGAATTCGACCTGCGCCAGCTCTTCTACGCGCACCTGCAGAAGCTCGAGCTCGGCTTCTTCGACAGCCAGCAGACCGGCCAGCTGATGTCGCGGGCGACGGTCGACCTGCAGGCGATCCGCTTCTTCCTCGGCTACGGCCTCGTCTTCATCACCCAGAACCTGCTGACGATCGTCCTCGCGGCGGCCGTGATGCTCATCATCAACCCGCTGCTGGCGGTGCTGGCGCTGATCCCGGCGCCGTTCGTCGTCTGGATCGCCTCGCGCTACAACCGGATCTCGCGGCCCGCCGTCCAGGAGGTCGCCCAGCGGGTCGCCGAACTGACCGCGGAGGCCGAGGAGAACGTCTCCGGGATCCGCATCGTCAAGGCCTTCGCCCGCGAGGAATTCCAGCTGCACCGCTTCCAGCGGGCGGTCAAACGGGTCTTCGACCAGTCGATCTACTCGACCCGCCTGCAGGCCTTCTTCAGCCCGCTGATCGGATTGCTGCCGCAGCTGGGGATCGCGCTGGTTCTGCTGGTCGGCGGCCGGATGGTGATCGACGGCAACCTCGACCTCGGCAACTTCACCACCTTCTACATCTACCTGGTGATGCTGGCCGGGCCGCTGCGGATGCTCGGCGTGGCGATGGGGATGGCGCAGCGCGCGGTCGCCTCGGGCAACCGGATGTTCGAGATCATCGACCGCGAACCGACGATCCAGAGCCCGGCCGACCCGGTCGAGCTGCCCACCGGCGGCGGCCGGGTGGAGCTGCGCGACGTGACCCTGCGCTACGCCACCGCGCCCGGCTCCGAAGGCGAGTCGGTGCCCGCCCTCCACGATGTCTCCCTGGACGTGGACGCGGGCAGGACGGTGGCCCTGGTCGGGCCCTCGGGCTCCGGCAAGACGAGCCTGGTGGCGCTGATCGCGCGGCTGTATGACCCGAGCGAGGGCGCGGTCCTGGTCGACGGCGTCGACGTGCGCGACGTGCAGGTGGAGGAGCTGCGCTCCGAGGTCGCCTTCGTCGCCGACGACAGCTTCCTCTTCACCGCCAGCGTCGCCGACAACATCGCCTACGCGCGCGGCGGGGCGAGCCGCGAGGAGATCGAAGCGGCGGCGCGCCTCGCCCAGGCCGACTCCTTCATCCGCGAACTGCCGGACGGCTACGACACCCGCGTCGGCGAGCGCGGGCTGACCCTGAGCGGCGGCCAGCGCCAGCGGGTGGCGATCGCCCGCGCCCTGCTCGCCGACCCGCGCATCCTGATCCTCGACGACGCCACCTCCTCGGTCGACGCGACCACCGAGGCGGCGATCAAGGCGGGCCTGCGCGAGGCGATGGCCGGGCGGACGACCTTCATCATCGCCCACCGCCTCTCCACCGTCTCGCTGGCCGACGAGATCGTCGTCCTCGATCACGGCGAGGTGGTCGACCGCGGCACCCACGAGGAGCTGATGCAGGGCTGCGGCTTCTACCGCGAGATCGCCGACCACGGCCTCGCCGACTCGGTCTTCCTGCAGCGGGACCTGGAGGACCGCGAGGAGATGGCACGCCTGTGAACGAGGACCAGGTACAGAGCCCGCTGCAGAACATCGGGATGCTCTTCGCCTCCCTCTGGCGGCTGGCCCGCGGCCAGGACCAGCGGGGGCGCAAGGTGCGCTGGATGATCGGCCTGCTGCGTCCCTACCGGGGGCGGGTGGCTTTGATGTTCGTCGCCCTGCTGATCGAGACCGGCGCCGGGCTGGCGCCGCCGTTCCTGGCCGGGCGGGCGATCGACGCCGGGATCCGGGCGGGCGATCTGAGCGCCCTCGACTGGATCGTCGCCGCCTTCGTCGGCGTCTCGATCTTCTACGCGGCGGGCACCTACGCCGAGACCTACCTGGTCGGCTGGGTCGGCACCCGCGCCCTGCAGGACCTGCGCGAGCGGATCTTCACCCACATCCAGGGGATGTCGATCGGCTTCTTCACCCGCAACAACCCGGGCGTGCTGATCAGCCGCATGACCAACGACGTGGAAGCGCTGCAGCAGCTGGTCACCGACGGCGTGGTGACGATCTTCTCCTCCAGCCTGACCCTGATCGGCGTCGTCGTGATCCTGCTGCTGCTCGACGTGAAGCTGGCACTGATCACCTTCCTCACCTTCCCCCTGCTGGCGATCGCCAGCTTCGTCTTCCGCATCGTCTCGGCGGGCGCCTACCGGGCGACGCGCGAGCGGATCGCCGCCGTCACCGCCTACCTGCAGGAGAGCCTCAGCGGCGTGCGGGTGATCCGCAGCTTCGGCCAGGAGCCCCGCCACGTCGACGAGCTGACGGCGCTGAACGAGGCCAACCGCCAGATCAACATGAAGACGGTCTACCTCAACGCGGCCTACTTCCCGGCGGTCGAACTGCTGGCCGCGATCGGCACCTCGGTGATCCTCCTCTACGGCGGCTCGCAGGCGATCAACGGGGCGATCGAAGTCGGCATCGTCGTCTCCTTCGTCGGCTACCTCGCCACCTTCTTCGAACCGATCCAGGAACTCTCCCAGCTGTATACGACCTACCAGCAGGGGATGGCGGCGCTGGACAAGATCTTCGACCTGCTGGACACCGAGCCGGACATGGTCGACGCGCCGGGGGCGATCGACCCGGGCACGATCCGCGGCGAGATCGAGCTCGACGACGTCTGGTTCGCCTACTCCGAAAAGGATCCGGTCCCCGAGGACGAGTGGGTGCTGGAAGGCGTCGACCTGCACGTGCCGCCGGGCCAGACGCTGGCCCTGGTCGGGGCTACCGGCGCGGGCAAGTCGACCTTCGCCAAGCTGGTGGCGCGCTTCTACGACCCGCAGAAAGGCCGCGTGCTGGTCGACGGCCACGACCTCGAGGGCGTGCAGCAGCGGGCGCTGCGGCGCCAGCTCGGGATCGTCCCCCAGGAGGGCTTCCTCTTCAGCGGCAGCGTCAGGGAAAACGTCGCCTTCGGCCGGCCGGAGGCGAGCCTGGAGGAGATCGAGGAGGCGATCGCCACGGTCGGCGCGACCGACTTCGTCGCCGGCCTACCGGACGGGATCGAGACCCAGGTCGGCGAGCGCGGCGTCACCCTCTCGGCCGGCCAGCGCCAGCTCGTCGCCTTCGCCCGGGCGCTCCTGGCCGAGCCCCGCATCCTGATCCTCGATGAGGCGACCTCCAACGTCGACGTCCGCACCGAGAAGACGATCGAGAAAGGCCTCGAGCGCCTCCTCCACGGCCGCACCGCGATCGTCATCGCCCACCGCCTCAGCACGATCAGGCGCGCGGGCAAGATCGTCGTGCTCGAAGGCGGCGAGATCGCCGAGCAAGGGACGCACGAGGAGCTGATCGCGGCGGGCGGTGTGTACGCGCGGTTGTACGGGGCCTGGGAGGAGAACGCGGCGGCTTAGGGGGAAGCTGGCGCCCGGAGCTGTACGGGATGGCGAGGGACGCGGCCGTCTCGGCCACGGCCCGGGCAGGCTGTGGCCGTGGCCGAGACGGCCGGGAGGTCGGGGAGAGGTGCGAGGTTCGTGACGAACTCCGGGGATCGGTGACGAAGAGCGGGGAAGTTGACGGTTCCTTGCGTCTTCCACGACAGGGGTCGCCACGCTCGTCGACTTAAGCCGCTTATAGGCGGCTCAACTCGACGAACGTCGCCGGCACCCCTTGATCCCTTGGGGGAACGCATGAGGAAGAGTCACGTTCCCGACATCTCTCCTACGTCCGTGTGGACTTCCCGGCGAAAGCGTTACTCCCGGGCGTCATCTTTCGGCTCAGCCTGGGCCGACGCCGCCGGATTCGCCGCCGGTTTCGGCGGGGACTTCTTCTTCTTCCGGGGCCGCTTCTTCGATTTCACCCCCGGCGCCGCCGGTTTCGCCTTCGGGGGCCACTTCTTCGACGTAGCCTTCTTCTTCTTCTTCCGGAACGTATTCTTCTTCGACGTAGCCTTCTTCTTCCGGGGTCGCTTCGACGCCGCCTGCTTCTTCACCGGGTTCTTCGCTCGATTCGCCCGAGGATTCAGACTGGACTTCAGGGGCGTGCGGGCCTTCGCTGCAGTCTTCGAAGCCGTAGACCGCCGCCTGCGACTGGAATTCTTCGACCGCCGAGCCGGCTTCGCCGGCGGCTTCTTCCTCGGCCACCAGGTCTTCTTCGTCGGCGGCCTTTTTGATGTTGTTCTGCACCATCGCCAGCTCTTCGGCGGCGCCCATGAATTCGGAGTAGCCGTCCTTTTCGGTCGGCTGGCCGAGGCGCTGGAGGCTCTGGACCATGCCGATGTAGAGGTTGGCGATCTGGGTCGTCTGGCTCGAAGTTTCCGAAGCCGACTGTTCGACCGAGCCGATCGCGGTGTTGACCTCGGCGCAGATCGCGTCTCCCTGGCTGATGAAGCCGGCCTTGCTCAGCCGCGAGGTCGTTTCCTTCTTCTTCGCCGTGGTGGTCGAGCTTTCACTCCCACCTCCGCCACAGCCGCTTACGAGGAGGGCGACGAGAAGCAGCGCCGGAAGCGCCAGGACGAGAAGCCGGGAACGCATGAAAAGACGAAGCTAGCAGCGGCCTCGGATAGCTGCGCCCCAGGGACTCGAACCCCGACTACCTCGTCCAGAGCGAGGCGTGCTGCCATTACACCAGGGCGCAACGCGGCTTCGGAGGATAACTAGAGGCTCGACAGATCGGCGTCGGCGTCCGAGATCCGGTCGATCGCGCCCGCCACGTCGGTGCCTTCGGCGAGCAGCCGGCGCGCTTCGGCGAGGTCTTCGGAGCGGCCCACGCTGAGGCAGCCGGCCACCTTGCCGCCCTTCAGGTACCAGAGCGAGAACTCGCCCTCGTCGCGGGAGCCGCGCCACACCTCCTGGTCCCAGTCCTTTGCCGGGCCGACGTACTCGAGGCTCGCCCAGTCGGCGAGATCGCTGAAGAAGTACGGCACGACGTCGTAGTCCTCGTCGCCGCCGAGCATGTTCTTCGCCGCGTGCATGCCCTGCTGCATCGCCACGTCCCAGTGCTCGACCCGGATCCGCCGGCCGTGGATGACGCTGTCGTAGCTGCAGGCGTCGCCCGCCGCGTAGATGCCCGGCGCGGAGGTCCGGAGCTTCGAGTCGCAGACGATCCCGTCGTCGCACTCGAGCCCGGCGCGCTGCGCCAGCATCATGTCCGGCCGCACCCCGGCGCCGACCACGACCAGGTCGCACCCGAAGCTGCGGCCGCTCTCGGTCAAGACCGAGGAGACCCGGCCGTCGCCCTCGAAGGCGCTCACCGACTCGCCGCCGACGAAGGTCACGCCGTGGTCTTCGAGCCCCTGCTGGAAGAAGCTCCCGGCCTCGTCGCCGAAGGTGCGCGAGAGCGCCACCTCCTCGACCGCGACCATCGTGCACTGCGTGCCCGTCGCCGCCAGCGAGGCCGCCACCTCGGCGGCGATGTAGCTGCCGCCGACCAGCACCACCCGGCCCGCCTCCTTGGCGTCCTCGCGGATCGCGTCGGCGTTGCCGTAGGCGCGCAGGTAGTGGATGCCCTCGTTCTCGGCGCCCTCCAGCCGCAGGATGTTCACCATCGCGCCGGTCGCCAGCAGCGCCTGGCCGAAGGCGACCTCCTCACCGCCCTGGACCTTCGCCGTCTTCGCCTCGGGGTCGATCGACATCACGTTCTTGCCCGTCGCCAGCTCGACCCCGTTCTCCTCGTACCAGGAGGGCTCGTTGACGTAGGCGTCGGCGCGTGAGGCATCGCCGCGCAGGTACTCCTTGGAGAGCGGCGGCCGTTCGTAGGGCGGCTCCGGCTCCCGGCCGACCAGCAGGATCGGGCCGTCGGCGCCGCGCCTGCGCAGCTCCGCGGCACAGCTGGCGCCCGCCAGCCCGCCGCCGACCAGGAGGAAATCGACCTCGCGATCAGCCACTGGAAATTCCGCCGTCGCCTGCCGGTCCGAACAACGCCTTCAAGTCGTCCTCCTTACCCGGATCAAGCACGGCCAATACCTCGTCGCCCTCCTCGAGGACGGTGTCGGCGCTGGGGACGAAGCCCTTGCCCGCCCGCAGCACCGAGATCAGCAGCGAGCCCTCGGGCATGTTGAGGTCGCCGACCCGGCGCCCCGTCACCCCCGAGTCCTTGCCGAGCAGCATCTCGATGATCTCCAGCTGCTCCTCCTGCAGGTCGAGCAGGTGGACCAGCCCGTACTCGGGCACCTCGTGCTCGAGCAGGCGCAGGATCAGGTCGGTGGCCGAGACCGACGGCTTGATCCCGAGCAGGTCGAAGTGCTGGCGGTTGCGCGGGTTGTTGACGCGGGCGATGATCTGGTCGACCAGGTACTTCTCGCGCGCGACCTGGCAGATCAGCATGTTGTCCTCGTCGTCGCCGGTGACCGCGATCACCATGTCGGCGCGCTGCACCCCGGCCCGCTCCAGGACCCAGAGCTCGGAGGCGTCGCCGTAGGAGACGTTGTGCTCGAGCTCCTGCTCGACCGTCAGGTAGCGGCGCCGGTCGGACTCGATCAGCGTCACCTCGTGGTCTTTCTCAAGCAGCTCGCGCGCCAGGTTCCAACCGACCTTGCCCGCACCGACGACGATGATGTACACGCGCTCTCCCTCCCCGTCCTAGGCGGCTTCCGCCGCTCCGTCGGGGCCGTCGCCGCGCCCCGCCGAGTCGCGCACCGCGGTCTCCAGCATGTCGATCGCGACCCGGGTCGGGCAGACCGTCTGCAGGCCCTGGCGCGCGTACCACTCGGCCCGCAGCGGGTCGAGCACCCGCGCGATCACGTTCGGCACCCCGTACCGGCGTTTGGCGATCTGGGCGATGATGATGTTCGTGTTGTCGCCGTCGGTGGAGGCGATGAAGACGTCCGCCTGGTCGATCCCGGCCGCCTCCAGCGCCTCGGCCTCGAGCCCGGCGCCGACCGTGAACTGGCCGCCGAGGTCCTCCCAGCTTTTCTCCAGGCCCACCTCGAGGCGGGCGTGTGACTCGGGGTCCTCGTCGAGAGCGGAGACGGTGTGGCCCTCGCGGAGCATCGCCCGCGCCACCGAACTGCCGACGCGACCACAGCCGACGATCAGGATGAACATGCGGCGGATACTAGAACGGCGCCCGTGGCTAGGCGTCGTCGTCCTCGTCGAGGGCCCTCACCAGCGGGTCGCCGCCGTCGCCCTCGGACCCGGTCTCGGGCTCCGGAGGCGCGGTCAGCAGGACCCGGCAGGGCGCTTTTTTCAGCACGTACTCGGTCGCCGCGCCGATCTCGGCGGGCTTGGCGGCGCCGATCCCGCCGAACTTGCCGCCGCCGCGGATCTTCGACGGCGGCTCGCCGCCGATGATGATCGCTTCGGAGCCGAGGCGGCGCGCCGCCTCGATGATCCCCGCCCCGGTCTTGCGCGCGCGGATCACCTCGGTCGAGACCTCGACGTCCTCGTACTCCTCCCCCACCTCGCGCGCCCGCTCCAAGGCCCGGCGTGCCTGCGCCTCGCGCTCCGGCGGCAGCTCGGCGTCGAGCGGCTCGCTCAGCGGCACCTCGATCACGTAGACGAGCTCCAACCGCGACTCGGCCTCGCCATCGCCGTCCTCGCGCTCGGCGGCGGCCAGCCGGCCCGCGGTGGCGACGATGTCGTCGTCGAGCTTGGTGCCGAAGACCGGCACCAGCAGGTTGGAGAACTCGACCTCGGGGATCTGCTTGGTCAGCGCCGCCTCGCCGACCGAGACGCGCTTGGTCAGCGAGGTCCCCTCGATGTACTTGCGGTAGACGACGTAGAAGATCAGCCCGAAGGCCATCCAGCCGATTCCGACCCAGCGCGCGGTGGCGTGGAAGGCGAGCACGCTGAGGAAGGCGAGGAAGCTGGCGAGCGCCGCGATCATCGCCGGGACCGGCAGCTCGGCCGGGCCCCAGGCCATCCCCCAGGGGATGCGGAAGGGGCGCCGGCGGTCCGGCTGGGTGACCCGCAGGCGGATGATCGAGAGGTGGGCGATCGTGATCGCCAGGGTCGCGCCGAAGGCGTAGAGGCCGGCGAGGATCTTGATGTTGGTCGGGATCACCAGCCCGAGCGCGATCAGCCCGCAGATCGTGATCGCCACGTAGGGCGTCGCCCGACGGCGGTGCAGTTTGCCCAGCCAGCTGGGGATCTGGCGGTTGATCGCCAGCGTGTAGGTGTGGCGGGAGACGCCGAGCATCGAGGTCGTCGCCGCCCAGAAGAGGACCGGCGCGGCGACCAGCGCCACCACCCAGCGCATGATCTCGGCGAGCCAGTGCGGGTGGAAGGCGGAGACGACGCCGAGCACCGGGTCCTGGATGTACTGGTGGCCGAGCGCCGTCTCGGGGCCGTGCGGGGTGGCGACGACCGGCACCGCCATCAGCGCGATCGCCGCCATCCCGGCGTAGACCAGCGGCACCGCGACCGCCCCCAGCGAGGCGATCCGCTTCAGGTCGCGGCGGCTCACTTCGATGTCCGGCGCCAGGTCGGAGGCGGCCTCGATCCCGGCGTAGGCGAGCATCGCCACGACCGCCGCGTAGATGATGTCGCGCAGGCTCGGGTGGCTGAAGAGGTCGATCCCTTCGGTGAGGCGGTCGGGGTGCATCACCACGATCACGCCGACCACGATCACCGCCAGCTGCAGGGCCAGGTCGGCGAGGGCGAGGAAGGCCAGCGAGCGCTGCCGACCGCGGCCGGTGACGTTGAAGATGTTGAGGGCACAGGCGCCCGTGATCACCGCCGCGGCGACGATGATTTCGGTGCCCTTGTCGTCGAAGCCGCCCCAGATCGGCACCAGGTAGTGCGGCACCGAGACCGCCGCCAGGGCGATCACGATCAGGTAGTCGAGCAGGATCGCCCAGCCGGCGATGAAGGCGACCAGCTCGTTGAAGGCGTGGCGGGCGAAGGCGGAGGAGCCGCCGCGCTCGCGGAACATCGAGCCGCCCTCGACGTAGGTCAGCGTGGTCAGCCCGAAGAGCAGCCCGGAGACGAGGAAGATCAGCGGGGTGAGGCCGAGGCCGCGGTCGGCGACGACGCCGAGGGCGAAGTAGATCGAGAAGCCGACCGCCGAGTAGGCGGCGGCGAAGAGCCACGGGACGCCGAGCCCGCGGCGCAGTTTGCCCTTGCGGGCCGCGCGCGGGAGCTTCATCGCAGCTGCTTGCTCGCGATCCAGTAACGGCCGACGCCGACGGCGACGAAGAGGATCCCCATCACGAAGCCGATCGAGGCCGGGCCGCCGCCGTTGGCCAGGGTGACGATCAGCAGCAGCAGGCCGACGACGACGAAGACCAGGGAGAAGCCGCGGATCGCACCGTGGTACGCGCGGTCCCGGTTCACGGCGCCGCCACCTCGGCGAGGGCGGCGACCGGCGCCGCGCCGATCGGCCTCGGCGTCGGTTCGGAGACGACGATGACGCGGCAGGGGCGCTCGCCGAGCACCGTCTGCAGGGTCTTGTCGTACTGCGGCACGCCGTTGCGCTGACGGAGGCCGACGACGATCGCCGCCGCCTTGATCTCGGCCGCCTCCTCGGCCACCGAGTAGCCCGCCTGGCCCGGCCGCACGCGGGCGACGTGGCCGGTGACGCGGGCGCCGCCGATCAGCTTCGCCTCCTCGACCCGGCGCTGCGCCTCGGCTTCGGCCTCGGGCAGGTCGGCGTCGAGCGGCAGGTTGGTGGGCACGGTCATCATCGAGTGGACGTGGATGCCGCGGCGCCGTTTGGAGGCCAGTTTGACCGCCGTCGCGACCATCTCCGGGGAGAACGCTTCGTCGTCCTCGAAGGCGACCAGGACCGAGCGGTACTCGACCTCCTCGACCCCGAGCGGCTCCGGCAGCACCACCTTCACGGTGCGCGTCAGCGGCAGTCCCTGGTTGCGGCGGTAGAGGACGTAGACGGTGATCCCGAGGATCATCCAGCCGGTGCCGACGAAGAGCGTCGAGGGGTTCAGCGCCATCACCACGACCCAGGCGGCGAAGGTGCCGAGGCCGCCGAAGACGGCGGTCAGCGGCAGGTCGAAGCCGAACGCGCGCACGCTCATCGGCGGCTTCCAGTCCCGCTGCAGATGCCCCTGCTTTCGGCGCAGCTGGATCACCGCGACGTGGGCGATCGTGAAGGAGAGCATCGCGCCGAACGAGTACATCGTCGCGAGGAAGTTGGTCTTGCCCGGGATCAGGGTGAGGATCGCGACGCCGGCGAAGATGATGATCGCGATGTAGGGGGTGCGGTACTTCGGGTGGACCTGGCGCAGGCCCTCCGGCAGCTGCCGGTGCTGGCCCATCGAGTAGGTCAGCCGGGAGACGCCGATCAGCCCCGCGTTGGTGGCGATCAGCAGGATCACGGCGGCGAGCACGCCGACGTAGTAGCGGAGGATTTCGGTCGGCCCGTGGGAGAGGCCGAGGTTCTCGACGATGCCGAGGATCGGGTCGTCGGCGTACTTGGTGCCGAGCTGGGTGTGGTAGCCGGAGCCCGCCGCGTCGTGGACGACCGGCATCGCCGAGAGGGCGACGATCGGGATCAGCAGGTAGAGGCCGAGCACCGCGGCGACGACGAGGCCGGCGGACTTGGGGATCGTCTTCGAGGCGTCCTTGGCCTCCTCGGACATGTTGGAGATCGTCTCGATGCCGGTGTAGGCGATCATCCCGACCGCGATGCCGAGGGCGAAGTTGCTCCAGGTCGGGGCGACGCCGAGGTGGACGTTGTCGACCAGCACGTGCGGGCTGAGCACGAGGACGATGCCGATCCCGACCAGCACGACCTGGGTGGCGAGGTCGGCGACCGCGAGGATCAGGTTGAGTTTCGAGGACTCCTCGGTGCCGCGGATGTTGAGCGCGGCGAGGCCGACGACCAGGGCCGCCCCGCCGACCACATCGCCAGGGCTGTGTCCCAGCCAGGGCCAGAAGACCGCCAGGTAGTGGGGCACGAAGAAGGCCGAGATCGCGACCGTGATCGTGTAGTTGAGCATCTGCCCCCAGGCGGCGACGAAGCTGACGAACTCGTTGAAGGCGTGGCGGGCGAAGCTGGAGGAGCCGCCCGCCTCGGGGAACATCACCGTCGCCTCGGCGTAGGTGGCGGCGGTGGCGGCGAAGATCAACCCGGAGATGACGAAGGCGATCGGCGTCAGGCCGAGGGCGAAGGCGGCGGTGACGCCGAGGGCGTAGTAGATCGAGGAGCCGACGTTGCCGTAGGCGGCGGAGAACAGCGCCCCGACGCCGTGGACGCGGCTCAGCGACTCGTCTCTTGGGATTCGCTGGGCCATCTAAGAGGAGATGCAGGTATTCGACACTTCTTCTCCCGAATATACGCGCGTCGACACGGCGCGAGATTAGCTCTGGAGCCCGGACGACGGCACCCCGGCCGGCCACCCGGCCAAGTGGCAGAAGGCTCTAGCCGGTCGAGTCCACGCGGCGTGCTTCGGGGCCGCGGCGGCCGTCCGAGGTACGTCCCGGGCGTCTCGTGGCGGCCCGGGCAGGCTGTGGCCGCCACGAGACGCCCGGGACGTGAGGCTTCCGCAGGGAAGTTCACACAGGCGTGGGAGAGATGCCGGGAACGTCACAGATCCTCATGCCTCCCGTGACGGGATCGGGGCCGCACCCGGGTGAGTTCGCACTTTCGCTCGCTATGCGGGCAGAACTGCGAACTCACCAGGGGGAGGCATGAGGAAGACCGGACGAACCGTGGACTTCCCCCGCTCCTCGTCACGGATCACGGGAGTTCCTGACCGATCACGCGCCTTCGTGCCCGGACACGCGCATCTCTGCGCCGGGGCACGCCCGGGCCCTCGCCTCTCCCCACATCCCCGGCCTTCTCGGTGGCGGCCACAGCCTGCCCGGGCCGCCACCGAGAAGGCCGCGTCCCTTTCCGGTCCCTTTGAGCTCCGGGCGCCAGCTCCCCCTCCGGGCGCCAGCTTCAGCGCCGCCCAGCTACGCCCCCGCCGTGAATCACCCATCCAGCCCCGGTCAGGCGTCGCCGAAACGTCGCGCCGCGGCGTCGATGCGGGCGGCGGCGGCTTTCGAGTCCGGTGAGCCTGCCGGAGGGGTGCCGGGCGGCGGCGCCGGGCCCCAGCTTTCGCGCCCGTCGGAGGTCTGGATCGGGATGCGTTTGCCGGCCGTCGCGGGCGTGTCCACGGTCGTGTCCCAGATCGCCTTGACCCGGGCGAA
This sequence comes from Solirubrobacterales bacterium, assembly GCA_047601885.1. Taxonomy (GTDB): domain Bacteria; phylum Actinomycetota; class Thermoleophilia; order Solirubrobacterales; family 70-9; genus VAYN01. The sequence continues at coordinate 102,699 of JASGIK010000003.1, forward strand.
GACCTCGCGGATCGAGCTCTTCTCACCCTGGGCGCCCCAGGAGTGCTGGTCGGCGAGCAGGCCGCTGACCTTGATCCCCGCCGCTTCGGCGAGGTAAAGGGCGCGCGGCATGTGGAAGCCCTGGGTGACGACGACCGCGCTGCGGACGTTGAAGATGCCGCGGGCCCGGACCATCGTCGCCCAGGTGTCGAAGCCCGCGTGGTCCTCGAAGATGTCTTCCGGGGCGACACCGTCGCGGACCAGCGCCTTGCGCATCGTGTCGGGCTCGTCGTAGGCCCAGGTGTGGTGGTCGCCGGAGACGAGGATCTTGCCGACCTTGCCGGCGCGCCAGAGCTTGTAGGCCTCCTCGACACGGTCGGCAAGCATGCCGCTCATCCGGCCATCGGGTTTGACCATCGCGCCGGGGACGATCGCGATTTCGGCGGGCGGCACGTCGGCGATGTCGGAGGTCGCCTCGCCGCTCGTCGTCAGGAGGATGTAGGCGTTCGAGCCGAGCACCAGCAGGCAGAGCGCGGCGCAAAGCCCGGTGAAGCCGAAAGCCATCTTCGGAAAGCGGCGCCAAGGCCAGGTAAGCGCCCGGCGGGCGCGCAGAAGCCCCTGCTTCATGAGATCAGGCTAGCAACGACTTCCCACCACTCAGGGGATTACCCGATCGGGGAAATATTCCATAAACCTGATCAGGATTATCAAGATTGGGTAGACATTCCGACGGCCGCACCTCGAAGCGGCCGACCCGGCCCAATGAATCAGGTCAAAGGAAAGGAATCCGGACGATGCAAAAACTATCCCCCCGCAGGAAGAAGGCGGTGTCCCGCTGGCGGCGGGCGGCCGCCCTGGCGGCCGCGACGGCCGTCGCGGCGCTCGCCACCGGCGCCGCCCTGGTCGGCTCGGCGACCGCCGACACCACCCCGACCTCGCCGCCCCCGGTGACGGTCCTGGTCCACGGCAAAGTCGGCAACGGCGACTTCTTCGTCTCCCCCTACGGCGACCAGTCGACCTACGCCAACGGGCCGGAGATCCTCGACCAGGACGGCAACGTCGTCTGGTTCAAGGCGGTGCCGACGGGCGAGGAGGCCTCCGACTTCCGCACCCAGACCTACCAGGGCAAGCCGGTCTTGACCTGGTGGCAGGGCACCGGCCTCGGCGGCCTCGCCACGGGCACCGACTACATCTACAACAGCAACTACCAGCAGATCGCCACGGTGCAGGCGGGCAACGGGCTGAGCGCCGACGGCCATGAGTTCCTGATCACGCCGCAGAACACGGCGCTGATCCTCGCCTACAAAGAGGAGACCGCGAACCTGACCTCGATCGGCGGCCCGGCCGACCAGGAGGTGATCGACGGCTACGTCCAGGAGATCGACATCAAGACGGGCAAAGTCCTGTTCCAGTGGAACAGCGCCGACCACGTGCCCTACAGCCAGTCAGAGCAGCCACTGCCGGCCTCGGCCTCGACGCCGTGGGACTGGTTCCACATCAACGCGGTGAAGCTGGACACCGACGGCAACCTGCTGATCGACGCCCGCAACACCTGGACCGCCTACAAGGTCAACCGCCACACCGGCAACATCATCTGGCAGCTGGGCGGCAAGGCGAGCAGCTTCACGCTGCAGGCGGCCAACGGCCAGAGCCTCAACGACGCGGGCAAGATCACGGCCTGGCAGCACGATTTCGAGGCGCAGGGCAACGGGATCTACACCTTCTTCGACAACGAGTCGGCGGGGGTGGCGAACACCGGTGAAGACGCGACCGCCGAGTACGGCCTCAGCCGCGCCGTGACGGTGAAGGTCGACCCGAGATCCCACACCGCGACGCTGATCAAGTCGTTCGACCAGCCGGACGGCCTGACCGCCCCGTCGCAGGGCAACTCGCAGAGGACTGCGGACGGCAACACCGTCGTCGGCTGGGGCTCACTCCCCTACTTCTCCGAGTTCGACCAGTGGGGCGACCTGCTCTACAACGCCGAGTTCCCGACCGGCGTCAACACCTACCGCGCCTACCTGCTGCCCTGGAACCCGGGCAGCTCCGGCGGCGGCCACGGCCACGGCGGCGGCCCGGACTACAACCCGAGCCACGACGGCTACGGCCACGACTCGCACAGCCGGCACTAGCCGGTAAAGCGATCGACGGAGCGCCCGCCGTTCGTGCGAACGGCGGGCGCTCTTATCTGCCGGCGAGCGCCGGGGAGGCCGTCCCAAAGCCCCAGCACCCCAGGCCAACGGGCCGAAACCTGCCGATACCTCCGATTTCCGGCCCATCGGCAGAAGCAGTGCACCGAAGTGGGCCCTGAGCCGAGGAAGCGAACTGAGCGTCCCGAGCGATGGCCGATCCCGAGCCGTCCCGAGTTGCGAACGGGGGCGCGGACACCCCCCGAACGAAGCTCACGTTCCCCGAACCCGAGCCCTTTCTGACACTTCAGCTGCGCGACGGCTTCGGGCGGGGGGTGTCCGCGCCCCCGCCCACCACCGTCGCGCCAGCTTCAGAAGTGAACGATCGGGATGATCAGGATCGCGACGATGTTGGCGACCTTGATCATCGGGTTGATCGCCGGCCCCGCCGTGTCCTTGTAGGGATCGCCGACGGTGTCCCCGGTCACCGACGCGGCGTGGGCCTCGGAGCCCTTGCCGCCGTGGGCGCCGTCCTCGATCAGCTTCTTCGCGTTGTCCCAGGCACCGCCGCCGGCGGTCATCGAGATCGCCGCGAAGAGGCCGACGACGATCACGCCGATCAGCAGGCCGCCCAGCGCGTCGACGCTGAGGATGCCGACGATCACCGGCACGACGATCGGGATCAGGGCGGGCAGGATCATCTCTTTCTGCGCCGCCGCGGTGACGATCGCGACGGTTTTCCCGTACTCGGGTTTCTCCGTCCCCTCCATGATCCCGGGGTGCTCGCGGAACTGTTTTCGCACCTCCTCGACCACCTGGCCGCCGGCCCTGCCGACCGCCTCGATCGCGAAGGCGACGAAGAGGTAGACCATCATCCCGCCGATGATCAGCCCGATCAGCACGTCGGGGCTGGTCAGGTGGAACAGCGAGTTGATGTTGTAGCCCTGCGGCGCTTCGCCTTCCAGTTCGCTGCGGAAGGCGGCGAAGAGGACCAGCGCGGCGAGCGCCGCCGAGCCGATCGCGTAACCCTTGGTCACCGCCTTCGTGGTGTTGCCGACCGCGTCCAGCGGGTCGGTGATGTCGCGCACCTCCTCCGGCAGGTCGGCCATCTCGGCGATCCCGCCGGCGTTGTCGGTGATCGGCCCGAAGGCGTCGAGCGCCACGATCAGGCCGCAGAGCGAGAGCTGGGCGACGACGGCGATGCCGATGCCGTAGATGCCCGCCAGCTGGTTCGCGGCGAGGATCGCGAGGGCGATCACCAGGGCCGGCGCCGCCGTCGACTGGAAGCCCTGGGCGAGGCCGGCGATGATGTTCGTGGCGTGCCCGGTCTCCGACGCGGCGGCGATCGACTTCACCGGTCGGAAGCGGGTCGACGTATAAAATTCGGTGATCCCGAAGAGCAGCGCGGTGACCGCGACGCCGATCACGGCGCAGAGCCAGAGGTCGCCGACGCTCACCGACTTCGCCGCGGCGCTGGCGAATCCCAGCCGCAGCGGGTCGCTCATCATCCAGTCGGTGATCGGGTAGAACGCCGCGATCGAGAGGATCCCGGAGATCAGCAGCCCCCGGTACAGCGCCCCCTCGACCCTGTCGCTGGTCGTGCGCACGCAGAGCGCGCCGATGATCGAGGCGATGATCGCGATCCCGCCCAGCACCAGCGGGTAGATCGCCACCTCGCGCGAGTATTCGGAGTTGAAGGTGAGGACGCCGAGCAGCATCACGGCGACCGAGGTGACCGCGTAGGTCTCGAACAGGTCGGCGGCCATGCCGGCGCAGTCGCCGACGTTGTCGCCGACGTTGTCGGCGATCACCGCCGGGTTGCGCGGATCGTCCTCGGGGATCCCGGCCTCGACCTTGCCGACCAGGTCGGCGCCGACGTCGGCGGCCTTGGTGAAGATGCCGCCGCCCAGGCGGGCGAAGACGGAGATCAGCGAGCCACCGAAGCCGAGCCCGATCAGGGCGTCGACCGCGTCCTTGTCGCTGGAGCCGGTGACGACGAGGATGCCGTAGTAGCCGGCGACGCCGAGCAGCGCCAGGCCGACGACCAGGAGGCCGGTCACCGAGCCGCCTTTGAAGGCGACGTCGAGGGCCGGCGGCACGCCCCCGCGGGCCGCCTCGGCGACGCGCGTGTTGGCGCGGACGGAGACGTTCATCCCGATGAATCCGGTCGCGCCCGAGAGCGCCGCCCCGATCAGGAACCCGATCGCCGTCTTGTAGTCCTGCAGGATCAGCAGAAGGATCGCGATCGGCACCGCGACCGCGGCGATGATCGTGTACTGCCTGGTCAGATAGGCCTGTGCCCCTTCCTGCACGGCCCCCGAGATTTCCTGCATCCGGTCGTTCCCTGGCGACTTCGCCAGCAACCGCTGCGTGATCAACAACCCATAAGCAACCGCGGCCCCAGCACAAACGAGTGCGACGACCACGCCGTATTCCCTAAGAAAGCTGGTCAAGTCACTGCTCCTCCGGTGGTATTTCCCGCCGGGCAGACTACCTGAGCGCTCGGAGCGTTGAGCGGTCTGCCCCTTTCGTGACGTTTCTCAGACCGAGGTCGCCGCACCGCTCCTCGGCGCGTACGAATCCGCCGTCTCGGCGACCGCGGCCCGGTATGCGTCGTCCAACGACGCGCCCGCGGCGATCGCCTCGCGAAAGCGTTCGGAGCCGCCCGGCCCGGGCAGGTCGACGTCGATCCCGAGGGCGGCGCGGGCGGGCTCGGTCCAGCCCAGCAGCCGCTCGACGCAGGCGCGCGTCGCGATCTCCTCGCCCGCGGCGAAGTCGATCATCTTGCCCTCGAGCCCGTAACGGATCGCGCGCCAGAGGTTCTCCTCGATCTCCCGGTCGCCGAGCGGCGGCGCCAACCCGGCTGCGCCGCGCTCGTCCAGGTCCAGCGCGGTCTGGGCGACGCAGGCGACGATCAGCCCGGCGAGCGCCGTCGCCTCCTCGCCCCGCGTCTGCGCGTCACAGATCCGCACCTCGACCGTGCCGAAACTGTGATGCGGACGCACGCTCCACCACAGCTGCGTCGACTCGACCACCGAGTTGGTCCGCCGCAACAGGTCGACGAAGCCTGCGTATGTGTCCCAGTCGACGAACGGCGAGGGCACGCCGCAGCGGGGGAAGGTGCGGGTGAAGATCTCCGAGCGCACGCTGGCCAGGCCGCTGTCGCGACGGTCGAGGTAGGGCGAGTTGGCGGAGACCGCCAGCAGCGGTGGCAGCAGCTCGCGCAGCCGGTCGCAGACGGCGATCGCCCGGTCGGCCCCGCGCACGCCGACGTGGACGTGGAGGCTCCAGGTGTTGTTGCGCTGGGCGACGTAGCCGAGTTCCTCGCGCAGCCGGTTGTAGTGCGGCGTGTCGATGATCGTCTGGTCGAGGTAGCTCGCCCACGGATGCGTCGCCGTCGCCCCCAGCGCCAGCCCCATCCGGTCGACCAGGGCAAAGAGCCGGTCGCGGCGCTCCTGCTGCATCGCGACCGCCTCGGCGAAGCTCTCGCCCCGCCCCGAGCGGATCTCGATCTCGCTCGCGATCAGCTCGCCCGCCGCCGACTCGGCCAGCACCTCGTCGCGGTCGCACTCCGCCTTCACGTCCTCGTAGCGGTGCGCCAGCTCCAGCGTCGCCGGATCGAGGATCGCGAACTCCTCCTCCAGCCCGACGGTGAAATCGGTCGAGTCCTCGAACCGCTCGCGGGCGCCGTCGAGATCCAGCGTCAAGAGATCAGCGGCCCGCTCAGGCCAGGTAGAAGTACAGCGCGTAGAGCAGGTCGACGGCGGGGCTCGAGGTGTGGACGGTCACCTCCGGCGGCACCTGCAGCAGCTGCTCGGAGTAGTTGAAGATGATTTTCACGCCCGCCTCGACCAGTCGGTCGGCGACCCCCTGGGCGGCGTCGGCGGGCACCGCCAGCACGCCGACGACGACGTCTTCGTCGGCGATCACCTGGGCGAGGTCGCCGTCCAGCGGCCGCACCGTGACGTCGCCGATCTCCGTCCCGACCTTCGCCTGGTCGGTGTCGAAGACCGCCACCACCTGGAAGCCGTGGTCGGCGAAGATCGCCGAGGAGGCGATCGCCTGGCCGAGGTGGCCGGCGCCGAAGAGCGCGATGTTGTGCTGGCCCGCGGTGCGCAGGATCTTGCGGATCTCCGAGACCAGCGAGTCGACGTTGTAGCCGACCCCGCGCTTGCCGAACTTGCCGAAGCCGGAGAGGTCGCGGCGGATCTGGGTCGGGTTGATATGGGTGTACTCGGAGAGCTCCTGCGAGGAGATCGTCTCCCGTCCCATCTTGCGGGCCTGGGTCAGCACCTGCAGGTAACGCGAGAGGCGCGCGGCGACGCCGAGCGAGAGGCGCTCGCCTTCGACCGGCAGCCCGGCAGCCTCGATCTCGTCGATCACGTCGGCCATGCCCCCACAGTATCGAGCCTGGCCCTTACGCCGGCGTCGTCGTATACAAGTTCGGAGGCGACGATCCCGTCGATCTCGACCACCGGGATCCGCTCGAGGTGGCGGCGCAGCAGCAGGTCGTCGCTGTCGATGTCGACCTCGTGCAGCTGGAAGCGGTAGCCCTCGCCGTACAGGGCGACCAGCCGTTCGATCGCCGTCTCACAGAGGTGGCATTCGGGACGCGAATAGACGACGACCTCGACCGGCCGCGCGGCGGTGGCGCTCACGCCGCCATCCTTTCGCCGGTGGCGAAGGCGTCGTAGCCGAGGTAGTCGGGGTAGGCGACCGGCCGCGCCCAACGGGCGGCGGAGCCGATCATCGCCGCGTTGTCGGTGCAGAGGGTGATCGGGACCAGCTTGAGGCGGATGCCCTGGCGCTCGCAGAGCTCGGCGACGGCGGCGCGCAGCGGCCCGTTGGCGGCGACGCCGCCGCCCAGCGCGACCGCCTCCCAACGGCCCTTCTTCAGCGCCCGCCTCAGCTTCGCCACCAGTTGGTCGACGACCGCTTTCTGGAAGGAGGCGGCGAGGTCGGCGCGGCGCTCGGCGACGCCCTCGGGGCCGAGCTCCCGGCAGCGGTAGAGGACCGCCGTCTTCAGACCGCTGAAGGAGAAGTCGAGGCCCGGGTCGCGCGACATCGCGACCGGCATCTCGAAGGCTTCCGGGTCGCCGTTCTCGGCTTCCTTCTGGACCGCCGGGCCGCCCGGGTAGCCGAGGTCGAGCAGGCGGGCGACCTTGTCGAAGGCCTCACCGGCGGCATCGTCGAGGGTCTGGCCGAGCACCTCGTGACCCTCGTGGTCGCGGACCGCGGCGAGCATCGTGTGGCCGCCGGAGGCGACCAGGCAGAGGAAGGGCGGCTCGAGCGGCTCGGGCTCGAGGAAGTTGGCGGCGACGTGGCCCTGCAGGTGGTCGACCGGGATCAGCGGCAGCCGGCGCGCGGCGGCGATCGCCTTGGCGGTGGAGATGCCGACCAGGAGCGCGCCGATCAGTCCCGGCCCGGCGGTCGCGGCGACCGCGTCGACGTCGTCGAGCGAGACGCCCGCCTCGGCGAGCGCCGCCTCCACCACCGGCGCCGTCAGCTCCAGGTGGTGCCGGGCGGCGACCTCGGGGACGACGCCGCCGAAGCCCGCGTGGGCGGCGGCCTGCGAGGAGATCACGTTGGCGAGGATCCGGCCACCGTCGAGGACGGCGGCGCAGGTGTCGTCGCAGGAGGTCTCGATGGCGAGGATCACGGCGCTCCCCGGTCCCTCAGTCGAGCCACATGATCAGCGCGTCCTCGCCGTTGTCGTGGTAGTAGCGAGGACGGACGCCCGCCGAGCGGAAGCCGAAGTATTCGTACATGCCGATCGCGCGGTGGTTGGAGACGCGCACCTCGAGCGTGAAGGGGAGCTTGCCGCGGCCCTCCTCGAAGAGCTTGCGCAGCAGCGCCCCGGCGACGCCGCGGCCGCGGTGGTCGGGCGAGACGGCGACGTTCATCAGGTGCCATACCTGGTCGTAGCGGGAGCAGACGACGTAGCCGGCGAGCTCCTCGTCGACGGTGGCGGCGAGACAGATTCCCGACGGCTTCGACAGCTCCAGCACGAACATCGCCAGCGACCAGGGGGTCGGGAAGCTGCGGCGCTCGACCGAGATCACGCTCGGCAGGTCGCTGTAGGCGAGCCGGCGCACGCGGACCTCACCCCGGGTCGGGCGGTCAGTCTGCTCTCTGGAAAGAATCTCGCTCACGCCATCGCTCGGCATCTGGAGGTCTGAGGTAGATCGGTTCGAGGGCCTCGGAGCCCGCCCCCGCCGCCGCCAGGGCGCAGACGTGGCGCGCGGCGACCCGGTGGACGGGATCGGCGTCGTCCGCGATGCGGATCCCGCCGGCTCCTTCCAACTCGTCACGAAAGCGTACCGCCCCGGAACCGGCGGCCGACGGGGGCACCGGCAGCTCGTCGAGGCGCGCGGCGAGCGCCTCGGGGCGCATCACGGCGGGCTCCCAGAGGGTCGCCCCGGCGGCGTCGTAGAGGGCGACGAAGACCTCGCCGCGGTAGCCGTCGAGGACCGCGAGCCGCTCCCCGGGCGCGCCCGCGGCGGCGATCCCGGCGCCGAGGGCTTCAAGGGTGGAGACGCCGCGCGCCGCCTTGCCGAGGCCGGCGACGAGCCCTTTCGCGGTCGCGATCCCGACCCGCAGGCCGGTGAACGACCCCGGCCCGAGCCCGACCGCGATCAGGTCGACGCGATCCCAGCCGCCCGCCGCGTCGGCACAGCGCTCGACCTCGGCGAGGAGGCCGGTGGCGTGGCGCGGACGGCCGCGCTCGGAAAGCCCGAGCTGGGCCTCGGCGATCACCTCGCCGTCGCGCCAGGCGGCGGCCGCGGTGTCGGGGGTCGCGGTGTCGAAGCCGACTACGACCAGCTCGCTCTCCTCCTCCCGCCTACTTGACGCGGAAGTAGGTGGTGCCGACCTTCTTGCCCTTCACGAACCAGGTGACGGTGTGCTTGCCGATGCTCGTGGAGGTGATCTTGTTGACGTAGAGCGTGCCCTGTTCGGCGACCTGCGGCTTTTCCGTGCACAGGCGTTCGTTCTTCGGGAACTTCACGCAGACCGTGTACTTGACTTCGCCCTTGAGGCTTTTGAAGAAGGCGCCCTTCTTGCTGCCGACCGGGCAGACGTGGGCAGGCTTCGCGTTCTTCGAGAGCCCGCAGGCGACGTAGTGCTTGTAGGCAGGGGTGCCGGCCGAGGACGGGGAGACGCCGATCAGCAACCCCGTCACAAGGGCGGCGAGTGCCAGTGCCGAAAGCATTCCCTTCTTCATCCTCGATTCCCTCCTGTCTCGACTGTGGGTGGTGGGATCAACCTTCATCATCGCCCCCGAAACCCCTGCCGAGGGCTTCCGGTGCGGTGCGACGGAGGCTACCTACCGACGATCTCGATCGTGCGGCGCTCCTCGCCGGCGTGCTCGAGGCGGATCTCGAGGGCCGGGCGACCGAGTTGCTCGATCCCGACCGCGGGCCACTCGACGAAGGCGACGCCGTCGTCGCCGAGGTAGTCGTCGATCAACCCCGGATCCTCGGCCTCGACATCTTCGAGGCGGTAGAGGTCGAGGTGGGAGATCGGCAGCCGGCCGCCGCTGTAGCGGCGCCCGATCGTGAAGGTCGGCGAGGTGACCGGGTCGGTGACGCCGAGGGCGCGGGCGGCACCCCGGATCAGGGTCGTCTTGCCCGCCCCGAGGTCGCCGCTGACGACGACGACGTCGCCCGGGGCGAGTCGCTCGGCGACCCGGGCGCCGAGCGCTTCGGTCTCCGCCGCGGAGCGGGTTTCGGTGCGCCGTTCGCTCATCCCTCAGGCGTCCGGATCGCCGAAGAAGCCGAGCTGGTCGGCGGGCGGCGGCTCCTCCTCGGCCGGCGCCGTCGCCTCGGCGATCTCCTCGGCGCTCGGCATCGGCTCGGGCAGGGCCTGCTGGAGCAGCGCCGGGATCGTCGCGAAGTCGCCGCGCAGCTGTTCCTTCACCGCGGGCGTGCGCAGCGCCGCGGCCGGGTGGAACAGCGGCAGCAGGAAGACCATGCGGCCGCCGAGCTCATGCGTCTGCGGCACGCCGCGGACGCGGGTGATCCCGGTCGGGTTGCCGGTCAGCAGCTTGGTCGCGAAATTGCCGAGCGTGCAGACGACGCGCGGCTGGATCAGCCGCACCTGGTCCCACAGGTAGGGCTCGCAGGCGGCGATCTCGGTCGGCAGCGGGTCGCGGTTGTTCGGCGGCCGCGACTTCAACACGTTGCAGATGAAGACGTCCTCGCGCGAGAGCCCGATCTCGACCAGCAGCTCGTTCAGCAGCTGCCCCGCCCGTCCCACGAACGGCAGCCCCTGGCGGTCCTCTTCGGCCCCCGGCGCCTCGCCCACGAACATCAGGTCGGCGTCGGCGTTCCCCGCCCCGAAGACGGCTTTGGTGCGCGTCTCGTGCAGCGGGCATTTCGTGCACCTGGAGACCTCCCTGTAGAGCGCGACCAGCTCCTCGCGCCGCTCCGCCGCGTCGGCGCCGCTCACGGCTTCTCCCCCGCCGCCCGTCGCTTGCGCGACTCGCCCAGCCGCTCCTGTCGCGCCGCTTCCCGCTCGCCCCGCCGCGATTCGTCCGAGCGCACCGCGGCCCCGCGCGGCTGCCTGCCCGGCGGTGAGACCGTCGAGATCAGCCGCCGCGTCCGCTCCCCCCCGCAGGCCGGGCAGGGCACCGACCCCACCGAGGCAGCGACCAGCTCCTCGAAGCGCTCCCCACAGCCCTCGCACTCGAACTCGTAGATCGGCAAGGCTGGTTACAGCTGTTTGCGGTTGATGAGCATCTTGGCTCTAGGCTGCCAAATTCCGCGGCTCGGCGCTTACCCGAATTGCGGGAATCTCCGAACATCGCGTCGTCCTGGGCGTACCCTTGGGGCCGTTCTCCGGAGCGCGGCGAGGAACCAGGCCGGTCGGCACCGAGGCAGCCCGATCGGGTCGAGCGTCACCCCGAGACAACGAGACCGTGAAATCGAGTTGCTTCCGGACGACAGAGTCCTGGCCGCCTAGATGGTCAATTCCACGGCCCGAGGGCCTGCGAGCCTCGGGCCTGGGGAGCCGGCGCCCGGAGGTTGAAGGGACGACCAAGGGACGCGGCCTTCTCGGTGGCGGCCCGGGCAGGCTGTGGCCGCCACCGAGAAGGCCGGGTGTCGAGGAGAGGTGCGGGGTTCGTCACGAACTCCGAGGATCCGTGACGAGGAGCGGGGGAAGTTGACGGTTCCTCCCGTCTTCCTCATGCCCTCCCGGATGAGTTCGCAGAAACCCGCGCTATGCGCGGTTAAGTGCGAACTCATCCGGGGCCGGCCCCGATCCCGTGACGGGAGGCATGAGGAAGGGTCACGTCCCCGACATCTCTCCCACGTCCGTGTGGACTTCCCTGCGGAAGCCTCACGTCCCGGGCGTCTCGTGGCAAGCGGGCAGCCTGCCCGGGCCGCCACGAGACGCCCGGGACGCCCCTCGGACGGGCGGGGCGGCCACGAGGCACGCGCCCCGAACCCCACGGCCGCCCACCCAAACGTGGAATCAACCACTAGCCCGACGCGGCGACCGGGAGTTCCTCCTTCATCACGTGTCCCAGCGCCGCCAGCGCGTCGCCGGTCGTCCAGTCCGGCTGCGGTGGGTGCTTCTGGTGCCTCAGGCCTTCGGCGCTGAGGAACTTCTGCAACTTGGGGTTGAGCTTGCCGGTGTAGTCGGGCGCCGCGTCCTGCACGACCCGCTCGTTCCCCTTCGGGTCGATCACGAAGTAGTTGTCGGAGTGGTCGATGTCGTAGGTCAGCGGCTTGCCCGTCATCCAGTCGATCGAGGGCGGATCGTCCTCGGGGACTTTGATGTAGGTGAACTCGAAGAATTTCTGGAACTTCGCCAGGTCGGCGGGACTCATCCTGACCAGTTGCCAGCCCGCGTGGGTGAGCTTGGCGTAGGCGGCGAGGCGGGCCACGGTGTCGCGATGGGGATCGACCGACAGCTCGACGATCTCCACCTTGGCGTCGGCGTGGTCGGCCTTGAGCGCCCTTTCGACCTGGAGCAGGATGCCCGTCGTGAACGGGCAGATGTCCGCGCAAAGCGTCAGGAAGGGGACCAGCATCACGGTCTTTCCCTTGAACGCGCCGAGGCTGACGTTTTCGCCGTGTTGGTTGGTCATCGGCAGCGCGTCGAGCGAGGCCGGCACCGGCTGGTCGACCAGCGTCCCGTAGTCGGGCGCCGAGGTGCGCAGCGCGGTCGAACCGTCCCCCGCCGAGGAGCTGCCGCAGCCGGCGACCGCGAGACCGAGAAGGCCGAGCACCAGCGCGGCCGCCGCGAGTCCCCTCACGCCGGCCGGCTCGCGTCCGGCGCGCCTTCGCCGAGCAGGCGCTCACGCAGTTCGGCGGCGCGACCGGCGGCGACGGCGCGGCCCGCGCGGCGCTCGTCCAGCTCGATCCCGCGCGCGTAGGCGAGATCGAGCAGCTCCTGCCGTTCGGTGTCCTGCCGCGCCCAGCGCAGCACCAGCCAGGCGAGGACGCCGAACATCAACATCGCGCTCTGGACCATCAGGACGACGCCCGCGAGGCTCTGGTCGGTGATCGGGCTGAGGCCGTGGGCGAGGTCGCTTTCCGAGTAGAACGGATAGAGCACCGTCCCCGACCACATCAGGATGTTGGCCAGGGCCATGCTGGAGAAGTGGACGGCGGCGGCGTAGACCGCCTTGGCGCCGTTGCCGAACCACTCGGGCTTCGGGAACGGACCGAGCAGGGCGAGCCACATCAGCACCCCGGCGGCGACGAAGCAGGCGTGCTCGCAGAGGTGGACGACCTCGTTTTCGGCGGCCAGCTGGTAGGCGGGCGGGGCGTGCCAGCCGAACATGACGAGGGCCCAGAGGGCGAATGCGACGAGGGGATGCGTCAGCCCTCGCAACCGCCTGAGGCCCGGCTTGGTGAGGACCGGGCCGAGCACCGGCCCGGTCAGCCCGAGCGCCAGCAGCAGCGAGATCTCCTCCAGCAGCAGGGTGTGCTGGATCATGTGGCCGAAGACGAAGTTGTCGGCCAGGTCGTCCATCGGGCCGACCGTGACCAGCACGATCGCGGCAAGGCCGAAAGTGAAGCTCGACTGGCGCCAGAGGCTCGGCTGGCGGCCCCGTTCTCGTAGCTGGGCGACGCGATAGAAGTAGGCGACGCCGATCAGGATCGGGAGCGTGATCGAGGTGATCGTGCTCCATTCGAGGCTGAGGTCCCACGTGAGATCGAGGCTCATCGCGGATCGCGGTTCTATTCGAGCGTTCTAAAGATTTCCTTTAGACGACCGGTGCTTCGACCGGTACGCGGCGGCCCGACCTCAGCGGCTGGCGGGGTGCGACGCTCGACCTCCGGTGTCAGGTCGCACTCTTCGCCGGGGCCGCCTCGGGCGTCTCGAAGAAGGCAAGGACCGAGAGGGTCGAGATGCCCGGGTCGTCCTGATCGGTACCGAGCCGTTCGGCGCTCGCCGCCTGGATCTCGTAGACCCGCTCGTAGAGCTCCATGTAAGCGTCGGCCATTTCGGTCCAGCCCTGCTCGTCGACCTTCAAGGGCACGCGGGTCAGATGGTGGTCGTGGCGCTCGACCAGTGTTCCGGCCTCCAGTGCGGTCGTCGCGTTGGCGGCGATCAGCGACCAGGTCGTCCGAGCGAAGCTCTTGCGCTCGGCGAGGCTGAATTCGGCTTCCTCCTCAGTCGTCCTGATCGGCCGGACGATCGCTTTGTAGAAATGCTCGACGGCACCGCGAACCGGACGCTGGCCCACTTCCTCGATCAAGCCTGCTTCCGCGAGCGCGTTGACGTGGTAGCCGACGTTGCTCACTTCGAGCCCAAGTTCGCGAGCGATTTCCGCCGGGCTGGCCACGCGATCGGCCAAGATCGCCAGGCAGCGGCATCGCATTGGATGAGCGACGGTGGCGCCGAGCGTCGCATCCGGACTACGGCGAGTCGCTGCCGTCGTCATTTAACTCTCCTTCCTCGGATTACTTGAAGCATCTAGATCGTAACCCGGTTTCTGACCGATGGTGCGTGTTTATGCGGTGATCTGTCAGACCAATGGAATCTTCCCCACCTATGTCTGGGTCCAGCGGTGTGACACATGCCAGTTCGCTTATGGGAGGGGGTGAGTCGCATGCGGATCTCGAACGAGAGCAGCGCGATGCCGGCCGTTTCGATCACGAAGGCCTCGTAGTCGAAGGCGCGCCGGCCTTGGCCAGGTGAGGGTCGGCGCGCCTCTTCTCTAAAAAGTTTCGACCGGCCGCACCAAGGGGACTAGGGTCTTTCCACGCTTCGGCAAATCGTCTCCGAACAAAGGACTGCCCCGGTGTTTTTCTGCGAGCGATGCGAAAGCAAGTTCAACGCCACGGTTGCCGCCGCCTCCAGTGACTGCCCCCGCTGCAAAGCCGACGACGGGGTCTCGACCCCGCTCCGGTTCCGCCTCTTCGAGCCCTCGGCGCTGAAGGTCGCCGGCCTCTCCCCCACCCGCACCGGCACGCCGCTGCCGCGCACCCAGACCGCGAAATAAGAAATACTCCGCCCTTGTGAGGGCAAAGGCGATCTGGCCGTTGCTGGTGGCGGTCGCGGTCGCGGCCCTGCTGTCGCCCGGCGTCGCATCGGCGGCCGCGCATGGCCCGAACCCCCGCGGCTATCACCTCAAAGCGGAAGCGACGGAGTCCTTCCTCGCCCAGGGCACGCGCGGCTACACCTTCGGCGTCAAGGTCCTCGACCACCGCACCCTCGAAGTCACGGCGACGAAACTCGCCCTCGGCACCGGGATCGGCAGCGTCGGCGCGACCTACACCGTCCCCTATCGCCGGCCTCACGACTCCGACGCGATCAATGCGCGAATCGGGGGGCTCGGCCGGATCGACGTGCGCTTCGTCCGCGAATCGGTGAAGAAGGAACCGCCCTTCCTCTCCGAATGTCACGGCGGCAAGACCGTGATCGAAGAAGGGGACTTCGTCGGGACGATCTCCTTCCGTGGCGAGCGCGGCTATACCAGGGTCCGCGCCCACCATGCCTTCGGGACGATCACGAAGTCACCGGCGCTGACCTGCCGCTTCCATCAGAGCAAGACCGAAAAGGCCGAAGCGAAGAAGCGAGTCGAAAAGGAAGAAGCCGAAATCGAAAGCGGCTCGTCGGAACCCGAAAGCGAAGGAGTGGAACTGAAGGTGACCGCGAAAGGCGGCCGGGCCGGCTTCAGGGGCGTCCGGATCCGCCTGCGGAACGGGCCCGGCGACGGATTCGGGCTGATCAGCTTCGATGCCGAAGCGAGCCGCCGGCGCGGCCGGATCGAGGAGGCCTCCCAGGCGGGGACCGTCTTCGACGCGGGCAAGAGCTTCGTCTCGCCCGAACCGCGCTATCCGACCAGGGAAGCGGTGATCCGACCCGGCCGACCCTTCATCGGCTCGGCGACCTTCCGCCGCGCGCCGGAAGAGCCGGTGAGCTGGACCGGCGATCTGCGAGTCGAACTGCCCGGTTTCGGGATCGTCCGCCTGGCGGGCGCAGCCACCCACGTCGCGATGTGCGAACCGATCAACTGCATGGGCAGATGAGCCGCCGCGGCGCGGCAGAGGCGCCTTAGCTGAGCGGCTCCCACTCCCACGCCTTCACCGAGGCGAGGGCGGCGTGGTCGTCGACGTGGCGGCGGAAGTCGGCGAGCTCATCCTCGTCGATCGCGTAGACGTGCTCGGGGCCGGGGAAGGAACCGCCGCGGACCTCGTCGGCGTAGCGACCGACGGCCTCGACCATCGAGGCGTGGACGTCGCCGTACTGCTTCACGAACTTGGCCATGTGGCCGGTCGTGATGCCGAGCAGGTCGTGGAAGACGAGGACCTGGCCGGAGGTGCCGGAGCCCGCACCGATGCCGATCGTGATGATGTCGAGCCGTTCCGAGATCGTCGTCGCGATCTCCGCCGGGACCGCCTCAAAGACGACCGCGAAGCAGCCCGCCGCCTGCAGCGCGAGGGCGTCCTCGCTCATCTGGATCGCCGCCTTCGCCGACTTGCCCTGGGCCTTGTAGCCGCCCAGCGAGGTGGCGGTCTGCGGGGTGAGGCCGAGGTGGCCCATCACCGGGATGCCCGCCGCGACGATCGCCCGCGCTCGCTGCACCGAGACGCCGCCCGCCTCCAGCTTCACCGCCTGGCAGCCGGTCTCCTTGATCAGCCGCTGGGCGCTGAGGACGGCCAGCTCGTCGCTCGCCTCGTAGCTGCCCATCGGCATGTCGCCGATCATCAGCGGCGTGCGCAGGCCGCGCCGCACCGCTTTGCCGAGGACGATCATCTCCTCCATCGAGACCAGGTCGGTGCGGTCGTAGCCGAGCACCACGTTGGCGGCCGAGTCGCCGACCAGGACGAGGTCCACGCCGGCGGCCTCGGCGACCGTCGCCGAGGGGTAGTCGTAGGCGGTCACCATCACGATCGGTTCGCCGTTCTCCTTCATCTCCTGAAGGCGCGGCAGGGACATCGCGACGCGGTCGGCCGCGGGGACGGTGTGGGAACGGACTCCTGAGCTCATGCGACCAACACCTCCGGGTGGTTGTCGATTGCGATCGGCTTGTTGTCGTCGTCGACGTGGACGACGATCGGCTCGTAAGACTCCAGGTCGGCCTCGTCGTAGGCGCCGAAAGAGGCGACGATGATCTTGTGGCCCGGTTCGACCAGGTGGGCGGCGGCGCCGTTGACCTGCATCGCGCCGGAGCCGGCCTCGCCCTCGATGGCGTAGGTGACGAAGCGCTCGCCGTTGTCGACGTCCCAGACGTGGACCTGCTCGTTGACGAGGAGGTCGGCGCCGGCCATCAGCTCGGTGTCGATCGTGATCGAGCCGATGTAGTCGACGTCGCAGTCGGTGACCGTGGCGCGGTGGATCTTCGACTTCAGCATCTGCCTCTGCATCTGGTCTCTCCGGGGTCGGGTGGTCAGGGGACGATCGGCTCGATCAGGACGTTGTCGATCAGGCGGGCGCCGCCGACCTTGGCGGCGACGGCGACGAGGACGGGACGGTCGGCGATGCCTTCGACCGGCTCCAGGGTCTCGGCGTCACGGGCCTCGAGGTACTCGGGCTCGATCGCCGCCGCGGCGAGCTCGATCCGCGCCGCGGCCAGGCCCGCGTCGAGCGAGTCGAGCGCCAGCGCCTGCTGCTCGCAGGCGGCCAGGGCGCGGGAGATGGCGACGGCGCGGAGGCGGTCCTCGCCCTCGAGATAGACGTTGCGGCTGCTCATCGCCAGCCCGTCCTCCTCGCGCACCGTCGGCATCACCTCGACCCGCAGCGGAAAGTCGAGATCGCGCACCATGCGCTTGATCACCGCCGCCTGCTGGGCGTCCTTCTGGCCGAAGTAGGCGACGTCGGGGCCGACGATGTTGAAGAGCTTGGCGACGATCGTGGTGACGCCGCGGAAGTGGCCGGGGCCGCGCCGGCCGGGGTCGCCGTCGAGGACGGAGGTGAGGCGGCCGGTCACCTCGACCGCGGAGGCGAAGCCGTCGGGGTAGAGCTCCTCGACCACCGGGGCGAAGACGAGGTCGGTGCCCGCCTCGCCGGCCAGGCGCAGGTCGCGCTCCTCGTCGCGCGGGTAGCGGTCGAGGTCCTCGTTCGGGCCGAACTGGGTCGGGTTGACGAAGAGGCTCATGACGACGACGTCGCACTGGGCGCGGGCGGCGCGCAGCAAGGAGACGTGGCCCTCGTGGAGGAAGCCCATCGTCGGCACCAGGCCGATCGTGCGGCCTTCGCGCCGGTGCGGGGCCAGCGCGGCGCGCAGGTCGTCCACCCCACGCACGACGCGGGCGGCAGCACTGTTGCTGACGGTTTCGCCGGATAGAGAGTTCATCACCGCAGGTCCATGCCTCTGAGGGTCACGGCCGTCCCTGAACTATAGAGCCTCGGCGACGTCCTGTGGCCGATTTTGATCCGCATGCCGCCCGGCCTCGCAGTAGCCCCCAAGAGCGGTTCCACCCACTCCGAGGAGGAGATTGCAGATGAGTCAGCACAAGCTTCTGTCCCAGTTCGACCAGGACGGGGCGCTCGCGGAAACGCACCACGACGCGGTCGAGGCGCTCGACGCGGGCGACAGCAGGCGCGACCTGCTGAAGAAGGCGGGGCTCGGCGGCGCCGCCCTGGTCGGCTCCGGTGCCCTGCTTTCGGCGCTGACCCCGGCCGCCGCGATGGCCGCCAAGGGCAAGGGCCGACCGCCCGCGAAGTTCGGCAAGGGCGATATCGGCATCCTCAACTACGCGCTCACGCTGGAGTATCTCGAGGCCGCCTTCTACAACGAGGCGACCAAGAACGGCGTCGCCAAGGGCGCCCAGGAGTCGGCCTTCCTGAAGCGGACGACGGCCGACGAGAACGCCCACGTCGCCTTCCTCAAGAAGGCGCTCGGCAAGAAGGCCGTCTCGGCGCCCAAGGTGGACTTCGGCTCGGCCACCAGCAAGTCGAAGTGGCTCGCCACCTCGATGGTGCTGGAGAACACCGGGGTCAAGGCCTACGGCGGCCAGGCGCTGAACATCAACAGCACGACCTACCTCGGCGCCGCCCTCTCGATCTGGGCCGTGGAGGCCCGCCACGCCTCGGTGGCCGGGCTGCTGGTCAAGGCCGCCCCGGACAGCATCTCGCCGGAAAAGGGCGCCTTCCAGACCACCGCGACGGCGGCCGAAGTGCTGAAGGCGGTCGAAGCGACCGGGTTCCTGGCATAGGGGCCCCGCGACCCCGGCAGCGTGGTTCGGGGCGGCGTGATTTCGGGGGCGGGAAGTGTGGGACGGCGTGGTTCGGGGCGGGTGCGCCCGTCCGAGGTGCGTCCCGGGCGTCTCGTGGCGGCCCGGGCAGGCTGTGGCCGCCACGAGACGCCCGGGACGTGAGGCTCCCGCAGGGAGGGTCACATGGACGTATGAGAGATGTCGGGGACGTGACTCTTTCTCATGCCTCCCGTGACGGGATCGGGGCCTCCCCCTGGTGAGTTCGCACTTTCGCTCGCTATGCGGGCAGAACTGCGAACTCACCAGGGGGAGGCATGAGGAAGACAGAAGGAACCGTCAACTTCCCCCGCTCCTCGTCACCGATCCCCGGAGTTCGTCACGGATCTCGCACCTCTCCCCGACACCCGGCCTTCTCGGTGGCGGCCACAGCCTGCCCGGGCCGCCACCGAGAAGGCCGCGTCCCTTTCCTCGTCCCTTGCGGCGCTCCGGGCGCCAGCTCCCCCTCCGGGCGCCAGCTTCAGGCCCCCGCCTACGCCCCCTCGCCCTCCTGCGCCCGGAACTCGATCGGGCGGATCGGCTTCGCCGGGGCGCCGGCGCAGACGTGACGGGCGGGGAGATCGCGATTGACGACGGAGTTGGCGCCGATCACGCAGCGCTCCCCCACGGTCACCCCGCTGGTCACCGCGCAGTTGACGCCGAACCAGCAGTTGGCGCCGATCTCGACCGGGCCCTTGGAGGTGAAGCCCTGCCAGGTGACCGGCAGCTCGGGGTCGTCGAAGCGGTGCTCGGCGTCGCCGACGAAGCAGCCGTTGGCGAACATCGTGTGGTCGCCGATCTTGACGCCGGCCTGGGCGGCGATCATCGTGCCCCGGTTGAGGAAGCAGCCCGCACCGATCTCGACCTCCGCCTCGGGGGCCAGCGTCAACCAGCAGCCGGGCTCCAGCAGGGTGCCTTCGCCGATCCGCAGGCGCCCCTGGTCGAGCGCCTCGAGGATCTCGCCCTCGACCGGGTGGCGGACGAAGAAGCCTCCGCGGGCGGCGTGGCGGTCGATGCGGAGGCGGCGCGAGAGCCGATGGTTGCGCTCGTACCAGCGCCGCTTCGCCCACCAGATGCGCCAACCGGTCTGAGCCTGGTCCATCCGCGCACGTTATCCCCCGCCGGACGGGCCGCAAACCAGACGCATGGTCCGGCCATCGGCCCGTCGGCCTAGACTTGCGACGAATGAGCGACCTGCGCGGCGGCATCGACCTCGGCGGCACCAAGATCCAGACCGCGGTGATCGACGTCGAGGGCGCGGTGAAGGGCGAAGCGCGGCGGCCGACGCCGACCGAAGGCGGCCCCGCCGACGTCGCCGCGGCGATGGCGGAGGCGATGGTCGAGGCGGCGAAGGCGGCCGGGGTCGAAAGCGACGACCTGCGAGGGGTCGGCGTCGGCTCACCCGGTGACGTCGACGAGCGGACCGGCACCGTCAGCACCGCCCGCAACCTGCCCGGCTGGGAAGGCAGCTTCCCGCTCGCCGAGGAGCTGCGCAAGCAGCTCGGGACCGAGGTGAAGATCGGCAACGACGTCCAGGTCGCGACCGAAGCCGAGTTCCACCTCGGCGCGGGCAAAGGCCTCGACAGCCTGATCGGCGTCTTCTGGGGCACCGGGGTCGGCGGCGGGCTGATCCTCGGCGGCAAACCGTGGCTCGGCCGCGGCGCGGCCGGCGAGATCGGCCACATGGTGGTCAAACGCGGCGGCGCCAAATGCCCCTGCGGCCGGCGCGGCTGCATGGAGGCCTACGCGGGGCGGGCGGCGATGGAAGCGGAGGCGCGCCGCCGCCACGAGGACGGCGAGAAGACCGACCTCTTCAGGCTGATGGAGAAACACGGGAAACCGCGGCTGACCAGCAGCATCTGGGGCCGCGCGATCGATCACGACGACAAGCTCGCGACCGAGCTGATCGACCGGGCGGTCGAGGCGCTCGGGACCGGCATCGCCTCGGCGATCAACCTGCTCGACCCGGAGGAGATCGTCATCGGCGGCGGCCTCGGGCTCCGCTTCGGCGAGCGCTACATGGATCAGCTGCTCGAGGAGATGCGCAAGCACGTCTTCTTCGAGGACATGCCCGCGGTCAAGATGGCCGAACTGGGCGATCTGGGAGGCGCGGTGGGCGCGTCGCTCCTCGTCGGCAACCGGTAGCGCCTCCGCGCCTGTCCAGGCGGCAGCTGGGCAAGCGGGGCGACGACGAGATGTCACCCGTGTATGAGAAATACACGGGTGACGGGGAGGCGCCGAATCCGCGCCGCCCAGATGTCGTCTGGTCAGGCGCGGCCGCGGGTCTGGCGTTGCTGTTTGGCCACCGCGTCGACCAGGACCGCCAGCAGCAGCACGCCGCCGGTGACCATGTATTTGATCGGCGAGGCGAGCCCGAGCAGGTCCATGCCGTTGGAGATCGACCCGATCACCAGGGCACCGAGCAGGGCCGTCCAGACCGAGCCGCGGCCACCGAAGAGGCTGGTGCCCGCGATCACCGGGCCGGCGATCGCCAGCAGCAGCAATTCGTTGCCGCCGGAGTTCTGGTTGACGGCGAAGAGCCGCGAGGCGGCCATCACCCCACCGACCGCGGCCATCGCGCCGGCGATGCTGAAGACCGCGACCCGCACCCCGTTGACGCGGATCCCGGCCCGTCGCGCTGCCTCGTCGTTGCCACCGACGGCGAAGACGTGCCGACCAAAGGTCGTTTTCTGCACCACGAACTCCATCCCGATCACGAAGCCCAGCAGGATCAGCAGTGCCAACGGCACCCCGCGATCGGAGTTGAGGATCGCCACCGCGGCGATGATGATCGCCGCGACCAGCACGAAGCGGGCGATCTGCGGCAGCGGGTTGCTGTCGCCGAGCCCGGCGGCCACCCTGCGGCGGAACCCGATCGCCAGCACCAGCCCGTAGGCGATGATCGCGACGATGGCGATGATCCAGCCGGTCGTGTTCGAGTAGAAGATGTTGGCGAGGCCGGTGATCTTCGAGTCGGTCACGTTCAGCGACCCGGTCTTGCCGAGCACCTGTAAGAGCGCTCCCTGCCAGGTCAACAACCCGGCCAAGGTGACGACGAAGGACGGGACCACGAAGCGACTGAAGAGGAAGCCCTGCGCGCATCCGATCGCGGCCCCGACGGCGATCGCCGCGGCGATCGCCAAGTACGGGTTCCAGCCGTGTTTGACGTTCAGCACGACCATCACCGCGCCGGCGAGGCCGGACACGGCGCCGACCGAGAGGTCGATCTCACCGAGCAGCAGCACGTAGACGATGCCGACCGAGATCAGCCCGATCGTGGTGATCTGCAGCATCAGGTTGGTCAGGTTCTCGGCCGAGAGGAAGCGGCTTTCCTGAACCTGGAAGATGATCGCGATGACGACCAGGCCGAGGATCACCCGGACCGACGAAAGATCACCCTGGACGACGCGCCTGATCATCTGACGCGGGTCGACTTTGACTTTTTCCTCCTGGTCGCCCGCCTGGGGCGCCGTCGGGGCAGGCGTCGCGCTCATGCTTTCTCTCCCTCGGTGCCACCGTCGGCGGCTTCCGCTTTGTCCTCGGCGACCTCGGCGCGGGTACCGGCGTTGTTGCCGAGCCCGGTGATCGCGGCCACGATGTGCTCCTCGGTCACTTCCGTGGAGGTGAAGTTGCCCGCCGGGCGGCCGAGTCGAAGTACGAAAATTCGATCGCAGACCTCGAAGACGTCGGCCAGGTTGTGGCTGATGACGACGACGCCGAGGTCACGTTCGCGCAGGCGTTTGATCAGGGCAAGGACCTGTTTGGTCTGCGGCACGCCGAGCGCCGCGGTGGGCTCGTCGAGCATCACGATCTTCGGCTCGCCGAGCAGCGAACGGGCGACCGCCACCTGCTGACGCTGACCGCCGGAGAGCGTCCCCACCTCACTGCGGAGGCTGGGGATCGTCACCGCGAGGTTCGACAGCAGATCCGCGGCGCGGTTCTCCATGTCCACCTCGTCGAGCTGACGGGTGATGATGCCCGGACCGCCGAGCCTCTCCTCGCTGCCGAGGAAGAGGTTGGCGACCACGTCGAGGTTGTCGCAGAGCGCCAGGTCCTGGTAGACGGTGGCGATCCCGAGGTTGGTGGCGTCCTGAGGTTTCTGGATCGACACCTCGTTGCCTTCGAAGAGGATCTTGCCGCCGTCGGGGCTGTTGATTCCGGCGATGGTCTTGACCAGCGTCGACTTGCCGGCGCCGTTGTCGCCGACGAGGCCTACGACCTCGCCGGCGCTGACGGCGAAATCGACCCGGTCCAACGCGTGGACCGGGCCGAAATGCTTACTGATCCCCTCCAGCTGGAGAAGGGGCTTACCCGGGCTCATGGTCAGCCCGAGATCCCGTTTTCTTTGCAGGCCTTCGCAAACGCGCCTTCGCACAGTTCTTCTGGCGAGACGAAGTTTTCGGCGATGACCGTTTCGTTGATGTTTTCTTTCACGACAGGCGTCGAGGTGAAGAGGACCGACGGAACTTCGGTCTTCCCGTTTTCGACCATCTGCGTTTTTTCTTTGGTTTCCACTTCACCGGTTTCACCGAGCGAGATCGCCATTTCGGCGGCGGTCTGCGCCTCCGGTTCGATCGGCTTGAAGATGGTCATGAACTGTTCGCCCGTGAGGATGCGCTGCAGCCCCGCGACGGTCGAGTCCTGACCGGTGACCGGCTTTTCTTCCGGGTTGATGCCCGCGCCCTTCATCGCCGCGATGGCACCGCCGCCGGTTTCGTCGTTCGCGGCGTAGATGGCGGCGAAGCCTTCCTTGCCGAGAGCGGTGATCGCCTGGTCCGCCTCCTTCTGGGCGTTTTCAGCGGTCCAACCGGGGGTGTCGTATTCCTTCGCGATTTCGACGCCTTCTTTTTCGAAGACCTTGTTCGAACCGCTCTTGAACAGCGCGGCGTTCGGGTCGGCCGGGTCACCGTTGATCTTGATGATCGGGCCCTTCGGCTTACCGATTTCCTTCAGTTTTTCGGACAGTTTTTCGGCCTGCTGTTCGCCGACCCGTTCGTTGTCGAACGAGACGTAGGCAGCGACTTCGCTGTTTTCGATCAGGCGGTCGTAGCTGACCGTCGGCACTTCCTGGGCGTGCGCTTTTTCGACGATGACCGCGGCGGCCTTCGAGTCCATCGGGTCGACGACGAGCACTTCGGCGCCCTGGGTCAGGGCCGCTTCGCCCTGGCTGGCCTGCTTTTCGGCATCACCACCGGCGTTGAAGTACGAGATTTCACAACCCGAGCACTGTTCTTCGACCGCTTTGTAGAAGTCGGGTTTGTCGTTCGTTTCGTAGCGGGGCGTTTCGTTTTCCGGCAGGAGCAGGGCGATCTTCACACCTTCGCCACCGCCGCTGCTTTCTTCGCCACCCCCGGCGCTTTCACTGCTTTCTTCGCTGCTGCTGCTCGTGCTGCTGCTACCGCCACCGCAACCGGCGACGACGGCCGTAAGCATCGCGAGCGCACAGACCGCGAAGAGAGTCCTCTTGATCCAAGCTGATTGGGGCATCACTCCTCCTTTGTTCTCCCCCCAACGTCTCGCCCGACAATACCCCCACGGCAAGACGCGCATGCGTCGGTGCAGGGGTTTCCTCGGAACGGACAACCTACCCTTAATTCGTCATCCGTACCGCCCAAAAGTACTACGCGGCGACCGGAAGCTTGCCCCCTTTGCGGGACTTCGCGGGCTCGACCAGGTCGGCGAGGAACCGACCGGTGTACGACTCGGGGACCGCAGCGATGTCCTCCGGTGTGCCGACGGCGACGATCTCACCCCCGCCTTCACCCCCCTCGGGCCCGAGGTCGATCAGCCAGTCGGCGGTCTTGATCACGTCAAGGTTGTGCTCGATCACCACCACCGTGTTGCCCTGGTCGACCAGGCGGCCGAGCACCTCGAGCAGGCGCGCGACGTCGGCGAAGTGGAGGCCGGTGGTCGGCTCGTCGAGGATGTAGAGGGTGTCGCCGGTCGCCACTTTGGAGAGCTCGGTGGCGAGCTTGATCCGCTGCGCCTCGCCGCCGGAGAGCGTCGTCGCGGGCTGGCCGAGGCGGATGTAGTCGAGGCCGACGTCGTGCAGGGTGCGCAGCCGGCGGGCGATCTTCGGCACGTTCTCGAAGAAGCCGACCGCCTCCTCGACCGACATCGCGAGCACGTCGGCGATGTTCTTGCCTTTGAAGCGGACCTCGAGCGTCTCCCGGTTGTAGCGCGCCCCGTGGCACTGCTCGCAGGGCACGTAGACGTCGGGCAGGAAATGCATCTCGATCTTGATCTGGCCGTCGCCGCGGCAGACCTCGCAGCGGCCGCCCTTGACGTTGAAGCTGAAGCGGCCCGGCTTGTAGCCGCGTGCCCGCGCCTCCTGGGTCTGGGTGAAGAGCTGGCGGATGTGGTCGAAGACACCGGTGTAGGTGGCCGGGTTGGAGCGCGGCGTGCGGCCGATCGGTGACTGGTCGATGTTGATGATCTTGTCGATCTGGGCGAGGCCGTCGATGCCGTCGTGGGCGCCGGGCCGCAGTTTCGCCTGGTGCAGGCGGTTGGCGACCGAGGGGTAGAGCGTCTCGTTGACCAGCGTCGACTTGCCCGAGCCGGAGACGCCGGTGACGCAGCAGAGGACGCCGAGCGGGACCTCGACATCGACGCCCTTGAGGTTGTGTTCGCGGGCGCCGCGGACGGTCAGCTCGCCCTTCGGCCGGCGGCGCTCCTCCGGCAGCTCGATCTTTTTCTTCCCCGAGAGGTACTGGCCGGTCAGCGAGGCGGGGTCCTTCGCCACCTGCCTCGGGGTGCCGGCGGAGATCACGTGGCCGCCGTGCTCGCCGGCGCCGGGGCCGAGGTCGACCAGGTGGTCGGCGGCCAGCATCGTCCCCTCGTCGTGCTCGACCACGATCACCGTGTTGCCGAGGTCGCGAAGGCGGTCGAGGGTCGCGATCAGCTTCTCGTTGTCGCGCTGGTGGAGGCCGATCGAGGGCTCGTCGAGCACGTACATCACGCCGACCAGGCTGGAGCCGATCTGGGTCGCCAGGCGGATCCGCTGCGCCTCGCCGCCGGAGAGCGTGCGGGCCGAGCGGGCCATCGAGAGGTAGCCGATGCCGACGTTGTCGAGGAAGGTGAGGCGCTCGGTGATCTCGCGGACGATCAGGCGGGCGATCGAGCGCTCGGTCTCGGTCATCTTCAGCTCTTCGATCCATTCCTTGGCGCGGCGGGCGGAGAGGTCGCTGTACTGGGCGATCGAGAGGCCGCCCACCTTGACCGCGAGGCTCTCCGGGCGCAGGCGGGCGCCGGCGCACTGTGGGCAGGGCTGCTCGGCCATGTAGCCCTCGATCCGCTCGCGATTGGTCTCCGAGTCGGTCTCTTCGTAGCGCCGTTGCAGGTTGTTGACGATCCCCTCGAAGCGGACCTTGTAGGAGCGGCGGCGGCCGAAGCGGTTGGTGTAGGTGACCTGGTGGCGCTCGTCGCCGGTGCCGTAGAGGAAGACCTCTTTCTCGAACTTCTTCAGTTTCGACCAGGGCTTGTCGACGTCGACGTCGTAGGCCTCGGCGACGGCGGCGATCAGTCGGCGCCAGTAGGCGGTGACGCCGCGGTTCCAGGGCTGCAGAGCACCCTCGGCCAGCGACAGGGTCGGGTCGGGGACGACCAGTTCGGGATCGATCACTTTCTGGAAGCCGAGGCCGTGGCAGCGGTCGCAGGCGCCGTGGGGCGAGTTGAAGGAGAAGATCCGCGGCTCCAGCTCGGGGATCGAGGTGCCGCAGTCGAGGCAGGCGAACTGCTCGGAGAAGAGCAGCTTCGGCTCGTCGGAGTCGACGAACTCGACTTCGATCAGGCCCGCGGCGAGGCCGGCGGCGGCCTCGACCGACTCCGAGAGCCGGCGCCGCAGCTCCGGTTTCATCACCAGGCGGTCGACCACGATCGAGATGTCGTGTTTGAATTTTTTGTCGAGGACGATGTCTTCGTCGAGGCGGCGCAGCTCGCCGTTGACCTCGGCCCGCGAGTAGCCCTCGAGCCGCATCTGCTCGAGCAATTTGCCGTATTCGCCTTTGCGCCCGCGGACGACCGGCGCCATCACCATGAATTTCGTGCCGTCCTCGATCGTCATCAGCCGATCGACGATCTGCTCCTGGGTCTGGCCGGTGATCTCGGCGCCGCACTGGGGGCAGAACGGGTGGCCGATGCGGGCCCACAGCAGCCGCAGGTAGTCGTAGATCTCGGTCACCGTGCCGACCGTCGAGCGTGGGTTGCGCGAGGTCGTCTTCTGATCGATCGAGATCGCCGGCGACAGCCCCTCGATCGAGTCGACGTCCGGCTTCTCCATCAGCCCGAGGAACTGCCGCGCGTAAGACGACAGCGACTCGACATAACGTCGCTGCCCCTCGGCGTAGATCGTGTCGAAGGCGAGGCTCGACTTGCCCGAGCCGGAGAGCCCGGTGATGACGATCAGCGCGTCGCGAGGCAGCTCGAGCGAGACGTCCTTGAGGTTGTGCTCGCGGGCACCGGAGATGACGATCTTGTCTGAAGCGGCCACTGATAACGAGTCTACCCAGGCGAACAGATGTTCCCCCGCCCTTCGCCGGACCCTCGGCGCTCCCCACCCCCGACGAGTTCGCACTTTCCCGCGCTATGCGGTGATTTCTGCGAACGCACAGCGGCTGAGGGGGGAGAACCTGAGTGCCGTTCGCACTTGTCGTCGGCATGCGAAGCGAACTGCGAACTCATCACCGAATGGCCGCGCTGGCGTCCCGACAGTACGGGGTCGTCACCCGCGAGCAATTGAACAACCTCGGCTACTCGGAGGCCGCGATCGGCCGGGCGGTTGCCTCCGGTCGCCTGCACGCCTTGCACCGCAGGGTCTTTGCCGTCGGCCACCAAGGGCTCAGCCCCCATGGGCTCTGCATGGCGGCGGTCCTCTTCCGCGGCAGCGGGGCGTTGATCAGCTTCCAGTCCGCCGCCTGGCTGTGGGGACTGGAGAGGAAGCTCGAGATTCCGGTCCACGTGAGCGTGCGCTGGCGCGGGCACGCGCAGGACGCGATCGGCCTCCACCACTGTCCCGCCTTACGCAGCGAGGACATTGCCGAGACCGAGCGACTGCCGGTGACCGGAGTGGCGCGAACGCTGCTCGACCACGCGTCTGAAGTGAAGGGGATGAGGCTCGAACGAGCCATCGACCGAGCCGATCGCCTGGGCCTGCTTGATCTCGCGGCGGTCGACCGGATCACCGAGGAGGTTCGTGGACACCGAGGGAGGCGCCCGCTTCTCCGGGCGCTCGTCGTCTACCGGGAGAAGGGCTTCACCAGATCGGGCGGCGAGAAGCGGATGCTGGCGGTGCTCGCCGATGCCGGGGTGCGCCTGCCCGCCGTCAACTGCTTCGTCGAAGGCTATGAGCTCGACTTCTACTGGGAGCGCGAGCGACTCGCGGTCGAACTGGACAGCTGGGAGTTCCATCGAGATCGCCGCTCATTCGAGGAAGACCGGAAGCGCCAGGAGGACCTCGCCATGGCCGGCATCGAGGTGATTCGAATCACCGGCACCCGCCTGAAGCGCGAACCGCGGAAGGTGGCGATGCGCATCGCGGCGCTCCTTGATCGTCGTCGCCAGGCCCACGCCGCCTGATGCGTTCGCAGAAACGCTCGCATAGCGAGTGAAAGTGCGAACTCGACCGCCTGGGGGGTCAGAGGGCGGCGGAGAGGCGGCGGCGGTAGGTGCGGGCGGTGGGGTCGCTCGGGTCTAGGTCGGCCAAGATGCCGATGATGGCCTTGCGGATGAGGTCTCGGCGCTCGCTCTCGTCCATCTCCTCCGCTCCGGCGCCATTTTCCGCTCCGCTTCCGTTCTGGGACGACAACGCGTCGAGCAAGGTGTCGAGGGCGGTGGTGCGGTCGCCGGTGTCCAGGGACGTCCAGGCGTCGGGGGCGACGCCGGCCTGGGACAGCTTCACGCGGGCGGCGATGCCGGCGGCACCGAAGTCGCCGGGGAAGGGCTCGACCGCCTCCAGGGCCTCGGCCTCCGCCCCGCGGGCCAGGCGCGCCTTCGCCAGGGCCAGGGCGATGTCGGCGCGGCGCGGCTCCAGTTCGGCGGCCTCGCGCAGGGACAGCTCGTCACCCGCGGCGAGGAGCTCGTCGGCGCGCGAGGGCGCCAGACCGTCGAAGAAGGCTTCGACCTGGGCGGGCGGGACGGCACCGACGAATTCGTCGACGATCTCGCCGTCGCGGAAGGCTTTCACCGCCGGGATGCCCTGGATGCCGAAGCGCGCCGCGAGCGCCTGGTTGGCGTCGGTGTCGACCTTCGCCAGCACCACCTCGCCCTCGCGCTTGCTCTCCGCCGCCTCCAGCGCCGGGCCCAGCTGCCTGCACGGCCCGCACCACTCGGCCCAGAAGTCGACCACGACCGGCACCTCTTTGGAGCGCTCGATGACGTCGCGCTCGAAGTCCGCTTCAGTCGCGTCGATGGGCATGGGAAAAGTCTAGGGAGCGGCCGCCGCCGGCAGGCTCAGGTGCCGGCGGTCATCCCGTCGAGGTCACGGCGCAGCTCGCGCAACTCGTCGCGGATCCGGCCGGCCTCCTCGAAGCGGAGGTCGTCGGCGGCGGCCAGCATCTCCTCCTCCAGGGCGACGATCGTCCGCTCCAGCTCCTCCGGGCTGTCGAACCGCTCGGCCGCCTTGCGCCGTCGTCGCGCCGGCGCCCGATCTTCCATCGCCAGCAGCTCCGACATCTCCGAGATCCCCTTGCGCACCGTCTCCGGGGTGATTCCGTGTTCCTCGTTGTAGGCGATCTGGATCGCGCGCCGGCGGTCGGTCTCGCGCATCGCCGCCCGCATCGCGTCGGTCTCCTTGTCGGCGTACATCAGCACCCGTCCGTTGACGTTGCGCGCCGCCCGCCCGATCGTCTGCACCAGGCTCGTCTCGCCGCGCAGGAAGCCCTCCTTGTCGGCGTCGAGGATCGCCACCAGCGACACCTCGGGCAGGTCGAGCCCCTCGCGCAGCAGGTTCACCCCGACCAGCACGTCGTACTCCCCCAGCCGCAGGTCGCGGACGATCTGGATCCGTTCGAGCGTATCGATCTCCGAGTGCAGGTAGCGCACCTTCACCCCGTACTCGAGCAGGTAGGCGGTCAGGTCCTCGGCCATCTTCTTGGTCAGCGTCGTGACCAGGATCCGCTCGCCCTTCTCGGCGACCTTTTTCGCCTCGTTCATCAGGTCGTCGATCTGGTTGCGGGTAGCGCGCAGCTCGATGTAGGGGTCGACGATCCCGGTCGGCCGCACGATCTGCTCGACCGTCCGCGACGATTCCGCTTTCTCGAACGGACCCGGCGTCGCCGAGACCATCACCAGCGACTGCACCCGCTCGAGGAACTCGTCGAACTTGAGCGGCCGGTTGTCGATCGCCGAGGGCAGCCGGAAGCCGAAGTCCACCAGCGTCTGCTTGCGCGAGCGGTCGCCCTCGTACATGCCGCCGATCTGCGGCACCGTCTGGTGACTCTCGTCGATGAAGCAGACGAAGTCCTCGGGGAAGTAGTCGATCAGCGTGTGCGGCGGCGTGCCCGGTTCGCGCCCGTCGAGGATCCGCGAGTAGTTCTCGATCCCCGAGGTGAAGCCGAGCTCTTTGATCATCTCGATGTCGTAGGAGGTCCGCTGGCGCAGCCGGTGCGCCTCCAGCTGTTTGCCTTCCTCCTCGAGCTCGGCGGTCCGGCTTTCCAGTTCGGCGCGGATCTCCTCGACCGCGCGCTCGACCGTCTCGTCTTTGGTCACGTAGTGGGACGCCGGCCAGACCGAGACGTGGTCGATCTCGTCGATGATTTCGCCGGTCAGCGGGTCGAAGTGCTGGATCCCCTCGATCTCGTCGCCGAAGAGGGCGATCCGGTAGGCCGTCTCGGCGTAGGACGGCATGATCTCCAGCACCTCGCCGCGCACCCGGAAGTGGCCGCGGCCGAGCACCGAGTCGTTGCGCTGGTACTGCATCTTGACCAGCTTGCGCAGCACTTCGTCACGGTCGATCTCCTTGCCGACCTGGAAGAGCTGCATTTTTTCGTTGTAGACCTGGGGCGAGCCGATCCCGTAGATGCAGGAGACCGAGGCGACGATGATCACGTCGCGGCGGGCGAACAGCGAGGCCGTCGCGGCGTGCCGCAGCCGGTCGATCTCGTCGTTGATCGAGCTGTCCTTCTCGATGTAGAGGTCCTGCGCCGGGACGTAGGCCTCGGGCTGGTAGTAGTCGTAGTAGGAGACGAAGTAGTTGACCTCGTTCTCCGGGAAGAACTCGCGGAACTCGTTGCAGAGCTGCGCGGCCAGCGTCTTGTTGTGGGCGATCACGAGCGCGGGCCGCTGGGTCGCCGCGATCACCCCGGCCATCGTGAAGGTCTTGCCGGTCCCGGTGGCGCCGAGCAGGGTCTGGAAGCGCTCCCCGGCACCGAGGCCCTCGGCCAGCCCGGCGATCGCCTTCGGCTGGTCGGCGGTGGGCGTATAGGCGGGGTTCAGCTTGAATTCCGGCACAAATCCCAAGATAGCGAGCCACGTGGCCGGAAACACGAACGTGCGTTCGCAGAAATGCCCGGATAGCGAGCGAAAGTGCGAACGCAGCGCGGGTTGAGGCGGACACGCCGGGGGCGTGGCAGACTTCCGCGGCGATGAAGACCCTTCGCGCAGGGCTCGCCGCCTTCTTCTCGCTCGCCGGAGCGATGCATTTCCTGCGGCCGAGGGCGTACGAATCGATCGTGCCGCCGCCGTTTCCGAAACGGGAGTCGGTGGCGATCTCGGGGGTGGCGGAGATCGCGGGGGCGGTCGCGGTGCTCCACCCCGCCACCCGGCGCGCCGGGCGCTGGGGGCTGCTGGCGCTGCTCGTCGCCGTCTTCCCGGCCAACGTCTACATGGCGGTCAGCCCGGAGAAGGTCCCGGGCGCCCATCGGATCCCGCGCTGGGCGCTCTGGGCACGGCTGCCGCTTCAGCCGTTGGCGATGCTCTGGGTCTGGCGCGCCACCGGGGACTGACCCGCCTGCTCGCCGTCCTCCACCGCGACCGGCGACGGGCCGTCGGCGATCGCCTCGCGCTCGGTCTTCGCCCAGCTGCCGTGGCCGCGCAGCCGGCGCGCGGTCGAGCGCACCAGCACCGGCCAGAGGAACCAGCTGTAGAGCGTGTAGACCTGACCGACCAGGAAGCCGACGACCCAGCCGATCGGCCCCTGCTCGGCGCGTGAGGCGATGCAGCCGAGCGAGGTGCCGCCGAAGGCGAGCAGGTAGAAGAAGACCAGTTGGTAGGTCGGGCCGCTGCCCCAGAAGGGCGCGATGCCGAGGATCGCGAGGACCAGCGCGCCGACCAGGCCAAGGCCGATGATCCCCTGCCAGAAGGGCATGAAGAGGTAGGCCAGCTGCTCGATCCGCGGCCCGAAGCCGAGCGACTTCGTCGCCATCACTTCGCGCCAGAGGCCGATCGCCTGCAGGTTGCCCTGCGACCAGCGGGTGCGCTGGCGGAAGAGCGGCCGCAGCCTCGAGAGCCCCTGCTGCTCGACGATCGCGCGCAGGTCCTGCCGCCCCTCCCAGCCCGCCGAGATCAGCCGCAACCCGAGGTCCTGGTCCTCGGTCAGCCTGTCCCGCCAGGGACCCTCGTCGTCGGCGACCGCGTCCAGCGCGCTGAGCCGGTTGAACTGGCCGTTACCGCCCATCCCGGCCGTCCCCCAGTGGTTGCGCCCGGCCTGGAAGAGGTGCCCGTAGACGCCGAACTCGACGTCCTGCAGCCAGACCAGCGGCGTCCCCCGGTTGTACATCCGCACCAGCGCCTGGACGCCGCCGACCTCGGGGTCCTCGAAGTGGCCCGAGGCGAAGCGCGGCGCCTCGGGATCGAGCCGGCCGTCGGCGTCGACGATGACGACGATCGTCCGCCCGCGGTCGGTGTGGTCGCGCAGCGCCCGGTAGGCATAGTTCAACCCCGCCGCCTTGCCTTTCTGCGCGTCGGGCTCCTCGCGGCGCAGGACGAAGAGGTCGGGGTGGTCGATCGCGGCGAGGATCTGCGGCGTGCGGTCGTCGGAGGCGTCGTCGATGACGACGATCCGCTTGCGCGCCACCGGCACCCGGGTCAGTCGCCTGACCGAGTCGGCGATCACCACCTCCTCGTTCATCGCCGGCACCAGGAAGACCCAGCTGAAGGCGTCGGCCCCCTCCTCGGCGGGCTCGGGCGGGTGCAGGATCGCCGCGTGGCCGCGGACGAAGAGCAGCAGCGTCCAGCAGAACATCCCGGCGACGACGACCAGGCAGCAGGTGAAGAGCGCCACCCACGGCCAGGCCAGCCCTTCGAAGGGCCAGCGCGGGTCGGCCATCGCCAGAAGGACGGCGGGCATCGGCTACCCCTCGCCGAGGGAAGCGCTGCCGGCCGAGACCTCGTTCAGCTCCGCCAGCTCCTGCTCCAGGGCGCCCTCGTCGGCGTCGGTCGTGGGCTCGCTCAGCGCGGCCTCGTCGACCGCCTTGCGCAGAGCCTCGACCCCGACCTCGCGGCCGGAGCGCATCCCCACCGCGATCGAGACCGCCGCGCGGCTGTAGCCGGTGCCGAACTGGGTCGGCGGGTCGGTCCCCAGCAGCAGGTGCTCGAGGCAGGCGACGATCCGTTCGGCGGCGCGGCCGTCGCCGTAGGGGTTCTCCGCCTCCGACATCTCGCGATAGGCCTCCGCGGATCCCAGCAACCGGTCGGCCTCGCGGAAGATCACCGCCGGGTCGGTCCCGACCAGGCGCAGGGTGCCCGCGGCGAGGCCCTCGGTGCGCTCGGTCGTCTCGCGCGTCACCAGCACCGGCTTGCCCAGCGACGGCGCCTCTTCCTGGATCCCGCCGGAGTCGGTGATGACGATGCAGGAGCGGCCGAGCAGGCGGGCGAAGGTGGCGTAGCCGAGCGGCTCCGTCAGCAACACGTTGTCCATCCCCTGCAGGCGCTCCGTGAGCACCTCGCGCACCCGCGGGTTCGGGTGGACCGGGAGGACGAAGCCGATCTCGGGATGGCTGTCGGCGAGCCGGGCGACCCCCTCGGAGATGCCGCGCAACCCGTCGCCCCAGTTCTCCCGCCGGTGGGCGGTGACGACGACGACGCGACGGTCGGAGTCGCAGAGGGCCTGCAGCTCCGGGTTGGCGAACTGGACGTTCATCCGCGACGACCACTGCAGGGCGTCGATGCCGGTGTTGCCGGTGACGAAGACCTGCTCGACCGGGATGTTCTCCCGCACCAGGTTGCCGAGGTTCTCCGAGGTCGGGGCGAAGTGCATCGCGGCGATCGTCGAGATCACCTGGCGGTTCAGCTCCTCCGGGAACGGGGTCAGGTTGTTGCCGCCGGTGCGCAGGCCGGCCTCGACGTGCATCACCGGGATCCGCAGGTGGAAGGCGGAGAGCGCCGCCGCCATCGCCGAGCTGGTGTCGCCGTGGACGAGGACCATCGCCGGGTGCCTGCCGGCGAGGACGTCGTCGCGGGTCGGCAGCACGTCGGGGTCGATGTCGAAGCGCTCGACGCAGAAGTCTTCGAAGCGTTGCATCACCGAGGCGACGCGCTCGTTCAGGGCGGCGCGCCGGGAGCCCGCCCAGAGGGTGACGTCGGGCTTGATGTCGGCGAGCTCGAAGATGTACTCGACCAGGCGGTTGTGCTGGCCGGTCGAGACGACGATCGGGTTGTAGCTCTTGCTCTCGCGCAGCGCCAGGATCAGCGAGACGAGCTTGATCGCCTCGGGCCGGGTGCCGACGACGATCGGGACCTGCAGCTTCGCTTGGGACATGGGTCCCATATCGGCCGCACTACCGAATTCTTGAGATCCAGGCCCGACCTCTCACGGGATCAGTTCTTCGATCACGCCGCCCAGCGGGCCGAGGAAGGTTTCGGCGCTGGAAAGGAAGTTCTTCCCGTCCTGGACCAGTTCGATCGCCTCTTCCAGCGGGATATGTTCGACCGTCGCCCGCAGCGGTGCGGCGATGATCCCGCTCAGTTCGCCGTGTTCTTCGGCATCGTCGATCGCCCGCACCAACCCCGCCCGGATCGCCTTCGCCAGCCGTTCGTCGTCGATGTGGAATTCCCTGGCGAACTTTTCCCGCGCCGACTTGCTCGCCAGGGCGCGGGCGAGGCGCTCGCGGCTGACCCCGAGCCGGCAGGCGGCGCCGTCCAGCGCCGAGAGCGTGATCTGCTCGGCCAGCCCTTCGAGGCCGCCGCTGGTTTCATGCCAGGGACGCGGTTCGCAGGGGTTGCGGACCGCCTCCGGCGTGTAGGACGCGCCCCCCGCGGCGGCGTAGATCCCGACCAGGACGAGCGAGACGACCAACGCCCCGACGACGAGCAGTCGCCCCCGGCTCACAGGTCGAGCCTCCGCGCGAGGCCGATCGGGAAGAGCGCCAACAGGCCGATCAGGGCGGCGATGCCGAACGAGGGGCTGAAGGCGTGGGTGGCGCCGCGGAAGAGCTGATCCTGCAGTTCTTCGCGCAGCTCGACCACTTCGGCGCGTTCCGGTTCGGCTTCCGGCAGCGGCTCGAAGACGTGGCCGAGGTTCGGCACCTTGCCGTCCTCCGCCTCCAGGCGTTCGGAGATCTTCTTCGCCAGCGAGAGCTTCAGCACCGGGCGGATCGGCGAGTCGAGGATCACCGCGGTGCCGGCGTTGATCGCGTTCTTCTGCTGCACCGAGATGTCGTGGGTGAAGACCGGGGTGAGCGCCAGCAGGCCGACGACGACGCCGGCGTGGCGGGCGGAGATCGTCCAGCCGCCGTGGATCGCCTGCGGGGCGCGGCCGGCGAGCGCCGTCTCGGTCAGCGCCGAGAGGACGAGCGAGAGGCCGATCCCGATCAGCACCTGCGGCGGCAGGGTCAGCGCCACCTCGGCGCTCGGCAGCAGGGCCAGGGCGCCGAGGCCGCCGGCCAGGAGCAAGGCCCCGGCGGCGGCGCGGGCGCGGGCGTCCTCGACGTGACGGCCGAGCCGGGCGCCGACGAAGGCGGCCAGCGGCATCACGGTGACGACGATCGCGGCGCCGATCGGGCTGAGCCGCCAGCCTTCGATCAAGAGCAGGACGAGGAGGAAGAGCGCCGCCGCGATCGAGGCCGAGACCATCGCCAGGGCGACGTTCGCCCAGAGGTGCGGCCTGCCCTCGCGGGAGACCTCGCGCTCGATCACCCGGGTCGACATCTCGTCGCGGGCGACGGTGAGGATCGGCACCGCGGCGGCGAGCGCGATCGGCACCTGGATGAGGAAGATCGACTGCCAGGAGACGAGCTGGGTGAGGATGCCGCCGACGGCCGGGCCGAGCGCCGCGCCGGTCGCCCCGGCGGCGGCCCAGACCGCGGTCGCGCGCTTCTCCGAGCCGACCGTGATCGGCAGCAGCTCGAGCGCCGCGGTCACCGCGAGGGCGCCGCCGAGCGCCTGCACCGAGCGGGCGATGAGCAGGGTCGAGAGGTGTTCGGCGAGCCCGCAGGCGAGCCCCGCCCCGGCGAAGATCGCCAGCCCGATCGCGGTCGCCCGCCCCGGCCCGACCCGCCGCGCGACGATCGCCGCGGGCACCGCCGCCAGCGCCATCACCAGGTTGAAGCTGACCAGCACCCAGACGACGGCGGAGACCGAGACGTCGAGGTCCCGGTAGATGTCCGGCAGAGCGAGGACGACGATCGAGGAGTCGGCGAGCACGACGCCGACGGCAAGCGCAAGCGCCGATACCCGCGGGTTCCCCCTAGCCCGATCCATACCCCAGCTCCGAAGCGTACTTTTCCCGGTACTGCTTCTGTCGTTCCAGCACCAGTTCGACGTAGGCCCGCGTTTCCGGGTAGGGGATCTCGTCGATCTTCAGTTCCGACCCGCCCCACTTGTCGGCGTTCCCCGGGCCGGCGTTGTAGGCGGCCAGCGCCGCGACCTCGTCGCCTTCGTAGCGGTCGAGCAGTTCCTTCAGCAGGAAGGTGCCGTAGCGGATGTTGATTTCCGGGTCGGAGAGGTCGGAGACGTGGAAGGTCGTGCCGCCGCTCTGCTTCTCGATGAACTTCGCCGCTTCCGGGGTGATCTGCATCAGGCCGCGGGCGCCGGCACTCGATTCGGCGTCGGAGAACTTCGACTCGGTGTCGATCACCGCCGCGATCAGGGCCGCGTCGACGCCCTTTTCCTTCGCCTGCTGGCGGATGATGTCTTCGTGCTCGAGCGGCAGGGTGAGCTGCTTGATCGCCTTGTCGAAGGTCCCGTTGGCGACCAGCAGCCCGGCCGCGAGCCCGAGCACGACGGCGATGCCGGCCCAGATCGGCCAGCGCGAACGGCGCTTGCGCCGGGGCCTTCCACTCATCCCTGCAGCTTCGCCAACAGCGCGGACAGGGACGCCTCGAGGTCGGCCACCGAGCCGTCGTTGACGACGACGTGGTCGGCCCGCCGGGCCTTCTCCTCCTGGGTCAGCTGCCGCGCCTCGCGGGCGTCGACCAGGGCGTGGCCGCGGGCGGCGGCGCGCTCGCGGCGGACGTCCTCGGCGGCGACGATGGAGACGGTCGTGTCGAAGACCTTCTCACGGCCGCCCTCGAAGAGCAGCGGCACCTCGATCACGGCCACCTTGGTGTCGGCGGGAAGCGCCTGGATCCAGGCGGCGGTCTCGGCCCCGACCGCGGGGTGGATCCGCGACTCCAGCCATCTCAGCTCCTCCGGGTCGGCGAAGACGATGCCGCCGATCCGGGCGCGGTCGGTCGGAGCGCCCTCGGGAGCCACCTCGGGACCCCAGCGCGCCGCCATCTCGCCGCGCAGCGGCTCACCTTCGAGCAGGTCGTGGACGACCGCGTCGCTGGAGAGCGTCGCCGCGCCCAGCCGGCCGAAGGCGGCCAGCGCCTCGGACTTGCCCGCGGCGATCCCGCCGGTCAGGCCGATCGTCAGCGGCGGCGCCACACGCCCCCGCCGTCAGTGCCTGCCCAGGGCAGGCACCTAGCCCTGCTCGGACTCGCTGCTGTCGGTGTCGGCGGGCGCGGCCTCGGTGGCCTCACCCTGCTCGGCGTCGGTGCTCGCCTCGGCCTCGGCGGCCGGAGCGGCCTCGGCGGCGGGTGCCTCCGGCTCGGCGGCAGCCTCGACCGCGGCCTCGGCGGTGGCGCCCTCGGGCACCTCGGCGGCGACCGTCTCGGCCTCCACCGCCGGCGACTCGACTTCCTGGTCCTCGACCGCGCTGTCCTCGGCGAGGTCGATCGCGGCCTCCTCGGCGCCGCCCTCGGCGGCGGGAGCGGCGGCCGCGTTGGCGGCGGCGATCTGCGCGCTGAGGTCCTGCATCGGCATGTTCTGACCCTCGACCCGCTTGATCGAGAGCGAGAGGCGACGACGGTCTTCGTCGATCTCGAGGATCTTGACGTTCAGCTTGGCGCCCGGCTCGACCACTTCGGAGGGGTTCTCGACGTGGTGGTCGGCAAGCTCGGAGATGTGGACCAGGCCCTCGACCCCGGGCAGGATTTCGACGAAGGCGCCGAAGGCGACGACCTTGGTGACCGTGCCCTCGAGCACGTCGCCCGGCCGGTGGGTGCTGATCACCCGCTGCCACGGGTCCTCCTGGGTCTGCTTCAGACCGAGGCTGATGCGCTGGCGGTCGCGGTCGATGTCGAGGACTTTGATCCGCACGTTGTCGCCGATCGCCACCACTTCTGACGGGTGGTTGACGTGGCTCCAGGAAAGCTCGGAGATGTGGATCAGGCCGTCGATCCCGTCGAGGTCGACGAAGGCGCCGAAGTCGACGATGTTGGAGATCTTGCCTTCGACCACCTGGCCCGGCTCGAGCCGGCCGAGGATCTGCTCGCGGACCTCCTTGCGCTCCTCCTCGAGGACCGCGCGGCGCGAGAGCACGACGTTGTTGCGGGAGCGGTTCAGCTCGATGACTTTGCACTCGAGCGTCTGGCCCATGAACTCGTCCAGGTTGTGGACGCGGCGGATGTCGACCAGCGAGGCGGGCAGGAAGCCGCGCACCCCGAGGTCGAGGATCAGGCCGCCCTTGACGACCTCGATGACGCTGCCTTCCACCGGTTCGCCGGAATCGGCGGCGACCTCGATGCGGCGCCAGGCTTTCTCGAAGCGGGCGCGCTTCTTGGAGAGGATCAGGCGGCCCTCGGCGTCCTCCTTGGTGAGGACCAGGGCGTCGACCTCCTCGCCCAGCTCGACCTCTTCCGCCGGGTTGACCGACTTGCGGATCGAGAGCTCGTTGCTGGGGATGACACCCTCGGCCTTGTAACCGATGTCGACCAGGACCTCGTCCTTGTCGATGCGGACCACCTTGCCGTTGACGACGTCCCCCTCGTCGAAGGAAACCATCGTCGCCGCGTAGTTCGGGACGATCTTGCCGTCGATGTTCAGAAGGAGTCCGCCGCTGCCCTCTACAGGCGTGGCGCTGGGCGCAGGGGTCATGGTCTCGGTCGCAGCCATCGGGTTGGGCATTGTGGCAGAAACGACGCGTCGAGCGAGCCTCGCCGATACCCTGCCGTCCGATGCCTACCCGAGCGACCAAGAGAGGTGACGACCGGACCTCCCTCATGGGGTCACACGACGTGCTCATCTGCGGGGCCAGTTTCGCCGGTCTGGCGGTGGCGCGGGAGCTGGCCGGGAGCGGCGCCGACGTGCTGATCGTCGACCGCTACGAGATCGGCGAGCGGCAGACCTCGGCCTGCGGGATCCCCACCCGCTGGCTGGAGGAGCTGGGCCTGACGGAGGCCGAGCGCCAGCGCTTCGACACGCTGGTGATCCACACCCCGCACGGCGACGCCCGCTACAAGCTGCCCTGGACCTTCTCCACCTTCGACTACCGCACGCTCTGCGGGCTGCTCTGGGCCGACTGCGACGCCCGCTTCGAGACCGCCAAGGTCGAGGGGCTGGCGAGCGGCGCCGCCGACGGGTCCGACGCGATCGGCGTGGAGACCGACCGCGGGGTGATCGCCGCCCCGCTGGTGGTCGACGCGCTCGGCTGGCGCCGGGTGCTGGCCGGGCCGGCGGGCTACCAGCCGCCGGAAGCGCCGCTCTCACGCGGGCTCGAGGTGCACCCGCCCGGCGGCGCCGAGGACCTGGAGATCTGGATCGACCGCCGCTACGTGCCCGCGGGGTACGGCTGGAGCTTCCCGGCGGGCGAGGAGACGCGGATCGGCGTCGGCTCCTTCGATCCCAGGTTCCACGTGCGGGAGACGACCGAGCTGCTGGCCGAGGACCTGCACCGCGACAACGTCCGCTACCAGGGCAACTGGATCCCCCACAAGCTGCGCCAGGGGACCGGGCGCGGCGTCTTCTTCGCCGGCGACTCGGCCGGCCACTGCCTGCCGCTGACGGCGGAGGGGATCCGCACCGCGCTCTACTTCGGCATCGCCCTGGGACGGGAGCTGCGCGACGTGGTCGAGGGGCGCCAGACCCGCGACGCCGCCGCCGCCAGGTACGCCGCCTTCAACGACTCACACGAGTGGAAGTTCAAGTGGATGCTGCGCACGCAGAAGATCGTGCCGCGAATCCCGCCGCGGATGCTGGGGCCGCTGATCAGGCTCTTCGGCGTGAAGCGCTTCGTCGACTGGTCGTTCGGGCACTACCTGGAGATCGCGCCGCCCGAGTTCGCCCGGCAAGGGCCGGCGGCGCCGGCCGAGCCGAAGGTGCCGACGGCGGTCTGAGCACTACTTGGCGTCGAGCCAGTCCGTGCCGACGCCGGCGTCGACCTCGAGCGGCGGATCGAGCTGGTAGGCGAGGGTCATCTCCCGCTTGACCAGCTCGAGCGCCGCGTCCATCTCCTCCGGCGGGCCCTCGAAGAGGAGCTCGTCGTGGATCTGCAGGACCAGGCGGGTCGACATCCGCTCCTCGCGCAGGCGCGCCCAGCAGCGCACCATCGCCACCTTGATGATGTCGGCGGCGGTCCCCTGGATCACGGTGTTGACGGCGAGCCGCTCACCGAGGCGGCGCGTGTTGGGGTTGCCGGAGCGCAGCTCGGGGATCGGCCGGCGGCGGCCCATCAGGGTCGTCACGTAGCCCTCCTCCTGGGCGCGCTCGATCACCTCCTCGCGGAAGCGGCGCACGGCGGGGAAGCGTTCGAGGTAGCGGGAGACGAATTCCTCGCCCTCCTTGCGCGGGATGTTGAGGCGGTCGGAGAGGCCGAAGCCGGTCAGCCCGTAGACGATCCCGAAGTTGACCATTTTCGCTTTCGAGCGCTGGCCGACGTCGACCTCGTCGGGCGGGATGTCGAAGACCTCGGCGGCGGTCGCCGTGTGGACGTCCTCGCCCGCGTGGAAGACGTCCTTCAGCACCTGCTCGTCGGCGACGTGGGCGAGCACGCGGAGCTCCACCTGGCTGTAGTCGGCGGAGAGCAGGCGGGCGCCCTCCGCGGCGACGAAGCAGGCCCGGACGGGACGGCCGATCTCGGTGCGGATCGGGATGTTCTGCAGGTTCGGGTTGGTGCTGGAGAGCCGCCCGGTGGTCGTCGCCGCCTGGTTGAAGGTGGTGTGGACGCGGCCGGTCTCGGGGTCGATCAGGTCGGGCAGCGAGTCGAGGTAGGTGTTCTTCAGCTTGGTCAGCTCACGCCAGCTCTCGATCTTCTCGACGATCGGGTGCTCGTCGCGGATCTGCTGGAGCACGCGGGCGTCGGTCGAGTAGCCGGTCTTACCGCGCCGTTTGCGGGAGAGCTCGAGCTTCTCGAAGAGGATGCGGCCGACCTGCTGCGGCGAGCCGATCGTGAACTCCTCGTCGGCGAGCTCGTAGATGTCCTTTTCCAGCTGGTCGATGCGCTCGCCGAAGCCGGCGCCGACCTCGGCGAGGCGCTTCGCGTCGAGCTTCAGCCCCTCCCGTTCCATCGCCGCGAGGACGGTGACGAGGGGCAGCTCGACCTCGCGCATCAGCGTCTCCAGGCCGAGGCCGATCACGCGGGGCAGCTGGTCCTCGGCCAGGGCGGCGACGAGGCGCGCTTCCTCGGCCGGGTCGAGCCCCGCCTCGGTCTCCTCGCCCAGGGACAGCTGGCCGTCGTCCTCGTCTTTGTCCGGGGACGCGGCGGCGCCCGCGACGATGCCGATCCCGGCGTCGGCGGCCAGCTCGGTCAGCTCGTAGGTGCGCCGCGCGGGGTCGATCAGGTAGGCGGCGAGCATCGTGTCGTGCTCCAGCCCCAGCTCGACGCCCTCGCGGGCGGCGGCGGCGAGCAGGCCGTGGCGGCCGCCGCCGAGGGACTTCAGGTCGTGGCCGGCGAGCGGCTTGTCGGCAAGGGCGACGGCGAGCTCGTCGCGGGACGCGCTGCCGGTGAGGATGCGCTCGCCCGCGGCCGCCGCCCAGCGCTCGCCGTCGATCGCGACCGCGATCCGGGGCGCGTCGCCGATCTCGGCCGGGGTCGCCTCGACCGTCTCGACCTCCAGCTCCTGCTCGACCTTGCGCCCGGGCACCGCGTCGCCCTCGGGCAGCGCTTCTTCGAGCCGCTCCAGGACGGCGCGGAGCTCGAACTCGCGCATGAAGTCGCGGAGCGCGCCGCGGTCGGGCTCCCCCTCCAGCGCCGCGGCGAGGTCGACGCCGGTCTCGATGTCGTACTGCAGCGTCGCCAGCTCGCGCGACATCCGCGCGTCGTCGGCGTGGTTCGTCAGGTTTTCCTTGCGTTTGGCGCCGGAGATCTCGTCGACGCTTTCCAGCACCTTGTCCAGCGAGCCGAATTTCTGCAGCAGCTGGGTCGCGGTCTTCTCGCCGATGCCGGGGACGCCGGGGATGTTGTCGGAGGTGTCGCCGCGCAGGCCCATCAGGTCGGTGATCAGCGTCGGCGGCACGCCGTAGCGCTCTTCCACGGCGGCGGCGTCGTAGATCTTCGTCTCGG
Organism: Solirubrobacterales bacterium; assembly: GCA_047601885.1. Classification (GTDB taxonomy): domain Bacteria; phylum Actinomycetota; class Thermoleophilia; order Solirubrobacterales; family 70-9; genus VAYN01. The sequence goes on from JASGIK010000003.1 coordinate 145,154, forward strand.
TGATGCCGCGCGAGGTGCTCATCACGCGGATCCCGTCGCCGACCAGCTGGTAGGCGTCGCGGTCGCCGGTCACCACCATCACGTCGATCCCCTCGGCGCGCGCCTGCCTGGCGAGCGAGGCGATCACGTCGTCGGCCTCGAAGCCTTCGACCTTGACGTTGGTGTAGCCGAAGGCCTCGACCAGCGGCATCAGGTGCGGCCATTGCTCCCGCAGCAGGTCGGGGCGCGGTTTGCGCTGGGCCTTGTAGAGGTCGTAGGTCTTCTCGCGGCCGCTCCAGCCGGCGTCCCAGGCGACGATGACCCCCTGCGGGTGGTGCTCGTCGATGATCTTCACCAGCATCGAGGCGAGGCCGAAGATCGCGTTGGTCGGCCGCCCGTCGCTGGTCCCGATCGACTCGGGGAGGGCAAAGAAGGCGCGGTAGGCGAGGCTGTTGCCGTCGATCAGGAAGAGCTCGGGCGCGTCGGGCATGGGGCAACTCTACGAGGCGAGGCCGAGAGCGCGTCGCAGGTCGGCGGCGACCGCATCGGAGGCGGCTTCGAGCTGGTCACCGGTGTAACGGCGGGTGGCGATCCGGTGGGCGCGCAGCGCCAGGTCGCGCTCATGGTCGTCCTCGAAGGCGACCGAGCCGCGGTGGTAGTCCCAGCTGTCGGTCTCCACCGCGAGCCGCCGCTCGGGCCACCAGAAGTCGACGCGGTAGCCGTGGACGCGTCGGTTGACGAGGGGACGCGGCAGTCCGTGGTCGTCGCAGAGCCCGAGGAAGAGCAGCTCGAGGTCGGAGCGCGTCCGCCTCACCGCGCCGAGGTGCGGCACCGGGTGCCCGGCGAGCTCCGCCTGGCGGAGTGCGCGGCGGACGAGATAGGGCTCGACCGCGCCCCGCAGGTCTTCGATCGTCCGCGCGGGCGAGGTGACCGCGATGCCGTGGCGCCGCGTGACGTCGCCCCGGATGAGCGTCCGCGAGCGATGGACCCGCAGCCCCGGCCGCGACTTGCGATGAACGGCGGCGGGAACGGTGACGTGGATCGGACCCGGGATCGGCCGCAGGTACTCCCAGAGCGCCGCCGCGCTCGCGTGGCTCAACGTCGCCCCCTCCCCCGCCGCGAGCACCGCCGCCAACCATCGTCCCCGCCAACTGAGGCTGCGATGCCCGACCGCGTAGACGCCGCGGTGCAGTCGATGCAACCGCCCCGCCTCGACCGCGTGCCGCACCGAAGTTTCGCCGACGCCGGCCGCGCGTAGCTGCTCGACCGTCACGATCCCGTGCTGACATCCCGCGATCGCCGCGATCCGCCGGCCGGCTGTGGAGCTTTTCCGCCGCATAGGGACGGTAAGGCTCCACAGCCACCGTTCTCTCCCCCCTGAGCGGCGCGGTCACCTGCCCGGAGCGGGAATCTGATTCGATTCCGCTCATGCCGGTCTCAGCGCAGTACAGCGTCACCATCCGGGTCGAGCTCGACGCGCGGCAGGAGCCGCTCGGGAAACTCACCGCGGCGATCGCCGAGGCGGGCGGGCAGCTGCAGGGCGTGGATCTGGTGCCGGGGGCCGGACCGGAGGGCAAACGGGTCCGTGAGTTCACCATCGACGCCTCCGACCAGGACCACTGGGAGCGGATCCTGCGGGCGATCGGGTCGACCCGGGGCGCGCGGGTCATCGACTACGTCGACCGCACGATGCAGATGCACCGCGGCGGCAAGATCGACATCCACAACAAGTACCCGGTGAAGACCCGCGACGACCTCTCGATGGCCTACACGCCCGGCGTCGCCCGCGTCTGCATGGACATCCACGCCGACCGCAGCAAAGCCTTCGAGTACACGATCAAGAAGAACACCGTGGCGGTCGTCTCCGACGGCTCGGCGGTGCTCGGGCTCGGCAACATCGGCCCCGAGGCGGCGATGCCGGTGATGGAGGGCAAGTGCATGCTCTTCAAAGAGTTCGCCGACGTCGACGCCTTCCCGATCTGCCTCGACACCCAGGACGCCGACGAGATCGTCAGGGCGGTGGAACTGATGGCGCCGACCTTCGGCGGGGTCAACCTCGAGGACATCTCCGCGCCGCGCTGCTTCGAGATCGAGGACCGACTCAAGGAGACCCTCGACATCCCGGTCTTCCACGACGACCAGCACGGCACCGCCGTCGTCACCATGGCCGCCCTCTTCAACGCGCTGAAGATCGTCGACAAGCCGATCGAGGACCTGCGCGTCCTGGTTGTGGGACTCGGGGCAGCGGGTATAGCGGTGACCAAAATGATGCTCGCGGCAGGGATCACCCAGGTCATCGGCGTCGACCGCCAGGGCGCCCTCTCGACCGAGCGCGCCGATTACGCCTCCGGCGAGATGAACTCGACCAAGCGCTGGTACGCGGAGAACTCCAACCCCGAGCACATCCACGGACAGCCCGACGACGCGATCGACGGCATGGACCTCTTCATCGGCCTCTCCGGCCCCGGCATCATCCAGGCCGATTCGCTGGCGAAGATGAACGACGACGCGATCGTCTTCGCGATGGCCAACCCGACGCCCGAGGTGATGCCCGAGGACGCCGCCCCGCACGTGCGGATCATGGCCACCGGCCGCTCCGACTACCCGAACCAGATCAACAACGTCCTCGCCTTCCCCGGCATCTTCCGCGGCGCCCTCGACGCGGGCGCGCCGCAGATCACCGAGGCGATGAAGCTGGCCGCCGCCAAAGGCATCGCCGCGACCGTCGCCGACGACGACCTCGCCGAGGACTACATCATCCCCAGCGTCTTCAACCGGGAGGTCGCCCCGAAGGTCGCCGAAGCGGTGATCGAGGAGGCCAGACGCGACGGCATCGCCCGGCTGAACGAAGAAACCGGCACCTTCGCCCCGGTCGAGACGACCTGATGCGCGTCCTCGTCACCGGCGCCAGCGGCAGGATCGGCAAGGCGCTGTGTGACGAGCTGCTCGGGCGCGGCGACGAGGTCGTCGGCCTCACCCGCAGTCCCGAAAAGGCCGCCGCGGCGCGGCCGCAGGTGACCTGGCACGCCTGGGAGCCGACCTTGGAACGGCCGACCGAGGCTGCCTTCGAGGGCGTCGAAGGGGTCGTCAACCTGGTCGGCGAGAAGATCGACCAGCGCTGGACCGAGGCGGCGAAGCAGAAGATCATGGAGTCGCGCCGCACCGCCACCCACAACCTCGTCGGGACGATCGACGGCCTGGCGGAGAAGCCGAAGGTGCTGGTGAGCCAGTCGGCGGTCGGCTACTACGGCGATCGCGGCGACGAGACACTCGACGAGGCGAGCTCCCCCGGCCAAGGCTTCGACGCCGAGGTCTGCGTGGAGTGGGAGCGCTCGGCGCGCGAGGTCGAGGCGGCGGGTGTGCGCCTGGCGATCGTCCGCACCGGCCAGGTGATGGAGACCGGCGGCGGCATCCTCGGCGAGCTCCTCCTCCCCTTCAAGCTCGGCCTCGGCGGCCCGCTCGCGGGCGGCCGCCAGTGGGTGCCCTGGATCCACCTTGCCGACGAGGTCGGCGTGCTGGCCTGGGCGCTCGACAGCGAGAGCGTCAGCGGTGTGGTCAACGCCACGGCGCCGAACCCGGTGACCAACAAGGACTGGTCGAAAGCCTTGGGACGTGCCCTGGGACGCCCGGCGATGCTGCCGATCCCGGGGGTCGCGGTCGAGCTGAAATTCGGTCGGGAGTTCGGGAAGGTGGCGCAGGGCGGGCAGCGGGTGTTGCCGCGGCGGACCGAGGAGCTGGGCTACGCGTTCAAGTTTCCGGAGATCGACGGGGCGCTGCGGGATCTCGTCGGGTAGCTCCGGTTGGTGCTCCGATGGGGTCCCTCGGGGGTGACCCGGCGGAACAACAGCGGGGAGGTTCCGGCGGGTCACCCCCGAGGGACCCCTGACTAGCCGTGTTCCAGGGATTCCTGGACGGATTCGCGGACGTTGCTCGTGCCGGCGGATTCGACGGCGTCGAGGATGCGCTTCATGCCGGTGCGGGCGGATGAGGCCGTGACCAAGGGGATGCCGGCGGATTCGAGGATCGCGCGGCTGAACTTCGTGCCGGGGTTCCGGGGTTCAAGGGTCGCGACGGCGCTGGTGTCCTGCGTGGCGCGGCGCGAGTTCGAGCCGTTGGTCGCCAGGTCGACGCCCCCGCCCGCCTTTTCACTCGCCGCCAGACAGCGAGCGACGACCGTGAAGTGCCCCGCTTCCGCCCCATGCGCCGCCAACTCCGCTTTTGCCGCCCCGCACGACGGCGCGGCCACGTAGACCGTCACCCGCGCCCCCGAAGCATCTCCCCCGCCGCAGCCCGCCACACCGAGCCCCACCACCGCGACCGCCAGCCCCAGCGCGACGAGTGGCAAGCCCCGGGCATGGCCCGCCGGAACCTCCCCGCTGTTGTTCCGCCGGGCCATGCCCGGGGCTTGCCCCCGCACCGCCCCGCTGTTGTTCCGCCGGGTCATCCTCAAGGTCTCCCCGCAACGCAAACGTCAGCCGAAGAAGACTTCCGACTCCGCATACAACGACTCCGGCACCGTCTTCAGCTCGGCCGTCGCCTCGGTCAGCGCCACCAGCTTGATCTCGGTCCCCCGCAGCGCCGCCATCGTCCCCCAGTTCCCCTCGTTCACCGCGTCGATCGCGTGCAACCCGAACCGCGTCGCCAGCACCCGGTCGAACGCCGTCGGGGTCCCTCCCCGCTGGACGTGGCCGAGCACCGTCGCCCGCGTCTCTTTGCCGGTGCGCCGCTCGATCTCGGCCTCCAGCCAATGGCCGATGCCGCCCAGCCGCACGTGGCCGAAGGAGTCCGTCTTCACGTCCTCGGGCTCCGGCATGCCGCCGACGGGCTGGGCGCCCTCGGCGACGACGATGATCGGGGCGAAGTGGCTGGCGAAGCGGCGGCCGACCAGGTCGCAGACCGCGTCGACGTCGAATTCGCGCTCCGGGATCAGGATCGCGTTGGCGCCGCCGGCGAGGCCCGCGTGCAGGGCGATCCAACCCGCGTGGCGCCCCATCACCTCGGCGATCAGCACCCGGTGGTGGCTGTCGGCGGTGGTGTGCAGGCGGTCGATCGCCTCCATCGCGATGTTGATCGCGGTGTCGAAGCCGAAGGTGTAGTCGGTGGCGGAGAGGTCGTTGTCGATCGTCTTCGGCACGCCGACCACGTTGAGGCCATGCTCCGAGTACAGGCGCGAGGCGGCGCCGAGGGTGTCCTCGCCGCCGATCGCGATCAGCCCGTCGACGCCCGCCGCGGCCATGTTGGCGGCGATCTTCTCCGGCCCGCCCTCGCCCTTGAACGGGTTGGTCCGCGAGGAGCCGAGGATGGTGCCGCCGCGGGGCAGGATGCCGCGCACCTCGGGCACGCCGAGCGGGCGGCGGTCGTCCTCCAGCGGCCCGCGCCAGCCGTCGCGGTAGCCGACGAACTCGTGGCCGTGGACGCCGACGCCCTTGCGGACCACGGCACGGATGACGGCGTTCAGTCCGGGGCAGTCGCCCCCGCCGGTGAGCACGCCGATGCGCATCGGCCTCACTCTACGGATCGCGCGGAGTCGATCAGGACTCGGTGGTGCGGCTCGGTGCCAGCGCCATGTTGACGATGACGCCGATCAACATCACGCCGAAGAAGATCAGGCCGGAGACGCCACCCCCCTGGCCGAGCCAGGCGTAGATGATCATCGTGACGGCGAGCGCGAGGAAGGTCCAGACGGCCATGAACATGGGCGGAATCCTATCCGGCCAGGGAGACGCGCGTCTCGGCGAGGAATTCGGCGACCAGGTCGGCCGACGCGGCGGCGGTCTCACCTTCGCCCGCGGCGCGCACCAGGCGGCTGCCGATGATCACCCCGTCGGCCACCTTGCCGACCTCGGCGGCCTGCGCCGCGGTGCCGATCCCGAAGCCCACGGCGACCGGGGTCTCCCCCGCGTCGGCCTTGGTCTTGGCGACCAGGTCGGCCAGCTCCCGCGGCAGCTCGCCGCGCTCCCCGGTCGTCCCGACCGTGGAGACGGCGTAGACGAACCCGCGGGCGGACGCGCAGATCAGGGCGCGCCGCTCGTCCGGCGTCGTCGGCGCGACCAGCGGCACCATCGCGACCCCGGCCGCCGTGAACGCGTCCCTGATCCCCTCGTCCTGTCCCAGCGGCAGGTCGGGGACGATCACGCCCGCGGCCCCGGCGGCGGCGGCCAATTTGGCGAACTCGACCGCCCCGCCGTGGGCGAGCACCATGTTCACGTAGACCATCAGCACCACCGGCACCTGCTCCGCCACCGCTTCGCAGGTCTCCAGCGCCGTCCGCAGCGTCGCCCCGTTTTCGAGCGCCTTCGTGTCGGCCGCGTGGATCGTGGGACCGTCGGCCAACGGATCGGAGAACGGCACCCCGAGCTCGATCAGATCGGCGCCCGCGTCGACGTAGGCCCGCGCGACCGCCAGCCCGGCCTCCCGATCGGGGAACCCGGCCATCATGTACGGCATCAGCGCCGCCCGCCCTTCGGCCTTCGCCGCCGCGAAGGCCGCGCGGATCCTCTCCTCGCCGGCGATCACCCTTCGCTCGTCCTGCGGACGTACTCGGCCAGGTCCTTGTCCCCCCGCCCCGAGAGACACAGCACGTCGAAGCCGTCGCCCTCGAGCGGGTTCTGGATCAGCCAGGCGATCGCGTGGGAGGACTCCAGCGCGGGGATGATGCCCTCCAGGCGCGAGAGCTCTCCCAGCGCCCCCAAGGCGCCCTCGTCGTCGATCGAGAAGTAGCTCGCGCGACCGGTTTCGCGGAGGTAGGCGTGCTCCGGCCCCGAGCCCGGGTAGTCGAGCCCGGCGGAGACCGAGTGGGCCTCGAGGATCTGGCCGTCCTCGTCGGCGAGGACGCGCGAGAGGGAGCCGTGCAGCACGCCCGTCTGGCCCTCGCCCAGCGAGGCGCCGTGGCGGCCGGTCTCGATCCCGTCGCCCGCGGGCTCGACCCCGACCAGCGCCACCCCGGCATCGTCGACGAAGGGCGAGAAGATGCCGATCGCGTTGGAGCCGCCGCCGACGCAGGCGATCACCCGGCTCGGCAGCGCGCCCTCCGCCGCCAGCGCCTGCTCGCGCGCCTCTTCGCCGATCACCCGCTGCAGGTCCCGCACCAGCGCCGGGTAGGGGGCCGGGCCGACCGCCGAGCCGATCACGTAGTGGGTCGTCTCGACGTTCGCGACCCAGTCGCGGATCGCCGCCGAGACGGCCTCCTTCAGCGTCCGCGCGCCCGACTCGACCGGCTCCACCTCGGCCCCCAGCAGCTTCATCCGCTCGACGTTCGGCGCCTGCCGGCGGATGTCCTCGGTGCCCATGTAGACGATGCATTCGAGGCCGAGCAGCGCGCAGGCGGTCGCGGTGGCGACGCCGTGCTGGCCCGCCCCGGTCTCGGCGATGATCCGCTGCTTGCCCATCCGCTGCGCCAGCAGCGTCTGGCCGAGCGCGTTGTTGATCTTGTGGGCACCGGTGTGGGCGAGGTCCTCGCGCTTCAGGTACACCCGCGAGCCGACCCGCTCGGAGAGCCGCTCGGCCAGGTAGAGCGGCGTCGGCCGGCCGATGAAGTCGCGCCGCAGGGCGTCCTGGCGCTCGGTGAAGGCGGGATCGGCGCGCGCCTCTTCCCAGGCCGCGGTCAGCTCGTCGAGCGCCGCGATCAGCGTCTCAGGGACGTACCGGCCCCCGTAAGGCCCAAACCGCTCCTCGACCGCGCTCATGCCTGGGCGACGCCGGGCTCGGCCTTGGCCTGGGCGGCCTCGATGAACGCCGCCATCTTCGCGTGGTCCTTGCGGCCCGGCTCGGCCTCGACGCCGCCGGCGACGTCGACCGCGTAGGGCTGGACGATCTCCACCGCGGCGGCGACGTTGTCGGGACGCAGCCCGCCGGCGAGGATCGCCGGGACGTCGGAGCGGTGCCCGCGCAGCAGGTCCCAGTCGAAGCTCTCGCCGCTGCCGCCCCAGAGGCCCTTGGCGCGGCGGTCGAAGAGGTGGAAGTCGACCCAGCGGTAGGCGTCGGCGGCGTGCACGTCGGCGGCCGAGGCGACGTGGATCGCCTTGATCACCTTGACCCCCGCCCGGCGCGCGACCTCGGCGCAGAAGGAGGCCCCCTCTTCGCCGTTCAGCTGCACGATCGAGAGCTGCTCGTCCTCGACCGCGCGCACGACCTCCGCCAGGGTCGGGTTGACGAAGACCCCGACGATCTCCGCCTTGCGGCGGAAGGCGGCGGCGATCTGCGCGGCGATCGCGGGGTCGACGTTGCGGGGCGAGTCCTCGTAGTGGATCAGGCCGATCGCCCAGGCCCCGAGGCGCACCGCCTCGGCGGCGTCGTCGATGTTGGTGATCCCGCAGAACTTGACGCGCATGGACCCCCCAGATTACGGGAATGAAAAAACCGCCCGGGGGGCCGGACTCCCCCCGGGCGGCGGTGTACTTCCCTCAGCCTTCTGCCGAGGCTTCTTCGACCTTCGCCGGGCGTTTGCCCAGGGTCACGGTCGCAGTCTTTTCCTTGCCGTCGCGGAGCAGCTTCAGCGTCACTTCTTCGCCGACCTTCTTTTCGGTGACAAGTTCGATGATCTGTTCCATGTTGTTGATCTTCTTGCCGTCGGCTTCGACGATGATGTCGCCGCCCAGCTCGATTTCGGTGCCGTCGATCGTCGCCGGCGTGGTGCCGCCCTGGACGCCCGCCTTGGCGGCCGGACCGCCCTTTTCGACCGACTGGATCAGCACCCCTTCCTTCACCGGCAGGTTGAGGGCCTTGGCCTCTTCGGCGGTGATCGTGCCGCCTTCGATGCCGAGGTAGGCGTGTTCCACCGAGCCTTTGGTTTCGAGTTCGTGGATCACTTCTTTGGCCGTGTTGATCGGGATCGCGAAGCCGATGCCGACGTTGCCGTCGGAGCCGGAGCCGCCGGTCTCGATCTGCGAGTTGATGCCGATCACTTCGCCCTCGGCGTTGATCAGCGGGCCGCCCGAGTTACCGGGGTTGATCGCCGCGTCGGTCTGGATCACGTTGTCGATCGAGAAGCCGTTGGGCGCCTGGATCTGCCGCTGCAGGGCGGAGACGATGCCGCTGGTGACCGTGCGGTCGAGGCCGAACGGGTTGCCGATCGCGACCACCGGGTCGCCGACTTCCGCCTTCGAGGAGTCGCCCAAGGTCAGCGGCGTGAGTTCGGAGGTCGGCGCTTCCACCTTCAGCAGCGCCAAGTCGGAGGCCGGGTCGGTGCCGACCACTTCGGCGGTGTACTCCTTGTCGGATTCGCCGAGTTTGACCTCGATCTTGCTCGCCCCTTCGATCACGTGGTTGTTGGTGAGGATGTGCCCCTTGTCGTCGAGCACGATGCCGGAGCCGGTCGCGGTGCCACCGCTCTGCGATTCCGGTTCGACGAACGGGTTGAAGGCTTCTTCGGATTCTTCGGCGGGGATCGTCGATTCGATGAAGGCGACGCCGTTGCCGTCGGCCTTGTAGATCTGGTCGACGGTGTTGCCGCCTTCGCTGGAGGTCGACGCGACCGGCGAGCTGGTCACCGTTTCGACCGTGGTGGTGCCACCCCCGCTCGACTTGACCGCGCCGGTCAGGAGCAAGATCGCGCCGATCACCGCGACGACGGCTCCCCCCAGCAGCGCCGAGCCGAACGAGGAACGGAAAAAGCCCTGCTTTTTCTCGCCCTGTCCCTGGTTCTGTCCCTGATCCGTATCCATATGCACCGAATTTGCCTTGCGCTTTTGACGCGCCTTTAAAGCGAGTCGAAAAGTTTTCTAAAGACGCAGGCCGGGAGCACCGAGAACGTTACGCATCGATGCCGGCAGGCGACTGGGATTTCGCGGAGCGTGACCCGCCTAGTAGAGGTGTTCGCGGGTCTCGTCCACACCGGTCAGTTCGCGCGTCTTCAGCTCCGGGTCGTCGGCGAGCATCAGGGCGCCGCCGATCAGCACCGCGTCGACGCCGACCCGCTCCAGCTCGGCCAGCTCCTCGCGGCCGGAGATGCCGCTCTCGGCGACGACCGTCTTGCCGGCCGGGACGTCGGGCATCAGCTCGAAGGTGGTCTGGATATCGACCCGCTGCTCGTCGAGGTCGCGGTTGTTGATCCCGATCACCTCGGCGTCGATCTCCTCCAGCGCCCGCTCCAGCTCGTCGGCGTCGTGGACCTCGACCAGGCAGTCGAGGTCGAGCGCGCGCGCCTCCTCGTAGAGGTCCCGCAGGTCGCGCCGGTCGAGCGCGCGGACGATCAGCAGCACCGCGTCGGCACCGTGGACCGCCGCCTCGTAGAGCTGGTAGGGGTCGACGATGAAGTCCTTGCGGATGATCGGCAGGGTCGCCGCGCCGCGGGCGGCGCGCAGGTCGTCGAGCGAGCCGCCGAAGTGGGGCTCGTCGGTGAGCACCGAGAGCGCCGCCGCGCCGCCGCGCTCGTAGGCCTGCACCTGGGCGGCGATGTCGGCGCCGGGCCGGATGTCGCCGACGCTCGGCGAGCGGCGCTTGAACTCGGCGATCAGCGAGAGCCCAGGGCGCGTCAACGCCTCCTGGAAAGGACGATCCTGGCCGCGGCCGGACAACTGCGCTTCGAGCTCGGCCTGCGGCGTCTCGCGCTTGCGCGCGCCGACCCCTTCCCGGGCTCCGTCGATCAACTGGTCGATGATTCCCACTGGACGAGGAGAGATTAGCCGGCGGCGGAGTCGGTTGCCGCGATCAACCTGTCGAGCACCCCGGCGGCGGCCCCGGAATCGATCGCCGCGGCGGCCCTGCCGACGCCGTCCTCGAGGTCGGCGGCGAGCCCGCCGACGTAGATCGCGGCGGCCGCGTTGAGCAGCACGATGTCGCGCCTGGGGCCGGTCTCCCCGGCCAGCACGGCGCGCGTGGCGGCGGCGTTCTCCGCCGGCGTCCCGCCTTTGATTTCCGCCAGCTCCAACGGCGGCAGGCCGTACTGGCCGGGCTCGACGAACCACTCGGCGGTGCGGCCCTCGAAGACCTCGATCACCCGCGTCGGCGCCGAGAGGGCGAGCTCGTCCACGCCGTCCTCGGCGCTCACCACCAGGGCCCGCTCGGCGCCGAGGCCGATCAGCGCCTCGGCGATCGTCTCCTGGTAGTGGCGGTCGGCGACGCCGACCAGCTGCCGGGTGGCGCCCGCCGGGTTGGTCAGCGGGCCGAGGAAGTTGAAGACGGTGCGTACGCCGAGGCCGGCGCGGGCCGGGCCGACGTGGGCCATCGCCGCGTGGTGGCGCTGGGCGAAGAGGAAGCCGAAGCCGACCTCGTCGATGCAGTCGCCGACCTCCTCGGGGGTGATCTCGAGGTTGACGCCGAGCGCCTCGAGCACGTCGGCGGAGCCGGACTTGCTGGTCGCCGAGCGGTTGCCGTGCTTGGCGACGGCGCAGCCCGCCCCGGCGGCGACCAGCGCGGCGGTGGTCGAGACGTTGAAGGTCGAGGGGCCGCCGCCGGTGCCGGCGGTGTCGACGAGGTCGGTGCGGGAGGTGGTGACGGCGGCGGCGAGCGAGCGCATCGTCCGCGCCAGGCCGACCAGCTCCGACACCGTCTCCCCCTTCGCCCGCAGGGCGATCAGGAAGGCGCCGGTCTGGATCGGCTCGGTCCGCCCCTCCATGATCTCGGCGAGCACGGTCGAGGTGTGGTCGGCGGTCAGGTTTTCGCCCGCGCAGACCGCGTCGATCGCGCGTGAGACGACATCATTTGGCATCCGCGCCCTCCTTGAGGAAGTTCGCCAGCAGGTGCTTGCCCTGCGGGGTGAGGACCGACTCGGGGTGGAACTGGACGCCCTCGGCGGGCAGCTCGCGGTGGCGGGCGCCCATCACCAGGCCGCCGAGGTGGGCGGTCAGCTCGAGCTCCTGCGGCAGGTCCGGGTCGGCGATCAGCGAGTGGTAGCGGCCCGCGACCATCGGGCTCGGCAGCCCGGTGAAGATCGACCTGCCGTCGTGCTCGATCTCGGCGTCCTTGCCGTGGATCGGCTCGCCCTGGACGACCTTGCCGCCGAAGGCCTCGACCATCGCCTGGTGGCCGAGGCAGACGCCGAGCACCGGCGTGCCCGCCTCGGCGAAGGCCTTGATCGCCGCGCCGGAGATGCCGGCCTCGGCGGGCGTGCAGGGGCCGGGCGAGACGACGAGGCGGTCGGCGCCGCGCTCCAGCAGCTCGCCGACCGCGGCCTTGTCGTTCCGCACGACCTCGAGCTCGGCGCCGAGCTCGCCCAGGTACTGGACCAGGTTGTAGGTGAAGGAGTCGTAGTTGTCGATCACGAGGACGCGCATAGGTGTGCTTTCGCTTGTGTCCTCAGGCCCAGTCCGGCTGGGCGCAGGCGATCTCGACCGCGCGGAAGACGGCGCGCGCCTTGTTCACCGACTCGTTCCACTCGTAGCTCGGCTGCGCGTCGACCACGGTGCCGCCGCCGGCCTGCACGTGGAGGCGGCCGTCCTTGACCACGACGGTGCGGATGTGGATCGCGGTGTCGAGGTCGCCGTTCCAGCTGAGGTAGCCGATCGCGCCGCCGTAGGAGCCGCGCTTGACCGACTCGACCTCGTCGATGATCTGCATCGCCCGGACCTTGGGGGCGCCGGAGAGCGTCCCGGCGGGCAGGGCCGAGCGCAGCACGTCCATCGCCGTCACCTCCTCGCGCAGCTTCCCTGACACCTGGGAGACGATGTGGAGGACGTGCGAGTAGGTCTCGATCACCATCAGCTCGTCGACCGAGACCGAGCCGTACTCGCAGACGCGGCCGAGGTCGTTGCGGCCGAGGTCGACCAGCATCACGTGCTCGGCCCGCTCCTTCGGGTCGGCGATCAGGCGCTCGGCGAGGCGGCGGTCCTCGTCGGCCGATCTGCCGCGCGGCGAGGTCCCGGCGATCGGCCGCGTCTCCACGCGGCGGCCCTGGACCTTGACCAGCGGCTCGGGCGAGGCGCCGGCGATCTGGAAGTCGCCGAACTCGAGGTAATACATGTAGGGCGAGGGGTTGACCGCGCGCAGGCCGCGGTACAGCGAGAAGGCCTCGACCGGGGCGTCGGCGCTGAAGCGCTGGCTCGGCACCACCTGGAAGGCGTCGCCGGCGCGGATGTAGGTGACGATCTTCGAGACCGCGGCTTCGAACTCCTCGCGCTCGAAGTTGGAGGTGAACTCGGGGGCGTCGACGACCGCGGCCGTGGCGGGCCGCGGGACCGCCCCGCGCAGGCGTTCCCGCATCTCGGCGATCGTCGCCGCGGCGCGGGCATAGGCCTCGTCGATGCCTTCCCCATCACCCGCGATCGCGGCGGCGAGGATCGTCAGCTCGTGGCGCAGGTGGTCGAAGACCAGCATCGCGTCGGTGACCATCAGCGCCAGGTCGGGAAGGCCGAGCTCGTCCGGGTTGGGCTCGCCGAGCGGCTCGACCGTGCGCACGAGGTCGAAGCCGAAGAAGCCGACGGCGCCGCCGGTGAAGGGCGGCAGGTCGTCGACCGGGGCGGGCACGTAACGGGCGAAGCGCTCGGCGACGGCGCCGTAAGGGTCGGGCGCGGGCTCGACCTTGGTCGGGGAGCCGCCGGTGAGGGCGGCCTCGCCGTTCCATTCGGAGAGCTCACCGTCCGACCAGCGGAGCACCGCGCGCGGGCGCAGGCCGACGAAGGAATAGCGGCCGACCTGGCCCTGCTCGGCCGACTCGAGCAGGAAGCAGGGCGCCCCCTCGGGCTCCCCGGCGCGCAGCTTGAGGAAGGCGGAGACGGGCGTCTCGGTGTCCTCGACGAAGCGGGCGCGGACGGGGACCACGTTGCCCTCGCGGGCCAGCTCGCGGGCCTCCTCCAAGGTCGGCTCGAGGCGCAGCTCCGACTCAGCGGCTACGGGCATTCAGCTCCTCCATCACAGCGGCCTGCGGCACGCCCCGGGAGGCCAGCAGGACGGCGAGGTGGTAGATCACGTCGGCGGCCTCTTCGGCGACCCGCTCGTCGGTCTCTTCGCGGGCGGCGCGGACGACCTCCTCGGCCTCCTCCTCGACCTTTTCGCCGATCAGCGCCGGGTTGTCCAGCAGCTCGACCGTGTAGCTGCCCTCCGGGCGCTCGGCGGCGCGGCTTTTCAGCGTCCGCTCGAGGGCCGGCAGCTCCTCGAAGACGACCCGGCGCGGCTCGCCCTCGATCTCACGGTAGAAGCAGGTGCGCTCGCCCGTATGGCAGGCCGGGCCGGCCGGCGTGACCAGGGCGAGGACGGCGTCACCGTCGCAGTCGTAGCGGAGCTGCTTGACCGCCATCGTCGCCCCCGAGGTTTCGCCTTTGCGCCAGATCTCCTCGCGCGAGCGGCTGTAGAAGTGCATCTCCCCGGTCCTCAGGGTCAGTTCCAGCGCCTCGCGGTTCGCGTAGGCGAGCATCAGGACCTCGCCCGAGGACGCGTCCTGCACCACACACGGCACCAAGCCGCGCTCGTCGAAGGAGATCTCGTCCAACATCGTGACCATCGTAAGGGCGCGGCGCCCCCGGACGCGAAGCGGAGGAGGCGCCGCCCGACGACTACTCGATGCCGAGCCGGTCGAGCATGTCTTCGTCGCGGCGCCAGTTGCGCCGCACGCGGACCTGCAGGTCGAGGTGGACCTGGGCGCCGAGCTCGCGCTCCAGCGAGCGCCGCGAGGCCATCCCGATCTCACCGATCTTGGCGCCGCCGCGGCCGATCAGGATCCCCTTCTGGGACTCCGTCTCCGCCCAGATCTCGGCGACGACGGTGACCAGGCCGTCCTCGCGCGGCTCGACCGCCGAGACCACGACCTCGACCGAGTGCGGGATCTCCTGACGGGTCCGGTTCAGCACCTGCTCGCGGATCAGCTCGGCGAGGAGCAGCTCGCTCGACTGGTCGGAGGAGTCCTCCGGCGGATACAGGTAGGGACCCTCGGGGACCAGCTCGCCGAGGCGGTGGAGGAGCTCGCCGAGGCCGGTGCCGGAGCGGGCGCTGACCGGGAAGACCTCGTCGACGCCCTCCAGCTCGGCCGCCGCCGAGAGCACCTCGACGTGGGCGCCGCGACCGAGTTTGTCGCACTTGTTGACCGCGCAGATGACCGGGATGTCGGTGCGGGCGCCGGCCAGCAGGCGGGCGATGAAGCGGTCGCCGGGGCCGACGCCCTCCTCGCCGTTGACGACGAAGAGCGCCACGTCGGAGTCGGCCAGCTCGCGCTCGACCCGCTGCTGCATGCGCTTGGTGAGCGCGTCGCGGGGCCGCTGCACGCCGGGCAGGTCGACGAGGACGAGCTGGCGTTCGGCCTCGAGGTCGGTGGCGACGCCGCGGATCGCCCGCCGGGTCGTCTGCGGGCGCATCGAGACGATCGCGACGTGGCGGCCGACGAGGGCGTTGACCAGCGTCGACTTGCCGACGTTCGGCCGGCCGGCGAGCCCGACGAATCCCGACCTGGTGCTCATCGCGCGGAACGCTCCGGATCGAGCGACGCCAGGATCTCGTCCTGCAGGGCGATCATCTCGCCGTCGTCGGTCTCGTGGTCGTAGCCGCAGAGGTGGAGGACACCGTGGATCGCGGTCTCGTTCAAGGTCATGTCGACGCAGAGCTCGGGGCAGATGGCGACGTCGCCGAGCTCGCGCGGGCCGGGCGCCGGGTCGAGTTCGTCGATCGGGAAGCTGAGCACGTCGGTCGGGGCGTCCTTGCCGCGGTGGTCGCGGTTCAGCGCCTGGATCCGGGCCGCGTCGACGATCTCGACCGCGAGGTGACCGTCGTCGACCCCGACGGCCGCGAGGGTCGCCGCGACCGGCCCGCGCAGGTCGGCGGGGACGTCAGACAGATCGACCGGCACCGTGACGGTCGTAGGCGGCGACGATCCGCTGGACGAGCTTGTGGCGGACGACGTCCTCGCCGGTGAAGTTGATGAAGGAGATGTCTTTGACCTCCTGGAGGATGTCGCGGACGGCGACCAGGCCGGAGCGCTGGTCGGTCGGCAGGTCGATCTGGGTGACGTCGCCGGTGACCACCATGCGCGAGTTGAAGCCGAGCCGGGTGAGGAACATCTTCATCTGCTCGGCGGTGGTGTTCTGCGCCTCGTCGAGGATCACGAAGGAGTCGTTGAGGGTGCGGCCGCGCATGAAGGCGAGCGGCGCCACCTCGATCACGTTGCGCTCGAAGTAGCCGTTGACGCGGTCGGGGTCGATCATGTCGTAGAGCGCGTCGAAGAGCGGACGCAGGTAGGGATCGACCTTGGCCTGCAGGTCGCCGGGCAGGAAGCCGAGGCGCTCGCCGGCCTCGACCGCGGGACGGGTGAGGATGATCCGCTGCACCTTGCGCTCGGTCAGCGCGGCGGCCGCCATCGCGACCGCCAGGAAGGTCTTGCCGGTGCCGGCCGGGCCGATCCCGAAGGTGATCGTGTTGCGGCGGATCGAGTCGACGTAGCGTTTCTGGGTCAGCGTTTTCGGCGCCACTTTGGTGTTGCGGTGGCGCCAGACGACGTCGTCGAGGATCGCCGCCGGGCTCTCTTCGGCGTCGAGCGCGCCCGCCACCGCTTCCACGGTCCCGGGCGCCATCTCATGGCCCTGCTCGATCAGCTCGACCATCTCGTCGACCACGTCGGCGGCCTCCTGCAGGTCGCCCGGATCGCCGTCCAGGGTCAGCACGTTGCCGCGCAGGTGGACCTCCACCGGCAGGCGGTCGCGCAATCCACGCAGGACCGAGTCCTCGGAGCCGGCGAGCTCGGCGGCGACCTCGTTGTCGAGGGTCAGCTGGCGGCGCGCCAAGCTCAGCTACCCAGCTTCTTCCGCACCGCGGCGCTGACCCGCTTGCCGTCGGCGCGCCCGGCGACCTTCGGCATGACCGCCGACATCACCTGGCCCATCTGCTTCTGCTCGGTGGCCCCGGTCTCCGCCACCGCCGCGGCCACGAGCCCGTCGAGCTCCTCGTCGGACAGCTGCGCGGGCAGGTACCCCTGGATCAACTCCGCCTCGAAGCGCTCCGCGGCGGCCTGCTCCGCCCGCCCCGCGCCCTCATAGGCCTCGGCCGCCTCGACCCGCTTCTTGCGTTCCCGCTGCAGCACCGCGACCTCGTCGCCTTTGCCCAGCTTGGCGTCCTGCTGCAGCGCGTCGACGACCAGCCGCAGCGCCTGCGCCTTCTCCCGTTCGCGCGCTTTCATCGCCACCCGCACGTCACCTTGCACCTGCTCCAGAACGCTCATGACGACAAGGTTAGACGGCGGCGTCGGGCGTGATCGCGAGACCCTTCGAGACCACGTCCCCGAAGTCGGTGCTGACCAACCGCCAACCATGCCGCTGCGCGGCGGCAACGTAGGCGGCGTCGTAGCTGGTGAGAACCGTGCCTGCGTGCCACTTCGATCGTCGATTCGACCAGGCTGAAGTTCATCCGCAGCAGCGGTGTCCCGCATTGACTCCGAACCGAGCGGCACAGTCTCCTGGCTCGCTCGTGCTCCTTCCAGGTCGAGCCGACCACATTCGCGATCTCGTAGAGGGTCAGATCCATCGCCACGAACGACGAACTCGCCCCCACCACCAATTCGCGGGCGGCGATCTCGAAGGATCGTTTTCGTCGACCGTCGCGATCCAGACTCCGGCATCCAGAAGAAAACCCTTATTCCTCATCGACGTTCCCCCTGCGGATCGGAGGGTGGGTGTCGCGCATTTCACGGATGACCTCGGCCGCGTTTCCACCCATCGGGACCGGCGGACCCAGCATGTCTTCGATTTCTTTGCGGTACTCCGCTCCACGGCGAACGACATCCTCCTCGGTGCAGCGGCGAATCAACTCATCGCGAGCCAAGCCTGCTCGCTCGGCGGCGACGTCGATCTGACGCAGCAGGTCGTCGGGGAGGTTGATCTCGATCCGGACCACGTTCTCAGCGTAGGGCTGGGGTTCGGCTGACCGGTGGGGCATGGGAACGACCCTGGCAGGCAAATGCGCGCGGGTGGCGCGCGGAATGGAAAATCTCTGTGCCGACCCTAGGCCGGGACGGTGAACTCGACCTGGCGGACCTCGCCGAGGGGCATCTGCAGGAAGCGGGTGGCGACGTCGCCGAACGAGGAGACCGGGCCGGTGCAGAAGAACTCGTAGGCGCCCTCCTCGTCGCGCTCCTGGGCGAGCCCCACCCGCTCGAGCGTGCGCTGGATCGCCGCCGCGACCGCGTGGCCGCCGCTCACCAACCGCACGTTGCGGCCGAGGATCCGCTGCAGCATCGGCGCCACCAGCGGGTAATGGGTGCAGCCGAGGATCAGGGTGTCGATCCCGGCCTCGCGCAGCGGGGCGCAGTAGCCGCGCGCCATCTCCATCGTCTGCTCGTCGAAGAGCGAGCCCTCCTGGATGAAGGGCGCCAGGCGCGGCGCCGCCACCTCGATCACGTCGAGCGCCCGCCCCTCGGCTTCGAGCGCCCGCCGGTAGGCGCCGCTCTCCACCGTGTTCGTCGTCGCCAGCACCCCGACCCGGCCGTTGTCGGTGATCGCGGCGGCGATCTCGGCCTGCGGCTCGACCACCGGCACCACCTCCACGCCGTACCGCGCCGCCACCTCCCGCGCCACGTCCTCGCCGATCGCCGTCGCCGTGTTGCAGGCGATCACCAGCAGCTTCGCGCCGCGCTCCATCAACCTCTCGGCGATCAGGGCGATCCGCAGGCGCAGATGGTCCGGGTCGCGCTCCCCGTAGGGGAACATCGCCGTGTCGCCGAGGTAGACGTAGTCCTCCTGCGGCAGCGCCACCAGGCACTCGTGGAGGACCGTGAGGCCGCCGACGCCGGAGTCGAACATGGCGACCGGCAGCGACCGGTCGATCACAAAAACGGCTTGTAGACCATGAAGAAGATCGTCAGCAGGATGAGCACCCCGGTGGCGCCGCCGACCTGCGCGATCAACCGACTCTGCTCTTCGAACTCGGGGCTCGGAGTGTCGCCGGCCGCGGCGTCGCGATCGGCGACCTCCTGAAGTTGCGCCATCCGCGGGGCGAAGAATCCATGCTGCAAACCGAAGAGGGCGATGATCGCGAGGAATCCCCAGACGACGAAGAATTGACTGCCCTTCCAGACGCTGCCGCTGGTGGCAAGGACGACGATCCCCGCGATCAGCAACACGATCATCGCCGGGTTGATCATGACCCGGTCGATCTTCCGCATGCCCGCGATCAGCGCCGGAGCGCTGCGCGGATATTTCGGCAGCACCGAGAAGAGGACGCCGTAGGCGAAGGTCGGGCCGAGCGCCACGACGCCGAGGATGTGGAAGAACAGGGCGATCTTGTAGCCGGGATCGCCGATCATCGCGACGGAAAGCATCACGAAACCCTATACAGGGCGCCGGAGCAGAAGGGCTGACCAGTCGCCCATCAGGCGCCGGTCACTCTCGACGAAGCCGGCGGGGCCAAAAGCGCCCGCCACCTCGTCCAGCTCCGCCGGAAGGATCCCCGAGAGCACGAGAACCCTCGGGAGCCCGACCAGCCGGCTCGCCACGGCCTTGAGGATCGGCGAGGTCATGTTCGCGACGCAGGTCGGGGCGAGCTCCGGCAGGGATTCCCGCAGGTTCAGGCGGTGGAAATCGATGGCTACGCCGTTGGTGGCGGCGTTGGAAGCTGACGCCTCGATCGCCGCCTGCTCGTGGTCGTAGCCGGCTACCGGGGACCAGCCGAGCTTCGCGGCCGCGATGGCGAGGACGCCCGAGCCGGTGCCGAGGTCGGTCAGCCCGCCGGACGCCTCTCCCGCCTCGGCCAGCTCCAGCAGGTATTCGAGGCAAAGGCGGGTCGTCGGGTGGGCGCCGGTGCCGAAGGCCTGGCCCGGGTCGACGACCAGGTCGATCGCGCCCTCGCGCTCGGGCTCCCAGCTCGGCCGCAGCCAGAGGCGCTCGCCGACCAGCAGCGGCTTGTGGAAGTCGCGCCAGCGGTCGGCCCAGTCGTCGGGGATCTCGGTCGAGACGACCTCGATCGGCCGCCCGCCGACCACCGCGTCGATCTCCCCCAGCTCCGGCAGCTCGCCCTCGCCGCCGTAGATCGCGTACTCGACATAGCCGGGACCGTGCTCCTCCTCCACCCCGTTCGGCGCCAGCACGGTCAGCTCGGCCAGCACCAGCTCCGCCTGGTCGGGGCTGCACCGCACGGCGAGGCGGATCACGGCGCTCCGCCCGCGCTACCGGAAGGCTTTGCGGAAGCGGCCGAAGATGCCCTCGTGCTGCGGCCCGAGGTTCTCCGGCCCGAGCGAGACGTCGAGCTGCTCGGCCATCTCGCGCTGACGCTCGGAGAGGTTGGTCGGCACGACGACCTCGATCACGACCCGCTGGTCGCCGCGCTTGCGCCCGCCGAGCCGCGGCAGCCCCGCCCCACGCAGCGTCTCCTCGTGGCCCGGCTGGACGCCCGCCTCGAGCTCGATCTCACGCTCGCCGTCGAGCGTCGGCACCGTCACCGTCGTCCCCAGCATCGCCTCGGTGGCCGGGATCCGCGCGGTGCTGATCAGGTCGGTGCCGTTGCGGACGAAGCGCCCGTCGGCCGCGACCGCGACCTCGACGTAGAGGTCCCCGGCCGGCGCCCCCGGCTCCCCGGCGTGCCCCTGCCCGCTGATCCGCAACCGCTGCCCGTCTTCGATCCCGGCCGGGACGTCGATCGTCTTCGTCACCGTGCCCTGGGTCCGCCCGGAACCGTCACAGACCTCGCACGGCGTGTCCGGGACTTTGCCCGAGCCGTGACACACGTCGCAGGTGACCCCGCGGACCATCTGGCCGAACGGCGTCCGCGTCACCTGGCGCAGCTGGCCGGCGCCGCCGCAACGGTCGCAGGTCTCGATCGGCGTCCCCGGCTCGGCGCCGTTGCCGTGACAGTGGGAGCAGACGACGACGGCTTCGAAGCTGACCTCGCGCTCGACCCCGGTGGCGACCTCGTCGAGCGTCAGCTCGGTCTGCAGCAGGATGTCGCCGCCGGGCGCCGGGCCACCGCCGCCGCCGAAGCCCCCGAACCCGCCGAAAGCCTGGCCGAAGAGCGACTGGAAGATGTCGTCGATGGAACCGAAGCCGGCGCCCGGGTCGTAGCCGCCGGAGCGCAGGCCCTCGGCCCCGTACTGGTCGTAGGTGCGCCGCCGGTCGGCGTCGGAGAGCACCTCGTAGGCCTCGGCCGCCTCCTTGAAACGGGCTTCGGCCTCGGGGTCGTGACCGGTCACGTCGGGGTGCAGTTCGCGGGCGAGGCCGCGGAAGGCTTTCTTGATCTCGGAGTCCGAAGCGTCGCGGGAGACGCCCAGAACGTCGTAATAATCGCGTGGCATGTGTGGAAGAGCTCGCTAGGGGTCGGGGAACTAGTCGTCGTAGACGGTCTCGAAGTATCGGGACAGCTCGCGGGCGGCGACGCGGACCGAGGCGATCGCCGTCGCGTAGTCCATCCGCCGCGGGCCGACGACGCCGACGGCGCCGAGGTTGCGGTGGCCGAGGCCGTAGTTGGCGCCGACGACGCTGACCGAGCGCAGTGTCGGCTGCGGGTTCTCGTCGCCGATCCAGAGGAAGACGGAGCGCTCGGCGAGCGAGCTGCGCAGCATCTGCAACACATCGGCGCGGCGCTCCAGCGCCCGCATCAGCTCGTCGGCGCGCGGCAGGTCGTCGATGTGGGCTTCGGAGAGCAGGCGCGCGGTGCCGTCCATGTAGAGGTCGGCGGCGTTCTCCGGCTCGAGCTCGGTGAAGGCGGGCGCGACGGTCGCGACGAAACGCGACTCGGTCGCGTCGAGGCCGGGGTCGAGCAGCCGCGTGGAGATCATCCGGGCGCCGATCCCGAGGCCGACCAGCTGCTCGTTCAGGTAGCTGGAGGCCCACTCGACCAGGCCGGGATCGACCTCGCGCTCGAACTCGAAGACGCGCCGGTAGACGTCGCCGCTGGAGGCGATCGCGATCACGACGACGCGGTTCGGCTGCAGGCGCAGCACCTCGATCCGGTGGATCGTCGTCGTCGCGGCGAGCTGCGGCGCGGTCGCCATCGCGACCAGGTCGGTGACCTGGGCCAGCGCCGCGGTCGTCTCCCGCATCGCCTCGTCGACCTCGCGGCGCAGCCGCGACAGCTCGAGCTCGACCCGCGCCTCACCCGGCGCCGCGCCCGATTCGAGCAGCACGTCTACATAACGTCGGTAACCGGAGTCGGTCGGGACCCGCCCGGCCGAGGTGTGCGGATGCGTCAGGTACCCCTTCGCCTCGAGCAGCGCCAGCTCCGCCCGCACCGTCGACGGCCCCCACTCCACGCCCGGCATCGAGGCCACGTCTTTCGAAGGCACCGGCCGCGCCGACGCCAGGTAGGAGTCGACGACCAGCCGCAGGATCAGTTCTTGGCGCTCGGTCAGCACCCTTCCAATCTTAGGAGGCGACGGTGCGGAGCCCTCCGGAGGGGCGGGAGTGCGCCGGGGGCGGTCGTCGGGAGGGATGGGGGCGGCTGGAGCTGGCGCCCGGGGGAAGGGCCTGGGCCGGTGGGAGCTGGCGCCCGGAGCTGGAAGGGACGGGGAAGGGACGCGGCCGTCTCGTCCACGGCCCGGGCAGGCTGTGGCCGTGGCCGAGACGGCCGGGGATGTGAGGTGTGGAGGGCGGATGTGACGAAGAGGTCGGGAAGTACACGCTTCCTTGCGCCTTCCTCTGACGTTGCAGTCACGTGACCACCCTTTGACCCTGCCATAGGGGGGTCAAGGTCGACAGCGCGTCCCAGGGCCTCGATCTCGGCCTCCGGAGGGCCGGAGAATGTGACGTTCCCGGCGTCTTCGTCGACGACCGCGCCATCTGGATCCCGTCCACGGACAGAAGCGTCAAGGAAGCGTGGACTTCGTCACGACCTGTGACCACTTCCCGCCGAAACCCTCACGTCCCGGGCGTCTCGTGGCGGCCACAGCCTGCCCGGGCCGCCACGAGACGCCCGGGACGCATATCGGACGGGCGCCACGGCCCCGAAGGACGCCCACGCGGCCAGCCGCCACGGCCCCGAACCACGCCGCCCCGAACCCGCCGCCGCAGCCCCCTACAGCTCCAGCTCGGCCACCGCGTTGCGGATGATCCGCGTCTCCCCCTGCACCGCCTCGAGATCGACCGTCACCCGGTCCCCCTCGACCTCCTTGACGGTGCCGTTGACCACGATCTCCTGCTCGGGCAGGCCCATCCCCCTGAACTGGACGGTCAGCTTTTTCAGCGCCCGCGGGTCGCCGTGAGCCAGGCCCTGGGCCGCCGCTTTGGCGACCACGCCCATCGAATAGAGGCCGTGGAGGATGTTGCTCGGAAGTCCCACGGATTTGGCGAAGTCGGCGTCGATATGGATCGGGTTGAAGTCCCCCGAGGCGCCCGCGTAGCGGTGCGGCAGGTACTTGTCCGGCGTGACGCGCAGCTCGGGGACGGCGTCCCCGGGTTTCAGATCGGCCATGTCAGACCCCCCTGACGATGTTGGTCCAGGTGCCGCGCACGACCTCGGCGCCGGCCCCGTTCACGGAAGCGGTCTCGAAGACGTAGAACCCGTTGCCGAGTTTCTCCTCGATCGAGATGCATTTGGCGGTGGTCGTGATCTCGTCGCCCGAGCAGGCGGGCTCGCCCCATTCGAAGGTCTGGCCGCCGTGCACCATCGTCGCGAAGTTCATCCCCACCTCGGGATCGAACATCGCCGGCGCCAGCGCGGCGAGGCTGTAGACGACGGCGAACATCGGCGGGGCGACGACGTCGCGGAAGCCCGCCTCGCGGGCGGCCCCGACGTCGTAGTGGACGGGGTTCTCGATCCCCAGCACCGTCGCGTACTCCTTGATCTTCTCGCGGCCCACCTGGTAGGTCGTCGACGGCCACGACTTCCCGACCGCATCGGTCTTGAGCACCATGGCGCGGAACCTATCGGTTCGCGACCCGGCCAGGCATCTTCCTGGCCGGCCGGCCAGGAGGCCCGTCAGGCGTCAGTCGATCTCCAACACCGCGAGGAACGCCTCCTGCGGCACTTCGACCCGGCCCACGGCCTTCATCCGTTTCTTCCCCGCTTTCTGCTTCTTCAGCAGCTTGTTCTTGCGGGTGACGTCACCGCCGTAGAGCTTCGCCGTGACGTCCTTGCGCAGCGCCTTGACCGTCTCGCGGGCGAGGATGTTGGAGCCGATCGCCGCCTGCACCGGCACGTCGAAGAGCTGTCGCGGGATCGTCTTGCGCAGCCGCCCGACCAGCTTCTTGCCCTGGTCGTAGGCGAAGTCGCGGTGGACGATGATCGAGAGCGCGTCGACCTTGTCGCCGGCGAGCAGGATGTCGACCTTGACCAGGTCCGACGGCCGGTTGCCGATCGGTTCGTAGTCGAGCGAGGCGTAGCCCCGGGTGCTGCTCTTCAGCAGGTCGAAGAAGTCGAGGACGATCTCGCCGAGCGGCATGTCGTAGCGGACCTGGACCCGCTGCGGGCTCAGGTAGGTCATGTCGACGTGGGTGCCGCGGCGCGTCTGGCAGAGCTCCATCACCGCCCCCACCTGCTCTTTCGGGCAGATGATCGTGGCGCGGATGTAGGGCTCTTCGATCGTCTCGATGCGGCCCGGGTCGGGCAGGTCGGTGGGGCTGTGGACCTCGCGTTCGCTGCCGTCGGTGAGGTGGACGACGTAGCGCACGTTCGGCGTCGTCGCCAACAGGTCGAGCCCGTACTCGCGCTCCAGCCGCTCCCTCACGATCTCCATGTGGAGGAGGCCGAGGAAGCCGACCCGGAAGCCGAAGCCGAGCGCCTCCGAGGTCTCCGGCTCCCAGGAGAGCGCGGCGTCGTTCAGGGACAGCTTCTCGAGCGCGTCGCGAAGGTCTTCGAAGCGGTCGGTGTCGATCGGGAAGAGCCCGCAGAAGACCATCGGCCGCACCTCGCGATAGCCCTCGAGCGCCTCGGTCGCGGGCCGCGCCTCACCGGTCAGCGTGTCGCCGACGCGCAGTTTCGTCACGTCCTTGATCCCGGTGATCAGGTAGCCGACGTCGCCGGCCTCCATCTCCTTCACCGCGGTCATCGCCGGGCGGAAGAAGCCGAGGTCGTCGATCTCGGCGCGGTTCTGCGTCTGCATCGCGAGGATCCGCTCGTCTTTGCGGAACCTTCCGTCGACCATCCGCACGTAGGCGATCACGCCGCGGTACTGGTCGAACTCGGAGTCGAAGATCAGCGCGCGGGCGGGCGCGTCGACCTCGCCCTCGGGCGGCGGGATGCGGGCGACGATCGCCTCCAGCACCTCGGGGACGCCCTTGCCGGTCTTGGCCGAGATCCAGAGCGCGTCCTCGGGGTCGGTGCCGAGCAGGTCGGCGACCTCCTGCGCGACCCGCTCCGGCTCGGCGCCGGGGAGATCGACCTTGTTGATCACCGGGATCAGCTCGAGCCCGTTCTCGATCGCCAGGTAGGTGTTGGCGACGGTCTGCGCCTCGACCCCCTGGGCTGCGTCGACGACGAGCAGCGCACCCTCGCAGGCGGCGAGGCTGCGGCTGACCTCGTAGGAGAAGTCGACGTGCCCCGGCGTGTCGATCAGGTGCAGGTGGTACGTCTCGCCGTCGTTCGCCTCGTACTCGACCCGCACGGCCTGCGCCTTGATCGTGATCCCCCGCTCCCGCTCGAGGTCCATCGAGTCGAGCAGCTGCGCCTGCATTTTTTTCGGATCGACGGCGCCGGTGAGCTCGAGGATGCGGTCGGCGAGCGTCGACTTGCCGTGATCGATGTGGGCGATGATCGAGAAATTGCGGATCTTGTCCATGGGCGAGCCACGAGTATGAAGGGGGCCGACCCCGGGCGTCCCCGACGAACCCTTCTGGGGTGCCGGCGCTAGCTGGATGGTTGGTTTCAAGGGGCGCTGAAGCTGGCGCCCGGGACGGAAAGGGACGCGGCCTTCTCGGTGGCGGCCCGGGCAGGCTGTGGCCGCCACCGAGAAGGCCGGGTGTCGGGGAGAGGTGCGAGGTTCGTGACGAACTCCGAGGATCGGTGACGAAGAGCGGGGGAAGTCCACGCTTCCTCCCGTCTTCCTCATGCCCCCCCCGGATGAGTTCGCAGTTCTGCTCGCATGGCGAGCGAAAGTGCGAACTCACTCCCGGTCGGCCTTGATCCTGGGACGGGAGGCATGAGGAAGGGTCACGTCCCCGGCATCTCTCCCACGCCTGTGTGACCTTCCCGACATCTCCCTCACGTCCTTGTGACCTTCCCTGCGGGACCCTCACGTCCCGGGCGTCTCGTGGCAAGCGGGCAGCCTGTCCGGGCCGCCACGAGACGCCCGGGACGCACCTCGGACGGGTGCGGCGGCCGCGAAGCACGCCGCCCGCGCTCCCTCCACCACGCCCCCGAACCCCGCCATCCCGAACCACCCACCCCGCCGCGCAGCATCACCCATCTAGGCCGATCGCAGGTCCCTAAGTCCTGGGACCGGGCGTTTTCGCCCCCTCACGGCTGAGCGATCCTCGGAGCTAGGGACAAGTCTTCGGATCGAGCGGCCCGGTGATGCGGAAGACGACCGTCGGCTTCTTCCGCAGCACCACTTCGGCGTTCGGCCCTTCGGTCCACCTCGCCTGCGGCGGGTAGGCGGGCTTCCCCGCTTCGATCCGGTCGCGCGAGGCGACCACATAGTCGTAGTGGCCTTCGTCGATCAATCGGCGGAACCGGCGACAGCTCGGCGCCGCCTCGAAGCCGCCGTGCGGCCGCTCCACCCCGAGGTAGGCGACGTGATTGGAGAGGTCGGTCCCGAAGAGCGGGTACTGCCGCGTGCTCGTCGTCGCGATCCGCGAGTCCTCGATCCCCCGCGCCCACTTGAAGGCGGCGTTCAGCCCGGGCGTGGTGAAGCTCGGGTCGCGGTAGCGGTTGCGCAGGTAGTGCCGCTCCACCGGGTAGCCGACCGACACCGCCAGCAAGACGACCCCGACGACGATCCCCGTCACCCAACTGCGCGGAAGTCGGCCTTCCTCAGAGGTGCCTCCGCGATCACCCCCGCCCCGCGGGGGTGGATGCAGACGCTCGGATGGCGGGACGGGGCGCTCGCCGAGGGCGGGACCGAGGGAGGCGAGACGCGCGGCCAGGGATCGGAGCGGCGGGACGGTCGGGAGCAGCGCGAGGCCGAGGATGAGCGCCGGGGTGAGGTAGCGGAGTCCCGATTCGAACCCGCGCGGGTCGCCGCTCGGCCCCGAGGCCGAGGTCGGCGACACCAGCCAGGACACCGCCGCCGCGAGCCCCACCAACCCGGCGACCCCCGACACCGCCGCCGACGGGCCGAGAAGCGCTGACGATGAGCGCCTTTCGGCTCGCCGACCGAGAAGTCGGGTCGAGGCGAGGAGGAGGCCGGCCAGGGCGGCGGCGCCGAGGAGCGGCCAGACGATCCAGAGGCCGCCGTGGAGGCCCGGCAGGAACCATTCGGACCAGACCGAGCCGTCGGTCAGGTAGCTGAACACGCTGTGGGCTTCGCGGCCGCCCAGGGCCTGTTCGGGCGCCGGCAGGTCGATCGGTCCCAGATGGTGGATCCAGGGCAGCGGGTTGCCGGTGTGGACGAGGTTGCGCAGGTACCAGTAGCCGCCGCCCGCCAGCGCCATGCCGCCGGAGCAGAGGAGCGTCGTCCGGCGCCGGCCGCCGGGCGCCGGCGCCGTCAGGCCCAGCACGAGCACCGCGGCGGGCAGCAGGAAGTTGAGCTTGGTCCCGGCGGCGAGGCCGGCCGCCAGACCGACGAGGAGCAGCGCGCCGGTCGAGAGCCCGCGGCGCTCCGGCGCCCCGTCGGCGCCCCGGTCGGCCGCCGCGGCGGCGTTCAACCCGATCGCGATCGCCGCCAGCAGGAAGAAGATCGCGCAGAGATCGTTGCGGGCCTCCCCGGCCTGGTCGGCCAGCGCCGGCACGCTCAGCGCGATCGCCCCGAGCGCCAGCGACCACGGCGCCACCCGGAACGGCCGCCCGATGCACCAGCACGCCAGCAGGCATCCCAGGAGCCAGCCGAGGTTAAGCAGCGGCGAGAGCAGGTCGCGGTGGAAGGCGAGCATCCCGATCGCCCCGACGACTTCGCTGTTGGCCGGGTAGAACCAGGCGAGGAACTGGGGAGCGATGTAGTGGAGGTCGATCGTGTTGCCGGACTGGAAGAAGCCGGCCGCGAACGGGCCGTGGTACCAGGTCGAGTCGAAACCGGTCATGCCGGTGCCGAGGCGCAGCTTCACGCCGCTGAGGAAGTGGCCGATGGCGATGCCGGCGATCAGCAGGGAGATGACGGTGGCGATCAGGGACGGGCGGAGGGACCTTGGTGCTCCGGCCGCGGGTGGGACGAAGCGGCGCAGGACGATGCCCAGCACCGCCACACACACCAGGTAAGGGACGGGCTTGAAGGCGGACACCGTGCCGAGGAGCTCCGCCACCCAGATCAGCAGGGCCGCGGCGACCACCGCGGTCGCCAGGAAACCCGCCTCTCCGCCGACCTCCGGCAGCCACCGCCGCCGCACCCGCGCCGCGCCGAGCCAGGCGAAGCCGACCAGCCACAGCAGCTCCGCCACTCCCAGCAGGTACCGGCCCGGCCCGAGCATCCCGACCTGCCCCGCCTAACGCCCGCGCCGTCGCAGCAGCAGACGCATGATCTGCTCGAGCTCGGCGATCCGCAGCATCCAGGCGACCCCAAGGTAAACGCCCCCGCCGACGACGATCGCGGTCCCCAGCGAGACGATCTGCGCCGCGACCCCCTCCCCCAGCACGCTGTTCAGCGTGTGCCAGACCAGCCAGCTGGCGCCGGCCATGACCGCGCAGGCGATCGAGATGCGGATCACGGTCGAGAGCAGCCGTCCCAGCTCCAGGCCGCCGAACTTGCGACGCAGGATGTAGGCCTGGGCAAAGACCGCGGCGCTGGTCCCGATGCCGGTTCCGGCGACGATCCCGCCGACCCCGAACGGCGAGTAGAGCGCCCAGGCGGCGAGCGCCGAGACGGTCAGGTCGATGACCGCCAGCGCGGTCGCCTGCCATGGCCTCTGGAGGCTGAAGAAGGTGCGCGTCTGCAGCAGGTAGACGCCGTTGGTCGGCAGCGAGAAGGCGAACCAGAAGAGGGCCGTGGCGACGATCTCGGTGTCGTGCGGATCGAATTCCCCACGCTGGTAGACGAGGCGGATGATCGGGGTCGAGAGGGCGAGGATCAGCGCCGTGGCGGGCAGCAGCACGAAGAGGATCTGGCGCATCCCGTTGGCCAGCGTCGCCCGCAGGTTGACGAATTCCCCGGCGTTGGCGTAGCGGGCCAGGGTCGGGAAGAGGACCGTCGTCACCGCCACCGAGAAGATCCCCTGCGGCAGCTGGTAGAGGCGGAAGGCTTTTTCGATCGCCGCCGGCGCGTGCGGCCCGACGAGGCTGCCGAAGAAGCTGTTGATGACCTGGTTGAAGTTGATCAGGCCGAGGCTGATCGTCACCGGCAGCATCAGCAGCAGCACGCGCCGCACCCCGGGGTTGCGCCATTCGAAGCTCCAGGTGAAGTGGAACGGCGTATTGCGCAGGTCCCAGGCCGGGATCGCGAGCTGCACCGCGGTGCCGATCACGATCGCGATCGCGTAGGCGTAGATCTTGTCCTGGCCGTGGAAGAGCGGCTCGAGGATGACGACCACGACGATGATCGCCACGTTCCAGAAGAACGGCGAGATCGCGAAGGCGCCGAAGCGGTCGTAGCTGTTGAGGATGCCGACGACGATGCCGCTGACGCCGAGCAGGATCAGGATCGGGAAGAGGATCCGGGAGAGCGAGACCGTGAGGTCCATCAGCGGCGGTTCGAAGCCGGGCGCGAACAACGGGATGATCAGCGGCGCGGCGACGACGAAGATCACGGTGAGGACGCCGAGGACCATCGTCATCAGCAGCATCAGGGTCGAGGCGAGGCGGAAGGCCTCCTTGTACTGCTTGCGGCCGACCAGTTCGGTGAAGACCGGGACGAAGGCGGGCTGCAGGGCCGAGTCGGCGAACAGCGCGCGGACCAGGTTGGGGACGTTGAAGGCGATCGTGAAGGCCGACATCGGCCCGTTGACGCCGTAGTAGCCGGCGGCGACGACTTCGCGGGCAAGGCCGGCGACGCGCGAGAGCGCCGTGGCGGCGGAGAAGAAGGCGGTCGAGCGCGCGATGCGGCCGCCTTGGCCGACCCGCGGCGCCGGCAGGACGAATTCCTCGCTCGGGTAGAACGCCTCGGCCTCGCCGATCGCTACGTCGGCGTTGATGGCCTCCAGACCGTGGAGGGGGGTGTCGGGTGCCTCGGGACTCTCCAAGCTTCGTTCTCAGTCGCTATAGTCGGCGGCCGCCCGCAGCCGAGAAAGCTTGGCCGGGCACATCGACATGGCCAACATAGCCTCACAGAAAAAGCGGATACTTCGCAGCGAGCGCGAGCGCGCCGAGAACCGACTGCTGACCAGCACCGTGAAGACCTACTTCCGGCGCCTCGAGACGGCGGTCGAGTCGGGCGACTCCGACGCGATCCAGAAAGAGCAGCGCGAGCTGGTCTCGAAGATCGACAAGGCCGTCCAGAAGGGCGCCCTCCATAAGAACACCGGGGCGAGGAAGAAGGCGAAAGCCGCCCGCATCGCCGCCGGTTCTTCGGCTGCCGCCTAGCGGCTCCGGCCTGACGAAGTAACGGCATCCGCGCCGCAGCCCCACGCCGATCCCTGCCGCGATCGAGAGATCGCGAGGAGAACGTCTACCCGCTTGCAGCCGTCTACGCCGTCGCCTTGCGAAGCGCAAGCGTGAGCGCCAGCTCATCACCGTAGTCGGCATCGCCGCGGCACCAGCGCTCCAGCTGGGCGAGGGCCTCGGTGGCGAGGCGCAGGTCGGTGAGGTCGGCGTCGCGGAGGCGGGCGACCAGCTGCTTGGCCGCGTAGGGGTGCATCTTCAGCTCGCTCTCGACCTCGCGCGGCGCCATCCCCTCCTCCAGCATCGCGGCGGCGGCGCAGGCGGCGCGTAGGCGGGAGGCGAGGCCGTAGATCAGCCCGGTGACGTTCTCCCCCTGCTCGATCAGCTGCTCGCCGACGCGCAGCGCGGTGCGGGCGTCACCTTCGACGACGGCGTCGGAGAGAGTCCAGACGGCGGCCTCGGAGGTGTCAGCGATCATCTCTTCTAGGTCGGCGGCGGTGACCTGGCCCTCTGGGCCGGCCCAGAGGGCGAGGCGCTCGAGCTCGTTGCGGAGGCGGAGCGGCTCGGCGCCCATCCGTTCGACCAGCAGGCGGGCCCCGTTCGGGTCGAGCTCGAAGCCGAGGCGCTGGGCGTCGCCGACGAGGACGCGCGGCATGTCGCGCGCTTTCGGCGCCTCGAAGGCGTGGATCTCGCCCTTGGCCGATTTGACCGCTTTGAGGAGCTTGGCGGGCGCTTTGGCGCGGGCGATCAGGACCAGCGTCAGGTCGGGCGGTAGTTCGCCGCCGATCGCATCGGCGACCGCGGTGAGCTGTTTGTCGCGCCATTTCTCCACCCCGTCGGCGAGCAGGTAGCGACGCGTCCCCATCAGGGACATCGCCGGGATCGCCGCGAGGAGCGCCTCGTGGTCGGGCGCGCCGCGGCCCTCGCCGGGCTCGAAGACCTCGAGCGCCCCGTCTCCCCCCTCGCGTTCGGCGCGGGCGCGCAGGCGCGAGCGGGTCGCCTCGATTTTCGCCGCATCGGTGCCGGAGATCAGGTAGAGCGGGCGCATCTCGTCGGGCATCAGTTCGAGTGCCTTGTCTGGTGACGTTTGGCCGGTTCTGGCGCCGGAATCGGCGTGACCGGCAAGGACGCAGACCCGATGGCGTGGCAGAGCCACGTCGAGCGGCCGAGGACGCCGCCGGACGCGGCGAGGCCCAGCCAGAGAGGGCGAACGTTGCCGGACAAGGCACTTACTTTACGGAGAAGGCCCGCCGGCTCACGTCGATCTCGATCGTGCCGTCGAGGTCGGTGCGCAGGGTCGGCACGCGGTGCGCCGCGAGGGTCGCGAGCGTGCCGGGAGTCGGGTGGCCGTAGGGGTTGCCGGCGCCGACCGAGATGACGGCGAGCCGCGGCCGGATGCGGTCGAGGAGCGGCCCGAGGCCGGTGTCGTCCGACCCGTGGTGGGCGACCTTGAGCACGTCGATCGGCCCCGGTTCGAGCGGCGTCGATTCCGCCTCCGCGTCGGCGGTGAGGAGCATCGTGAAGTCGTGCCAGCGGGCGCGGATGACGAGCGCGAGCAGGTTCGGGTCGGTGTCCGGCGGATCTTCGGCGAGCGCGTCGGGAGGCGGCCAGAGGACTTCGAGGTGGAGCGAGCCGGAGCGCAGGTCGGCCCCGGCGGCGAGCTGATCGGGTTCGGCGCCCGCCGCCCTGGCGTCGGCGAGGAATTCGCGGTCGAGCCGCCCGTAGACGAGCCGGTCGATCGGCAGCCGCCCGAGCGCTTCCGCGATCCCGGCCGCGTGGTCGGACTGGTCGTGGGTGACGACCGCGGCCCCGAGCCGCTCGACGCCCTCGGCGTGGAGCTTGGCGACGAGTTCGTCGCCCGGCGGGCCGCCGTCGACGAGAACGGCCGGCGCGCTCCGAGGCTTCAACAGGATCGCGTCCCCTTGGCCGACGTCGAGGACGTCGACCTGGAGGCCGGGCGGCGGCCCGGGAGGAGCGCCACCGCCGTGGGATCGGAGCGCGACCAGGACGGTGGCCACCAGCGCCGCGAGGGCTCCTGCCGTCGCCAGAAGGGTTCGAGACCGTGGCCGCCTCTGGTGCGTTCGTCGCTTGTCCCGAATACGGCTACAAGCGACGAACGCACCGGGCGGTGACGCGGCGCGGGCGGCGGCGAGGCGGCGGGCGCGGGTCAGCCAGGCGGTGACGCCGATCGCGCCGGCCATCCCGGTGTAGGTCGCAAGCATCGCCCCGAGGCCGATGTGGACCTGGAGGACCGCCCAGGACGGGCGGGCGCACCAGGCGGCGACCTGGGCGATGTAGGCGAGCAGAAGGGCGTCGAGACCGTTCAGCGGCGCCAAGGGGATGCCGGGGACCTGGGCGAGCGCCGCCGAGACCATGCCCAGCCACATCGCCGGGGCCACGGCCGGAAGCACCGATACGTTGGCGGCGAGGCTCGTCAGCGAGATTTCTTCGAAGACGTAGGCGATCAGCGGGGCCGTCGCGAGGGTCGCCGAGACGGTGACCGCGACCCCCTCCGCCGCGGCGCGGCGCCAGGGGCCGGGGCCCAGGCGGGCGAGGAGCCGCTCGCGGATCGGCGCGGCCAGGACCAGGATCCCGAGGACGGCGGCGAAGCTCAGCTGCCAGCCGACGTTCCCGGCGACGCTCGGGTCGATCGCCAAGGTGACGACCGCCGCCAGGCCGAGGGCGTAGAGCCGCGACGTCCGCCGCCCCGCCAGCGTCGCCAGCAGCCCCGCCGCGCCCATCACGCCGGCCCGCTGGATCGACGGTCCGGAGCCCGCCAACGGCACGTAGACGGCGATCAGGGCGATCGCCCAGATCAGGCGCTCCCTCAGGGGCACGCCGAACATCGCCAGCACCGGCAGCGCCAGGAGCGCGAGCAAGGTCACGTTCTCGCCGCTCACCGCGGTCAGGTGGCTCAATCCAGCGCGGACGAAGTTCTCCCTCGTCGTCTCGTCGAGACCGTCGTCGTCGCCGAGGACGAAGCCGCGGGCGAGCGCCGCCTCCCGCGCCGGCATCCCGTCCCCCAATCCCGCCTCGGCCCGTTCGCGGATCTCGCCGCTGCGGGCGATCGCGAGCGCCACCAGAACGGCGATCCCGATCAGCACCGGCAGCGACGGTCGCGGCGAGCGCATCGCCTCAGGGCCCGAGCCGTTCGCGCAGCGATTCCATCGTCGCCGGGCCGATCCCGGAGATCTGGTCCAGCTGGTCGACCGAGGAGAGCCCGCCGTGTTCTTCGCGGAAGTTGATGATGTCTTCCGCCGTGACCGGGCCGATCCCGTCGATCGTGTCGAGTTCCGCCGCGGTCGCCGTGGCGAGGCTGATCGGGCCGTCTTCTTCGGCGGCTCCGGCCGCGGCGCCGGCCGTCGCCACGGCACCACCGCCAGCCGGAACCCGTTCCGGGACCACGACCTGCTGGCCGTCGGCGAGGCGGGCCGCCAGGTTGAGCGAATCGAGCTCCGCCTTCCCCGTCGCGCCTCCGGCCCTCTTGACCGCGTCGTCCACCCGACTGCCGGCCGGCAGTCGGTAGACGCCGGACCGCCGCACCGCGCCGGTGACGTCGACCACGACGTCGCTCGCCTGCCCCGTCACCGAGAACGTTTCTTCGCCCGCTTCGTCCTCCGCCGCTTCGTCGCCGTCCGATTCGGTCGAGTAGTCGTCGTAGCCGGCCGTGTAACCGGAGTCGCCTCCGCCGCCGCCTTCCCCCCGCACGGCCCGCGCGCCGACGAACAGGAGCGCGACGGCGATCGCTCCATAGACGACGACCTGGGTCCTGCTCGGCTCCGGCATGCCCGCCACGCTGAAGAGCAAATGCGCGCGCGTGGCGCGCGCAAAGCAAAATCTCAGCTACGGAAGCGTCACCGCTCCCGCACGCGCCGGACTAGTAGTCGTCCTCGTCGTCGTAGCCCGCCACCTCGGCGAGCTGATCGCTGTAGAGCTCTTCCGCCGCGACCGGCGGCGACTGGATCGAGAGGACGGCGAACTCCTCGCCCCCGTCGTTGCGGATCGAGTGTTCGGTCGCGGGCGGGACGAGGATCAGGTCGCCCTCCGAGACCGACTGCGTGTCACCCGCCACCGACATCGCGCCGCTGCCGCGTACGACCACGTAGGCCTGCTCCGATTCCTCGTGGGAGTGCAGCCGCTGCTCGGCTCCGCCCGGCAGCACGAGCCACGTCACCGAGAGATGGCGAGCGCCGAGTTCCCCCGCGTCCATGAGGACGTGGGTGCGGAGCCGATGCCACTCCTCGACCGGAGCTTCCGAGAGGCGCCTGACGAGCACGCCGCGTTTCTACCAAAACCAGACGCTGTTTAGGCACTTCCGGTCGGACGAGCGTCTAGCGGACCACCAGGTTGACGAGCTTGCCGGGGACGACGATCTCCTTCACGATCTGCGCGTCTTCGAGGTATTTGGCCACGTTCTCGTTGGCTTTCGCGAGCCCCAGGAGCTCATCCTGGGGCGCCTCCGCCGGCGCCTCGATCCGCGCCCGCAACTTACCGTTCACCTGCACGATCAGGGTGACGGTGTCGCTGACCAGCATCGCCTCGTCGGCGACCGGCCAGGGCCGCTCCCAGACCCGCGCGCCGGTCATCCGCTCGTAGACCTCGGCGCCGAGGTGTGGCGCGAAGGGGAAGATCAGCGAGGCCGCGGTGGCGGTGGCGAAGCGCAGCGCCGCCTCGCCGCCCGGGTCGCCGTAGAGGCCGTCCTTGAGCCGGTAGGCGTCGTTGACCAGCTCCATCACCGCCGCGATCACGGTGTTGAACTGGAAGCCGCGCTCGAAGTCGTGGGTGGCCTTGTCGATCGACCAGTGTGCCTTGGCGACCAGCGCGCGGGCGTCGCCCTCGGTCGCGGCGAGCCGCGCGGCGCCGGCCTCGTCGCCGTCGCCCGCCCAGGCCTCCGCCTCGGTCCGCTCCCCGACCTCGTCACAGAGGCGCCACAGGCGCGAGAGGAAGCGGTTGACCCCCTCCACGCCCTCGTCGGTCCAGTCGCCGCCGCGCTCCGGCGGTCCCATGAAGCAGACGTAGGTACGGGAGGTGTCGGCGCCGTAGCGCTCGACGTACTCGGCAGGGCTCACGGTATTGCCACGAGACTTCGACATCTTCGCCCCGTCGCGGGTGATCATCCCCTGCGTGAAGAGGTTCGCGAACGGCTCCGGCACGTCGAGGTAGCCGAGGTCGGCCAGCGCCTTGACCACGAAGCGCGCGTACATCAGGTGCAGGATCGCGTGCTCGACGCCGCCGATGTACTGGTCGACCGGCATCCAGTAGGCGGCCGCCTCCTTGCCGAACGCGGCCTCCTCGTTGCGCGGGTCGAGGTAACGGATGTAGTACCAGGAGGAGTCGACGAAGGTGTCCATCGTGTCGGTCTCTCGCCGCGCCGCGCCGCCACACTTCGGGCACTCGGTGTTGACCCAGTCGGTCGCCGCCGCGAGCGGGCTCTGGCCGTGCGGCGCGTAGTCCTCGATCTCGGGCAGTTCGACCGGCAACTGGTCCTCGGGCACCGGCACCACCCCGCACTCGCCGCAATAGACGATCGGAATCGGCGCGCCCCAGTAACGCTGCCGTGACAGAAGCCAGTCGCGCAGGCGGTAGTTGACCGCGGTCTTGCCGCGTCCTTCCTCGCCCAGCCACTCGATCATCGCCGCGTAGGCGTCGCGGTTGCCCTGGCCGTCGAAGCGACCCGAGTTGACCATCGGGCCATCGCCGGTGAAGGGCAGGCCGTCGGCGTCGCCGGGCGCCTCGGGATCGACCCCCTCGATCACCCGCCTGACCGGCAGGTCGAACTTCCTGGCGAAGTCGTAGTCGCGCGAATCGTGTCCGGGGACCGCCATGATCGCGCCGGTCCCGTACTCCATCAGCACGTAATCGGCGACGAACATCGGAATCTCCTCGCCGTTGACCGGGTTGACCACTCTGCGCCCGAGCGGCACGCCGGTCTTCTCGCGGTCCTCGGCCCCGCGCTCCTCGACCGACTCGCGGCCGACCCGGTCGACGTACTCCCTGACCGCCGCCTCGGCGGGCGTCCCCGCGACCAGCTGCTGCAGCTGCGGGTGCTCGGGCGCGAGGACGAAGAAGGTGGCGCCGAAGAGCGTGTCGGGACGCGTGGTGAAGACAGGAAAATCGAGGTCGACTTCGCTATTCCGGAAGACCACCTCGGCGCCTTCGGAGCGGCCGATCCAGTTGCGCTGCATCGTGATCACGTGCTCGGGCCAGGACTCGAGCGCGTTGAAGTCCTCCAGCAGCCGGTCGGCGTAGTCGGTGATCTTGAAGAACCACTGCTCGAGGCTTTTCTGGATCACCTCGGTGCCGCAGCGCTCGCAGCGGCCGTCGACGACCTGCTCGTTGGCCAGCACCGTCGCGTCCTTCGGGCACCACTGGACGGCCGCCTCGGTCCGGTAGGCGAGCCCGCGCTCGAACAGCTGCAGGAAGATCCACTGGGTCCAGCGGTAGTAGTCGGGCTTGTGCGTCGCGAGCTCGCGCGACCAGTCGATCGAGATGCCCCAGTCCTGGAACTGGCGACGGAACGACTCGATCGAGCGCTCGGTCGCCACCCGCGGCGGTTCGCCCGTCTTGATCGCGTTGTTCTCCGCCGGCAGACCGAACGAGTCGTAGCCCATCGGGTGGACGACCTGGAAACCCTGGCGACGCCGCAGGTGGGCGATCGCATCGCCGACCGCGTAGACCTTGAGGTGGCCGACGTGAGGTTCCCCGGAGGGGTACGGCAGCATCTCGCAGACGTAGGCCTTCGGCCTGCCCGCGTCGAAGCCGGGCTGCCCCGGGTTGGGCACCTCCCAGGTGCGCTCCTCGGCCCACACCGCCTGCCACTTGCTCTCGATCGCTCTCGGCTCGTACCCGCTCATGAGCAGGCGATCTTATGAGGGCGGGGGGTCGGCCGGCGGCGCGCTATCCGCCGGGCCAACTCTGCAGCGAGTAGTGATAGCCGCTCATCGCGCGGAGGATGTGCGGCCAGACGAAAACCTCGATCGCCGCCGCGAGGATCAGCATCGGGACCGCGATCGCGACGGTGACGGCGGTCGCCGCGAGCAGCTGTTTCCACTCGCCGCGGCGGCTGGCGATCAGCCAGGCGGCGAGCGGCAGGAAGAGCGCGGTCAGCTCGATCAGCGCGTGAGGGAGGACGCTGACGATCAGTTCGAGCCTGCTGATGCGCAGCTGCATCGCGAGGGTCGAGCCCTGGAAACCGAGGTAGAGCGCCTGGGTCGAGAGCGAGAAGATCGTGACGGCGGCGACGAAGCAGATCGCCAGCTCGCCCGCCTTGACGTGGATCGAGCGCGACACCCCGGTCCGCTGCTCGGCGGCGAGCGGCATCGAGGAGCCGGCGATGAAACCGGCGACGCAGGCGGTCGCGTGCAGCGCCAGGACGAGCGAGTTGCGGTACAGGATCGGCAGCATGTCGCCGAGGCGCGAGGGCTCGGTGTAGCCGGGGAGACTCCACGGCGTCAGGTCCGGCGTCAGCAGCCCGGAGACGAGCCAGACGGCCGCCAGCAGCGTCAGCGCGATCGCGATGCTGAGCGCGAACCAGCCGCGCAGCACCCGCCAGTCGGCGGAGCGCCACCGGGCGAGCGTCGCGCGAGTGTCCTCGAGCCCGTTGGAGAGGACGTGCTCGTTGGCCGTGCGGGCGCGCATCGCCCATGCATCGGCATCGGCGGCGTCCGGGTTGAGCGGCGCGGACCATGGCCCGACGCGCGCGGAGAGTGGAGCTGAGGGGGC
Organism: Solirubrobacterales bacterium; assembly: GCA_047601885.1. GTDB lineage: Bacteria > Actinomycetota > Thermoleophilia > Solirubrobacterales > 70-9 > VAYN01. The sequence goes on from JASGIK010000003.1 coordinate 183,251, forward strand.
TCGAACCCCTGACCTCTTCGCTGCCAGCGAAGCGCTCTTCCAGCTGAGCTACAGCCCCGGGAGCAGGAAATCTTATCGAGGCAGGGCTTACGCGGCGTGGCGCTCGGGCCCACCGTCGTCGACATCGAGGATCAGATTGTCGGGCGCGGTATGACGGACCTTGAAGTCGAGGAAAGCGAGGGCCTCGAGCTCGCTCAGGAGGTCGACCGGCCGGTCGAGGCGCATCGAGAAGGTCGCGCGGCCCTCGGAGAAGCGTTCCACCGAGACGTCGGTGGCACCGATCTTGCCGACCGCGTCCTCGAAACCGACCAGCTGCGAGAAATCGCCGAGCGGGCCGATCTCGAGCCGGACCTTGCCTTCGTAGAGGCCTGGCGTCCAGGAGGTGTCGGCAGGAGCATGGCCGTTGCCGTTGGCGGTGCCGTTCGCCGTCGGCTGCGGCGCGGTGTCGGCCACCTGCGCCTCGACCGCCGCGGCTTCGGCGGCGATGTCGGTCCCCGGCTCCGCCTCGCCTTCGATCTCGTTCAGCCGTTCGGCGCGCCTGCTCACCTCGACCGCCTCGCGCAACGCCTTCATCCGGATCCGCGTCGCCTGGCCCCGGGCCTGCGCCTGCAGTTCCTCCAGCCGCGCCGTCACCTTGTCGAGCGAGGCGATGCTGCGGTCATGACAGGCGTTCGCCTCCTCGAGCCGCTCGGTGAGGTCGCGGATCGTCCGCTCGCGCTCGATCACCATCCCCGAGAGCGAGGTCAGGTCGGCCTCGTTGGAGGCGATCGCGCGCGCCTGGATCAGGCCCTGCGCCTCGAGCTCCGCGTTCTTCTCGCCGAGCGCGGCGGCCTGCTGTTCGAGGCCTGAGATGTGCGAGTCGCGGGCGGCGACGGCGGCGTCGACTTCTGGCTTGCGGTAGCCGAACAGCGCCCTCCTGAAGCTGGTCATGAGCGCGACCGTAGAGGCACGCTCGGACGTAACTTTGGTTACTCGCCGTGGCCTCTGCCGCGCAGCCCGTCGGGCAGGTCAGGCGCCCGCGGCGGCCGAGGGCGCTTCGGGCTCGTCGAAGGCCGGCTCGAGGCGGGGCGCCTCGTGCCAGAGGTCCTCGAGCTGGTACCGATCGCGTGCCTCGGGCGTGAAGACGTGAAGAACGGCGTCGAGGTAGTCGAGGATCGTCCACCCCGCTTCGCCACCGGCGTCGACGCCGCCCGGCAGCAGTCCGCTCTCCTGCTTCACCCGCAGCCTCACCTCGTCGACGATCGCGCGCGCCTGGCGCTCGTTGCGCGCCGTACAGATCGCCAAGAAGTCCGTGTAGGCGACCAGGCCGCGCATGTCGAGCACGACGATGTCCTCGGCTTTTTTCGAATCGGCCAGCTCGGCGAGCCGCCGGGCCAGGTTCTCTGACTGCGCCTGGTTCAAGCGTAGATCCCCTTCTCCTCGATGAATCGGGCTACCGGCTCGGGCACGAGGTAGCGAAGCGGCCGGCCGGCGGCGGCCCGCTCGCGAACTGCTGAAGAAGAGACACCGAACTGGGGCATCTCAAGCATGGTTGCGCGTCCCTCCGCTCCGAGGCTGCGCAACACCGCCGCCACCTCGGCGTCGGAGATGCCCGCTCGCCGCGCCACCGCCAGGCGCGCCAACCCGACCACGCGCTCGGGCTCACGCCAACTCTCGAGTCCGACGGCGGCGTCGGCCCCCATCACGAAAACGAGATCACTTTCGCCTCTTTCCTCAGCAAGCAGCTCCAAGGTCTCATACGTGTAGGACGGCCCGTCCCGTTCGACCTCCAGGGCCGAGACGGAGAAGCGCGAGTCGTCGGCGGCGGCCAGCCGGGTCATCGTCACCCGCAGCTCTTTGCCCGGATCGTCGGCGATCCGCTTGTGCGGGGCGACGCCGGTCGGCACCAGGATGACCTCGGCGAGGTTGAGCTGCCAGAGCGCCTCCTGGGCGAGCGCCAGGTGACCGAGGTGCGGCGGGTTGAACGCCGAGCCGAGCACCCCGATGCCTGCGCCGGGCGCGTCAGATGAACTCTTAGCCACGAACCTGGCCGCGGCCGCGGCCGACGTACTTCGTCGTCGTCAGCTCGCGCATCCCGATCGGGCCCCGCGCGTGCAGCTTCTGGGTCGAGTTGCCGATCTCGGCACCCATCCCGTACTCGAACCCGTCGGTCCAGCGCGTCGAGGCGTTCACGTAGACGGCGGCCGCGTCGACTCCCGCGACGAACTCGTCAGCAGCCTGCGCGTCCTCGGTGACGATCGCCTCCGAGTGGCCGGTGCCGTGGGCGTTGACGTGGTCGATCGCGTCCTCGACCCCGTCGACGACCGCGACCCCCATCTTCAGCGCCAGGTACTCCGTGTCCCAGTCCTCGGCGGTCGCCGCGCCGATCGCGACCGACTCCCCCGCCGCGGCGCGGGCGCGCTCGTCGCCGACCAGCTCGACCCCTTCGGCCGCCAGCGCGGCGAGGATCGTCGGCCCGTAGCTCGCCGCGATCGACCCGTCGAGCAGCAGCTTCTCGGCCGCGTTGCAGACGCCCGGGCGCTGCACCTTGGCGTTGACGGCGATCCGCGTCGCCATCTCCAGATCGGCGTCGGCGTGGACGTAGACGTGGCAGTTGCCCGCCGCCGCGTACATCACCGGCACCGTCGCCACCGCCTTGATCGCCTCCTTCAGCCCCTCGCCGCCGCGCGGGATCAGCAGGTCGACGACCCCCTCCTGGGTCGCCAGCTCGGTAAGCCCGTCGCGGTCGGTCGCGTCGAGCAGCAGCACCGAGTCCTCCGGCAGCCCCGCCTCGGCGAGCGCCTCGCGGACGATCGCCGCCAAGGCCGCGTTGGAGCGCTGGGCGTAGCTGGAGCCGCGCAGGACGATCGCGTTGCCGCTCTTGATCGTCAGCGCGGCGCAGTCGACGGTCACGTTCGGGCGCGCCTCGTAGATCACCCCGACCACGCCGAGCGGCACGCGGATCTTGCGCAGGTCGACACCGCTCTGCATCGTGCGGTGGTCGAGCTCCTCGCCGACCGGGTCGTCGAGGGCGACGACGGCGCGCACGCCCTCGGCCATCGCCGCAACCCGCTCCGGGGTCAGCGTCAGCCGGTCGCGCAGCGCCTCGGTGAGCCCCGTGGCGCGCTCGTCGGCGAGGTCCGCCGCGTTCGCCTCGAGCACCGCGTCGGCGCGCTCGTCGAGCAGCCGCGCGGCAGCCGCCAGCGCCGCGTCCTTGGACGCGGTCGTGGCGCTCGCCAAGGTGCGCGCGGCCCGCTTCGCCGCCGCGCAGCTCTCGGCTATCGATCTGGTCGCGACCGCCATCACGGAAAGGGTAATGGGCGACGGCCCGCGCACCCCGCTTGGCACACAAGATTTGCGAAGTTGGCCCTAAAGCAGCACGAAGCGGTCCCGATGGATGACCTCCTCGGGTGCCTCGGGGAAGTGCTCGCGCAGGTAGGCGCTGCGGTGGCCGGCGGTGCGGGCGACGTCGGCGGAGGAGTACTCGGAGATGCCCTTGCCGAGCGGCTGGTCGGCCCCCCGTTCGACCACCCAGACCGCGTCGCCCGGCTGGAAGCTGCCGTCGGCATCGACGACGCCGACCGCCAGCAGGCTCGAGCCGCTCTCCCGCAGCCGCACCGCCGCGCCCGCGTCGACCAGCACCGACCCGGTCGGCTGCTTGGCGTATTTGAGCCACAACTTGTACGGGGTGAGGCGGCCCTCGACCCGCGCCGTGAAACGCGTCCCGACCCCCTCGTCGGCGGCTGCCGCGGCCAGCTCCCCGGCCCGCGTCCCGTTGCAGATCACCACTGGCACGCCCGACTCGCTGGCGATCCGGGCCGAGGCGATCTTGCTCCGCATGCCGCCGCGCCCGAGCGCCGAGGACTCGCCGACCCGGATCGTCTCCAGCACCTGCGTATCGTCGATCCTCCCGACCAGCTCGGCGCCGGGCTCGCGCGGGTCGGCGGTGAAGACACCGTCGGTGTTGGTCAACAGCACCAGAAGGCGCGCGCCCAAGAGCGCCGACACCAAGGCCGCGAGGAAGTCGTTGTCGCCGAAGGTGATCTCGTCGGTCGAGGTCGTGTCGTTCTCGTTGATCACCGGCACCAGCCCCCAGGCGAGCAGCCGCTCCAGCGTCTGGCGCACGTTGAGGTAATGACTTCGCTCCGAGACGTCGGACAAAGTCAGCAGAACCTGCGCCGACTTTGTCCCGCCCCCTTCCAGGCGCTCCTGGTAGGCGCGGAAGAGGTCGCCCTGGCCGACCGCCGAGCAGGCCTGCAGCTCGTCCATCGCCCGCGGGCGCGCGCCCAGGTCGAGCAGCCGCATCCCGCGCGCGATCGCCCCCGAGGTGACCAGCACGACCCGCTCGCCGGCTCGCTCCAGCGCGCTCACCTGCGCGCACACGGAATCGAGCACGTCGACACGCAGCGAGCCGTCGTCGGCGGCGACGACCGAGCTGCCCAGCTTTACTACCAGCGTCATGGCCGGCAAGTCTACGAGCGGGGACCTCCCTTTCAGCCACGAGCTGCGCGTGCGGTACGGCGAGTGCGACGCCCAGGGCATCGTCTTCAACGCCAACTTCCTCGCCTACGTCGACGTCGTCCTCACCGAGATCTGGCGCCAGTCGATGGGCTCCTACGACCTCCTCCTGGAGACCGGCGTCGACACCGTCGTCGGCGAGGCCAACCTCCGCTTCCGCGCCCCCGGCCGCTTCGACGACATCATCCGCATCGAGGGCGGCTTCGACGGCCTCGGCACGACGAGCACGACGCTGAAGCTCTGGTTCCGCCGCGACGCCGACCTTCTGGTCGAAGCCGACATCCGCTACGTCTTCGTCAACTTGGAGACCTGGGAGAAAGCCACGATCCCCGACCGCGTCCGCGAGGGCCTGACGCCCCTGCTGCTCGACTGATCTGAAGAAACTTGGCCCAGCGGCGCGTTCGTGCACTTAAGCCGGTCCCGGGCGGCCCAACTGCACAACCGACGGAAGCACTGTGACGGAACCCGCGCGACGGATGGTGGAGGCGGGTCGGGAGACCCCCGAACGAACCTCCATGCTGTTCGTGAGAGAGGGGGTCACCCGACCCGCCTCCCGCAACGCCCCCCTCTTCGGGCCTCAGATGTGCAGCTCGAACTCGAGCTCGCCGACGCGGACGTCGTCGCCGGGTTCGAAGCCGGCCTTGGTCAACGCCGAGATGACGCCGATCTCGGTGAGGCGCTGCTCCAGGTAGGCGAGGGCTTCTTTGTTGTCGGTGTCGTGGCGCTCGAAGAGGAGCTCGACGCCGCGGCCGCCGATGCGGAAGCCGCCGTCGTCCTCGCGTTCGACCCAGTAGCCGCCCTCCCCGGCCGGCCGGTAGACACGGTGCTCGGACTCGAACTCGGCCGTCGGGGCTCCTCCGAGGACCGCGTCCAGCGGCTGCACCGTCGCCAGCTCGACGAGGATCCGGCGGCGCAGGTCCTCCAGCCCCTCCCCGGTCGCCGAGGAGACCGACGTCACGCCGAGCACCGAATCGCCGAGATGCTCCGCCCACTCGGCCACCGTGGCCTCGACCGCAGCCGGTTCCAGCAGGTCGCGCTTGGAGAGCACCACCAGCTCCGGTAGCCGCTCCAGCCCCGCCCCGTAAGCCTCCAGCTCGGCCCGCACCATCTCGTAGTTGCCGACCGGATCGCCGGCGGCCGGCAGCAGCTCCACCAGGTGCACCAGCATCGAGCAGCGCTCCACGTGGGCGAGGAACTCGTGGCCGAGCCCGGCCCCGGCCGCCGCGCCTTCGATCAGCCCGGGGATGTCGGCAAGAACCGCCTGGCGGTCCTCCCCCTCGATCGTCCCCAGCGCCGGCGAGAGCGTCGTGAAGGGATAGTCGGCGACCTTCGGCGTCGCCCGCGTCAGCCGTCCCAGCAGCGAGCTCTTGCCCGCGTTCGGCAGCCCGACCAGGCCGACGTCGGCCAGCAGCTTCAGCCGCAGCTCGATCCAGTCCGCCTCCCCCTTCGTCCCTTTCTCGGCGAAGCGCGGCGCCTGTCGGGTCGAGGTCGTGAAGCGTTTGTTCCCATGCCCGCCGCGGCCACCCTGGGCGACGACGGCGCGCCGGCCCGGCTCGACCAGGTCGACCTCGGCCCCCTCGACCGTCACCGCCTGCGTGCCCGGCGGCACCGGGATGACCCGGTCCTCACCCCGCGCCCCCTGCCGGTTCGCCCCTTCTCCGTGATGTCCCCGTTCGGCGCGGAAGTGCTTCGAACCTCGCAGCGCCCCCAGGTCACGCCGCGACGGGTCGCAGACCAGCACGACGTCCCCGCCATGCCCGCCGTCGCCGCCGTCGGGCCCGCCCCTGGGCACATGGGCTTCGCGCCGGAACGAGATGCAGCCGTTGCCGCCACCGCCGCCCTCGACCCAGATTTTCGCCGTGTCATCCATCCAGCTAAAGGTAGACGGGCAACCGTTCGCGAGAGGGTCGGGAGACCCCCGAACGAACCTCCATGCTGTTCGTGAGAGAGGGGGTCTCCCGACCCTTCCCCTCGCCGCGCTTACTCGTCGCCGAGGACGCTGATCGTGCGGCCCTTGCGGGTCGTATGGAAGGAGACCTTGCCGGGCTGGGTGGCGAAGATCGTGTGGTCGCGGCCGAGGCCGACGCCCTCGCCGGGCCAGAAGCGGGTGCCGCGCTGGCGGACGATGATCTCGCCGCCGCTCACCTGCTGGCCGGCGAACACCTTCACGCCGAGCATGTTGGGGTTCGATTCGCGGCCGTTCCGGGAGGAACCGAGGCCTTTCTTATGCGCCATTAGGACTCCTCTCCATCGGCTTTGGCGGGGGCTTTCGCGGCCGGCGATTTTTTCGCCGAGGCTTTCGCTCCCTTGAGGCTCGTCACTTCGAGCTTGGTCAGCTCGGAGCGGTGCCCGGCGCGTTTCCGGTAGCCCTTCTTCGCCTTGTATTTGAAGACTTTGATCTTCTTGCCGCGCAGGTGCCCGGCAACCTTGGCCTCGACTTTGACTTTCGCCAGGTCTTTCGCCCCGACGATCACGTCACCGTCACGGAAGAGCACCGGTCGCAGGGAGACTTTGTCGCCGTCTTTGGCGTCCAGGCGGTCGACGAGCAGCGACGTGCCCTCTTCGACCTTGTACTGCTTTCCACCGCTCTCGATCACCGCGTACATGCTGTCTCGTTCCTCTTCCGACTACTCGTCCGAACTACCTTGTTTGGCGCGCGAACGTCCCCGACCGCCGCGGCGGCCGCGGCTACGTTTGCGCGCGGGAGCGTCGGATTCTAGCCCGTCCTCGGCAGAAGCGCCGTTCGGGCTCCCGTTTGAATGGCCGTTGGCCGACTCGCCGCCCAGCAGCGAGGCGATCGCCGCGGCCCGCTCGACCTCCTCGATCCGCACCAGCTTGCGCTCCCCGACGTAGGGACCGCCGCCGGTCACGCTGACGATGTAGGAGTCGATCCGGGCCACCGCGTCGGCGTCGTTGTACATGTGCGGCTCGTCGAGCTTGACCAGGACCTCCTCGCCGACCTTGAACGGCAGCGCCCGCTCCTCGATCTCCGCCCGCGTCCCCGACTGGACGAGTTCGAAGGTGTCGATCGCGTTCGCGTCGCCACCCTCGAAGTGGAAGCGCTTGCCGGTTTCGTCCTCCAGCTCGGTCAGCCCGCTGTCGCCGTCGGTCAGCGCCGCCGCGACTTTCGGGTTGACCCGGATCAGGAACGCTTCGTCGCCTTTTTCGGCGGCGATTTCGCGCATCTTCCGCAGGCCCTCGAGGGCGACCGTCTCGGCCGAGAGCACCACGCCCTCGCCGTGGCAGGTCGGGCACAGCTCGGTGAGGATCTCACGCACCCCGTCGGTGACGTTCTGGCGCGTCATCTCGACCAGGCCGAGCGGCGAGACCTCCACCACGTAGCTCTTCGACTTGTCGGCGTCGAGCGCTTTGCGCATCGTCTTCAGGACTTTGTCCCGGTTCGACGCCCGCGCCATGTCGATGAAGTCGATGACGATGATGCCGCCGATGTCGCGCAGCCGCAGCTGCCGCACCGCCTCCTCGGCCGCCTCGGTGTTGACCTTGGTGATCGTCTCCTCGAGGCCGCCTTTGCCGCGCCCCGTGAAGCTGCCGCTGTTGACGTCGATCACGGTCAGCGCCTCGGCGTAGTCGATCACCAGGTAGCCGCCCGAGGGCAGGTCGACCCGCCGGTTCAAGGTCGAGTCGATCTCCTTGTCGATCCCGTATTTCTCGAACAGGGTCTTTTTCTGCCCCTTGTACAGTTCGACCCCGTCGACCAGCTCCGGCGCCGTGCGCTGGAAGAAGCTGGTGACCCGCTCGAACTGCTTCTCCGAGTCGATGATCGCCTTTTCGAACTCGTTGAGGAAGACGTCACGCAGGACGCGGACCGAGAGGTCGGCCTCCTGGAACACCATCGCCGGCGCCTTGGTCGAGCTCGACCGCCGCTCCAGCACCTCGTTCAGCTTCTGCAGGTAGGAGATCTCCCGCACGAAGTCGGATTTCTTGGCGCCGTGCGCGGCGGTGCGGACGATCAGCCCACCCGGTCCCTTGTAGGTCCGGTCGATCATCTTGCGCAGCCGGTCGCGCTCTTTGTCGGCGAGCCGGCGGCTGACGCCGACCCCCGAGCCATGCGGCGCGAAGACCAGGTAGCGACCGGCGATCGAGACGTTCATCGAAAGGCGCGCGCCCTTCGTCTTCAGCGGATCCTTGACGACCTGGACCAGGATCTCCTGACCCGGCTTGATCAGATCGTTGATCCGCGCGCCCTTGCCGGAGCCGCGGCCGCGCTTGGGCGCCTGCGAACCGTCCGGCAGGACGATCTCGTCGACGTGGAGGAAACCGTTGCGCTCGAGGCCGATGTCGACGAAGGCGGCCTCCATGCCGGGCAGGACGTTGTCGACCTTGCCCTTGTAGATGTTGCCGACGATCGAGCGGCGACCGCGTCGCTCCATGTACAGCTCGGCGACGTTGGCCTGGGAGCCTTTCGCTTTCGCCTCGAGTACGGCAACGCGCGTCTCGCCCCGCTCGGCGGACACCAGGATCGTTTTTTTCATGTGTTCAGCTCAGTTCGGATAGGTACGCATGCGAGGGTCCTCTCTACCGAGGCGTCACCACGCGAACCTTCCCCGCCGGCTGAGACGCGCCTGGATGTTGATGCTCTGAAGGACTCCAACCGCCAAGAAGGTAGCGAGCACGGAGGACCCTCCGTAGCTCACCAGTGGCAAGGGGATGCCGGTGATCGGCATGATGCCGAGGCACATCCCGACGTTGACGAAGACCTGGAACAAGAGCTCGACGGCGATGCCGCCGGCTACCAAGATCCCGTACGAGTTCTTTGAGAGCGTCACGATCCGCAGCGCCCGCCAGATGAGAAGGGCGTAAAGGGATAGGACTAACGCGGCGCCCATGAACCCGTAGCGCTCCCCGATCACCGCGAAGATGAAGTCGGTCGAGCGCTCGGGAACGAAGTCGAGCCGCGTCTGGGTGGCCTGGTTGCCGCGCCCGGTCTTCTGACCGGCGCCGATCGCAACCATCGATTGGTCCTGTTGGTAGCCCGCGCCGGCCGGATCCGAGCTGGGATGCAGGAAAGAGGTGAGCCTCTGTTCCTGGTATTCCTGGAGCACGGGATGGCCGATGGCGGGGGCCACGACGAGGACTAAAGCTATGAGTGCGGCGATTCCGCCGCCTATTACCGCAAAGTGCGTCCATGGGACTCCCCCGAAGTACATCACGGCGAGCGTCCCGACGACCAGCACGAGTGCCGTGCCGAGGTCCGGTTGCAGGAAGACCATCCCGGCCGGGAACAGTCCCAGAGCCAGATATCGGATGGTCCGCTGGATCGGAGAGCCCCGCCGGGCACCGTCGATGACGAAGCCCGCGAGGGCGAGGACGAGCAGAAGCTTGGCCAGCTCGGAGGGCTGGAAGGAGAAGAACGGGAGTTCGAACGAGCGCCGCGAGCCGAGCGCCGCGGCACCGACGACGAAGACCAGGGCGATCGAGACGCAGACGAAGGTGTAGATGCCGACCCGCAGCTCGCGGAAGCGCGAGTAGTCGATGCGGCCGAGGACGAGCATCCCGATCACCCCGGCGACGCCGTAGATCGCCTGCCGCTCGACGTAGTAGTGCGGGTTGCCGGGGACGTCATGGGTGGTCGCCTGGCCGAGGACGAAGACGCTGAAGGCGATCAGGCCGATCGCCGAGAAGGCGAGCACGAAGTCCATCTGGGCGAGGCCGAGGCGTTCGCCGATCGTCGGCCGGTCGTCGAAGAGCTCGGGCCGCGCCTGCCGCGCCCGGGTCGCGTACATCATCCGACCCCGCCCCCTTCTTCGGCCGCTTCTTCCACCGGCGCTTCTTCTTCGAAGGCTTCTTCGCCGACGACTTCTTCCCCTTCGGTGTATTCGCCGCCGGCTTCTTCGTATTCGGCGCCTTCTTCGGCGTATTCGCCTTCGGCTTCGGCTTCGGTGTATTCGCCTTCTTCGGCGACTTCACCGCTTTCGGTTTCCGACCCTTCGCCTTCTTCGGCCTTTTCGTTTTCCTTTTCGAGCCGCTTGTGGAAATACGCTTCGAGGATCTTGCGGTTGGCGGGGGCCGCCGTTTCGGCGCCGAAGCCGCCTTCCTCGATCGTCACCACGGTGACCACGTCCGGGTTCGGGTAGGGCGCCAGCGAGATGAACCAGGCCTGATTATTGGTCTGGTTGTCGCGTTCGGCGGTCCCGGTCTTACCCGCGATCGAGATCGGGAACCCTTCGAAGGCTTCGGTCGCCGTGCCGCCCGCACCGACCGTCACGTCGTGCAGTCCTTCCATGATCAGCTGCCGCGATTCCGGGTTGATCTTCACGTGGCGCTGCGGCTTCGGATCGATTTCCTTCAGCACCCGGCCGGCCGCGTCCAACACTTCTTTGCCCAGGTGCGGGGTGACGATCGTGCCGCCGTTGCCGAGCGCCGCGTAGGCGATCGCCATCTCCAGCGGATCGGTCTGCAGGTAGCCCTGGCCGACCGCCAGCTGGATGTTCTGGCCTGGCCCCCAGGGTTCGATGTATTCGTTGCCGTTCGCTTCTTCTTCTTCGGTCCACTGCTTGCTCGGCACCAGCCCCTCCGCACCTTCCCCCAGCGCCAGGTCGATCCCGGTCGGCCGTCCGATCCCCAGCTTCGCCGACCATTCCTGCAGGTAGTCGGTCTTCCACATTTTGTAGCCCTGCGTGTAGAAGAAGACGTCGGATGACTTTTCCAGGGCGGGCACCAGGGTGATGTCGCCGTTGATCTCGCCTTCGGAGTTTTCGAACGTTTCGCCGCCGACTTCGATCGAGCCGGTGTCATCGACCACGGTGCTGCCGGTGAAGACCCCGTTTTCGAGCCCAGCCAGCGCGGTGATGATCTTGTAGGTCGAGCCGGTCGGGTAGGCCGACGAGGTAGCCCGGTTGAAGAGCGCGTCGCCGTTTTCTTCCGACTTGAGTTCGTCGTACTCCTTGTTGCTCATCGTCCGCGTCCAGACCGAAGGGTCGTAGGTCGGGGCGGAGCCCATCGCGAGGATTTCTCCGGTGTGGATGTTCATCGAGACGAAGGCGCCGGGCAGGCCGTATTCGGCCAGCGCCGCTTCGCCCGCCTTCTGCATCGACTGGTTGATCGCCAGCTTCAGCGTCTCGCCGGACTTCGGCGGCGTCGAGGTCAGCTTGCCGCCCGGGGTCGGCTCACCCGAGGCGTCCACCTGGTAGCGAGAGGTCCCCGGCGTGCCGCGCAGGACCTTGTCGTAGGAGTACTCGAGCCCTTCCTTGCCGACGACTTCGTCGGCTTCGATCCCCTTGTAAGGCCCCTTTTCGAGTTCTTCCTGGTCGACCGCGCCGGTGTGGCCGAGGATCTGGGCGGCCTCGTCCCCCTGCGGGTAGTTGCGGACGAAGACTTTTTCCACCGAGATGCCGGGGAACTTCCCCCGGTGTTCTTCGATGTAGTAGACGACCTGGTAGCCGACGTCGTGGCGCAGGGTCTGGATCGCCCCTTCGCCCAGCTTTTCTTCTTCTTCCTTCAGCTCCGCCAAGACCCGGGGCAGCTTCATGTGGACGAGTTCGCCGACCTCCTTCAGCTCGGCATCCCTTTCCTTCTGGTCTTCGGGCAGCTTGGTCGGGTCGACCTGCAGCGCCAGGCTGGTCCGGTTGTCGACCAGCACTTCGCCGTTGCGGGCCTCGATCTTCCCGCGCGGGGCGATGATCTTGGTCGAGCGGGTGCGGTTGTTCTTCGCCTGCGCGAGGTTTTCGGCCCCGTTGATCACCTGCAGGTCCCAGAGGCGGAAGAAGAGGATCGCGAAGAGCAGCACGCCGAGGCCGCCGACGGCGGCGATCCGCAGTGCCATCCGGTTGGGGCGCGCCCGGTCCTCCGGCCGTAGATACATCCCGCTCAGGCTCCCAGCACCGTCGGTCGGCGGGTCCGTCGCACCGTCGCCTCGTCGACCAGCGCCGGGCGCACCAGGCGGCGCACGCCGGCGTAGATCATCCAGCCGAGGAAGAAGGCGAAGACGCTCTTGATCAGCATGTCCTTGACCACCAGGATGCTGACCCCGGTGTGGATGCCGAACATCGCCTCGATCGCGCCGAAGCCGAGCTCGGCGCCGAAGGTGAGCAGCGCGCAGAGCAGCGGCGCGACCAGCCGGCTGTGGATCTCGAAGCGCTCGCGGAAGGTGCCGGCGGCGAAGCCGACCGCGATCAGCACCAGCGAGGCGCCGCCGAGCGGCTGGATCAGTAGGCAGTCGAGCAGGAAGCCGATCGCGAAGCCGGAGACGGCGCCGGTGAGGCTGCCGCCGAGCAGGCCCATGACGACGACCAGCGCCGGCAGCACGTCGGGGCTGACGTGGAAGAGCGCGACCTGGGAGAAGAAGGTCAGCTGCAGGAGCACGCCGAGCAGGCCGACGATCACCAGGCGGGCGACGATTTTCGGGGTGAGGATCACTTAGCGTTCTCCTCCCGTCAGCACCTGGACGAGGTTCAGGTTGCGGAGTTCGGCGTAGGGACGCACGATCGCCTTTTCCTGTGCTTCCTGTTCGAAGATCGAGGCCTTGGTGACTTCGCCGACCGGGATGTTGGGCGGGAAGCGCGATTCGATTTCTTCGTTGCCCCAGCCCGCGGTCACCACCGCTTCGCCTTCGTGGATGCGCTTGTCGGAGTTGATGTAGCCGAGCACCAGCTTGTCCGGTTCGCCGACGGTCGGCTTCAGCGCCGCCTGCACCCCGGCCGGGACGATCCGCACCGTGACCACGCTCGAGTGGTCGGAGATCAGCGTCACCTTCGAGGTCGAGCCGGTCGCGGCGGTCACCCTGCCGATCAGGCCGTCAGGGTCGATGACCGGGTCGCCGACCTTCACCCCGTCGCCGGTGCCGACGTCGATCATCACGTCGCTGAACCAGACCGTCGGCGACATCTCGATCACCCGCCCGGTGACCGGTTCGTCGCCGCTCGGGATCGCGCCCTTGCGCCGCAGCTTCGCCAGCCCGCGGAATTCTTCGTTTTCCGCCAGCGCCGCCTTCTTGCCGACGACTTCCTTGCGCAGGGCCTGTACTTCTTCTTCCAGTTTGTGGTTCTTGCCGCGGGCGTCGAAGGTTTCGTCGACCCAGTTGATCAGGTCGCGGGCGGGCTTCAGCGCCCGGTCGAGGACCGAGGAGATCGGGGCGAAGACGGCCGTCACACCCCGCTGGATCCCGTTCGATCCCTGCCCGTAGGTGAGGGTCAGGAGCGCGAACGAACCCACGATCAGAAGCGCGAGCACCGCTCTACGGCGGCGTACTTGTTTGCGGTACACGTGGAAGACCCAGGTTGTCTGTCGTTACTGAAGCCGGGATGAGCGCCGCGTCAGACACGCTGGCGCCCCCCCTGGCCGTTCCTGCCGCTGCGGTGGATCGCCTCGAACTCCTCCAGCGAGATGCCCGAGCCGACGGCCACGCAGGTGAGCGGCGACTCTGCCAGTTGGCAGGGCATCTGGCACTCGTCGTGGAGGCGCTGCTCCAGTCCTTGCAGGAGCGATCCGCCTCCCGCCAGGGTGATGCCGCGGTCCATGATGTCGCCGGCCAGCTCCGGCGGCGTCTGGTCGAGCGTCTCCTTGACCGCGGCGACGATGTGCCCGACCGGCTCCTCGAGCGCCTCGCGCACCTCCTCCGAGGTCAGTTCGACCGTTTTCGGCAGGCCGCTGACCAGGTCGCGGCCGCGGATCTCGGTGCGGATCTCCGCCGGCAGCGGCGCCGCCGAGCCCGCCTCGAGCTTGACCTCCTCGGCGGTCTGGGCGCCGATCGCAAGTTTGTACTTGTTTTTGCAGTGGGCGACGATCGCTTCGTCGAGCTCGTCGCCGCCGACCCGGATCGACTGCGAGACGACGATCCCGCCGAGGCTGATCACCGCGACCTCGGTCGTGCCGCCGCCGATGTCGACGATCATCGAGCCGGTCGGCTCGGCCACCGGCAGCCCGGCGCCGATCGCCGCCGCCATCGGCTCCTCGATCAGGTAGGCCTGGCGGGCGCCGGCCGAGAGGCAGGCCTCCTCGACCGCGCGCTTCTCGACCCCGGTGACGCCGGAGGGCACGCAGACGACCACCCGCGGATGGGCGAAGCGATTGGAATGCACCGACTGGATGAAATGCCGGAGCATCTGTTCGGTCACCTCGAAGTCGGCGATCACGCCGTCCTTCAGCGGCCGGATCGCGGTGATGTTGCCGGGCGTGCGGCCGATCATCCGCTTGGCCTCGACGCCGACCGCGTGGACCTGGCCCGATTTGGAGTCGATCGCGACCACCGAGGGCTCGGAAAGCACGATGCCGCGCCCACGCACGTAGACGAGCGTGTTCGCGGTGCCGAGGTCCACTGCCATGTCTCGGCCGCCGAGTCGGAAGATGCGGCTCAGCCAGCTCATTTTTGGGTCCGCCGAGTGTCCAGAACGAACCATGATTCCAAACGAGAGAAGTCGAACGGTGATCGATCTACACGACGCAGAAAATCCGTCGCTTGCGGGATAAACGTCTGCTCACAGGCCGCTAGCGAGGCGCTAAGAACCGCATTCTCATGCGGTTCCCAGGGTCACTCGAAAAGCGCGGGCGCAAGCTCCGCCAACAGCCCCACGGGCAACCCGACGACGTTGGAGACGCTCCCCTCGAGGCGCTCGACCAGGGTCGAGCCGAGGGTCTGGATCGCGTAGCCGCCGGAGCGGCCTTCCCACTCGCCGAAGTTCACATAACGTTGCACCTCGGCATCGGAGAGCTGCCTGAAGAAGACCTCGGTGCGTTCGAGGCCGGAACGCTCCTCCCCGGCCCCGTCGATCACGACGAGTCCGCTCATCACCGTGTGCGCGCGCCCCGACATGCGGTCGAGGTAGGCGCGCGAGTCGGCCGCATCGGCGGGCTTGCCGAGCACCTCCCCGTCGAGCACGACGTCGGTGTCGCAGGCGATCACCAGGGCGCCGGGTGGGCGCTCGATCGCCCGCGCCTTACGGCGCGCGTTCTCGATCACGAGGAATTCCGGGTCCCCTGCGTCGAGCTCCTCGACGCCGGGGACCACGACGTCGAACTCGAGCCCCAGCTTGGTCAGGATCTCCCGTCGCTGGGGAGAGCCCGAGGCTAGGACAACTCGGGGAACCAGATCCCGATCTCGCGCTCGGCCGACTCGTCGGAGTCGGAGCCGTGGACCATGTTGAAGGTCACCTCGAGCGCGAAGTCGCCGCGGATCGAGCCCGGGGCGGCCTCGACCGGGTTGGTCGCGCCGATCAGCTGCCGCGCCGCCTTCACCGCTTCGACGCCCTCGAAGACGATCGCCACCAGCGGGCCGCCGGTGATGAAGCTGACCAGCTCGCCGAAGAAGGGCTTCTCGCTGTGCTCGGCGTAGTGCTGGTTGGCGATCTCCTCGGTCGCGGTGAGCGACTTGAGGGCGGCGATCCGCAACCCCTTGCGCTCGAAGCGGGCGATCACCTCGCCGGTCAGGGCGCGCTCGAAGGCGTCGGGCTTGACGAGGATCAGGGTGCGGCTCACGTCCGGGGGCTCCTTTGTTCTTGTTCGCTGGTCGGCGCCTCGGTCGAGGCGCTGCGGGCGGGCCCTTTACGGGCGCCCGAAGATTTGGGACGGCCCGGGCCTTCGCCTTCGGCGGCGGCGGGGCCGGAGCGCTGTTTTTTGCCCTGACCGGCCGCGCGGGGGCGGCGTTTCGGCTCGCCGCCGCCTTCGCCCGGCCCGCGGTCCCCTTCCTGGCGGCGACGGCGCGGCTGCGGCGAGCGCTCGCCGGAGAGCGAGGTCTCGCAGTAGGGGCAGAGGCCCCAGCGCGGGTCGACCGGTTCGCCGCAGGTCGGGCAGGGGTCCTTCAGCCGGCGCTGGCAGTTCGGGCAGCGGAGGTAGTTCTTCTCCACCGGGTATTCGCAGTTCGGGCAGCTCTGCTCGCGCAGCTGGCGCACGCGCAGCTCCGCGGCTTTGATCTCCAGCTCGCGCTCGTGGGCGTCCTCGAGGAACTCCGGCGGGCGGACGATCGTGTAGACGGCGGTGCCGATGTAGGGGAAGAACGAGGCGATCGTCGCGCAGCCGACCAGGAACGGATCGGCGATCCGGCGGCGCGCGTCGAGGAACGTGTAGACGATCAGCGCCAGCCAGAGCACGATCAGCAGGAGCAGAACGAGCGTCGCGGCCAGGTTGAGGCCAGAGTTGGTGATGCCGAAGATCGCTAGTGACATGGGGATACCCCCTTCCGGGGATGGGGATCGCGCAGTGTATTCGCCGTCCGGACGTCTGATCCTGTTCGGCGACCCGGCGCGGTTACCGGTCTAGAGGAAGAGCCTCCCGAACAGATACCCGACGCCGAAGAAGACGAGGATCACGATCGCCACCACGGCGGCGACCAGGGCCATCATCGAAAGCAGTTCCGAGCCCGCGCTGCGGTCCATGCAGGAATCCTCGCACAGTTAGGCCTCTTCCCCGCCCGGCGGGAGCGAGGTGAGAGCCACCTGAGAGGCCCGCGCGGGGCCGATCAGGTAATGCGAACCGGTGACGACCAGGACGCCGGCGAAGGTGGCGCAGGCCAGTTCGGTGGCGCGGCGGAGCGCCTCCTCCAGGTCGGGCTCGGCGACCGCTTCGAGACCCTGGGCCTGACAGAGGTCGGCCAGCTCGCGGGCCGGGCGCGAGCGGGCGCCGGGGCGGCCGTGGCCGGCCAGCGCCGCGGGCGGGATCTCGGTGCAGACGACGGCGCGCAGGGCCGGGGCGAGCGCCGCGATCATCGCTGCGGCGTCCTTGTCGGCGAGGATCGCCAGGCAGGCGACGACCGGGCGACCGGCGGCGATCCCGGGCAGCGCCTCGGCCAGCGCCGCGGCGCCGTCGGGATTGTGGGCGGCGTCGACGTAGGTGGGCGGGCTCCCGCCGATCAGCTCGAGCCGGCCGGGGACGTGCACGCCGGCGGCGACGGCGGCGACCTTCTCCGGGTCGACCGCGCCGAGGAAGGCCTCGGCGGCGGCGACCGCGAGGGCGAAGTTGCGGCGCTGGAAGGGGCCGCTGGCGGCGACCTCGACGCCGGGGCCGGGATCCTCGGGGGCGACGACGACCGTGGCGGCGCGCTCCGCGGCGATCCGCTCGGCCAGCTCGCGGACCTCGGCCGAGACCCGTCCCAGGACCAGGGTCGAGGCGTCGCGCAGGACGGCGAGCTTCTCGGCGGCGATCTCCAGGGGGGTCTCCCCCAGCCACTCGGTGTGGTCGAGGCCGACCGAGGTCAACACGGTGACCCGCGAGGGGATCACGTTGGTGGCGTCGAGCCGGCCGCCGAGACCCGCCTCGATCGCCGCCGCCTTCACCCGGGCGCGGGCGAGGGCGACGAAGGTGGCCGCGGTGGCGGCCTCGAACTCGGTCACCGCGTCGCCCTCCTCGAGCGTGCGGTCGACGCCCTCGGCGGCGGCCGCGACCTGGCGCACGGCCTCGGCCCAGGCCTCCGGCGCGATCTCCTCGCCACGGAGGAGGGTGCGCTCGGTCCAGCGGGTCGTGTGCGGCGAGAGGCAGGCGCCGGAGGGGACGCCGTGGGCTTCCAGCAGTGCCGCCACCATCCGCGTCACCGAGGACTTGCCGTTGGTGCCGACCACGTGGACCGAGGCGAAACGGCGCTGCGGCAGGCCGAGCGCCGTGGTCAGCTTCCACATCCGGTCGAGGCCGAGCCGCCAGCCGATCGGCTCCAGCCCGTCCAGGTATTCGTCAGCCCAGGTCGGCAAGTTCCTGACGGTAACGCTCCAGCTTGCCGCGCTCCTCCTCGACCACGGCGGCCGGGGCCTTGGCGACGAAGCCCTGGTTGGAGAGTTTGCGCTCGCCGCGGGCGATCTCGGCCTGGAGCTCCTCGCGGCGCTTGCCGAGGCGCTCCTCGACCGCCGCGGCGTCGAGCTCGGCGGAGGCAAGCACGCGCACCGGGCCGACCGAGGCGACCGGCTCCGCGCCAACCCCGTCGAAGGCGAAGCGCGACAGGCGGCCGACGAACTCCGAGGGCGCCATGCCGTCGATCACCGCCGGCAGCACCGCCTTGGCGGGGACGCCGACGAGGTCGCGCCAGGCGCGCAGGCTGCGGGTGAGGGCGATCTCTTCGGCGACGTCGGACTCGGCCTCGTCGTCGAAGAGGCTCGGATCGGCGGTCGGGAAGGCGTGGACGACGAGGTGGCCGGCGCGGGCCGGGTGGAAGGACCAGATCTCCTCGGTCACGAACGGCATCGCCGGGTGCAGCAGCGCGAGGATCCGTTCGAGCGCGTAGAGGAGCGTCGCCGAGACGTCCTCCTCGCCCTCGTAGAGGCGCGGCTTGACGATCTCCAGGTACCAGTCGCAGAGGTCGTTGTAGAAGAAGGCGTAGCCCTCCTGGACGGCGTGGGCGAAGTCGAAGGCTTCGAGCTTCTCGCTCACCGAGGCGATCGTCTTCTCCAGGCGGGAGAGGATCCAGCGGTCCTCGACCTGGGTCGCGCGCGGCGCGGGCTCGACCTCGGCCGCGTTCAGCAGGATCAGGCGGGAGGCGTTCCAGAGCTTGTTGGCGAGGTCAGAGCCCTGCTCGACCTTGGCGTCGGAGTAGCGCACGTCCTGGGTCGAGGACATCGCCAGCAGGCCGAAGCGCAGGGCGTCGGCGCCGCGCTCGTCGATCTCCTCCAGCGGGTCGATCCCGGTCCCCAGGCTCTTCGACATGCGGCGGCCGTCGCGGGCCTGGATCACCGAGTGGACGTAGACGTCGCGGAAGGGGACGTCGCCGGGGAACTCGAGCCCCATCATCACCATGCGGGCGACCCAGAGGAAGAGGATCTCGCGCGCCGTGGTGAGGAAGCTGGTCGGGTAGAAGGCGCGCAGCTCCGGCGTGTCGTCGGGCCAGCCGAGCGTGGCGAAGGGCCAGAGCGCCGAGCTGAACCAGGTGTCGAGGACGTCCTCCTCCTGGCGCAGCTCGCCGCCGCACTGGCCGCAGCGCTCGGGTTCGGACTCGGCGACGATCGTCTCGTCGCAGGGGTCGCAGTACCAGACCGGGATCTGGTGGCCCCACCAGAGCTGGCGCGAGATGCACCAGGGGCGGATCTCCTCCAGCCAGTTGAGGTAGACGCGGCTCCACTGGTCGGGCTGGATCTTCACCTCGCCCCGTTCCACCACGTCCATCGCGGGGCGGGCGAGCTCGTCCATGCGGCAGAACCACTGCAGCGAGATCAGCGGCTCGATCCGCTCGCCGGAGCGATGCGAGAAGGGCACCGAGTGGGTGTAGGCCTCCTCGCCGGAGAGGTGGCCGCCGTCGCGCAGCGCCTTGACGATCGCCCGCTGGGCCTCGGCGACCGGCAGCCCCTCGTAGTCGCCCGCCTCGGCGTTCATGCGACCGTCGGGACCGATCACGCCGATCTCCTCGAGGCCCTGGGCGCGGCCCATCTCGAAGTCTTTGGGGTCGTGACCGGGGGTGATCTTCAGCGCCCCGGTGCCGAACTCGGGGTCGACGTCGTCGTCGGCGAAGATCCGCAGCCGGCGGCCGACCAGCGGCAGGATGCAGTGCCTGCCGATCAGGTGGGCGTAGCGCTCATCGTCCGGGTTGACGGCGACGGCGGTGTCGCCGAGCATCGTCTCCGGGCGGACCGTGGCGACGGTCAGGATCTCGTCGGAATCCTCGACCGGGTAGTCGATGTAGAAGAGCGTGTCCACCACCTCGCGGTTCTCCACCTCGAGGTCGGAGATCGCCGAGCGCGTCCCCGGGTCCCAGTTGACCATGTAGTTGTCGCGGTAGATGTAGCCCTTGTCGTAGAGCTGCTTGAAGACCTTGTGGACGGCGCGGACGTAGCCGGCGTCGAGGGTGAAGCGCTCGCGCTCGTAGTCGCAGGAGGCGCCGAGGCGCTTCATCTGCTCGACGATCCGGGCCCCATACTTCTCTTTCCAAGCCCAGACCCGCTCGACGAAGGCCTCGCGGCCGAGCTCCTGCCTGATTTTGCCTTCGGCGCGGAGCTCTTTCTCGACCACCGCCTGGGTCGCGATGCCGGCGTGGTCGGTGCCGAAGATCCAGAGCGTGTTGCGGCCCCGCATACGGTTGAGACGAATCAGTGCGTCCATCATCGAGTCCTGCAGCGCGTGGCCCATGTGGAGGGCGCCGGTGACGTTGGGCGGCGGGATCGCGACGGAGAAGTTCTCCGCCGGCGTGCCGGTCGCCTCCGGATGGAAGTAGCCGCCCTCCATCCATTCGGCGAAGACCCGCGCCTCGATCTCCCCCGGTTCGTACCGGGTCGTCCGCTCCAGCTTCTCGCGCTTCGCCGCGTCCATGACGGCGAGTCTAAGGATGGATCGCGGCGGACGGGTCGTGGAGAGAAACCGTCCCTATGCGACGGAAAAGCTCCACAGCCGTAATCTGCGCGGCCATGAGCGAGCGCAAACGTGTCGGGAGTGGGTCGCCGTTCGAACCGAAGATCGGGTTCTCGCGGGCGACGAAGGTCGGCGACCAGATCTTCGTCTCGGGGACGGGACCGGTGTGGCCGGACGGGTCGTGCGATCCGGATGTCGCCGCGCAGGCGCGGCGCTGCCTGGAGATCGTCGACGAGGCGCTGGCGCTGCTCGGCGCCGGGCTCGAAGACATCGTGCGGACGCGGATATACCTCACCGACCCCGCCGACATCGAGGCGGTCGGCCCGGTGCACGCGGAGTTCTTCGGCGAGGTCCGTCCCGCCGCCACCGCGGTCGCCGTCGCCGCCCTGCTCGACCCCCGCTGGAAGGTCGAGATCGAGGCGGACGCGCTCCTCGGCTGAGGAGCGCTAGGCGGTTTCCTCGCCGAGCCTGCTCTCCTCGGCCGGCCCGATGTCCTGCTGGGCCGCCTCGGTGACGAGCGTCGGCCGGCGCCCCTGGAGGATCGTCTCCTTGGTCACCACGCACTTGGTGACGTCGCGCCGCGAGGGCAGCTCGAACTGGACGTCGAGGAGCGTCTCCTCGAGGATCGAGCGCAGCCCGCGCGCCCCGGTCTCCCGCGCGATCGCCTTGTCGGCGATCGCCTGCAGGCTGTCCTCGGAGAAGACCAGCTCGATGTCGTCGAACTCGAAGAAGCGCTGGAACTGGCGGGTCAGCGCGTGTTTCGGCTCGGTCAGGATCGTGGTCAGGTCGTCGCGGCTGAGCTGGTGGATCGCGGTGATCACCGGCAGCCGGCCGATGAACTCGGGGATCAGGCCATATTCGATCAGGTCCTCGGGCAGCACCTGCTCGAACCATTCGCCGGTGTCGCGTTCGGTCCGCGAGTGGATCGCCGCGCCGAAGCCGACCCCGCGGTCGCCCACCCGGCGCTCGATGATCTTGTCGAGCTCGGCGAAGGAGCCGCCGCAGATGAAGAGGATGTTGGTGGTGTCGATCGTCAGGAACTCCTGGTGGGGGTGCTTGCGCCCGCCCTGCGGCGGCACGCTCGCGGTGGTCCCCTCGAGGATCTTCAGCAGCGCCTGCTGGACGCCTTCGCCGGAGACGTCACGGGTGATCGACGGGTTGTCGGCTTTGCGCGCGATCTTGTCGATCTCGTCGATGTAGATGATCCCCGTCTCCGCCTTCTTGACGTCGAAGTCGGCGGCCTGGATCAGCTTCAGGAGGATGTTCTCGACGTCCTCGCCGACGTAGCCGGCCTCGGTCAGCGCGGTCGCGTCGGCGATCGCGAAGGGCACGTTGAGGATCCGCGCCAGGGTCTGGGCGAGCAGCGTCTTGCCACAGCCGGTCGGCCCCAGCATCATGATGTTCGACTTCCCCAGCTCGACCTCGTTGTCGTCGGACTGGCCGATCTGCACCCGCTTGTAGTGGTTGTAGACGGCGACCGAGAGCGCCCGCTTGGCGGCCTCCTGGCCGACCACGTACTCCTGCAGCACGTCGTAGATCTCGCGCGGCTTCGGCAGGTTCTCCAGCTCGAAGGCGGGCGGCGCCGTCAGCTCCTCGTCGATGATCTCGTTGCAGAGGTCGATGCACTCGTCGCAGATGTAGACCCCGGGCCCCGCGATCAGCTTTTTGACCTGGCGCTGCGACTTCCCGCAGAAGCTGCAGAGGAGCTGCTCGTTGGAGTCGGTTGGACGTGCCAGTTGAATCCCCTCCTGACGGGACGACGATCGGAGCCTGTGGCGGGGGTCCAAAGCTTAGACGGCCCCATCTGCCGGTTACAGGGGGAGATTTTCGGAGCCGCCCACCTGGTCCCTGCGCGTGACCGACGCCTTGCACGGCGATAGGTTCTGACGATGCCCGACGGAGTCGAGGTCAGCCCCCTGCGCGAGGAGGAGTTCGAGACGCTCCTGCCCCTGATCGCCGCCTACCAGGGCTTCTACGAAGTCGACGAGATCGACAACGACCGCAACCGCCACTTCTTCCGCCGCTTCCTGGCGCCGAGCGAGGACGGCCTGCTGTTGGTGGCGCGCGACGGGGGCGGCGCGATCCTCGGCTACGCCTGCCTCTACTGGCACTTCTCCTCGCTGGCGGCGCAGGAGACGGTGCTGATGAACGACCTCTTCGTCGCCCCCGAGGCACGCGGCAAGGGCGTCGGCCGATCCCTGATCGAGGCCTCCGCCGCCGTCGCCCGCGAGCGCGGCGCCGCCTGGCTCGAGTGGGCGACCGCGCCGGACAACTACACCGCCCAGCGCCTCTACGACTCGATGACCAGCGAGAAATCGACCTGGCTCGAGTACGAGCTCGACGTCTGAGCGCGGCGGGCGAACAGGCCGAGCGGGCGGCGCCCGACGATCCGCGGGTAAGGGCGCTCTACCGCGATTTCGTCCGCGACGAGGTCTTGATCCCGCTCGGGATCCCGGTCGACGAGGAGAAGCTGGTGGCGGAAGCCCCGCCCGCCGACCTGGTTCCCCCGACCGGCGAGCTGTTGCTGATCTCGCTCGACCGCGAGCCGATCGCCATCGGCGGCATCAGGGACCTCCACACCCCGGTCGGCGAGGTCAAGAGCATGTACGTCTCCCCCGTCGCCCGGGGCCACGGCATCGGCCGCGCTCTCCTGGGACGGCTGGAGGCGATCGCCGCCGCCCACGGCTGCGGCGCCGTCCGCCTCGACACCGCCGCCCACCTGACCGCCGCCATTGCCCTCTACCACGCCCTCGGCTACCACGAGATCCCCGCCTACAACGACGGCCCCAACGCCGACCTCTGGTTCGAACGCCGCCTTCGCGGGGGCTGAAAGGGACGGGAAAGGGACGCGGCCTTCTCGGTGGCGGCCCGGGCAGGCTGTGGCCGCCACCGAGAAGGCCGGGGGTCGGGGAGAGGTGCGTGATCCGTCACGAACTCCCGGGATCGGTGACGAGGAGCGGGGGAAGTCGACGGTTCCTCCCGTCTTCCTCATGCCTCCCCCTGGTGAGTTCGCAGAAACCCGCGCCATGCGCGGTTAAGTGCGAACTCATCCGGGGAGGGCCCCGATCCTGTGACGGGAGGCATGAGGAAGGGTCATGTCCTCGGCATCTTCCTCACGTCCGTGTGGACTTCCCTGCGGGACCCTCACGTCCCACCCCCCAGGCGGCGCAGGGGCTTAATCCGCTTCCGGCGAGGGGCCTTCGTGGCGCTCCAGCCGCGTCATCAGGTTGCGGCGCAGGACCAGGTAGGCGGTCACGGAGGTGACCAGGTAGACGCAGCCGACCAGGATCAGGACGCCGCGGGAGTCGGCGAGGAGGGCGGCGAGGATCGCGATGACGACCACGCCGACGACGCTCGAGAGGGCGACGAAGCGCAGGGTCGCGTCGATCTGCCGGCGCAGGGGATCGTCCGCCGCCGCGGCTTCCGGCGCGGCCTCGGCTTCCGCCACCGGGTTTCCTTCGTCGTCGACTTCGTAAGGGTCGGGCATGGCGCCCAGCCTAGCTTCGCGCGCCGTCAGTGGTGCGCGATCACGCGGTCGACGATGTTGTACTCCTTCGCCTCCTCCGCGCTCATGAAGTAGTCACGCTCGGTGTCTTTGGTGACCTTCTCGAAGTCCTGGCCGGTGTGTTTGGCGATGATCTCGTCGAGGCGCCGGCGCACGTCGATGATCTCTTTGGCGTGGATCTCGATGTCGGTCGCCTGGCCCTGGAAGCCGGCCGAGACCTGGTGGATCAGGATCTTCGAGTTCGGCAGCGCCATCCGCTTGCCCGCCGCGCCGCCGGCCAGCAGCAGGGCGCCCATGCTCATCGCGATCCCGACGCAGATGGTCTGCACGTCGGGTTTGATGAACTGCATCGTGTCGTAGATCGCCAGCCCCGCGTACACCGACCCGCCGGGCGAGTTGATGTAGAGGCTGATGTCCTTGTCGGGATCCTCCGACTCCAGGTGCAGCAGCTGGGCGACGATCAGGTTGGCGATGTCATCGTTCACCGGCGTGCCGAGGAAGACGATCCGCTCGCCGAGCAGCCGCGAGTAGATGTCGAAGGCGCGCTCGCCGCGCGAGGTCTGCTCGACCACCATCGGGATAAGAGGGCTCATCGTTCGCGCACTCTACTGATCACTCGTCGCCGGGCGTCCACAGTTTGCCCGCCGGTTTCTCCTCGCCCTCGGGGGCGAGGATCTTCTCGGCGGCCTCCGCTTTCTCGGCCCGATCTTCGGCCTCCTCCAGCGGGATCGTCGTGGCCGAGTCGGCGACCAGCTCGATCGCCTTCTGCGCCAGCAGGTCCTCTTCGATCATCGCGTCGCGGCCGTTCTCGCGCAGCCGCTCCAGCAGCTTCTCCGGCGAGACCCGTTCGTGTTCGGCGGTGTGCTCGAGCGCCTCGACCATCTCCTCGTCGGAGATCTTCAGCTCCTCGGCCGCCGCGATCGCCGTCACCACGGCCTCGCGCTTCAGCTCTTTCTCCGCGTCCGGCTTCGATTCCTCGATCAGCTCGTCGCGGGTCTTGCCCTGCATCTGCAGGAACATGTTGGGATCCATCCCCTGCTGGGCGAGCTGGCGTTCCATCCGCTCCCAGCGTTCGGTCGCCCGCGCGGTGACGATCTCGTCGGGGACCGCGACCTTCGCGTTGGCGACCGCCGCGTCGACCGCGGCGATGCGGAAGTCTTCCTCGGCGCGGCTGTTCAGCGCGTTGCCGACTTTCTCGCGGATGTCGGCGCGCAGCTCCTCCAGCGTCTCGAACTCCGAGGCGTCGGAGGCGAAGTCGTCGTCCAGCTCCGGCAGCTGTTTCTCCCGCACCTCCTTGACCTTGACCTTGAAGACGGCGGCTTTGCCGGCCAGTTTCGGTTCACCCGGATACTCCTCCGGGAAGGTCACGTTGACCTCGACGTCGGTGCCCGGCTCGATCCCGACCAGCTGGTCCTCGAAGTTGTCGATCAGCTGGCCCGAGCCGAGCGCCAGCAGGTAGTCGTCGGACTTGCCGCCCTGGAAGGCCTGGCCGTCGACGAAGCCCTCGAAGTCGATCAGCACCGAGTCGCCCTCCTGCGAGGCGCGCTCGACCGGCTCCAGCCGCGCGAACCCCTCGCGGATGCGGTCGACCTCGGTGTCGATGATCTCCTCGTCGACCTCTTTGTCGTCGCGGCCGACCTCGAGCCCCTTGTACTCGCCGAGGCTCGGCCACCGGCCGCACCCCGACCTCGAACTTGAAGGTCAGCGGCTCCCCCTGCGCCTCCGGGGTGGAGACGATGTCGATCTCCGGATCGCCGATCGGCGTCACCGCCGCGTCGAGCAGCGCTTCTTCGTACCACTCCGGCAGCGCGTCCCGGATCGCTTCCGAGAGCACCGCGGCGAACCCCATCCGCTGGATCACCAGGTTCGGCGGCGCCTTGCCCTTGCGGAAGCCGGGCAGCCGCAGTTCGCGGGCCATCGCGCGGGCGGTTCGGTTGGCGGCGCGCTCGACGTCCTTGGGCTCGACTTCGGCCTGGACCTCGACGCGTGAATCGGGAAGCTCTTTGAGGGTCGTCTGCATCGTCGGCTGACCCTAGCGGGAGCGCCACATCTGCCGCGCCGCCGCCGTGAAGTCGAGGACGAAGGCGAAGCCGCGGCCGGGGGCACCGGTGACCAGCCAGGCACGAGCGCGATCGAGCGGTGAGAGCATCGTCCGCATCATCTCTCCTTGAGCGATCGCGTTGCTACCTTGCCGCGATGCCGAGCGCGCCGCAAAGGTCAGCCGCCGCCGCCGGGGCAACCGCCCCCGCGGACGCGCCGGCGAGCGCCGCCGACGGGGCCGGCCCGCACGCCCGGTCGTCCTTCCCGCCGATCGCCGGCTACGGCTTCCTCTCCGACTGCCACACCTCGGCGCTGGTCTCCTACGCGGGCGCGGTCGAGTGGCTCTGCATCCCCCGCTTCGACTCGCCCAGCGTCTTCGGCGCGATGCTCGACCGCGACGCCGGCCACTTCACGCTCCGCCCGAAAGGCGTGATCGTGCCGATCAGCCGCCGCTACATCCCCGGCACGCTGGTGATCGAGACGACCTGGGTCACCGACACCGGCTGGCTGCTCGTCCACGACGCCCTCTCGATCGCCTCCTGGACACCGAGCGAGGGCACGCCGATCGTCTCCCACCAGTCCGACCAGTCGCTCTTGCGGACGGTGACCTGCATCGACGGCGAAGTGGAGATCGAGATGGAGTGCCTGCCGCGCTTCGACTACGGGCGCGGCGAGGCGAGCTGGTGCGAGCCGGGTGGCGGGGCGGCGATCGCGACCGGGCCGGACGGCACCGAGATCGAGATCCGCTCCGACCTGGCGATGAGCGTCGACGGCGACACCCTGCGGGGGACGAAGACGCTGCACGACGGCGAGAGCGCCTACTGCGCCCTGAACTGGGGCGAGATGGAGGCGAGCGGCCCGCGCAGCGCGCCCGAGGCGCAGGAGCGGCTCGCCCTCACCGACGACTTCTGGCGCCTCTGGCTGCGCCACGGCGAATTCCCCGACCACCCCTGGCGGATCCACCTGCAGCGCTCGGCGCTCGTCCTCAAGGGGCTGACCTACAACCCGACCGGGGCGATCGTCGCCGCCGCCACCACCTCGCTGCCGGAGACGCCGGGCGGCGAGCGCAACTGGGACTACCGCTACAGCTGGATCCGCGACTCGACCTTCAGCCTCTGGGCCCTGCACACGCTCGGCTTCGACCAGGAGGCGCGCGACTTCATGCGCTTCATCCTCACCGTCTGCCGCGGCAACCCGGAACTGCAGATCATGTACGGGATCGGCCACGAGCGGGAGCTGCCCGAGTCGAACCTCGACCACCTGTCCGGCTACGACGGGGCGCGGCCGGTGCGGATCGGCAACGACGCCTACGGCCAGCGCCAGAACGACGTCTGGGGCGCCCTGATCGACTCCGTCTACCTGCACGAAAAAGCGCTCGCCGGGAGCGGCTCGGAAGCCGACCGCGAGCTGATCCGCCACCAGGTCGAGAAAGCGATCGAGTGCTTCCACCTGCCCGACCAGGGGATCTGGGAGACGCGCGGCGAGCCCCAGCACTACGTCTCCTCCAAGGTCAGCATGTGGGTGGCGGTCGACCGCGGCGCGCGGATGGCGCACGAGGCCGGTCGCGCGGACATCGCCCGGCGCTGGGAAGAGAAAGCCGACGAGTTCAAGGCCGAGATCCTCGAGCAAGGCTGCCGTGACGGGGTCTTCCGCCAGCACTACGACACCGACGCGCTCGACGCCTCGCTCCTGCTGCTGCCGCTCTACCGCTTCCTCCCCAACGACGACCCCCGCATCGTCGCCACCGTCAACGCGATCGCCCACGAACTGACCGACCGCGGGCTGGTCCTCCGCTACAAGGTCGACGAGACCGACGACGGGCTCGACGGCGAGGAGGGCACCTTCCTGATCTGCTCCTTCTGGCTGGTCTCGGCGCTCTCGGAGATCGGCGAGCGGGACCGGGCGCGGGCGCTCTGCGAGCGGCTCCTGGCGGCGGCCGGCGGGCTCGACCTCTACGCCGAGGAGATGGAAGCGCGCTCCGGCCGTCACCTCGGCAACTTCCCCCAGGCCTTCACCCACCTGGCCCTGATCAACGCCGTCTCCCACGTGATCGCCGACGAGCAGTACGAGGGCGGTGGCGGCGGCGCCGTCTTCACCGAGATGGGCGGCGTCCACGAAGAAGTCTGAGCGGCGCGGCTGTGCAGTTCGAAGGCGCGTGGTTCGGGGTTCGGGGCGGCGTGGTTCGGGGTTCGGGCGGCGTGGTTCGGGGCCGTGGCGGCCGTCCGAGGTGCGTCCCGGGCGTCTCGTGGCGGCCCGGGCAGGCTGTGGCCGCCACGAGACGCCCGGGACGTGAGGGGTCCGTGGGGAAGTGGTCACGGGTCGTGACGAAGTCCACGCTTCCGTGACCGTTTGGTCCGTGGATGGGATCCAGAAGGAGCAGCCGTTGACGAAGACGCCGGGAACGTCACATCTCGAGGCCCTCCGGAGGCCGAGATCGAGGCCCTGGGACGCGCTGTCGACCTTGACCTCCCTATAACAGGGTCAAAGGGTGGTCACGTGATCGTGACGTCTGAAGAAGACGCAAGGAACGGTGTACTTCCCGACCTCTTCGTCACCTCCCGCACCCTCGGCCGTCTCGGCCACGGCCACAGCCTGCCCGGGCCGTGGACGAGACGGCCGCGTCCCTTTCAGCTCCGGGCGCCAGCTTCCACCGGCCCAGGCCCTTCCCCCGGGCGCCAGCTCCAGCCACCCCATCCCCCCGACCACCAATCTAAGGACGGCCCATGCGGTAAACCACGAGGCGCTCGCCGCTGCGGCCCGTGGTCTTGAAGTCGAACTCCATGCCGAGCTTGCGGGCGACCCCGAGCGAGCCGTCGTTCCGCGGCTGGATGCGGGCGATGATGCTGGGCATCTGGAGCACGTCGAAGGCCTCGTCGCGGAGCGCCGCGGCGCCCTCGGTGCCGAGCCCCCTCCCCCAGGCGTCCGGCTCCAGCCACCAGCCGATCTCGCGCTCGCCGGGGTCGAGCCCGGCGGTCCCCTCGCCCGCGTAGTTGAGCGAGACGAGCCCGATCCCGCGGCCGCTCTGCTTGTCGATCGTCGCCCGCCAGCCGAAGCCGTGCTGTTCCCAGTGGCGGCGCTCGGCCCGCGCCACGTCTTCGGCCAGGAGCTGCGGCCAGGGATCGCCGGTGCCGATGAAGCGCATCACCGCCGGCATCGAGGCGAGTCGCACCAGCAGCTCGGTGTGGCGGTCGTCCCAGCGCTCCAGGCGCAGGCGCTCGGTCTCGATCACGGCGGCCGCGTCGATCGTCATCCCGCCATCCTCTGCAGGCCGACGACGCCGAGCAGGGCGAGCTTCTCCGCGTCCTCGGTCCCCGGCGCGGCCGAGTAGACGATCAGCCACATGTCGGAGGCGCGCACGCTGAGCACGTCGCAGTCGACCAGGATCGGGCCGACCTCGGGATGCTCGATCACCTTCCGCGAGCCGGTGCGGACGGCCACCCGGCCCGCGGTCCAGTAGCGCTCGAAGTCCTCGCTCCCGGCCCGCAGGTCGGCGACCAGCGCGGCCAGCCGCTCGTCTTCCGGGTAGGCGCCGACGGCGGCGTGCAGGTCGTAGACGATCTCCCGGCGGAAGCG
Source organism: Solirubrobacterales bacterium (assembly GCA_047601885.1). GTDB lineage: Bacteria > Actinomycetota > Thermoleophilia > Solirubrobacterales > 70-9 > VAYN01. The sequence goes on from JASGIK010000003.1 coordinate 213,075, forward strand.
CTCCGCCTCGGCGGCGTCGCGGCGGAAGCGTGAGCGCCCGCTGCCGAGGAACTCGCGCCAGGCGAGGTTGCGTTCGCGACCGGTGAGCGCCTCGAGGTCGCCGAGCAGGGCGGCGCCGAGCTCGTTCCAGGCGACCAGATCCCAGGTCGCGTCGTAGACGACCAGCGGCATGTCGTCGAGCCGGTCGAGCATCCGCTGCACGCCGGGGGTGATGTGGCGGTCGATCCGCCCCGAGCCGGGCGGCGCCTGTCCGGCGACCAGGTAGAGGTGGGCGCGCTCCTCGTCGGAGAGGCGGAGCGCCCGCGCCAGCGCCGCCAGCACCTGCGGCGAGGGGTTGGCGGCGCGGCCCTGCTCGAGCCGCGCGAGGTAGTCGACGGAGACGCCGGCGAGCCCCGCCAGCTCCTCGCGGCGCAGCCCCGGAGCGCGCCGCCGGGCGCTGGCCGAGAGCCCCGCCGCGACGGGGTCGAGCCGGTCGCGCCAGGCCCTGATCGAGTGGCCGAGCTCGTCGTTTCGCACGCCCCCAAGTATGGCGCCGTCTACGAGGGGCACGGCAGCCAGGACCAGAAGCGGCGGGCCTGCTCGGTCGGGTGGCCGCCGGGGCGGCGGATCGCGGTCAGCGAGCGCTCGATCGTCAGGTCCTTCAGCGGCACCGTGACCAGCCGCCCGGCGCCGAGGTCGGGCTCCAGCGCCAGGTTCGAGATCAGCGCGAAGCCGCCCGCCGCCAGCGAGCGCTTCACCCCTTCGAGGCTGGCCAGCGAGAGGTCGGGCTGCAGCTCGACCCCGACCTCGGCCAGTGCCGCGGCGGCGACCGCGCGCATCCCCGAGCCGGACTCGCGTGAGATCCAGCGGCCGCCCGCCAGCTCGCGCGGGTTGACCGCGCGGCGGTGCGCCCAGCGGTGACCGGCGGCGACGGCGAGGACGATCCGGTCGCGGGCGACGACCTTGGTCTCGAACTCCTCCAGCGGGTCGAGCCCCTCGACGAAGCCGACGTCGGCGGCCCCCTCGCGGATCGCCGCGATCGCCCCGGTCGAGTTGACCACGTCGACCTGCGGGTGGACGCCGGGCAGCTCGGCGCGGAAGGCGGTCAGCCAGGTCGGCAGGAGAGCCTCGCCGACGGTATGGCTGGCGGCGATCCGCAGCGGCCGCGCCGCGCGCGAGCCGGCGACCGCCTGCTCGGCCAGCGCCAGCGCGTCGAGCCCGCGGCGCGCTTCCGGGTACAGCGCCATCCCCTCCTCGGTCGGCCGCACGCCGTGGCGGCCGCGGTGCAGGAGGCTGACGCCGAGCCGCCGCTCCAGCGCCTGGATCCGCTTCGTCGTCGCCGACTGGGTCAGGTCGAGCGCCTCGGCGGCGCCCTGGACGCTGCCGGTCTCGACCGCGGCGGCGAAGGCGGCGAGCTCGCGGGAGGACAAGGGATCGGGCATGGTCGTATTCCAGCATGGAATTGAAGGTTTGGGCGGCCGGGCAGGGACGATCATGGGACCCCCTCTCTCACGAACTGCGGGGAGGTTCGTTCGGGGGTCCCATGATCGTCCCAACTGACCGTTGCATTCCTTTTGGGAATAGCTTGGGCGGGATGCGACTGGTTCTCCCGCTCGCGGGAGAGCAGCATGGCTCGCATGAGCACCGACGCACTTGCCCTCCCCTTCCGCCCTGCCCAACGCTCCTTCCTGCGGGAGCTGGAGCACCCGTCGCACGTCTTCCGCAACATCGGGCCGAACTGGTTCGCGTCGGTGATGGGGACGGGGATCGTCGCCAACGCCGCCGCCCTCCTCCCCTTCGACTGGCCCCTCGCCAAGACGCTGGCGATCGGGCCGTGGGCGCTGGCGGTCGTCCTCCTCTTCACGATCGGCGTCGCCACCACGATCCACTGGATCCGCCACCCGGAGCGCGCCCGCGGGCACCTCGCCGACCCGGCGATGGCGCCCTTCTACGGCTGCCCGCCGATGGCGCTGCTGACGGTCGGCGCCGGCACCCTGCTGGTCGCGCCGCCGCTGATCGGCGCCCACGCCGCGGTCGTCGTCGACTCCGTCCTCTGGACCCTCGGCACCGCCACCGGCCTGCTCGCCGCGGTCGTCGTCCCCGGTGCGATGATCCGCCGCGGCGACCTCGACCCGCGCCGCGCTTTCGCCACCTGGCTCCTCCCCGTCGTCCCGCCCAGCGTCTCCGCCTCGACCGGCGCGGCGCTGATCGCCCACCTGCCCACCGCCGGGGCGCAGCAGGCGATGCTGCTCGGCTGCTACGCCCTCTTCGGGGTCAGCGTCTGCCTCGGCGCGCTGATGATCGGGCTGCTCTGGTTCCGCCTGATCTTCGTTGACGTCGGGCCGCCGCGGATGGTGCCGACGCTCTGGATCGTGCTCGGCATCCTCGGCCAGTCGGTCACCGCCGCCGGGCTGCTCGGCCCGCACGCCGGCGAACTGCTGAAGGATCCCTACGGCACCGGCCTGGAAGCGTTCGGCGTCGTCTACGGCCTGCCGGTCTGGGGGTTCGCGATGGCCTGGATGGCGATCGCCGCCGTCGTCACCCTGCGCACCGCGCGCCGCGGCCTGCCTTTCTCGCTCACCTGGTGGAGCTTCACCTTCCCGGTCGGCACCGTGGTCACCGGCACCGCCGAGCTGGCGACGCAGACCGGGGCCAGGGCCTTCGCCTGGCTCGCGGTCTGCGTCTTCGCCCTGCTGCTCTTCGCCTGGGGCGCCGCCTTCGTCAACACGCTGCGCGGCGCCTGGACCGGCAGGGTCTTCCTGCCGGTCCCGGGCGATCCGCCCCCTACTTCGAGGCGCTGACCGTCGCGGTCTTGGTCTTGCCGACCTTGACCGCGACCTTAGTGCCCGACGCCAGCACGCGGCCGGCCTTCAGGCTCTGCTTCACCACTTTGCCGACCTTCTTCTTCTTGCTGACGACGATCTTCGTCACCTTGCCGACTTTGCAGCCGGCGCCGCGGATCGCCGATTTGGCCGCCGGGAGCCTCTTGCCGATCAGGCTCGGCACCGTGCAGCCGCGGTAGGTGAAGCGGTCGCTGCGGCTGGCCGGGCTTTCCCCCGCCAGCGTCGTCGCGACGATGTCGACGCTGCCCACCTGCGCCTGCTTCGGCGCGACCGCGGTGATCTTTTCTTCGTTGACGACGGTGAAGCTCGCCGCCGGCACTTCACCGAACATCACGGCGCTGGTGCCGTTCAGGTTGGTGCCGTTGATCGTCACCTTTTCGCCGCCGAGGACCGACCCCGCGTCGGGGCTCACCGAGGTGATCGCCGGAGCGGGCTGCACTTCGGCGCTGAGCTCGATCTCCTGCCCCGCCTTGGTCACCGAGGGGGCGTTGGTCGCGCCTTCGAACGGGGTCGAGGAAAAGATCCCGTAGCCGGCGCCCGCCACCGTGGCGACGCCGATTTCGTCGGTCGCGTTGCTGGAGTCGACGGCGATCAGGTCACCGGCGCGTACCGGCAGCTGGGTGGAGAACGTTTCGATCCCCGTCCCCAGCGGTTTCGCCGGCTGACTCGAGCCGTTGGCCGTGTAGGCGCCGGAGCCGTTCGGGTGCAGGACCCGCAGCGTGAACGGCCCGCCGACCGCGCCCTGCACCTTCCAGCGCACGATCGCCCCGTTGACCGGTGAGGCGAGGTTGGCGCCGGTCTCCGGCAGCGTCGTGTTGAACTCGGTGCGCACTCCTTCGAACGGAGTCGAGGTGAATTCGGGCGGCATCACGCTGCCCACCGTCACCGTCGTCGCCTGCGCCGCGACCGCGGCGATCAAGGCCCAGGCGGCGGCCAGCGCCATCGCCATGATCCCGATGCGGCCGGCGCGCCGGCCCTTTCCCTTACTGCGCGTGACATCCCTGCGTCCGGATGCAGACATGCTTTTCCCCTCCCTTTACGGGTCGGTTTTTCGGATAGTGGCGGCGCGCCCATATGCGCGACACCGTCAGATGCCGAAAGAACCCGAGAGTGGAGAGAAAGGTGCGCCGCGGTCGCAAAAGTTCGCGCCGCGGGGCGCGAGCTAGTGCTCGGGGTCGGCCTCGAGCTGGCGCCGGCGGGCCTCTTCGATCGCCCGTTCGGCGTCGCTCAGCGGGTGCCAGCCATCGGTCTCGACCGGCTTGTTTTCGAGGTTCTTGTAGACGTTGAAGAAGTGCTCGATTTCTTGCTGCAGCTGCTCGGGCACGTCGTCGAGTCCCTCGATGTGGGACCAGCGCGGGTCGCGCGTCGGCACGCAGATCACCTTGTCGTCGGCACCCGCCTCGTCGCGCATCTTGAACAACGCGACCGGCTTCACCGGGGTGACGCAGCCGGGGAAGGTCGGCTCGGAGCCGACGACCAGGCAGTCGAGCGGGTCACCGTCCTCGCCCAGGTGGCCGGGCAGGAAGCCGTAGTCGGTCGGGTAGACGGTCGAGCCGGAGAGGAAGCGGTCGAAGACGACGCGGTCGAGGCCCTCGTCGTACTCGTACTTGTTGCGGCTCCCCTTCGGGATCTCGATGAAGGCCAGGAGCTGGCTCTCGTTGACTGGCTCGTTCAAGTCTCTGGATCCGGGGAAGGGCTGCTGCAGCGGGGAAACTGCGGGGGCCGGAAGACTAGTTCGTCGTGGGCGACCGCGTCTCCCGCCTCTCCGTATTCCCCCCGAACGTCGCTCCGGGAGTAGCTTTGCGGCGTGCCAGAGGCCGAACTAGACCACGTCCAGATCGCCGCTCCGCCCGGCTGCGAGGCGGCGGCACGGCGCTTCTTCGGCGAGCTGCTCGGACTGGAGGAGCTACCCAAGCCCGAGCCGCTGCGCGCCCGCGGCGGCGCCTGGTTCCGGCTCGGCTCGCGCCAGTTGCACGTCGGCGTCGAGGCCGATTTCGCGCCGGCCCGGAAGGCCCACGTGGCGCTGCGGGTGGCGCCGGCGGAGCTCGACCGGCTGGCGGCGCTGCTCGCCGAGGAGGGTCTCCCCGTCACCTGGGACGAGGACCTCCCCGGCGAGCGCCGCTTCTACTCCGAGGACCCCTGGGGGAACCGGATCGAGCTGCTCTCCGCTACCCGGTGACCGCGTGGACGGCGGGGTAGTAGCCGTCGAGATGACCTGTCACCTTCGGGTGGTAGCTTTCGCTCGTCGGGCTGGAGAGACCGTTGATCCACTCCGTCGAGGAGCCGCTGCCGCCGTCGCAGACCGCGTGCCCGACGAACGCCGGGATCACGTCCTTGAAGGTGAAGTTCGACCCAGCCCGCGTCGCCGCCGCGCTGATCACGGTCCGCAGCAGTTCGGCCGTTTCGTTCAGCCTCGCCTCCTCGGAGGAGCTGAAGAAGGTGAGCGCGTTGCAGTCTTCACCGTTGAACAGCTTCGGGTAGTCGAGCACGATCACCTGGGCGCTCGGCGCCCGCGACTTGATCGCGTCGTTCACTTCGTCGAGCCGGCCCGGCAACTTGTTCTTGATGATCGCCTGCGCTTCGTTGACCGCGCCGGTGCAGTTCGACAGCCACGAGGGCAGGGCGCATTCGGTGATCACGTGCGAGAAGCCGGCGTCGTTGCCACCGATCGTGTACGTGACCCAGTTCGTTGACGAGGTGACGCTCGAGACCTGCGAGCTGAGCAGGGTCGAGGTCGTCGCCCCGGCACAGGCGGCGTCGACGAAGGTCCAGCTCGGGTGCGCTTCGTGCAGCAGGTACGGGTAGGCGTAGACGGAGCGCTGGCATTCGGATTCGTAGAAGGTCCGGGTGCCGGTCCCCGATGAATACGAATCCCCCAGCGCCACGTACCTGGTCGCCATCGCCTGCGCGGCAAAGGCGAGGCAGAACGCGGCCGCGCACGCCGCGACGGCGATACGAGTCCACTTCATTGGTGCTCTCCTCCCAAAGAGTCGGCCGGGCCCTTTCCCCGTCCGGTTCGCCCGACGCTAACAGGTTGAGCTAGCGATGTCGACTAATCAATGAAATCAATGCCATTGTGCTCTGAGCTTCCCCTTAGGCGTCCGTCATAGGCTGCGCGACGTGCGCACCGTCCTCCCCGTCGCTGCGATCGCCCTTCTGGCGCTGCTCCTCGGCGGTTGCGGCGGCAGCGAAGACACGCGCGAATCGCTGGCCGGGACGCCCGCCGCCGTCCACATCGTCAACGACGTGGAAGCGATGGCGGACGCCTGCAAGAAGCAGACGAAGAAGGCGCGCGAAGCGGGGGTCAAGGGCTTCACCAACCTGGCGAAGCTGACCTCGATCCATCCCCAGGCGACCTTCGGCCCGGAAGAAGAAAACGAACTGACGATGCGCCGGCTGCTCCGTCGCACGGTCGAAAAGACGGGCCGCTGCATCGGCGTCTCGGTCGACGCCGAAGGCAAGTTCCACACCACCGGCTGACGCGCCCACGCGTCAGACTCCCCCGATGCTCACCCTCTACGGCGCCTGCGCCGTCACCTTCATGATGCTGATGTACGCGCTTGAGTCGCGCGGGCGCAATTTCATCCTCGCCTTCGCCCTCGGCTGCGTCCTCTCCAGCGTCTACGGCTTCCTCTCCGGCGCCTGGCCCTTCGGCGTCGTCGAGCTGATCTGGTCCGGCGTCGCGGTCAACCGCTTCCGCGCGACGCCGGCATGAAGATGCCCGCCGCGCCCCAAAGGAAAAGGCGCAGCGGGCGGGCGCCGGGGGTCGGGGCGAGCCACCAGACCGTGCCCCGACGGCGCAGGAAACGCAATTGATTCCCGAGCGCCAGGCGACCCCAACCCGGGTGGAGCGGCTGAGGTCGCCTGGTGTCCTGGAATGCGGGCCGCTCGTCCGTACGACTCGCACCGCAAGCTCACCATCCGAACCTGGGCTTGGCCTGGGAACCGCCCCGCGCGGGCCTGAGAAGCGACCCGAATCCTCGTCTAGTCGAGTTGCGCCGGAGCTAGGGTCTGGGGATCCATGATTCCCCTCCGCCATCCGCTCCGTCTCGCCGCGCTCTGCGCGCTGGTCTTAGCCCTCGTCACGGCGGGATCGGCGTCGGCCCAGATCACGGTCGGCGAAGTCGTCACTCCCACGACGGGTTCGTCTTACTGCCACGAACCGGGGCCTTTCGACCTCATCCCGGGCGGCGCAACCGCCTCCCTCTACACCGTCCCGAACGCCGGGGTCATCACCTCCTGGAGCAACTACGCGGGCGCGGGGGTCGAGCAGAAGCTCTCCTTCAAGGTCTTCCGCCCGGTCGGCGACGGTCCGGCCTACCCGAAGTTCCTGATCGTCGGCGAAAACGGGCCGCGGCTGCTGCAACCGGAAACGCTCAACACCTTCCCGGTCGAAATTCCGGTCGCCGCCGGAGACTTGATCGGCGACAACGACGAGAACGCCGAAACGGTGAACAACACCTGCCTGGCGCGGACCACGAACCCCGCGGACATCACCTACTACCGCAAGGGATCGCTCCTCAGCGGCGTCACCTTCGAAGCCGAAAGCTACGAAGCCGAAACGCAGATGAACGTGAAGGCAACGCTGTTGGCCGCGCCGACGGTCTCGGCCGTGACCCCGGGCAAGGGCACCGCGGTGGGCGGGACCGCCATCACGATCACCGGCTCCGAATTCGCCCGCGTCCAAGGCGTCACCGTCGGCGGCGTGCCGGTGCCGTTCACCGTCGCCTCGGAAGCGTCGATCTCGGCGACCACGACGGCAGGGACCGCCGGCGCCGCCACGCCGGTGACGGTTACGACGATCGCCGGCACCGGCTCGGGGACCTTCACCTATGAAGTGGCCTGCAAGGTCCCGAAGCTGAAAGGCAAGAGTCTCAGGGCCGCCAAGAAGGCTCTCGCCAAGGCCCACTGCAAGCTTGGCAAGGTGAGCACGGAGAAGGGCGTCACCGCCAAAAGCGGCAAGGTCGTGAAGGTCAGCCCAAGCCAGGGATCCTCACGCCCGGCGGGGACGAAGGTCTCGGTGAAGCTGGGCTGACCTGCCAGACCGGGCGCGACGATGACCCCGGCGCCCGGACCGCGCCGAGGTCATCGGGCCTCTACCGCTCAGACCGCGGCGGCAGCGTGGTGATCGATCCAGTCGAGGACGTCGGTGCGGCGGAGGGTGAAGAAGTCGGCCGGGAGCCCGGCGACGACCTCCCAGGTGAAGGCCATGGACAATCGCCCGGCCACCGCCTGGTCGCCGGAGGCGTCGGCGAGGATCGCCCGCGCCAATTCGACCGGGTGCGAGCCGGCCGTGCCCCAGGTATAGGCGCCCGCCTGGCCGTCCCCGGCCGGTGGCAGCGGCAGGCGCGAGGTCCCGTCCCTGACCACCACCGAGGCGCCGACCGGCGTCGTCGTGCCGACGTAGGCGACCTCGCCGGCCACCGGGCGTGAGCCTTCCCTCGACTGCGGAGTTACTGCGCTGTGGGGTCCCATCTGCGTCCTCCTTCGAGTCTTGGTGCACACCAAGCTCACCAGTCGGACCTGGGGTCGAGGCGAACGGAGGCTGAGGGAGGCTGAGAACTGCAGAGGGGGCTATTCGCCCGCGGGTTCCCCTGCTTCGGCGGCCACTTCTTCGGCCGGCGCGGCTTCTTCTGACGTCGCCGCTTCTTCGACGGCCGGAGCGGAGGTGGATTCCGATCCACCAAGCGGGCCTACCGGTTCGCCTTCGGGAGATTCCGTCGTTTCGGTTTCCACTTCCGTTTCGGATTCGCTGGGGCCGACCGGGGTCGATTCGCCTTCGGAGGATTCAGGTGATTCTTCGGTGGGAGTTTCTTCGCCCGAGCCTTCTTCTTCGCTGCCGCCCGCTTCGGATCCGATGCCTTCCTCCCCCGGGCTGCCCTGGCCTCGGCCGCCCGGACCGTTTGCCACGGACGTCACCGGGGTTTCGCCACCGGTGGTGGACGACGAGCCCGACGACGATCCGGTCGAACCGGTCGCGAGGGCTTCTTCGGTGGTCGTCGTGGTCGCCGCGACTTCGGTGGTCGGCGCGGCGGTGGCTTCGGTTTCCGGGGAGGAAGATTCCGGCGTCGAGACCTGGCCTCCGGCGCCCTTCGTCTCCGACGAGATGCTTTCGCCGCCGCCGATCGCGGCCGAGCCGGAGACGTGCGGCGCGGAGGTTCCCTCGGTCTCGGCCGGGGCGTAGCTCGCCAAGTTGCTGTCGACGATCACCTGGACGGCCGGCGACGAGCCGGCCACGGCGAGGGACGGGCCCACCCCGCCGGACCCGGCCTGGCCGAGCGAAGAAGGCTGGGCCAAGGAGACCGCGGTCCCCGAGCCGATACCGGGCGCCGAGGAGCCACCGGGAACCGGCAGCGCGGGCAGCGGCAGGAAGTGGAGCCCGGCGTTGGCGAACACGGCGACGACGGTAAGGGCGACCGCGGTCCCGACGCCGACGAGGGCGAAGCAACCGGCGCGCACCCGGGACATCAACGACCAGCGCGACTCCGGCGGCAGGTCCTCCACGCCGTCGTGCTTGGCTCGGATCAGGGCGTTCCAGAAAGTCACGACAAAAGCATCGTCCATTCGCCGGGCGCCTTTTACCTTCCCGCCCCGATCGTCATCACTTTCGGGGTGGCCATCCGTCTAGAAGAAGTGAGTATCGGGCGAATCGCCTGCTTCTAGGATCATCCCGGTGCCCTTCACGCTGAAGAACCTCCGCCAGGACCTGGCCGACCTCGGGTCCAACTTCGACGGCTCGCCGGACCTCGAGTTCCGCCACGCAACCGAGGCGCTCGGCCTCGAGCGGTGCGGCCTGAGCTACCAGCGCATCCCGCCCGACTACCGCTTCCCGTACGGCCACACCCACAAGACGCAGGAAGAGATCTACCTGGTCATCCGCGGCAGTGGGCGGATGAAGCTCGACGACGAGATCGTCGCGGTCGAGGAATGGGACGCCGTCCGCGTCCCGCCCGGGACCTGGCGAGGCTACGAGGCCGGCCCGCAGGGCATGGAGATCCTCGTCCTCGGCGTCCCCGGCCTCGGCGACGATCCGCGCGGCGATGTGGAGGGCAGGCGCGACTGGTGGTCCGGCGAAGGCGCGACCTAGATCAGGTCGGCGATCGCCGGTCGACGAAGGGGTGTCAGAGCGCGCCGCTCAACGGAGGTGGAAGACGAAGCTGAACTCTTCTTCTCCCTTACTCCCTTCGATCGCTTCGAGGCGCATCGACCCACGCGCGGTCGCGTACTTACCGGTGCCGCCGGTGATCGCCAGTTCGCTCGGCTTGGCGTCGTAGTAGGGACCCTGGACGACGATCTGACCGCCCTTGAGGAAGTTGGTCCAGGTGCATTCGTAGGACACGCCGACGTGGACCCGGATGCAGTACCCCTGATCCGAGCCGACCTTCTTCGAATCCCTGCTGTCGAAGATCGGGTTGTGGAAGGTGAGGATGTCGCCGAGGCTGTCGCCCGTCTTCCCCACGTCCGTGGTCGTGTCGGTGATCGGATGCTCGATCACGGAGATCGTCTTACCCGATCCGGCCGCTCCGGCGCCGGGCACGGCGATCGCCGTAAGGGCGAGGACCAGGAGGATCACGGCACAGCGTTTCATCGTCTTCTTCCTCTCGTTCGAGCTCGATTTCACCAACCGCCTTCGGCGCGCCGGTCGTACTTCACTTCCGAGTCGCCAAGCTCGAAGACCAAGAGCTTCGGCTCGGTGAACTTCTCCAGGAACCACTGCGAGAGCTCGCGGCCGACGCCGCTCCTCCCGGCGCCACCGAACGGGGCGAGCTGGTCCCAGTAGTTGCTCGTCTCGTTGACGTTGACCGAGCCGTGCGGCAACGCCTCGCCGACCCGCCAGGCGGTTGCGAGGTCGCGCGTCCAGAGCGAGGCGATCAGGCCCAACGAGCTCCGGTTGGCGATCTCGACCGCTTCGGCGGCAGAGGTGATCTTCAGCACCGGCGCGACCGGGCCGAACGTCTCCTCGCGCATGATCAACATCTCCGGGTCGACATCGGTGAGGATCGTCGCCGGGTGATAGAGGCCTTCGTCCGGCCCGAACTGCTCGATCCGCGCCCCTTTCTCGACGGCATCGGCGATGTGCTCGCGGATCCGGGCCAGGGTCGTCTCGTTGCAGACCGGACCCATGAAGGTGTCCTCCTCGGCGGGATCGCCGATCTTCAGCCCGGCGACGCGCGCCCGCAGCTTCGCGAGGAACTCGTCGTAGACGTCCGCGTGGACGAGCAGGCGCTCGGCGGAGGTGCAGACCTGGCCGCTGTAGTAGAAGCAGCCGTTGATCGCGCCCTCCACGGCGGCGTCGACATCGGCGTCGGCGAGGACGATGAAGGGCCCGTCGCCTCCCAGCTCGAGCAGCTGCGGCTTCAGCGGCGCCGCCCGGGCGATCCGCTCGCCCGTCACGGTCGAGCCGGTGAAGAAGACGCCGTCGATCCCGGCATCCGCGACGAGGGCGCCGCCGACGTCGCCGAAACCGTGGACCACGTTCAGCACTCCGGGCGGAACCCCCGCCTCCTCGGCCGCGGCGGCGATCATCGTGCAGCAGCCAGGGGCGTACTCCGAGGGCTTCCAGACCACGGCGTTGCCGGCGGCAAGGGCATGCGCGAGCGCGATCGAGGAGATGTCGGTGGGGAAGTTGTACGGAGTGATCACCGCGATCACCCCGAGCGGCCGGTGCGTCAGGACCAGCCGCTTGTTGTTCGTCGGCTCCTGCGAGGACGGAAACGAGAGCCCGCGATGGCGAAGCACCTCCTCACCCGCCTTGTGCCAGCTGGGCGCCGAGTACTCATAGACCTCCTCGCGCGCATCGGTGATCGTCTTGCCGATCTCGGCGGTGATGGTCCGCGCGATCTCCTCGGCCCGCTCGCGGACCAGATCATTGACCCGCCGGAGGATCTTCACCCTCTCGATCACCGGCGTCGCCCGCCAGGCAGGCTGGGCCCGCCGGGCGGCTTCGACGGCGCGGGCGACGTCGTCCTCATCGCAACGGGCGACGGAGGCGACCGGCTCGCGCGAGTGTGGCGAGCGCACCTCGAAGGTGCCCGCACCGCCCGCGGTCCAGCTGCCGTCGATCAGCGCCTCGACGGTCCCGGTGGTCGTCGCCGGACTCATGCGCTTCCCTCTCCCGCGCCGGTGGTTTCGCGGTGCCGTTCGGCCCCGGATTCCTCCAGCTCGTCATGCGTGTGCCGGGCGACCCCGCGCTGCGGATGCCCGAAGAAGAGATAGACCGCGCCGACGGCCGCGACCACGAACATCACTCCGAGCGTGATCCAGTCGATGTTGAAATAGGCGCGAGGACTGGTGATCCCGGACGGATAGACCACGTTGATGAACATCAGGCCGAGGTAGGCGACCGCGCCGATCGTGACCGGCCAGGCCCATTTCCCGAGTTGGAACTTGCCCTCCGGGATCCACCCCCGGGTACGGGCGACGATCGCCGCGATCACGGTCAGAAGGAAGCTGAGGTAGATCCCGCTGACGCCGAAGGAGACGAGCGCGACAAGCGCGTTGACTTCCGCCGGATAGGTGATGAAGAGGATGTGGATGTCGTGCGACGGCGAAGGGAAGACGAGGAGACAGAAGAGCGCCGTCACCACCGCCCCCGCGATCAGGGCGTTTACCGGGGTGCGGAAACGATCGCTCACCCTGGAGATCCATCCCGACCCCGGCAGGGCGCCGTCACGCGCGTACGAGAAAGCCAGTCGGCTTCCCGCCCCCTGCACCGAGGTGCCACAGGAGAAGAAGGCAAAGATGATCAGCAACAGGAGGACATCCTGGATGCCGGTCGAGAGCTGTTCGAGGATGAACGGCACGCCGCCGCCTTCCACCGTCGCGCCGACCGCGTTGTGCGCCGGCATCGAAAGAAGCAGCGCGCCGGTCAGGACGAGGGAGGCGATACCGCCCCAGATCACGGCGAGGCGCATCGCCCGTGGCACCTGACGGCCCGCGTCCTTGGTCTCCTCGGAGATGTCGCCGGCCGACTCGAAGCCGTAGATGATGTAGACGGGCGCGAGGACGGCGATCAGGGCGGCACCGGTCCACCAATGGCCGCCGAAGTCGAGTTCGAGGGGGTTCGAGGAGGCGTTCTGGACCCCCTGGCTGCTGAACAGGAACCCGAGGCCGTGGTGGAACCCGTGGATCGCAAGGATGATCGCGATGCCGAAGGTCCCGATCAGCTCGACGTAGACCCCGAACTGCGCCACCCGGGCCATCACTTTCGTGCCGGTGATGTTGAGGGTGGTCTGGATCGCCAGCAGGATCAGGGTGATCACGAGGATCGTGCCGTGGCTGGTGGGGTCGAGATTCCAACCGAACCAGTTGTGCGTCAGCGCGGCGACGTAGCTGACCACCCCGGTGTCGACGGCGGCCACCGTGACCAACAGGGCGATGCCGTAGAACCAACCGACGAACCAGCCATATCTGGGACCGACCGAGAACTTGCTGTATTGGTAGAGCGCTCCGGCGACCGGATAGTGGCTGGCGAGCTCACCGAAGACGAGCGCCACGAGCAGCATCCCGAGGACCGGAATGGCGAGGAGCCAGAGGTAGGCCGGTCCGCCGGTCCCGACGCCGAGCAGGAACAGGGAGTAGATCCCCACCATCGGCGAGAGATAGGTGAACGCGACCGAGAAGTTCTCGAAGAGCCCGAGGACCCGGTTCAACTGCGGTTTGTATCCGAGACTCTCGAGACGCGAATCGTCGTCGGTCGGCGAGACTCTCAACCCCTCTGATCCCATTTTCCCTCCTGGTCGTTTCCCACCACGGACTATTTCTTTATCCTATGAGTTCATAGTTTTGAAAGTCAAGAAGAAACCACACGAGTCTCAGGGAGGCTCCACCGTCGGACTCACGACCGCGACCGCGCGACTGCTGTTCGCGCCCGACGAGGCGGCCGGCGGCCGCGCCGACCTGGTCGCGCGCCGGCTCGGGCAGGCGATCCGGCTCGGCCTTCTGATCGACGGCGAGCGGCTGCCCACCGAGACCCAGCTGGCTGCCCAGATGGGAGTCGCCACCGTGACCTTGCGCGAAGCGCTCAGCACGCTCCGCGAGCAGGGCCTGGTGACCACCCGGCGCGGACGGGGCGGCGGCACCTTCGTCCGTGCCCCCGCCGATGCCCGTGAGCCGCTCCGACACTTCGGCATCCACGAGCTCCAGGAGCTGGGCGATCAGCGCGCCGCGATCAGCGGCGCGGCGGCCAAGCTGGCGGCCGAGCGCGCGCTCGACGAGGAGGTCCGCCGCCTGGAGGAGCAGGTCGACCGGCTGGCCGAGGCCTCCGACGCGAGCGAGCGCCGGCGCGCCGACACGTTGCTAACGATCGGCATCGCCGCCGCCGCGCAGTCCTCCCGGCTGACGCGCGAGGAAGCGCGCCTGCGGGCCGAGATCGGGGACCTCTCCGGGCTCGAGCTGAGCGACGACGAGCACCGCGCGATCGTCCGCGACCGACGGGCGCTGGTCGCGGCGATCAAAGGAAGGCGAGGCTCGCGGGCCAGGAACCTCGCCGAGCAAGGGGCGTCGGCGGAGACCCAGCGGCTCATCTCCCTGCGCCTGCGACTGGACGAGGGCGATGACGGCGGGCCGTCGAGCGAGAGCGGGCCGGAACCGGTGCTGGCCGGGATGGTCTCCGATCTGGGCCATATATTCGCCGACCTCGACGGGCTCGCGCAGGAGTTCGGAGACCTGTTGCGCGCGGTCCCGCACCGACTCGCCGTCGACGACCTGGCCGCGCTCCACCCTTCGATCTTCGCGATCCTCTCCGGCCGGGTCGGCCTGGTGAGCGGGGCCGGCGTGGTCGTCGCCCCGGGTCTACTTGGCGATGTCGATCGGTGGCTCGAGTGGTGGTCGGCGACGACCCCTGGGTCACGGCCCGAACCCCTTCGCGTCAACCTCGAACAGACGGCCCCGGACTTCTACGACTACCTGACGAACGACTGGTTCACCAGCCCACGCGACACCTTGCAGCCGACGATGTCGGGGCCTTTCGTCGACCATGCCTGCACCAACATGTACGCGATCACGCTCTCGGTGCCGGTCGTCTGCGACGGCGCGTTCGTCGGCGTGGCGGCGGCCGACGTCCTGGTCGCAAGCCTGGAGCGCGAGGTCATGCCGGCGCTCCTCAGGGTCGGTTCACCGATGGCGCTCACCACGGCGGAGGGACGGATCATCGCCTCCAACTGCCCCTCGGTCCTGTCCGGCGAGCGCCTCGACCTCTCCGAACGCAGCTCCACCCGATACACCTCGGCGCGAGCGCCCCTCGACGGCCTTCGCCTGGTCGACCTCTCTTCCTGAATCGACCGAGGCGCGCAACTCCTGCCCAGCGAGTACCGCTACGGGGATTCGAACCCCGGTTTCCGGACTGAGAATCCGGCGTCCTAGTCCCCTAGACGATAGCGGCAGGGATCGAGCAGTTTACAGAGCGGGGCGGAAATTGACCGTGGCGTGGGTCACGCGTCGGCGAGGGCGCGAGGATCGGTAGATTGACGGGACTCGCGGCTGTGGCGGAACTGGTAGACGCGCACGGTTCAGGTCCGTGTGGGCTAACGCTCGTGAAGGTTCGACTCCTTTCAGCCGCACTTCTGTCGTCGGGCGGCTCCGGTCCCTAGGCGGGCCGGGCCGGCTCGGCGGACGGCCTGCCGGCGCGGCCGGCGTTGGTGTCGATCGCTTCGGCGAAGGTCGGCCAGAGGTCGCGCGGCAGGTCGTGGCCCATGCCGTCGATCATCATCAGGCGCGCGCCCGGGATCGCCCTCGCGGTCGCCCGCCCGCCGGACGGTTTGACCAGCGGGTCGCGGGTGCCGTGGATGACCGCGGTCGGGATCTGGACGCGGCGCAGCGCCTCGGTACGGTCGCCGGAGGCGAGGATCGCGTGCAGCTGGCGCGCCACGCCCGCCGCCGAGTGGCCGCGATCGTAGGAGCTCGCCGCCATCTCCCGCACCACGTCTTCTTCGAAGGGGAAGCCCGGCGAGCCGATCACCCTGAAGGTCTTCACCGCGCGCGAGATCACCTGGTCGCGCGTCATCGGCGGGTTGCCCAACATCAGGCCGAAGGCTTTGAGGCTCGGCTGGCCGGCGCGGCGGCTGCCGGTCGTCGACATGATCGAGACCATCGAGCGCAGGCGCCGCGGATGGTCGATCGCCATCTGCTGCACGATCATCCCGCCCATCGAGGCGCCGACCACGTGGGCCTGGTCGATCTCGAGGAAATCGAGCAGGCCGACCGTGTCCTTCGCCATGTCGCGCAGCAGGTAGGGCGCGGTGGCGCGGCGGCCGAGCAGCAGGTCGACTTTGCTCGGCATCCCGGCCACGTCGATCTTGGTCGAGCGGCCGATGTCGCGGTTGTCGAAGCGGATGACGCGGTAGCCGCGCTCGGCGAGCAGGGTGCAGAGGCCGTCGAACCAGGCGATCATCTGGGTCGCCAGCCCCATCACCAGGACCAGCGGCTCACCGTCCGGCTCGCCCATCTCCTGGTAACAGAGCTCGATGCCGTTGGCCGGTGCCATCAGCTCCTCGCCGAACGAGTAGGCCTGAGAGTACATCCGGGGAATGCTAGCGGCGACTGGCCGGCCGGCCAAGATGCTCGTCCGGTACAAGGGTCACAGATGAAGACGGCCGTCATCTCCGACATGCACCTCGGCGCCACCGGCGGCAACGACGTCCTGCGCGACCCCGAGGTCCGCGCCGTGCTGCTGGAGGAGCTGCGCGGGGCCGAGCGGGTCGTCCTCCTCGGCGACGCGATCGAGCTGCGCGAACTCCCGCTCGGCGCGACGCTGCGGCAGGCCCTCCCTTTCTTCGCCGAGCTCGGTGCCGCGGTCGGCGACGCCGAGGTCGTGCTCGTCCCCGGCAACCACGACGCGCGGCTCGCGGAGCCGCTGCTCGACGGGCTCTCGATCGACGACGCGCCGCTGACCCTGGACGCGAGCGCCGACCCTTCCCCCGGCCCGCTCGCGACGATCGCCGACGCCCTCGCCCCGGCCCGCCTGCGCATCGCCTACCCCGGCATCTGGCTGCGCGACGACGTCTATGCCACCCACGGCCACTACATGGACCTGCACCTGCGCCTGCCGCGGGCCGAGTGCGTCGCCCTCGCCGTGGTGCGCCGCTTCAGCGGACCGCTCCCCGACGAGGCGACCCCGGCCGACTACGAGCGCCTCGTCCGCCCCTTATATGGACTCGCCTTCGGCGCCGCCCAGTCGATGCGGCGCCGACCGCGCCGCAAAGAGCTCGGCCCCTCCGAAGCGGCCTGGGAACTCCTCGCCGGCGACCGTCCCGACCGCACCCCCACCCGCCGGCTGAAGGCGCGCGCCGCCCGCGCCGGCTTCCCGCTCGCCGTCGCCGCCGTCAACCACCTCCTCCGCGCCGACTTCGAGGCCGACGTCTACGGCGACGCGATCTTCCGCAGCGGTGTCGACGGTGCCAGCGAGATGGCGCGCCGGCTCGGCGTCGACGGCGCCCACGTGATCACCGGCCACACCCACCGCGGCGGGCCCCGCGACGACGAGGCGGCCTGGCCCCTGCCCGGCGGCGGCCGGCTCCACAACAGCGGCAACTGGGTCTTCTCCACCCCGCTCCACAACCCCGGCGAGCCGCCGAACTCCTACTGGCCGGGGACCGTCACCTGGGTCGAGGACTCCGGCCCGCCGCGCCGGACCGAGCTGCTGCGCGACCGCACCCACCACGAGATGGTCGAGCTGATCGCCCGCTCGCGCGGGATCAGGACCGCAGCCAGTCGGCGATGATCGCGCCGATCTCCGGGCCCGCGTCCTCCTGCAGGAAGTGGGAGGCGTCGCGGATCGGGATCGGCGGCGGGAAGCCGAGCTGGGCGGAGACCCGCTCGCCGACCGAGAAGGGCAGCACCGGGTCGTCCGCGCCCCACAGCACCAGGGCCGGGCGCTCGTCCTCGCGCAGCGCGTCGGCGACGCGTCTGCCCGCCGCGGCACCGGGCGCGTCGGGCTCGGTCGGCAGGATCAGCGGGAAGGCCCGCGCCCCCGCCTTCGCCGCCGCGTCTACATAAGGGGCCTCGTAGGCGGCGATCACCTCGTCGCCGGGATCGTGCTTGCAGCCGCCCCGCACCAGCATCCCGACCGGCACCTCCTCGGCGCCGCGGACGAAGTCGCGGAAGGCGAGCCAGGCCTCGCTCATCCGCTGGTGCCCGGTGAACGGCCCGGTATCCATGATCACCAGCCGCGAGAACCACTCCGGGTGCTCGACCGCCAGCCGCAGCCCGATCGGCCCGCCCCAGTCGTGGACCACCGCCGTCGCTCCTTCCAGCCCCAGCCGCCCGAGCAGCTCCGCGATCAACCCGACGTGGCGGTCGTAGGTGTAGAAGCCGACGTCGGTCGGCTTGTCGGAGCGGCCGAAGCCGGCGTAGTCCGGGGCGATGCAGCGGAAGCCCGCGTCGCGGACCGGCGGGATCACCTTGCGCCAGAGGAACGACCAGGTCGGCTCGCCGTGGAAGAAGACGACCGGCGGCCCCTCGCCCTCGTCGAGGTAGGCGAGCCGCAGCCCGTCGACCTCCTCGTAGGAGGACCCGAAGGGAAAGTCGGGCAGCCCGACGAGGCGCTCCTCCGGCGTCCTCGAGACCTCCGCTCCCATCGGCCGACCCTAACCGGCGGCCACCTCGCCGGCCAGGTGCGTCCGCACGGCGAAAGGGAAAACCTTGCGCGTGATCGGTATTCCTTACTTTGTCGCTCGACTTTGTGCTACGGTCCGGACCTTCCATTTATTAGTTAGTTAGTCGAAAAAGGAAGGAACAACCTAGATGCGGAACGCTCGCACCACCCGGCGGCGCGGCGTGACGATCGGCTCGATAGCCGCTCTCGTCACCCTGTTGGTCGCACTGATCGTCTCCGGCTGCGGAGGCGGCGGCAGCTCCAGCAGCTCGGGCAGCGAAGAATCGAGCGAAGGCTCCTCGGGAGGCGCCAAGCTCAGCGTGGTCGGTTACTCCACCCCGGAATCCGTCTACGCCGAAGTCCTCGAGCCCGCCTTCGAGAAGACGAAGGAAGGCGAAGGCGTCACCTTCAGCAACTCGTTCGGCGCCTCCGGCGACCAGAGCCGCGCGGTCGCGGCAGGTCAGCCCGCCTCGATCGTCCACTTCTCCACCGGCAGCGACATGGAACGGCTGGTCGAAGAAGGCGAAATCGTCTCCAAGGACTGGAACAAGAACGAATACGAAGGGATCGCCACCGACTCGGTCGTCGTCATCCTGGTCGAAAAGGGCAACCCGCTCGGGATCAAGTCCTTCAAGGACCTGGAGGAAAACGAAGAAGCGGAAGTCATCACCCCGAACCCGTTCAGCTCCGGCTCGGCCCGCTGGAACATCATGGCCGTCTACGGCTCGGCGATCGAAGAAGGCGCCTCCGAAGCCGAAGCGCTGGAAGCGGTGAAGACGGTGCTCGAAAAGACCACCGCCCAGCCGGGCAGCGGTCGCGACGCCTTCTCCGCCTTCTCCCAGGGCGAGGGCAACGTCCTCCTCACCTACGAGAACGAAGCGATCAAGGCGGAAAAGGAAGGCGAAGAAGTCGAATACGTCATCCCGCCCTACACGCTGCAGATCGAAACCCCGATCGCGGTCACCAAGGAAGCCCCCGAGCCGCAGGCCGAAGACTTCCTCAAGTGGCTCTGGTCGGACGAAGCCCAGGAACTGTGGGCCGAAAACGGCTACCGGCCGGTCAACCCCAAGCTGGTCGACAAGTCCGAGTTCCCGGAACCGGAAAAGGGCCTGTTCAAGATCAGCAAGTTCGGTGGCTGGGCCAAGGTCAAGGAAGAGTTCTTCGACGAAGAAGAAGGCTCCGTCGCCAAGATCGAGCAGGAACTCGGCGTCTCGACCTCGGGCTGATCGATGGAGGCCCACGCCGCACAAAGTCCCGTCGCGCCCCGGAGCAGGCCCCTGCGCCTGCCCGGGGTCGGCGCGGGCCTCGGCCGCGGACTGGTCGTCCTCTGGCTGAGCGTGATCGTGCTGCTGCCGCTGGCGGCGATGCTCGACAAATCGCTCAGCCAGGGGCTCGGCGAATTCTGGAGCCAGGTCAGCTCCTCGCAGGCGAAGCAGTCGCTGGAGCTGATCCTGGTCTGCTCGCTGATCGTGGTCGCGATCAACGCCGTCTTCGGCACGATCGTCGCCTGGCTGCTGGTCCGTGACAACTTCCCCGGCAAGTCGATCATCAACGCGATCATCGACCTCCCCTTCGCGCTGCCGACGATCGTCGCCAGCCTGATCCTGATCGAGCTCTGGGGCAAGAACTCCCCGGTCGGCATCGACATCGCCCTGACCCGCACGGCGATCGTCGTCGCCCTGCTCTTCGTCACCCTGCCCTTCGTCGTCCGCGCGGTGCAGCCGCTGCTGCTCGAGATGGACCGCGACATGGAGGAGGCGGCGGCCTCGCTCGGCGCCGGCGGCCTCACCATCTTCCGCCGCATCATCTTCCCCAACCTCCTCCCCGGCCTCGCCGCCGGCGTCGCCCTCGCCTTCGCCCGGGCGCTCGGCGAGTACGGCTCGGTGCTGCTCTTCGCGGGCGGCAAATCCGACACCACCGTCGCCTCGATCCTGATCGGCCAGAAGATCGAACAGGGCAACGAAGTCGGCGCCGCCGCGATCTCGATCGTGCTGCTGCTGATGGCGCTGGCCTGCCTCTTCGTCATCACCATGATCCAGCGCTGGGGCACCCGCCACGAACGCGCCCAGGGCGCGGGCGGCGGCGGCCTCACCCTGATGCCGGTCGCCGACGGCGGCGCCGAGACGCTCGGCTCCGGCGCCGATTCGATCGACACCCACGTCGACCTGGAGGAGGGCGATCAACGTGACTAGCTCCGTCACCAGCCGCTGGGGCCTCCGCTTCCTCGGGCTCGGCTACATCGCCGTGCTCCTGATCGCCCCCCTGGTCCTGCTCTTCTACAAGACCTTCGAAGAAGGGCTGGCGCCGCCGTTCGAAGCGATCACCTCCAGCGACGGCCTGCACGCGCTGAAGCTGACCCTGCTGACGGTCGTCATCGCGGTGCCGATCAACACCGTCTTCGGCGTCATCTGCTCGCTGCTCCTGGTCCGCCACAAGTGGAAGGGCAACTGGCTGATCGACGCGGCGCTGAACCTGCCGTTCGCGATCAGCCCGGTCGTCATCGGCCTCTCGCTCTTCCTCCTCTACGGCAAGACCGGCTGGCTCGAACCGGGCCTCGCCGAAGCCGGGATCAAGGTCCTCTTCTCCACCCCGGGCATCGTGCTCGCCTGCGTCTTCGTCTCGGTGCCCTTCGTGGTCCGCGAGACGGTGCCGGTGCTGCAGGAGATCGGCACCGAACAGGAGCAGGCGGCGGAGACGCTCGGCGCCTCCGGCTGGCAGACCTTCTGGCGGGTCACCCTGCCAGCGATCCGCTGGGGCGTCGCCTACGGCGTCGTCCTCTGCACCGCCCGCGTGCTCGGCGAGTTCGGCGCCGTCTCGGTCGTCTCCGGAAACATCTCCGGCGAAACCCAGACGCTGCCGCTCTTCGTCGAGAAGAACTACGAGAACTTCAACCTCCCCGGCGCCTTCGGCGCCGCCGTGCTGTTGGCCCTCCTTGCCTTGGTGGTGCTGATGGCGATGAACCTGCTCAAACGAAAGGAGGCGGCCTGATGGGTATCTCTGTCGAGGGAGCCAACAAGAGCTTCGGGGACTTTCAGGCGCTTGACGACGTATCGATCGAGGTCCCGGACGGATCTCTGACGGCCCTGCTCGGGCCCAGCGGCAGCGGCAAGTCGACGCTGCTGCGGGCGATCGCCGGACTGGAGACGCTCGACACCGGGCGGGTCCTGATCGACGGCGAGGACGTGTCGAAGAAGCCGACCCAGAAGCGCGAAGTCGGCTTCGTCTTCCAGCACTACGCCGCCTTCAAGCACATGACCGTGTACGAGAACGTCGGCTTCGGGCTGAAGATCCGCAAATGGAAGAAGGACGCGGTCCGCAAGCGGGTCGACGAACTGCTCAACCTGGTGCAGCTCCCCGGCCTCGCCGACCGCTACCCGTCGCAGCTCTCCGGCGGCCAGCGGCAGCGGATGGCGCTGGCCCGGGCACTCGCGGTGCAGCCGCAGGTGCTGCTGCTCGACGAGCCCTTCGGGGCGCTCGACGCGAAGGTCCGCAAGGACCTCCGCACCTGGCTGCGCAACCTCCACGAGGAGATGCACGTGACGACGATCTTCGTCACCCACGACCAGGAGGAGGCGATGGACGTCGCCGGCCAGCTGGTCGTCATGAACCAGGGCCGGGTCGAGCAGTCGGGGAGCGCGAGTGACCTCTACGAGAAGCCCGCCAACGAGTTCGTGATGAGCTTCGTCGGCGAGGTCAACCGGCTCGGCGACAGCTTCGTGCGACCGCACGACATCGAGGTCGTCCGCGACCGCGACGACTCGACCGAGGAGGCGATGGTCCAGCGGATCGTCGCGCTCGGTTTCGAGATCCGGGTCGAGTTCGTGCTCGGCGACGGCACCGAGGTGTGGGCGCAGCTGACCCGCGGCGAGCTGCAACGGCTGGAGCTGCGGGAGGGCCAGATCGCCTACCTGCGGCCGGTCCACGCGAAAAGCTTCAACGGTTCGCCACCGGCCGACCCCCGCGGGGCCTCGACTCCCCGCGGGTCCACGGACGGCGACGACGCGGAGGTATCCGCAGCCGCTTGAAGAGGCGACGGGCGGGGTGCGCTTTGCCGGGTGGCGCCCCGCCCAATTCGCCGCTGTGATCGGGCATTCTCGCCGATCCGGCGGCGCCGATAGGAAAAACCACTCAGGGTGCCCTGCGCGTCGTGCTATGTTGATCTAGTCGCTCAACAAACTAATGAAAGGAGCGCAGAAGAGATGGCCAAGAAGGTCGCACGCACCACCTTCACCACTCGAGGTCGGATCGCCGGGTTGATCCGCGACGAAGCTCCGGCCGGCACCGGGCAGAACCGCACCACCCGCTCCGCCAACCGAGACGACACGCAGGGCAACGTCGACGACGCGATCTTCCATCGCGCCCGCCTCGTACTCGGCGAGAACCTCCCCCACCCCGGCCGTTAGCCGGTTTCCCCCAGAAGCACCAAGGGCCGCGCTCCCCTCCCAGGAGCGCGGCCCTTTTTCGGTGCGCGGCCGGCGCGGGGCCGGCCGACGGCGACGCGACTACTTGCTGCTGCTCGAGCTCGTCGTCGTTTCTTCTTCTTCGGCCTGCGGGTACGCCTGCACCGCGAGGTTCCAGGACTTGAGCTGGAAGTTCAGCCCGGAAGCGCCCGCGTATTCGATCCCGATCGTGTGACCGCCCTTGCCCAGCACGGTCGTCTGCACGATCGTGTGGACGACAGCCGCGGCCGGCTTGCTCGAGGTGCCTTCGGCCGTCGCCGGCGCGAAGCTCACCTTTTTCGCCGCGGGCTGGCCGTCGACGAGGATGGTGATCGGGCAGGACTGGTCGACCGTCGGCGCCTTCGCCGGGTTGGTGCAGCTGGCGGTGCCGGAGAAGGTGATCACCGCGGTGCTCACGGCCGCCTTGGTCGCGAACGAGGTGAAGGCGGTCGGGATGTAGCCGCTGGTCGACGAGTTGATCGAGAACAGCGTGTTACTGGCCGCGATCGCGACGACGGGCGGCAGCGCCGCGGACTTCTTGGTGACGTAGGTGTTGCCCGCGGCCTTCTTGGTCAGGTAGTTCGAAGCCCCGGCCTTGGTCAGGTAGGTCTTCGAGGCCTTGCGCTTGGTGACGTAGGTCTGCGACGCCGCCTTAGGCGTCAGGAACGACGCCGCCAACGTCGGCACCGCCGTCACCGACACCGCGACCACTGCCGCCAGCACGATCACGGTCGCCGCCCGAGGGGTTGAGAGCCTCTTCTTCAACAACTTGTTCCTCACTTTCGTGGCCGTGCCGGGCGGCCTTTCTTGACAATGCTCGTCAATAAACTACATAAAGTGATAGCGTAAGGCGACCAAGTTGGTCAAGAAAACGCTCCCAACCCGGCAGAGAGGAAGCACCCGAATGAAGATGAAGACCCTCGCCATCACGGCACTGGCCACCATCGGCCTTGCCGTGCCGGCGTCGGCCGGTGCGAAGACCACCCTGATCGGGTCGGGCTCCGTGGCCGCGCAGCCTGTGCTGCAGGCGCTGTTCAAGGCGTACGAAAAGAACGTCAACAAGAACGTCAAGTTCCTCTATACGGCCGACGGCGGCAACGCCGGCATCAAGGACGTCCAGAACGGCACCAGCCAGTTCGCCGGACAGGCCCGCACGCCGCTCCCCAGCGATGCCGGGACGACCTACATCAAGCTCTACCTCGACGGCCTCTGCATGGACGTCAACCCGAAGAACACGCTGAAGAACATCAGCATCGAATCGCTCCACAACATCTACCGGGGCATCATCACCAACTGGAGTCAGGTCGGCGGCTCCAACCTGACCACGACGATCGACCCGGTCGGTCGTGACACCAACGGGGGGACCTACACCTTCTTCCTCCAGTCGGTGCTCAACAACGAATTGCCTGCCTCCAACGTGAACGCGCTGACCGCCGACGGCCTCGTCGTCAATGCGGTCAAGCAGGACCCGAACGCGATCGGCTACGCCGGTCTCGCCTGGCAGAAGAAGGGCATCAAGCCGGTCAAGGTCAATGGCGTGAAGTGCGAAGCGAAGAACATCAGCGTCGAACCGCTGAAGTACCCGCTGTCGCGCTACATCTTCATCGTCCTGCCGAGCACCAACCCGAGCCCCGCCGTGGAGAAGTTCGTCGACTGGGCCCGCAAGAGCCCGGAAGCCGGCGAAGTCATCAACAAGGCCGGCGGCGTCGCGGCGTTCAACAAGAAGGCCAAGAAGAAGTAAGGGACGGACTTGGAAGAGGACTTCCAACCCGAGTACGGCCCCAAGTGGTCCGACCAGCGCGTCGAGCGGATGCTCGGCGCGCTGGTGCTCGGCGTGGTGGCGCTGCTGCTGGCGCTCATCATCGTCGTCTTCATCCAAGGCTGGCCGTCCTTCGCCCATAACGGCCTTTCCTGGTTCGGCCCCGGCGGCAACGTCGAAGAAGAGCTGAACCAGATCTCGCTGTCGGCCGAATCCGGCGTCGGCTACGTCTACACCTTCCACGCCTGGCCGCTGATCTGGTCGACGATCCTGATCGCCGGCGGCTCGGTGATCCTGGCCCTGATCTCGGCCCTGTTCATCTCCGTCTTCCTGGTCGAGTTCGCGCCCACCTGGATGAGCAACATCCTGGCGCCGGTGGTGCGGTTCCTGGCCAGCGTGCCGTCGGTCATCTACGGGCTGCTCGGCGTCCTGGTGCTGGTCCCCTTCATCGGCAACCACCTGATCACCGAGCACCAGAAGGCCTCGGTCGCCGGGGTCATCTCGCTGACCGGCTACTCGCTGATGGCGGCGGTGATCGTGCTGACGATCATGATCGCGCCGCTGATGGTGGCGATCTTCACCGACGCCCTCAGCTCGGTCAAACCAGGCTGGCTCGAGGGCTCGCTGGCACTCGGGGTGAATCGCTGGCGCACGATCTGGAAGATCGGCGTGCGCGCCGCCCGCCCGGCGATCATCGCCGGCACCGTCCTCGCCCTCGCCCGGGCGATCGGCGAGTCGGTGATGCTGGCGATGCTCTCCGGCTCGACCGCCTTCGCCCCCAACCCGATCGACGGCCTGATCTTCGTCTTCGAGCCGTCCCGACCGCTGGCGCCGACGATCGTCAAGAGCGTCGACCAGCTCAGCTCGCCGCCGGCGAAAGCGACGCTGTTCGCGATCGCCTCCTTCCTGCTCTTCTCCGCCGCCCTCTTCTCGCTGGCCGGCTGGGCGGCGCGGCGCTCGATGAACAAGTACCTGGCGCGATGAGCGAGCCCGTCCTCACCGACACCATCGCGCCGCCGCCCGTCGACCCGACGCCGCCGACCGGCGCCGTCGAGGGCAGCTCCACCTGGAGCCTGCTCGACCGCCTCGGCCTCGCCTTCTGCTGGTTCCTCGGCCTGCTCTTCTGCGCGATCGCGGCGGCGATCGTCATCTACGTGCTGATCAAAGGGATCCAGTACCTGAAGCCGTCGATGTTGGTGACGCCGGCCGCCAGCGGCTTCACCGAAGGCGAAACCGGCGGCTTCTCCGACGCCTTCTTCGGCACCTTGATCATCGGCGCCATGTCGCTCACGCTGGCGCTGCCGACCGGCGTCGCGATCGCGGTCTGGCTGGTCGAGTACGGGCGTCCCAAGGCGCTCGCCCGGATCACCGAGATGACGATCGAGGCGATCGCCGGCATCCCCTCGGTCGTCTTCGCCCTGTTCGGCACCGTGATCTTCTCCAGCGTCGCGCTCGGCTTCCTCAGTCGCTCGAACGAAGGCGTCGTCTTCGGCCGCTCCTTCTTCGCCGCCGCCTCGATGCTGTCGCTGGAGGCGCTGCCGCTGATCGTCGCCTCGACCCGCGAGGGGCTGAACGCGATCCCCCGCCACGTCCGCGAGGCCTCCTACGGGGTCGGCAAGACCAAGGCGGCGACGACGCGGCGGATCCTGCTGCCCACCTGCCGTCCCCAGATCGCCACCGGGGCGATGCTCGGGCTCGGCCGGATCATCGGCGACACCGCGATCATCGTGATCCTGCTCGGCGCGACCCAGAACTTCTCGCCGGTCGAAGGGGTGCCGTTCCCGCTCGACTACCTGCGCGGCGCCGGCACCACGCTGACCAACTTCGTCTACGAGGCGTCGCCGACCGGCAACATCAATCAGCCCGAGAAAGCCTACGCGGCGGCTTTCGTCCTGCTGCTGCTCGTCCTGCTGCTCAACGCGGCGACCGACCTCGTCCATCGCCGCGCCCGAAAGGCAGGAACGTGGAGTCACTAGCCCGGCAGAACCTGAACGCGCCGCCGCCGATCCGCCGGCTCGACCCGCAGGACCCGACCCCGGCCCGCGAGGCCGAGGCGACGAGGACGAACTTCGTCGCCGCCAAACGGTCGATCGCGGCGCCGCAGTTCTCGATCCGGCGGATGGAGGTCGACAAGGTCTCGATCCACTACGGCGCCAAAGAGGCGGTGAAAAGCGTCTCGCTGCCGATCCGCCAGGGCGAGGTGCTGGCGCTGATCGGGCCCTCGGGCTGCGGCAAGACGACGCTGCTGCGCTCGCTCAACCGCCTCACCGAGCTCACCGCCGCGGCCAAACTCACCGGCTCGATCCGGCTCGACGACGTCGACATCCGGCTGATCGAGCCGACCCTGCTGCGGCGGCGCGTGACGATGGTCTTCCAGCAGCCGAACCCGTTCCCGATGAGCGTCTTCGACAACATCGCCTACGTCCTGCGCGAGCAGGGCTCGCGGCGGGTGAAGAAGAAGGTGCTGGCGCCGCAGGTCCACTCGGCCCTGCAGCGGGCGGGCCTCTTCGAGGAGGTCAAAGACAACCTCGACCACCCGGCGCTGAAGCTCTCGGGCGGCCAGCAGCAGCGCCTCTGCATCGCGCGGGCGCTCGCCGCCGAGCCCGAGGTGCTGCTGCTCGACGAGCCCTGCTCGGCGCTCGACCCACAGTCGACCGCGGTGATCGAGGACTTGATCGTGAAACTGCGCGACGACGTCGCCGTCGTCATCGTCACCCACAACCTGCAGCAGGCCTACCGGATCGCCGACCACGTCGCCTTCATGTACCTGGGCGACCTGGTCGAGTACAACAGCGCCACGCGGCTCTTCAACGAGCCGAGCCAGGAACGCACGCGGGAGTACGTCAGCGGTGCGTTCGGCTAGCCGCACCCTGATGCGGCCGGTCGCGGTCGCCGCCTGCATATGTCTGCTCGGCGCAGGAGCCGCGGGCTGCTCTTCCACGCAGGAAAAGGCGGCGGCGAAGCAGGCCGAATCGGAACAGATCCTGAAGGAACAGGCCGCGGCGAAGAAGCGCGCCAAGCAGAAGAAGCACCACGGCCATCACGGCAAGTCCAAGGGGGAAAAGTAAGCGTGACCGAAGACAGCCCGCTGGCCAAACCGCAGGGGTACGAGCCCTGCGAAGAGTGCGGCGCGCCGCTCGATCCCCAGCAGCGCTACTGCGTCGAATGCGCGGCGCGGCGCGGCAACGGGGCGAATCCGGCCTCGCGCTACTTCGCCGCGATGAACAAAAAGTCGCGCCGGCCGTTGACCAAATCACAGGCCAAGCCGCCCGGCGGAGGCAGCCGCGCGGCCGCCGTGGGCTTCTTCGCGCTGCTGCCGATCGCGGTCGCGCTGGGGGTCGTGGTCGGGCGCAGCGGCTCCGGCGATTCCAACGAAGAGGCCCTGTTGAAGGCGCTGCACCAGGCGGAACAGCAGCAGGTCGCCGCGGCGCCGGTGGAAGAAGAAACGACGACGACGGCGAGCGAAAAAGCTGCCAAAGGCTCGAACGCGAAAGGCAAAGGCTCGAAGAAGCAGGGCAAGAAGAACGCCAAGTCGAGCGGCGGCAAGAACACGACCAACAGCAAGCAGGGCGACGTCGAAAAGGTCGCGGGCTACGAACCGAGCAAGAAGGACGTCGAAGAAGACACCAAGCTGGTCGAAGAAAACCCCGAACAGACGGGCGAAAACTACATAAAGGCCCAGCAGAATCTGCCCGAAGTCATCGTCGTCGGCGGCGAAGAAGGCAGCAGCGGCAGCAGCGAAAGCGAACTGCCGGCGGGAGTGGAACCGTGACCGACGAGACCCAGCGGACGGCGAAGCTGCCGGCCGCCAACGGCGGCGGCCCGGAGCCGGTCGCGAGCGGGCCACGGCCGCCCGCGGGCCAACCGCCCGCGCCCGGGCCGGCGGCGCAGCCGCAGGCCCGGAAACTGCCGACGGCGCCGCCGGTCGGTCCCCCCCGCTTCCCCTTGCCGGACAGGCGCAAGGGCGACCCACCGCCGCCGAAGAAAGGGGCGCCGGGAGAGGCCGCCAAAGAGGCCGAGGCGAAGGAGGAGGAGAGCGCCGAGCTGATCGCCCAGCGCGACCGCCTGCTGGAGAAGTTCACCGTGATGCAGGCCGACCTCGGCGGCGCCTTCTACGAGATGGCGATCCGTGACCACGTGCGACTCGACGTCCTCACCCGCAAGGCGGCGGAGCTGCAGCGGGTCGACGCCGAGCTGCTGGCGGTCGAGCGGGCGCTGGAGCTCGAACGCGCCGATGCCGCCGGCCTCTGCCCCGGCTGCGGCGCGCCCTACGGCCCCGCCGTGCGCTTCTGCGCCCAGTGCGGCACGCCGCTGATGCCGAGCGAGGCGGGCGCGTGAGGGACTGGATCGCCACCCGGGTCCGCGCCGCGATCGCCGCGGGCGCCTCGCTGACCGGCAAACGCTTCGGCCTGCTGGTCGCCTCCTCCCTGGTGGCGACCTCGGCGATCGTCGCCGCGGCGGCGACCAACCAGCCGGAATCGAGCCAGGCCGCCGCCTCGCTGCTCGGCCGCGCCCTGGCCGCCGACCGCGCCCCGGCCACGACCGCGCCGGTGGAACCGGAAGCCGAAGAAGAAGCGCCGGCGCCGGCGGTGGAACACGAATCGACGCCGGAACCGGAACCGACCCACACGCCGGAAGCGACGCCGGAACCGGTGATCGTCCCGGAAGAAACGGCGCCTGAACCGGTGCAGGAAACGGAACCCGAAGAAACGACGGAAGAACCCGAAGAAACGACCGTGAGCAAGCCGGAAGCCGGGCGGATCAAGCACGTCTTCCTGATCTCGCTGGTCAGCTCCGGCTACCAGGCGGCCTTCGGCACGACCGACTCGGTGATGCCCTACCTGAGCGGCACGCTGCGCAAGAAGGGCCTGCTGCTGACCAACTACTCGGTGCTGAGCGAAGCGACGACGCCGAACGGCATCGCCACGATCAGCGGCCAGCCGCCGAACAAGGCGACCAAGACCGACTGCCCGACGTTGAGCGAATTCCCCGCGACGGCGACAACCAACAGCGCCGGCGTCCTCGCGGGCGAAGGCTGCGTCTGGCCGGTGGCGACCGACACGCTGGGGAGCCAGCTCACCGTCGCCGCCTTCACCTGGAAGGCCTACTTCGAAGAAATGAAGGACCCGACCACCGGCGAAGCGGCCGACTGCGTCTACCAAGGACCGGAAGAAGAAGAGGTGGTCAAACTCGGCGGCTACTCGAATCGCCTCAACCCCTTCACCCACTTCCACTCGCTGCTCGACGTGGGCGAATGCTCGGAAAACGATGTGCCGATCACGGAACTGAAGAAGGACCTGAAGAAGGAAGCGAACACGCCGAACTTCTCCTACATCTCCCCCGACCTCTGCTCGGCCGGCGTCACCGCGCAATGCCCGGAAGGGTCGCCGGAAGGCGCCGCCGCGGCCGACGCCTGGCTGGAAGAAGTGGTGCCGCAGATCCTCGAATCGCCGGCCTACAAGAAGGACGGCCTGTTGATCGTCAGCTTCGGCGGGCTGAACCCGCCGGTCGTCGCCGAAGGCGAAGAAGCCGCGACGACGACGTCGGCCAACCCGCTGAAGACGGGCGCGGTGCTGCTCTCCAAGTTCATCACCAAGAACTCGACCGACGCCGCCCCCTACAACCCGTATTCGCTGCTGCGCTCGAGCGAGGAACTGTTCGGGCTGGAACAGCTGGCGAAGGCGGGCGACAAGAAGACGAAGACCTTCGCGCCCGAACTGCTGGGCGAAACCGGCGGCGACTGAGAGGCGGGGTCGAGGGGCGGGTTCGGGGCTCGGGGTTCGGGGCTCGGGGCGGCGCGCTTCGGAGCCGTGGCGGCCGTCCGAGATGGGTCCCGGGCGTCTCGTGGCGGCCCGGGCAGGCTGTGGCCGCCACGAGACGCCCGGGACGTGAGGCTTCCGCAGGGAAGTCCACACGGACGTGAGGGAGATGTCGGGAAGGTCACACGGACGTATGAGAGATGTCGGGGACGTCACCCTTCCTCATGCGTCCCGTCACGGGTTCGGAGTGTGCCGGCGACGCTCGTCGAGTTGAGCCGCCCATAGGCGGCTTAAGTCGACGAGCGTGAGGACCCCTCCTGAGGAAGAGGGAGGAAGCGTGGACTTCCCCCGCTCTTCGTCACGGATCGCAGGCATTCGTGACCGATCACGCGACTTCGTGGCGGATCACGCGCCTTCGCGCCCGGACATGCGCGTCTCTCCCCGGCATACGCCCGCGTCTCTCCACCAGGGGCGCCTGCGCGCCCCGGGCACGCCGATCCCTCGGCCCTCTCCCCGAACCCCCGGCCTTCTCGGTGGCGGCCACAGCCTGCCAGGGCCGCCACCGAGAAGGCCGCGTCCCTTATCCGTCCCTTGTCCGTCCTTCCCCCCGAGCACCGGCAGGCACGACGGGGGACCGCGACTCTTGTGTTTCTGACAACCTTTCGGGATGAGTCCCGCTAATCAAAGCGCGGGCGGCGAGCCGATCACCGCCGCCGGCATCGAAGAACTGAAAGCCGAGCTGGCCGAGCTCAAAGGTCCGCGTCGCCAGGAGATGGCCGAGCGCATCCGCGTCGCCCGCGAGCTCGGCGACCTCAAGGAGAACGCCGAGTATCACACGGCGAAAGACGACCAGGCGATGATGGAGACGCGGATCAAGCGGCTCGAGGAACGCCTCCGCAACGCGGTCGTGGTCGAGGCGTCCGACGGCGACGGCGACGGCCGCACCTTCTCCTTCGGTCGCACCGCCGAAGTCCACGACGAGTCCAAAGACGAGACCGTCACCTGGACCCTGGTCGGCTCGACCGAGGCCAACCTGGCCGAAGGCAAGCTCTCCGCCGAGTCGCCGATCGGCCAGGCACTGATGGACTCCGAGGTCGGCTCGACCGTCGAGGTCGAGACCCCCCGCGGCACAAAAAGCTTCCGCATCGTCAAGCTGGTCTGAGCCGGCGCCTGAAGCTGGCGCCCGGGGGTGGGCCGGCGCCCGAAGCCGAAAGGGACGCGGCCTTCTCGGTGGCGGCCCGGGCAGGCTGTGACCGCCACCGAGAAGGCCGGGTGCTCGGGGAGAGGCGAGGGCCCGGGCGTGCCCCGGCGCAGAGATGCGTGCCTTCCTCCACGAAGTCCCCCGATCCGTGACGAGGAGTCAGGGAAGTCCACGCTTCCTCCCGTCTTCCTCATGCCCCCTCCGGGTGAGTTCGCAGTTCTGCTCGCATAGCGGAGGAAAGTGCGAACTCACCGCGAGGGGGCCATGATCCCGTCACGGGAGGCATGAGGAAGGATCACGTCCCCGACGTCTCTCATACGTCCGTGTGGACTTCCCTGCGGGACCCTCACGTCCCGGGCGTCTCGTGGCGGCCACAGCCTGCCCGGGCCGCCACGAGACGCCCGGGACGCACCTCGGACGGCCGCCACGGCCG
Organism: Solirubrobacterales bacterium; assembly: GCA_047601885.1. Classification (GTDB taxonomy): domain Bacteria; phylum Actinomycetota; class Thermoleophilia; order Solirubrobacterales; family 70-9; genus VAYN01. Next base: position 245,080 of record JASGIK010000003.1, read on the forward strand.
CGAACTACGCCGTCCCGGGCCCGCACCCCCCGCCCACCGCCGCCGGTGACGCCGGGGCGGTGCTCAGAATGGGCGCGTGCTGCGGCTGCACGCATCTCTCGACACGCGGCGGGAGCCGGGGTTTGCGCGGCTGCTGCGGGATCTCGACGGGGTGCGGCGGGTGGTGCGACAGGCCGACGAGTCGTGCGAGGAGGGCCAGACGGTGTTCGTCGCCGACATCGAGCCGTCGGCGGCTGATCAGCTGGTCGAGGCGATCGAGGAGATGGGGATCGGGGTCGACGACTACGTGCTGACCCGGGTCGACGTGGTGGCGCCGCAGCGGCTGCACCTGACCGGCCACCGGGCGATCGACGGGCTCGCCTGGGTCGAGGTGATGGGGGCGGCGCGGGCCAACTCCTGGCCGCTCGCCCGCTACCTGGCGCTGATCAACGTCGCCGCGGTGATCGCGGCGACCGGGGTGATCGTCTCCAGCGGCATCCTGATCGTCGGCGCGATGGCGGTCAGCCCGGACCTGCTGCCCATCTGCGCCACCTGCGTCGGCATCGTCGCCGGGCGCCGGCGGCTGGCGGTGCGCGCCTTCGCCACCCTGACCCTGGGGATGGCGCTGGTCGTCGTCACCGCGATGATCCTCTCGGCGCTGCTCAAATGGACCGGCTTCCTGCCGGACGGCTACCAGGTCGAGCAGTCGGGCCTCAGCACCCTCGTCCACCTCGACTACTCGACCGTGCTGGTCGCCGCCGCGGCCGGTGTCGCGGCGATGCTGTCGTTCGAGAGCGGCGCCGCCGCCGCGGTCGGCGTGGCGATCTCGGTGACGACGATCCCGGCCTCGGCCTGCCTCGGCGTCGCGCTCGGCGTCGGCGGGGTCGACAAGGCGGGCGGCGCGCTCGCCGTCCTCGCCGTCAACGTCGTCCTCCTGATCCTGACCGGCAGCCTCACGCTGCTGGTGCAGCGGATCCTGCCGAACCGCTCTGGGGCTCCGGTCTAGGGGCCTCGCCGGCGGGTGGTGCGGCGCCCGCCGCCGCCGGCATCTCCGTGGCCGCGACCGGCTCGGCGACGGGCGCTTCGAGCGGGGGCGGCGGGACCGGCTCGCTGAGGCTCGACCAAGGCGCCGCGACCGGTTTGCGCTCGTCGTAGATCACCTCGGTGCCGCCCATCCGGTCGGCCCAGCCGCGCCGCGATTCGCCGAAGACGATGCCGAGGAAGCCGATGCCGAAGGTGACGATCGAGAGGCCGAGGCCGATGAGCCGTCTGATCGCGCGCCGAAGGGGCAGCCGCCGTTCGTTCAGGCGGATGCCGAGGAAGCGCATGCCCGGCGTCTGCCCGGCGAGGAACCAGAAGCCCGCCAGGTAGGTGGCGACGACGATCAGCCAGGCCAGCGACCCGGTGACGATCGCGCCGCGCGGCACCCCTTCGCCATTGCCGCCGAAAAAGGTGACGATCAAGGTGACGGCGCCCGCCAGGACGGTGAAGGAGAGATTGACGATCACCGCGTCGATGAGGAAGGCGAGGCCGCGACTGACCAGCCCCGCGCGGTTGGTCGGCAGCGGCCGGCGGCGGCGGAAGAAGATGCGGCGGAGGACCCGCTCGAAGGTGTCGTCGAGATCACGCGCCAGCTTGTCGATCTGCCGGCCGATGTCGTCGAGCAGGCCGACGCCCTGCGAGGCGATCGCCGCCCGCACCTCGGGCGCCTCGGCGATCCGCTCGACCAGCTGCTGGGTCTGCTGGGAGGCCAGCAGGCGGCGCCAGATCTCGTCGACCAGCTCGCTGTCCAGGGCCTCGATCAGCGCCTTCTTGACCGCGGCGCTCTGCAGCGCGCTCTGCACCGCGTCCTCGACGATCGGGCCGTCGAGCACCCGAGCCAGGGCCTTCTCCACCGCCTCGCTTTCGACCGCCGAGACGATCGCCTCCTCGGCGGCCATCTCGACCGCCTTGTCGATCCCGGTGGCGCGCCCCACCGCCCCGGCGCCGCGGGCCCCGGCTCCCAGCAGTCGCGCTGCGAGCGGCGTGCTCTCGTCGGCCATGGGCCGAGTCTAACCGCGCGTTCGCACTTTCCCGCGCCACGCGCGGAGAAGTGCGAACGCGCTAGTCGGCGAGGTGCTCCAGCAGGCGGTCGAGGAACGCTCCCTGGGCCGGCAGCAGCTTGCGCCGCGCCGCCTCGAGGTCGAACCAGTCGGCCCGGTCGACCTCGGGGAACTCGACCTCGCGACCGCTGCGCGGCGGCCACTCCATCTCGAATGTATTGCTGTCGAGGGCCTCGGGGTCGAAGTCACCCTCCGCCGCCCAGGCGTCGACGATTTTGCCCGCCCGCTGGCGCACCGAGCCGAGCTCGATCAGCTCGCCCGGGTCGAGGTCCGGGGCGGCCGAGCCGAGCTCCTCGTCGAGCTCCCGCAACGCCGCCTCACGCGAGTCCTCGTCCGCCTCGATGCCGCCCTTGGGGATCGACCAGGCGCCCTCGTCGCGGCGTGCCCAGTACGGCCCGCCCGGGTGGACGAGGAGGAATTCGGTGGCGTCGCGGTCGCCGCCGCGGTAGAGGAGGATGCCCGAGCTGCGCTTCGTCGCCATGCCGCGGAGGATCAGCCCGCCAGGGCGTCGACGAGCGGGGCGAGCGATTCCAGCACCTGCTCGCGCGGCGCCGCGGCGAGCGTCTCCAGGGTGCCGTTGGCGCGGGTCATCGCGACCCCGACCACGAGCGCGACCAGCAGCTCGGCGCGCAGCTCGGGCTCGTCGACGCCGCGGGCGCGCAGCTCGGCGGCCGATCCGGCGAGGACCCGGTCGCCGACCACGGCGCAGACCTGGCGGCGCGTCTCGGCGGTCAGCTTGGGGCTGGCAAGGGCGCGGCTGATCGGGTTGTGGCCCTGGGACTCCCAGCGCTCGAGCAGGAAGCGGAGCAGCTCGTGGGGGGCGTAGTCGAGGCCGACCTCCTCGGCCGAGCCCGCCGCGATCGCGGCGATGAAGAGCCCTTCCTTGGAGTCGAAGTAGCGGGCGATCAGGGCAGGGTCGACCCCGGCCCGCTCGCCGATCTCGCGGGTGGTGGCGCGGTCGTAGCCGACTTCGTCGAAGACCCCGCGGGCAGCGTCGAGAAGGGCGCGGCGGGACGCTTCGGCGTCGTGCGGGCGCCGCGTGGCGGTCGCCTTGTCACCGACTGGTGACATGGTGGCGAGCGTACCACCGCCCGGCCGCGGCCGGCCCTCATCTGGCTCTAATCAAGCCCTTTCACAATCTCGTTACACATGGAATGGAGCATCCTCCACACGCTCAACGACTTCCTCTACCACCACGACGCGGTCGAGGATCCGTTGCTCTTCTACATCAACGTCTCCGAGGCGCTGTTCGTTGCGATGCTGGTCGGCGTCTTCGCCTTCGCCAACGGTGAGCGGCTGCGGCCCTGGCGCCGGGCGACGGTGGCCGCGGGCCTCAGCGCCGGGCTGGCGCTGGCGGTCGGCAAGGTGATCTCGGAACTGGTCGACCGGGCGCGGCCCTTCGTCATCGATCCGCACGGCGTCCACCTCTTCAGCGCCCACGCCGCCGACCCCGGCTTCCCCAGCGACCACGCCACCGGCGCCTTCGCCGTGGCGATGGCGATCTGGCTGCGCCACCGCCGCTGGGGGACGGTCGCGCTGCTCGCCGCCGCGGTGCTCTCGGTCGGGCGGGTGGCGATCGGCGTCCACTTCCCCAGCGACGTCGTCGCCGGCGCCGCGCTCGGCTGCGGCGCCGCTCTCCTCCTCTCCGCCCGTCCCGCCCGCGAGCGGATCGACCGCCTCTCCGACCTCCTCGGCGGCTGGTATGAAGTCGCCTGGCGGCGGCTGCCGAGTGCCCATCTGCCGGGCGGCGCCGGCGGCGCTCAACCTCCCAGGCGGTAGGCGACCAAGCTCGGCGTCTGACCTTCGGCGACGGCGACGAAGACCATGTCGTTGACCGCGACCGGGGCGCCGAAGGCAGCCGTCTCGAATTCCTCGTTCCCTTGGTGCCGGCTATGCGATCAAGACCGGTTGCGCCCGGCTCCCATGGATCAAGCTCCCTGAATGCTCAATTCATGCGGCAGATATCACGGATTTAATTTACGCAAGCTCTTTGATCAATCACCTGTAAAGGAGGCATTTAAACGGCAACGTTTCCAACTCTGGGTGGGTCGGAAGAGGGCGCCGTGTACATTTGTGAAGAGTTGTCATCAAGCGCTGACAAAGCGATCGGAAGATGAGCGTCTACCACAACATCCTGGTCGCGCTCGACGGGTCGGCAGACTCGCGCACGGCGCTGAAGCACGCCGTCGTCCTGGCCCGCGACCAGCACGCGAAGCTGACCCTGCTGACCGTCGTCCCCCATACCGCCACACCGGTCGGGCCGGGCGTGGCGCCGCCGCCGGAGACCGACGAGTCACACAATGCGATCATCAAGGAGGCGCTGACGATGATCCCCAACGACATCGGGGTGACGACGCGGCTCGAGCACGGCGAGATCGCGCCGACGATCCTCAAGGCGGTCGCCGCCGACCGCTACGACCTGGTGGTGATGGGCTCGCACGGGCACAGCCGCGTGCACCGGGCGCTGCTGGGATCGGTCTCCGAGCGCGTCCTGCACAAGGCCGACGTGCCGGTGCTGATGCTGCGCTCCCACTGCGAGGCCTGATCGCGGTCGACCTGCGTCAACCGGCGCGCGGCGCGGTCGACCTGAGTAAACCTATGGCTGACGCGGGTCGACCGCGCTAGACGCGGCCGGCCTCCAAGAGGCGCGCCAGGAAGCGGCGGGTCTCCTCCTGGCGCGGTTCGGCCAGCACCTGGGCGGGCGGGCCGGACTCGAGGATGCGGCCCTCGTGCAGGAAGGCGACCTCGTCGGCGACCTCGCGGGCGAAGGCCATCTCGTGGGTGGCGATGACCATCGTCATCCCCTCCGACTTCAGGTCGCGCACCGCCTCCAGCACCTCGCCGACCAGCTCCGGGTCGAGCGCGCTCGTCACCTCGTCGAGCAGCAGCGCCCGCGGCTTGCCGGCGAAGGCGCGGGCGATCGCCACCCGCTGCTGCTGGCCGCCGGAGAGCTCGTCGGGGCGATCGTCCTCGCGCCCCTCGAGGCCGAAGCGCGCCAGCAGCGCCCGCCCTTCCTCCTCGGCCTCGCGCCGCCCCGCCTTCTGCGCCCGCATCTGTCCCAGCACCACGTTCTGCAGCACGCTCATGTGGGGGAAGAGGTTGTAGGCCTGGAAGACGACGCCGAGCTTGCGCCGCACCGCGACCGGCGAAACGGCCGGGTCGGTGATCACCTCGCCGTCGAGGAAGATGTCGCCGTCGTCTATCTCCTCCAGCAGGTCGATGCAGCGCAGCAGCGTCGACTTGCCCGAGCCGGAGGCGCCGATCAAGGCCACCGCTTCGTGCTCGGCGACGTCGAAGGTCACGCCGTGGAGGACCTCGCGCTCGCCGAAGGCCTTGGTGACGTCGCGGATCTCCAGCACCTGACCGGCCATCAGCGCACCCACCCCTCCCCGCCCATGCGGTCGACCAGCCGCGCCAGCGGCACCGTGATCGCCAGGTAGAGCAGCGCCGCGGCGATGATCGGCGTGTAGTTGAAGTTTTCGCCCTGGAAGATCTGGGCGACGCGGAAGGCCTCCTGCGGGCCGATGATCGAGATCAGCGCGACGTCCTTCTGCAGGGCGACGAAGTCGTTCAAGAGCGGCGGGCCGACGCGGCGGATCGCCTGCGGCAGGATCACGTGGCGCATCGTCTGGGTCTGGGTCAGGCCGACCGAGAGCGCCGCGTCGTGCTGGCCGCGGTGGACCGAGTTGATCCCGGCCCGGTAGACCTCGGAGACGTAGCCGCTGTAGGAGAGGGTCAGGGCGATGGCCCCGAGCACCACCGGCTCGGTCGGCAGCCCTTCCAGTTCGAGCGCCGGGATGCCGAAGCCGACCAGGTAGACGAGCAGCACCGTCGGTACGCCGCGGAAGAGGTCGACCCAGACCGTCGCCAGGAGGCGGACCGGGAAGAGGCCGGGCGCGCGGTTGACCCGGATCAGCGCCAGCGCCAGGGCGATGATCAGCACCGCCACCTCGACCACGCAGAAGACCTTCACGTCGAGCCAGAAGCCGGAGAGGACTTCCGGGAACGAGTTCTTGAATTCGCTCCAGCTGAAGAAGGTTTCACGGACGACGGGCCAGCCGGGGCTGGTCAGGATCAGGGCCGCGAGGCCGCCGATCACGACCACCGAGGAGCCCGCCGCGATCAGCGTGTTGCGGCGCGCCTTGGCCCGCTTGGCCTCCTCGCGTTCGCGCCGCCGCTCGCCCTGGGGGCGCTCGCCGGGGCCGATGGTGGCGGCTTCGTTCACCCGCCGGGGGCGCGCCTCAGCCGAGTTCCGGCGCGTTCGCGGCCTGGCTCATCCACCGCGTCGTGATCTTTTCGAGTTCGCCCGATTCTTCGAGCGCTTCGATCGCCCCCGAGACGCACGCGGTCAGCGGCGATCCCTTGGCCAGCAGGGCTCCCCATTCTTCGCCTTCCGCGTTGCCGAACTGTCCCACGATGGTCGAGTTTTCGACCTGCGCTTCGGTCAGGTAGAGCGCCGTCGGCAGGTCGACCACGACCGCTTCCACCTGCCCGTTCTTGAGCGCGGTGACGACGTCGCCGGAGCCGTTGAAGACTTCCGGCTTGCTTGACGGTTCGATGAATTCTTCGACCGCCTTGAGGCTGGTCGTGTTGATCTGGACGCCGAACTTGGTGTCCTTCAGTTCCGCCAGCGATTTCGCCTTCGCCGCTTCCGAGCCTTCCAGCGCGACGACCGCCTGCTTGGCGGTGTAGTACGGCGCCGAGAAGTCGACCGCCTTTTCGCGCACCGACGTGATCGAGATCTCGTTGACGTCGAAGTCGAAGTTCTTCGGGCCCGGCGCGTAGGAGGAGTCGAACGGCTCGACCGTCCACTTGATCTTGGACTTGGGGTAGCCGAGCTGCTTGCCGATCGCGTAGGCGACGGCGCTCTCGAAGCCTTCCCCGTTTTCCGGTTCGTCGTTTTCGAAGTACGGCGGATAGGCCGGCTTGTCGGTGGCGACGGTCAGCTCGCCCGCGGTGTGGGTTTCCATCTGCGACGGCGTGCAGGCGGAGGCGTTCGCGGTCGTCCCTTCACCGGTCGAGCCCGACGACGAGCTTTCCTTCTTCCCGCCGCAGCCGGCCAGCACGGCCAGCCCGAGGGCGAGGACGGAGACGATGGCAAGGGTCGTTTTACGCATTGGTTCCCGCGGGGCCGGTTGCAAGACCGGGAAGCGCGAGATCCTACTAGGCGCGGAGGGGCTTGAGGGCCGCGGAGTAGCGGGCGATCTCGGTCAGCATCGCGTCGGCCGCGTTGTCCATCACCTCGTTGGCGACGATCTCGCCCTCGTCGCCGACGAACTGGGCGACGAAGGGGATCGAGACGGCCTCGACCACCGGGGTCATCTTCAGCGTGGTGACGACCTGCTTGATCTGCTGCGCGGCGCGCAGGCCGGCGGAGACGCCGCCGTAGGAGACGAGGCCGACCGGCTTGTAGGCCCACTCCTGGTGCAGGTAGTCGATCGCGTTCTTGAGCGGCGCCGTCATCCCGTAGTTGTACTCGGGGTGGACGAAGACGAAGGCGTCGGCGGCGTCGACCCGGGCGCTCCAGTCCTTGGTGTGCTGGTGGACGTAGTCCTTCAGCCGCGGGTGGTTGGGCTCGTCCATCATCGGCAGGTCGATCGCCTGCAGGTCGGCGACGTCGACGTCGAAGCCGCCGTGGGCGGCGACCCGGGTCTCGAGCCATTCGGCGACCGGCAGGCCGATCCGCCCGGGGCGGGTGCTGGCGATCACGATCATCAGTTTCAGTTGGTCGGCCATTGCTTGTCGGGGAAACTATCGAACTCGCCAAAGTGGCGGAGTGAACATCGTCACGTATGCGCCGCGCCACCTCGACGCCGTCCTCACCCTCTGCAAGGCCGAGGGGTGGATCAGCTTCGCGGGCAACCCGGAGCGCGCCGGGCGGGCGATGACGGCGCCGGGCGTGACCGCGCTCGTGGCGGTCGAGGACAAGACGGACGCGGACCGGCCGGGCCCGATCGGGCCGGGTGCGAGCGGCGCCGGCGAGGAACGCGTGCTCGGCTTCGCCCAGGCGGTCGGCGACGGCTGCTTCGGCGGCTACCTCTGCATGCTGCTGGTCGACGAGGAAGCCCGCGGCCGCGGGATCGGCAAGGCCCTGGTCGAGCGCACCATGGTTGAGTCCGGCGTCCTGCGCCTCGACCTCCTCTCCAGCGACCGCGCGATGTCCCTCTACGAACGCTTCCCCCACAACCGCATCCCCGGCTTCCGGCTCTATCCAGACGAGAGCCTGCGGCCTCCCGAGGCGAGTCCGCCGGGGACCCAGTCCGCCGGGGACTAGATGGTTGGTTCCGCGGCCGGCGGGGTTTCGGGGCGCGGGGTTCGGGGCGGGTGCTTCGGGGCGGGTGCGGCCGTCCGAGCTGCGTCCCGGGCGTCTCGTGGCGGCCCGGGCAGGCTGTGGCCGCCACGAGACGCCCGGGACGTGAGGGTCCCGCAGGGAAGGTCACAGGTGCGCCACGAACTCCCGGATCACGTGTGAGAGATGTCGGGGACGTCACCCTTCCTCATGCCTCCCGTCACAGGATCGGGGGCCGGCCGCAGGTGAGTTCGCACTTTCGCTCGCTATGCGAGCAGAACTGCGAACGCACCAGGGGGAGGCATGAGGAAGACGGGAGGAAGCGTGGACTTCCCCCGCTTCTCGTCACGGGACCTCGGAGTTCGTGACGGATCTCGCACCTCTCCCCGACACCCGGCCTTCTCGGTGGCGGCCACAGCCTGCCCGGGCCGCCACCGAGAAGGCCGCGTCCCTTATCCGTCCCTTTCAGCTTCGGGCGCCAGCTTCCGCGCCCCCAGGGGCGACCGCGCTGGTGCGTGGGAGGTCAGATCTGGGCGCAGACCGCCTTGACCTCGGTGTAGAGCTCGAGCGCGTCCTCGCCCATCTCGCGGCCCCAACCCGACTCCTTGTAGCCGCCGAAGGGCATCGCGGCGTCGAAGACGTTGTAACAGTTGATCCACACCGTGCCGGCCTTCAGCTCGGCGGCGGTGCGGTGGGCCTTCTTGATGTCGTTGGTCCAGACCCCGGCGGCGAGGCCGTAGTTGCTCTGGTTGGCGCTGGGGACCAGTTCGTCGGTGTCCTTGAACGGCTTCACCGTGACCACCGGGCCGAAGATCTCCTCCGCCTCGACTTTCATCTGCGGGTTCGTCCCGGCGAGCACGGTCGGTTCGACGAAGTAGCCGGAGTCGCCGATCCGGCCGCCACCCACGACCGTCTCGGCGCCCTCGGCCTGGCCCGACTCGAGGAAGCCGCAGACGCGGTCGAGCTGCACGTCGGAGACGAGTGGCCCCATCTCCGTCTGCGGGTCGAGGCCGGAACCGACTTTGATGTTCTTCGCGTGCTCGGCGACGCCGGCGACGACCTCGTCGTAGATCGACTCCTCGGCGAAGAGCCGCGAGCCGGCGCAGCAGCATTGACCGTGGTTGAAGAAGATCGCGTTGGCCGCGCCAGGGATCGACTCCTCCAGGTCGGCGTCGGCGAAGACCACGTTCGGCGACTTGCCGCCGAGCTCCAGCGAGACCTTCTTCAGGTTCCCGGCCGCCGCCTGGACGATCATCTTGCCGACCTCGGTGGAGCCGGTGAAGGCGACCTTGTCCACTTCGTCGTGGGCGGCGAGCGGCGCACCGGTCTCCTCGCCGAAGCCGGTGACGATGTTGACGACGCCCGGCGGGATCCCCGCCTCGAGGATCAGCTCGCCCAGCTTCAGCGCCGACAGCGGCGTCTGCTCGGCGGGCTTCAGCACCACCGTGCAGCCGCAGGCGAGCGCCGGGCCGAGCTTCCACGCCGCCATCAGCAGGGGGAAGTTCCAGGGGATGATCTGGCCGACGACGCCGACCGGTTCATGCAGCGTGTAGGCGTGGAACTTGGCCCCCGGCATGTAGGGGACGTTCAGCGACAGCGTCTGGCCGCTGTTCTTCGTCGCCCAGCCCGACATGTAGTGGAAGAGGTCGGCGGCCAGCGGCACGTCGGCGGCGCGCGCCACGCCGAGCGGCTTGCCGTTGTCGAGCGCCTCCAGCGTCGCCAGCTCGTCGCCGTGCTCGAGGATGAGGTCGCCGAGGCGGTGGATCGCGCGGCCCCGCTCGCTCGCGGTCATGTTCTTCCACGGTCCCGAGTCGAAGGCGGCCCGGGCGGTCTTCACGGCTCGGTCGATGTCCTCGGAGCCGCCCCGGGCGGCCCGTCCCAGCACGTCCCCGGTGGACGGGTCGTACACCTCGAAGGTGCGGCCGTCGGCGGCCTCCACCCAGTCGGCGCCGATCAGCATCGGGTGCTCGGCGGCGGCGAAGCGGCGGGCGCCCTCGTCGATCTTGATCTCGGTTGCCATGGTGCTGATCCCTCCTCGTCTCGGCCCCTCGGCGCGGCGGCCGGGGGCGACTCCTTCCCGATGGTCCGAAGCTAGATCGGCGGGGGTTGCAAGGGCGTAGCATCAGTCGGGGAGCGCCCTGGGGAGCGCCCGGAAGGAGGACGTTTGGCTTCGCCGCAGTGGGTCGCGATCGATTCGAGCACCGACCGCCGCAAGTGGGCGCGGAAGCTGGCGCGGGCGCACGAGCGCGGCCTCGCCGGGGCGACGGCGCAACCGGAGGTGCGCGAGGTGATCGACCAGTCCTGGCGGCGCAGCGCCCGCGCCCACGTCGACCCGATCAGCGGCGTGGCGCCGCTGGTGATGAGCGAGGAGGAGGCGACGGCCGCCTGGGAGGGCTCGCCGCTGCGGGTGGCCGAGCCGATCCTGCGCGAGCTGCTCGCCGACGTCGGCGCCGCCGGGCAGCAGGTGGTGCTGGTCTGCGACGCCGACGGGACGATGCTCTGGATCGACGGCGAGCAGGGCGTGCTGGAGGAGGCGACCGCGATCCACCTGGAGCGCGGCTCGGGCTGGAGCGAGGACCGCGCCGGCACCAACGCGATGGGGACGGCGCTGGCCGCCGGGCACTCGCTGCAGGTCTTCTCGGCCGAGCACTTCGCCGTCCCGGTGCACGAATGGACCTGCAGCGCGGCACCGGTGCGCGACCCGGAGACCGGCGAGACGCTCGGCGTCCTCGACCTCTCCGGCGAGCTGGCGACCGCCCACCCGCACAGCCTGGCGCTGGTCGAGGCGGCGGCGCGGATGATCGAGGCGGAGCTGGCGACGGCCGCGGCGGAGCGGGCGATGGCGCTGCGCGAGCGCTACGGCGACCGCCTGTGGGGCGGCGGACGCGACGGCGGGCAGCCGGCGGCCGGCGGTGGCGCGGCCGGGCGCGGTGGGCCGGTCGCCCTCAGCTCCCCCGGCGGGCGGATCGTCGAGAGCGCCGCGCCCGAGCTGCGCGGCCGGCGGTTGGCGATCCCGCGTGAGGGCGGCGAGGTCGGCCGCGAGCTGGGGCTGTCCCTGGTCGCCGAGCGGCTCGGCGCCGACGGCGATGCCGACGGTGGATACCTGATCTGGCGGGCGGGACGCACCTTGCCCGCCGGCGCGGCGGCGCTCGAGGTGAGCATGCTCGGGCGCGACGGGGCACTGGTCCGCGCCGGCGGGCGCAGCGTCGCCCTCTCCCCCCGCCACAGCGAGATCCTCTGCCTGCTGACGCTGGCGCCGGCGGGGATCGGCGCGGAGCGGCTCGCCCTGCAGCTGTACGGGGAGTTCGGCAAGCCGGTGACGGCGCGGGCGGAGCTGTCGCGGCTGCGGCGGGCGCTGCCGGGGGCGATCGCGGCGAACCCATACCGGCCGGCGGTCGAGCTGCGCGACGACCGGAGTGAGGTCGAGGCGCTGCTCGCGGCGGGACGGATCGGCGAGGCGCTGGACCGTTACCCCGGTCCCCTCCTCCCCGGCTCCGAGGTGCCGCTGGTGGAAGAGGCGCGCCGGCGGCTGGACGACGGCCTCCGTGAGGCGATCCTGGCGAGCGGCTCGACCGAGCTGCTGGAGGGCTGGCTGCGCAACCCCTCGGGCGAGGACGACGTCGAGGCCTGCCGGGCGCTGGTCGCCCGGCTCGGCGGCTCCGACCCGCGCCGGCCCGCGGCGATCAGCCGGCTGCGGCGGCTGCTCTCGCCTTCCGGCTGAACCTGGCGATCTGGGCGGCGAAGCGTTCGGCGTCCTGGAAGAGCATGCCGTGGGCGGCGCCCCCATATATGGAGAGCGCCGAGCCGGGGATGCGGGCGTGCAGGCGGCGCGCGTTGACCGGCGGCACGCCGGGGTCGAGGGCGCCGTTGGTGACCAGCGTCGGCGTGGTGATGCCGCCGAGGCCGCGCCAGGTGCCGGTGTAGCGGAGGAAGGCTTCCTCGGCGGCTTCCTGGCGCCTCAGGGTGCGGGCCGAGACCTTCTCCTGCGGCACCTGCTCGTAGGAGCGGACGAAGCGCGCGGTCGCGGCGCCGCCCGCCGCGGTCGCCGGGAAGAGCAGTTCGAGGAAGACGCTCGTGCTCGCCTTCGGGTTGGCGAGCTTGCGGATCAGGCCGGCGGGCGGCGGCACGGTGTGGGCGGACCCGGCGTCGCCGCCGGTGGTGACCAGCGCGCTCAGCATCGAGGGCTTCTGCTCGGCCAGGGTCAGGCCGATCTCACCGCCCATCGACCAGCCGACCAGGGTCGGCTTGATCAGCCCCAGCGCTTCGATCAGCCCGGCCGTGTCGCGCGCCATCAGCGGCACCGTGATCGGCCGCGAGAGGTCGTCGCTCGTGTAACCGACGCCGCGGTTGTCGAAGATCGTCACCGTGAAGTGGCGCGCCAGCGGGTGGAGCAGGTACGGCAGCCAGAGGCTCATCGGCGCCGTGTCGCCCTGGACCATGACCAGATCCGGCCCGTGGCCGAACTGTCGGTAGCCGATCTCGATCCCGTCGACCGCCAGCGTCCGGACCGGCCCCTCGAAGGCCCCCGCCCCGGGCAACCGCGAGTGCGGCACCAGGGTCGGCGCCGCCTGCCCGACCACGGCTTCGGTCGCGGCGCCCGCCGAGGCGGCGCCCAGCACCAAGCAGGCGACGAGCAGGAGCAGTGGGCCGAAGAACCGGACTTTCATCCAGCGAGAAATCTACGCGCCCATGTCGACGGCGAAGACGTTCGTCGGCTCGATCGTCACGACGACGCGCTTCTCACCGGGGCCGTCATGGTCGCGCACGTCCGCGCCGCCGTACTTGGCGCCGAGGCGCCGGGCGAACGCGTAGTCGTCGTCGGGTTCGATCACCGCCGTCCCGCGCACGTCGAGGTAGCGGAAGGGGTTCTCCAGGTCGAGGATGAAGAGGCTGCACCGCGGCCGCGCCATCAGGTTCCTCGTCTTCAGCCGCGAGTCGTTCAGCGAGGTCTTCACCTGGCCGTCCTCGAAGAGGAACCAGATCTCGGTCAGCTGGGGCCCGCCGTCCTTGCCGAGCGTCGCCAGCGTGGCGAATTTGGCCTCGAGCAGGTCGCGGTGGGAATCGGGGAAGTCGGTGTTCATCTGTGCGGAGTCTCGCATAGCCGACGACGAACGTTTGCCACTTTGTGAGAGGTGCGGATCCTCTTCGTCACCGACCAGTTCCCGACGGCTCGGGAGATGCTGGCGGAGAGGCTGCCGGAGGACGAGGTGCTGTTGAGCACGCCGGAAGAGGCGCCGAAGGCGGACGTGATCGTGCCGCTGATGGGGAAGGTCGACGCCGGGCTGATGGACCGGGTGCGGCCGCGGCTGATCCAGCAGTTCGGGGTCGGGCTCGAGGGGGTCGACGTCGAGGCCGCCGCCGCGCGCGGGATCGCGGTCGCCAACGTGCCCGCCCACGACACCGGCAACGCCGACGCGGTCGGCGAGATCGCCGTCCTCCACCTGCTCTCGCTGAGCCGGCGCTTCGGCGAGGCGCGCGCGTCGGTCGACGCGGGGCGGCTCGGCGAGCCGGTCGGGATGACCTTGCAGGGAGCCCGCGTCGTGGTCCTCGGGCTCGGCGCGATCGGCCGCGCGGTGGCGCGCCGGCTGCGCGGCTTCGAAGTGGAGACCGTCGGCGTCGCCACCCGCGAGCGCGAGCAGGTCGGGAGCGACTACGACGAGCTCGGCCTGGCCGCCTACTTCCCGGTGCGCGAGCTGCTCGCGGCACTGGCCGGGGCCGACGCGATCGTCGTCTGCGCGGTCCTCAACGAGGCGACCCGCGGTCTGGTCGGCGCCGCGGCGATGGACGCGATGCGGGCCGGCGCCCTGCTGGTCAACGTCGCCCGCGGCCCGGTGGTCGATCACGAGGCGCTGCTCGCCGCCCTGCGCTCGGGTCAGATCGGCGGCGCCGGGCTCGACGTCTTCTGGCAGGAGCCGATCGACCCGGCCGACCCGCTGCTCGCCGAGCGGGTCACCGTCACCCCCCACATCGGCGGCGTCACGACCTCCTCCTACGGGCTGATGTCCGAACGCGTCGCCGCCAACGTCGAGCGCCTGCGCACCGGCGAGCCCCTCGCCGCCACCGTCACGCCCTAGGCACCCTGCCGCGCGCCTTCCGTCGCGCCCCCTCGGTCGACGGGCCGGAAAGCGGACCTATAGGCAAGGTTTTCGGCCCATCGACGGGGAGGCGTGGAAGGATTGCGGCATGAGCCCCTCCCGACCGCGCCGCGAGGCCCGTCCCGACTACGGCTGGGTGATCTCCTTCGGCTGCAAAGCGACGGGGTCGCTCAAACGGCTCAAGGTCGACACCGACCCCGCCGCGGACACCCGCCCGATCGAGGTGCAGTGCACCTGTGGCGAGGTCCATCGCGTCACCGTCTCCCCCTACCGCCGCCGCCGCGCGGCCGACGAGCCTTTCGACCTCGAGGTCACCTCGCTCGACGAGCTGCGGCCCAGCTGACCTGAAAGAAAGGACTCAAAGTGCTGCCGCTCGCTGACGTCTCCTTCGGCGACCTCCTGCTTCTCGTCTTCGAGATGTTCCTGTTCATCGTCTGGATCTGGATCCTCTTCACGATCATCACCGACCTCTTTCGCAACCACGAGATGTCGGGGTGGATGAAGGCGGTCTGGCTCGTGCTGCTCGTCTTCATCCCCTACATCACCGCCCTCGTCTATCTGGTCGTCTACCACGACGACATGCGCGAACGGCAGATGCAGGCGGCGACCGAAGCCAAACACGCGGCCGACGACTACATCCGCGCCGCCGCCCACACCTCGCCCGCCGACGAACTGGCGAAGCTGCACGAGCTGGTCGAGAAGGGCGCGCTGACGCAGGCCGAGTACGACAAGGCCAAGGAGAAGCTGCTCGCCGCCTCCTAGGCGGCGCGGAACGCCTAGCGCCTGGGCGGCGCTTCGTCCTCGACCAGGGGGGCGTCGCCCAGGCCGACTCCGCCGAGCCGACCGAGCAGCGCCTGCAGCTCGGTCCGCTCGGCCTGGTCGAGGTCGAAGAGGATCTCGGCGTCGATCTCCGCCAGCGCCGCGTCGACCTCGGCGAGGACGGCGCGGCCGTGGTCGGTCAGCTCGAGGATGCCGCGACGCCGGTCCTCGCGGTCGCGCCTGCGCGCGATCAGGTCGCTGTCCTCGAGGTCGTTGAGCAGGCAGACGAGGCTGCTCGCGTCCATGCAGAGGCTCTGCGCGAGGGCCTGCTGGCGGGCCGGGCCACGGTCGCGCAGGTAGGTGAGCGCGACCAGCTGGCGCTGCCGCAGGCCGCGCGGGCCGAGCGCCGACTCCACCCGCGAGCGCACCAGGCGCGCAACGCGCGCGATCAGCACCGAGGCCGGCAGCGCGGCGGTCGACTTCTCGGGAGGCGCTTGGGTAGGCAAGGAAGACATGACAGCACGATAAGCTTGGGAATTCGTAAATGATTGCGGAAGAAAGGATCTACGCGTGTTGCAGTTCGTAGAACCTGTCCGCGAGCGCGACTGCACCGCCGAGGCGGACGCGGCGCGCGAAAAATCGCCCGAAGGACGGACGATCCTGGTCAACGGCGCGCTCGCCGCCGGGCTGGCGCTGATCGCCGCCGCGGCGGTGGTCTGGGTCCCCTTCCTGGCGCCGATCCGCCACCGCTTCGAGAACACCGAGCCGGGCTGGGTCGCCGTCTCCTTCGTCCTGCAGCTGCTCTCGGTGCTGAGCTTCGTCGTCGCCCTGCGCGGCGCCTTCGACCGCCGGCTCGGCTGGCGCGAGTCCTTCGACGTCGGCGTGGTCGAGGAGAGCGCCAACGTCTTCCTGCCCAGCGGCGGCAGCGGCGGCCTCGCGCTCGGCGCCGTGATCCTGATCCGCTCCGGCATCCCCACCGCCTTCGCGGTGAAGCGCTCGGCGGTGCTCTTCCTCGTCACCAGCGGGGCCAGCCTCGGCGCGCTGATCCTCTTCGGCACGCTGGAGGCGGCGAACCTGGTGCCCGGGGACGCCTCCCTGGCGGCGACGCTGATCCCGGCGGCGGGGGCGGCGTTCGTCGCCGCCGCGGTGATCCTCCTCCCCCGCCTGGTGCCGACGATCGACGCAGGCGACGGCGGCAAGATTCGCCACGCGACCGCCGCGGCGCAGGCCTGGCTGGTAGCCGCCGTCGACAAGAGCGTCGAGATGATCGCCTCGCGCGAAATGCTCCTGATCGCCGGCGCGATCGGCTACTACGCCTTCGACGTCGCCTCGATGGGCGCCGCCTTCGAGGCGCTCGGCGGCGGCGGGCCGGAGCTCGGCCTCTTCGTCCTCGCCTACACGATCGGCCACGGCGGCGCGATCGTGCCCCTGCCGGGGAGCGCCGAGGGCGGCCTGGTCGGCGCCTTCACCCTGTACGGCGCGCCGCTCAGCCTGGCGGTCGGCGGGATCCTGCTCTACCGCGTCTTCCACGCCGGCGTCCCCTTCCTGCTCGGCGCCCTCGGCCTCGCCGACATGGGCCGCCGCCACCACGAGGAGGCGGTCGCCAAGGAGGAAGAGGAGATCAGCGAGGTCGAGTCCGCCTTCCTCGGCAGCGACACCCCGCCCTCCTCGCCGCAGTCGGCAAAGAGGGCGGCGTCGGGCAGCTAGATCCTCGGCTCCGGGCGGTGAGGGGTTTCTTGGGGGTTGGGAGTGCAGAAGCTGGCGCCCGGAGGGGGAGCTGGCGCCCGAAGCCGAAAGGGACGCGGCCTTCTCGGTGGCGGCCCGGGCAGGCTGTGGCCGCCACCGAGAAGGCCGGGGATGTGGGGAGAGGCGAGGGCCCGGGCGTGCCCCGGCGCAGAGATGCGTGCCTTCCTCCACGAGGTCGCCTGATCCGTGACGAGGAGTCAGGGAAGTCCACGCTCCCTCCCGTCCTCCTCATGCCTCCCCCTGGTGAGTTCGCAGTTCTGCTCGCATAGCGAGCGAAAGTGCGAACTCACCGGGGGCGGGCCACGAACCCGTCACGGGAGGCATGAGAGACGCATGGGGAAGGGTCACGTCCCCGGCGTCTCTCCCACGTCCGTGTGGACTTCCCTGCGGGACCCTCACCTCCCGGGCGTCTCGTGGCGGCCACAGCCTGCCCGGGCCGCCACGAGACGCCCGGGACGCACCTCGGACGGGCGCGGCGGCCGCGAATCGCGCCCGCAAGCGCTCGGTCCCCGCCGCCGCGCCGCCGAACCTCGCCGCCCCGAACCGGACCGGCCAGACGCGACGCTAAGTCGCGGAGCGGCCTTGGACCTGGGCGGCGGCGAAGGGGCGGCGGCCGCGGCGGTCGGAGCGCGGGCGCGGTTCGGTCAGCCAGGCCAACATGGCGATCGCGGCGAAGGCGACGCCGACCGCGCAGACGGCGAGCCAGCCGCCCGCGCTCCAGGCGATCGACCCCGCCGCCGAGCCGATCGCGCCGCCGACGAAGTTCGAGATGACGTAGGCGGTGGTGACGCGGCCGGTTGTCTCGCGGCCGAGCGCGTAGATCGCGCCCTGGCTGAGCACGTTCTGTCCCTGCACGCCGAAGTCGAGGATGAGGAGGCCGAGCAGGATCGCCGGCACGCTGTGGCGGCCGAGGATGAAGATCGGCCAGCTGAGCAGGACGGCGGAGAGGACGACGCCGGTGGCGATGCGGCCGCGACCGCGGTCGTGCAGCCGGCCCAACCGCATCGCCGCCACCGCGCCCGCCAGCCCGGCGAGGCCGAACAACCCGATCTTCGCCTCGCCGAAGTCGAAGGGCGGGTCGGAGAGGAGGAAGGAGAGCGTCGTCCAGACGAGGCTGAAGCCGGCGAAGCCGCAGGCGCCGTAGACCATGCGCCGGCGCAGCACCGCCTCGCGGCGGATCAGCGCGGCGATGCTGCCGAGAAGTTCCTTATAAGGGAGCGAGGTGGGAGGACGGCTCTCCGGCATCGCCCGCCAGAGGGCGACCGCGAGCAGCGCCATCGCCACGGCGGCGAGGGCGAAGACGTCGCGCCAGTCGGTCGCCCCCGCCAGCAGGCCGGCGAAGGTGCGGGCGAGCAGAATGCCCGAGAGCAGGCCGCTCATCACCATGCCGACGACGTGACCCCGTTCGTCCTCGGGGGCGAGGGTGCTGGCGAAGGGGATCAGGATCTGGGCGACCACCGAGGTCGCGGCGGCGACACCGAGCGCCGCCGCCAGCACCGCGAACCGCGGCGCCGCGGCCGCCCCCGCCATCGCCACGCAGCTGACCGCCAGAAGGACGGCGACCAGCTTGCGGCGGTCGACCAGGTCGCTCAGCGGGGCGAGGAAGACGAGGCCGAGGCCATAGAAGACCTGCGAGACCGTGACCAGCAACCCGGCGGTGCCGTCGGAGACGCCGAAGTGCGCGCCGATCGCCGAGAGCAGCGGCTGCGCGTAGTAGAGGTTGGCGACGGTGACACCGCAGCCGACGGCGAGCAGCAGGACCAGCCGGCGCGGGACGGGCTTGGGAGCGACTGCGGGCACCCATGAAACCTAGGGAGGCGCGTCCGCCGGCGCCACCGCCTTCGTCACACGGGCGGGCGCGAGGCACCGGCCGGCCGGCAGGATGGGGGAATGAGCCGGCAGCGCCTGGGCCTTGCCGCGATCTGCCTCGGCTTCCTGATGATCACGGTCGACACGACGGCCGTGAACGTCGCCCTCGGCCCGATCGTCGCCGACCTCGGCGGCTCGCTCTCCGGCGCCCAGTGGATCGTCAGCGGCTACACGATCACCTTCGCCACCTTTCTGCTCAGCGCCGGAGCGTGGGCGGACCGGATCGGATCGCGCAGCGCCTTCCTGGTCGGGCTCGGCGTCTTCGGGCTGGCGAGCGCGGCCTGCGCGGCGGCACCGTCGATGGGGACCCTGGTCGCGGCGCGGGCCGTCCAGGGGCTGGGCGCGGCGGCGCTGATGCCCTGCTCGCTGGCGCTGATCACCCACACCTTCGCGGCCGGGCCGCGGCGACGGAGCGCGCTCGCCGCCTGGGGCGGCATCTCCTCGATCGGCATCGCCGTCGGGCCGGTGCTCGGCGGCGCCCTGGTCGACGGCGTCGGCTGGCGCACCATCTTCCTCGTCAACATGCCGGTCGCCGCCCTGGCGGTCGCGGGCATCGTCGCCTACGTGACCGAGACGCCCCGCCACCGCCACCCCTTCGACCTGCCCGGCCAGCTGCTGATCGTGGTGGCGCTGGCGGGGCTCAGCGGCGGCTTCATCCTCGCCGGGTCGCTCGGCTGGGACGCGGCGGCGACGCTGGCGCTGCTCGCCGGCGGCCTCCTCGCGGCGGTCGGCTTCCGGTGGGTCGAGCGCGCGGTGCCGCTGCCGATGATCCCGCCGGAGCTCTTCCGCCGGCGCCAGTTCCGCGCCGTCGTCACGGTCGGCTCGATCTACAACTTCTGCTTCTACGGCAACCTCTTCTGCCTCGCCCTCTACTTCCACGAGGAACTCGGCCTCTCCCCCTTCGGCACCGGTCTGGCGCTGCTGCCGCTGACCCTGATCATCGGCACGATCGCCTTCTCCTCCGGCCGCCTGATCGCCAGACTCGGCGAGTGGCGGGCGATGATCATCAGCCTCGGCGGCGGCGCGGTCGCAGCGGCGCTGATGGCCGGCTTCGGCGGCGACTCGGTGGCCGGCACGATCCTCCTCTCCCTGCCCTTCGCCGCCGTCTCGCTGACGATGCAGGCGATGACCGCACTGGCGATGGAGGGCGCGCCGGTCGAGCGGATCGGCCTCGCGGCGGGCGTCCAGAACGCCGCCCGCCAGGCGGGCGGCGCGCTCGGCGTCGCCCTGCTCGGAACGCTGCTGGCGGCCGGGAGCGGCCTCTCCCTGCGCCTCCCCTTCGCCCTGATCGCGGCGCTCGAGCTCGCCGCCCTGGCGTTGACGCTCTACGGGCGCGGCCGGAATCGAGCGGCCCTACCGGCGCGTTCGCAGTAAGCCGCGCGTAGCGCGGGAAAGTGCGAACGCAACCGGCGCCTGGCCCCCGGCGCGGCCCGCACCTCGTCGAGAATTTGTAACGACTGAACAGTTCTTCAGCTATTCTCGAGGGATGAGCCACGGGGCGACGCCCGATCCGAGCGAGCTGCTCGACCTGCAGCTGGCGGCGCAGGTCGCCGAGACGATGCAGGCGCTGGCGACGCCGAGCCGGCTGCGGATCCTCGCCTGCCTGCACGAGGGGCCGGCCTCGGTGAGCGAGATCAGCGAGGCGGTCGGGATGGACGGCTCGGCGGTCTCGCATCAGCTGCGGATCCTGCGGCACCTGGGGCTGGTGACCGGCGAGCGAGAGGGACGGCGGGTCAACTACTCGCTCCACGACGGCCACGTCGGCCAGCTGCTCGAGCAGGCGATGTCGCACGTCGAACACCTGCGCCTGGGCCTGGCCGATCCGGGGCGTCGCGTCGCCGCCGCGGTCGCCTGATGTCGGCGCACGGGCACGGTCACACGCACTCGCCGGGCCGCGAGGCGGAGGACCCCCACGATCACGGCGCGAGCCACTCCCACGATCACGACCACGGCGGCGACCACGGACACAGCCACGGCCTCGTCGCGGCGTCGATCAAACGCTCTCGGGCCGGCGTCGAGGCGGTCCTGCTCAGCCTGTTGATCCTCGGCGCGACGGCGGCGGCGCAGATCGTCGTCTTCGTCCTCAGCGGCTCGATCGCCTTGCTCGCCGACCTGATCCACAACGTCGGCGACGCGCTCACCGCGGTGCCGCTCGCGGCGGCCTTCCTGATGCGCTCCTTCAAGGCCGAGAAGTACGCCGGCTACTTCGTCGTCCTCACCATCTTCGTCAGCGCCTGCGTCGCCTTCGGCGAGTCGGTCGACCGGCTGATCAATCCGCGGGCCCTGAGCCACCTCTGGGCGTTGGCCGGGGCGGGCGCGATCGGCTTCCTCGGCAACGAGGCCGCCGCCTTCGTCCGCCTCCGCGCCGGCCGCCGCCTGCAGAGCCCGGCGCTCGTCGCCGACGGCTACCACGCCCGCACCGACGGGATCGTCAGTCTCGCCGTCGTCGCCAGCGCGATCTTCGTCGCCCTCGGCGTCCAGGTCGCCGACCCCTTGATCGGCATGATCGTGACCCTCGTGATCCTGCGGATCACCTGGCAGTCCTACCTCACCGTCCGCGCCGACCCCGGCGCGCCGATCGATGCCCACGGCCACTGAGGAGCTCGCGCGGATGCGGAGGCGGGCGCCTTCGCGGGTGGCGAACGCGAGCCGGAACGCGTCGGCGGGGCCCGGCCGGCATCGGCGCTGGGGAACGGCTCGGGATGCGCTCTGGGAGTTCCTCGCGGCCCGTCTCGACGAAGGAGCGCGGGTGGGGATCGTCGGCGCCGGGAACGGCGACGACCTGCCGCTGCGACGGATCACCCGGCGCGCCGCCTCGGTGACGCTGATCGACATCGACCCGCTCGCGGCACGCGGAGCGCGCCGGCGACTCGGCCGGGCCGAGCGGCGCGAGGTCGAGGTGATCGTGCACGACGTGACGGAGGGCGCGGCCGACGCGATCGCCCTTGCCGCCGTCGACGATCCAGGCGAGGACGTGGCGAGAGGCGCGAGCGGACAGGTCGGCCCCGCTCCGCTCCCCGGCGCTCCCTACGACCTCGTCCTCGGCGACCTCTTCTACAGCCAGCTCCTCTACCCGGCGCTGCTCGACCTCGGGGTCGAGCCCGCGCTCCGCGACGCGACCCTCGCCGGCCGGGGACCCTCCCTGACCCGCGCCGTCGTCGCCCGCCTCCACGCCTCCGCCCCGCGCGTCGTCCACCTCCACGATCCACTCGCCTGGTGGGACGGGCACGAGCAGCCCTTCGCGCTCGACGAGATCCTCGACCTGGCCGCGACCGAGGGCGCCGACGCCGCCCTCGCCCTCGCCGCCCGCGGCAACGGCCCGCACGAGAGCGATCCCCGCGCCGCCCTCGACGACCTCGGCCTCTCCCCCGCCGCCACCGCGCTCTGGCGCTGGCCCTTCGCGCCCGGCGTCGACTACCTCGCCTGCGCGACGCTGGTCAAGAGCTCGGCTTGAGCTGCGCGGCGAGGGCGGCGGCGCTCACGCCGGGCGGCTTCTTGACGCCGCTAGCGCAGCCGCGGGCAGTCGATCTCGACCTTGGCCGAGGAGGTCAGCGTCCGGCCGCCGAACCTGGTCCGCACGGTGAGGGCGTATTCGCCGTCGAATTCTTCCGCCGAGGGGCCCTCGTACTCGCCCGCTTCGGCGGAGTAGCTGACGATCGGCATGTAGAAGGCGTTCTTGGTGTCCGGCGGCGCGCCGAAGGGCAGGCTGCCGAAGCCGAAGATGCGGGTGAACGGCACCGGGTCGGTGAAGGTCGGGCTGGCGAGTTCCTCGGCGCCGTAGGGCAGCGTGTCCTTGATCTGGGTCGCCGCCTTCTTCGGGATCGAGATCGCCCGCACGTAGGCGGCGAGGTAGACCTGCTGCGGCGGACCGATCGGCGAGTCGGATCCGACGATGTCGTCGCAGAGCCGTTCCGACTTCACCGTCGTCCCCTTGGCGACGAACAGCTGGTTGATGCCGAAGCCGATGGCCTGGAGTGAGGGCGCGGGCTTCTTCTTCGAACCGGCCGCGAGGTCGATCCCCGGCGACGGCAGCGACAGCGACGCCGCCTTCGCCCTCCGCTTCAACTCGACCGTCTTCTTCAACTTCGTCGCCGCGCCGCCGCTCGGCGTGAAGGTGACGACGACGTGCAACTTGACGCTGCCCGTGGAGGCGAGCTTCTGCGCCGCCTGCCCGCTCGCCTTGACCCCGAGCTCGAGGGCACCGACCTTCGTCGCCTTCTTCGTCACCGGCTTCACCCCGGTGCCGCTCAACTTCAGCGAGCCCGCGCCAGGCACGTTCACGGTCAGCGTCGCGGTCCCCTTCCCTTCGTCGTAGGCGACCTTGCCGAGCTTCGCCACCCCGCCCGACGCGTCGAACCCGGCGAGCGGGCACGAGGAGACCGCGCCGACGGCGGTGACCGGGACCCGGGTGAAGGTTTCCAGGAACAGCGAGACCTGGACCGCGGCGGGGCCGTGGTAACAGACTTCCTGCGTGGCCCCCGCCTCGATCGCCGGACAGCCGATGACCCAGCCCGCGACCGGCCGGCCGTAGACGCAGCCCGTCGGGACCAGGCCGGTCGGCACTTCGCCGCCGGCCAGTTCGATCAGGCTGCCCGACGCCTTTTCGCCGGTGCCGTTCACGATCTTCACCAGGTAGTCGCCGGAGGAGGCCGAGCCGATCGGGGCCGCGGTCGCGCTGACGGCCGCCGAGGCGGGCGCCGCGACGAGGAGCCCCAGCGCCGACACGGTGAGCGCGGCGACGAGCGAGCGTGACGGTGAGTGCATACGGACCGAACCTCCCCTTGCGTGGACGGGACGGGGCGAAGCTATCCCCGCGTTCCGGGACCGACAACCGCGCAAAGGTTCGAGGTACGCCAAAACGACGTACTCACACTTAAGATCTCCTGATCGCGGATCAGGACGACAAGCTCCTCGAGCTGATCGGTGACGTCCAAGGGCTGCTCGATCTGGACGAGCTCGCCGACGGCCTGCTCGCCGCCTTCGAACGGAGCCTCCCCTCCGACTTCGTCTCGATCAACGACGTCGGCCCCGACACCGAGCGGGTGATCTCGGTGATCAGCCCGCCCCAGCCCGACGAGCTGTACCGGGCCTACGGTGAATACGCCTTCCAGAACCCGCTGATGACCCGCTACATGGAGACGCTCGACGGGCGCGCCTACCGCTTCTCCGACGTGATCTCGGTGGAGGAGTACCACCGGCTCGACCTCTACCGGAAGCTGTACCGGCCGATGGGGGTCGAGCACCAGATCGCCTTCACCCTGCCCGCCACCCCCGGCCGCGTCCTGGCGATCGCGCTCAGCCGCCGCGATCGCGACTACAGCGACGAGGAGCGCGACCTGATCAACCGGGCCCGCCCGTTCCTGATCCAGGCCTGGCGCAACGCGATCGAGCACACCGCGCTGCGCGACATCGTCGCCGCCCAGGCGCCGGGCTCACGGCTGCCGGCGGCGATCGCCGACGACGCCTTCGCCGAGTACGGCCTGACCCCGCGCGAGACCGAGGTGCTGGTGCTCGTCGCCCGCGGCCGCTCCAACCGCGACGCCGCCGCGATCCTCGGCCTCAGCGCCCGCACCGTGCAGAAGCACCTCGAGCACTGCTTCCGCAAGCTCGGCGTCGAGAACCGCTCGGCCGCCGCCGAGACCGCCTGGCGGGTGCTCGCCGCGGTGCCGCCGGAGGCCGAGGCGGAGCCGCGCCGCGGCCTCGACGGGCGCCCGCCCGCCGACCCGAGCATCGACGTGCGTGCCTGAGCGGGCAGGCGCTCCGCGATGAGGGCGACCGTGATCATCGGCGCGATCGTCGCCATGCTCCTCGCGGGTTGCGGAGGAGGCTCGCATCATGCGGGACCGACGACGTTCGATCACCTCGCCGACTGGCTCGAACAGGAAGGCGAATGCGAAGGGGTCGAAGCCGAAGTGACCCACCTGCCGATCTCGAGATCCCGCGCCGAAGAAGTCGCGCCGATCAACCTTCGGTTCGACCAGGCCACGGTGGCCGCCGTAGCCGGGTGCGGCGGAGTCAACGGCTACATCTCCTACTACCGATTCACCTCGAGCAAGGCCCGCGCGGACGCCGTCCGCGGACGCGAAGGGTTGATGAGCAACGAACTGTTCTGCGTCCACGGCCCGGAGCTGGTCGTCAACGGCCTCCTCGGCCATGACCAGACCGCCCCCTTCTGCAAGCGTCTCGGCTTCAAGATCCACCGGCCGACCCGGCGGTACTCCGCGGCGCAGAAGCTCGAGCACCACCTCGAATTCAGAGCCGCCGACCTCGTCGGCCACATCACCG
This sequence comes from Solirubrobacterales bacterium, assembly GCA_047601885.1. Taxonomy (GTDB): domain Bacteria; phylum Actinomycetota; class Thermoleophilia; order Solirubrobacterales; family 70-9; genus VAYN01. Next base: position 270,204 of record JASGIK010000003.1, read on the forward strand.
GAGCGCCGACCGTCAACGTCGAGTGTCGGCACACCGAAGGGCTGCTCAGATTCGAATGCGAAGAAATCATCGGCGGGACCATCACCCAGGTGGACCTCGTCAAGAAGGGCGGCCGGTACGTCGTCAAGGGGTGCGAAGACCTCGGAACCCATCGGACCGAGAACGGGTCTCACGGAGAGACCTGTGCCCTTCCCGGTCGTCAGCGCTAGCCACGGGAACCGGACGGCAATGCGCAGGTGCGCCGCGGGCCCGGTTCCAGGCCGGTCCTGGAGAATCGGGGAGACAGGTTGCTGTCGCTTGCCGGGCGGATTGCGCAGCGCCGACGCGGGCCGGCGATGACGCCGCACTCTCCTACCTGGACCGATCAGGAGGTGGGAAAAGAAGCTCCGTGGCCACCGGAACCGCCGACGGCCTATCTCGGTTCCCTAGGAACCGAGGAGGAAGCGCGCCAGCAGATATCCGCCTTCTGCCTGACCGGGCGCCGTGATCGTGGCCGCGAGCAGCAGTCGACCCTGCGGATCGAGCGATGCCGTGCTCACGCCGACTTCGTCGGTCCCGGGAACGGGGTCGAGGATCCAACCACCGTCGCCGAGCGAGCGGTCCGGGCGCCCGTCGGGCAGCAGCCGCCCGACCGCGAGGGTGGGAGGCCGCGAGATCTTCGAGCTCAGGACCGGGTAGGCGCCGTTCGCGCCGACGACGCCGGCTAGCACGATCCGGCCCTTGGCATCCACCGCGACCGGGCGGACATGAGCTCCGGCCGCGACCGGCAGACGCACCTCGGCCGTGCCGTGATTGCCGAAGGAGCCGTCGGGGCGCCCGGAGAGGCCGACGCGCACTACCTCGAGGGTACGACCGGAGAGGTGACTGAGGATCATCGCGCCCGACGGGGTCACGAAGTCGAATTTGAGGTTCCGGCCCAGGGTCGTGGAGCCGTGCGAGCCGAAGCGCCCCATCGGCTCGCCGTCCGCGCGGAGACGGGCGAGAGCGGTCCCGGCATGGCAGGCCAGGGTCGGACGAGGGTAACGTCCAAGGCCCATCGCCGGACGCCCCGCGGCGTCGATGCCGAGCCGCGGCGATCCGGTCGAGCCGGAGATCCGTGCGACGCCGTCGCGACCGAAGGAGTGATCGACCGCACCCGCCTTCGTCAGCCGCACGACACCGAGGGGGTAGTAGGTGACCGACCCTGCGTGGCAGCCTAGTTCGACCGCCGCGCCGCCGACGACCAGGACGGGGCGATCCTTCGAGTCGACCCCGCCGGCGGTGGCGTCGGTCAACGGGATCTTGGTGTGCAGGCGGGAGCGCAGGCCGAAGGAGGACCGGACGAACCCGCCCGTGCCGAAGGTCGGGTCGAGCTTCCCTTGCTGGTCGAATCGCAACACGACCGCTTCGGATTCGGTCGCGGTCTGGTTTTCGGTGGTGCGCGGGATCGGGTAGGTGTGCCCGGCGTCTGACTGGTCACCGAACACAAGAAGGCGACCAGCGCCGTCGATGACGAAGTTGCTCGGACGGAGCGAGCGCCCGGCCACCCCTTCGGCGATCGGGTCCGGCGTGAGCGAGAGTTTCCCCCCTTCCCCGAAGGCAGGATCGGTCGCCCCTTCGGGACCGAAGCGCACGAGGTAGCTCGACGGTTCCCCGACGATGGCCGAGCCATCGGGCCCGACACCGAGTTCGATCCTGGACCTCGGCGCCGTTTCCAGCAGCGTCGTCGCGATCCCGCCGACGCCGAAGGAAGGATCGAGCCCACCGACCGCCGCCGCGGCCGGTGGGGCGAGCGCCGAGCCGTAGAGGATCAGGGCGACGAGGACCGCACCGACCGCCACGGCTGCCCCTCTCCCCACGACGGTGATCCTGTGATCTGCGATCCGACTCACGGGAATTCGCCGAGGAACGGGGATTCGGCCTTCTCCTGGAACGCGTACCACGATTTCCGGTATTTCCATAGACCGGTCGTGGGGGAACCCCGAAGTAATTGTTCTGCACGTTGTAATAGAACGCCTTTTCTGATGTTCAGTCCAGAACGTGCCGTTGTCACCATATTCCCCAGGTCGGGGTTGAAGGCATATCGGAACGTCGTCGCCCCGGCCTTTTCCACCATGTTCATTTCTTCTTTGATTTCGTAGCTCTTTCCGCTCCAGTCCAGGTTGAAGAACCCTTTCCAGCTTTTCGCGGCCAGGGCGTGAAGTTCACCTTCTTCTTCTTCTTCGGGACTGACTTCCGGGCCGGTGGTCAGCGTCTGATCCGGACCGACGGTGGTCCCGGCATCACTGTGGGCTATGACGCGGTAGTGGTAGGTGGTTTCGGGCAGCAGTTCTTCGGCCACTTCTTCCACTTCCAGCGGTTCGTTCCCGGTGAAGACTTCCAGCCCCGCCTTCCCGGTGGTCCGTCTTGGTTGGTAGAGACGATTCCATCGGGAACCCTTCGGGAGTGACCCGACGGGGATCGGGCCAAACGATTGCCGGTGGACCAGGCTCTGGCGAAAGTTGTTCTCCGAGTGGGAACTGTGCTCAGCCCCGCCGACGCAGTCATTCCTTCGACCCCTTCAAACGGTCCGAACCTCATCGACTGCTCGTTCCTCTCGCCAGGCGGGTCCACCGCTGCCTTGGTAGGCGTGGACGAGGAGGGCGCGCACGGGAGCGAAGCGGAGGAGAAGGGCGAAGCCCTTGCGCCCCGACGAGCCGCGATCACAATTTTGCGACGGAGCAGGGCACATGGTCGTCTGCGGGTCAGCGTCGCCGATCGGTCCCGCGCGGCATGGTCAAGTCGAAGAGGGCCGCTCGGCGGGCCCTGACGAGGATCGCGGGGCTCGGCGAGGCCACGCGAGGGCGATTCTGGGATCGGGGAGACAGGATTTGAACCTGCGACCGCTCGGCCCCCAGCCGAGTGCGCTACCAGACTGCGCCACTCCCCGAGGAGTGCTCGTGCATTCTGACGGATCGGGGGGATCGTGGGTACGCTCCTCCCTGCGCGCGGCGGTAGCTCAATGGTAGAGCCTCAGCCTTCCAAGCTGATGACGCGGGTTCGACTCCCGTCCGCCGCTCTCAGCCCCTGGCCAGAAGGAAGCCGGCGGCGGCTTCCTGGGCGGTCGGATCGCTGACGACGCCGTGGTCGAGGCCAGGGTGGACGTGGATCGTGACCTCGGCGGCGGGCGGGTCGAGGCCGGCGAGGGCTGCGGCGAAGGCGCGCGCGTCGGCCTCCGGGATGTGGTGGTCGTCGGCGCCCAGCTCGAAGTCGATCGCCACCTCGCGCCGGTAGCGGTCGAGGTGGCGCGTCGGGTCCAGTTGGTCGGCGAACCAGCGGGCGTAGGCATCGGCCTCTCCCTGGTCGACGAGGCGCGAGGGGTCGCGGAGCTCGCACATGCCCGGCCGCGACCAGTCCGGCGTCGAGCCGACGGCGGCGACGCGGCGCACGCGCTCGTCGATGCCCGCCAGGGCGACGGCGACGTCGCCGCCCATCGAGAAGCCGCCGACGAGGAAGCCGTCGCTCACGTCGGCCTCCCCGGCGAGCCAGTCGAGCACCCGCAGTGCCTCCAGCGTGGTCTGGCCGAGCAGCGGCCACATCCGCCGGCGGAACGCCGCCAGCACCGATTCGGCGAACTCCCAGCGATCGCCGTGGCCGCGGGCGCCGTGGCCGGGAGCGTCGAACGAGGCGGCGGGGTGACCGGCGGCGGCGAAGCGCTCGAGCATCGGCAGCGTCCGCGCCGCGTAGCCGCCGAGGTAGGACATCCAGAGGACGGGCGCGCCGCCGGCCTCGGCCGGCTCGACCAGGATCACCGGGATCCCCTCGACGATCTCGTCCCGTCGCCTCACCCGCAGCAGTCTCGCACCGCGCTCAGGGGTCGTGCGGGATCCGGGCGACGTCCATGTCGACGCGGTCGCCCTTGAAGGGGACGCCCTCGGCCTGCAGGTGCTCGCGCTGCCTCCGCCCCACCGCAAGACTGCCGTCGGCGCGCACCACCCGCCACCAGGGCAGGTCGTCGGGATGGGACTCGGTCGAGAGGATGCGGGCCGAGAGGCGCGGCGCCCCGGGCGAGACGTCGCCGTAGGTCCGCACGAAGCCCGCCGGGATCTCGCGGATGCTCTCGATGATCTCCAGGTGTCGGTCGTCCTCGGCGATGCCGAAGTTCTAGCGGGTCGACGGGAGCTGGCGCCCGGAGCCGGGGGAGCTCAAAGGGACGACCAAGGGACCCGGCCTTCTCGGTGGCGGCCCGGGCAGGCTGTGGCCGCCACCGAGAAGGCCGGGTGTCGGGGAGAGGTGCGTGATCCGTCACGAACTCCGAGGTCCCGTGACGAAGAGCGGGGGAAGTCCACGCTTCCTCCCGTCCTCCTCATGCCCCCTCCGGGTGAGTTCGCAGTTCTGCCCGCATGGCGAGCGAAAGTGCGAACTCACCCGGGGCCGGCCCCTGATCCTGTGACGGGACGCATGGGGAAGCGTGACGTCCCCGACATCTCCCTCACGCCTGTGTGGACTTCCCTGCGAAAGCCTCACGTCCCGGGCGTCTCGTGGCGGCCACAGCCTGCCCGGGCCGCCACGAGACGCCCGGGACGCACTTCGGACGGGCGCGACGGCCCCGGGTCGCGCCGCTACCAGCCACCCCGCCCCGCCGCAGTGAACCCCTAACGATCGAGGCCGTGGGCGGCGCCGAGCAGCTCCTGCAGGTCGGCGACGACCATGTCGGCTCCGGCCTGGCGCAGGTCCTCGGGGGTGCCGAGGTTGCGGGCGACGCCGATCAGGAGGTCGAAGCCCGACTCGCGGCCCGCCTGGATCCCGGCCGGGGCGACGTCGACGAGGATCGCGGCGGTGGGCTCGACCCCGAGCTCGGCCGTCGCCTCCTCCAGCGTGCCGGTGTTGCGCGGCCCGGTGACGATCGCGTCGAAGAGGTCGGCCACGCCGGCCAGCTCGACCGCCGCCCGCGCCCGTTCGCCGCTCGCCGCCAGGGCGATCTTCTTCTCGGCCCCGCGCAGTTCGCGGATCCAGGCGACCGCGCCCGGCAGCGGCCGCACGTCGCCGTAGCCGAGGTCCGCCGCCACCGCCTCCAGCCACACCACCATGCCGTCGAAGCGCTCGGCGTCGATCCGCGCCCGCAGCGCGTCGAGGACCGTCGCGATCGGTCGCGGCTTGCCGCCGTCGAAGGGGTTGTCCGGGGTCATCGCCGCGAGCCTCTCACCCTCACTGGGTCATCGCCCAGATGCCGAGGACGACCGCGGCGAGAAGCCCCAGCCCGCAGAGGACCGTGACCGCGCCGAAGGAGACGAAGCTCGCCTCGTGGCCTTCGGCGCGCCGCTCGGTCGCCCGCAGCGAGGCGATCACGCCGATCCCGGCGATGAACAGCACACCGAGGCCGAAGACGGCGGAGGTCCAGATCGCTTCCAGGAGCGGCGCGGCTTCGACGATCTCGGCGAACGGGGTCATGCGGCGGCGGGCTCCACGGCTTTCGCCTCGGGGCCGAAGACGGGGTTCTCGGAGATCGTCTCCTCGGGGTCGACCGAATGCCGGCGATTCGCCCGCCAGAGCAGGAAGCAGCCGACCGCGAGGATGCCGACCGCGACGATCGCACCGAAGGCGCTGCCGCCGAGCAGTTCGATGACCGCGAAGACGAGGGCCGAGGTCGCCGCCGCGGCGGGCAGGGTCAAGAGCCAGCCGGCGACGATGTTGCGCGCCACCCGCCAGTTGACCTGGGCGCCCGGCCGCCCCACGCCCGAGCCGCAGACGGCGCCGCTGACGACCTGCGTCGTCGACAGCGGATAGCCGACGTGCGAGCTGGCGAGGATCACGGTCGCCGCGACCGCCTCCGAGCCGAAGCCCTGCGGCGGGCGCACCTCGACGACTTTGGTGCCGAGGGTCTTGATGATCCGCCAGCCGCCCGAGTAGGTGCCCGCGGCGATCGCGGTCGCGCAGATCACCACCACCCAGGTCGGCACGTCGAAGTTGGCGCCGCCCTGGATCGAGCCGTTGGCGATCAGCGCCAGCGAGATCACGCCCATCGTCTTCTGCGCGTCGTTGGTGCCGTGGGCGAGCGCCACCATCGACGACGACGCCACCTGCAGCCAGCGGAACTCGCGTTCGGCCTTGTCCTCCTGGAAGCTGCGGATCAGCCAGTAGATGACGGTGACGCCGACCGCGGCGAGCAGGCCGGCGAGGACCGGGGAAATCGCCGCGGGCAGGATCACCTTGGAGATCAGGCCTTCGATCTCGATCGCGCCGCTGCCGGAACCGACCAGCGTCGCGCCGATGACGCCGCCGATCAGCGCGTGGGACGAGGAGGACGGGATGCCGAACCACCAGGTCGCGAGGTTCCAGCTGATCGCGCCGATCAGGCCGCCGAGGACGATGATCGGCGTGACCGCGGTCGCTTCGACGATCCCCTCGGCGACGGTCGCGGCGACCGAGAGGCTGATGAAGGCGCCGACGAAGTTGAGGACGGCGGCGATGCCGACGGCGAGCTTGGGCGGCAGCGCCCCGGTCGCGATCGTCGTCGCCATCGCGTTGGCGGTGTCGTGGAAGCCGTTGGTGAAATCGAAGCTGACGCCGGCCGCGACGACCAGGGCGACGATGATGTCTCCGGCTGACACACGGGTATCTGACCGCGCCACGCGCGGGCAATTGTGAAAAACGTGTGAGGGCTAGTTCTGCTGCTCGGTCGGCCGCACGAGGATCTCGTTGATCGCCACGTGGCGCGGCCGGGTGACGATGTAGGAGATCGCGTCGGCGATGTCGGTCGCCTCCAGCCGTTCGAGGTTGCCGAAGCGGCCTTTCATCGCCTCCTGCACCGCAGGCCGGTTGTGGCTCGCCAGCTCGGTGATCACGGCGCCCGGCTCGACCAGCGAGACGCGGACGTGGCGCTCGGTGACCTCCTGGCGGAGCGCCTCGGAGAAGGCGCCGACGCCGAACTTGGTCAGGTTGTAGACGGCGCTGCCGTCGCGCGGACGGCGGCCGGCGACGGAGGAGATGTTGACCAGATCGGCGACCATCCGCGGCCCCTCCTCGGCGTACTCGAGCAGGTGCGGCAGCGCCGCCTTGGCGACGTAGAGCAGCCCTTTGACGTTGAGGTCGACCATCCGGTCCCATTCCTCGATGTCGGCGTCGAGGGCGGGGCCGAGCAACATCACGCCGGCGTTGTTGACGACGGTGTCGAGGCGGCCGAGCTCGGCGACCGTACGCTCGACCAGCGCCTCGGCGGCGGCGCGGTCGGTGACGTCGGCCTCGATCGCCAGCGCCCTCCCGCCCGCGTCGTCGATCTCCTCGACCAGGCGCTCGAGGCGGTCGAGGCGACGGGCGGCGACGGCGACGGCCGCGCCTTCGGCGGCGAGTCGCCTGGCGGTCGCCTCGCCGATGCCGCTGGAGGCGCCGGTGATCAGGGCTACGGTGCCGGAAAGAGTGGGTTCGTTGCTCATCTCTCGACCCTAGAGAAGTGACTTCGTCGGCCCGCGCGAGCCCGCGTCGGATACGATGCTGGAAGTGTTCAACAATCCTCCCCGAGATTTGCCCGGGCCGAAGAGCGCCGCCGAGCTGGAGCGTCTGCGCGCCGTCCTCTACCCGGGGATCGGCGAGCACCTCGCGCCCTTCGTCCTCGACCGCAAGCTCGGCCCGACCCTGGTCGACCTCGACGGCAACGAGTTCGTCGACTGCGCCTCGGCCTCCGCCTCGGTGCCGCTCGGCGCCGCCCGCGAGGACCTGATCGAGCCGGTCGTCGCCGCCCTGCGCCGCTTCGGCAACGAGGACGGCCACGCGATCGCCACCGACCTCGCCCTCCCCCTCGCCGAGCGCCTGGTCGAGGTCACCCCGGCCTCGCTGACCCGCGTCGCCTACGCCCTCAACGGCACCGAGGCGATCGAGACCGCGGTGAAGCTGATGCGCCGCGCCACCGGCCGACCGATCGTGATCGGCTTCCTCGGCGGCTACCACGGCGAGACCACGGTGACCGCCGCGCTCGGCGCCGAGGAGAACGAGATCAGCGCCGGCCTGCGGGCGCTCGTCCCCGGCTTCGCCCACGTCCCGTTCCCCAACCCCTACCGCTCGCCGTTCGCGCCGCCGCGTCCCGGCGGCAGCGGCGACGCCACCGTCGACTACATCCGCGATCACCTCCTCTTCCACGCGATCGACCCGGCCGAGGTGGCGGGCGTGGTGATCGAGCCGGTGCTCGGCTCGGGCGGCTGCGTCGCCCCGCCGGACGGCTTCTGGACGGCGCTCGTCGACCTCTGCCACGAGCACGGCTGGCTGCTCTGCGCCGACGAGGTGAAGACCGGGATGGGCCGCTCCGGCCACCTCTTCGCGGTCGAACGCTGGGGCGTCGAACCGGACCTGATGTGCCTCGGCAAGGCGCTCGGCGGCGGCGTCGCCCCGATCGGCGCGGTGCTCGGCTCCGAGCGCGCGCTCGGCTCCTTCGACGACGTCCCCACCGGCTCGACCTGGTCCTGGCTGCCCTGGGCCTGCGCGGCGGCGAGCGCGACGCTCGACCTCTACGAGCGCGAACCGGTGCTGGAGAACGTGCGCGCGCTGGAGGCGGTCGGCGCGGAGAGGCTCTGGGCGCTGGCGGAGCGCCACCCGCAGATCGGCGAGGTCCGCGCCGTCGGCGCCTTCCAGGCGATCGAGCTGGTCCGCGACCGGGCGACCAAGGAGCGCGACCGCGAGCTGCAGGACCTGACCTGGGCCGAGGCGGTGCGGCGCGGCGTCTTCACCGACTCCAGCTCGACCTCGCTCAACATCCAGCCCTCGCTCTTGATGGACCCGGCCGAGTACGGCGCCGCGCTCGACACGATCGGCGAGGCGCTGGCGGCGGCGATCGGGACGCTGGGACGATGAGCGATGCGACCTGCGCGGGCGGCGAGCTGCTGCGCCGTGAGCTGGCGGCCGAGCTCGACACGATGAGGGACGCCGGGACGCTGAAGACGATCCAGGTGCTGGAGTCCCCGCAGGGGCCGGAGGTCGAGCTGCGCGACCGCGGGCGCGCCGTCGTCCTCTCCTCCAACGACTACCTGGGGCTCGCCGGCCACCCCGAGGTGATCGCGGCGGGCCGCGAGGCGCTCGACCGCTACGGCGCGGGCACCGCCTCGGTCCGCTTCATCTGCGGCCTCTTCGCGCCCCACCTGGAGCTGGAGGCCGACCTGGCGCGGTTCCTCGACAGCGAGCGGGCGCTCACCTACACCTCCTGCTGGAACGCCAACCACGCCGTTCTCGACGCCCTCTGCGACGCCGAGACCGAGGTCTTCTCCGATGCCCTCAACCACGCCTCGATCATCGACGCGATCCGGCTCGCGCGGCCGGCGGCGAAGTCGATCTACCCCCACTCCGACCTGGCCGAGCTACGGAGCGCCCTGCAGGCCTCGACGATGCGCCGCAAGCTGGTCGTCACCGACGGCGTCTTCTCGATGGAGGGCGACCTGGCGCGACTGCCGGAGCTGGTCGAGCTGTGCCGCGAGCACGGCGCGGTGCTGATCGTCGACGACTCCCACGGCCTCGGCGTGCTCGGCGCCCGCGGCGCCGGGACGGCCGAGCACTTCGGCCTCGCCGACGCGGTCGACATCACCACCGGGACCCTCGGCAAGGCGCTGGGCGGCGCCGCGGGCGGTTTCGTCGCCGGCTCCGCGGCGCTCTGCGGGGTGCTCGAACAGCGCTCCCGCCCCCAGCTCTTCTCCAACGGCCTCGCCCCGACCGTCGCCGCCAGCTCCCGCCGCGCCCTGGGACTCCTGGCCGCCGACCCCGGCCTGGTCGCCCGCCTGCACGACAACGTCGCCACCTTCCGCCGCCTGCTCGGCGAGCGCGGCCTCGAGCCGCTCCCCGGCGACAGCGCCATCGTCCCCTTGATCGTCGGCGAGACCGCGGTCGCGATCGACGCCTCCCGCCGCCTGCTCGGCGACGGCGTCTTCGTCACCGGCTTCGGCTTCCCCGTCGTCCCCGAGGGAACCGCCCGGATCCGCGCCCAGATCTCCGCCGCCCACACGGCGGAGCAGCTGGCGAGGGCGGCCGACGCGCTGGTCGACGCGCTGGCCTAGGTCGCGTTCGCAGTTCGTTCCGTAAGTGCGAACGCGCTGGGCGTCCGGGGCCGTGGCGGCCGTCCGAGATGCGTCCCGGGCGTCTCGTGGCGGCCCGGGCAGGCTGCCCGCTTGCCACGAGCCGCCCGGGACGTGAGGGGTCCGTGGGGAAGTGGTCACGGGTCGTGACGAAGCGGTCACAGGTCGTGACGAAGTGGGGGCTTCCGTGACGGTTCGGTCCGTGGATCGGATCCAGAAGGAGCGGTCGTCGACGAAGACGCCGGGAACGTCACATCTCGAGGCCCTCCGGAGGCCGATATCTAGGCCCCGAAAACGCGCTGTCGACCTTGACCCCCCTATTGCAGGGTCAAAGGGTGGTCACGTGATCGTGACGTCTGAAGAAGACGCAAGGAACGGTGCACTTCCCGACCTCTTCGTCACCTCCCGTACCCGGCCGTCTCGGCCACGGCCACAGCCTGCCCGGGCCGTGGACGAGACGGCCGCGTCCCTCTAGCCCCAGCCCTTCTCCCAGGGGCCGGTGATGGCGTAGGTGCGGCCGGGGTACTGGATGTGGACGAAGAGCCACTTACCGTCGGGGGAGTAGGTCGAGCCCGACCACTCGGAGCGGCCCATCACGCCCGGCTTGTTTTCCTCCCAGCGGTGCAGGTCCAGCGGGGTGTCGTTGCGGGCGAAGGTTTCCAGCTCGCCCGCCGGGCTGAGGATCCGCAGGTAGTTGTCGCCGCCCGCTTCGTCCTCGCCGTTGCCGTCCTCGCAGATCAGCACGCCGCCGCGCGGCGAGACCGTGATCGTGTCGGGTTCGTCGAGGTACTTTTCGCTCTTCGACTCGTAGAGCAGGACCAGCGTGCCGTGCTTGTGGCCATGCGGCGTGTAGCGCCAGATCTGGCCCTCTTCGGCGTCGCCGCCTTCGGAGGCGACGAAGTAGACCGAGCCCTTGGCCCAGTGGCAGCCCTCGACACCCATGAACTGGGCGGCGCCCTTGGCCCGGCCCTGGCGCCAGACGGCGGCCGGTTCGGTCTCCGCCTCGGGCGGGTCGACGTCGTCGATCGTCACCCACTCGCAGTGCAGCTTCTTGCCGACCGTCTGGCCGTGGGTCGTGTCGTACTTCGAGTGACCCTCGACCGCGAGCATCTGCAGCACGCCGCCCTTGTGCAGGCGGCGGGTGTCGTTCGGCAGGTAGCGGTAGAAGCCGTCGGCCGGGTCGCCGTTGTCCTCGGTGAGGTAGACGATGCCGCTGCGCGGATCGATCGCCGCCGCCTCGTGCTCCATCCGCCCCATCGCCTTGATCGGCACCGGCTCGACCGCCTGGTTGGCGCCCTTCGGCACCTCGAAGACGTAGCCGTGCTTCTTCTCGAAGCCCTGCGTCGGCCCTTCGGTGTTCTCCTCGCAGGACAGCCAAGAGCCCCACGGCGTGTGGCCGCCGTTGCAGTTTTCGTGGGTGCCGTTGAGGACGATGCCGCTTTCGATCAGTTCGCCCTTGTCGGTGTCGAAGAGCGAGGAGGTGACGCCGCCGCGGGCGACCCGGTCATAGGCGTGGAACTTGCCGCCCCGCGTCTTGCCCTGGCCGTAACCCTCGTGGTTGCGGATCATCCGCACGATGCCCTTGCCCTCGGCGAACACGGTGGTGCCGTCGTGGCAGGGCGGGGTGAGGAAGCCGTCGCTCATCGGCGTGTAGGCGTCGCCGAAGTGCACGTAGTGGAAGCCTTCCGGCAGCGACATTTCGCCGGTGTGGTTGGTCAGCGGGCCGTAGCCCGGTTTGTCGGCTCGACGGGCGACGTCGCGGACGCTCTTGGCGAGTGCCGTTTCGGCGCCGGTCGCCGCCATCACCTGGGTGCCGATGCTCAGCCCGGCGACGAGCTTGGCGGCGCCGGTGATCGTGTCGCGACGCGACATCAATCGTCGTGCTGCCGTCAGCTCGGGATCGGGATCGTTCACACGCTTGAGGTTCGCCATCTGTATCTAGCTCCAAGACGAGAAGGACGGGATCGGATCGCAGCACTGTAGAGGAATAAGGCAACAGATGAATTGTTGAACAAATGTTACCGGGATGCTGGTTTTGTTCCACGATCTTGCTAGAGTGTCGAATTGTGGAACAGACGCGCAATCTCGTCTCCCATCTCGCGACGCACGCCGCGAACCTCGATCGCCCCGCCCTGCGGAAGGTGCCCTGAGGTGAGCGACCAGCCGGCGATCAGCGTCGAGGGCGTCAGCAAGAGCTTCGACGACACCACCGCCGTCGACAACGTCGACCTGCTGATCGCCGAGGGCGAGTTCTTCTCGATGCTGGGCCCGTCCGGCTGCGGGAAGACGACGACGCTGCGGATGATCGCCGGCTTCGAGGAACCGACCAGCGGCCGCATCGTCCTGCGCGGCGAGGACGTCACCGCGGTCGGCCCCGCCCACCGCAACCTCAACATGGTCTTCCAGGAATACGGGCTCTTCCCTCACATGTCGGTCGCCGACAACGTCGAGTTCGGCCTCAAGGTGAAGGGCGTCGCCAGGGGCGAGCGCGGCCCTCGGGTCGCCGAAGCGATCGAGTCGATGCAGCTGACGGGGCTCGAGCGCCGCCGCCCCGGCCAGCTCTCCGGCGGCCAGCGCCAGCGCGTGGCGCTGGCCCGGGCGCTGGTCAACCGCCCGGCGGCGCTGCTGCTCGACGAGCCGCTCGGCGCCCTCGATTTCAAACTGCGCAAGGAGATGCAGCTGGAGCTGAAGCGGATCCAGCAACGCACCGGAACGACCTTCGTCTACGTCACCCACGATCAGGAGGAGGCGCTGACGATGTCCGACCGGATCGCGGTGATGAACGGTGGCAAGGTCGAGCAGCTGGCCGACCCCCGCACCCTCTACGAGCGGCCCGCCAGCGCCTTCGTCGCCGGCTTCATCGGCGTCTCCAACCTGCTCGAGCTGGCCTCGCCGCGCGCCCGCGGCGAGCTGGTCGCGATGGAGATCGGCGACGGCCAGCGCCTTCTCGCCCCCGACCCCAGCCCCCTCGCGGGGCCGCTCAAGGTGACCATCCGCCCCGAGCGGATCAAGCTCGACGCCCCCGACCACGAGAGCTGGTCGCGCCTGCGCGGCGAGGTCGCGGAGGTCGTCTACCTGGGCTCGATGACGCAGCTGATCGTCGAGCTCGCCTTCGGCGATCGACTCGTCGTCCACCTCTTGAACGACGACGACGCCGGCCGCGACGCCCGCGCCGGTGACCTGGTGACGCTGGGCTGGCCCGCGGCGGCCACCTACGTGCTCGGCTCGGATGGTGTCAAGGCGTCGCCCTCGCCGGCCACGGAGTTCGCCACATAGCCGACCTGGTCGACATCCACAGCCACGTCATCCCCGGAGTCGACGACGGCTCGCCGGACCTGACGACGACCGAGGCGATGCTGGCGGCGATGGCCGCGGCGGGGACGACGAGCCTCTGGGCGACCCCGCACGTCGCCGACGGCGACGGCTACCCCGGGTCGCCGGCGCGCCTCGCCCTGATCCGCGAACGCTTCGATGCCCTGCTCGAGGTCGTCCCCCCCGGCATCACCGTCCGCCGCGGCCACGAGGTGACGCCCTCGCCGGAGCGCCTGGCGCCGGGCGCCGACGTCGCGGGCCTCGCGCTCGAGGAGCTCGACATCGTGCTCGTCGACGGTCCCGACGACGAGCCCGCCGCCCACGACGAGCTCTTCCTCCCGTACATCTCCCGGATCCGCGCCGAGGGCCTACGCGCCGTCGTCGCCCACCCCGAGAGGCACGCCGCCCACCCGGAGCCGGAACCCGGCTTCGCCGAGCGGCTGTTGGAGGCCGACGCGCTGCTGCAGGTCGACGCCTGCTCGCTGCTCGGCACCGACGGCCCGGCGATCGAGACCGAGGCCTGGCGCCTGCTCGACGAAGGGCTCGCCGCGCTGGTCGCCTCCGACGCCCACGCGCCCGGCTCGGCGACCGACCTCGCCCAGGTCCACGCGGCGATCGCGAAGCGGCTCGACATCGCCACCGCGGATCGCCTTTGCACCGGTGCCGCGCTGGCGGCCCCGATCTCACCCAGACCTTGACCCCGACCCGAAGGAAGCGCATGCAACTTGTCCGGAAACCCCTGCTTCTCGTCTTCGCCCTGGTGACAGCGGCCGTCGGTCTCGCGGCCTGCGGCTCGAGCGGCAGCTCCAGCGGCGGCGGCTCCGTGAGCAAGCCGGAAGGCACCATCCGCGTGATGGGCGAAGAAGGGATGTTCGAAGCGGCGATGCTGGCCGGGTTCGAAAAGGAGTACCCCGACGTCAAGATCGAATCCGTCGAAGTCGAAGGCTCGAGTGAAGCCGCGACCAAACTCTCGGCCGGCTTCAGCGCCGACGTGGTCGAAACCTGTACCGGCGAAACCGAACCGCTGCTCGAGCGTGGGCTGCTGCAGACGATCGACACCTCGAAGCTCGCCTCCTGGGACGAACTGGACTCCTCCCTGCGCACCGCGAAAGGAACGCAGCAGGACGGCAAGCAGACCTTCATCCCGCTGCTGGCCGGGCCCCACGGGCTGATCTACAACACCGAAGCCTTCCCCGAAGGCGTCACCGAGATCAAGGAACTGTTCAACCCCGAACTGAAGGGCGAAGTGGCGATGGGCGGCAGCGACCTGTCGATGATCCCGATGGCGGCCTTCTCACTCGGGATCAAGGAACCGTATTCGATGAGCGAAGCGCAGCTTGAAGAAGTCGGCGAATACCTCGACGAACACGCTTCCCAGTTCCGCACCTTCCCCGAGTCCGACGCCAACCAGCTGAGCCTGATGAAGAGCGGTGAGGTCGTGCTGATGGACGGTGGCCTCGGCACCGCCTACGAAATGATCGAAGGCGGCGTGCCGGTGAAGTGGGTGGCACCGAAGGAAGGCATGTACGCCTGGGCCTGCGGGCTGGCGATCACCAAGGACGCCAAGAACGTCAACGCCGCCTACGCGCTGATCAACTACTACGCCTCGTCCACCCCGCAGACGCGCTTCGGCGACGAGGGATACGTGGTGGTCAACAAGAACTCGGTGGCGAAGGTGGAACCCACCTACCGCAAGACCGCCGATCCCTCCTCGATCGACGGCGCGATCATGCTGCAGACGCCGTCGAACCCACAGAAGTGGCTTGAAATCTACCAAGGGGTGATCTCCGGATGAGCCGCGTGGCGCTCCGGCCACGTTCACTCCTCTTCGCGATGGCCGTGGCGGCAGGCGCGATCGGCCTCGCCGCCTGCGGCTCCGGCGGCGGCAGCTCCAGCGGCGGCGGCTCGATCGACAAGCCGGAGGGCACGGTGCGGGTGATGGGCGAAGAGGGGATGTTCGAACCGTCGACGCTCAAGGCGTTCGAAAGGGAGTACCCCGACGTCTCGGTCGAAGCCGTCGAAGTGGAAGGCTCGAGCGAAGCGGCGACCAAACTCTCGGCCGGCTTCAGCGCCGACGTGGTCGAAACGTGCGCCGGCGAAACCGAGCCGCTGCTCGAGCGCGACCTCCTCCAACCGATCGAAACCTCGAAGCTGACCTCCTGGGACGAACTGGACTCCTTCCTCCGTACCGCCAAGGGGACGGAGCAGGACGGCAAGCAGACCTTCATCCCGCTGCTGGCCGGGCCCCACGGGCTGATCTACAACACCGAAGCGTTCCCTGAAGGCGTCACCGAGATCAAGGAACTGTTCAACCCCGAACTGAAGGGTGAAGTGGCGATGGAGGGCAGCGACCTGTCGATGATCCCGATGGCCGCCTTCTCACTGGGGATCGAAGAACCGTACTCGATGAGCGAAGCGCAGCTGGAAGAAGTGGCCGCCTATCTCGACGAACACGCCTCGCAGTTCCGCACCTTCCCGTACTCCGACGCCAACCAGCTGAGCCTGATGAAGAGTGGCGAGGTCGTGCTCATGGACAGCGACCTCTATACCGCCGACGAAATGATCGAAGGCGGCGTGCCGGTGAAGTGGGTGGCGCCGAAGGAAGGCATGTATGCCTGGGTCTGCGGCCTCGCGATCACCAAGGACGCCAAGAACGTCAACGCCGCCTACGCGCTGATCAACTACTACGCCTCGGTCATCCCGGAGACCAACTTCGGCGACGAGGGATACGTGGTGGTGAACAAGAACGCGGTGCCGAAGGTGAAGGCGGCATACCGCGAGACCGCGAACCCTTCCTCGATCGAAGGCGCGACCATGCTGCAGACGCCGTCGAACCCACAGAAGTGGCTTGAAATCTACCAAGGGGTGATCTCCGGATGAGCTCCACAGCGCACGACATGCATCGGCTCCAGAAGGCCCTCCTCCTCGCCCTCGGCGTCGCCGCCGTCACGCTCGCCCTGGCTGCCTGCGGCTCTGGCGGTGGTTCGGCCGGCGGCGGCTCGGTCGAGGAACCGGAAGGCACCGTCCGCGTGATGGCGGAACACGAACTCCTCGAATCGGCGATGGTCAAGGGCTTCGAAAAGGAATACCCGAAGGTGTCGATCGAAGCCATCGAAATCGAAGGTTCGAGCGAAGCCGCGACCAAACTTTCCGCCGGCTTCAGCACCGACGTGGTGGAAACCTGTACCGGCGAATCGGCACCGCTCCTCCAGCGTGGGCTCCTGCAGCCGCTCGAAACCTCGAAGCTCACCTCATGGGACGAACTGGATCCGTCCCTGCGGACGGCCAAGGGCACGCAGGAAAACGGCGACCAGATGTTCATCCCACTCCAGGCCGGGCCCCACGGGCTGATCTACAACACCGAAGCGTTCCCCGAAGGCGTCACCGAAATCAAGGAACTGTTCAACCCCGAACTCGCGGGCAAGGTCGCGATGGACGGCAGCTACTCGGCGATGATCCCGATGACCGCCTTCTCGCTGGGGATCGAAGAACCGTACTCGATGAGCGAAGCGCAGCTGGAAGAAGTCGCCGAATACCTCGACGAACACGCCTCCCAGTTCCGCACCTTCCCCGAGTCCGACGCCAACCAGCTCAACCTGATGAAGAGCGGCGAGGTCGTGCTCATGGACGGCGGCCTGGGCACCGCCGACGAAATGATCGAAGGCGGCGTGCCGGTGAAGTGGGTGGCGCCGAAGGAAGGCATGTACGCCTGGGTCTGCGGCCTCGGGATCAGCACCGACGCCAAGAACGCCAACGCCGCCTACGCGCTGATCACCTACTACTCCTCGATCGCCGCGCAGACCCGCTTCGGCAACGAGGGGTACGTGGTGGTGAACAAGAACGCGGTGCCGAAGGTGGAAGCGGCGTACCGCGAAACCGCCGACCCCGCCTCGATCAAGGGCGCGATCATCGAGCAGACGCCGCCGGACCCCCAGAAGTGGCTTGAAATCTTCCAAGGGGTGATCTCCGGGTGAGCGCCACGGCGAACCAGATCGAGGGCGATCGGGTGCGCCTCCCGGCGCCCTCCAGGAGGCGCCGGAGGCGGGTCTCCCGGCGCACCGGCGAACTCGGCTCGAACGGCGCGTCCGTGGCGCTGGTCGGCTTCGTCCTGCTGCTGCTGTTCGGCCCGCTGATCCTGCTGGCGGTGTTCTCGTTCAACAGCTCGACGATCATCTCCCTGCCGTTCGAACGGTTCACCACCCACTGGTACGCGGCGGCGATGGAAGACCCCGGCGCCCGCAGCTCGATCGAGCACTCGATCGTCGTCGCCCTGATCGTCGCCGCCTTCTGCATGGTGATCGGGACGATGTCGGCGATCGGGCTGACCCGCACCCGCTTCCACCTGCGCGGCGCCGCCGCCGGGCTGCACGGGGCGACGCTGGTCGTCCCCTCGCTGATCATCGGCGTGGCGGCGGTGATGTTCTTCGCCCAGCTGAAGGTGGAACTGTCCCTGACGACGCTGACCTTGATGCACATCGTCGTCACCTTCCCCCTGGTCACCGCGATCGTCGCCGCCGGCCTGGTCAGGTTCGAGCGGGCGCCAGAAGAGGCGGCGATCGACCTCGGCGCCTCCCAATGGCAGATGGTCCGCTACGTGATGCTGCCCCAGATCGCCCCGTCGCTGGCCGCGGCGGGCCTCTACGCCTTCTTCGAATCGTTCAACAGCTTCGAGCTGAGCTTCTTCACCGGCGGCTACCAGGAGACCTTCCCGGTCTGGGTCTACGCGCTGCTCAAGCACGGCAACAACCTGCCGATGATCAACGCCGCGGCGACCTTCATCGCCGCGATCCAGGTGGCGATCGTGATCGGCGGCTGGTTCCTGGTCAAGCGGCTGCTGCGCAGGCAGTCCACCGACACCAACCTCAGCGACATGATCCTCGGGGCCCGCGGATGAGCGCGATCGCCGCCCGCCTCCGCCCCAGCCGCAGGTCCACGCGCGTCCTCGGCTACATGACGATCCCGATCGGGCTGCTCGTCTGCTTTTTCCTGGCGCCGCTGGTGGTGCTCGCCGACAAGAGCTTCCGCTACGAACTGATCGCCGAAAAGAGCGGCTTCACCTTCGACAACTACACCCGGATCTTCGGCAACCACCTCTACGTACACATCCTCGTCCAGACGATCGAGATCGCCACCATCGCGATGGCGGTCGAGCTGCTGATCGCGCTGCCGCTGGCCTACGTGCTCGCCTTCAAGGCGGGCAAGTTCGAGATCCCGCTGCTGCTGGCGCTGGTCCTCGCCGACGAGCTCAACCCGATGGTCCGCATCTACGCCTGGCGCATGCTGCTCGGCAAGGAAGGGCTGATCAACACCACCCTGGAAACCCTCCACATCATCCACCAGCCGATCAGCGCCCTCCTGTTCAGTCGCTTCTCGGTGATCCTCGTACTCGTCACCGGCTCGATCGTCTACACCTCGATCCCGATCTACGCCTCGATGAAAGCCGTCGACCGACGGCTGTTCGAGGCCGGCCGCGACCTCGGAGCGAGCTGGTTCCAGATCTTCCGCAAGATCCTGCTGCCCTTGGTCGCGCCGGGTATCTTCATCGCCATCGCGCTCGTCTTCATCCCCTTCTTCACCGAATTCGCGACGCCGGGACTGGTCGGCGGGCGCAGCGGCTACATGATCGGCAACACCGTCGCCGAACAGATCTCCGCCACCGGCGAATTCGGCGGCGGCACCGCGATGAGCCTGGTCCTGCTCGCCGCGGCCGGGGTCTTCTCCCTGATCGCCTACGCGGTGACGCGGATGAAGTCCCTGGAGACCGCCGCCTGAGGGACGCGGCCTCCCGTGAGGGAGGCCGCGCGCGCGACTTAGCCTCGGGCGAGGCGGGAACGAAGCCGCCGGGCGATGCCCTGCCGGTCGCGCAGCACCTCGCGCGCGGCGTTCCGCCCGTTGGCACCGGTCACCCCGCCGCCGGGGTGCGTCCCGGCGCCGCAGAGGTAGAGGCCCTCGACCGGCGTGCGGTAGTCGGCCCAGCCGCGCACCGGGCGCAGGGTGAAGAGCTGGTCGAACGACATCTCGCCGTGCAGGGCGTGCCCGCCGGTGATCCCCAACCGCCGCTCCAGGTCGAGCGGGGTCAGCACCTGGCGGTGGATGATCGACTTCTTCAGCCCCGGGAAGTAACTCTCGAGCTTGTCGACGGCCGCGTCGGCGGCCTCCTCGCGCAGGTCGTCCCAGCTGCCCTCGGCGAGGGAGTACGGCTGCGAATTCACGTCGATGGTGACGATGTGGTGACCGGCCGGCGCCAGCGAGGGGTCGTGGACGGTCGGGACGCAGAGCTCGATGTGGGGGTCCTTGCCCGGCAGCCCGGCGCGCGCTTCCGCCTGCGCCCGGTCCATGTCGGCGAGCGGCTGGTTGACCTCCATGATCCCGCGGTGGTAGGCCTGCACCCCCGCGCCGGGCATGCCGCTCGCCATCGGCAGCGCGTCGACCGCGAGGTTGATCTTGATGCTGGTCCCCTCGCAGCGGTACTCGCGCACCGCGGTGGTGAACTCGGCGGGCAGCGCTCCGTCGGGCAGGAGGCCGAGGAAGGTCTTCTTCGGGTCGGCGTTGGAGAGGACGAGCGGTGCCCGCACCTCCTCCCCGCCCGCCAGCGCGACGCCGACGGCGTGGCCGCCCTCGACCAGGATCGACTCGGCCTCGGCGCCGGTGCGCACCTCGGCGCCGGCCTCGCGGGCCGCGTCGGCCATCGCCTCGGTGACCACGCTCATGCCGCCGCGGACGAAGCCCCAGGCGCGCATGCCGCCGTCCTCGCTCCCCTCGGCGGCGTGGTCATGGAGCAGCACGTAGGCGGTCCCCGGCGTCGAGGGCCCGCCGACCGAGTCGTTGATCGCGTGCCAGCCGATCGCCGCCTTCACCTGCTCGGACTCGAAGCGCTCGCCGAGGAACTGCGACACGCTGGTGGAGAAGAGGAAGAGCGCCTCGTCGATCAGCGCCCGGCGCCGCGCCGCCATCCCGCCGAGCTTCAGCAGGCCCGGCAGGTCGGCGATCCGGCGCAGGTTCGGGTCCGGCGGCGTCGTGTCGATCAGCGGCACGACCAGCCGCGCCAGCTGCGCCAGGTCGGCCTCGAACTTCGGCAGCGCCGCGGCGTCGGCGGCGCTCAGCTTCCGCACTTCCCGCTGCGAGGCGGCGAGGTCGTCGGAGAGCTCGAGGCGGGTGCCGTCGGCGAACAGGTTCAGCGACGGCCCGGCCGGGTCGACCACCACCCCGCGCTCGACCAGCCGCATGTCCGTCCAGACCGCCTCGCGCAGCATCGAGAGCACGTAGGCACCGCTCGACGCGCGATAGCCGGGGGCGAATTCCTCGGTGACGCAGCAGCCGCCGACGATCTCGCGACGCTCCAGCACCACCGTGCGCAGGCCGGCTCGCGCCAGGTAGAAGCCGGCGACGAGGCCGTTGTGGCCGCCACCGACGATGATCGCGTCATAAGTTCCGGCACCGCTCATCGCGTGCCCTCCTTCCCGGCGAGCGCCGACATCTAGTCGAGCTGCCTGATTTTTGCGAGCTTGTAGGCGAGCGCGGCGAAGAGCCCGGAGGCGATCAGCAGGATCAGGCTGAGCGCCGCGCCGCCGTTCAGGTTCCCCGACTCCAGCACCAGGTCGTTGACCGACTGGCCGAGCATGTAGCCGCTGGTGCCACCGACCAGGGTCGGGCTGGCGAAGTCGGTGAAGAGCGGGATGTAGACCAACAGCAGGGCGACGAAGACGCCGGGCATGATCAGCGGCAGCAGGACGCGGCGGAAGGTCGTCCACCAGCCCGCGCCGAGGTCGAGCGCCGCCTCGAAGATGCCGCCGTCGATCGCCTTCATCGAGGCGTAGATCGGGATCACGGTGTAGGTGACGTAGCTGGTCGAGAGCACCACGATCACGGCGAACTTGCTGAACAGCAGCGCTTCGATCGGGTGGTCGATCACCCCCAGGCTCATCAGCCCGGAGTTGATGATCCCCTCTTTGCCGAGCAGCATCCGCCAGGCGTAGATGCGGACCATCGGGTTGAGCTCGTCGGCCAGCACCATCAGCAGCAGCAGCGGCAACTCGAGCCTGCCCGATTTGTAGGCCAGCACGTAGGCGACCGGGACGGCGACGAAGAGCTGCGCCAGCATCGCGATCGTCGCGATCTCGAAGGTGGTCAGCGCCACCCGCCGGTAGAGCGGGTCGTCGAAGATCGTCGTGAAGTTGGCGGTGGTGAAGCCCGAGTGGCCGCTGAGCGGGCCCCATTCGAAGGCGATGACCGCGAGGATCACCATCGGCACCAGGAAGAAGACGACCAGCAGCAGCGTCGGCGCCGACATGAAGCCGAGCGGCGGGATCGCGCGAGCCAGCCGGCCGCGGCGGGCGCCGACCGGGCGGGCGACGGTCGCCGCCTCCATCAGCGCATCCCCCCGACCATGATGTCGGCGAGCTCCTCGTCCTCGGAGCCGTGCGCCAGGCGCTTCATCAGGCGCCAGGCGCCCATCACCAGGACCACCTGGACCGCGGCGATCACGGTCGAGATCGCGTTCACCATCGGCAGGTTCTGCGAGTGGCGGAGAACCGAGAAGACCCAGACCGGAAAGGTCTGTTCGAAGCCGCCGGTGAAGAAGCTGACCTCGAAGTTGTTGAAGGACCAGGAGAAGGCGAAGATCGTGGCGGCGGCGAGGGCCGGGGCCAGCTGCGGCAGGACGACGTGGCGGAGCATCTGCAGCTGCGTCGCGCCGAGGTCGATCGCCGCCTCCTCCAGCGAGCGCTTGAAGCGGATCAGCCCGGCCGAGACGATCGCCACGACCAGCGGGAAGGTCACGACCAGCTGCATCACCCCGATCGTCTCCAGCGAGAGCGGGATGCCGAGCCGGCTGAAGAACATCAGCCCGGAGACGCCGACCAGGAGCCAGGGGACGATGAGGACGGCGCCGTGGAGGCCGCCGATCGCGCCTTTGCCGCGGAAGCTGAGCCGGGTCAGTCCCCAGGCCGCCATCGTCCCGAGGGTGACCGAGAGGGCCGTCACCACGATCGCGACGGTGACCGAGTGGATCACCGCTTCGCGCGCTTCCGATTCGTTCCAGGCGACGTTGTACCAGTGGGTGGTGAAGCCCGCCCAGGGCAGCGAGATGATCGGCGAATCGTTGAAGGAGAAGACCGCGAGCAGGACCACCGGGCCGAACAGCACGAGCACGACCAGGGACATGAGCACGATCCGGGCGAGGTGCGGCAGCGCCCGCCGCAGGCGGTGGGCGAGCGGCGGCCCGCCTGCCGGAGCGCGGCCCGGCGCGGTCGCGATCGGGCCGGAGGCGTCGACCGTCGACATCGCTATCGCGACGCTTCCGCGCGGGCGGGTCGCGGTCGCGGCCTCACTGTGACTCGAATTCCTGGAACACGTGGACCCATTCCCCTTCGTTGGGACGGCGGGACTCGGCGATCGCGCCTTCGATCGTGCTCGGATCGGCGGTCGCGCGCCACTTCTTCGGCACCAGCGAGATCGCCGTCGGGTTGGTGAGCACGTAGCCGCTCTCGGCGCGGATCGCCTGCGCCTGCGGCGAGGCCTGCCAGTTGATCAGCCGGTAGGCCGCTTCGATGTTCTGCGAGTCGGAGGTGATCGAGAGGCCGCAGACCCAGGAGAGCGGGCCTTCTTCCGGCGCGATCCATTCGACCGGGATCCCCGCTTCGACCATCCGCGCGGCGATGCCGGGCCCGCCGTCGGAGATCACCACCTCGCCCGACTTGAAGAGGTTCACCAGGTCCGAGTCGCTCTGCCAGAGCGAGCGGAACTGACTCTGGTGTTCGTCCAGATAGGCCCCGACTTCTTCCAGCTGCTTCTTCGACAGCTTCATCGGTTCTTCGATCCCCAGCGCCAGCGCCGCCTCGGCGATCGCGGGCAGCTCGTAGTCGCCCTCGATCGAGGCTTCGCCTTCGTATTCAGGGTCGAAGAGGGCCTTCCAGGAGCGTTCGACGTCCTTCACCTTTTCGGTGTTGACGATCAGCCCCTGCGGTCCGGCCGACAGCGGCACCACCCAGGTCTTCCCTTCTTCGGTGACCCCCGACGCATCGGTGAAGGCAAGGTTCTTCCATTCCGGGACGCCGGCCGTGTCGAGCGGGCGGAGCAGGCCCTGCTCCTTCAGCGGCTCCATCTCGTCGAGGCAGGACTCGACCACGTCGGCCTGGAAGCCGCCGACCAGTTTCGCCGCCGCCTCCTCGTCGGAGCCGAAGCTCGCCGTCTCCACCTTCAGGTCCGGGTTCTGTTCTTCGAACGGCTTCATCAGGTCGGGCGCCGTGGTGTCCTCGTAGGTGAAGACGCGCAGGGTGCCGGTGGCGGGCTTTTCCGGGTCCTTCGGCGCCGGCGCGACGGCTTCGGTGCCGCCGGTCGAGGCGCCGCAGCCGACCAGCAGGACGGCGATCGCGAAGGCGAGGGCCGCGAGTGGCGCCCGCCTCATGCGACCGACACCTCCGCGGCGACGCTCTGGCCTACCGGGTAGCTGTTGGCGAGCGCCCAGCCGACCGTCACCTCGGTGCCGGGGGCGAGGCGGGCCGCCTCCTCGTCGTCGTTCAGCTCGTGGACGGTCAGCGTCTCCCCCGTCTGCAGCTCGACCAGAAGCTGGGTGACCGAGCCGAGGAAGACGTTCTGGGCGATCCGCCCGCGCAGGCACGACCACCCCGGCCCCGGCTCGGTGCCGAGGCAGACCTTCTCCGGGCGGACCGTGACCGCGACCGTCTCGCGAGCGCCGCCGGGATCGGGCGCGACGATCGACATGCCACCGCCGAGCTCCATCGCGACGATCCCGGCCTCACGCCGGTCGACCCGCAGCGAGAGCAGGTTGGAGGTGCCGATGAAGTCGGCGACGAACTCGGTCGCCGGGCGGTCGTAGACAGCACGAGCGGTGTCGACCTGCTCGACCCTGCCGCCGTTCATCACGGCAATGCGATCGGACATCGTGAGGGCCTCTTCCTGATCGTGGGTGACGTAGACGAAGGTGGTGCCGGTGCGCTGCTGGATCGCCTTCAGTTCCAGCTGCATCTCCTTGCGCAGCTTCAGGTCGAGGGCGCCGAGAGGCTCGTCGAGCAGCAGCGCGGCGGGCTCGTTGACCAGCGCGCGGGCGAGGGCGACGCGCTGGCGCTGGCCGCCGGAGAGCTGCGCCGGGCGCCGCGACTCGTAGCCCTCGAGGCGGACCGAGGCGAGGATCCGGGCGACCCGCTCGCGCAGCGCCGGCTTCGGCACCTTGGCCAGCTTCAGCCCGAAGGCGACGTTCTCCGAGACCGTCATGTGGGGGAAGAGCGCGTAGTCCTGGAAGACCATGTTGACCTTGCGCCGGCGCGGGCTGACCCAGGTGACGTCCTCGCCGTCGAGCGTGACGGTGCCCGAGGTCGGCTCCTCGAAGCCGGCGATCATCCGCAGCGTCGTCGTCTTCCCGCACCCCGAGGGCCCGAGCAGCGAGAAGAACTCGCCCTGGGCGATGTCCAGGTTCACCGAGTCGGCGGCCAGCGCGTCGCCGTAGCGCTTGCTGAGGTCCCGCAGCTCGATCATCGCCCGCTCGCTCATCCCGTCGCCCCCGCGAGCGCCGCCAAGCTCGATCCCGACAGCAGCTGGACGAAGACCTCCGCGCACCTGACCACCTCGGTGACGTCGATCCGCTCGGCCGGCGTGTGCGCGGTGGCGATCGAGCCGGGGCCGAAGACCATCGCCTCGGAGCCGCCGAAATCGACGAAGTTGTGGGCGTCGGTCCAGGCCGGGATCCCGATCGGATCGGTTGCCTCGCCGAGCACCGCGCGCACCGCGGCGTCGACCCCGTGGCGCAAGGGCGAGGACTCGGGCAACTCGAACGCGGCGGTCCCCTCCACCATCTGGACTTCGGCGTCGAAGCGGCCCGCCAGCGCCTCGACCCGGGCGACGACGTCGGCCAGCTCCTGGCCGGGCACGAGACGGACCCGCAGCCTCATCGTGCAGAGGTCGGGGACGATGTTCATCCCCTCGCCGGTCGCGATCTCGCCGACGCTCGCGTCGGCGGCCCCGAGCAGCGGATGGACGTCGGCCTCGAGCCCCAGCGAGGGGAGCTCGGCGATCAGCTCGGCGGCGGTGTGGACGGCGTTCTGGCCGAGCTCGACCAGCGAGCCGTGCGCGGCCACCCCGCGGACGTGCAGCAACGCCTCCATGTTGCCGCACTCGACCGTGCCGGGCCGCAGCTCGGTCCCCTCGAGGGCGATGGCGAAGCGGGGCCGAAGGTCGAAGGCGAGGGCCCGCGAGCCGCTGCCGCCGGACTCCTCGTCGACGGCGAAGGCGAAGACGACGGGGAGCTGGTCGAGGTCGACGCCGGCCTCTACCAATCGTCGCGCCGCCAGCATGCAGGCCACCACGCCGCCCTTGTCGTCGACCGCGCCGAGACCCGCCACGGTCGAGCCCTCGACGCGGGCGGTGGTGGCGTCGGGCCAGGTCGGGGTGATCGTGTCGAGGTGGGCGACGATCGCCAGCGTCGGGGCCTGCGCCCCGCCGACGACCAGGCTGTCGCGGCCGATCTCGGCGGGAACCCGCCGGGTGGTCAGGCCGAGGCCGCTCGCCCAGTCCTCGAGCCAGGCGACGATCCGGCCCTCGCCGCCCGACGGCGAGGGGATCGAGATCGCCTCGACCAGGAGGTCGCGGGCCAGCTCGAGATCGGCGTCGGAGACCGCCCCACCCTGCTCGCCGATGCCCACCGACCCGGACCTCATCGCTCCGCCCTGCCGACCGCGAGCACGATCAGGTCGTTGACGTTGGTGCCGGTGGCGCCGGTCTCGACCAGGTCGCCGAGCAGCGCCAGCGGCTCGGCCGAGCGGTGCGAGAGGAGCGCCTGGCGCAGGTCGAGGCCGAGCTCGCGGGCGCGGGCGACGGTGGTCCCGTCGGCGACCGCGCCGGCCCATTCGGTGCCCCCGTCGGAGCCGTCGGTGTCGATCATCACCGCCGCCACCGCGATGCCCTCGAGCTCCAGCGCGGCGGCGATCGCGGCGTCCATGTTGGGGCCGCCGGTGCCGAACTCGGTGCCCGGCCGCAAGGTGACGCTCGACTCGCCGCCGCAGCCGACGATGACGACCGGCGGCTGGAACGGCGCGCCTTCGACGGCGCTGCCGCGGGCGAGGTTGGCGACCAGCCGGCCGAGCTCGCGCGCCTCGCCCTCGAGGCTGGTGGAGAGCGTCACCGCGGCCGAGCCGGCCGCTTCGGCCTCCCGCATCATCGCCTCGCAGGCGCCGTGGCCGGTGACCAGCAGCTCGGTGTGGATCAGGGCCGGGTCGAGGGTCGGCGACTCCGCCTCCTCGCTTTCCAGGTGCCGGCGGACCGCATCCGGGACGCGGTCCCAGAGCCCGTAGGCGTCGAGCACGGCGCGGGCGTCGGCGAGGGTCGAGGTGTCCTGGACGCTCGGGTCGGTGATCACGTCGAGGACGTCGCCGGCGACGTCGGAGACGGTCAGGTTGACGACCCGGGCGGGCGCCGCGGCCGCGGCCAGCCGGCCGCCCTTGAAGCGGGAGACGTGCTTGCGCACCGTGTTGACGGCGACGATCGGCATCCCCGAGGAGAGCAGCAGCTCGTGCAGCTCGTGCTTCTCCGCGATCGTGACGCCGGCGGGCGGCAGGCTGGCGAGCGCCGAGCTGCCGCCGGTGAAGCAGGCGAGGACGAGGTCCTCGGGGCCGAGCGGATCGACCATCGCCAGCAGGCGCGCGGCGACGTCGGCGCTGCGCCCGCTCGGCAGCGGATGGTCGGCGACCGCGACCTCGATCCCCAGCGGCGAGGTCACCTGGTCGTGGCGGACGGCGATCAGGCCGGCGTCGATGCGGTTGCCGAGGCGCGCCTCCAGGGCCGCGGCGATCGCGAAGGTCGCCTTGCCGGCGCCGACGACGACCACGCGCGAGCTCTCCGTCAGCCGGTACTCGCGGTCGGCGACGATGATGCCGCCGTCGGTGAGGACGACCGCGGCCGTCGCCGCCTGGCCGGCGTCACAGGCCGAGAGGCCCGCCTGGGCGACGTCGAGCGCGCGCCTGCGCAGCTCGCCGTCGCCGTGCGAGGCCAGGGCCTCGAGGTTGCCGATCCGCGGTTCGCCGAGAGCCGCCGCGGCGGCGGCACTGGTCGGCTCAGGAGCCAACCGTCACCGCCACCTCACCGAACACGTCACCGGGGTAGGCCGCGGTCTCGCCGAGCTCCTCGGCGATCCGGATCAGCCGGTTGTACTTGGAGGTCCGCTCGCCGCGGACCGGGGCGCCGGTCTTGATCTGGCCGGCGCCGAGGGCGACGGTGAGGTCGGCGATGATCGGGTCCTCGGTCTCGCCGGAGCGCTCCGAGACGACCACCGTGTAGCCGCCCCGATGGGCCATCTCGGCCGCGTCCATCGACTCCGAGAGGGTGCCGATCTGGTTCACCTTCCAGAGCAGCGAGTTGGCCGCGCCGACCTCGATCCCCTGCGCGAGGCGCTCCGGGTTGGTGGTGAAGAGGTCGTCGCCGACGATCTGGATCCCCGCGGCCGCGGTCAGCGCCGCGAAGCCCTCGAAGTCGTTCTCGTCGAGCGGGTCCTCGATCGTCACCACGTCGAACTCGGCGATCAGCTCGAGGTAGAGCTCGATCATCGCGTCGCGGTCGCGGGTCTCCCCGGCCAGCGCGTAGGTGCCGGTCCCGGCGTCGTAGTAGTGGGTCGCGGCGCAGTCGAGGCCGTAGCGGAAGCGGCCCTCGTGGCCGGCCGCGGCGACCGCCTCGTGGAGCAGGCCGAGCGCCTCGCGCGGGTTGGAGATCGGCGGCGCGAAGCCGCCCTCGTCGCCGGTGTTGAGGGCGACCTTGCCGTAGCGCTCGAGCAGGATCTCGGCCAGGGCGAGGTTCACCTCGGTCGAGATCTGCAGCCCCTCGAGGATCGAGTCGGCGCCGACCGGGAGGATGATGAACTCCTGGAAGTCGAGATCGTTGGAGGCGTGACGGCCGCCGTTGATCAGGTTGACCAGCGGCACCGGGAGGACGTGCGAGTTGGCGTTCAGCGCCTGGTAGAGCGGCTGCCCGGTCGAGGCCGCGGCGGCGCGGGCGGCGGCGAGGGAGACGCCGAGGATCGCGTTGCCGCCGAGGCGGGACTTGTCGGGGGTGCCGTCGAGGGCGATCAGCCGGCGGTCCAGCTCGCGCTGGGTCGGCAGCTCCTCACCGACCAGGGCGTCGGCGATCTCGCCCTTGACGTTGGCGATCGCGCCGAGGACGCCGAAGCCGCCGAAGCGCTCGCCGCCGTCGCGCAGCTCGGCCACCTCGTAGGCGCCGGTCGAGCGCCCGGAGGGGACGTCGGCGGTGGCGACGGTGCCGTCCTCGAGCGCGATGTCGACCTGGACGGTTGGCAGGCCGCGGCATTCGAGCACCTCGCGGGCGTCGATCGCGGTGATCCTCGGGGCACTCATGCTGCGTCCTCCTCGTTGCTGTCGTTGTTTTCGGTGTCGGTGTCGGCCAGGGCCTTGATCTGGTTCGCGGCCGCCTCGTCGAGGTGGACCCGCCAGAGCCGCTCGGCCTCGTCGGCGTCGCGCTTCTCGATCGCGGCGAGCAGCTCCTCGTGCTCGGCGGCGACCTCCTTGGGGTGGTCGTAGGCCGGCTGCAGCTGGACCATGCAGAGGACGATCTCCGACTGCAGGCCGTGGTAGGCACGCTGCAGGCGGACCGAGCCGGCGGCGTCGATGATCGCCCGGTGGAAGGCCAGGTCGTGCTGGACGACGTCCGACCAGCCGGCGTCGGCGCTCAGGGACTGCAGCGCGGCGACCGCGTCGCGGGCCTCGGCCGGGACGACGCCCGCCTCGATCGCGAGGCGGGTCGCCTCGATCTCGAGCGCCGCGCGCAGCTTGAAGATGTCTTCGACGTCGGCCTGGGAGAAGACCGGCACCTGGACGCCGCGGTTGGGCTCGCGGCGCAGCAGGCCTTCGCCGATCAGGATCTGGGTGGCGGCGCGGAACGAGTGGCGGGCGACGCCGAGGCGCTCGGCGAAGTCGTTCTCGCGCAGGCGGGCGCCCGCGGGCAGCTCGCCGTCGAGGATCAGATCGCGGATCGCGTTCGCCGCGGCCTCTACGGTGGAGACCGTCGCGATGCGGACTTCCGGAGGACTGGGGATCTCAATGGTTTTTGGCATGTGTTGGATTATTCCACAATTTGACAAGATGGGGCCATGACGAATTCACGGGTTGCCGAACTGACGACGAGGGAGCTCGACCGCTTCGCCGCCTCGCACCCCCGCTCCGGGAGAGCTGCGCGACGCGGCCGAGGGGGCGCTGCTGTGCGGCGTGCCGATGAACTGGATGACGCGCTGGCCGGGCGCCGTGGCCGGTCGTCTTCGAGACCGCCTCGGGCGCGCGCCTGACCGATGTCGACGGCAACACCTACGTCGACTTCTGCCTCGGCGACACCGGCGCGATGGCGGGCCACTCCCCCGCCCCGACCGTGGCCGCGGCGCAGGCGCGGCTGGAGCGCGGGATCACGACGATGCTGCCGAGCGAGGACGCCGGGCCGGTCGGCGAGGAGATGACGCGGCGCTTCGGCCTGCGCCACTGGCAGTTCAGCCTCACCGCGACCGATGCCAACCGCTTCGCCCTGCGGCTCTGCCGGGCAGATCCAGCCGGGTCGAACAAAGATCCTCGTCTTCAACCACTGCTACCACGGCTCGGTCGACGAGACGGTGGCGACGCTCGACGCCGAGGGCGATCCGGCGCCGCGGGTGGGCAACATCGGGCCGCCGGTGCCGATCGCCGAGACGACCCGGGTGGTCGAGTGGAACGACGCCGAGGCGCTGGAGCGGGAGCTCGCCCACGGCGACGTCGCCTGCGTGCTGGCCGAGCCGGCGTTGACCAACATCGGCATCGTCCTGGCCGAGGACGGCTTCCACGCGAAGATGCGCGAGCTGACCCGGGCGGCCGGGACGCTGCTGATCATCGACGAGACCCACACGCTCTGCTGCGGACCGGGCGGCTACACCCGCGCCGAGGGCCTCGAACCGGACCTGATGACGATCGGCAAGGCGATCGCCGGCGGCGTGCCGATCGGCGCCTACGGGATGACCGACGAGGTCGCCGAGCGGGTGCTGGCGAAGACGATCTGGGACGCCGCCGACGTCGGCGGCGTCGGCGGGACGCTGGCCGGCAACGCGCTCTCGCTGGCGGCGGTGCGGGCGACGCTCGGCGAGGTGCTGACCGAGGAGGCCTTCGCGCGGATGATCGGCCTCGGCGAAAGGTTCGCCGCGGGCTGCGGCGAGGTGATCGCCGAGTTCGGGCTGCCCTGGCAGGCGACCCGGCTCGGCTGTCGGGTCGAGTACATGTTCCTGCCCGAGCCGCCGAAGAACGGCGGCGAGGCCCACGCCGCCTTCGACACCCCGCTCGACGCCCTCCTCCACCTCTACATGCTGAACCGCGGGATCCTGATGACCCCGTTCCACATGATGGCCCTGATGTCCCCGGCCACCGCCGAGTCCGACGTCGACGCCCACACGGGCGCGCTCCGCGAGTTCGCCGGCGAGTTAACGTCGTAGGACCATGTTTCCGGCGCCACTCCGAGCCTTCGTCCTGGGGCTCGGGGTGTGCCTGGTGGTCGTCGGCTGTGGCGGCGGCGGTTCGTCCACGGAAGCGACGGCGGCGGGCGGCGGGCGCGAGGCGATCCACGAACCGGTGCAGTCGCGCGGGATCAAAGGCGAAGACCCGAACGCCGAAGCGGCGACCCGCGCCCACATCTCGGCCGCCGACTGCGCGGCGCTGGGACGGCTCGCCGAAGAACGCCTCGGGACCGAGCTGGCGCGCCGCTCCGATCCCTCGCCACCGCTCTCCCACTGCCGGCTGACCGGCCACGGCGCCTCGATCACCGTCTACCTCGACTCCGGCTTCGCCGCCCACCAGCGCTACTCGAACCGCATCGAGGAGACGGTCCAGTTCAACGAGCAGCACCCGGCGGGCCTCCCCCACCCGGTCCCGCACGTCGGCGAAAAGGCCGCCTACGACGCCGACGCCAACTGGATCCCGGCGCTGCGCTCGCTGCTCGCCCTGCGCGGCAACCGCTGGCTGACCGTGACGATCTCCGCCGCCGGTCGCTCGAACGCCGAGCTGCGCGACGAAGCCGCCGTCCTCGCCCGCGCCGGGTTCAAGCTCAGCGCGGATGGGTAGATTTTCGCGAGTGCCACGCGCGGTCCAATTCGACGAGTACGGCGGGCTCGACGTGCTCGAGATCCGGGACGTCGAGCTCAAGGAGCTGGGCAAAGAAGACGTCCTGGTCGAGGTGAAGGCGGCCGGGATCAATCCCGGCGAGGCCTCGATCCGCGAGGGCCTCCTGCACGAGCGCTGGCCCGCCACCTTCCCCTCCGGCGAGGGCTCCGACCTGGCCGGGATCGTCAAAGAGGTCGGCATCGACGTCGAGGGCTTCGCGCCCGGCGACGAGGTGCTGGGTTGGAGCTGGGAGCGCTCCAGCCAGGCCGAGCTCTGCGTCGTCCCCGCCGAACAGCTGGTGCGCAAGCCGGCCGGCCTCGACTGGGAGGTGGCCGGGGCGCTCTACGTGGTCGGCGTCACCGCCTTCGCCGCGGTGCGCGCGGTGGACATCAAGGCGGGCGACACGGTCGTCGTCTCCGCCGCGGCCGGCGGCGTCGGCTCGGTGGCGGTCCAGCTGCTGAAGGTGGAGGGCGCCGACGTGGTCGGGCTCGCCTCCGAGGACCACCACGACTGGCTGCGCGCCAAGGGCGTCACCCCGGTCGCCTACGGCGAGGGCGTGCTGCAGCGGATCCTCGCGGCGACGCCGCAGGGGATCGACGCCTTCATCGACCTCTTCGGCCCCGAATACATCGACCTGGCGCTGGAGCTCGACGTGCCGCCGGAGAAGATCGAGACGATCATCTCCTACGAGCGGGCACAGGAGGTCGGGGCGAAGATGGAAGGCTCCAGCGACGCCTCGACCCCGGAGATCCTCGGCGAGATGGCCGAACTGGTCGCCGCCGGGAAGATCGAGGTGCCGATCGCCGCGACCTACCCGCTGGACGAAGTCCGCGAGGCCTTCGAACAGCTCGAAGACCGCCACACCCTCGGCAAGATCGTCCTGATCCCCTGCCCCCCCCCCGGCCGTTCGCACTTTCGCTCGCTATCCGAGCAGAACTGCGAACTCGCTCAGCGGGTCTGTTTCGCCTCGGGCGAGGCCTCCCAGAAGTCGTCGATCTTGGTCGCGTCTTTGTGTCCGGAGACGGAGACCGCCCAGATCTCGACCGCCTCGTCGCCCTCGTTGCGGTGCGAGCGCGCCGTCCCCGGCGACACCCGCACGACCGCCGGCGCCGTGACCTTCTCCACGTGCTCGTCACACCGGAACGTGATCGTCCCTTTGGCGACGATGTACAGCTCCTCGACCTCCGAGTGCGTGTGCCCGGTCCCCTGTTCGAAGTCCGAGTGCGGCGGCACCCGGATCAGCGTCACCGCCACCTGCTCGGCCCCGAGCGCATCGGTCAGCCGCCGAAACTCCCCCGGGACGTCGGTCCCCTCGTAGGGGTCGTCGACGTCGTCGGCGCGAACTATCGCGAAGCCAGGCATGGGGGATCTATACCCGGTCGGGAGGGATTCAGGCTGGGAGGGTTCGGGCCGTGGCGGCCGTCCGAGGTCCGTCCCGGGCGTCTCGTGGCGACCCGGGCAGGCTGCCCGCTTGCCACGAGACGCCCGGGACGTGAGGGTCTCTGCGGGAAGTCCCAGGGATGTGACGCTTCCTGCGGGAAGGCCCATGGATGTGAGGCTTCCGCCGGGAACGTCACAGGGACGTGAGGCCTTCCCGCGGGACCGCCGCCAGGCCGTGAGGCTTCCACCGGGATCTGCGCGGGAGACGTGACGCTTCCTCCTCGAAGGTCACGGATCCGTCGCATTCCCGGGAGCGCGGTCGACCTGAGGTACCTATAGGGAGCCTCAGGTCGACCGCGCTTCCGAACCTCCTGAGGGACCGTGACCTTCGTGGAGTCCTCGTCACGGGACAGGACGCCTTCCTCACATCTCCCCGACCTCTCTGTGACGCACCGGCCCGAGCCTGCGCCTCTCCCCACGTCACCCGGCCTTCTCGGTGGCGGCCACAGCCTGCCCGGGCCGCCACCGAGAAGGCCGCGTCCCTTGCCCCGTCCCTTTGAGCTCGGGCGACAGCTCAGCCCGGCACCGAGCCCTACTGATCCGTCCGCACCTCCGCCCCGTCCTGGGGCCAGCGCACGTGGTAGCTGCCCTCCACGTCGGTGCGGCGGTAGGTGTGGGCGCCGAAGTAGTCGCGCAGGCCCTGGATCAGGCCGGCCGGGCCGTGCTCGCGGCGGTAGCCGTCGTAGTAGGCGAGCGAGGAGGTGAAGGCGGGGACGGCGACGCCCTGCTCGACCGCCGCGACGATCACCCGCCGCCAGGCCGCCTCGCCCGAGGCGACGGCGTCGCGGAAGTACGGCACCGTGAGCAGGTTGACGACCTCGCCACCGTCGTAGGCGTCTTTGATCCGGTCGAGGAAGCGGGCGCGGATGATGCAGCCGCCGCGCCAGATCGTCGCCATCGCGCCCAGGTCGAGGTCCCAACCTTCCTTCTGCGAGGCGGCCGCCATCTGCTGGAAGCCCTGGGCGTAGGCGACCACCTTGCTCGCGTAGAGCGCGTGCTGGATGTCGTCGAGGAGCTCGCGCCGGTCCTCGGTCTTGGCGGGCTCCGGCCCGGCCAGAACCTTCGACGCCGCGGCGCGCTCGTCTTTCAGCGAGGACAGGGTGCGGGCGAAGACGGCCTCGGTGATCGCGGTCAGCGGCACGCCCAGCTCGAGCGCGTCCTCCGAGGTCCAGCGGCCGGTGCCTTTCTGCTCGGCCTGGTCGACGATCACGTCGATCAGCGGCCCGCTCCCCTGCGGGTCCTGCTTGGCGAGGACCTTCGCCGTGATCTCGATCAGGAAGCTTTCGAGGTCCCCTTCGTTCCACTCTTCGAAGGTCCTCGCGATCTCGGCGACCTCCAGCCCGGCGACGTTGCGCATCAGGTCGTAGGCCTCGGTGATCAGCTGGATGTCGGCGTACTCGATGCCGTTGTGGACCATCTTCACGTAGTGGCCGGCGCCGGCGGGGCCGACGAAGGTGCAGCAGGGCGTGCCGTCGACCTGGGCGGCGATCTTGGTGAGGATCTGCTCGACCTCGCCGTAGGCCTCGCGGGTGCCGCCGGGCATGATGCTCGGCCCCAGCAGCGCCCCCTCCTCGCCACCGCTGACCCCGATGCCGAG
The DNA here is from genome assembly GCA_047601885.1 of Solirubrobacterales bacterium. Classification (GTDB taxonomy): domain Bacteria; phylum Actinomycetota; class Thermoleophilia; order Solirubrobacterales; family 70-9; genus VAYN01. The sequence goes on from JASGIK010000003.1 coordinate 304,682, forward strand.
GAAGCGCAGCCCGCGCTCCTCACATTCCTTGGTGCGGCGGGCCGTGTCCGGGAAGTGCGAGTTGCCGGCGTCGATCAGGATGTCGCCGTCGTCGAGCAGCGGCGACAGCTCCTCGATCACCGCGTCGACCGGCGCCCCGGCTTTGACCATGATGATGATCTTGCGCGGGCGCGCCAGGGCGGCGACGAACTCCTCGTTCGACTCGGCGCCGGTGAAGTCACCCTCTCCCGCGTATTCGGCCATGAAGTGGCGGGTTTTCTCCGGGCTGCGGTTGTGGACGGCGACCGACCAGCCGTTGCGGCCGATGTTGCGGGCGAGGTTCGCCCCCATCACCGCGAGGCCGGTGACCCCGATCTGGCTCTGCTCGCTCATGCGCCGGACCCTATCGAGGGGCGCCCGCCCGCCTACCCGGCCAGATGGCGGCGGGCCTCGGGGACGGCGGGCATGTCGTCGTCCGGCAGCCGCTGCAGCAGCTCCGCCCAGCCCGGATGGCGCGCCACCCGCTCGCGCAGCAGCGGCACGCCGCGCTCCGCCTGGCCGATCCCGATCAGCGCCAGGGCCGCCCAGAAGCCGAGGCCTCGGCGTTGTCCGGAGCCAGCTCCCAGGCCTCGACGTAGCGGCGCGCCGCGTCCTCGTGCTCGCCGCGGGCGGTCAGCTCGTCGCCCGCGGAGGCCAGCTCGTAGGCCTCCTTGAGGACGACCAGCCGGCGCAGCTCGACCAACGGATCGACGTGATCCTCGACCCGCAGCTCGACCACCCGCTCCCACGCCTCGCCGGCCGCGGGCACGACGACGATCGCCGCCGACTGGCGGCCGCGGACGTCGCCGCCCGCCTCCTCGCCCGCGTCGAGCGCCGCCAACAGCCGCTCGGCCAGCCGGCCGGACGTCCCCAGATAGGCCTCCGACATCGCCCCCCAGACCGCGTCGGTCCTCATCAGGTTCGCCTGCGCCGAGTGATGGTGGCCGACCACCTGGCCGGCGAAGGGCATGCAGGCCGCGCCGGTGTGGGCGGCGACGCCGCCGTGGGCATCGACCATCGCCACCTGCCGGGTCCCCGCCTGCGGGTCGTCGGCGATCAGCCCGGCGAGCGCCTCCGGCGCGCTCCGCCCGCCCCGCATCGCGGCCAGCCCGCGCGGCCCGTAGGCGACCTCGACGGTCGCCTGGGTCGCCACCGCGCCGACGCCCGGCTCCGCCCAGCTGACCAGCCCGCCGACCGAGAACCAGTGCGACTGCACCGCGACCCCGCACTCCCCGGTGTCGGGGTCGAAGGCGACGAGCGAGTAGGTCACGCCGCGATCGTACGCGCCGGCCGGCGGCGGGATACGCTCGCCGCTCCGTCCATGACGTTCCAGCGCGGTCGCGACCGCCCTCCCGAAAGGACCCCGTGAAGAAATCCCTGCTCCTGCTCTCCCTCGTCCTGATCGCCTCGGCGCTCGCCCTGGCGGCGTGCGGCGGTGGCGGATCGAGCAGCTCGTCCGGCGGCAGCGGCGAAGAAGAAGCGATCGCGGAAGTGATCGAAAAGAGCGCGACGACCACCGGCCCGTCGAAGTGCACCGAACTCCAGACGCAGACCTTCAACGAACAGGAAAAGGACGTCTCCGGCAAGGAAGCGACCGAAGTCTGTGAAGAAGCCGCCGAAGGCGAAGAAACCGTCGCCGAAGGCGTCGACGTCTCCGAAATCAAGGTCGACGGCGAAACGGCGACCGCCGTCGCCGAAGTCGAAGGCACCGCCCTCAACGGCCAGGGCCTCGAACTCGAACTGGTCTCCGAAGAAGGCAAGTGGAAGCTGAACAAGTTCCTCGCCTTCGCCCACTACGACGGCCAGGCGCTCGCCGAAGCGCTGGAAAAGGAATTCGAAAAGGAAGAAGGCATCAGCGCCGCGCTGGGCAAGTGCGTCGCCGAAGGGGTCGCCGAATTCTCCCAGGCCGAAGCCGAAGAAGTGGCCTTCGAAGGCCAGACCGAAGGGCTGGCGAAGCTCGCCGAAACCTGCCAGGAAGCCGAATAACCAGGTGCTTCACATCTTGGCTTAAGGACTCGGGTACATGGTCCGGGCGTGGAAGCGATCGCGCCCGGACCCGGTACCGCTCCCGCCCCTGACAACTCCGCCCGCCTGGCCCGGATCGGCCTGGCCGGGCTCCTCCTCACCAGCCTGCTCGTCTGCCTCTCGGCGACGCAGAGCGAACTGCTCCTCCCCACCTCGCTGCGGCCGCTGCCCGAATCGCTCGCCGGGCCGCTCGCCGGGGCCGGGCTGAAGCTCGGCGTCTTCGCCCTGATCGCCGCCTTCGTCGCGATGTTCGTCTCCTACGCGGCGGCGGCGCGCTCGGCGGAGAAGCTCTCGCCGCGGCTGGTGCTCGCCGCGATCCTCGTCCTCCACCTGATCGCGATCCTCGCCCCGCCGCTGTTCTCCTCGGACGTCTTCAGCTACGCCGCCTACGGCCGCATGGGCGCGATCTACAACTCGAACCCCTACCTGCACGGCCCCAGCGCGATCCCGCTGGAAGGGCTGCGCTCGCTGATCGGCGCCCAGTGGCTGGCGACGCCGAGCGCCTACGGGCCGCTCTTCACCGCGCTCAGCTACCTGCTCGTGCCGCTCGACCTGGCCGCCAACGTGCTCGCCTACAAGCTGGTCGCGGCCGCCTCGAGCCTGGTCCTGATCCTGCTCGTCTGGCGGGCGGCGAGCCTGCGCGGCCTCTCCCCCGTCCGCGCCGCGGTGCTGGTCGGCCTCAACCCGGTGATCGTCCTCTACGGCGTCGGCGGCGGCCACAACGACCTGATGATGCTGGCGATCCTCGCCGCCGGGCTCTACGTGCTGATCCAGCAGCGCGAGCGCCGCGGCGGCGCGCTGATCGTCACCGCGACCGCGGTCAAGCTGACCGCCGGCCTGCTCCTCCCCTTCGCACTGGCCTCGCGCTGCCGTGGCGAGGGCGCGGCGCGGGCGCGACTGGCAGTGGGCGCGGCGCTGGGCGCGGTGGCGGTGGCGGCGCTCGCCTTCGCCTTCTTCGGCACCGCGCCGCTGCAACTGCCCTCGATCCTCGAGGGGATCCAGTCGGAAGGCGGCCCCCACAGCATCGTCGGCTTCCTGCTCGCCGCGGTCGGGGTGGAACCGGTGCCGCGCGCCCTCGGCGTCGGCCTCACCCTGGTCTTCCTCGGCATCGTCGCCTGGCTGCTGCGCAAGGTCTGGGTCGGGGAGATGGACTGGATCGTCGGCGCCGGCTGGGCGACCGTCGCCCTGCTCGTCACCACCGGCTTCCTCGTCCCCTGGTACGTCGCCTGGCTCCTCCCCCTGGCCGCCCTCTCCAACGACCGCCGCCTCCTCACCGCCGCCCTCTTCCTCACCGGCGTCGGGCTGACCACGCTCTAGAGCTCCCTCAAGCCCCGGGCTGAGGTTCGCCCTCGCCCCAGGCCGTCGCCACCACCGACCGACTCCCGCCGCGATCGCGGTGCTCGCAGAGGTAGATGCCCTGCCAGGTGCCGAGGGCCGGGCGGCCGTCGCTCAGGGGCAGGGTCAGGGACGGTCCCATCAGCGCCGCCTTCACGTGGGCGGGCATGTCGTCGTCGCCCTCCAGGGTGTGGGTCCAGCGCGCCGCGCCTTCCGGCACCGCGCGGTCGAGCCAGGTCGCCAGGTCGGCCCGCACTTCCGGCGAGGCGTTCTCGTTCAGGGTCAGCGAGGCCGAGGTGTGCTGGATCAGCAGGTGGAGCATCCCGACCCTGAAGGCGCCCAGCTCCGGCAGCGCCTCGAGCACCTCGCCGCTCACCAGGTGGACGCCGCGCGGGCGCGGCTCGAACCGGATCGTGCGTTGCAGCCACACGGCCCCGAGCCTATCCAGGGACTGGCGTTCCTACGACAAGCCGACCCCTTTTACGACCGGCGGAGGAGGAGCACGATCGCGGGGCAACCCAGAAAGGAGCACCCATGTCCACCAAGACCCTCCCCGGCGGCACCTTCGCGATCGCCGACGACGTGACCGTGAACCGCGTCGGCTACGGCGCGATGCAGCTCGCCGGACCCGGCGTCTTCGGCCCGCCCGCCGACCGCGACGAAGCGATCCGCGTCCTGCGCGAGGCGGTCGAGCTGGGGATCGACCACATCGACACCTCCGACTTCTACGGCCCCTACGTCACCAACGAGATCATCAAAGAGGCACTCCATCCCTACCCGGAGAACCTGACGATCGTGACCAAGGTCGGCGCCCGCCGCGACGCGAACGGCGGCTGGCCGCAGGCCCGCTCGCCGGAGGAGCTGCGCCAGGCCGTCCACGACAACCTCGAGCACCTCGGCCTCGACGTGATCGACGTCGTCAACCTGCGCCTCGGCACCGTCGACGGCCCCGAGCCCGGCTCGATCGCCGAGCAGTGGGAGGCGATGGTCGCGATGCGGGAGGAGGGGCTGATCCGCCACCTCGGCCTCAGCACCGTCGGCGCCGAGCAGATCGCCGAGGCGCGGGCGACGGCGCCGGTCGCCTGCGTGCAGAACTTCTACAACCTCGCCAACCGCGGCGACGACGAGCTGATCGACTCGCTCGCGGCCGAGGGGATCGCCTACGTCCCCTACTTCCCGCTCGGCGGCTTCTCACCGCTGCAGCACGACGAGCTGGGCGCGGTGGCCGCGCGACTCGAGACGACGCCGATGGCGGTGGCGCTGGCCTGGCTCCTGCGGCGCTCGCCGAACGTCCTGCTGATCCCCGGCACCTCCTCGGTCGCCCACCTGCGCGAGAACGTCGCCGGCGCCGGGCTGGAGCTCTCGCCGGAGGACGTCGCCGAGCTCGACTCGATCGCCGGCTGAGCCTCCAGATCGGAGCCCGCTGATACGGCCGGGGCGCGCCGGGTACGTGCCCCCCAGACGCTCACACGAGACGAAGGGGGTCGCGATGGCACGCAGACACAGGTGGGACGGGGTCGTCATCGTCGCAGCCATCGCCCTCCTCGGCGCCCTGCTCGCCCCGGCGGCGCTCGCCGTCAAGGCGCCCGGCCTCGCCTCCTCGGCCCAGTACAAAGCCTTCATCCGGTACGTGGCGAAGATGGAAGAACGCTCCTCGCAGGCGACCTCGAGCGAAACCAAGGCCACCTTCGAGGCGAAGCTGACGGCGAAGAAGACCGCCGCCGCCCACAAGGCCGACGCGCTCTTCAAGCGGGCGAGCGAAGAAGCCCGGGCGGAAGCGAACGAAGCGGCGAAGGAGCAGGTGGAACGGGTGCGGAGCAAGGAAGGCGAAGCGCTCGAAGAACTGGGCCTCGAAACCTCGGGCCGGCTCGGACGCGTCGAAGCGAGCTACCACGTCAAGTTCGAACACATCGTCACCGGCCACCACAACCGGGAAAAGGCGCTGAAGAAGCAGATCGCCGAACTGCGCGGGAAGAAGGCCGAAGCGGCGGCGGGCGCGCCGAAGGAAGCGATCCAGGAACGGATCGAGGCGAAGAGCGCCGAGATCACCGCCAACCGCGAAGACGAAAAGACCAAGCGCGGTGAACTGAAGGCCGCGACCGGCAAGCAGAAGAAGCAGATCAAGGAAAAGGCCGAAGCCAAGGAAGCGGAAATCGGCGAAGCGGCCGAAGAAACCGTGAAGAAGATCGACGACCACTGGAAGAAGCAGTACCTCGAAAAGAAGGCGGCGCTGAACAAGACGCGGGAAAACCGGCTCGGCTACCTCGAACAGAAGCTCGAACAGGGACGCGCCGCGATCGCCGCGATGCCGACCACCTGACGCCGGCTAGGGCCAGACGACGACGCCGTCGGCGGCCAGCTCGATCTCGAACCAGTCGGGACCGCGCAGCTCGACCAGGCGGAAGACGCCGGGCAGCGCCTCCCAGGAGAGGCTCCCGATCGCGACCCCGATCATCTCCAGGTCGTCGATCTCCAACACTCCGAGCGGCTCCCAGCGCCCGATTTCGACTTCGTGCGCGACGAGATAGTCCACGTTTTCCCAAACACCAGGGAATCCGCAAAGTTCTTCATACGATCGGCCAAATATTCGTCCGCTTCTCTTTGAGTCGTGCATGGGCGTGGGCCGAACGGGTGAATGGGTATGCGACGTCCTTCGACGCCGCGGTCCCCAGTCGACTTCGGGAGGCACGAGCTCACCAGTGAAGGGCACCGTCATGTGGATCCGGGCGAACCTGCTCGCCTGCCTGGTCGCCGCGGCGGCGATCGCCGCGATGGTCGGCGCCGGGGCGCTCGTCCTCGCCGCCTCGAACCGCTCGGACGAACTCCACACCGCCCAGACCGAGCTCGGCGAACTGTCACGCCTGACCACCGGCCTCCGCACCCAGGCCGTCGCCGCCTTCGACCGCGGCCGGCCCGGTCCCGGCGACCTCACCGTCCACCGGCAGATCCAGGAAACGGCGGCCCGGACGGCGCACTGGATCGAACGGGAATGGGACGACCCGGTCGTCGCCCAGATCTCCGTCCCGGTCGCGACGACCGCGGCGAGCGGCACCAGCGCCCTGGTCGAGGGGATCGAAGGCGGCCGCCTCGCCGCCCGCGCGAACCTGCGCAAACTCGGCGTCCAGAGCGAACGCCTGTCCGAGCGGATCAACGAAGCCGAGCGCGTCATCACCAGCAAGATCAGTGACGAGGCGCGCGGCGCGAGGATCCTGACGCTGGTCGTCAGCGGCATCGTCGGCCTCCTCCTCGGCGCCCTGATCCTCGTCCTCAGCACGACCCACAACCGCCGCCGGCGCGGCATCGAAGAGCGCCGCGCCGCCCAGCGCGGCGAGGAACGGCTGCAGGCGCTGGTCCGCCACGGCTCCGACCTGATCACCGTCCTCTCCCCCGGTGGCACGGTCCTCTACGAGGCGGGCGCGATCCAGAGCGTGCTCGGCTTCGACCCGACCGAACTGGAAGGGGAGAAGCTCGCCCGCTGGCTGCACCCGCAGGATCGGCCGGTGCTGGCGGCGCTCTGCGACATCGGCGAGGAAGAAACGCGCGCCCGCGAACTGCGCCTGCGCCATCGCGACGGCGGCTTCCGCACCTTGGAAGCGCGGGCGACCAGCCTGCTCGGCGACGACCTCTGGAACGGGATCGTGCTCAACCTCTGGGACGTCAGCGAGCGCAAGGAGCTGGAGGAGCGGCTGCGCCACCAGGCCTTCCACGACGGGCTCACCTCGCTCGCCAACCGGGTCCTCTTCAACGAGCGGCTCGAGCACGCGCTGGTCCGCGCGGTCCGCCTCGACGACACGATCACGGTGCTGATCATCGACCTCGACGATTTCAAGGCCGTCAACGACAGCCTCGGCCACCCCGTCGGCGACGAGCTGCTGCGCGAGGCGGCGCGCCGGCTCGACCAGGCGATGCGCGGCGCCGACACCGTGGCGCGGCTCGGGGGCGACGAGTTCGGCGTCATCCTCGACGACTGCTCGTCGCCCGCCGACGCCGAGACGGCGGCGGGGCGGATCATCGACACGCTGTCGGTGCCCTTCGACCTGACCGAGCGCGGCCTGGCGATCTCGGCCAGCGTCGGCATCGCCCAGGCGGCGCCGGGCGAGGCGACCGCGGCGGAGCTGATCCGCGACGCCGACCTCGCGATGTACGCGGCGAAGTCGGAGGAGAAGGGCACCCTCGCCAGCTATTGCGACGACATGTACGTCGGCGCCGAGCAGCGGCTGCAGCTGAAGTCCGACCTGCTCGAGGCGGCCTTCGACCCGAGCCAGTTCGAGATCCTCTATCAGCCGATCGTCGACCTCGAGGACGGCTCCGTCGCGGCGCTGGAGGCGCTCCTGCGCTGGGACCACCCCGAACGCGGGCGGATCGGCCCCCACGACTTCATCCCGATCGCCGAGGAGACCGGGGCGATCCTGGCGATCGGCCGCCACGTCCTGCGCCGCGCCTGCCTCGACGCCCGCGAGTGGCGCGCCCACACCGGCCGCGACCTCAAAGTCAGCGTCAACGTCTCCACCCGGCAGCTGCGCGGCGACGCCCTGGTCGGCCATGTGGTCGAGGCGCTGGACGAGACCGGCCTACCGCCCGACCGCCTGGTGCTGGAGATCACCGAGACGCAGCTGATGCGCGACGTCGACCAGGCGGTGGCGATCCTGCAGGCGCTCCGCGACATCGGCGTGCGGCTGGCGATCGACGACTTCGGCACCGGCTACTCCTCGCTCAGCCAGCTCGAGCGGCTTCCGGTCGACGCGCTGAAGATCGACCGCGAATTCACCGGCTCGGGCGCAGACGGCGCCGAGCACGCCTACCTGCTGAGCGCGGTGGCCGAGCTGGGCGGCTCGCTGGGCCTGAACACGGTCGCCGAGGGGATCGAGACGCCCGCCCAGCTGCGCCGGCTGCGCCACCTCAACTACCGCTACGGCCAGGGCTACCTGTTCTCCAAGCCGGTCCCCGCCTCCGAGGTGGAGCGGCTGGTCGCCGCGGGCGTGAGCGCCTCGCTGACGGTGGGCTAGGCCCTGCGTGTGAGCCGGCCGGCGATCGGGGTAGAAGGCAGGCGATGCCCGCCTGGAACCCGACCGAGCTGGCGACGATCGCCCGCGAGCGCGAGATCGAGATCTCGGCGCTGCGCGAGGACGGGGCGCTGACCAGGCCGGTGACGATCTGGGCGGTGGCGGTCGGCGAGGAGCTCTACGTCCGCTCGGTGCGCGGCGACGCGGGCGGCTGGTACAAGGCGGTCGAGCGGCGCCATGAGGGCCGGATCGACGCCGGCGAGCTCGGCGTCGACGTCGCCTTCGAAGATCTCCCCCACCATCTCGACGCGGAGATCGACGCCGCCTACAAGGAGAAGTACGGCTACCCGTCGTCCCCGGTCGACAGCGTCACCACCGACGCGGCCCAGGCGACGACGCTCCGCGTCGTCCCCCGCTGACCTCCCGCCCGGACCGTCCATAGACTGGTGCCATGTGCCGGCTCTTCGCCCTGCACTCGGGGCGGCGCGACGTCGCGGCCGACTTCTGGCTGCTCGACGCGCCCGACTCGATGGCCCGCCAGAGCGAGGCCAACGCCGACGGCTACGGGCTCGCGGCGTTGACCTCGAGCCACGCGATGATCCTGATCCGCAATCCGGTCGGGGCGGCCGCCGACCCCGCCTACAGTCAGGCCGCGCGGCGGCTGGTCGCCAGCCAGATGCTGGTCCACCTGCGCTACGCCAACACCGGCGACGTCTCGCTGCTCAACACCCACCCGTTCAGCGAGGACGGTCGGCTCTTCGCCCACAACGGCGTGGTCGGCGACCTCGACAAGATCGAGGCGCGGCTCGGCGAAAACCGCGCGATGGTGATGGGCGACACCGACTCGGAGCGCTTCTTCGCCCTGGTCACGGTGGCGATCCGCGAGGCGGGCGGCGACGTCCGCGCCGGGATCACGGCGGCGATCGGTGAGATCGTCGCCGAGTACGAGCTCTACAGCCTCAACTTCGTCCTCGGCGAACTGGGGCACATCTGGGCCTTCCGCTACCCCGAGCACAACCCGCTGCACATCCACCGCCGCGGCGCGGGCGGCCCCGGCGGTCACGACCAGCTCGACCAGGCCGACGCGGGCGGCAACCTCCGCCTCCACTCCGACGACGCCGCCGAGGCGCCGCTGGTGGTGATCGCCTCGGAGCGGATCAGCGACGAGTCCGGCTGGGAGGAGATCGGGGTCGGCGAGCTCGTCCACATCGGCCCCGACCTCGAGGTCGACCGCGAAGTCATCGTCGACGGCCCGCCGGCCCACCAGATGGCGCTGAGTGGCGAGGCGGAGAAGTCGCAGTCCTACGACTGAGCGCTCAGCGGTTCAGTTCGCGGGCGACGCGGACGACCGCGGTGCGGTCGTAGAAGTCGACCGCGACGATCGCCCCTTCGGTGCCGCGGGCGGACGTGCAGCGGCGGACGCGGCGGCGAAGGAAGGAACGGCGGCCGATCAGGGCGTTCAGGCGTACGCTCGGCGGGAACGGCGGGATCCAGTGGTTGATCAGCAGGAGCGGGCTGTCGGCCTCGCCGCGGAAGCGATCGCAGCTGAGCTGGTCCGGGCGGTTGGCGCCGAGCGGCGTGTCCTGGACGTAGGAGAAGGCGGGCATGTACCAGGCGGGCTCGCCGCCGCCCTTCTCGGAGAAGACGACGAGCCGCCTGCCTTCGCCGAGCAGCCTGCCGAGGGTCGGCTGCGCGCCGTGGCGCGGCAGGGTCGCGGCGAGCCGCGCCAGCCCGGCGGCGCGGAAGGCGGCGGCGACGCGGGCGGCGGGCACGTAGTCCTCGATGATCAGGGCGAGGAAGGTGCGCGGGTGGGCTTCGAGGAAGGAGTCGATCCCCCGCAGTTCGCGCCCCAGCGGCTCCGAGCCCAGCTCGCAGAGCGTGTGACAGAGGTAGAGGCGCGGCTCCCCCCGCGGCATGCCGACGCCGAGCGGCCCGGCGATCCGTTCGGCCGCCCGCAGCGCCTGCGTCGGCAGCGCCCGGGCGACCTTGTTGGCGTCGGCACCCTCGGCGGTGAAGTCGGTCCGCACCACCCCGTCCACTTCCGGTACGCCGAAGTGGACGTCGAGCAGCAGCGCCCGGATCCCGTCGTCGAGCTGCCGTCGGATCCCGTAGCGCTGGCTGGCGAAGTGCCAGCCCGGCTCGGCCGAGGCGGCGTAGGAGTTGTGCGTCCCGGGGAAGACGACCTGGTCGAGGCGCTTGGCGCAGAGCGACGCCGAGCCGTCGCAGATCGGCGCGTGCGCGGGGGTCGCGGTGGCGCCGCACCCGGCCACCAGCAGCGCCGCCAAGAGGAGCGCCGGCGCCGCCGCGAGGGCGCCGCGCCACCGCGAGGCGCTCAGACCCCCACCCTCGCCTCGAGCTCGCCGGCTTCGATCGCCTCGCGCAGCCGCGCGTGGTCGCGTTCGTTCTGGTCCGCGTAGCGGACCGAGAACTCGGCGATCGCCGCGTCGAATTTCTCCCCCTTGCCGAGGTACGCCGCGATCGCCAGCCGGTCCCCAGAGCGCGCGTGCGAGCGGGCCAGCGACCAGGCGCAGGCGCGCGTGTAGGTGATCAGGCCGTGCTCGTCCAGCCGCGCCAGGTCGGCGCTCGCCTTCCAGTCCCACAGCTGGCGCACGTAGAAGTCGTGCTCGAGCCCGTCGAGCCCGGTGCTGCGCTGCCAGCTGAGGAAGATGTCGGTCGCCGCCTGCATCATCCGCTGCCCGCGCACCACCCGCTCACCGTGGTTCTCGTATTGCGAGGCGCCGAGGTGGGGCTCCAGCACCGACGCCACCGCCTCCTTCGCCTGCAGCACCAGCGGGTCGCCGGTGCCGTGTGAGACCAGGAGGAAGATCCAGGCGCGGGTGCCGACGCTGCCGACGCCGACCACCTTGCGGGCCATGTCGACGAAGCGGTAGGAGCGGAAGAGGTGCTCGCGGTCGGCGTGCAGGCCCGCCGCGTACTGCTCGAGCAGCTCGTCGACCCAGGCGGCGCGCTCGTCGGGATCGGCGCTCTCTTTCAGCTCGCGCAGCGGCGTCAACAGCGGCGGCACGCCGGCGAAGCGCAGCTCGCCGTCGACCGTCTCGGTCAGCTTGCGGGTCGCGCGGGCGCTGTCCTTGCGCCGTCCCTTGGCGAAGGTGCGGTCGAAGAGCTCGCGCCCGTCGGCGTCGAGCCGGGTGCCGAAGCGCGCCGTCAGCTCGTCGGCGTCAAGCCGCTCGTACCAGGCCTCGAGCATCGTCTCGGCGGCGAACTCGCGCATCCCGCCGCGGTACTGGGCGACCGTCGCGGCGACGAGGCGGCGACGGCGCTTGCTCCCCAGCCCGAGCTCCCGCGCGGCGATCTCGATGCTCGCCGCCATCCGCTTCACGTCCCACTCCCACGGCCCGGGCAGCGTCTCGTCGAAGTCGTTGGGACCGAAGACCAGCCGCCGGTCGGGCGCCGCGAAGCCGCCGAAGTTGTTGATGTGGGCGTCGCCGCAGAGCTGCACGACGAGGCCCGCGTCGGGCGTCCCGGCGAGGTCGGCGGCCATCACCGCGGCGGCGCCGCGGAAGAAGCTGAAGGGCGAGGCGACCATACGGCCGTAGCGGATCGGCAACAGCTCGGCGACCCGCGTCTCGGCCTGGCGACGGAGGATCGCGAGCGGGTCCTCGCGGTCCGCGGCGGGTTTCCATTCGGCGTGCGAAGAGCGCGGGGTCGCCGCCCGCGCCGCCCGGCCGCGTCCGGCGTCCTCCCCGTGTTCGAGTCGCGCGACGGTCGCCATCGCCGGCACCGTAGCGCCCGCTCGCCGGCGGTGCGTTCGTCGCTTGTCCCGAATACGGCAACCAACGACGAACGCACCGCGGTCAGAGACCCGACAGCGTCACCGCGACGAGGATCAGCGACAGGGTCGAGGTGATGAGGACGGTCGCCGCGGTCACCCAGTCGACCGGGCCCTTGTTGCGGTGCTCCCCCATCAGCTCCTCGTTGCGGGCAAGCCGCCAGACGAAGCCCAAGTTGATCGGCAGGAGCAGGCCGTTGACCACCTGGACCCCGACCAGCAGCGAGATCACCGGCACGCCCGGCACCATCGCGACCAGCATCGAGACGACGATCATCACCGTGATCAACCCCATGAAGACCGGCGCCTCCTCGGTCCGCCGACCGATCCCCTTCTCGAAACCGAGGCTCTCGGCGACGACGTAGGAGGTGGCGATCGGCAGGATCGCGGCGGCGAGCAGGCTGGCGCCGAGCAGGCCGATGCCGAAGAGCAGCTCGGCGTAGCGGCCGGCGAAGGGCTCCAGCGCCTTGGCCGCGTCGGCCGCCGAGCCGATCGTGTGGACGCCGCCGACGTAGAGCGTCGCCCCGGTGGCGATGATGATGAAGGCGGCGACCACGTCGGCGAAGATCGACCCGCCGACGGCCTCGTTCGACTCCTTCTTCAGGTCGGCCACCGTCGCCCCCCGCTCGACCACCGCCGACTGCAGGTAGAGCTGCATGTAGGGGGTGATCGTCGTCCCCGCCATCGCGACGAAGAGCAGCAGGAAGGTCGAGGAGGTGTGGAGCTGCGGCACGACCAGCGCGTGGCCGACTTCGCCCCAGTGCGGGTGGGCGAGGATCGCCGCCACCGGATAGGCGAAGAAGGGGATCGTCAGCCAGATGAAGACGCGCTCGGCGGACCGGTAGGAGCCGCGCACGATCACCAGCCAGATGCCGATCGCGGCGATCGGGACCGACACCTGGGCGGGGATCCCGGCGAGTCCCAGCGCCGCCCCGACGCCGACGAAGTCGGAGATGCAGATGCCGAAGTTGCCGACCAGCACGCAGAGCGTGGCGAAGGCCGACCAGCGGATCCCGTAGCGCTCGCGGATCAGCTCGGAGAGGCCCTTGCCGGTCACCGTCCCCATCCGCGCCGCCGAGCGCTGCACCAACGCCAGCGAGACCGTGATCAGGACCATCGCCCAGAGCAGCTGGTAGCCGTACTTGGCGCCGACTTCCGAGTAGGTGGCGACGCCGCCGGCGTCGTTGCCGGCGTTGGCGGCGATCAGGCCAGGGCCGAGCAGCCCGAGGAAGACGAGGACGCGGCTACGCCGGGAGCGCAGCCGAGCAGGCAGGTGCGGGCGTGCCGAGGCCAGAGACCGCAGCCGCCGCATGGCGGTTGGTACTCGGACCGGCATCCACCGCGTCGCTCCACTCGATCGTCGTCACGCCGGCGATCCTAGCCCGGTCGGCCGGAAAAGGGGCTCAATCCTCGCCGAGGAGACCAAACCGCCGGCGCCAACCCTTCGGCAGCAGCACCTCGAGCACGTCGTCGACGGTGACCACGCCGATCATCCGTTCCCCCTCGTCGACGACCGCGACCGCGGTCAGGTTGTAGTCGGCCATCAGCCGGGCGATCTCCTCGAAATCGGCCTGCGGCCTGAGGCAGGGAAGGTCCTGGACGTCGAGGTCGACGACCCCGGCGTCGGGATCGGCGCGGACCAGCGAGGCCAGCGGCACGGCGCCGATGAAGCGGTGCTTGGCGTCCATCACCCAGATCGTCCCGAGGACTTCGTCGGGCAGCGTGCTGCGGCGCACCCGCTCGAGCGCGTCGGCGACCGTCGCCTGGCGGTAGACGCTGACGAAGTCGGGACTCATCAGCCCGCCCGCCTCGGCCGGGTCGAAGCCGAGCAGGGCGCGGACCTTGCGCCGCGGGCCCGGCGGCAGGCCCTCGATCACCGCCTCGCGGCGCTCCTCGGCCAGCTCGGCGACCAGGTCGGCGGCGTCGTCGGGCGCCATCCGCGCCAACAGCTCGGCGACTTCGGCGTCGGAGCGCTGCTCGACGAACTCGAGCTGATGGCGCGAGTCGAGCTCCTCGAAGACGTCGGCCTCGAGCTCCTCGTCGGAGCCGACCGCCTGCATGATCTCCTCGCCCTCGTCGTGGGACGCCGCCTCGACCAGGTCGGCGATCTGGGCCGGGTGCAGTTTCGCCAGCTTCGGGTGGAGGACGCGCATGCGGACCGCGGGCACCTCGCCGGAGAACGGCTCGAGGCTCGCCCAGTCGACGAAGTCCCCGGTCGCGATCCGCCCGGCGAGCCGTCTCGGCAACAACCGGCGGAAGCCGCCGCGGGCGCCGGTGTCGACGCCGACCACCCGCCACCAGCCGTCGAGCCGGGCCAGCTCGATCTCGTTCGCCCGCACCAGGCGCGCCCCCTCGACGTTGATCAGCTGGTGGTCGAGGACGTCGTGGCGGAGCAGCACCTCGTCGCTGCGCCGCTGGAACGGCCGCAGGTCGAGTTTCGCTTTCGTCAGCGTCACCGCGCCGGGCGCCATCGAGGCGACCCGTTCGGCGGGCACGTAGGAGCGCCGCCGCGCGATCGTCACCAGGAAGCCGGTGATCGGCGGGTAGCCGGCGCCGCCGAGCCGCACGATCAGGTCGTCGACCCGTCCCAGCCGCGTCCCGTCCCCGTCGCGCAGCGCCCCGCCGAGGATCAGCGAGAGGTGCAGGACCTCGGGCGCGGCGGGCGCCTGATGCGTCGGGGTGGCGGCCATCCGACCACTCTAGATCGCCACCTCAACGCCGTCTGAAGACGCCCTCGCCCCGGGCCATCCAGCCAATGTTTATTAACTTGATTAACTTGGGTAGGTATCCCGCCGCGATGGAGCCCCCCTCTGATTCGCAGCGTTCCCTCCCCACCACGCTCGCGGCCCTGGTCGCGGGCGTGGTGATCCTCCTTCTCGCCGCCGGCCCCGCCGCGGCCGCCGAATTCGGCCCCTTCGCCCCGCGCAACCCCTACACCGCCGCCAACGGCGCGGCGACGATGCACGGGGACTCGGAGTCCTCCGACGCCTCGCCCTACCCCGGTCCCGGCACCGGCCCCCAGGTCGCCACCTTCCAGGAGCTCGCCGCCGCCTGCCCGACCGTGCTCCAGGGCTCCGACGGGATGCCGGTGGCGCTCTGCACCTCGATCCTCGGCCGCAACCCGGTCGCCTACCTGCTCGACCCGGCGACCGGCGCGCCGCTGGCCGGCCTCAGCCTCCCCGCGGGCAACCTCTTCGCCGGCGTCTACGCCTACATGGACCAGGAAAACCGGGTCGTCCTCTTCGACGCGAACGGCAACCTCGACCGCATCGGCCACCATTTTTCGCTCGGCCACTGGACCCTCTCGATCGACTCGCAGACCCCGGCCGCCGAACCGATCGACGCCCGCTGTGCCGAACTCTGCGGCGGCGTCGTCGGCATCGCCCCCGACTGGCAGGGCCGCGTCTGGTTCGCGACCGCCGACGGCCTCGCGGGATACGTCGACCCCGACACCGGCGCGGTGAAGACGATCGCCCTCGGGTCCGGCGAGGACGTCGCCAACTCGATCTCGACCGCCCCCGAGGGGACCGCGATCGCCACCGACCACGCGCTCTACCTGCTGCGGGCGAGCGGCGGCGCGCCGAAGATCATCTGGCGCTACGCCTACGACCGCGGACCGGCCCGCAAGCCCGGCCAGCTGAGCCAGGGCACGGGCTCGACCCCGACCTTCTTCGGCCCCGAGGACGGCACCCGCTACCTGGCGATCCTCGACAACGCCTCGCCCGCCGAGCACCTGCTCGTCTTCGACACCTGGACGCGCGGCGGCAGGCCCACCTCCTACCACGTCGCGACCAGGCCGCAGGTTGTCTGCGATCTCGCCGTCCTCACCCCCGGTCCCTCGGGGAGCGAGAACTCGCCGGTCGGCTCGGGCCGCAGCGTCTTCGTCGCCTCGACCTACGGCTACCCCTACCCCTCGGTGCCGGAAGACGCCGGCCCGGCGGAACCGGAAACGGCGCCCTTCACCGGCGGCATCGAGCGCGTCGACCTGCACGCGGGCGGCTGCGCCGAGCGCTGGCAGGACAGCGTCCGTTCCGCCGCCGTCCCCCGCCTCGACGCGAGCAACGGGGTCCTCTACACCGTGCAGGACGCCGATCCGCTCGACCCCACCGGCACCGGCCTCGCCGACGTCTACTCCGAGGACGCGATCGATGCCACCACCGGCGCGGTCCTCCACCGCACCCTGCTCGGCGCGAGCTACCTCTTCAACACCCTGCAGCTGGCGCCGACGATCGTCCCCGGAGAAGTCATGTACCAGGGGACCGTCACCGGGATCCTGCGGATCGCGCCGCTCGACTGAGCGCGAATTCGAGCGGCGGCTAGAAGTGCAGCCGGCGCGCGCCGGCGTCGACCGGCACGGCCAGGGCCAGCGCCTGCTCGGCGTCGACCGGGCGGCCGAGGCCGAAGCCCTGGCCGTAGTGACAGCCGAGGAGGCGCAGGAGCTTGACCTGCTCGGAGGTCTCGATGCCCTCGGCGACCACCTCCATGTCCATCCCCCGCGCCATCGCCAGGATCGCCTGGATCAGGGCCGCCGAGTGGCGGTCCTCCTGGACCATCAGGTCGACGAAGGAGCGGTCGATCTTCACCGTGTCGATCTGGAAGTCGCGCAGGTAGCCGAAGGAGGAGTAACCGGTGCCGAAGTCGTCGAGCAGCACGCGGGCGCCGAACTCACGCAGCAGACCGAGGTTCGACTGCTCGAGCATGCCGGTTTCCAGCAGCGTCCCCTCGGTGATCTCGATCCCGACCGAGCGCCCGGTCAGGCCGTGCGCCTCGAAGGCCTCACGCACGGTCGCGGCGAAGCCGGGGCGGTCGAGCTGCACCGGTGAGGTGTTGAGCGTGATCCGCACCTCTTCGCCGAACGCCAGCCGCGCCTCGGCGGCGAACTCGGCGGCACGCACGATCATCAGCTCGCCGATCGCGACGATGTCGGAGGTCAGCTCGGCGAGCGGGATGAACTCCGCCGGGGAGACGGCGCCGAGCGCGTCGCTCTTCCAGCGGGCCAGGGCCTCGAAGCCGGCGATCCGCTGCGTCTCCAGCGAGACGATCGGCTGGAAGACGGCCTCGATCTCGGAGCGGTCGCAGGCGAGGTGGAGCGCCTCGCGCATACGCAGCTGGGCGGCGGCGTCCTCGCTGTGGCCGCGCTCGGCGACCCGCACGCGGCCCTGGCTGCGCTTCGCTTCGCGCATCGCGTTGGCCGCGTCACTGATCAGATCGGAGCCGGTCGCGCCGGCGCCGCCGAGCCCGATGCCGAGGGTGACGCCGAGCGAGAGCGGCTCGCCCTCGATCTGGAGCGGCGAATCGGAGAGGACGCGGTGGATGCGGGCGGCCAGCTTCAGCGCTTCGGCCTCGTCCTCGATCCCCGGCGCGACGATCGTGAAGACGTCGCCGCGGAGCCGGCCGAAGACGTCGGTCTCGCGCACCGCGTTGACCATCCGCTCGGCGACCGCGCGCAGGATCCGGTCGGCCTTCTCGGCACCGAAGGCCTGGTTGACCATGTTGAAGTGATCGATGCCGGCGCAGAGGACGGCGACGTTCTCGCCCCGGCCGAGACCACAGAGGAAGTCATCGCAGGCGGCGACCAGCAGTTCGCGGTTGGGCAGGCCGGTGAGCCGGTCGTGGAGGTCGTGGTGGACGAGCGCGGCGCGCCCGTCGAGGATCTCGGTCGCCGCCACCGCGAGGTCGCCGAGGATCGCCAGGTCGGGGTCGCTCCAGGCGCGCGGCCGGTGATCGATCGCGCAGAAGGCGCCGATCGCGTCGCCGTTGCGAAGCACCAGCGGGATGCCCGCGTAGGCGACGCATCCGAAGTCGTCGACCGCCGGGTTGTCGCGGACCAGCGGGTCGAGGCGGGCGTCGGCGATCACCAGCGGGGCGCGCCGGGCTATCGCGTGGCGGCAGAAGGAGTGGCCCAGGGACATCCGCCGGCTTTCCGCCGCCTCGCCCTCGATGCCGACCTGGCCGAGCAGGATCTGGCTCTCGTCGTTGACCAGCGTGACCAGGGCGACCGGCACGC
The DNA here is from genome assembly GCA_047601885.1 of Solirubrobacterales bacterium. Classification (GTDB taxonomy): domain Bacteria; phylum Actinomycetota; class Thermoleophilia; order Solirubrobacterales; family 70-9; genus VAYN01. Next base: position 322,860 of record JASGIK010000003.1, read on the forward strand.
CGAGCAGCCGCGCCGCCAGCTGCGAAAGGCGGTCGAGCGCCTCCGGCGTGCCGCTCTCGATCAGCTCCAGCTCGCGCAGGGCGGCGATCTTGACCGAGTCGTCGATCGGATTGGGCAGGCGCCTGACGCTCGCGATCCCGGACTCGGGCCAAGCCTTCATGTGCGACTCCATAGGAACCATTCGCCAGCGGCCGGTAGAAACTTGAGCCCGGTTCAGTTTCTCCCGGGGGCGAGAGAAACTTTGCGCCTGGCGGAGAAGATCTCCTGACCCTGGCCCGGCCCCGAGCGGACTGCGGCCGGAGATTGGAACGGCCCCGACAAGATCAGTTGCCGAGGCCGTCCGGCGCACATCAGGGGGGCTTCCGGGCTTCGGTCGGAGTGTCCCCGAGGTCTTTGCGGCTTTGGTCGCTGCGCCCTTCATCCCATCAGAACACATCGACCGCCGGTGTGCTGGGATTTCGCATATCCATGCGGTTTTCATACGCTCGTCGCGTTGACAGAGGCGCCGCGTGGGGAGAGGATCGCCCCCCGACTCGACATCTCGGATCGGGTGTCAAAGGAGTGAGTCAGATGTTTCACTGCGAACGGTGCGGAATCCGCTTCAGCACCGGTGCCTTGTCCGGCGGTAGGACCTGCCCGCGCTGCCGCGCCCGCGACGGCGTCACCACCATGCTGACCTGGGAGCCGCTCTTTTCCGCGCACCAGGCGGCACGCCCCGCGGCCCGCCCAGAGCCGCGGCGGGAGGTCATCGGCTCCCGACCCGCACCCTGAGCCCCGCGACCTGAAAGGGAGGACGACCCGGCCCGGGTGGGCGCTTCCCCCGGGGCCGGTCGTCCGCGAGATGCCGCCCGGCGTCCCAGAAAACCCGAAGAAGTAGCCGGACCGATACCCACTAAACGGACTTTCCGCGACTTCTACCTAAATCAAACTTTGAGCGCTTTACCTTCGGACGATGCTGGTGACGAACGGGGGGACGAGTCGCCTACTCGACATCATCGACGTCCAAGGTGAGATCGCCGCCGGCGATCTGGACCAGCACCAGGCGTCCGAGATCATCGTCAGCCGGGTGCCGGGGCTGATCGGAGCCGACGGGGCCGTGATCTCGATTCCCGACGGCGACGACCTGGTCTTCCACGCCGGCAGCGGCATCGACCCGCTGGTGATCGGCTGGCACTACCCCCGCGACGAGAGCCTCTCGGGCCTGGCGCTGACGCGGCGGCAGGTGCTGCTCAGCGGCGACGCCGGCCTCGACCCCCGGGTCGACCTCGAGGTCTGCGAGAAGATCGGCGCCCGCTCGATCCTCTGCGCGCCGCTGCTCCACGACGAGGAGGAGCTCGGCGCGCTGACCGCCTTCTCCGAGCGCCGCGCGGCCTTCGACGAGGAGGATCGCGAGGTGATCGGGCTGCTCGGCCGCTCGCTGGGGGCGCACCTCCACCACGCGGCCGGGTTCGCGGTCGCCGCGCACCTGAGCCTGCACGACCACCTGACCGGGCTGCAGAACCGCCGCGCCTACGAGATGCGCCTGGAGACCGAGGTGGCGAAGGCGCGCCGGCAGGACCGCGACCTGACGCTCTGCCTGCTCGACCTCGATCACTTCAAGGCGGTCAACGACCACTTCGGCCACGTCGCCGGGGACGAAGTCCTGCGCGCCGTCGCCCACGGCTTCGACCGGGGGCGGCTCTCCGACGACGCCTTCCGCATCGGCGGCGACGAGTTCGCCCTGATCTTCCCCGGCTGCGGGCCGGTCGCGGCGCGGGCGGCGGTGCGGCGGCTGGTCGACGGGCTCGAGCTCGGCGAGCTGACAGCGCGGGGGATCAAGTTCGGCGTCTCCTTCGGCCTCGCCGGCGGGCTGAGCGAGCCGAAGACGCTCCACGCCGCCGCCGACCAGGAACTGAATACCGCCAAGCACCTTCGTCACCTGCGACGGGTGCCGGCCTCGCGCCCGGAGCCGGCGCGGATGGCGGTGGCCGCGGCCGAGGCGGCGCGACGTCCGGACTAGGGCCGCGCGCGGCGATCCGCAACACTGCAGGGGTGAGGCGCCTCCTCCTGGCAGGCATCGCCACCGCGGGACTCGCCGCCGCCGTCGCCGGCTGCGGCTCGGGCGGTGGATCCTCGGCCGCGCCGACCGGCTCGACCACGGCGATGAAGACGACGCCGAGCGCCAGCGCCAAGGCGGCCGCGAAGTCGAAGGGCCGCGAAGAGGTGACGCTGAAGGTGCCCGCCTCGATGAAGGGCGGCGAACTCTCCTCGCCGCACCGGCTGGAAGTGCCGAAGGGCTGGAAGGTGAGCGTCTGGGCGCGGGTCGAAGGGGCGCGGATGGAGGCGGTGACGCCGGAAGGAAACCTCCTGGTCAGCGTCCCCGAAGACGGCTCGATCGTCGAACTGAGAGGCAAGGGGACGGCGACGAAGGAGGCCGTCGTCCTCGCCGGGCTGGAATCGCCGCAGGGTCTCGCGTTCGCCGAACGGGACGGCGCCTGGGTCCTCTACGTCGGCGAGTCCGACCAGATCGACGCCTACCCCTGGCAGGGCGCCGGCAAGGTCGGCGCGCAGAAGGTGATCGCGCCGAACCTGCCCGACGAGACGCCCGCGGGCGACGACATCCACCGCCAGAAGGACGTCGTCGTGGCGCCGGACGGGCGGATCTACTTCGACGTCGGCAGCTCCTCCAACGCCTCGCCCGCCGACCGTGGCTACCGCCCGCCGCGCGGGGTGATCGACTCGGTCGGGCCGAACGGCGGCAAGGTGCGGGTGGTGATGCGGGGGACGCGCAACGGCGAGGGCCTGGCGCCGGCCCCCGACGGCACGATCTGGACCGCGGTCAACAACCGCGACGAAATTCCCTACCCCTTCCACGGCGAAGCCGAAGGGCAGAGCGAAGCCTTCGGCCAGGTGATCCGCTCCTACGTCGACAACCACCCGCCCGACGAGGTCGTGCCGGTGAGCCAGGGCCGCGACCTGGGCTGGCCGCTCTGCAACCCGGAACAGGGGAAGAGCACGCCCAAGGGCTCGCTGGCGAACGTGCCGCTGATCCCGGACTCGGTGACCAACCCGGGCGGCAAGAAGCTCGCCTGCGGCAAGCTCGAACCGATCCAGGTCGGCCTGCCCGCCCACTCGGCTCCGCTGGGGATGTCGTTCCTCGAGGGGACCAAGGTGCCGGCGCCGTGGTCGGGCGGCGCGGTGATCGCCGCCCACGGATCCTGGGACCGCCAGGAGCCGCGCGCCCCGGCGATCCTCTGGCTGCGCTGGGACGCGAAGAAGAAGACCTTGCTGCCGGCCAAGACCCTGATCGGCGGCTTCCAGGAAGAAGACGGCGAACGCTGGGGTCGCCCGGTCGACGTCGTCCCCGGTCCCGAGGGCGAACTGTTCGTCAGCGACGACGCCGCCGGCGCCGTCTACAAGATCGTCCCCTAGCGCCGGAGAAAGCCGGCGCCGTCGGCGCGCCGGCGCGGCCGTCACCAGATCCCTGGGACGAGCCGCGCCCGGCCGGCGAGGAAGCGTCGGTAGGGCTCGCCGATCCCGGCCAGCAGGACGCGCTCCTCGGCCCTGATCCGGATGACCAGGCCCGCGGTCGGGACGATCGCCAGGCAGGCGAGCGAGAGCCAGTTGCCGAGCATCAGGCCGATGCCGACGAAGATCATCAGCATCCCCGTGTAGGAGGGGTGGGCGAGCACGCGGTAGGGACCGGATTCGACCACCGTCTGGCCCTCGCTGACGCGCACGATCGGGGTGAAGAAGCGACCGAGGACGAGGATCGCCCACTGGCGGAAGGCGATCCCGGCGGCGGTCAGCAGGGCGCCGAGGACGAAGATCGGCCCGCGGGCGAAGTCGATCGCCGCGCCCTCGGCGTGGCGCGCGAGGTGGAAGCCGGCCCCGAAGCCGACGGCGAAGGTGACGGCCAGCGCGACGACGCTCCCCCACTCCGGGCTGGTGCCGCGCTGGTTGTCGCGGGTGCGGAGGCGGGTGAGCAGCTCGCTGGCGACCCAGATCACGATCAGGGCGGTGAAGACCGTCCCGGCGGCGCCGTCGGTATACGGCAGTGGTTCCACGCCGCGAGTTGTAGCGGGCGGCGGACCTAGGCGGGCTCGGGAGGGGGTTCGTCGGTCGCGGTGTAATCGCGGGCGGTGCCGCCGGCCACCGCCATCGCCCCTTTGGCGACGAGGATCGCGTCGTCGGGGCTGCCCGCCTCGATCCGGAGGAAGTGGCGCTTCATCCCGTCACCTTCGAAGCCGAGTTCCGGCTCGTCGTGCAGGTAGACGCCGGCGTTGGTCAGCTGGGTGACCACGCCGCGTGGGAGCTTGCCGCGGCAGGTGACGGTGTAGGTCGCCATCGATCCAGGCTAATGCAGGGGAATGTCGCTCAGTCGGCGGCGGTGATCGCGGCGGGCATGAAGACCAGCCAGGTGGCCAGGGCGAGCAGCGCGGCGGCGAGCAGGACGAGCGCGAGGTCGGCCTTGACCAGGAGCGCCCCGGCGATCGCGCCGATCAGCATCGAGGCGACGGCGGCGCCGCGGCGCCAGCCGCCCTTGCCCTCGCCGCCCGCGAGCTGGGAGTCGGCGGCGAGCCCGGTGAGGGTCATGGTGAGGACGGTGGTGCTGATGTCGGCGACTTTGAGCCGGCGCACGGTCGCGTTGCGGACACCCATCGCGAAGGCGAGCAGGGCGATGATCAGGTCGCCGGAAAAACGGCCCGGAGTGATCTCGAAGACGATCGCGATCAGCGTCGCGAGGGCGGTGAAGCCGACCTCGATCAGCATCGCGCGGGAGAGGTGCGCCTCTTTCGACGCCAGTGCGATTCCCATCCGGCCGCCGACCACGGCGCCGGAGAGGAAGGCGGCGAGCGAGACCAGCGGCGCGATCACCGGCAGGCCGCCGGAGCCGGCGATGCCGAAGCCGAGGAGGACGATGTTGCCGGTCATGTTGGCGGCGAAGACGCGGCCGAGGCCGAGGTAGGAGGCGGCGTCGATCACCCCGGTGGTCAGGGTGAGGACCAGCAGCGTGCGGGTCAGGGGGTGGCGGAGGGAATCGGTGCCGATCACCCTTGAGGGCTTCGCCGGGCCGATCCCGTTTCCCCCTAGGATGCGGGCGTGATCGAACGCAGCGAGAGCCTCGACCCGATGGCGCTGGAGCTGGAGGACTGGCCGCTGGAGCCGGAGCAGGTCGTCGAGGGCGACCCGCGGGTGAGCGGCCGCGTACTCGACTCCTCCGCCGACGGCAAGGTCGAGCGCGGCGTCTGGCAACACACCGCCGGCGTCTCGACCGACACCGAGAGCGACGAGCTCTTCGTCGTGCTCGGCGGGCGGGCGACGATCGAGGTCGAGGGCGGACCGACGCTCGAGGTCTCCCCCGGCAGCGTCGGCCTCCTCCACGCCGGCGACCGCACCACCTGGACCGTCCACGAGGACCTGCGCAAGATCTACCAGACGACCTCCGGGTGAGTTCGCTGGCCGGCGCTCGTCAATTGAGCGCCGGATGCCGGCGGCGCGGCCTCGCGTCGAGATCGACGGGGTTCGGGGCGGCGGGGTCCGGGGGCCGCCGCGGCCGTCCCAGATGGGTCCCGGGCGTCTCGTGGCGGCCCGGGCAGGCTGCCCGCCTGCCACGAGACGCCCGGGACGTGACGCTTCCGCAAGGAAGTCCACAAGGACGTATGAGAGATGCCGGGGACGTGACCCTTCCTCGTGCCTTTTGTCCCAGGATGGGGGCCGGCCCCGGGTGAGTTCGCACTTAACCGCGCATGGCGCGGGTTTCTGCGAACTCATCCGGGGAGGGCCTGAGGAAGACGGGAGGAAGCGTGTACTTCCCCCGCCCTCCGTCACGGATCCAAGGAGTTCGTGACCGATCACGCGCCTTCGTGCCCGGACACGCGCATCTCTGCGCCGGGGCACGCCCGTCTCTCTCCTGGACACGCCCGTCCCCTCGCCCTCTCCCCGGACCCCCGGCCTTCTCGGTGGCGGCCACAGCCTGCCCGGGCCGCCACCGAGAAGGCCGCGTCCCTTTCGGCTTCGGGCGCCAGCTCCGGGCGCCAGCTTCAGCGGCCCCCCTACGCCCGCAGCGGCGCCCGACCCAGCGGCAGCGCCAGACCCGTCGCGTCGTCGAAGACGTGGAGCTGGGACGGGTCGATAGCCAGCTCGACGCGGCCGGGGGCGGTGACGGGGGCGCGGCCGGGGAGCTGGGCGGTGAGACGGGCGCGGCCCTCGTCGGCGAAGAGGCGGCCGGCGTCGGGGCCGCTCTCGCCGCCGATTGCCGCTTCGACCGCGTCGCCGGAGACCGCGGGGGCGTCGACGCCGAAGAGGAGGTTGCACTCGGAGCCGAGCTCCTCGACCACGTCGACCTCGGCCGCGAGCGTCGGCCGGCTCGGGTCGCAGGCCGGCCCGGCAACGGCGAAGCTGGTCGGGCGCAGGCCGAGGATCACCTGCCGCCTGCCGTGCTCCGCCGCTCCCGGCAACGAGAAGCGGGTCGAGCCGAAGGCGATCTCGCCGTCGGCCAGCTCCGCCCGCAGCAGGTTCATCGCCGGCGAGCCGATGAAGGCGCCGACGAAGACGTTGGCGGGGCGCTCGAAGAGCTCCTGCGGCGGCGCGCACTGCTGCACCACCCCGTCGCGCAGCACCGCCACCCGGTCGCCCAGCGTCATCGCCTCGACCTGGTCGTGGGTCACGTAGACGGTCGTCGTCGGCAGCCGCTCGTGCAGGCGCGCCAGCTCGCCGCGCATGCTGGTCCGCAGCTTCGCGTCGAGGTTGGAGAGCGGCTCGTCCATGAGGAAGGCGCGCGGCTCCCGCACCAGCGCCCGCCCCATCGCCACCCGCTGCCGCTGGCCGCCCGAGAGCGCCGCAGGTTTGCGCCCCATCAGCTCCCCCAGCCCCAGCATCTCCCCCATCCGCTCGACCCGCTCGGCGACCTCCGCCTTCGCCACCTTGCGCCGCTTCAGCCCGAAGGCGAGGTTCTCGCGCACCGTCTTGTGCGGGTAGAGCGCGTAGCTCTGGAAGACCATCGCGATGTCGCGATCGGGCGGGTCGAGCGTGGTCACGTCGTCCGCGCCGATCCGGATCCGCCCCGTCGTCACCTTCTCCAACCCGGCGATCATCCGCAGCAGCGTCGACTTGCCGCACCCCGACGGCCCGACCAGGACCATGAACTCGCCGTCGGCGACCTCCAGGGAGACGTCGTCGACCGCCTTCACCCCGCCCGCGTAGACCTTGGTCAACCGTTCGATGCTGATCCCCGGCATCTCGACTCCTATCCCTTGACCGCGCTCGAGGTGAGCGATTGGATGAACGTGCGCTGGGCGAGCAGGAAGGCGATCAGCACCGGCACCGTGGTGATCACGTCGCCCGCCATGATCGCCGAGAGGTCCTGGGTGTGCTGGCCCTGGAAGGTGGTGAGGCCGAGCGGCAGCGTCGATTTGGCGTCGGAGCTGATCACGATCAGCGGCCACAGCAGTTCGTTCCAGGTGGTGAGGAAGGTGAGCGCGGCGAGGGTCGAGAGCGCCGGCACCGCCAGCGGCAGGGCGACGTGGCGGAGCACGCCGAGGCGCGAGCAGCCGTCGATCTGCGCCGCCTCCTCGACCTCGGGCGGCAGGTTGACGAAGAACTGGCGCATCAGGAAGACGCCGAGCGGGGTGACCAGCGAGGGGACGATCAGCGCCGTCAGGGTGTTCTGGATCCCCAGCTTGTCCATGATGATGAAGGTCGGGATCATCGTGATTTCGAAGGGGATCACGAGGGTGAAGAGGATCAGCAGGAAGAGCACGGTGGAGCCGCGGAAGCGCAGCCGCGCGAAGGCGTAGCCGGCCAGCGAGCAAAAGACCAGGTTGGCGACGACGGTGACCGCCGAGACGATCGTCGAGTTGAGGAACCAGGTCGGGAATTCGGAGTCGCCGAGGACCGTGTTCCAGCCGTCGAGATGAAGGGACCCGGGGATGATCGTCGGCGGGAACTGGTTGATCTGCGCGTTCGACATGAACGAGCTGAGCACCATCCAGAAGAGCGGCAGGGCGAAGAGGATCGCGATCGGGAAGAGCAGCAGGTGCCAGGGGCTGAACGGCAGGCGCAGGCCGGGGAGTCGGAGGCGTTCGGTCACGCGGCCACCCGCCGACGGTGGTAGGCGTTGTAGCCGAGCTGGGCGCCGGCCAGCAGCACCAGGGCCACGGCGACGACCACCGCGACCGCCGCCGCGTAGCCCGCGTGGAAGACCTGGAAGGCCTCGTGGAAGATGTAGTAGACGATCGTCACCGTCGATTCGATCGGACCGCCGCGGGTCGTCGCGTAGACGAGTTCGAAGAGCTGCAGCGCCTGCAGCGTCTGCCAGACGAGCAGGAAGATCGTCACCGGCCAGAGCTGCGGCAGGATCACGTGGCGGAGGATCGCCCCACGGCGGGCGCCGTCGACCGAGGCGGCGTCGATCAGCTCGGTCGGCACGTCCTGCAGCGCCGCCAGGTAGACGACGAGCGGGAAGCCGACCCCGCCCCAGATGCCGATCAGGGCGATCACGTAGATCGCCTGCGAGGGGTCGCCGAGGAAACCCTGGGTCGGCAGCCCGAGCTTGGCGAGGATCGAGTTGGCGACGCCGAAGCGCTGGTCGAAGATGAAGGAGAAGAGGACGCCCTGGGCGGTGATCGAGACGATGAACGGGGCGAGGATCGCGGTCCGGTAGATGCCGATGAAGCGGATCCGGCGGTTCAGCGCCATCGCCAGCAGCAGGCCGAGGCCGGTCGAGATCGGCACGAAGAGCACCGTGTAGACCAGCGTGTGCTTGATCGATTCGCCGAACTCCTTGTCGTGCATCAGGGCGTGGTAGTTGGCGGTGCCGATCCACCTGGCGGGCGTGATCAGGTCCGAGGACTTGAACGAGAGCAGCACCGTCCAGACGATCGGCACCACCGAGAGGCCGATGATCACGATCACGGCCGGCGCGATGAAGAGGAGGGCGGTCGGGTGTTCGCCGAAGATCCGCTGGGCGAGCTTCCGCGGCGGCGCGCTGTGCGCCGGCCGCTCCGCCGCGGGCCGCCTCCTTCCTATCGTCGCGCCGGCCGCCATCGCCGGAGCTCAGCCTTCGAGTTCCAATTCGTGGTTGGCTTCGGAGACCGCGCCTTCCAGCGCTTCCTGCGCGTCGGCCTTCTTGTAGAGCACTTCGGCGATTCCCTTGCCGATCGCGGTCGAGATCTCCGGGTAGCTCGTCACCGTCGGCCGCGTCTTCGCGTTCTTGGTGTTTTCGATGAACTCCTTCAGGCCCGGCAGGCTGTTCTCGAACTTCGCGTAGCCCTTCGCTTCGCTGACGTTTTCGGTCAGCGGCAGCGAGCCGGACACTTCCAGCCATTTCAGCTGCTGTTCAGGTTCGCTGAACCAGTCGAGGAATTCGATCGCCGCGTGCTCGCGTTCTTCGCCGTTGTCGAAGATCGCCCAGGTGTCGGGACCGGAGATCGTCGTGTGTTCGGAGGTGAAGGAGGGCAGCAGCGTCACCCCGTATTCGACCCCCGCTTCGACGTATTCAGGCAGCGCCCAGGGGCCGGTGACGTTCATCGCCAGCTTTTCGCTGTTGAAGAGCTGCTGCATCCGTTCCGAGCCCGCGGTCGGGTCGATGTAGACGGTCCCGGCTTCGGCCGCCTGCTGGACCACTTCCAGCGCCGCTTCGCCCGGTTCGCCTTCGAAGCCGACGCCCGTCCCGTCTTCGTTGAGGACTTCGCCGCCTTTCTGCCACACGAGCGGCCAGATCCGCCAGGTCGTGTCCTCGTCGCCGGTCCCCGGCCAGGCGAACCCGGCGATCCCCTTCGAGGGGTCGTTCACTTCTTCGGCGATCTTGAGGAATTCTTCCCAGCTCATTTCGTTCGGCGGGAAGGAGACGCCCTCTTCCTGGAAGATCTTCTTGTTGTAGACGACGGCGAGGTTGTCGACGAGCGAGGGGAAGGCCCGCGGTTCGCCTTCGACCGTCGCCGCTTCCTGCGCCACCGAGACGAAGTTGTTCCAGTCGATTTCGCCGTTCTTCACGGCTTCGCTCAGGTTCGCCAGCTTTTCGCTCTTCGCCAGGCTGGCCAGGTCGGAGCCGTAGATGTAGGCGATGTCGGGGACGTCGTCGGCCTGGAGGCCGGCGGTCACCTTCTGCAGCATCCGGTCCGAGTTCACCCCGCCCGAGTCCTTCGAGACGACGATGTTCGGGTGGCTTTCTTCGAATTCGTCGATCATTTCGTCGAGGACCTTGGCGACCCGGTTGTTCTGGCCGTGCCACCACTCGATTTCGACCGTCCCGCCCGATTCCGAGGAGGACCCGCCTCCGCCACCGCTGCTACTGCCCCCGCCGCCGCATGCCGCCAACAGCAGCGCCGCCGCGAGACAGGCGGTCGCCGCCGCGACCGCTCGTGCTCTCTTCCTGGACACGTCCGCTTCCTTCCGTGCTCTGGTTTCGGCCTTATCTAGGACCGGGCCGCTCATCGGTCCCTCCTCGCATCGCCGACGGGCCCCCGCAGCGCCGCGGGGAGCAGGTCCCCATGGGCGGCGGTCAGCTCGTCGCACATCTCCCAGATCGCGTCCGGGGTCAAGGTCGAGGACGCGTTCGGGTCAAGCAGCACCGCCTGGCGCACGCGGTCGGGACGCCCTTCGAGGGCGGCGCGCACGGTCAGGTCGGCGACGTTCAGGAAGGTCCGGTTGAGCGCCGCCAGCTGCGGCGGCAGCGAGCCGATCCGGACCGGGTTGACGCCGGTGCCGTCGACCAGGCAGGGGACCTCGACGCAGCTGTCGGCGGGCAGGTTGTCGATCAGCCCGGCGTTGTGGACGTTGCCGTAGACGACGCGCGGCGTGCCGGTCTCGATCGAGTGGATGATCTGCGGCGCGTACTCGTTGCTCGGCTCCTCGTGGTCGAGCGGGCTGTCGGCGGCGAGCGCCTGCTTCGTCTCTTCGTATTCGCCCAGGTTCTCCTCCGAGCGGGAGACGTACTCGGCGACCCAGAGGCGGAAGCGCTCGATCTGGGCGTCGTCGCGGAGGAACCAGGAGAGGTACTCGGAGCCGTGCTCGGAGGACTCGGTGGGGAAGTAGCCGAGCCGGCGGTAGATCTCGACGCGGACGCGGCGGCGCAGCTCCGGTTCGGCCTCGATCGCCGCGTCGAGGCGCGGGTAGAGGTCCTCGCCGTCGCGCTCGAAGCGCAGCATGAAGGCCTGGTGGTTCACCCCGGCGGCAGTGAAGGTGACCTCCTCGGGCGGCACGCCGACCAGCTCGGCGAGCTCTTCGCCGGTGTTGTGGACCGAGTGGCAGAGGCCGACGATCTTCTTCATCGGCGTCCCCATATAAGTGGCCTGGCAGAGGATCGCCATCGGGTTCGTGTAGTTGAGGAGCCAGGCGTCCGGGGCGACGGCGGCCATGTCGGCGGCGATCCCTTCCATCACCGGGATGGTTCGGAGCGCCCTGAACACGCCGCCGACGCCGAGCGTGTCGCCGATCGTCTGGCGCAGGCCGAAGCGGGCCGGGATCTCGTGGTCGGCGACGGTCGCCGCGTGGCCGCCGACCTGGATCATGTTGATCGCGTAGTCGGCGCCGTCGAGGGCGGCACGGCGGTCGGCGCTCGCTTCGATCGTCGGCGACGCGCCCTGGTCGGCGGCGATCGCCTTGGCCACCCCGGTGGCGACCTCGAGCCGCTCGGGGTCGATGTCGTGGAGGGAGATCGTCGCCTGCTGAAGCTCGGGGTAGGCGAGGATGTCGCCGAGCAGCATGCCGGTGAACTCGACGCTGCCGGCGCCGATGAAGGTGATCTTGGGTCCGCTCACGCGGTGCTCCCTTCGGTCGCGTTTGCGGTGGTGGAGGCGGAGGTCCCGATGACCTCGGGCCAGGTCGGCTGGGCGGCGACGCCGCCGAGCGCGCGGGTGGAGAGCGAGCCGCAGGCGACCGCGACCCGCAGTCGCTCCGCCGGCGAGAGCCCCTCGCGGGTGGCGCGCAGGAAGCCGGCCGCGAAGCTGTCGCCCGCGCCGGTGGTGTCGACGGGCGCGGTCCTGGGCGCGGCGGCGCGGGCGCGCTCGGGGCCGACGGCGGCGATCGCTCCTTCGGCGCCGAGCTTCAAGGCGACGGTCGGGACGCGGCCGGCGAGCGTCTCGAGCGCCGCCTCGGGGTCGTCCTCCCCGGTGATCCGGGCGGCCTCGGCGGCGTTGGGGAAGAAGACGTCGGTGGCGGCGAGCGCCTCACCGAGCGCGGCGTCCCACTCGCCCGCCGGGTCCCAGCCCGGGTCGAGCGAGGTGGTGAGGCCGGCGGCGCGGGCGCGGGCGAAGAGGTCGGGCAGCCCGGCGCGCAGACGCGGCTGCAGGGCGGGCGAGGTGACGTGGAGGTGCTCGGCGCGGGCGAGCAGCGCGTCGCTGACGTCCTCGGCGGCGAGCGCGTCCATCGCCCCGACGGCCGTGAGGATCGCCCGGTCCTCGCCGCGGCTGATGACCACGGTGAGCCCGGTCGCCCGTCCTTCCTCGATCCGGCAGGCGCTGGTGTCCACCGCGCGCCGCTCCAGCTCCGCCAGCACGAACCGCCCGCCCGCGTCGTCGCCGACCACCCCTACATAAGCGGTTGCCAGCCCGAGCCGCGCCGCCCCGCAGGCGAAGATCGCCCCGGAGGAGCCGATGGTCAGCGTCCCATCGGCGGCGAGCGTCTCGACCTGCCCGAACTCGGGCGTCAGATCCGGCCCGACGACGATCGCGTCCGGATTCAGCTCCCCGGCGACGAGGATCGCGAACGGCCGATCGCTCATCGGGCTTCCCTCTCCGCGCGGGCGGCGATGACGGAGGTCGCGATCACGCCGCCACCTCCCCGCGCAGCGGCGTCGCCTCGACCGCGGACGCGAGCGCCCGGACCCGCTCCGCCTCGACCCGGCCCGGGTGCAGGTGGGTGAGCTTGTCGGTCGCCGCCGCGACCCCGAGCGCCGCCGCACCGACCAGATCGTCCCCGGCCCGCTCCGCCAGACCGGCGAGCAGCCCGCCGAGCAGCGCGTCCCCGCAGCCGACCGCGTTGACCGGAGGCGGCGGCGCGGGTGCCCGCAGCCGCACCGCCCGCTCGGCAGTCGCGAGCAGCGAACCGTCGCCCCCCAACGAAAGCCAGACAGAACCCGCACCGGCGGCGAGCAACTCGTCACAGAGCCCCAACAGTTCGCTGCCGATGGGTCGAAATTCGGACCCCTCGTCAGGTTTCGGGCCCGTCGGCGGCGGGACCTCACGAACGGCTGACGGATCCGCGGCGAAAAGCCGGCGGGCCTCCGACAGGTTCGGGGCGACGAGGTCGGGGCCGGCGGCGAGGGCCGCTTCGAAGGCGGGGACGGTCGAGCAGTCGAGGATCGTGCGGGCGCCCTCCGCGCGTGCGACGGCGACGAGGCGGGAGTGAAGGTCGACGGGGGCGCCGGGCGGCAGGCTGCCGCAGATCGCCACGGTCTCGAACTCCGGCGCGAGCCTCTCCAGCGCGGCGACGAGGGCATCGGCGTCTCCGGATCCCCACTCCCCGGCCGGCTCGTGCACCTCGACCACGTCCGCCTCGCCCTCGACCACCAGCGTGTAGGTGCCGCGCGTCTCCCCCGCCACCGCGACCGGGTGGACCGCGAAGTCCTCCTCCCCCAGCAGCGACAGGAAGAGGTCGCCGGAGCGGCCACCGGCCGTCGTCAGCAGCTCGACCTCGGCGCCGAGCGCGCGCGCCACCATCGCCACGTGCGCCGCCTTGCCGCCGGGCGTCTCCAGGAGCTCGGCCGCCGGGACGACTCCGGCCGCCGGCCCGGCCAGTCTCGCCACCCGATCGATCGCCGGGTTGGTGCTCACCGCCAGGGACCGGGGCGCGGGCGCCATCAGACCTGGATCACCTCGATCCCGCCCTGGCGCAGCTTCGCGACCTCCTCGGCCGGTGCCGCGGTGTCGGTGATCAGCTCGTCGATCTCGCCCAGCGGGCAGATCGCGGCGAGCGCCGAGCGGCCGATCTTGGAGGAGTCGGCGACGATGATCGTGCGCGCGGCGCGCTCGACCATCTTGCGGTCGGTGTGGGCCTCGACCTCGTCGTGGGTGGTGAGGCCGTCGGCGTTGATCCCGTCGACGCCGAGGAAGAGGACGTCGACGTTGAGGCCGGCGAGGCTCTGCTCGGCGAGCGGGCCGATCAGCTCGTAGGTCTGCGGGCGGGCGACGCCACCGGTGACGACGAGGCGGATCGTCTCCGAGACGACCAGCTCGGAGGCGATGTTGACGGCGTTGGTGACGACGGTGAGCGAGCGGCCGCGGACGAGACGGGCGACCTCGGTGGTCGTCGTGCCGCCGCTGAAGCAGACGGTGTCGGCGTCGCCGATCCGTTCGGCGGCGGCCTCGGCGATGCGTCGCTTCTCCTCCACCTGACGGCCGCCGCGGTAGCGGACGGGCAGCTCGTAGAGGGTGCCGTTGCGGACCGCGCCGCCGTGCGAGCGGGTGAGCAGGTTCTGCTCCTCCAGCAGCTCGAGGTCACGGCGGATCGTCGCTGGCGAGGCGCCGAGGTCGGCGGTCAGGGCGGCGACCGAGACCGAGCCGGTGTCGGCGAGCGCGGCGATGATCGCGTCGAGCCGCTCGCTGCGCCTCATCGGAGCTCCTCCCGGCGGCCGCCCACGCGCGTCTCGTCCCTCATCGCGCCTCCTCCGGCTCCAGCACCACCGCGCGGGTCAGGTGCGGCGGATTGTCGGGGTCGAGGCCGCGCGCCTCGGCGATCGCCAGGGCGAGGCGCTGGACGCGGACCAGCTCGGCGAGCGGATCGGCGAGCGCGTCGACCGCGGTGGCGCCGGTGGCGGCGACCTCGCCGGCGAGCCCCTCGGGGGGCGGGCCGATGAGCCAGACGGCGGCGCCGGGGCCGGCGGTCGAGATCGGGCCGTGGCGGTACTCCATCGCCGGATAGGACTCGGCCCAGAACTGGGCGGTCTCACGGAGGACGAGGGCGGCGGCATCGGCGAGGCCGACCTGCCAGCCGGTGGCGAGGAAGACGGCGCGGTCGAGGTCGGGCGGGTCGACCGGGAGCGGCGCCTCGAGCGCCGCCGCGGCGGCGTCGGGAAGCGCGGCGACGTCCTCGCCGAGGGTGGCGCGGGCGAAGGCGGCGACGGTGGTGACGAAGCGCGACTGGACGACCGAGCGGTCGTCGGCGAAGGAGAGGTCGACGACCTCGTCGGCGGCGGCCGCGATCGGGCTGTCGGGGTCACCGACGAGGGCGGTGACGGGGACGCGGCCGGCGAGCGGGACGAGCGCCTGGCGCACCTCGGTGGTGGTGCCGGAGCGGGAGATCGCGACGACGCGGTCGTAGGCGCGGGCGAGCGGCGCCTCGGAGGCGGCGAAGGCGTCGGCCTCGCCGATGCCGCGCGCCTCACGCAGCGCCGCGATCGCCTTGGCGGCGTGCCAGGAGCTGCCGCAGCCGATCAAGGCGAGGCGACCGGGGGCGGCGAGGGAGTGGGGGTGCTCGGCGGCCAGCGCGATCGCGCGCCGCCAGGCGCCCGGCTGGTCGGCGATCTCCTCCGCGAGAAGCGAGGCGCGGTTGCCTGGCTCGTCCATGGCGCGGCAGGATACACATTTCGATCAGATCTGTGTAGTTTTCATGATTGATTATGAGCGATTCAGCCCTGTTCATGCTTGCCTTCGATCACCGCAAGTCGATCCGACCCTTGTTCGGGATCGAGGGAGAGCCGGGTGAGGAGGACCGCGCGCGCATCGGCGCGGCGAAGGAGGTCGTCTACGAGGGCCTGCTTGCGGCGACCCCGCGCCTCCCCGCGGGAGCCCGCCCCGGCCTGCTGGTCGACGAGGAGTTCGGGACGCCGGTTCTGGAACGGGCGCGCGCGACCGACGTGATCGCCGCGGTCGCCGTCGAGCGCTCCGGCCAGGCCGAGTTCCAGTTCGAGTACGAGGACTTCGCCGCGCACCTGGAGCGCCTGCGGCCGGAGCTGGCGAAGGCGCTGGTCCGCTACAACGCCGGCGGCGACCGGGAGCTGAACGACCGCCAGCTGGAGCGCCTGCGCGTTCTATCGGACCGGCTGGCCGTGATCGACGGCACCGACCTCCTCTTCGAGCTCCTCGTCCCGCCGACCGACGACCAGCTCGCCGACCACGGCGGCGACCGCGACCGCTTCGACGCCGAGCTCCGCCCCGCCCTCGTCCGCGCCGCGATCGAGCAGATCCAGGACGCCGGCATCGAGGTGGCGATCTGGAAGATCGAGGGGATCGAGGACATCGAGGACTGCGAGTCGATCGCCGCCACCTGCCGGCGCGGCGGTCGCTCGGCCGACTGCCTGATCCTCGGCCGCGGCGCCGACGAGGCGAAGGTCGAGCACTGGATCGGCACCGCCGCCCCCACCCCCGGCTTCGGCGGCTTCGCCGTCGGGCGGACGATCTGGTGGGACGCGATCGCCGCCCACCTCACCGGCGAGGCCGACCGCGCCGCCACCGTCGAGACGATCGCCGCCCGCTACCTCCACTTCGTCGACGTCTACCTCGCCGCCCGGAACTCTGCGAATGTTGAGTAGATGTCGGACGACCGACTGGAGCAGGTCGACGGCGCCGTAGCCGGCGCCTGGATCAAGCCCGCGCTCGAAGGCGACTGGGGCGGCCGGGTGAAGAACCTGGTGCCGCAGATCTACGAGGCCTACGCGCGGATCTTCCACCCCGCGACCGACGAGGCCCACCGCCCCGTCACCTGGGAGGAGGTGACCCGGCGACTGGGGACCGTCGCCCACCGCGAGATGCAGTGGCACGCGATCGTCGGCTCCTGGGACTCCTTGAACTTCACCGACAAGCGCTGGCCGGGGGGCGATCCCGACACGATCGAACCTCCGACCGAGGTGATCGACGCGCTCTGCCCGATCCTGGCCGCGCATACCAGTACGCCGGCGCGGGTCTACTTCGGAATGAGCACGATCAGGAGCGGCGTCGCGGAGGAATGGCCCGACGCGGCCCAGTACGAGCAGACGAGTCGCGAGTGGGTGATCCTGCGCGGGCCGCTCGCGGCCGTCGACCAGATCGCGCTGAGCAGCCGCCACGGCTTCCGCATCATCCTCTACCCGAAAGGGAAGGAGCCTCCGGCCGACTACGAGCCGCCCGAGGAATTCAGGCGCGAGTCGCCGAACCTGATCTGGCCCGAGGACCGCGCCTGGTTCGTCGCAAGCGAGTACGACTTCGACTCGACCGTCCTCGGCGGCAGTCGCGCGCTGATCGACGCTCTCCTCGCCTCTCCCGATCTCGAGGTCTGGGAGGTCGACGGCGAGGTCTCCCTGCAGGAGGATGCCGACGAGCTGAATCCGGTGCCGGAGCCGCCTCCGGGCGCGCGGGAGGAACGGGATCCAAAGGTGCTGACCCGCGAAGGCTTCGCCGAGGATCTGGGCTGGCTGGCGGGCACGGTCGTGGCCGCGAGGGCCGAGGGCGGCGCCCTCTCCATCGAGGTCGGGGGTGGCCCTGCTCCCTGGAGCGTCGAAGCGGAGCACTCCACCTGGGCCGCGGGCGAGGTGGCCGACCTGGTCGGCGCGACCGTCGAGCGGGTCGAGGTCGATCCCGACTCCGACGCCCTGCGCGTCCACTTCGCCGACCGCCCGGCGTTCGAGATCGTGCCGCTGCCGCGCGAGATCGACGACCCGCCGAGCTGGTGCGTCACGCTGCCCATCGGGATCAAGCTGAAACACGGACCCGAGCTGCTGTACGAGTTCCCCCGCGAATGACGATCGACCTCGCCCGCGAGTGGCCCCCGGCCGCCGACCCCATCTGAACCCCGTTACGATCCGGAGTCCCTCTGGGGCAGTGGCCCAATTGGCTAAGGCACCGGTCTCCAAAACCGGCGATTCCAGGTTCGAGTCCTGGCTGCCCCGTCCGCCCCTGGCCGACCGCGGCGCGCCGTTCGGATACTCAAGGAACGGAAACATCGGGATAACTTCGCCCGCAGGACGCCCGCCTAGTTTGGCCGGGAAAGAACACGCTCGCGCTCCCTTCGCGAGCTGCATACGTCCCCACTCATAGGAGGAGCATCTCTATGCATGACCACCGTCCCGTGGTCAGGACCCCGCGCGCCATGATGACGAAGGCGATCGGTGTGCTCGTCGCTTCGGCATTGGCGGCCTGCGCGGTCTACGCGGGCTCGTCGCTGATCACCTCGCACGCGGATGCGGTGCCGACCAGCGACCTGGAGCCGGCGTTCACCGCGCAGGACCACCAGATCACCGACATCAGCGGCCTCTCGAACGCGCGTGAGCTCGGCAGCTACACCGGCTGGCACGGCGAGACCGTGAACTACCCGCGCGTCATCCGCACCGACGAACTGAACAAGCTGACCGAAGCCGACGCCCAGACGCTGGCCGAAAAGTACGACGTCAAGCTGGTCATCGACCTGCGCACCGAAGCGCAGATCGCGGAAAAGCCCAGCGTCAAGATCCCGGGCGCGAAGGAAGTGACCGTCTCCCTCTTCGGCGAAGACGGCGACTACAGCGACGACACGGTCATGTACGAAGACCTCGTCGACAAGGAATACGAAAGCGCCGAAAACCCCGGCCCGGCCGTCTCCGGCTACGCCGAGGTGCTGAAGCTGCTGGCCGAAACCCCCAAGGGCACGGTCCTGATCCACTGCTCACACGGTATGGATCGCACCGGGACGGTGATGGACCTCCTCTACACCATCCTCGGCGTGAGTCGGGACGACATCCTCCACGACTACCTGCTCTCGAACACCAGCCTTGGTGTCACCTGGGCGACGCCCCAGCTGCTGTGGGGTACGTTCGAAGGTGACATCTCGATGAAGTACGGCAGCATGGAGAACTACATCGAAAACGTGGTGGGTGTGTCCCCGGGAGAGATGAGGACGCTGCGCGCCGAGTACCTCGTCCCCCAGCGCTCCAAGGGCGGCCCCTCGCCGTGGCAAGGCGGGCGCGGCGGTCACGGCGGTCACTGAGTCCGTCGCGATCGGGCGGGGCACGATCCGGTGTCCCGCCCGGCACGCCGCTCGCTAGGCTGACCGGGTGGCACGACCCTCCGCGGCCGAAGCGGCGCAGTTGGCTCGCGATGACGCGAAAGAGGCGATCGAGGCCGCGCGCTCCGGCAGCCAGATGTATCCGATCGTGACGATCGCCGACGGGGCCGAGCACGATGCCCAGACGACCGGCTTCCACAAGCACTGGTGGCGCCAACACGACGAAGACTGGCCGACCGACGTCCGCGAGGCCTACGACGAGACCTTCACGCGCGACGCTCCACGCCGCCGAGGTCGCGGTCGTCGAGCTGCAGTTCGACGCCGCCTCCGGCAACTGGACCAACGTCGGCGTCGTCGATCTGAAGCAATGGGAACCGACCTTTCCCTTCGACCCCGAGAGCACCGGCTGGGTCAGGCAGGACCCCCGCTCCCGGGTCGGCTGGCGCCGCCGCTCCGTCCTCCGCAAGCTGTTCTCGCGGAAGAAGCGCGACGACAAGTCGGGGGCGTAGGCGCGACGCGAAGGACCTTGCCCTCGCCCGCGCGCCCGGCGGCCCCTCGACCACTCTCAGGACAGCCCCAGGCGGCGCTGCTACCGTCTCCCGCTTCGCTGGACCTTTCGACCCCGACGCGGCAGGATCCGAGATCACCCCTTTGACGGCGAGCGCACCGACACACCGCACCTCCACCGACCAGGACGGGTTCTAGGACCTCGCATGGAGATCGGGATCGGACTTGCGGTGGCGGTCGCGCTGATGACCAACCTCGCCTCGCTGCTCAAGCACCGGGGCTGTCAGGAGGCCCGCTCCTGCACCGAGCGCCCGCTCTCGGGGCTGCGCGACCTGGCGGGCTCGCGCTGGTTCGTCGCCGGCTGGCTGCTGGCCGGGATCGGCTGGCTGGCCCACGTCGCCGCCCTCTCGATGGCACCGATCTCGCTCGTCCAGGCGGTCCTCGCGGGCGGCGCGGTCCTGCTCGCGGTGCTCTCCCAACAGCTCTTCGGCGATCCCGTCGGCCGGCGTCAGTGGCTGGCCCTGACGATCGGCGCCGCCGGCCTCGTCCTCCTGGTCCTGACCCTGCCCAAATTCCACGGCGCCGACTCCGAGTTCTCCACCAGCGCGATCGTCAGCTTCGAGGGCGGCCTGGTCATGATCGCGGCCGGGATCGCCCTCGGCCACCGCTCCGAGCGGCTGGCCGCCCGCCGCGGCGTCCTCCGCGCGGTCCTCGCCGGCCTCCTCTTCGCCCTCGCCGGGATCGCGATCAAGGCGGTGATGGGCGGCTCCGGCGGCCTCGCGATGGCGGTACCCCTGGTCGCGCTCGTGATCGGCTGCGGCGCGCTCGCCCAGTACACGGCGGTCGCCGCCCTCCAGGGCGGCGGCGCGATCGAGACGATCGGCCTGATGGGCCTGGTCGCCAACGCCACCCAGATCGTCGGCGGCGTCCTCGTCTTCGGCGACCCGCTCTCCCCCAGCCCGCTCGGCCTCGCGCTCCAGGCCTCCGCCTTCGCGATGGTCTGCTTCTCGGCCCTGCTGCTGCCCTCGCCGCTCGCCGCCCCCCGAGCCGTCCTTCCCGCCGCCCGGGGCTGACCCGAGGGCCGCTCAGGCCCGACCGGCCGATGCGGGCGGATCGAAGCTCAGCCCGTCGGCGGCAACGTCGCGCACCCGCGACATCTGTGAGGGCAGCAGCCAGAGCACGCCGAACGCGCCGCCGAGCGCCGTCACCCAGATCGTCGGTCGCAGGCCGATCGCGCCCGCCAAGAGGCCGCCGCCGAGCGCGCCGAGCGGGCGCACGCCCCAGTTGACGAGCAGGATCGCGCCCCAGACCCGGGAGCGGAGCCGGCTCGGGATCAGCGCCGCCTGCACCGAGTAGAGGCCGACCTCCAGCACCATCACGCCGATGCCGGAGAGGAACTCGGCGACCGTCAGGAGCGCCATCGAGACGGCGGGCGGCCCGTCGGCGAGCGGCACCAACACCAACGGGAGCGGGGCGAGGAGGAAGGAGCCGATCAGCGCGTTGCCGAGCCCGAACCGGGCGCCCAGGCGCTTCGCCAGCGCCGAGCCGAGCACGCTGCCGAGCGCCCCGATCCCGAGCGCCAGACCGATCGCCCCGGCACCGAGTCCGAGTTCCCGCGTCGCGAAGAGGACCAGGAGCGCCCAGAAGGCGACGTTGAAGAGGTTGAACGTGGCGGTGCCGAGCAGCGAGGCACGCAGCAACGGGGTGCGGCGGACGAAGCGGATCCCGGCGGCGAGGCCGCCCGAGTCGGCCGGGGCGACCGGCGGCTCGACGATCTCGGCGCGGCCGACGAAAAGCGCCGAGGCGAGGAAGCTGACGCCGTCGACGGCGATCGCGACCGGCGCCGTCAGCGCGGCGACGAGGAACCCGCCGAGGCTCTTGCCGGCGACGATCGCGGCCGAGCGGCTGCCGATCAGGACCGAGTTGGCCTCGACGTACTCCCGCGGCTCGACCATCGAGGTGATCACGGCCTGTTCGGCGACCATGAAGAGCACGCCGAAGGTGCCGGTGGCGAAGGCGGTCGCGTAGAGGATCGGCATCGTCAACAGGCCGAGGGCGGTGGCGAGCGGCAGCCCGAGGAGCAGCGCCGCGCGGCCGAGGTCGGCGCCGATCAGGATCGCCTTGCGGCTGCGCCTGCGGTCGGCCCAGGCGCCGAGGTGGAGGGCGAAGAGAAGGCTCGGCGCCAGCTCGACCGCGGCAAGCAGCCCCATCTGCCGCCCGTCGGCGCGCAGCGTCAGGACGGCGAGCAGCGGCACCGCCAGCAGCGCGATCTGGTCGCCGAACAGGGAGATGGTCTGCCCCGCCCAGTAGTTGCGGAACGGACGGTCGGCCCGCAGCAATCTGGGGACGCGGCGGCGGATCATCGCGGCGGCGGCTCGTCGTCGATCGGGAAGCCGAGCTGGATCAGGGTGACGGGGCGCGACCCGGCCGGGCGCGCGTCGTGGTCGGTGGTCCGGCGGGCGAACGGCTCGAGCACCGCGGCGAGCCGCCGGCTCAACTCGGTGAGCTCGGCCGGCGTCGCGTAGAGCGTCTGGTCGCCGAAGAAGGCCGCGTCGGCCCACTCGTCGCTCTCCCCGCGACGTCGATCGACCCAGCCCTGCGCCTCCTCGAACCAGCCGTCGATCGCGACCCGGCTCAGCATGTCGCCGGCCTCGGTGGACTCGGCGCTCGCCCCGCGCGAAGCCCATTCGTGGCCGCTCGCGGTGGCCCGCCAGGGCCGCTGCCGGCCACGCCCGCCACCCGCCTCCTCGACCAGCCCCCATTTCGCCAGCTGGCGCAGGTGGAAGGAGCAGCTCGCCGGGCTCTCGCCGATCCGGCCCCCCGCCCCCGTCGCGGTCAGCGGCCCCTCACGCCGCAAAAGGCCGAGCAGCTTCAGCCGAGTCGGATGGGCGACGGCGCGAAGCGCGCGCGGGTCGGTGAGCTTCTGAACCCTCTCTGACATTCTCGAAAGATATCTTTCGAAAGAGTTCTTGTCAAAGCAGCCTGCCCGCCCTCCCCGCGACGCGTTCGCACTTATCGACGACTGTCGTGGCCAACTGCGAACGCGGCTGGGGCGTGGGTTCGGGCGTGCTTCGCGGCCGTGGCGCCCGTCCGAGGTGCGTCCCGGGCGTCTCGTGGCGGCCCGGGCAGGCTGTGGCCGCCACGAGACGCCCGGGACGTGAGGGTCCCGCAGGGAAGGTCACACAGGCGTGGGAGAGATGCCGGGAACGTCACAGATCCTTGTGCGTCCCGTGACGGGATCGGGGCCGGCCGCAGGTGAGTTCGCACTTTCCTTCGCTATGCGAGCAGAACTGCGAACTCATCCGGGGAGGGCATGAGGAAGACGGGAGGAAGCGTGGACTTCCCCCGCTCCTCGTCACGGATCCCGGGAGTTCGTGGAGGAAGGCGCGCATCTCTGCGCCGGGGCACGCCCGGGCCCTCGCCTCTCCCCACATCCCCGGCCTTCTCGGTGGCGGCCACAGCCTGCCCGGGCCGCCACCGAGAAGGCCGCGTCCCTTGTCCGTCCCTTTGAGCTCCCCCAGTTCCGGGCGCCCACTTCAGCGCCCCGCGCCCAACCCCCTACCCGCCTTCGCGCGCCAGCAGGCCGTCGGCGAGCGCCTCGACCAGGGTCTCGAAGGAGATCGGGCCGAGATAGAGGCCGTGCTCGTCGCAGCAGACGATCGGGTCGGTGCGGCTCTCGGGCGGGCGGGCCATCGCCCGCTTCGCCAGGTGGGCCGGGTGCTCGCCGGCGAGGGTGCAGAGCGGCGGCATCAGGCGCGCCTCGCCGCGGCGGAAGCTCTCGCGGGCGACCAGGCCGACCGGCCGGCCCTCGGCCGTCACCACCGGCAGGTGGGCGACGTCGGGTTCGCTGCGCAGGCGCAGCTCGGCCTCGACTTCCCAGCCGTCGAGGAGAAGCGGCACGAGGTCGGACCAGAGGCGCGGCCCGACCCCCTCGCGCACCGTCTCCTGGCCGCCGGCACGGGCGCGGATCCATTCGCTCAGCGGCAGCTCCGGCCCGACCATGCCGCGCTGCGGGCGGGCGAGGCAGAAGCCCTGGCCGAGCGGCACGCCGATCCGCATCAGGGTCTCCAGGTCCTCGGTCTCCTCGATCCCCTCGGCGATCAGCCAGGCGTCGAGCCGGCTGGCGACGGCGCCGAGCGACTCGACCATCTCGCGGTTGGCGGGGTCGCGGCGCAGCCCGGCGACGAGCACGCGGTCGACCTTGATGAACTCGGGCCGCTGGTGGCTGATCCGCTGCAGGCCGGAGTAACCGGTGCCGACGTCATCGATCGCGATCATCGCCCCCCGTTCGCGCAACCGGGCGAGCTGGAAGCGCAGCCGCTCGTCGTCGGCCCGCGATTCCTCGGTCAGCTCGATCACCAGGTTGTGGAGGCCGCCGTGGCGGCTCCAGACCTCCTCGATCAGCGGCTCGCCGAGCGACGCCGGGTCGACGTTGATGGTGAGGAAGCAGTTGGGCGGCAGCGCATCGCGCGAGCCGAGCCCGACCTCGAGCGCCTTCGCTTCCAGCTCGGCCCGCAGGCCGAGGGCGCCGGCCTCGCGAAACCAGACGTCCGGGGTCGCCTCCGGCGGGCCGGCGAAGCGGGAGAGCATCTCGTAGCCGCAGACGGTGCCGCGGCGCAGGTCGACGATCGGCTGGAAGACGGGCCGGATCGCCCCCGGGCCGGAGATCGCGCGGCCGATCGCCGCCTCCCAGTCGGGAGCCGGGCGGATCTGGGTCGGCTCGGCGTCCTCGGGCCGTCGCTCCATATAAGCCACGGCCAGTTCTTCGGCCATGCCCCGCATGGACTTGAGTCCCCATTCGTCGAGTCGAAGTCAAGAACGACTTCGTACCTGCCGAAAAGGGGGCAAATGGCGATGTCACACCCGATCGCGACCCACGAGGAGATCGGCCTGGTGCTGCTCTCGGTGGCGGTGGCCATCGTCGCCGGCTACCTCGCCCTCGACCTCGCCCAGCGCAGCGCCGGCGCGACCGGCTGGGCGCGCCGCATCTGGATCGTCGCGGGCGGCGTCACGATCGGCCTCGGCATCTGGTCGATGCACTTCATCGGCATGCTGGCGCTGAAGATGGCGATGCCGGTCTCCTACGACCTGCCGCTCGTCGCCCTCTCGATGACCGCCGCGATCGGCGGCGCCGTCGTCGCCCTCGCCGTCGTCGCCCGTCCCGACGCCGGCTTCCGCGGCCTCGTCTACGCCGCCGGCTTCCTCGGCCTCGCCGTCGCCTCGATGCACTACCTCGGCATGGCCTCGATGGAGATGGACGCGACGATCTCCTGGGACGCGCCGCTGGTCGCGCTCTCGGTGCTGATCGGCTTCGTCGCCGCCTTCACCGCCCTCTTCCTCGTCCAACAGCTCGGCCGCAGCCGCTTCCACATGGGTTTCGTCCGCCGCGCCGGCGCCGCCGTCGTGCTCGGCCTCGGCATCTCCGGCCTTCACTACACGGCGATGGCCGCCGCCGCCTTCCAGGCGCGGACGGTCGGCATGACCGCCCCCCACAGCGGCCTCGGCGCCGACGGGCTGGTGGTGGTACTGGCGTTCGGCGCGACGGTGATGCTGGCGATCCTGATCGGCGGAGCCGCCGCCGATCAGCGCCGCGCCGCGGCCGCGATCGACCTCGCCCTGGTCGCCGGGCTGGCCCGCGGCCTCGGCATCGGCGACGACGCCCGGGCCCGCGCCTGCGACGCGGTGCTGGAGCTGAGCGGCGCCGACTTCGTCCTCCTGGTCGAGACCGGCGAGGACCGCGAACCGACCCTTACCGCGACCGCCGGGCTGGAACAGGCGCCGAGCGCCGAGGACATCTCCGGCGAACGGAAGATCCTGCGGGCGCTGGCCGAACGCGGCGAGCCGACCTTCGTCGCCGAACCGGTGACCGGCTCGATGATGGCCGAGCTGGGCGCCGCCGCCACCTTCTACGAGCCGCTCGTCCTCGACCGCCAGCCGGTCGGCCTGTTCGCGATCGGCTACAGCTCCAAACGCCGCCGGGTCAGCGACCGCAGCGCCTCGCTGCTGGCGATGCTCGCCGCCGAGGCGGCGCTGACGATCGACCGCGAGGACCTGCTGGCGCGCCTCGACCTGCTGGCCCGCCGCGACGAGCTCACCGGCCTGGTCAACCGCCGCGTCCTGCGCGAGACGCTGGACACCGAGCTCTCCGAGGCGATCGAGCGGGGCGGCGTCCTCTCGCTGGCGATCCTCGACCTCGACTGCTTCAAGACCGTCAACGACCGGCTCGGCCACCAGGCCGGCGACCGGCTGCTGAAGACCGCCGCCGCGGCCTGGGTCGAGGCGCTCGGCGAGAACGGCACGATCGGCCGCTACGGCGGCGACGAGTTCCTGGTCATCCTCCCCGGCCATGACCGCGACTCCGGCGCCAAGGTGACCGAGCGCCTGCGCCTGGTCGTGCCGGAAGACGCCACCTGCTCGGCCGGCGTGGCGACATGGGACGGCCGGCAGAGCGCCGCCCAGCTGATCGCGGCCGCCGACGCGCTGCTCTACAGCGCCAAGGCGCATGGCCGCGATCGCACCGCGACGACGCTCTCGCACGACCTCCCGCTGGCCTGACCCCCGCCATCCGGCGGCCCCGCCCGGCGCCGAGACGCGGCCCGCGCGGACGGGTCAATACAGTGGAAACAGCCCGCGCAGGGGCGGCATCGGTGAAGCAGACGACGAGAATCAGAGGAGCGAGATGAGCGCAACCGCAGGCCCCGCCACGATCGAGTCGATCGATCCCGCCAACGGCGAGGTGGTCGACACCTACGAGATCTTCTCCGAGGGCCAGATCGACGCCGCGCTCGACCTCAGCCACACCGCCTTCGGCGACTTCCGTCGCACCCCCTGGTCGACCCGCGCCGAGCTGATGACGGCCGTCGCCCGCGAGCTCCGCGCCATGGACGACGAGCTGGCGCAGACGGTCAGCCGCGAGATGGGCAAGCCGATCAAGGAAGCTCACGCCGAAGTCGAGAAGTGCGCCTGGGCGGCTGACTACTACGCCGAGCACGGCGAGGGCTTCCTCGCGCCGGAACCGATCGAGACCGGCGACGGTCGCCGCGTCGCCGTCCACAAGCGCCCGCTCGGCGTCGTGCTGGCGATCATGCCGTGGAACTACCCGCTCTGGCAGGCGATGCGGGCGGCGGCGCCGATCGTCTCGGCGGGCAACTGCTTCCTGCTCAAGCACGCCTCCAACGTGACCGGCTGCGCGCTGCTGCTGGAGCAGGCCTTCGAGCGCGCCGGCGCCGCGCCGGGCGTCTTCAAGACGATCATCACCTCCGGGCGCAAGGCGAGCGAGCTGATCGGCGACCGGCGGATCGCCGGGGTGACGCTGACCGGCTCCGATGCCGCCGGCGTCGCCGTGGGCGAAGCGGCCGGACGGGCGATCAAGCCGGCCGTGCTCGAGCTCGGCGGCTCCGATCCCTTCATCGTCCTCGGCGACGCCAACCTGGAGCGGGCGGTCGAGGTCGCGGTGACGGCACGCTTCCAGAACACCGGCCAGAGCTGCATCGCCGCCAAGCGCTTCATCGTCGTCGAGTCGGTCGCCGAGGAGTTCGAAGAGCGTTTCGCCGCCGGGGCCAAGAGCCTGCGCCGCGGCGCCCCGCTCGACCCGGAGACGCAGCTCGGCCCGATGGCCCGCGAGGACCTGCGCGACGAGCTCGCCGGGATCGTCCGCGCCTCGGAGTCGGCCGGCGCCCGCGTCGTCACCGGCGGCAACGCGCCCGACGAGCCGGGTGCCTGGTACGAGGCGACCGTGGTCAGCGCGGAGGCGAGCTCGGGCGCCCCGGTGCTGCGCGAGGAGACCTTCGGCCCGGTCGCCGCGGTCGCCCGCGTCCCCGACGAGGCGGCGGCGATCGCGCTCGCCAACGAATCGGAGTTCGGGCTCGGCTCGAGCGTCTGGACCGAGGACCTGGAGCGCGCCGAGAAGCTGAGCGCCGACATCGAGGCGGGCATGGTCTTCGTCAACGCGATGACCGCGTCGGACCCGCGGATCCCCTTCGGCGGGGTGAAGCGCTCCGGCATCGGCCGCGAGCTCGGCGGCGAATTCGGCATCCGCGCCTTCGTCAACATGCAGGCGGTCGCGCTGACCGAGCTGTAGGCGGCGTCTGGGCCGGCACCATGCGGGTCGCCACCTGGAACGTCAACTCGGTCAAGCAGCGGCTGCCGCGGCTCCTGCCGTGGCTGGACGAACGGCGCCCGGACGTCGTCTGCCTGCAGGAGACGAAGCTCGGCGACGACGCCTTCGAGACGCTGCTCGGCGTCGAGCTGGGCGAGCGCGGCTACGAGATCGCGGCCCACGGCGAGGCGCAGTGGAACGGCGTGGCGGTCCTCTCCCGGGTCGGCCTCGAGGACGTCGTCCCCGGCCTGCCCGGGGGGCCGGGCTTCCCCGGGCAGGAGGCCCGCGCCGTCTCGGCCACCTGCGACGGGGTGAAGGTCTGGTCGGTCTACGTGCCGAACGGCCGGGAACCGGATTCAGACCACTATCGCTACAAGCTCGAGTGGCTCGGGGCGCTGCGCGACGCCGTCGCCGCCGGCCCCGACGCGGTGATGGTCTGCGGCGACATGAACATCGCCCCGACCGACGCCGACGTCTTCGACCCGGCGGCCTACGAGGGCCACACCCACGTCACCGCGCCCGAGCGCGAGGCGCTCGCCGAGCTGGAGGCGACCGGCCTCGAAGACGTCGTCCGCGACCGCTGGCCGGACCAGCGCGTCTTCTCCTACTGGGACTACCGCGCCGGCATGTTCCACAAAGACCTCGGCATGCGCATCGACCTGATCCTCGCCGGCTCCCCGGTCGAGGCCCGCGTCAAGGCCGCCTGGGTCGACCGCAAGGCACGCAAAGGCAAAGGCCCGAGCGACCACGCCCCGGTCATCGTCGACCTCGACGAGGCGCCCGACGGCGACATCGGCCCCGTCGTCCCGCCCCCGTCCCGCCCAACCCCGCCGGGCCCCCACAAGCTCCCCCAGTCCCGCCCCGGCTGACGGGCCGGCTCAATCCGGGACGACGCGGAACTGGCTCATCAGGCCGTGGTCCTCGTGGTCGAGCATGTGGCAGTGGACGACGAACCGGCCTGGATGGTCGGTGAGCCGGCCCGCGACCAGGATCCGTTCGCCGGGATAGACGAAGAAGGTGTCCTTGAGGCAGTCTTCCCACGGCGGCGGCGGGCGGCCGTCGCGGGAGAGCAGGTACCAGGACGTGTGGTGCAGGTGCATCAGGTGGGCGACCGCGGTCTCGTTGCGGATCTCCCAGGTGACGAGCGAGCCGAGCCGCGGTGAGGCGTCGGCGTAGGCCGGGTCGAAGGTGCGGCCGTTGATCAGCCAGACGGTCTTGAAGAGCCCGCCCACGGTGATCGTCCAGGTGTGGTCGGGGCGCCGCCTCGCCTTGCGGGTCCAGGCGGGGAGCGGGCGCAGCCGCGCGGGCACCTCGGTCCGGTCGCGGAGGCGGGCGCCGTCGACCCGGAACTGGACGAGCGGACCGTCGTAGGAGTGCGACCCGTAGGGGTCGCGGCCCCGCCGGCGCCCGGCGCTGCGCAGCTCGAGCGTCCCGCCCCGGGCGGCGGCGAAGTCGACGACCACCTCCACCCGCTCGGCCGGCCCGAGCAAGATCCGCCGCCGCCGCAATGGCCGCGGCAGCAGGCCGCCGTCGGCGGCGATCTGGACCAGCGGCGCGCCGTTCGACAGGTGGAGGTCGTAGGCGCGGAACTGCGAGACGTTGAGGATCCGCAGGCGGTAGCGGCGCGCCTCGACCCGGTGATGCGGGAGGAAGGCGCCGTTGACGAGGACCTTGGCGCCGACGATCCCGTCGTCGGGCGGGCGCAGGTCGGTGAAGGGATCGGTCAGCTGGTTGGCGCCGTCGAAGCTGCGGTCGGCGATCGTCAGGGCGAGGTCGCGGTCGCCGCTCGGCAGCGGCAGCGAGGCCTCGAAGTCGTCGTCGACGATGAACATCCCGGCGAGACCGTGCCAGGCGTGCAGGGCGGTCCGGTCGAGGCGATGGTCGTGGTACCACTTGAACGCGGCCCGTTCGGGGCGCCCGTCCTCGCGGAGCCCGTAGACGTAGCGTCTGCGGTCGCCCGGCTTCAGCAGCAGGTCGTCGCCGGAGGCGTGCGGCGAGAGGTCGAGCGGGATGTCGCAGTAGTCGGAGAACGGCTGCGCTCCGGTGAGGCCGCCGGGCTGGCCGTCGAACTGGGTGCGGTTGTGGCCGCCGTGCAGGTGGATGCTCAGCTCGCCGACCTGTGGCGGCAATTCGTGACGGAAGACGACCTCCGTCTTCTCCCCCGCCGGGCGCCTGATCGTCGGCCCCGGGAACGTCCCGCCGAACGTCCAAAGTCGCGTCTTGCGGCCCGGCAGGATCTGCTGCTCGGCGAGCCGGATCGGGATCTCGAGCCGCGCCGCGGTCAGCTCCGCCGGGATCGGCAGAGGGTCGCGGAACGGCACCGCCGCCTGGGCGCTCGCCCCTTCGAGCAGGGAGAGCGCGCGATCGACCCCGCCGCCGGGCGCGAACGCGAGAAGCGCGCCCCCGCCCAGGGCGCCGAGGAAGGCCCGGCGCCCGAGGCGGAGGGATGCGCTGTTCAGCCCGGGATCGGGCTCACTGCGTGACAGGCGGCAGCACCTTGATCGAGCCCTGCATCCAGGCGTGCACCGCGCACATGAAGTAGAGCGTCGTCCCGGCCTTGGCGCTCACCACCTGTTCGACCGATTCGCCCTTCTTGGCGAAGAAGAAGGAGTCACCCTTCTTCGTCACGGTGCCCATCGTGTCCCAGCCTTCCTTGCCGGCTTCGACCAGCTTCTGCTTGGGGAATTCTTCGCCCTTCAGGCCGTACCAATGGGCGATGCCCAGGCAGATCTTGCCCGGGGTGAAGCAGGACTTCCGCTGCTTGGCCGTCTTCGGCAGCGAGCCTTTGGTGACCAGCGAGAAGGTGTGGGGGCCGACCATGCTCGGCTTCGTCTTGTTGACGATCCGCAGCACTTCGCCTTCGTGCACCGTGCTCGGGCCGAAGAACCCCATCTTCTTGCCTTCCATCTTGATTTCGATCGTCGTCACCGCTTCCGTCGATTCGGCCGATTCGGCCGTCGCCAGGTTGGGCACGACGAGGGAGGCGAGCAGCGCGATGACCGCGATCGGAGCGGCGACAACGCGAGCCCGCGACTTCTTCAGCGTCATATAGGTCCCCTTCCGGGGGCTAGGGGGCAAGGATTCGAGACAGTCCCGTACGCGCGACCTTCCCAGGCAATCCCCAGGATGTCATCGACAATTTTTGGGTACGCGATTCTGTTCTGATCGCTCTGGGGGGCGGGGGAAGCTGGCGCCCGGGGGTGGGGGAGCTCAAAGGGACGGCAAAGGGGCGCGGCCTTCTCGGTGGCGGCCCGGGCAGGCTGTGGCCGCCACCGAGAAGGCCGGGTGTCGGGGAGAGGTGCGAGATCCGTCACGAACTCCGGGGATCGGTGACGAGGAGCGGGGGAAGTCCACGCTTCCTCCCGTCTTCCTCATGCCTCCCCCTGGTGCGTTCGCAGTTCTGCTCGCATGGCGAGCGAAAGTGCGAACTCACCAGGAGGGGGCTCCGATCTCGTCACGGGAGGCATGAGAGACGCATGAGGAAGAGTCACGTTCCCGGCATCTCTCCCACGTCCGTGTGGACTTCCCTGCGGAAGCCTCACGTCCCGGGCGTCTCGTGGCGGCCACAGCCTGCCCGGGCCGCCACGAGACGCCCGGGACCTATCTCGGACGGGCGGGGCGGCCGCGAATCGCGTGGCCCCGAGCCCCGCCGCCCCGAATCCGCGCGGTCACCGCGCACGCACACCGCCCCGAGCCCCGCCCCCTACCCGCGCCCGAGCTGGGCCTGCATCGCCAGGTACTGGTGGACGAGGCGGACCGACATCGAGCCCTCTCCCACGGCCGAGGCGACGCGCTTGATCGAGCCGGTGCGGCCGTCGCCGACGGCGAAGACGCCGGGCAGGCTGGTCTCCAGGGGCATGGCGGGACGGCCGCCGTTGATCGGGTCGACGTCGAGGTGGGTGATCTCCAGTTCGCCGCCGGTGAGGAGGAAGCCGTCGTCGTCCTTGGCCAGCTGACCATCGAGCCACTCGGTGCAGGGGTCGGCACCGATGAAGATGAAGAGGCCGCCGACGTCGAGGTCGCGGCGCTCGCCGGCGCGGGTCTCCTCGATCGTCAGCCCGCCCAGGTTGGCGTCGCCGTGGATCTCGCGCACCTCGGTGTGGAGGAGGACGTCGATGTTCTCGATCGCCTCGATCTGGTCGACCAGGTACCGCGACATCGAGGCGCCGAGATCGCCGCCGCGGAGCAGCAGCGAGACCCGTTCGGCGGTGCCGGAGAGGAAGATCGCCGCCTGGCCGGCCGAGTTGCCGCCGCCGACCACGGCGACCTGGCCGGAGCCGCACATCCGCGCCTCGACCATCGTCGCCGCGTAGAAGACGCCCGCCCCGTTGAGGCGCGCGCAGCCGTCGACCGGCAGCTGCCGGTAGCTCGCCCCGGTGGCGAGGACGACCGTGCGCGCCGCCAGTTCGTCGCCGCTGTCGAGCGCGACCACGTAGCGGCCGTCTTCGCTGCGCAGGGATAGCGCCCGCTCGGGCACCGCCGTGCGCAGGCCGAAGCGGCGCGCCTGGGCGATCGCCCGCTCGGCCAGGTCGGAGCCGGAGATCCCGGCCGGGAAGCCGAGGTAGTTCTCGATCCGCGAGGAGGTGCTCGCCTGGCCGCCGAGCGCGACCGAGTCGATCATGATCGTCGAGAGCCCCTCGGTGGCGCCGTAGACCGCCGCCCCGAGGCCGCCCGGCCCGCCGCCGACGATCAGGCAGTCCCAGGCTTTCTTCGCCGTCTTGTTGGGGGCGCGCAGGTTGAGCGCGGTCGCCGCCTCGAGGATCGTCGGCGCCCGCAGGATCTCCTGCCCGCTGACCAGCATCGGCAGGTCGTCGGCGGCCAGCGGCCGACCGTCCTCGGTGGTCGTCGCCAGGTCGGAGCCGTCGAGGTCGATGAAGCGGTGCGGCACCCGGTTGCGGGTGAGGAACTCGCGCAGCTCGCGCGTCCCCGGGTCGCCGCCGTGGCCGATCAGTCGGGCGCCGCTCTCGGCCTCGATGATCGTCGCCCGCCGGCCGACCAGCGCGTTCATGATCATGTCGCCGAGCCGGGTGTCGCGGGAGATGACGCCTCGCAGCGCTTCGCGGCTGACGAGGATCACGACGCCGTCCTCGGCGACCCGGGCGGTGAGCAGCGTCATTTCGAGCGTGATCAGGTTCAGCTCGCCGGCGAACTGGCGCGGCCCGTAGCTGACCAGGACCCGCTCGGCGGGAGTGCCGTAGGCGTCGATGATCTCGACACAGCCGCTCTCGACCACGATCAGGTCGTAGTCGAGGTCGCCCGGGGAGAAGAGGATCTGCCCGGCGGAGATCTCCTGCCGCCGGCCGGCGGCGGCCATCGTCGCCATCTGCGCCGGATCGAGGCGCGGAAAGGTGACGTCGCTCTCGCCCGCGACCGGGGTGCGGTCCGGCTGCGGGACGCCGGTCGGGTCCGTCGCGCTCATCGAAAACCCAGCCTACGGAATGTCCTCCGTCGTTTGCCCCGGGCGCCCGCCGATGAGACGCTTGCGCGGTGCCTTGGCCCCCCGAGCTCTTCTCCGCCCCGGTCTTGGCGAAGTTCGAAGCCGGGCAGCGGCACAAGGTGGAGAACGTCCCCTACTTCGACGGCCTGGTCGCCGGGGAGGTCGACGCGCTGGTCGAATCGTTCGTCGGCGAGCCGCGCCTCCAGCACCCCCTGCGCGGCCTGGTCGAGGGCGAGTACGAGTTCCGCGAGTTCGTCGCCGACACCGAGCGCTGGCTGCGCGAACGCCAGGCGCGGATCGCCGACGTCCACCGCGGCGGGCTCGCGCAGCGCGACTTCGAGGAGGTGGTCGTCCACCTCGCCGGGCCGGAGGGGCCGATCGAGCTGCCGCACGCGATGGTCGCCGACCACGGCCCCGACGCGCGGATCGAGGAGATCCGCATCTACTTAGGCACCCGACCGCTGACCGGCGTGCCGACCCCGCGGGCGCCGCTGCTGGAAGGCGACCCGGAGCTGGCGCTGCCGCCGCCCGCCGCCGCCTACGTCGAGGCGGCGGGCCACCGCGGGTTGCGGCTGGAGCCCTGCGTCCTGGTCGAGGACGACGACACCTGCGCGCTCGAGTACAACGCCCACCGACCGGGGACCGAGCGCCCGATCGAGGCGGGGATGACGGTCTGCGTCAGCGGGCCCGACGGCGGCCTCGGCGCCTCGCGCACCTACGACGACGTCGACCGGCGCCGGGTCGGGCGCGCCTAGCCGCGGACGAGTCGCCCCCTGACCAGCAGGGCGGTCGGCCGCATCATCCGCAGCGGGTTCCAGTCCATCCCCAACCCGTGCTGATCGACGCGGGCGCGCGCCTCGATCTCGAACTCGGTGCCCACCGGGCGCACCGTCGCGGCGATCTCCAGCGGCATCGACCCGCCCGCCGCCCACAGCGTGCCGCTCGTCCGCAGGGTCTCGCCGTCGAGCGTCGCCGCCTCGGCGACGAAGCCGAGCCGCGGATGCGCGGCGACGTCGAAGAAGTCGGCCGAGCGCAGGTGCTCGTCGCGTCTCCCGTGGCCGGTGTCGACGCTGTCGGCCTCGATCGTCAGCTCGATCGCCGGGCGCGCGCCCAGGTCGAGGCTGCCGCGGTAGCGGCCGAAGCGTCCCTTCACGCCGATCAGCCCGTAGAGGGTGCGGCTGCGGAACTCGACCGCGGAGCGCTCCGGGTCGAGGGCCCAAACTCCGGTCGCGAGGTCGCCGGCGGGTCCCGCGCTCGGGACGGTGTCACTGCTCATCGATTGCTCCGTTCACTCGTGGTCACATCGCCCGCCAGCGGCGGGTCTGTTTCGATGACACGACGAGAAGGAGGAACGTGACCGATGAGTGAGCACGACTGGCCCGCCGCGTTCGAGGAGCAGCGGCCGCACCTGCGCGCCGTCGCCTACCGGATGCTGGGCTCGACCGGCGAGGCCGACGACGCCGTCCAGGAGGCCTGGCTGCGGCTGCAGCGCTCCGACGCCGGCGAGATCGACAACCTGCGCGCCTGGCTGACCACGGTCGTCGCCCGCATCGCCCTCAACATGCTGCGCTCCCGCGACACCCGCCGCGAGCAGCCGCTCGACGAACGGGTGCCGGACCCGATCGTCGACCCGATCGACGGCACCGACCCCGAGCACGAGGCGCTGCTCGCCGACGCGGTCGGCCTCGCCCTGCTGATGGTGCTGGACCGACTGGCGCCGGCGGAGCGGCTCGCCTTCGTCCTCCACGACATGTTCGCGGTGCCCTTCGACGAGATCGGCGAGATCGTCGACCGCAGTCCCGACGCGGCGCGGCAGCTGGCGAGCCGGGCGCGGCGCCGGCTGCGCGCCTCGGGCGCGGTCCCCGACGCCGACCTCGCCGCCCAGCGCGAGCTGGTCGAAGCCTTCCTCGCCGCGTCCCGCGAGGGCGACTTCGAGGGACTGGTCGCGGTGCTCGATCCCGACGTCGTCCTGCGCGCCGACTTCGGCCCGCCGCGCGGCATGGACGTGGTCCGCGGCCGCGATGCGGCGCTGGAACGGGCGCGCTCCTACGCCGAGCTCGGCCTCACCGCCCAGATGGTCCTGGTCAACGGCGCGCCCGGCGTGGTCACGCTCGACGCCGACGGCCGGCCGTTCTCGCTCGGCGCGATCGTCGTCCGCGCGGGCCGGATCGCCGAGATCGACTTCCTCGGCGACCCGGAGCGCCTCGCGCGCCTCGACCTCAGCTGGCTACGGGGTTAGCCGGCGGGACCGCGCAGCCGGCCGCGAGGCCCTGCGACTCGATCCCCAGCGACACGTTGCCGCGGGTCGAGAAGTTGGAGAAGCCGATGTAGGTGGTCAGCTCCACCAGCGCCGCCGGCCCGAGCTCTTCGAGTAGGCCTTCGGTCATCTCGTCGGTGACGGTCGGCGGCGTGTCGGTCATCGCCTCGGCGTAGGCCATCACCTGGCGCTCGAGCGGGGTGAAGACGTCGCTCTCGCGCCAACGCGGCACCTGGCTCGCCTTGTCGAGGTCGAGCCCGGCGTTCTGGGCGCCGAAGTAGGCGACGTCGAGGCACCAGCCGCAACCGACCTGCGCGGCCACCGCCATGTGGGCGAACGACTTGAGGGTCTCGTCGCAGGCGTCCCATTCGGCCATCTTGCCGCCGAACTCGAACGACGCCTGGGCGACCTCGGGGTTGTTCCACATCGCCTCGAGCGGCTCGGGGACGATGCCCCAGCTCTCGACGATCTGGTCCGCCGCCCCGTCCAGCTCGGCCCTGGGAACTCGCAATGCCATCGTGTCCTCCTTCGTCTTGGGGTTCTAGGAAGGAGGACACGCGCGGGCGGGCCGACGTGACCGCGGGGGAGCGACTCAGCCGATCGCGACCGCGTAGTAGTGGTCCTCTTCGAGGTCGGCGATCAGGCCCTGGCGGGTCGGCTCCCAGCCGGTCAGCTCGCGGGTGAGCGCGCTGGAGGCGGGGATGTCGAGCGCGACCATCGTGCCGAGGAAGCCGAAGTGCTCGGTCGCCGCCTCGGGCGCGATCGACTCGACCGGGACGCCCAGCCTGGCGCCGATCGCCGCCGCGATCGCGCGCAGCTCGACGCCCTCCTCGGCGACCGCGTGCAGGGTGGAGCCGGCGGGCGCCCCCTCGACCGCGATCCGCGCGAGGGCGGCGGTGTCGAGACGGTGGGCGGCGGCCCAGCGGTTGGCGCCGTCGCCGACGTAGGCGGAGACGCCTTTCGCCCGCGCGGTGTCGACCAGGTGCCTGGTGAAGCCGTTGTCGCCGTCGCCGTGGTTGGTCGGCGCCAGCCGCAGGACGGAGGAGCGCACGCCGCGCCCGGCCAGGCCGAGCGTCCACTCGGCGTTCTGCCGGCGAAGGTCGAAGCCGCCCGTGATCGCCGGGCTGGCCGCGTGGCCGTCGTTCTCGGTGGCGACCCGGCCGGGCGCGGCGGCGCCGGTGCCGGAGGCGATGACGAAGGCCTTGTCGGTGCCGACGAGCGCCTCTCCGATCGCCTCGATCGCGGCGCGGTCGGCTTCGGCGGCGGCGGCGAAGTCGCCCTGCAGGAAGGCGACTTCGTGCTTGAAGGCGAGGTGGACGACGGCGTCGGCCGCGGTCGCGGCGGCGCGCAGGCCGTCGAGGCCGTCGAGGTCGCCGCGTCGGACGGTTCCGCCCGCCGCCTCGATCTTCGCGGCGGAGGCGTCGGAACGGGCGAGCCCGACCACCTGATGGCCGGCGGCGACCAGCTCTTTGACCGTGGGAGCGCCGATCCAGCCCGATGCTCCGGTGACGAAAACGCGCATGCGAGACCTCCTGGGGATGCGATGTCAGGAACTGTCATCACCGTAGCAGGTGATGTCAGTCGCTGTCATCGCCTAGGATTGGGCCATGGCGCGCTGGCAACCAGACAGCCGCGGCCGACTGGCGAAGGCGGCTCTCGTCCTCTACGACGACCAGGGCTTCGAGAGCACGACGGTCGCCGAAATCGCCGAGGCCGCGGGCGTGACGGAGCGGACCTTCTTCCGTCACTTCCCCGACAAGCGCGAGGTGCTCTTCGCCGGCGCCGTCGACCTCGGCGCGCTCGCCGCCGAAGGGGTGGCCGCGGCGCCGCCCGGGCTGCCTCCGCTGGAGGCGGCGATGGCGGGCCTGAACGAGTTCGTCGCGGTGATCGGCGAGCGCCACGAGTTCGCCGCCCGCCGGCGGCGGATCATCGACGCCAACCCGGAGCTGCGCGAGCGCGACCTGATCAAGAACGCGCAGATGAGCGCGACGCTGGCGGCGGCGCTGCGCGACTACGGCCTCGACGAGGAGACCGCCACCCTCGCCGCCGAGGCCGCGGTCGGCGCCTTCCGCGTCGCCTGGGACCGCTGGACCGCGACCGCCGAGGAGCAGGCCCCGCTCGCCGACCTGGTCGCCGAGTCGCTGGCGCGGCTGAAGGCGGTCACCGCCGGGACCTGAGCGCCGGCGCCCCCACCCCGGTCGCGTTCGCACTTGGCCGCGCGTAGCGCGGCTTTCTGCGAACGCGCTCAGCCGGGCGGGGCGGGAAGGCGGGCCGGGCGCAGGGCGGGGTCCGGCATGAGCGCGCGCCAGGTCCAGACGACGCCGGCGTAGATCAGGACGGCGATCACGGTCGCCGCGCTGACCACCATCCCGGCCGCCGTCGCGACCGCGAGGTTGGCGGTCCCGAGGGCGGCGACGGTGGCGGCCGGGCCGGTCCCGACCCCCAGCGGCAGCAGGCCGACCGCGCCCATGGTGAAGAGGACGAGGGCGACGTGGGCCGGGTCGGAGGGCAGGTCGAAGCCGGCCAGCACGATCCAGGTCCGCACGAAGGCAAGCGCGGTGAAGGCGGCGACGGCGAGCGCGAGGCGGTTGCGCAGGTCGGGGTCGGCGATCACCCCGAGTCCGGCGACGAGGCGCCGGTGACGGAAGCGCGCGTAGGCGAAGCGCAGTGCCCCGAGCACCGCGAGCGCCCCGCCGAGAAGCGCCCACGGCGCCCAGCCGGGAATCAGCCCGCCGACGGCGGCCGAGCCGATCGCCGCGAGGATCGCCGATCCGCAGACCTCGAAGAGGACGATCGGCGCGTCGCCGAGGGCCATCTGCGACGCGCTCGGCGCGCCGCCGCCGCCGTAGCGCCGCAGCAGTGCCACCCGCATCGGCATCGCCGCGTTGCCCTGCACGGTGCCGGCGAGGAAGGCGCCCGCGTTGGCGGCGTGCACCGCCCGCGGCTCCAGCCGCTCCCCGCCCGCGGCTCGCAGCACGGTCCGCCAGGCCTCGGTCCGCATCGACAGCGTCAGCAGGTGCGCCATCACCGCCCCGACGATCGTCAACGGCGTCACCGCCGTGATCGCCGCCAACACCGAAGCCCCGCGGGTGAAGACGATGTACCCGATCACCGCGGCCGCGGCAACGGGGATACCACCCGAAAGCGCCTTCCGCGCCAACCTCGTCCAAGGTCTGAGATCGCGGGTGATGTCGGAAAGATGAATCACCCTTCGGATGCTTCTCCGGCGCCGTTAGAACGTCATGAGAATGTGACGGATTCGTCAATACGCCGTGAACGGCGATGCGGGCGGAGGGACTTGAACCCCCACGGGCCGAAGCCCACCAGGACCTAAACCTGGCGCGTATTCCAATTCCGCCACGCCCGCGCGCGCCCGGTGAAGGGCTTAACCAGCGGTCAATGCCGCGTCGAGGACAGATTCTATGATCAGCGGGTGCCTGTAGGGGAGGTGAGACCGGGCTACGAGCTGTGGCGACCCAACCGGGAGAAAGCCGGGTCGGTGACGACCAAGTGGGTGATCGTCCTGCTGCTGCTCCTGACCGCCGGATTGGCGGGGCTGATCACGATCGGCGGCTGGAAGGTGCTCGAGGGCGGCAGCGGGATGGGGATCGTCTGCGCGGTCTACGCGATCCTCTATGCCTTCTTCGCCCTCCTCGTGGCGCGCTGGCGGCGCGGCATCCTGCCGCTGGCGGCGGCGTTGTCGATGATCCTGGCGATCCTCTGCGCGGTCGGCGCCGACAGCTGGTTCGCCCGCGACAAGGCGGGCTTCGACGAAGCGCTCCTCTCCTCCTCGCTGGTCGGCGTGCTGGTGATCGTCCTGATGATCGTCCAGCTGGTGGTGATCGTCGCCGCGCTCTACGGCTTCAACCAGGGCTGGAACATCGAGGAGGAGCGCCCGATCGGCAACGGCGAGGACTACGGGGCCGGCTCGGGCTCCGGCCCCGCCCCGCAGCCCGCCTGAACGCGGCCGGACGGCCGCGTCACCTCAGTGCCGGAGGTGGGACTCGAACCCACAAGCCCGCAAGGGCAATCGATTTTGAGTCGATCGCGTATGCCAATTCCGCCACTCCGGCAGGAGCGTCGCGAGGGAACTGTAGAGCGGACTACTCGGTGGAGACGGCCCAGTGGCCGGAGGGCGGCGTCGGCGGGGCGCTGACGACGCGATCGCGATCGGCCCGCAGGCGCAGCGCGGCGACCATCGCGAAGGCCCAGGTGGCCACCACCAGGAGGCCGCCGAGCACGTCGCTCGGGTAGTGCCAGCCGAGGACGACGACCGAGATCCCGACCGCCGCGGTCAAGAGCAGGCCGACCGTCGCCGCGTCGAGGCGTTTGTGGACGGGGACGACGAAGAGGAGCGCGACGGCGATCGACGCCGCCGCCGTGGTGTGGCCGCTCGGGAACGAGTTGGCCCAAGGAAGGTCGACACCGTGTTCCCAGGCTTTGTAACGGGCATGTTCGAGCACCGCCTTGAGCAGCTGGGTGGTGAGGTTGGCGCCGGCGATGACGACCAGCGCCGCGATCACCTCACGCCGGCGGCCGAAGTAGAGGCCGATCGCGACCACCACCGCACCGAGCACCAACAGCGAGGCAAGGTCGCCCAGGTTCACCAGTACCCTGGCGACGTCGTAGACGGCGCCGGCTTCGCGTTCGGCATGGAGCAGGATCCGAAGGTCGAGGTCCTTGATCGGGCCCCAGGCATAGGCGGCCGCGGCCAGAGGGGCGATCGCGGCGGCGCAGAGGATCGCGGCGAGGAGCGGCCTTTTCACGCGCGTTGACATCCCAAAACGGTACCGACACGACCTCAATGCCTCCTGAGCGAGCTGTGAGTCCCGATGCCTGGGAGATCAAGCCGGGGTGACCGGATTGCGCCGGGTGGCGAAGTCGCGACGGCCCTCGGCGACGAGGGCGAAGCGGCGGATCAGGTCGGCGCGCAAGTCGGCGGGCTCGACGACCGCGTCGACGACGAGCTCCGAGGCCAGGTGCAGGAGGTCGATGTCGGTGGCGTACTCCTCGCGCTTGGAGGCGACGAAGGCGGCCCTCTCCGCCTCGTCCTCGATTGCCTGGATCTGGTTGAAGAAGACCGCGTTGACGGCGGCCTCCGGCCCCATCACCGCGATCGAGGCGCCCGGCAGGGCGATGCAGCAGTCCGGTTCGAAGGCCGGCCCGGCCATCGCGTAGAGCCCCGCCCCGTAGGCCTTGCGGACGATCACCGAGATCTTCGGCACCGTCGCTTCGCTGACCGCGCTGATCATCTTGGCCCCGTGGCGGATGATCCCCTGGCGCTCGACCGCGGTCCCGATCATGAAGCCGGGCACGTCGGCGAGGAAGAGCAGCGGCACGTTGAAGGCGTTGCAGGTCTGGATGAAGCGGGCCGCCTTGTCGGCGGAGTCGACGAAGAGGACGCCGCCTTTCTGCCGCGGCTGGTTGGCGACGACGCCGACGACGTGCCCGTCGAGCCGCCCGTAGCCGACGATCAGCTCTTTCGCCCAGCGCTTGTGGACCTCGAGGAAGGAGTCGGCATCGAGCAGCG
This sequence comes from Solirubrobacterales bacterium, assembly GCA_047601885.1. Lineage (GTDB taxonomy): Bacteria > Actinomycetota > Thermoleophilia > Solirubrobacterales > 70-9 > VAYN01. Next base: position 363,562 of record JASGIK010000003.1, read on the forward strand.
CGTCGAGCACCTCGGTCATGTCGAAGGGGCGGTTCTCGTCGGCGGGCACGATCGCGGCGATCGCCGCGTCGGAGGCGGGCGCGGCGGGCGGCGCGGGCGGCGGCTCCTCGCGCCAGTTGCGCGGCATGTAGGAGAGGTAGCGTCGCGCCAGGTCGATCGCCTCCTCGTCCGACTTCACCAGGAAGTGCCCGCAGCCGGAGACGCCGGTGTGCATCCGCGCCCCGCCCATCTCCTCCAGCGTCACCTTCTCGCCGATCACCATCTCCGCCATCCGCGGCGAGCCGAGGTACATCGAGGCGTTGCCGTCGCGCATGATCACGACGTCGCAGAAGGCGGGGATGTAGGCGCCACCCGCGGCGCTCGGGCCGAGCAGCAGGCAGACCTGCGGCACCTGCCCGGACAGCCGCACCTCGTTGTGGAAGATCCGCCCGGCGCCGCGCCGTCCCGGGAACATCTGCACCTGGTCGGTGATCCGCGCGCCGGCCGAGTCGACGACGTAGACCAGCGGCACCTGCAGCTTCAGCGCCCGCTCCTGGACGCGGAGGATCTTCTCCACCGTCTTCGGGCCCCAGGAGCCGGCCTTCACGGTCGGGTCGTTGGCCATCAGCGCGACCGGCCGCGAGTCGATCGTCGCGAGGCCGGTGAGCACGCCGTCGGCGCCGAGCCCGTCCTGCTCCCAGTTGGCGAGCAGGCCCTCCTCGCTGAAGGAGCCGGGGTCGACGAGCCGCGCAACCCGCTCCCGCACCGGCAGCTTCCCCTGCTCGGCGGTCTTCTCGCGATGGCGCTCGGGGCCGCCCGCCAGGGCCGCCGCGACCGCCTCTCCGAACTCGGTCATGGCGGGGAGACTAGTCGGACTGGCCGACCCGCCAGTCAACCGGCCCGGCGCGCAGCACGTGGGCGCCGAGCGGCCGGCCCAGCACCTCCTGCGCGGCGCGCGAGGCGGCGATCAACGCGGGCAGGTCGATCCCGGTCTCGATCCCCATCTCGTGCAGCATCGAGACGACGTCCTCGCTGGAGACGTTGCCGGTCGAGCCGGGCGGGACCGGGCAGCCGCCGAGCTCACCGAAGCTGGCCTCGAAGGAGGCGACGCCCTCCTCCAGCGCGGCGAGGACGTTGGCAAGGCCCTGGCCGCGGGTGTTGTGGAAATGGGCGGTCAGCTGGACGCCGGCGAGGCGCTCGCGGGCGGCGGCGAAGAACTCGCGCACCTGGCGCGGGTTCGCCATCCCGGTGGTGTCGCCGAAGCCGATCTCCTCGCAGCCCGCGGCGATCAGCCGCTCGGCGATCTCGAAGACGCGCTCCGGCGGCACCTCGCCCTCATACGGGCAGCCGAAGGAAGTGGAGATGACGCCCTCGCGGCGGAGGCCGGCCGCGCCCGCGCCCGCGAGCGTCGCCTCCAGCCCGGCCAGCGACTCGGCGACCCGGCGGTTCACGTTGGCCTGGTTGTGGGACTCCGAGGCGGAGAGGAAGACGCTGATCTCGTCGAAGCGCGCCCGCAACGGCAGCGCTCGCTCGAGCCCGCGCTCGTTCGGGATCAGGACCGAGAAGGAGACGCCGGGCCGGCGCTCGATCCCCTCCAGCACCGCGGCCGCGTCGGCCAGCTGCGGGATCACGTCGGCGCGCACGAACGAGGTCACCTCGATCCGCCGCACCCCCGTCGCCGAGAGCATGTCGATCAGGCGGATCTTGTCCGCCGTCGCGATCGTCTCCGGCTCGTTCTGGAAGCCGTCGCGCGGCCCCACCTCGCGCATCGCCACCCGCGTCGGCAAATCAGGCGCCATGGCTTGAGCTTAAGCGTCGCGTAAGCCGCGCCGGCGCGGTCGACCTTTCCGCCGCGGGCCCGACCGCGGTCGACCTGACCCACCCATAGCGCCGGTCAGGTCGACCGCCCGCCGCGGGCGCCGGTTAAGACGACCGCGTCAGGCGACGTTGCGGAGCTGGTGGAATTCGACCGCGGTGGTGGTGGCGAGCACGTACTCGTCGACCTTCAGCAGCAGCCCCGAATCGACCAGCACCTGGATCGCGCGAGCGGCCATCTCGACGTCGCCGATCCGCGCCATCACCGCCTCGATCCGCAGTTCCGCGGGCCGTTCTGTGAGCACCAGCCGCAGGATGATCGCCTGCGCCTCCCGCTCCCGGTCGGCATCGTGAACCACCCGCAGCAGCGGGCGCCGCTCACTCGTCTCCACCTCCGCGACCTCGTCGCGAAGCTCAATCGCGTCTATGTCATGCGTCTCTACGAACATGTGTTCGATTGTGCCAACGCTTTCGGCGGAAAAGCGATTCTGCAAGGAATCCTGCGCGGAGGTGGTTCGGGGCGGGGTTCGGGGCCGCTCCGCCCGTCCGAGGTGCGTCCCGGGCGTCTCGTGGCGGCCCGGGCAGGCTGTGGCCGCCACGAGACGCCCGGGACGTGAGGCTTCCGCAGGGAAGGTCACACGGACGTGAGAGAGATGTCGGGAAGGTCACATGGACGTATGAGAGATGTCGGGGACGTCACCCTCCTCATGCCTCCCGTGACGGGATCGGGGCCGGCCGTGGGTGAGTTCGCACTTTCCTTCGCTATGCGAGCAGAACTGCGAACGCACCAGGGGGAGGCATGAGGAAGACGGGAGGAACCGTCGACTTCCCCGGCTCCTCGTGACGGATCCCCGGAGTTCGTGACGAGGTACGCACCTCTCCCCGACACCCGGCCTTCTCGGTGGCGGCCACAGCCTGCCAGGGCCGCCACCGAGAAGGCCGCGTCCCTTGCGGCTTCGGGCGCCAGCTCCCCCTCCGGGCGCCAGCTTCAGGCGCCCCCGAAGACCCGACTAGACCTCAGCCAAACAGCTCGGCGAGCGTTTTCCCGCTCGTCACCGAGGCCGGTGCCTCGGCGACGATGTCGCTCCCCGGCCGGGCGGCGTCGTCTTTGCGCTTGATCAGCAGCCACTGCGGCTTCTCCCCCGGCCGCGTCCGCTGCAGGGCGAAGCCGCCCTCCAGCTTCTCGCCGTGGAGGACGAAGACGGCGTGGCCGCGTTCGATCGCCTCCGGCCAGGGCACGCGGCCGCCCTGCTCGTAGGTGCCGCGGTCCCAGACGATCACGCCGCCCTTCCCCAGCCCGCCCTCGAAGTCGTTGTGGGACTTCTCGTGGTCCTCGACCTGAACGGCCAACCGTTTCTGTGCCGGGTCCATCGAAGGGCCCTTCGGCACCGCCCAGGAGCGCATCACGCCGTCGACCTCGAGCCGCAGGTCCCAGTGGTGGGCGGTCGCCTGGTGCTCCTGGACGACGAAGACCCCGGCGGCGACCCCACGGATCGCGAACTGCTCGTGGCCCTCGACCTTGCCTGTGGCGACCTCGATGTCGGAGACCTTCGCTCCCGGCGGCCCCTCGCCGAGCCACTCGACCAGCGCCTCGACCGCCTCCTCCGGCCCCTCGGCCTGCACCGCGACCGTGCCGTCGTCCTCGTTCCGCACCCAGCCGCGCACGCCGAGCTCGTCCGCCTTCTCGACCGTGCGGAAGCGGAAGCCGACCCCCTGGACCCGCCCGCGCACCGTCACCCGCACGCCCTTGCCTTTGGCTTTACCGGCCACGCCCCTGTTCTACCCGTCCCGCGGCGCCGGGGTCGCGGCCGTGTACAGCGCCCCCGCGCTCGCCGCCACGACCAGCGCGATCGCGATCGCTTCGCTCCAATCCAGGCCCTGGCCCAGGGCGACGAAGCCGACCAGGGCGGCGACCGCGGGCTCGAGGCTCATCATCACGCCGAAGACCGCGTTCGGCAGCCGTCGCAGCGCCTCGATCTCCAGCGCGTAGGGGAAGGCCGAGCTGAGCACGCCGACGGCGAGGCCGCGCGCCAGCACTCCGCCGCCGGTCATCTCGCCCGCCCCGGCCGCGAGCCCCGCCGGGGCCAGCAGCAGCGCCGAGATCCCCATCGCCACCGCCAGCCCGCCCAGCCCCTCCGAGCGCCCGCCGACCCGGGCGCCGAGCAGGATGTAACAGGCCCAGAAGGAGCCCGCGGTCAGCGCCAGGACGGCGCCGAGGAGGTCGATCGAGCTGCCGCCGAAGTCCCCCGAAAGCAGCACGATCCCGAGTGCCGCGAGGAGGGCCCAGATCAGGTCCCGCCGCCGGCGCGAGCCGAAGATCGCCACCGCCAGCGGCCCGGCGAACTCGAAGGTGACCGCGATGCCGAGCGGCAGTCGCTGGATCGACTGGTAGAAGCAGAAGTTCATCGCCGCCAGGGTGAGGCCGAAGAGGGCGACGTCGCGCAGCTCCGCCCGCCGCAGCCGCGCCACGTCGCGGTGGGCGACCGCGAGCAGGATCAGCGCCGCGAAGGCGGCCCGCAGGAAGACCGTGCCCGCGGGGCCGACATGACCGAAGAGCGTCGTCGCCAGCGCCGCCCCGCACTGCACCGAGGAGATCGAGCCGAGCACCATCGCCACCGCGACCGCGAGGTTGCCGCGGACCCCGGTCGGCGTTTCCGGCAGCCGCGCGGTCTGCGCCGCGGGGCGCTCCACCTTGCCGGTCCCTGGCGTCGTCGACATCCCACCCACGCTAACCAGTGGCGCCGGGCGGCATGGGACCAGGCCGCACGACGCCGCCGGGGTCGCCAGAATGTCGGCCGTGCCGAGACGGATCTCCGCCACCCTCCTGCTCGGTCTCGTCGTCGCCGCGGCCCTCGCGGTCGCCGCCGCGGGCGCCGAATCCGGCACCGCGCCGATGTGCGACGGGCACCGGGCGACGATCGTCGGCACCAGCGGCGACGACGTCATCCACGGCACCGACAAGGCCGACGTGATCTGGGGCGGCCCGGGGAACGACAAGATCTACGGCGGCCTCGGCAACGACATAATCTGCGGCGGCGCGGGCGACGACCTGATCCACGGCGGCCGCGGCAACGACTGGATCGAAGGCGGCGCCGGCACCGACCGCGTCTTCGGCGACCTCGGCGACGACCACGTCTCCGGCGGTGGCGGCAACCAGGACGAAGTCAGCGGCGGGCTAGGCATCGACACCGTCAACGGCGGCCCGGGCAACGAAGACATCGTCCGCGGCGACTACGGCTACGACCGCATGGACGGCGGCCCCGGCAAGGGCGACATCGCCTCCTTCTCCACCGCGGTCGCGGGCAAGAAGGGCAGCGGCGTCTGGGTCAGCCTGCCGAAGCACCGGGCGATCGGCGACGGCCACGACCGCCTCTTCCGCTTCGAGTCGATCGAAGGCAGCGCCTTCCACGACACGCTGATCGGCAACAAGCACTCGAACGTGATCATCGGCGGCCCTGGCAACGACACGATCATCGGCGGCGGCGGTCGCGACGAACTGGACGGTGGCCAGGGCGACGACAGCTGCCGGGGCGGTCCGGTCCGCGTCTCCTGCGGCAAGGAAGCGGCGCCGGTCGGCTCCGCCTACGTCACCCTCGACGCCGACCCGGCGGGCGGCGGCGGCCTGCAGATCGTCGGCGGCGCCGGCCGCGACGACCTCGTCGTCTCCTACGCCGAAAGCGAAGCCAAGGAAGAAGAGAACCGCGAAAACGACAGCGGCGAAGTGAAGGCGGGCGAAGCCGAAACGACGAGCGGCGAATTCGTCGTCGAAGCGAAGGCGGCGCTGGCGGCGGGCGAAGGCTGCGCCCGCGCCGTCGGCGATCCGAAGAAGGTGACCTGCCCGACGCTCGGCCCGGCCCGCTGGCTGATGGCCGACCTCGGCCCCGGCAACGACGAGCTGCGGGTCGAGGGCAGCCTCGAAATGGTCGACTTCGTCCGCATCAACGGCGGCGACGGCGACGACGTCATCCACGGTGGCCCGGAGGAAGACCTGATCGAGTCCGGGCCCGGCTCCGACCACATCTACGGCGGCGACGGCTCGGACGGGCTGATCGGCGGCCTCCCCGGCCCAACCTACCTATATGGGGAAGGCGGCGGCGACCTGCTGGCGGCGGGCGGCGGCTGCGCGGGCGGGGCCCTCGACGGCGGCCCGGGCGAGGACGACGCCTCCTTCGCCGAGACGCAGGCCCATCCCGGCACCCTCTACATCTCCCTCGAAGCCGGCTGGGCCTGGATCGACGCGGTCAAGCACTGCGACAAGGTCCGCCTCCCCCGCTCCGACGAGGACATCGAGGGCTCCTTCGACAACGACGTCCTGATCGGCGACTCGGGGCCCAACGTGATGCTCGGCCAGCCGGGCGTCGACAGCTTCTTCGGCCGCGGCGGCAAGGACGTGATCGTCGCCGCCGACGGGGTCAAGGACTGGTACATCCAGTGCGGCGACAAGGGTCACTCGGAAGGGACCGCGATCGTCGACTCGATCGACCCCGAGCCGAAGGACTGCGCCAAGGTCGTGGTCGGCGGCCACGTGCAGGGGCTCCACAAGGCGGCCAACGGCAACGGGTCGCACCCGCGCGACGAATGATCCACCGCGGCCGCTGATCCGCCGGCGGCCGGCAGGCGTACCATTCGGAGGCCCCGTAACCCGATCCCTTGAGGAGGCAGACGCATGTTCAGTGGCCTGGAGAGCCCGATGCACCTGTTGGTAGTTCTGATCGTCGCCATCCTCGTCCTCGGTCCGAAAAAGCTGCCGGAAGCGGCACGCGGCCTCGGCACCGGTATCCGACAGTTCAAAGAGTCGCTCGACGGCACCGACAGCGAGAAACCCGCGACGCCCGCCGTCACCTCGCCGCCGCCCGCGCCGGTCGCCACCGCCGCCCCGGCAGCCGAGGGCGAGAAGACCGAGTAGCGCCCCGGCGTCGCGCGGGCCGCCGGCGCTCCGCCGTGGCGGAGCGGCTAAGGCAGGTGCTGCAACCGCCAGCCGAGCGACGGTTCGCCCAGCGCCGCGGCGGCGACGATCGGCGTGCGCTGCACGCTCGTCCCGCGGATCATCAAGGTCCCCCACCGTTCGCCCTTGGCGGCGCTGCGGCGGGCCTTGCCGATGCTGAGATGGACGGTGGTCGCCAGTCCCGGCCAGCCGACCTCGCGCAGCGGCCGTGAGGTCTTCACCGCAGCCGTTTCGCCGTCGGCGTTTTCGATCGTCATCACCTTCGTCCCGGCCGGGATCGCGACCCGCGCCTTGACCCCGGCGGCGACCGAGTCGGCGAGCGTGTCGGCGCTCGCCAGCGCCGCCTGCACGAGTTCGCCGTCGTGCTGGCCGAGCACCGCGCCGAGCACCGTGAAGGTGTGGCCGCCGACCGTCATCCGCTTGGCGAAGACGAGGCAGCCGCCCGCCGCTTCGTCGGAGCCGGTCTTGATCCCGACGTAGCCGTCGCGGCCCACCAGTTCGTTGTAGTTGAGGACGCGACCGACCACCGGCAGGCGCACCGAGCGCTTGGCGACGATCTGGGCGAAGGTCTCGTCCTGCATCGCCATCCGCGCCAGCTTCAGCTGGTCGGAGGCGGTCGAGACGGTGCTCTCCTCGAAGCCGCTGGGGTCCGTATAGGTGGTCTGGGACATCCCCAGTTCGTTCGCGGTCTTGTTCATCTTCTTGACGAAGGCGCCGATCGAGCCGGCGTCGTGGACCGCCAGCAGCGCCGCGATGTTGTTCGCCGAGGGCAGCATCAGCGCCTCCAGCAGCTGGCGCTCGGAGAGGGTCTCCCCGGCCCGTACGGCGAGCGTCGACTGGTCGAGCGCCACCCGTTCGCGCTCTTCGTTCACCTGGGCCTGGGTGATCCGCACGTGGAAGCCTTCTTCACCCGGTTCGAGCGGGAACTGCCGCAGGGTCAGGTAGGCGGTCATCACCTTGGCGACGCTGGCGATCGGCACCGGCGTCTGGCCGCCGGTCGAGCCGAGGCTGCCGACGCCCTCGACCGCGACCGCCGCCTCGCCTTCGCTCGGCCAGGCCGGCGTGAACTTCTTGCCGGGCAGCTTCACCGTCTTCGGCAGCACCCGGTGGACCTTCAGGTAAGGGGTCGTCTTGGTCTCCGCCCGGACCAGCGCCGCGGCGATCAGGCCGAAGAGCAGGATCGCCGCGAGGAGCGGGATCAGCCAGACGCGCCGACGCCGGGGCGGCGTCGTCGGACGGCGATAGTTGAGCGGTTCGACGGTGCTCGCCACGAGCCCCTGACGGTAGCCGAAGGTCAGGAGGTAAGGCTGAGAATCGCTTGGGCATGCGCCGCGGCGGCGGCGCGGCGGTGATCTCCGGGGCTGACGCCGTACGCGCGTCGGAAGGCGCGGGCGAGGTAGGAGGGGTCGGTGAAGCCGTTGCGCCAACCGATCTCGCCGATCGTCCAGTGGGCGAAGCTCGGGGTCGGCGAGGTCGGCGCGGCAACGTTCGAGCCGGCGGGCGAGCAGCCAGCGGCCGAAGCTGGGGCCACGGGCGGAGAAGAGCTGGTGCAGGTAGCGGGTCGAGACCCCGATCCGGGCGGCGACGACCGCCGGGGTCAGCTCGGGATCGCCGAGCGAGCGCTCGACCTCGTCGAGCGCCGCCTGGGTGAGCGACGCGCGCGAGCCGGAGGCGGCGGCGCCGGAGCCGAGCGAGAGGGCGATCAGGGCGGCAAGGCGCTCGGCCAGCGGGCGCGCCATCGCGCCGTCGATCGCGACGCCGTCGAAGAACGGGCGCAGGGCGCCGCCGGCGATGGCGCCGAGGCCGCTGTCGGTGCGCACCGTCCGCCCGGTCACCGCGTCCGGCGCCGCCAGCAGCGGCATCAGCAGGTCGTGCGGCAGCATCAGCGAGAGCTGCTCGAAGGCGCCGTCGAACTCGAGCGAGAAGGGGCGGGTCCCGTCGACGACGGCGAAGTCGCCGGGCCCCAGCTCGGCGACCCGGCCGTCCTGGGCGACGGTGGAGCTGCCCCGCAGCGGCATGTTGAGGAAGAAGACGTCGCCGACGCGGCGGCGGACGTCCGCCGCGGTGCGGTCGACGAGCTGCGCCTCGGAGGAGATCGCCGCGACCCCGAGCGGGCCGATCTGGGAGGCGCCGACGCTGCCCGCGAAGCCCGCCCCGTCGGCTCGCGAGAGCGTCACCGGGACGAACGCCTCCCAGACGACCTCGCGCCAGAAGGGGAACTGATCGGACTCCGGAAGGACGTTGGTCGTCCAGGCACGCTGGTGGACGTTCACGACGGCGAAAACTTTACGCGCAAATCATTTCCGCGCCTATTGGCTCTACTCGTACGTAACTACGCGAAAAGTACGTAGGAGTCCCAAAAATCGTGCGCTCTCGTCCTAGCGGTCGGCGCGCGGCCAGGAAATGATCCCCGCTTGGCCATATTCGGAGCGCGCGGGGCCGGGCTGGGCCCGCGCGGTGAAAGGAAGTACATGAAGACCAAGCTTCATCTGGGGCGGGGCGCCGCGATCGTCGCCTGCGCCGCCTCCCTGGCGGGCACCGCGGCCGCCGTCGCCCCGACCGCCGCCGTCGCCGCGACCGCGTGCGGGAACAAGAGCGTCAAGGTCCCGGTCGAAGGCTCGAAGCCGATCCATTACCCGGTCAAGGACATCAGCGTCGAAGGCGTCAGCTGCGCGAAGGCGTACAAGGTGATCGGCGGCGTCCTGGCGGGCAAGCCGCCGAGCGGCTGGAAGTCCGTCACCCCCCACTACGAACTTCCCAAGAGCCAGGCCGAAGAAGGCCTCTTCCCGCAGCTGGTCAAGAACGGCAGCAAGAAGATCAAATACGCCGTCCACGGCGGCTGACCCGGAAAGGGTCACACCTCCCCGTCACCGCCCCGCCGACGGCGGGGCGGTGTGTCCAAATGGGCGCGCCTTCCGCGTCGTATCGTCAAAGGCCCCGCACGGAAGCGGCGGCGAATACGACAGAGGAGGTTGGCGATGCCCAACTACATGCTGCTTCTCTACTCCGACGAGCCCACCGACGCGGAGGAGATCGCCCGGCGGGACGCGGACCTGCCCGAGTGGAAACGGATCATCGACGAGTTGCAGGCGAACGGCTCGCTGCTCGCCAACGGCAGGCTGCGCCCGGCGGCCACGGCGACCACCGTCCGCGTGCGCGAGCATGAAACCGAGCTGACCGACGGCCCCTTCGCGGTGACCAAGGAGATCCTCGGCGGCTACTTCCTGCTCGAGTGCGAGGACCTCGACGCGGCGACCGCGATCGGCGAGCGGCTGCCGGTGGCCCGCTTCGGCTCGGTCGAGGTGCGGCCGCTGATGAGCCCCGAGGAGATGATGCGCTACCGCAACGCCCAGGCGGCCGCCGAAGCGTGAGCGCCGCGGGGCCGGGGCACGCCCGGGCGAGGGACGGCGGCGCCGAGGTCGACGCCGCCGTCCAGGCCGCGTTCCGCGAGGAGCGCGGCGCCGTCCTCGCCACCCTGATCCGCCAGGTCGAGGACTTCGCCCTGGCCGAAGACGCGGTCCAGGACGCCTTCGAGTCGGCGCTGGCCGCCTGGCGGCGCGACGGCGTCCCCGCCCGCCCCGGCGCCTGGCTGACGGTGGCGGCGCGGCGCAAGGCGATCGACCGGATGCGTCGCGCCCGCGCCACCGAGGGCCGCGCCGAGCGCCTGGCGGCGCTGATGCGGATCGACGCGGCCGCGGCCGAGGAGCCGGAGATGGAACCCGACGCGATCGCGGACGACCGCCTGCGGCTGATCTTCACCTGCTGCCACCCGGCGCTCGGCCTGGAGGCGCGCGAGGCGCTCACCCTGCGCACCCTCGGCGGCCTGACCACCGCCGAGATCGCCCGCGCCTTCCTCGTCGCCGAGCCGACGATGGGCAAGCGGATCGTCCGCGCCAAGGCGAAGATCGCCGCCGCCGGGATCCCCTACCGGGTGCCGCCCGACGAGGAGCTGCCGGAGCGCCTGCGCGGCGTGCTTCGCGTCCTCTACCTGATCTTCAACGAGGGCTACGCGCGGACCGCCGGGACGGAGCTGGTCCGCACCGACCTCTGCGCCGAGGCGATCCGCCTGGCGACCCTGTTGACCGAGCTGATGCCCGACGAGGCCGAGGCCTGGGGACTGCTGGCGCTGATGCTGCTCCACGACGCGCGGCGGGCGGCGCGCACCGACGCCGCGGGCGCCTACGTCGCGCTCGGCGACCAGGACCGGGCGCTCTGGGACGCGGCGGAGCTCGCCCGCGGGCACGAGGCGCTGGCCCGCTCGATCCGGCTCGGCCCGCCCGGCCCCTACGCCCTGCAGGCGGCGATCGACGCCCTCCACGTGGAAGCCCCCGACCCCGAGCGGACCGACTGGGACCAGGTGGCGGCGCTCTACGGCCGGCTGGCCCAGCTCGACCCCTCCCCCGTCGTCGCCCTCAACCGCGCCGCCGCGGCCGGCTTCGCCGCCGGGCCCGAGGCGGGCCTGGAACTGCTCGGACCGCTGCTCGCCGACCCGCGCCTGGAGCGCTACCCGCCGCTGCACGCGACCCATGCCGACCTGCTGCGCCGGCGCGGCGACGCCGAGGGAGCGGCGGCGGCCTACGAGCGCGCCGCCGCCCTCAGCGCCAACGAGGTCGAGCGCGACGAGCTCCGCCGCCGCCGCGACCTCCTGCGTTGACGGGCCTACGGACAGACGACGATCAGCTGGAAGTCGCTGTCTTCGTTGGTCCCGTTTTTGTCTTTGGTGTGGACTTCGATCGCGTTCGGGTTGGCGGGCGAGACGTTGGTCTGGGCGTAGCCCGCGACCGGCGCCGAGGTCCCGTCGTTGTTGCGCCCGGCGACGTCGGCGCAGTCGGAGACGTTGATCGGGAAGATCACGTCGACGGCGCCGCCCGCCTCGGTCGCGGTGATCGCGCCGGCGTCGGAGGAGCGGGTCAGGCTCGCGTTGCCCGCGCCCGCCGGGTTGTGGACGACCGCCCAGAAGGTGTGCGTGGTCCGCTTCGCCAGCGGCACTTCGCCCAGCTTGTTGAGGTTGATCTGGTAGCCGGTCAGCGTCTTCTTCTTCAGCTTGCCGGCCCCGATCGACTGCTTCTTGATCGAGTTGCCGTTGATCTGCCCGGCCGCGTAGGCGGTGCCGCCGAGCGCGGCGACCAGGGCCACCAGGGCGACGATCATCGCCGGGGACGGGGCCCGGCGCCTCAGCTTCTGCAACATCGTTGACTCCCTTCCGTGGTCGAACTCCCTTTTCCCTCCCACCGAATCGCGTACCCGGCCAGGGCACAAGGCACCCCGGGGCTGAAGCGGGCGCACCTGGGTGTGAGCGGCGCTCTGGCGTGGGGCTCGGGGCGCTGAAGCTGGCGCCCGAAGGGGGAGCTGGCGCCCGAAGCCGCAAGGGACGGGAAAGGGACGCGGCCTTCTCGGTGGCGGCCCGGGCAGGCTGTGGCCGCCACCGAGAAGGCCGGGTCTCGAACGAAAGGCCGGCGATTCGAACGGTCAGGAATCTGCCGTGTTCGTTATCCGTCGTATGGGCGGATAACGAACAGCGCAGATTCCTGACCGTTAAGTCCCTGACCTCTTCCCTGCGGAAGCCTCACGTCCCGGGCGTCTCGTGGCAAGCGGGCAGCCTGCCCGGGCCGCCACGAGACGCCCGGGACGTATCTCGGACGGGCGCGGCGGCCGCGAAGTGCGCCGCCGCGAAGCACGACCCGGAACCACGCCGCCCCGAACCCCGACCGCGGACCCCGCCCCCGCCTAAAAACCTGTCTTGCGGGAGCGCAGCCAGCGGCTCGGGCCGATCAGGATCCTCACTCCGGGCCGCATCCAGCGCAATACCCCGAGCAGGTCGCGTTCGGGGAGGGAGACGCAGCCTTCGGTGGGGCCGCCGGTGCCGACGTGGAGGAAGATGCCCGAGCCGCGGCCGTAGACCGGGTGCGCGTAGTTGAAGTCGATCACCGCGGCATAGCGGTAGGCGAGGCCGGCGCTGCGCCAGAGGTCCTCGTCGCCGGGCGCGCAGGGCGAGCGTTCGACCCAGCGGTTGTAGGCGGCGCGGGTCCCGGACCAGCAGTCACCCCGGCGCAGGTGGCGCCATTCGAAGCCGTCGACGCCGGGGTTCGCCCGCGAGCCGAAGTCGAAGACGAAGCCGTAGTCACCGATCGGCGTCGTCCCGTCGCCGGCGACGCGCGTCTTCGCGTGCGAGAGCCCGGCCCAGCCGAGCCGCGCCGGCATCGCCTTGTGGACGAGCCGCCAGCGCTCGCCGTCGAGCCGGTAGGTCCGCGCCGTCGCGTGCGTCGTGCCCATCCCGTCCGAGGCGATCTCGATCACCTGCGTCGCCCCGCCCAGCCCCCGCATCCCGTTCGGGTTGACCCCCGGCGCCGCGCTCGCCGTCGCCGGCACCGCCAACGCAGCGATAAAAGCGATCACGGCAAGGCGACCCACCCGGCGCACCTTAGCGGCGGATGTGAGGGGGACCCTGGACGAACCTCCCCGCAGTTCGTGAGCGAAGGGTCCCCCTCACATCCGCCCCACCAAGACCCCCGCCGCCCCGGCTACCCTCGCCCCCATGCCGTCCCGCGACTGGGCCCTCGAGCAACGCCTCCGCGGCACCGCGCGGGTGCGCCTCGAGCAGCTCTCCGGCTCCTGGCAGGCGATCGTCCAGTCGGCCGTCGCCGCCGGCGTCGCCTGGCTGCTGGCCCGGCTGATCGTGGGACAGCCGGAGCCCTTCTTCGCCCCCGCCGCCGCCGTGATCTCCCTCGGCCTCTCGCGCGGGCAGCCGCGCCGGCGCGCGGTCGAGCTCTCGATCGGCGTCGCGGTCGGGATCGGGATCGCCGCCGGGATCGTCTACCTGATCGGCGTCGGCGCGCTCCAGGTGACCGTTCTCGTCGCCCTCGTGATGTCGGTCTCCCTGCTCCTCAACGGCAGCCAGATCCTGATCAACCAGGCCGCCGTCTCGGCCCTCCTGATCATGACCCTGCCCGGCCAGGGCGCCGAGATCGACCGCTTCCTCGACGCCTGCGTCGGTGGCGCGGTGGCGATCGCCTTCGGCCTCGCCTTCTCCTTCCGCGACCCGTTCGCGGCGCTCAAGGAAGCGCGCCAGGGAGCCCTCGCCGACCTCGCCGCGACGCTCGAGGCAGTCGCCCAAGCCCTCACCGAGACCGACCTGAAAGCGGCCGAAGCGGCCCTCGCCGGCTCGCGCAAGCTCGACGCCGGCGTCGACACCCTTTACGACGCGGTCACCGAAGCCGGCGAGACCGCCGCCTTCTCACCCCGCCGCCGCGTCCTCCTGCAGGAACTCGACCCGCAGGCCGACGCGGCCCCGCAGATCGACTACGCGGTCCGCGACGCCCGCGTGCTCGCCCGCGCCGCGACCACCGCGGTCCGCCGCGGAGCCCACATCGATCCCCGCCTGGCGGAAGGGGTGGCGACCCTGGCCGAGGCGACCCGGGCGCTCGACGCGGTCGGCCGCGGCGAGGACGGCGCCCGCGCCGACGTGCGCGAACTGGCCTCGCGCGCGGTCGAGCTGGCGGGCGCCGCCGACGTCCGCAACTCGCTCTGGCCGACGATGATCTTCGGCCAGACCCGGGCGCTCGCCTTCGACCTGATGCAGGCCTCCGGCGAGGACGCCGACCACGCCCGCTCGCTGCTGGAGGCGGTGGCGACGACGAAAATCTCGCCGCCACCCGCCGACCAGGCAGGTGACGGCGAGTGAGTTCGCAGTTACCCCCCGACTACCGGGGCTAAGTGCGAACGCGCTACTTGGTCGGGTCGGGGACGACGCGGATGTAGGGCTTCGGCGACTCCCAGGTCCCGAACAGCTCTTTCGCTTTCTCGTTGTCGACGGAGCCGGCGATGATCACGTCGTCGCCTTTATTCCACTGCGCCGGGGTCGCCACTTTGTTGTCGGCGGTCAGCTGCAACGAGTCGATCACCCGCAGCACCTCGTCGAAGTTGCGACCGGTGGTCATCGGGTAGACGAGGATCAGTTTGATCTTCTTGTCGGGGCCGATGACGAAGACGTTGCGGACCGTCTGGTTGTCGGCCGGGGTGCGGTCGGAGGGGTCACCGGAGACGTCGGCGGCGAGCATCCCGTAGGCCTTCGCGATCGAGAAGTCGGCGTCGCTGACGATCGGGTAGTTCGGGGCCGTGCCCTGGGTCTCCTCGATGTCCTTCGCCCAACCCTCGTTGCTCTCGAGCGGGTCGACCGAGAGGCCGAGGATCTTCACGCCGCGCTTGGCGAACTCCGGCTCGATCGAGGCCATGTAGCCGAGCTCGGTGGTGCAGACCGGCGTAAAGGCCTTCGGGTGGGAGAACAGCACTCCCCAGGAGTCGCCCAGCCAGTCGTAGAAGTTGATCGGGCCCTCGGTGGTCTCCGCGTCGAAGTTCGGAGCGTCACTGCCTATCTGCAATGCCATTTTCTCTTCGTCCTCCTAAATTCTGATCAGGTTTTATGAGATTAGCGCGCCGGGCCCACCGGCAGCCGGTCTGGCGGCAATTCTTGAGCAGTTCAGTTGACAATACCCGCCAGGATGCCCGCGGCAAGGCCCGCGAGCGCCAGCGGCACTCCCCGCCGGGAGAATTCCACGAGCGAAGGGCGTGCGCCCACCTCGTTCGCGGCGCGGAACCAGAGCAAGGCCGAGAGCGCCCCGGTCACCGCCAGGTTCGGCCCCACGTTGAGGCCGAGCAGCAGCATCCGCGAGTGGTCGACGGCGTGGGCGGAGTAGAGCGCCGCCGAGGGCAGGTTGTTGACGAGGACGGTCGAGATCGCGGCCAGCCCCGCCGTCTCCGGCCCGCTCGCCCCGCCGATCAGTTCGGCCGGACCGCCCCAGTGGCGGGCGAGGGTGCCGAGGGCGACGGTGAGGACGAAGGCGGCGGCGAGGCTCGGCGGGCCGACCACGCGCCAGGCGTCCCCCGGGTCGATGCGTCCGCGGAGCAGCTCGACCGCGGTGCCGAGGAGGCCGACGGCGAGCACCGCCAGGGCGGGTTGCCGGAGGACGAGGACGAGGATCACCGCCGCCGCGGTGGCGACAAATCCGGTGCCGAGGACGAGCGGCGTGGAGGCGGCATCGCCGCCGCGGCCGGCCCCGACGTCGGCGGCATCTCCCGCTCCGCGACGACCGTCCCCCGCCAGCCCGCGGCGGAAGCTGAGCGCGATCCCGAGCGCCGTCACCACCGCGGCGGCGAGCGCGATCGGGAACATCTTCGCCGCGAAGGAGGCGCCCGAGCCGCCGGAGTGCGCGTCCAGGACGAGCAGGTTGGTGAGGTTCGAGCCGGGCAGGAAGAGCGAGGAGGCGTTGGCCATGAAGACGCAGCCGTAGAGGAAGGGCTCGACCGCGACCCGGCGCCGGCGGGCGGCGAAGACCAGCACCGGGGTGAGGAAGACGACCGCGGTGTCGAGGTTGAGGACCGCGGTGACGACGGCGTCGAGGAGCAGCGCCGCGCCGAGCAGCGCGAAGCCGCCGCCGGGCAGCTGCTGCAGCCGCGCCCCGCCCCAGGCGAAGAGGCCGTCGCGGTTGGCGATCAGGCCGATCATCAGCAACCCCGCGATCAGGACGAAGGGAGGCCAGGATTGTTCGAGCGCTGCCGACACGGCCGAGCTTCTACCCCATCTGGCGTTCGCACTTACCCGCGCCACGCGCGGAGAACTGCGAACTCGTCGGCGGACTAGCCTTGCCGGCGTGACCGATCGGCCCGACGACATCGACGCCCTTGCCGCGGCCGAGCTGGCGGAGCTCGAGGCGCTGGCGGCGGCGATGTCCGCGGACGAGGTCGACGGCGTGCCGCCGGTCCAGGGTCCGCAGGACTGGGCCTGAGCGTGGGCGCGATCGAGCAGCGGGTCGAGATGGCGATCGCCGCGACCGAGCGGTTGAACCCGACCCTGGGCGCCTACCTCCATCTCGACCTCGAACGGACGCGGGCCGAAGCGGCGGAGGTCGAAGCGATCGAGGTGGCGCGCGGCCGGGCGGCGGCGGCCGACCCGGAGCGCCCGCTGGCCGGGATGCCGATCTGCGTCAAGGACATCGTCGACGTCGCCGGGATGCCGACCACGGCGGGCGCCGCCGACTGGGTCCGCCGTCCCGACGAGGACGCGACCGTGGTGGCGCGGCTGCGGGCCGCGGGGGCGGTCGTGGTCGGCAAGGGCAACACCAACGAGTTCGCCTGCGGGATCGACGGCCGCAACCCGCACAAGGGCGACTGCCGCAACCCCTATGACCCGACCCGGCTGACCGGCGGCTCCAGCTCCGGCCCGGCGGCGGCGGTCGCCGCCGGCATGGCGGCGGGCGGGATCGGCAGCGACACCAGCGGCTCGATCCGCGTCCCCGCCGCGCTCTGCGGCGTCGTCGGCATCCGCCCTACCCGCGGCCTCGTGCCCACCGACGGGATCGTGCCGCTGGCCTGGAGCCTCGACGCGATCGGCCCGCTGGCGGGCGACGTGGCCACCGCGGCGCTGCTGCTCGACGTCTTCGCCGGGCGCCCGCCGGCGCCGGCGCCGCTCCCCGAGGTCGCCGGGCTGCGCCTCGGCCTGGCGACCGAGCTGCTGGCGATCTGCGAAGAGCCGGTCGCCGAGGCGATCCTCGCCGCCGTCGAGGCGCTCCGCGAGGAAGGCGCGGAGGTGGTCGAGATCGCCCTGCCCGACCTCGGGCGCGCGAACGCGATCCACCGGATCGTCCAGGCCTGCGAGGTCGCCGCCGCCCACGCCCCCTGGTTCGCCCGCCAGCGCGAGCTCTACGCACCCGAGGTGGTGGCGAGGATCGAGCCGGGCTACCGCCTCGGCGCCGAGGCCTACCTGCGCGCCCAACGCCACCGCCGCCTCTTCACCTGCCGCTTCGCCGCGGCGATGGACGGCCTTGACGCCGTCCTCGCCCCCTCCTCGCCGGTGCTTCCGCCGCCGATCGAGGCCGAGGAGGTGACGGTCCGCGGCGAGCGCCGCCGCACCCGCCCCGCCCTGCTCTCCTGCGCGATGCCGTTCAGCCAACTCGACTGCCCGGCGGTCTCGGTGCCGGTCGGGCTGCGCGAGGGGCTGCCGGTCGGCCTGCAGATCCTCGGCCGCCCGCTCGGCGAGGAGCTGCTGCTGCGGGTGGCGGGGAGCGCCGAAGGGGCGGCGGAAGCGACCTCGGGCACGATCGCAGCGCCCTCGTTTTAGCTCCACCAGGTGGGTATAGGACGGACATGAGACTTCTGCTGCTGACCGACGACCCCACCGTCGAGACCAGCCTGCGCGAGAGCCTCGGGCAGATCGCCGCCGGCGACGAGCGTGGACGCCAAAGTCGGCGACGCCGACCAGCTGCTGGCGCTCGCCGACGCTCTGGCCGAGTTCGAAGCCGAACAGATCGTCCTCGTCGACCCCGATGACGAGGAGCTGGCGGCCGCCGCGCGCGAGCGCTTCGGCCTGCCGGTCACCGAGCTCTCCGCCGACTAGGGGGTCGAGGGCGGCCGCTCCGCCTCCTCGCGCATCTTGTCGAGCGCCCGCCGCAGGAGACGGGAGATGTGCATCTGCGAGCAGCCGATCCGCAGCGCGATCTCCGTCTGCGGCAGTTCCTCGACGAAGCGCAGCCGCAGCACCTGGCGCTCGCGCTCGTCGAGGCTCGGCAGCGCCGCCTCGACCGCGAGCCGGTCCTCGACCAGATCGAAGTTGCCGTCGGGCCGCCCCACCCACTCGGCGCCGGAGGCGTCGTCCGGATCCTCGCCGGCCGGCGGCGCGTCGAGCGAGAGCGGCCGGCGATTATGACGGGCCTCGAGGATCTCGAGCACGTCGGCGGCCGGGATCCCGGCCTCCTCGGCGAGCTCCTCCACCGAGGGCGGGCGGCGCAGCTCCAAGGTCAGCTTCTCGGTCGCCTTCTCGACCTCGGCCATCCGGTCGTGGACCGAGCGCGGCACCCGCACCGTCCAGACTTTGTCGCGGAAGTAGCGCTTCAGCTCGCCGAGGATGGTCGGCTTGGCGAATGCCGCGAAAGGCGTGCCGCGGCTCGCGTCGAAGCGGTCGATCGCGTTGAGCAGGCCGAGGCTGGCGACCTGCAGAAGGTCGTCGTAGGGCTCGGAGACGCCCGCGTAGCGACTCGCCATCCGCTTCGCCAACGGCATGTAGAGCTCGACCAGCTCGGTCCGCGCCCGTTGGTCGCGCCCCGTACGGAAGCGACGCCACAGCTCCCGCTCACCGACCGATGTCCTGGGCTCGCTCGCAATCACACTCATCGCTTCTCCGTTTCCCGATGCGCCCTGGGGCGCGGGTTGTTCCCGGGTGCCCGCCCATGGGCTCATTTGGAGAAGCGTGCGGAGCGTGGGACCGATGTCGTCCCGCCGGACCTACCCCGGCGCGTCGATCGACAATCAACCCACGCACGAAAAAACGACCGAGGGGACGCTCGTCGCCTGCCGCCGCGCGTAGCCTTCGCGCTCAGAAGCTCGGTCGCGTCGCCTTCGAGAACCGCCGCCCCACCTGGCTTTCGCGGGGCCCCGGTCTCTCCCGGTCGCAGGAAGGAACCTACCTGCCGCCCGGCGCCGCGCAAGGGGTGGCGGGGACGCGAATCCGCAAAACCCGGGTTTGTTGATCCTCCCGAGGGGGAGAAAATGCGGCCCGACCGTCCCAGATCGACGAATCGGGCCGCCGGAGATCAGACCGCCTTCTGGATCGACACGCTGGGTGCGGTCGTCTTCACGCCGGACATCTTCATATGCTCACCCCCTCCCTAGGCTCGCTTCGGAGGAAGTGACCACGTTGGCGCTTCTTACGATCCCACTGCTCGGGCGGGTTCTAGCAAGTTGCGTTTATAGAACGATCAGAGGTCGTTTAGGGTTACTACATGACTCCGTTAAAGCAAGTGCGAGGTCCGTCGAACATGGCTGCGGCGATCGTCAGTCACGGACTGCGCGCCCGTTGTTGGTACGCGTTGGCCGAGCGGACGATGAGTCCGAAGGAACTGGCGGACGAGCTGCGGGCACCCCTGAGTGACGTCAGCTACCACGTGCGAGTGCTACGGGATCTGGGAGTGATCGAGCTGGTCCGGACCGAGCCGGTCCGTGGCGCCGTCGCCCACTATTACCGGTCGGTCGAGCGTCCTTCAATCTCGACCGAGGAGATCGGGGAGATCACACCCGAGGACTCAATCGCCAACGCGACCCGGATCGTCCAGTCGAGTTTCGCCGACATCGGCCACTCCTTGGACACCGGCACGTATACGAAACGCGACGCGCACGCCGCGATCCGCTACCCGATGGACCTCGACGAGCAGGGCTGGGCGAAGGCGGCGGAGTTGTTCGAGTCCCTCCTCGAGAACCTCTACGAGGTCCAGGCCGAAAGCGACGAACGGCGCGACCCGGAGACGCCGTCGATCAAAGCGACCGCGCTGGCCTTCTTCTTCGAGTCGCCGCGCCGCTCAAGCGGTGATCGGGACGTAGCCCGGGACGTCGCGGACCCGTCCTAGCCAGGCGCCGATCGCGGGGAAGCGGCCGAGCTCGAAGCCGCCCTCCTCGGCGACGTGGGTGTAGGCGTAGAGGGCGAGGTCGGCGATCGTCAGCGAATCGCCGACGAGGTGGTCCCGACCGGTGAGGTGTCGCTCCATCGCCTCGAGCGCGGCCAGCCCGCCGTTGAACTTCGCCAGCGCCTCGCGCGGCTCCGGCTCGATCCCGGCGTGCGCCCAGAACCGCAACACCGCGATGTTCGGCTCGTGGCTGTACTGCTCGAAGAACATCCACTGCAGCACCTGCGCCCGTTCGAACCGATCCGTCGGCAGGTACTCGGTGCCCTCGGCGAAGTAGAAGAGGATCGCGTCGGACTCGGCCAGCGAACGGCCGTCGTCCAACACCAGCGTCGGCACCCGCAGCCCCGGATTCAGCTCCCCCAGCAACTCGGCCCGGTTCGACCGATCGATGACCGACACCTCCTCCCGCTCGTACTCGATCCCGAGCAGCGAGAAGAGCAGCCGCACCTTGTAGCAGTTGCCCGAGATGCCGGAGTCGTAGAGCAGCACGCGGTCACTGTAGGGGAGAGATCGAGCCGCGCCGGCCCTTGGGTCGGCGATGGCGCCCAGGCGGGACAGCAGACAGTGGAAGCAGGCGTGCCGGGAGGTCGGGATCGACGACGACGAAGAGAAGCTGGCCTCCGACGACTTCCACATCGAAAAGAGGGCCTCAGGAGAAAAAGGTCACTGGCCCTATGGAAAACTGATTATTTGGCTGCGAGGCTGGAAGGAGAGCAGATGACGATCGCGATTTCAGACACCAGCCCAACGGAGATCTTGAGCCGCTTCCAGGGAACTGTCACGTCCTCCCGCCCGGCCTATCCCGAGGTACTTCACCTCCATGTGACGGACGCCGACGGGGGCGAGTGGTGCTTTGCGACCTTCGAGGCAGACTACGTCCCGACCGACCCCGCCGCCTTTCTCGGAAAGACCGTCGTAGGAACGGACCTAAGAGCTGCCTCGGCCGGATTGACGATCAACTTCTCTGACGGCTCCGACCTGAAGGTGGTGCCGTTCTCCCTGCGGCCGGACGAGATCGACGACGACTACGAGAGCTGGAAGCTCTTCACCCCTGAGGGCTTGGTCCTGAAGTACGGACCCGGGAGCCACTGGCTGCTGAAGCGGGCGAGCGATCCCGTCTGAGCGTCATCGCCCTGCCCCTCCTCAGAGGGACAGGGCGAGGGGCTCTTGGAGGATGCGCTTGACCTCGGCGAGGAACTCGGCGCCGTCGGCTCCGTAGAGGATGCGGTGGTCGCAGCTGAGGGTGATTTCCATCAGCTTGCCGGGGACGACCTGGCCGTCCTTGACCACCGGGCGGTCGGCGATCTCGCCGACGGCGAGGATGCCCGCCTGCGGCGAGTTGACGATCGCCTCGAAGCTCCGCACCCCGTACATGCCGAGGTTCGAGACCGAGAAGGTGCCACCCGAAAGCTCCGGCGGCGTGATCGATCCGTCGCGAACCTTGCCGGCCAGTGACCGGGCGTCGGCGGCGATCTCGCGCAACCCCTTCTTGTCCGCGTCGAAGACGGTCGGCACCACCAGCGCGTCGTCCGCGGCAACCGCGATCCCGATGTTGATCCGCGAGTAGAGCTCGAAGCGGCCGTCCTTGTAGGCCCCGTTCGCCCGGGGGAACTTCTTCAACGCGATCGCGCAGGCCTTCACGACCATGTCGTTGAAGGACGGCACGACATCCCCCTCCCCAGAGATCTCCTTGATCCGGGCGCGGGCGGCGACAGCAGCACCCATGTCCACCTCGGCGGTGAGGTAGAAGTGCGGCGCCGTCGCCTTCGACTCCGACATCCGCCTGGATACGACCTGCTGCAGTTTCGTCAACTCGACGATCTCGACCTGACCCTTCGCCGTCTCCGGTGAGGGACCAGCCGCTGCGACCGCGGGTCCTGTCGCGGCGGAAGCGTTTTCCACGTCGCGCTTGACGATGCGTCCTGCCGGGCCGGAGCCGGTGAGGGTCGAGAGGTCGACCCCCAGCTCCTGGGCAATGCGCCGAGCCAACGGCGACGCTTTGACCCTTCCGTTCTTCGCGGCGGCCGGTACAGCGGGTGGCACCGTAGGGGGGACCCGCCCTGAGGAAGCTTTAGCTACCGGAAGGGTGGGTGGGTCCCCTGCGGTGACAGGACCCGCTGTCTGCGGGTCACCGACCCGAGCGATCACCGCCCCCACCGGAGCCGTCTCGTTCTCCTGAACGACGATCTCCAGCAGCGTCCCCGCAACATCGGCCTCGTAGCCCATGTTCGCCTTGTCCGTCTCGATCTCGACCAGTTCTTCCCCGACCTGGACCTCGTCCCCGACCTGCTTCAGCCAGTTCAGCACCGTCCCCTCCTCCATCGAGTCGGAGAGACGCGGCATCGCCACGTCCTGTACCGCGGTCTGTGCCATCGCTAGGCCCCCGTCGCGATCTCGGCGGCGACGCCGAGGCGGCTCGCCACGGCGCCGACGATCTCGCCCTCGGTCGGGATGAACGGGTCCTCGAGCGTCGGGCTGTAGGGGATCGGGGTCTCCGGGCAGGCGATCGTCCAGGCATCGTCGAGGTCGTGCAACCCCTCGGCGGCGACGATCCCCAGCAGGTTCGAGCCCCAGCCGCCGATCAGCGGGCCCTCCTCGACGATGCAGACGCGGTTGGTCTTCGCCACCGAGCCGAGGATCGTCTCGGTGTCGAGCGGGCGCAGGCTGCGCACGTCGACGACCTCGGCGCTGACGCCCTTCTCCTCGAGCTCCTCGGCGGCCCTCAGGCAGTCGCGAACCCCCTTGGAGATCGAGACCAGGGTGATGTCGGTGCCCTCGCGGACGACCGCCGCCTTGCCCAGCGGCAGGACCTCGGGGTCGCCGTCACTGACCGGATCCTTGACCGAGTAGAGGCGCTTGTGCTCGAGGAAGGCGACCGGGTTCTCGTCGCGGATCGACTGCCGCAGCAGCGCCTTCGCGTCGGTCGCCGTCGCCGGGGCGACCACCTTCAGCCCGGGCACGCCCTGCAGCCAGGGGATCGGCGACTGCGAGTGCATCGCGCCGAAGTTGCCGCCGGCGCCCATCGCCGAGCGCACCACCAGCGGGCAGCTGCGCTGCTCGTTGGACACGTACCAGTACTTCGCCGCCTGGTTGACCAGCGAGTCCATCGCCAGCAACAGGAAGTCGGCGAACATGATCTCGAAGATCGGCCGCAGCCCGGTGACGGCGGCGCCGAAGGCGCCGGCCGACATCGCCAGCTCGGAGATCGGGGTGTCGATGACGCGGTATCCGAACTTCTCCCAGAGGCCCGGGGTCACCGCGAACACGCCGCCCGCGACCGCCACGTCCTCGCCGAAGAAGACGACGGTCTCGTCGCGCTCCATCTCCGCCGCGATCGCCTCGCGGATCGCGACGCGGTACTCCAGCGTGTCGTTGCCCTCTGCCATCACTTGAACTCCTTCCCGCCGTCGGCGGGATCCGGGAACGGTGCCGCCAGGCCCCGCTCGACGATCTCCTGCAACTCCTTCGCCACCTCGGCGTCGATTTCGTCGAGCCGCTCGGGCTCGATGCCGTAGCGCTCTTCCAGGCTCTTGCGGCCGAGGATCAACGGGTCGCGCCTCTTCCATTCGTCGAGCTCACCCGGCTTGCGGTACTTGCCGGGATCGGAGCGCGAGTGGCCGACGAAGCGATAGGTCATCGTCTCCAGGAAGGCCGGGCCGGCGCCGGAGCGGGCGTGCTCGATCGCCTCGGCCGCCGCCTCCCTGACGGCGAAGACGTCGTTGCCGTCGACCTGCTGAGTGTGGATGCCCATCGCCATCGGCCGCGAGCCGATCGCGCCCGCGGTGACGTTCTCGATCGGCGTGAACTCCATGTAGAGGTTGTTCTCGCAGACGAAGACGACCGGCAGCTTCTCCATCTGCGCCCAGTTCAGCGACTCGTGGAAGTAGGCCTGGTTGGAGGTGCCGTCGCCGAAGAAGGCGACCGCGACGTTGCCGGTCTTCAGCAGCTTCGCCGAGAGCGCCGCGCCGGTCGCCGCGCCGATCGAGCCGCCGACGATGCCGAAGCAGCCGATCAGCCCACTCTCCACGTCGACCACGTTCATCGAGCCGGCGCGGCCGCCGCAGGCGCCGGTCGCGCGGCCGAACATCTCGTCCATCAGCTTCTGCGGCTCGACCCCGAGCGCGATCGAGTGGCCGTGGCCGCGGTAGGTGCCGGCGACCTTGTCGCCCTCGCGGAGCATCGAGCAGACCCCCACCCCGCTCGCCTCCTGGCCGGAGTAGAGGTGGGTGGTGCCGTGGACGTTGCCCTTCTGGAACTGCTGCTGGACGGTGTCCTCGAAGGTGCGGATCAGCCGCATCCGGCGATAGAGGTCACGCGCCCCCGCCGCGTCGATCTCGGCCCCGGGGGCCTTCGACTTGGTCTTCTCTGCCATCGATCTGCTCCTCCGCTTGCTTGTCAGTTCTTGGGGCCGGGACGCGACCCGGCGGCGATCCGCCGCAGCGTGTCGGCCACCCGCACGAGGTCCTCGTCGCCGCCCTCGAGACCGGCCGCGACGGTGACCGCCTCGGCCGCGGCGCCGGCGCCGAAGAGCGGCAGGCCCGCCGCCTCGCCCTGCTCGAGGGCCAGCTTCAGGTCCTTGCGCATCAGCTCGAGGGCGAAGGCGGGCGGCGTCCCGTCGGGGTCGAGGAAGGCGGCCTTCTTGTAGTCGACGAAGGGCGAGGCGAGGGCGCCGGCGGCGATCACCTCGTAGGCGTCGGCGCGCTCGATCCCGGCCGCCTCGGCCAACACCAGGGCCTCGGAGATCGCCACCGTCTGCGAGGCGATCATCACGTTGACGGCGAGCTTCATCGCCGCCCCGGCCCCTGCCCCACCGAGGTGGAACTGGGCTTTGGTCATCGCCTCCAGCACCGGGCGGGCGCGCTCCAGCGCCGCGGTCGGGCCACCGACCATCGCCACCAGCGCCGCGGCCTCGGCGACGGCGACGCTGCCGGAGACCGGCGCGTCCAGCATCTCGATCCCGGCGTCGGCGGCGCGGGCGGCGAAGGCGCGGGCCGCGGTCGGGCCGATCGTCGACATCTCCAGCCAGACGAGGCCGTCGGGGGCGCTCGCGAGGAAGCCCTCGTCGCCCTCCAGCTGGGCGGCTACCGCGGCGCCGTCGGCGACCATCGTCACCAGCACCTCGGCCTCGCGGACCGCCTCGGCGGCGGAGGTCGCCACCGTGGCGCCGTCGTCGCGCAGCGGGTCGCAGCGGGAGGTCGTGCGGTTGAAGACGGTGAGCTCGTGCCCGACGCGCAGCACGTTGCCCGCCATCGGCAGGCCCATCTTGCCGAGGCCGACGAAGGCGACCTTCATGCCGCCACCTCGACCACCATCTTGCCGGGGGCGCGACCCGCGGCCAGGGGCACGATCGCGTCCTCGACCAGGCGGGTCAGCGGCACCACCTCGCCGAGCACTTCGCCGGCCAGCTCGGTCCGGGCGAGCACGTCGAGGGACTCGGGCAGGTTGGAGTCGCAGATGTGGGCGACGGTGGCGATCAGGTCGACCTCGCGCAGCGCCGCGTCGAAGATGTCGACCGGCGGCGGATCGGCCTGCAGGCCGACGATGACGACGCGGCCGCCGCGCCTGGTCGCGTGGATCGCGGTGCTCGGGTTCGCCGGCACGCCGGAGGCCTCGACCACGACGTCGGCGCCCTCGCCGTCGGTCGCCTCGAGGATCGCCGCGGCGACGTCGGTGGAGCGCGCGTCGATCGTCTCGTCGGCGCCGAGCGCGCCGGCCGGCGCCAGCTTCGCCGGGTCGACGTCGACCGCGATCAGCCGCCTCGGCGAGCGCGTCGCCGCGGCACCGACCAGGAAGCCGCCGATCCCGCCGATGCCGAGCACGACGACGGTCAGGCCGGGGCCGACCCCGCCGCGGTCGAGCGCGTGGATCGCCACCGCCAGCGGCTGCGCCATCGCGGCGCCGACGTCGTCCACCGCGTCGGGGACGGGGACGCAGATCGAAGCCGGGCTCAAAACCTGGTCGGCGAGGCCGCCGGGGGCGCTGAGGCCGAGCGTGTAGTAGCTCGCGCAGAGGTTCGTGCGGCCGGCCTCGCACCAGGCGCACTCGCCGCAGGAGACGCCCGCGCCGCAGACCACGCGGTCGCCGACCGCGAGCCCCTCCACCCCGTCGCCGAGCGCCTCGACCCGCCCGACGAACTCGTGACCGAGGATCAGCGGCCCGACGTGGCCGCTCCCCGGATGGCGCTCGTGCAGCGGGATCATGTGGGGGCCGTGGGCATACTCGGAGGCGTCGGTGCCGCAGATCGCCGCCATCGACGGCGAGATCAGGACCTCGCCCGGGCCGGGCGCGCCGGGGTCCGCGGCCGCTTCGATGCGGACGTCCCCCGCTCCGTGGTAGACGGCGGCGCGCATGCGCTCGGCTAGGCGCCCACCTGCACGCGGCCGTCGACGATGTCGGCGCCGCGCACGTACTGCCGACCGGCGACCAGCAGCTCCTCGCCGGGGAAGCGGGTGAGGATGCGATTGCCGTCCTCGGTGACCAGCACCTCCTCCTCGATCCGCGCGGCGGAGACGCCGTCGCTCGCCGGGCAGTAGGTCTCGAGGGCGAAGACCATGCCGGGGACGATCTCCTCCGGGTGGTCGAGGCTGTGCAGGCGGCTGATCATCGGCGACTCGTAGAGCCCGACGCCGAGCCCGTGGCCGAACTGCAGGCCGAAGCACGCTTCCTCGTCGGGGAAGCCCTGCTCCTCGGCGCTCGGCCAGACCGAGGCGATCTGGTCGGTGGTGACGCCGGGGCGGACCAGGTCGATCGCGTCGTCGAGCCACTCGCGGCACTGCTTGTAGGCGTCGACCTGGGCCTGGTTGGCGCCACCGACCGAAAACGTCCGGTAGTAGCACGTCCGGTAGCCCATGAAGCTGTGGATGATGTCGAAGAAGGCCTGGTCGCCGGGCCGCAGCAGGCGATCGGAGAAGACGTGCGGGTGAGGGATGCAGCGGTCGCCGGAGACGGCGTTGATCGCCTCGACCTGCTCGGAGCCGAGCTCGAAGAGGAGGCGCTGGGCGTCGGCGACGACTTCGGACTCCTTCACGCCGGGGCGCAGCATTTCGTAGATCCGCTCGTAGGTCGCGTCGACGATCGCCGCCGCGTGGTCGAGCAGCGCGACCTCCTCGTCGGTCTTGATCGTGCGCGCGGCGAGCATCACCTGGGAGCCGTCGGTGGTGGCGAGGCCGGCGCGGTTCAACGCTGCGAGGGCGACCATGTCGGTCATGTCGATGCCGATCGGCTCGCTCTCCAGGCCGCGGTCCTTCAGCTCCTGCCAGATGTGCCGGGCGAGGCGGTCGGGGACGCCGGTGTGGTCGGGCATCGCGCCGCGCATCGGCGAGACGCCGCCGCGGAAGTTCTCCGGCGGCAGCCAGGGCGCGTACATCTGGTGGTGCTTGGCCGCTGAGCCGAAATCCCAGAGGACCGGGTCGCCGGTCCGCGGCAGCAGCGCGAAGCGGGCGTTCTTGTCCCGCGCCCACTCGCCGATGTGGGTCGAGGTGACGTAGCGGATGTTGTTCGGGTCGAACAGCAGCAGCGCCCCGAGGTCCGATTTCTGCAACTCGGCCTGGGCCCGCGCGAGACGGTCCGTGCGGAGCTTGGCGAAATCGATGCGCTGCTCCCAGTCCACGCCCATCGTGGCGCCACGTGAAGCGATGTTGGTCATAGGCGTGTTCCTTTCTCCCTCGTCAACCCAGGCGCGGGTCGCGCCGTTGCGAGATAGTAAACGAAATTGAACACCCTCGTCAACTGTGGTTAGGCTCGGTGAACGAAGCCCTTAACGCGTGGCCGGGCCACGCGAAAGCCGCCTGAGACCGTCTACCCGGCCAGCACCGAGGTCATCAGCTCGGCGTTCTCGAGGCCCGGCTCGAGCTCCCCGGACTCGATCCGCCGCGACAGCTCGACCAGCATCTGGTTGACCGGCGCCTCGCCGCCGAGCCGTTTCTGTTCGCGCACGACCAGGCCGCTCATCTCCTCGCCCTCGCCCTTGCGGCCCTTGAGCCAGTCCTGCAGGATCGCCACCTTGGTGTCCTCCAGCGACCAGCCGGCGAGCACCGCGTCGAGGAGGGCCGCCGAATAGCGCTCCGGCGGCAGCTCGTCGATCCCCTCCTGGCCGAACATCGGCACGATCCTGCAGCCGAGCGCCAGCGCCGTGTCGAGGGCCTCGGTGCCCGCCGCGTCCATCACCTCGCGCATGCCCTCGACGTGGAGGGCGGCGACCAGCGGCACGCCGAGGATCGCCGAGGGGAGCATCTCGGCCGCGTTGGCGGTCAGCTTCATCCACTTCGCCGAGCGCACGTCCTCGGTCACTTCGACGGCGCCCGCCGCACGCAGGGGAACCGCCAGCTCCTCGACCCGGTCGAAGGGGCTGCGCTCGTTGTAGGGGCCGAGCGCGAACCAGGTCCCCTCCGGCGGCGTCTGCCGTTCGACCAGGCCGGGCTCGAAGCAGTTGCCGGCGATCTCGATCGCCGAGGCGAAGGTGCGCTCGGGGCCGAGCACGTCGGCCATGTCGTCGAGCGTCATCCCGTTCTGCAGGCCGACGGCGAGGCCGTCCGGCGCCAGCACCGACTTGATCAGCTCGCAGTGCCAGCGGGCGTCGTAGGCCTTGGTGACGATGTAGACGAGGTCGAAGGGCAGCTTGACCTCGGCCACCTCGCAGAGGTGGTGGATGCGCAATTTCGTGACCTTCTCGTCGCCCTGCGGCGAGCGGACGGTGACGCCGCGCGCGCGGATCGCCTCGACGTGGGCGGGCCACTGCTCGATGCAGGTGACGTCGAAGCCCGCGTCGGTCATGTCGGCGGCGATCGCCGCCCCGTTCGCTCCGGTCCCGACCACCGCGATGCGCTTCTCAGTCATTTCTCTCGACCCTCCGGTTCATCGGCCCTGTAAGCGAACCCCTTGCAGTCCCGGCGACAGTAAACTAGATTTAACAGCGGAGTCAATCGGGTTTAAGAGGGGAGATTCGGGGAACGTGCTGGCGCTTCCGAGGCGTCTAGTAACTTCGTTAACCAATACGTATGGCGACGAAGACCGACAAAGAGTCGACGTCGGACACCGGGCGGTCAAACGGAGGACGCGACGCGCTGGCCGAGCCGGTCGGCGAGGGCTTGCGCAAACACCGCCAGGAAGCCGGCATGAGCCTGCGGGCGTTGGCCCGCGAGGTCGGGGTCTCCCCCAGCCTCATCTCCCAGATCGAGCACGGCAAGGCGACGCCCTCGGTGGCGACGCTCTACGCGATCGTCTCCGAGCTGGGGATCTCGCTCGACGAGCTCTTCTTCGACAACCCGCGCGGCGCCGCCGCGGCGCCGGAGTCGGAGGCGAAACCGGGCCGGCCGATGGACCCGGGGGACGAGCGGACCCCGTCGAGCCACTGGCAGGCACCCAGCGAGGGCCCCGTCCTGCGCGCCGGCAATCGCCTCAGCCTGACCTTGGCGACGGGCGTGCGCTGGGAACGGCTCACCGCCTCCCACGACCCCGGGGTCGAGTTCCTCTACTGCACCTACCCGGTCGGCGGCGAGTCCGCCCCGGCCGACGCCCTGATGACCCACTCGGGATCCGAGTACGGGATCATCCTCGACGGCCGTTGCGGCGCCACCGTCGGTGAGGACTACTACGAGCTCGAGGCCGGCGACTCGATCGCCTTCGACTCCCGCACCCCCCACCGCATCTGGAACCTCAGCGACGACAAGCCGATGCTGGCGATCTGGACCGTCGTCGGCCGCGATCACGACCCCCGCGTGGGTTAGCGCCGGGGCCTCGGGCTGGCGCCCGGGGGTGGAAGGGACGGGGAAGGGACGCGGCCTTCTCGGTGGCGGCCCGGGCAGGCTGTGGCCGCCACCGAGAAGGCCGGGTGTCGGGGAGAGGTGCGGGGTTCGTCACGAGCTCCGAGGTCCCATGACGGAGAGCGGGGGAAGTCCACGCTCCCTCCCGTCTTCCTCATGCCTCCCCCCGGTGAGTTCGCAGTTCTGCTCGCATGGCGAGCGAAAGTGCGAACTCACCGGGGGCGGGCCCCGATCCCGTCACGGGACGCATGAGGATCTGTGACGTTCCCGGCATCTCTCATACGTCCGTGTGAGCTTCCCGGCATCTCTCCCACGCCTTGTGAACTTCCCTGCGGGACCCTCACGTCCCGGGCGTCTCGTGGCGGCCACAGCCTGCCCGGGCCGCCACGAGACGCCCGGGACGCATCTCGGACGGGCGCGGCGGCCTCGAACCACGGAGCAAGAGCCCTCGGGCCCTCAGCCGAGGCCGGCCAGCGCCGCCAGCTCGGCGTAGTTCTCGATCTTCGGCTCCAGCTCGCCGCGTTCGATGCGGTGGGCCATCTCGACCACGGCGGTGTTGACCGGGGCGCGCTCGGGGCCCAGCTGGGCGACGACCTGGCCGTTGATGTCGTCGACCTCGCTGCGGCGACCCTTCGACCAGTCGTGGAGGATGGTCGTGGTCGTGGTCGGGAGGACGAAGCCGCCGTAGAGGGCGTCGAGGAGCTTCTCGACCACGGCGTCCTCCTCGGCGAGGTCGTCGGCGGTGAGGCCGAAGATCGGCTGGATCTTGTGGCCCTGGGCGAGGCCGGCGGCGAGCGCCTCCCGGCCGGAGGCGATCATCAGGTCGCGCATCGCCTCGTGTTTCAGCGACGCGAGCATCGGCTCGCCGAGGATCGCGGTCGTCACCAGGGTGGTCGCGTTGGAGACCAGCTTCATCCACTTGGCCGAGCGGATGTCGGCGACGATCTCGGTGCGACCCGCGTGGGCGAGGAGGTCGGCGACCTCGCTCTCGCGCCCGGCCGTCGCCTCGCCCAGCGAGCCGACCGCGAACCAGGAGCTCTCCGGCGGCGTGTGCCTCTCCACCACCCCCGGCACCTCCATCATCGCCGAGCACTCGATCACGCAGCCGATCGCCCGCTCCGGCCCGACGACCGCGGCGATGGCGTCGGCGGTGAAGCCGTTCTGCACCCCGGCGAGCAGGCCGTCGGCGGCCAGCACCGGCTTGATCAGCTCCGCCGCCCACCTGGTGTCGTAGGCCTTCATCAGCATCAGGACCACGTCGAAGGGCTGCTTCACCTCGGCCACCTCGCAGAGGTGGAGCGCCGTGACCGGCGTCTCCAGCACCCGCTCGGGCATCTCGATCCGCAGGCCGTCGGCGCGCATCTTCTCGACGTGCGCGGGCCACTGCTCGATCAGCGTCACGTCGACGCCGGCCGCCGCCAGCTCGGCGCCGACCCCGGCGCCGTTCGCCCCGGCCCCGAGGACCGCGACGCGCTGATGCTCGCTCGTCACGGCGCCGGCGCTCAGAACCCGAGCTCGATCCGCGGCTGCGGCAGGATGCCGCCGTGGTCGTCGGCCCAGCCGTGGACGTAGCCCTGCGACTCCTCGACCTGGGCACGCACCCGCGCGGGATCCACCCCGACCATCGCGCCGTCGCGTTTGACCACCTTGCCGCCGACGATCACGGTGCCGACGTTGCCCGCGTTGGCCTGCATCACCACCGTCCCGACCGGGTCGTCGCGGTCCCAGCCGATCAGGTTGAAGTGGTTGCCGTCGATCAGCACCACGTCGGCCTGCTTGCCCGGGGTGAGCGTGCCGGTGACGTCGCCGAGCCCCGCCCCCTTCGCCCCGTTCACGGTCGCCCATTCGAGCGCCTGGCGGGTCGTCAGCGAGACGTCCTCGGGCATCGTGTCGCGCTCGTAGTAGCCGGCGTCGCCGAGCATCCGCCCGACCTGCAGCGCCAGCCGCATCTGGGCGAACATGTCGCCGCTGCCGTTGGAGGTGATGTCGACGCCGAGGCTCGGCGCGACGCCCAGCTCGACCAGCTTGCCCGTGATCGGGAAGCCCATCCCCATCTGCATCTCGGTCTCCGCCTGGACCGAGACCGAGGCGCCCGCGTCGGCGATCATCTTCAGCTCGTCGTCGGCCGAGAAGGAGCAGTGGACGAAGAGGATGTCCGGGCCCAGCAGCCCGGCGCGGTGCAGCTTGCGGACGTCTTCCCAGCGGGTGCCGGTCAAGGCCTGGTTGGCGTGCAGGGAGATCTGCGCGTCGAGCTCGCGCGCCGACTCGAACTCGCTCACGACCTCCTCCCAGCTGGGCGCGATTTCGATCTCCTGCGGCACGATCGCCAAGCTCACCAGCCCGTCCTTGGAGCTGAACTCCTCGCTCGCCAGCTGCCTGGCGAAGGCGACCCGCGAAGCGTGGTCGGGGAGGTCGGGGTTCTCGACCTCGAAGCTCGGCGCGGCGGCGAAGCCGTGGTCCAGCACCGGCGTGTAGGCGAGCCCGAAGAGCGCCCGCACGCCGGCGTCGCGCAGCCCGCGCAGCGCCTCCCGCCCGTGGTCGCGCGTGACCACGTTGTGGCAGTAGTCGACGACCAGCGTCACCCCGGCGTTCAGCGCGTCGAGCGCGCCGGCGTAGTTGCCGACGTACATGTCCTCCGGCCGGTACATCGGGCCGAGGTGGATGCGCCAGCAGCGCACGTAGTCCTTCACCGTCCAGTCGGCGCACACCCCGCGCAGCGCGTGCTGCCAGGTGTGCAGGTGGGTGTTGGCGAAGCCGGGGATCGCGATCTGGCCGCGGCCGTCGATCACCTCCGCGTCGGTGACGCCGAGGCCGGTGCCGACCGCGACGATCTCGCCGTCCTCGATCAGGACGTCGCCCTCACGCACGTCGCCGATCCGGGGATCGAGCGTGACGATCGAGGCGCCCTCGATCACGAGTCGCTGCTTGGCCATCGATGACCTCCTTACGCTGTCCGGACTACGCCGTCTCCGCTTCGGCCGCCGCGGCGAGCCGGATGCGGCTGACCCGGGCGAAGATCGCCGCCGCGATCAGGATGACCGCGCCGGGGAACCAGTACTGCCAGGCTTCGCCGAGTTCGAGGAAGGTGATCGCGTTGATCATCTCGGTCAGCAGCAGGGCGCCGAGCACGGCGCCGAGGAAGGAGCCGCGGCCGCCGTAGATCGAGGCGCCGCCGAGGACCACCGCCGAGATCGACTGCAGGGTGTAGCTCTGTCCCGCCGTCGCGTCGCCGGTGCCGATCTGGACCGCCAGCATCACCGCGGCGAGCGCCGCGAAGGTGCCCGCGATGCAGTAGGCGGCGATCCGCGTGAGGCCGACGTTGACGCCCATCCGGTGCGCCGCCGCCTCGTTGGAGCCGACCGCGCGCAGGGCGAGGCCGAGCCGTCCCCGCCGCAGGGTGAACTCGGCGAGCAGCGCCAGCACCACGCAGACGATGAAGACGATCGGGATCCCGGCGACGGTCTTCGACAGCGTTTCCGTCGCCGAGGCGGCGAAGAGGCCGGTCGGCACCGGGTTGATCAGCAGCGCGATCCCCTGCACGCCGATGTAGGTGGCGAGGGTGGCGATGACCGGGTTGATCTTCGCGAACTGGACCAGGCCGCCGTTGATCATGCCGATCCCGATCCCGGCGGCGACCGCGAGGACGAGGCCGATGACGAACCCACCGGTCCCCTTTCCGTCGGTCGCGAAGCCGGTCAGTATGACCAGGCCCAACCCCATCATCGGGCCGACCGAGAGGTCGACGCCGGCGGTCAGCAGCACCACCAGCTGGCCCAGCGCGACGAGGATCAGCGCGGTCGAGAGCAACAGCAGGTTTTCGATGTTGAAGCTGTTGAGGAAGTCGGAGTTCTGCGCCTGGGTGAAGATCGCCAGGGCGACGATCACCAGCGCCAGCACCGGCGCCGCCACCCCGTCGCCGCGCAGGAAACGGCCGAGCCGGCCGACCGAGGCGCGCTCCCCTTTCTTCGCCCGCGCCTTGCGCTCGGTCGTCGCGGTGACCGCGGTGCCGGTGATCTTGCCCTCGGTGACCGCTTCGTCCTCCAGCATCGCCACCGTCTGGCCGCGCGACATCACCATCACCCGGTCGCAGAGGCCGACCAGCTCGAGCGCGTCGGAGGAGCAGACGATGACCGCGCAGCCGTCGGCGGCGAGCTCGCGCAGCAGGCGGTAGATCTCCACCCGGGAACCGACGTCGACGCCCTGGGTCGGCTCGTCGCAGATCAGCACCTTGGGCCGGCCGAGCATCGCCCGGGCGAAGACGACCTTCTGCTGGTTGCCGCCGGAGAGGCTGGAGATGTCGGACTCCTGCGAGGCGGTCTTGATCGCCAGCTCTTTTTCCCGCCCGGCAAGCGCCGTGCGCTCCGCTTTCGAGCCGACCACGCCGAGCTCGGTGAAGCTCTGCAGCGATGAGGCGACCGCGTTCTCGCGCACCGAGAGCGCCGGGAAGATCCCCTCGCGCCGGCGGTCGGAGGAGACGTAGAAGACGCCGTCGCGCTGGGCGCGGCGGGCGTTGCGCAGGTTGACCTCGGCGCCGTTGACGGTGACCGTCCCGGTGTGGTGGCCGAGCCCGGCGAGGGCGCGGACGAACTCCCGCTGGCCGTTGCCGGCGACGCCGGCGATACCGAGGATCTCGCCCTCGCGGACCTCCAGCGAGATGTCGTCGAAGTTCTGTCCGGAGAGCTCCTGGACCGAGAGCACCGCCTCGCCCGCGGCGCCGGCGGCAAGCTTGTCGGGGAAGACCGCCTCCAGCTCGCGCCCGGCGATCAGCTCGAGGATCTTCGCCTCGTCGACCTCGTCGACGCCGAAGGTGCCGCGGGTGGAGCCGTCGCGAAGGACGGTCAGCCGGTCGCCGATCGCCTCGACCTCGGGGATGCGGTGGGAGATGTAGACGATCGCGGTGCCGCGTTCGCGGATCGCGCGCACCTGGGTGAAGAGGTGGTCGACCTCCTCCGATTCGAGCGCCGCGGTGGGCTCGTCGAGGATCAAGACCTTGGGGTCGAGCGCCAGCGCCTTGGCGATCTCGACCAGCTGCGTCTCGGCCGCGCCGAGCTCGGAGATGCGGCTGCCGGGGTCGATCTTCTCGGCCCCGATCGTCGCCAGCGCCTGACGCGCCCAGGCCGGCGCCCGCGAGTACGAAGGGCGCAGCCGGCGCGGCATCGAGAGCAGCATGTTCTCGACCACGGTGAGGTCCTCGGCCAGCGCCGGGTGCTGGTAGACGACGCCGAGCCCCAGCGCCTGGGCGGCGCCGGGGCTGGCGGACCTGAGCGTCTCACCGGCGATCTCCACGGTCCCCTCGTCGGGTTCCAGGGAGCCGGCGGCGACCGCCATCAGGGTCGACTTCCCGGCCCCGTTCTCGCCCAGCAGGGCGTGAACCTCGCCGGCGCGCACCTCCAGCGTGACGCCCTTCAGCGCGCGGACCGCGCCGAAGGATTTCCTCACGTCGGTGAGCCGCAGGGCGACCGGATGCTCGGGGTGGGAAGTCGACTCCATGGTTTTTCCTTGTCCTTCTTGGCTCGCGCTCAGCCTTCGAGCGCGATCTTTGCCGTCTCCGCTTCGGTCATTTCGTTCGAGAACGAGGCTTCCGGGCTGGCGTTCGGGTCACATTTCGGTTCTTTGCCGGAGACCGAGTTCTCCCACTGGCCGAGGGTGATGATCCCGTTGTTCTTCAGCGCCGGCGGCGTGCCACCGGAGGCTTCGGCGATCGCGTACTGGGCGGCGTAACGGCCGAGCCAGTTGCGCGACGAGATCGTCATCAGCGGGAATTCGCTGCCGCCTTCTTTTTCTTCCTTCCAGGTGCAGGCGAGCGCGTTGGACTCGCTCGCGGCGACCGCCGGGATTTCCTTGCCCGCGGCCTGGAAGGCCTGGAGCTCGGCCTCGGCCGAGGCGCCGTAGTCGTTGATCAGGCCGTTGATTTCCGGGTGCTTGGCGAGGATCGCGGCGGTGATCTTTTTGGTTTCCGCCGGATCCCAGTTGGTCACAGGCCATTCTTCGGAGCTGATCGGTTCGACCAGTTCGACGCCCGGGCTTTCTTCCACCACTTCGGCGATCGCTTCGGCGGCGTTCGAGCTGACGGTGTTGCCGGCCGGGCCACCCTCGTAGAGGAGCTTGCCCTTGCCACCCATCTGTTCGATGACCCATTCGGCCCATTCGCGGCCGGCGGCCTTCGTGTCCCAGTCGATGTACTTGGTGTAGTCGGTGCCTTCGGTGCCGCAGGGGTCGGCGGCCCAGGGGACGACGACGATGTCGTGCTGCATCGCCTGGCGCATCGCCGGGACCTCGGCGCAGTTGCCCGAGTCCGGGATCAGGACGATCGCGTCGGCGCCCTGGGAGATCATGCTCTGGATCCCCGAGACGGCCTTCTGCGGTTCGAAGTCGGCGTCGACGACGATTTCCTTTTCGACCGCCGGGCAGCTCTTCGAGACCATCTGCACCTGTTCGAGCGATTCCTTCGACCAGGCGTTGAGGCCACCGCCGTCCTGGATGCCCAGGGTGACGCCTTCAGAGCCGCACCAGGCGTCTTCGCCTTCCGACGACGCAGTTTCGGTTTCGCCGCCGTTCGCCGCGCCTTCGCCTTCGCTTTCCGTCGCGGAGCTTTCCGACGTGGTTTCGGAGCTGCTCGAGCTGCCGCCGCCGCCACATGCCGAGAGCACGAGCGCGGCGAGCAGGGCGATCAGCGCCAACAGCGCCACCCCCTTGACCCGCGCGCGATCAGGTCTTGCTGACATCGATTGAGTCCTCCTCCTTGTGTTCACTGAGAAGCGCGCGGCTCGTGCCGCTCGCGGGTTCGTGGGAAGTCAGGCCGTCGACCGCGTCTACATCGCCCCTGCGGCCGGGCAGGATCTGGTTCCACGGGACGTTGCGCAGGCCCATGCCGAGCGCGACGATCGCTCCCTGGATCAGGTACTCGACCGAGGTTTTGGCCCCCAGCGCCGAGATCACCTGTTCCAGCTGAGAAAGGAAGAGCACGCCGACCGCGGTCCCGATGACGCTGCCGCGGCCGCCGCCGAGCGCGGTGCCGCCGAGGACGACCGCGGCGATCGAGGGCAGCAGGTATTCGTTGCCCGGCAGCAGCGGCGGCGACTGCAGGTAGCCGGAGAGCAGGGCGCCGGCGAGCGCGTAGCTGAGCCCGGCGGCCGCGTAGGCGCCGAGCTGGTAGCGCTCGACCGAGAGGCCGGCGGCGCGGGCGGCGAGCGGGCTCGAGCCGACCAGGACGAAGCGCCGTCCCCAGATCGTGCGCGAGATGAAGAGGGCGACGAGGACCACGACGACCAGCGCGATCACCGCCAGGATCGGGATCCCGAGGACCTTTTCGGCGGTGAAGTTCTGCCAGTTCTTCGTCGCCTTGAAGGCGATCGAGCCGCCGGTCGCCTGGATCACGACGCCGATGAAGATGGCGTTGGCGCCGAGCGTCGCGACCAGCGGGGTGATGCCGAAGCGGGTGACGGCGATGCCGTTCAGCAGGCCGGCGGCGATGCCGACCAGGGCGACGACGATCAGGGCCGGGATCAACGAGCCGTCGTTGCCGCCGGGGATGGTGACGACGAGCACCGCGCCCATCGAGAAGATGCCGGGGACGGAGAGGTCGAGGCCGCCCTGCTGGATCACCAGGGTCTGGCCGATCGCGGCGATCGCGAGGATCCCGGCGAACGGGAGCATCCCCTGCAGGGC
The DNA here is from genome assembly GCA_047601885.1 of Solirubrobacterales bacterium. Lineage (GTDB taxonomy): Bacteria > Actinomycetota > Thermoleophilia > Solirubrobacterales > 70-9 > VAYN01. Next base: position 401,178 of record JASGIK010000003.1, read on the forward strand.
GCTGTGGCCGAGGCTGCCGGAGGCGACGAACGGGCTGACGATGAACAGCAGCAGCGTCGCCACCCAGATGGCAGCGAACGGCGACGCGACTCGGCTCTTAAGTGCGGTCAATCTTTTCTCCTCCAGCCCTCTACGACGCCCTGTTTACGCCGCAGGCGGAATTCGTACCATGTTGCTAAACACCCTGTCAAGGCTGAACAAACATCGCGAGGCTAAATTGTTCAAGCGAGTGTTCAGGGAGAGCAAGCGCAGGCGACGGCGACGGCGCGCGTTCGCAGTTCCGCCCGCTATGCGGGCGGAACTGCGAACGCGCCCGGGGGGACGCGGGGAGGCGCGGGGAAGGGCTAGGCGCGGACCTGCTCGGGGATCCAGTCGCCGCCGGTCTGGGCGTCGGCGATGGTCGGATCCTCGGGGGCCTCGGCGAGCAGGTAGTCGCGCGTCTCGAGCGCCAGCCGGCGGACCTTGTCGACGTCGACGTCGGTCAGCTTGCCGTCGCGTTTGACCACGCGACCCTTGACCAGCACCGTGTCGACGTTGCCCGCGTGGGCAGCGTAGACGACCGCCCCCCAGGGATTGTTGTTGGGGGTGAGGGCGAGGGTGTCGGTGTCGATCAGGATCAGGTCCGCCTCCTTGCCCGGGGTGAGGCTGCCGACCTTCGAGTCGAGGCCGCAGGCGATCGCCCCCTGGAGGGTCGCGAACTCGACCATGCCCTTGCAGCTGAGGCGCAGCTCGTCGGAGAGGCCGCTGCCGTTCTCGACGTCCTGGGCGTGGTCGAGCGCGCGCTGCGAGGAGATCGCGGTCTGCATCAGGCCGAACATGTCGCCGCCGATCGAGGAGCAGACGTCGACCGAGAGGCTGGGCCGGATGCCGTGGTCGAGCAGGCGCCCGGTGGCGGGCCAGCCGTGGCCCATCTGCATCTCCACCGTCGCCGCGACCGAGGCGGTGCCGCCGGAGTCGGCGATCATCTGCAGCTCGTCGTCGGCCAGTTCGTTGCAGTGGACGTAGGTGACCTCGTCGCTGAGCAGGTCGTTGTCGCGCAGCCACTCGATCGGCCGCGAGCGCCCCCACTCGCCGTCGCCGACGTGGACGGTGATCCGCGTGCCGACCTCCTTGGCCAGCTTGTAGTCCTCGAGCGTCGCCTCCTTGGTCGCGAACTGCGGCCCGCGCAGCGCCATCGCCAGCGTCACCAGCTGGTCGTCGGAGGAGAAGAACTCGTCGCGCAGGCGCTTGACGTCGTCGGAGTGCGGGATCGGGCTCGGCAGGTTCGACCACTGCTCGTTGCCGGAGCCGTGGGCGAAGACGGCGCGCGCGCCGGAGTCCTTCAGCCCCTCGATCGCGGCGTCGGCGTGGGCCGGCGTGGCGAGGTTGTGGGACCAGTCGAGCAGCGTCGTGATCCCCGAGTCGAGCGCCTCGGAGGTGCCGAGCAGGTTGCCGATGTAGGTGTCCTCGGGACGGAAGTGCTTGGAGAAGCCGGAGTGGATCCCCATCAGGTAGTGGCCCAGCGTCCAGTCGCTGGCGAGCAGCCGCAGCGGCGCCTGCCAGGTGTGACGGTGGGTGTCGACGAAGCCCGGCATCGCGATCGCCTCGGGCATCTCGATGCGCTCGGCATCGGTGACGCCGAGATCGGCGCCGACGTCGACGATCTTGCCGTCCTCGACCAGGATCTGCCCCGGCGTCAGGACGCCGAGATCCGGGTCCATGGTCAGGACGGTGCCTGCCTCGATCAGAATGCGGTCAGCCATAGTTCTCCTCCTCCTTGGTCCGCGCGGCACTCTAACAACGGTGCTTCACAAGCGTCAAGTGAGGGTGTACACGTTGGGGAGGGGCCGAGAGGCCGGGAGGGCTGGCGCCCGGGGAAGCTGGCGCCTGGAGCTCAAAGGGACGACCAAGGGACGCGGCCTTCTCGGTGGCGGCCCGGGCAGGCTGTGGCCGCCACCGAGAAGGCCGGGTGACGTGGGGAGAGGCCAGGGTCCAGGCCGGTGCGCCACAGAGATGCGCGGGAGGCGAGAGAAAGGTGACCTGTTCCGTGACGAGGACTCCACGAAGGTCACGGATCCTCAGGGGTCGAGGAAGCGCGGTCGACCTGAGGCTCCCTATAGGTACCTCAGGTCGACCGCGCTTCCCGGGGTGCGACGGATCCGTGGACTTCGGGGAGGAAGCGTCACGCCTCCCGCGCAGTTCCAGGTGGAAGCGTCACGGCCCGGCGGTCCCGCGGGAAGGCCTCGCGTCCCTGTGGCGATCCCGCAGGAAGCCTCCCATCCCCGAGCCCTCCCGCCGGAAGCGTCACGTCCCTGGGACTTCCCGCGGAACCCTCACGTCCCGGGCGTCTCGTGGCGGCCACAGCCTGCCCGGGTCGCCACGAGACGCCCGGGACCACCTCGGACGGCCGTCACGGCCCCGAATCACGCGCGTTCCGTTCTACCGCTCTATCAGCCGACGACCGAGACGGAGAGCTCGCCGACGCCGGCGACCTCGTGACGCAGGTTCTGGCCGGGGGCGATGTCGAGCAACGGCACCACCGAGCCGCTGATGACGACCTCGCCCTCGGTGGTCTCGAGGCCGAAGTGGCGCAGGTAGATGATGGTCCAGGCGGCGAGGTCCTCGATCCGGCCTACTTCGGCCTCGGCGTCGGTGGTCGCGGCGTACTCGTCGCCGTCGCGCTCGATCCGCGCCGCGAGCGGGTGGGTCAGCGGCGCGGGGGCGGCGAGGCGGTCGAGGACGACGGCGCGGTGGTAGACGTCGCCGGCGAGGACCGTCTCGGTCTCGGTCGCCGGCAGGTCGGCGTCGGCGAGCTCGATCGCCGGGGCGATCCCGGCGACGCCCTCTCCCCCGGCCCCGAGGTGGATCGCAATCTCCGGCTCGAGTTTCGGCGCCGCCCAGCCGGCGACCGAGACCGCGGCGCCATCGGCGAGCAGGGTGCGGTCGGTGAGGAAGCCGACCAGCGGGCCGGTCGTGCCCAGTTTCTCCATCGCCGCCGGCGTGCCGAAGGCGAGCTTCCAGCCGATCGGCGCGGCGCCGTCGGCGAGCAGCTCGGCGCGGCGGGCGAGCAGCTTCTCCATCCCGGCGACGACCGCCGGGATCTCCCAGGGATCGCGGCGCGGAGCGGCGTCCCCGGCGGGATCGCCCGATGGTGGCGCGGCGGCCATCGCCACTAGAAGTGGTGCGGCATCCAGGTGCCGCCGATCGCCGCGTCCGCGGTCGCCGGGACGGCGCGGGCCTGATCGAAGATGTGGTCGCGACTCTCGAAGGCCAGGCGGCGGACCCGCTCGCGGTCCGGCCCGAGCAGCTCGCCGCCGCGTTTCACCACCTGGCCGGCGACGAGGATCGTGTCGACGACGCCGGGGTGGGCGTTGTAGACGACGGCGCCGTAGGGGTTGTTGGCCGGGAACATCCCGTAGGACTCGGTGCTCAGCAGGATGATGTCGGCCTGCTTGCCGGGCGTCAGGGTGCCGACGCGATCGTCGAGGCCGCAGGCGCGCGCCCCGTCGATCGTCGCGAATTCGACCACCTCGCGGCAGGTGAGCGGCACGTGGTCGAGCGGCTCGCCGCGCTCGGCGGCTTCGGCCATGTCGAAGCCGCGTTGCGTCCCGACCAGCGAGCGCATCGCGCCGAACATGTGGCCGCCGTTGGAGGAGCAGACGTCGATCGAGATCGTCGGCCGGATCCCGGCGCGCAGCAGGCGCCCGGTGGCGGGCCAGCCGTGGCCCATCTGCAGCTCGATGTCAGGCGAGCAGGAGGCGGTGCCGCCGGACTCGGCCACCATCGCCAGCTCGTCGTCGCCGACCGCGTTGCAGTGGACGTAGGTGACGTCCGGCCCCATCAGCCCCTCGTCGTACAGCCAGGCCAGCGGCCGGTCCTTGGCCATCTCGCCGTTGCCGACGTGGACGGTGATCCGCAGGCCGAGGTCGCGGGCCAGCTCGTAGTCGCCGACCGTCACCTCCTTGGTCGCGATCTCGGGACCGCGCAGGGCCATCGCCATCGTCACCAGGCCGTCGTCGGTCGGGAAGTGCTCGGCGCGGACGCGGCGCGCGTCCTCGGGGTGCGGCACCGCGTTGGGGACGACGTCCCACTGCGGCGCGCCGCCGCCGTGGGCGAAGACGGCGCGGGCACCGGACTCCTTCAGCCCCTCGATCGCGGCGTCGGCGTGCTCCGGCGTCGCCAGGTTGTGAGACCAGTCGAGCAGCGTCGTGATCCCCGAGTCGAGCGCCTCGACCGTCCCCAGCAGGTTGCCGACGTAGGTGTCCTCGGGGCGAAAGTGACCGGAGAGGCCCGAGTGCAGGCCGGTCATGTACTGGCCGAGGGTCCAGTCGCAGGCGATCGTCCGCAGCTGCGCCTGCCAGGTGTGGCGGTGGGTGTCGACGAAGCCGGGCATGACGATCGCGCGGCTCGCGTCGATCAGCTCGGCGCCCTCCGGCGCCTCCAGATCCGGGCCGACGGCGGCGATCGCCCCGTCCTCGACCAGCACGTCGGCGCGGTCGAAGTCGCCGACCTCGCGATCGAGCGTCAGCACGATCCCGTCCTTGATCAGCTTGCGGTCTGGCATCTCGGTCCCCCTTCGGTCCTGGCTCAGGCCTGGGTCGAGCCCGCGGCCGCTTCGACTCCCTCGCGTTCGGCGAGGTAGTCCCAGTCGCGGTTGAAGCGGTAGCTGTTGCGGGCGGGCGGCTGCGGCGAGGAGGTCTCCAGCCAGGTCACCGTCGCCCCCGACTCGTTGTAGAAGGCGTGGACGCAGCCGGCGCCGCACCAGAGGAAGTCGCCGACGCCCATGCGGAAGCGCTCGCCCGCCGCTTCGGCGGTCACTTCGCCGTCGATGATCAGGTAGCTCTCCTCCAGCGGATGGTCGTGCGGGTGGGCGACGCCGCCGGGCTGGTAGTGGACCATGAACATGGTGTGGAGCGCCGCGCCGAGGCGCTCGTCGACCAGCATCTTCACCGCGATGCCGCTATAGGCGAGCAGCGCGGTCGCCATCGATGCCGACACCTGCGGTTCGCCGACCTGGCTGCCGAGCTTCAGGTTGTCGACGTCCATCTGGCTCGGGTCGAGGCGGAAGAAGCGGGTGTTGCGGGGGTCGCGGAGGTCGACCGCGGCGCCCTCCCCGCCCGGGTCCTCGGGGACGAAGAAGGTGTCCGGCGGGGCCGGGTCGTCGTCCTCGCGGGCGCGCGGCGCCTGCATCTCGAAGAAGCGGGCGGGCTCGCCGGCGGGGTTGCGCCAGGCGTGCGGGGTGCCGACCGGGAGGACGCCGCAACGGTCCGGGCCGAGCTCGACGCTGCGCCCTTCGACATCCAGCACCGGGTTGCCGGAGAGCACGTAGAAGCTCTCCTCGAAGGAGTGGACGTGGGGCGCGACCGAGCCGCCCGGCTCGAGGTCGCAGAGGCCGGTCGAGGTGTGGATCGCGCCGTGGCGCCCGCCCAACAGCTGGACGCGGCCGAAGCCGCTGGAATGCTCGACGAAGGCGGCCGGGGTGGCCGGCTCGGGGGCGTCGTCGACAGTCAGCCGGTGGTAGCCGAGGTGGCGGGTGTCGGTGCTCAATCTCTCTCCTTGGGGCGACGGGCGCGGGGTGACGCTCTAGTTGAAGTGCCAGCCGCCGTCGACGACGATCGTCTGGCCGGTCACGAACGAGGCATCTTCGGAGGCGAGCCAGGAGACGGCGCCCGCGAGGTCCTCGGGGGTCTCGGTGCGCTTGATCGCCTGTTCGGCGAGGAAGCCCTCGAACATGCCGTCGGCCTGCGGGCCGGAGTCGGTGGTCGGGGTGCGGACGAGGCCGGGCGCCAGCACGTTGGCGGTCACCTCGGCGGGGCCGACCTCGATCGCCAGCGAGCGGGTGAAGCCGACGATCGCCGCCTTCGCCGCGTTGTAGTGGGTGTAGTTCGCCATCCCCTCCATGAAGGAGGTCGAGGAGACGTTGATCACGCGGCCCCAGCGGCGCTCGACCATGCCGGGGACGAAGGCGCGACAGGTGTGGAAGACCGAGTCGGCGTTGATCTGGAACATCTCCCGCCACTGCTCGTAGGTCATCTCGAGGAAGCCCTGCATCGGGTAGCTGCCAGCGTTGTTGACGAGGACGTCGACGCGGCCGAAACGCTCGGTGACGGCGGTGGCGAGGTCGGCGACCTCTTCTTCCAGGGCGACGTCGACATGGTGGACGAGCGACTCGACCCCGGCCGCCTTGACCGCGACCTCGGTGTCGTCGGGCGGCGTCCGGTGGGCGGCGATGACGACGTCGGCGCCGTCCTGCGCCAGCCGGATCGCCAGCGCCTGGCCGATCCCCTGGGCGGCGCCGGTGACCAGCGCGACCCGTCCCTCCAGGCGCCCCGGCGTTGCCGTCGCGGCGCTCTTCTGCGTGCTCTCCACCTCGCTCCTCCTTGACCCTCGCACGGTGATGCGACCGCTTCCGGGCGGCCGCGCCCTGTTGGCCGATACTAAACAGGGAGCCGCATCTTGTGCAACCTTGCCGAAGTTTTTGTGAAGCGTTACTGTACGCACCGGAATGGAGAGAGCCGCGACCGTCATCATCGGTGGCACGGCCGGGCTGGGGCGCGATCTTGCCGCGCTCTGCCTGGAGCGCGGGCAGCGCGTGATCATCGCCGGCCGCGTCGAGGAGCGCTGCGCGGGGATCGCCGGTGAGCTCCATCCCGAGTGCGAGAGCCTCGCGATCGACCTCTCCGAGCCGGAGTCGATCGGCGCGGCGCTGGCCCGCGTCGACAGCGTCCGCCACGTCGCCCTGGTGGCGATCGAGCGCGACGAGAACACCGTCGTCGACTACGACGTCGCCAACGCGATCCGCCTCACCACGCTGAAGCTGGTCGGCTACACCGAGGTCGTCCACCAGCTGCTGCCGAAGATGGACGGCGAGGGCGCGGTCGTCATCTACGGGGGCCAGGCGCAGGCCCGTCCCTACCCCGGCTCGACCACCGTCTCCACCGTCAACGGCGGGGTGCTGGGGATGGTGCGGACGCTGGCGACCGAGCTGGCGCCGATCCGCGTCAACGGCATCCACCCCGGCGTGATCGGCGACAGTCCCTACTGGGCGGCGAAACCGGCCGGCGTGGTCGAGGCGATCGCCGAGCGCACCCCGAGCGGCCGCACCGTGACCATGCGCGAGCTCTCCGAGGCCGCCCTCTTCCTGCTCGAGAACGGCGCCGTCAACGGCGTCAACCTCGCCGCCGACGGCGGCTGGACGCTGAAATAGCCGGCCGCGTTCGCACTTTTGCCCGGATAGCGAGCGTTACTGCGAACGCGCCTTCGTCTCGGCGAGGCGCTTGATCGTGGCCAGGCGACGGTCCCAGGCGGCGACGACGTCGGCCATCGTGCGGCCGACCTCGTCGAGACGGTCGGCGCGGACGGCGTAGAGGACCTCGCGGCCCCGCTTGCGGACGTCGACCAGGCCGGCGCGGTCGAGCACGCCGAGGTGCTTGGCGACCGCCTGGCGGGTCACCGGCAGCTCGCCGGCCAGCGCGGTCGCCGTCGCCTCGCCGCGGGCGAGCAGGGCGTCGAGCAGCTGCCGCCGGGTCGGATCACCGACGGCAGCCCACAACGCATCGCCCTCGCGACCGGCGCCGCTCATCGTCAGGCGGAGACGTCCACCGACATCGCGTAGTCGGCGAGCCGGCCCATGAAGGTGCCCCAGCCGCCGGTATGGCGCTCGGCGAGGGCGGCGCCCTCCCCGTCGGTGCCGGCGATGCTCGCGAATCCGCTCTCGACCATGCGCACCATGGTGGCGTCGCCCGCGGCGCGTAGATGGAACTCGACCCGGGTGAACCAGCCCTCGCGCCGGTTCGGGTCGAGGTCCGGCTCCGGCGTCACCCAGCGGAAGGCGAACAGGGTCGGGCGCTGGACCTCCTCCACGGTGCCGACCGCGGTGCCGAAGTCGCCGAACTTGATCGCCAACTCGCCACCCGGGCGAAGCTCGACCTCGGCCGAGTCGCCGAGCCAGGTGCCGATGTGCTCGGGCTCGGTGACGATCGCCCACACGGTCTCGATCGGGGCCTCGATCTCGACTTCTCTCTCGATGCTGTCTGCAACCACTTTCGACCTCCCAGTCTTGATGTGCAACCAACGGTTGCGAAGAAGGTAGCACATTGCGCAACCATCGGTTGCTAGAAATATTAGTTGTTAGACTAATAGTATTAGCCAGATCCGCGTCCCAGGAGGTCACCAGTGCCCGTCGATCGCATCACCCGCTTCGGATTCGTCAACGGCTACCTGGTCGAGGAGGAGAACGGGCTGACCTTGGTCGACACGATGCTGCCGCGCAGCTCGAAGGCGATCCTCGCCGCCGCCGAGAAGACCGGCAAGCCGATCACGACGATCCTCCTCACCCACGCCCACGGCGACCACATCGGCTCGCTCGACGAGCTGCACGCGGCACTGCCCGAGGCGGCGGTGGTGATCTCCGCGCGCGACTCGCGCTACCTCGACAAGGTGATGACGCTCGACCCGGACGAGCCGCAGGAGAAGCTGCGCGGCAGCTACCCGGGCGCCGAGACGAAGCCGACGCGCCTGATCGCTCCCGGCGAGCGGGTCGGCTCGCTCGAGGTGATCGCCTCTCCCGGCCACACGCCGGGCCACGTCTCCTTCCTCGACACCCGCGACCGCACCCTCTACGCCGGCGACGCCTGGGTGACGCTGGGCGGCGTCGCGACCCCGGCCAAGCCGAGTCCGTGGTTTCCTCTGCCGGGTATGGCGACCTGGCACAAACCGACCGCGCTGGCGAGCGCCAAGGCGCTGCGGGCGCTGGAACCCGCGCGGCTGGCGCCGGGACACGGCAAGGTGGTAGAGGACCCGGGGGCAGCGATGGACGCCGCGATCAGGCGGGCCGAGTGAGCGCCGGGGCGAAGGCGCGGGTGGTCGACGCCGCGGGCAAGATCGCCGACGCCGACGGCCTCGAGGCGGTGACCCTGTCGCGGGTCGCGGCCGAGGTCGGCATGCGCCCTCCCTCCCTCTACAACCACATCCGCGGCCGCGACGCACTGTTGCGGGAGCTCGGCCTCGAGGCGGTCGCGGAACTGGCGGCGGTGATCCGCGACGCCGCCGTCGGCCGCTCGCGCGAGGACGCGATCCGCGCCCTCGCCGTCGCCTACCGCTCCTACGCGGTCGCCCACCCCGGCCGCTACGCCGCCACGGTCCGCGCTCCCGACCCCGACGACAGAGAGGCGACCGAGGTGGCGGCGACGGCGATCGCGCCGATGCTCGCGATCCTCGCCGGCTGGGACATCGAGGGCGACGAGGCCGTCCACCTGGTCCGCGTGATCCGCTCCTCCCTCCACGGCTTCGTCAGCATCGAGATCGGCGGCGGCTTCGGCCTCCCCCTCGACCTCGACCACTCCTTCGACCTCCTGGTCGACTCCCTCGTCGCCGCCATCGCCGCCGCCTCTCCCGGTTGACGGGAGCTCAGCCCGAGTCGCCCTCGGCGAGGTGGCGCTCGACCGAGGCGACCTTGTCGTCGAGGGTCTGCTCGGGACGGTCGCGGCGCTCGTCCAACTTCAAGACGGTGTAGACGCGCGGCAGGCCGAGCTCGAAGGGGACGGCATGGAGCTCGCCGACGACGGCGAGGATGTCGGCGGTCGAGCCTTCCAGCGAGGTGCCCATCGCGTGCATCCGATAGGCGACCTTGTCCTGCTCGGCGAGCTTGCGCTGGATCGCGGCGACGTAGGCGCCGGCGCTCGGGTCGGGACGCCCGAGCCCGATCACGGTGAGGTCGGCGGTGGCCACCGACCCAGCCTAGTGGCGCGCTTGGAGGAGGACCACGCCCCCGCGCTCAGCTGACGCGGCGCGGGGGCGGGTCACCTCGCCTGGAGCGAGAAGCGCCTCCCGCTATTTTTTGGCGCTTTTTTTCGCTGCTTTTTTGGCGGCTTTAGGTTTCGCTTTCGCCGCCGCTTTCGGTTTGGCCGCGGCTTTTTTAGCTTTGGCTTTCGCCGGTTTTTTAGCTTTCGCCGCAGCTTTCGGTTTCGCTTTGGCTTTCGCTTTCGGTTTTGCTTTGGAAGCGGTTTTCGCTTTGGCTTTCGCCGGTTTTTTCACCGCTTTTTTCGCGGCCGCTTTAGCCGGTTTTTTGGCGGTTTTTTTCGCCGGTTTTTTGGCGGCCGGTTTCGCTGCTTTTTTGGCGGCGGCTTTGGCCGGTTTTTTCGCCGATTTGCCGGCGGCTTTCGTTGCTTTTTTCGCCCTGGTCGCCGCTGCTTTTTTCGCTGCGGGTTTCCGGGTCGTTTTCGTTTTGCTTGGCATACCTCGCTCCTTGAGTCTCCGGGGGCGTGGGCACCGTAACGTCTCGACCGGCGGGATGTGGCTCCGCAAGCCAATTTGAAGAGATTCGTCCGCGTCGACCGAGCGGCGCGAAGGCCGCTCGACCGCCCACCGGACCTAGGATAGGACAACTGTCATGACCACTGTCAGCGTTCCCGCGAAGTTCAACGGACCGCCCGCGAGCGGCAATGGCGGCTACTCCTGCGGCGTGCTCGCGAAGCGTTTCGACGGCCCCGCCGCGGTGTCGCTGAAGCGTCATATTCCGCTTGATAGAGCGGTTGAGTTGCGTTTCGAAGACGACGGAGCGATGCGCGCCTTCAGTGACGGAGAGACGATCGCCGAGGCAGTGGCGGCGACGCCACTCGCCCCCTGGGACGGTCCCACGATCGACCTTGACGCCGCGCGCGCCGCCCATGACCGCTTCGCCCCGGCGGGCAGCGGCACCTTCGACACGTGCTTCGTCTGCGGTCGCGCGCGTCCAGACGGCCTCCACGTCTTCTCCGGTCCGACGAACTTCGACGGCGTCGTCGCCTCGCACTGGACGCCGCCCGACTGGGCCGCCGACGAGGACGGTGCGGTGCTCCCCGAGTTCGTCTGGGCGGTGCTCGACTGCCCCGGTTACTTCGCCCTTCACGGCGGCGACCTCGCGGTCGCCTACCTGGTCCGCCAGCAGGTCGAGATCGTCACCCCGCCGCGGGTCGGCGTCGAGTACGTCGTCGCCGGTCGGGCACTCGAACGATCGGGCCGCAAAGGGCTCGCCGCGACGGCGATCCTCGACGCCGAAGGCGAGGTGCTCGCGCACGCCGAGTGCCTGCTTGTCGCCCCCCGCCAGGCGGTCGATCCCACGGGGGTGGGTGAGTAGAGGTTCGGGGCCTCGGAAGCTGGCGCCCGGGCCGCAAGGGACGGGAAAGGGACGCGGCCTTCTCGGTGGCGGCCCGGGCAGGCTGTGGCCGCCACCGAGAAGGCCGGGTGTCGGGGAGAGGGCGAGGGGATCGGCGTGCCCTGGGGAGATACGGGCGTGCCCCGGCTCAGAGATGCGCGTGACCGGGCACGAAGGCGCGTGACTCGCCGAAAAGGCGCGTGCCTCGTCACGAACTCCGGGGATCGGTGACGAAGAACGGGGGAAGTCCACGGTTCCTCCCACCTTCCTCATGCCCCCTCCGGGTGAGTTCGCAGTTCTGCTCGCATAGCGAAGGAAAGTGCGAACTCACCGGGGGCGGGCCATGATCCCGTCACGGGAGGCATGGGGATCTGTGAAGTTCCCGGCATCTCTCCCACGTATGTGTGGACTTCCCTGCGGAAACCTCACGTCCCGGGCGTCTCGTGGCGGCCACAGCCTGCCCGGGCCGCCACGAGACGCCCGGGACGTATCTCGGACGGGTGCACCCGGCCCGAGGCACGCGGCCCGGACCCCACCGCCCCCGAGCCGAAACGACCGCCCCGCCCCGACCTCACGTCCGCCGCGCCCCGAGTTGTCCTAGCCTGGGGCGGATGAGCGAGACGATCGGCTTCCTCGGGCTCGGCGTGATGGGCGCGCCGATGGCGCGTAACCTGCTCGCGGCCGACCGCGAGGTCGTCGCCTGGAACCGCAGCCCCGATCCGCTGGCGGAGCTGGTCGAGGCGGGGGCGCGCGGCGCCGAGGGACCGGCCGCGGTGGCAGCCGAGGCCGACGTCCTGATCTCGATCCTCAAAGACGACGCGGTCGTGCGCAAGGTGCTCGGCGGGCCGGACGGGGCGATCGCGGCGGCGCGCCCGGGGTCGCTGGTCATCGACATGAGCACCGTCTCCCCGGCGCTGGCGCGGGAGCTCGCCGCGGAGGCGAGCGCCCGCGAGGTCGGCTTCCTCGACGCGCCGGTCTCCGGCGGCGACGTCGGCGCCCGCGAGGGGACGCTCTCGATCATGGTCGGCGGCGAGGCCGTCGACGTGCGCCGGGCGCGGCCCGTCTTCGAGATCCTCGGCTCGCGCGTCACCCACGTCGGCGCCGCGGGCGCCGGGCAGGTGGCGAAGGCCTGCAACCAGGTCCTCGTCGCGGTGATCTTCGCCGGGCTCTCCGAGGCGCTCGTCCTCGGCTCGAAGCTGGGCGGCGACCCGGCCGCGATCCTCGACGCGATCGGCGGCGGCATGGCCGGCAACCGGATCATGGAGGTCCGCCGGCGCAACTTCCTCGAGCACGACTTCGCCCCCGGCTTCAAGATCGACCTCCACCACAAGGACCTGGAGATCGCCCTCGGCGCGAGCGGCGAAGTCGACGCCCCCCTGCCGCTCACCGCCGAGGTCCAGCAGATGTTCCGCCAGCTGCGCGCGCAGGGCTTCGGCGAAGAGGACGACTCCGCCCTCCTGCGCCTCGCCGAGTCGCGCGCCAACCACCGCCTCGGCGAGGCCGCCACCGAGTGAGCGGCCCGCGCCGCCTTGCCGAAGGGACGAGCGGCGAAGTCCCCGCGTATTCATGCAAAAAGTTTCTTGACGTTCGAGGGAGAGGCGCAAGAATGCGGGAGTGTTGAAAGGCGCGATGAGCGGGAGGCGATTCGCGACCAGGGGGCGCGAGAGGACGCGGTTCGCGCGGGCGGGCGCGGTGCCGATCGTCGTGCTCGCGCTGGTCGTGGCGCCGGCGCTGGCCGTCGGCGGGTGCGGCGGTGGCTCGGGTGAGACGACGGCGGCGCCGACGACGCTCCAGGTCACCTACGCCGCCTTCCCCGACTACCTCGATCCCTCGCTCTCCTACTCGCTCGAAGGCTGGTCGGCGATGTGGGAGACCTACGTGCCGCTGCTCACCTACGCGCACGCCGACGGCGCCGCCGGGACCAAGGTGATCCCCGGCCTGGCGCGGGCGCTGCCGAAGGTCACCGACGGCGGCCGCACCTACACGCTCTACCTGCGCAAGGGGCTGCGCTACTCCGACGGCACGCCGGTCCGCGCCTCCGACTTCCGCGCGACGATCGAACGGGTGCTGGCGATGGACTCGCCGGCGACGCCCTTCTACACCGACATCGTCGGCGCCGAACGCTTCGCCAAGACGAAACGCGGCGGCATCCCCGGCATCGTCACCGACGACGACAGCGGCCGCATCGTCATCCACCTGGTGGCGCCACGCGGCACCTTCACCAACGAGCTGGCGATGCTCTTCGCCGCGCCGCTGCCGGCGGACACCAAGCGCGAAGACCTCTCCGACGACCCGCCTCCCGCCACCGGCCCGTACGAGATCGTCGCCGCCAAGCCCGGCAGCGGCTGGGAATACCGCCGCAACCCGGAGTGGTCGAAGACCGATGCGGCGCTGCTCCCGCAGGTTCCCTCCGGCCACTTCGACTCGATCGACGTCAAGGTGATCAGCAACCCGGAGACGGCGGTGAACGAAGTCGAGAGCGGCAAGATCGACTGGATGGAGGAGCCGCCGCCGACCGATCGCTTCGCCGAACTGCGCAAGCGCTACGCCGGCAGCCAGCTGCTGATCACCCCACAGATCGACCTCTACTACTTCTGGATGAACGTGAACAAGGCGCCCTTCGACGACGTCCGGGTGCGACGGGCGGTCAACTACGCGATCGACCCGGCGGCGCTGCAGCGCATCTACGCCGGCCAGATGCGGCCGACCCAGCAGGTGCTGCCGGCGGCGATGCCCGGCCACCGCGAGTTCCACCCCTACCCGCACAACATGAAGAAGGCGCGCGAACTGATGGCGGCGGCCGACCCCAAGGTCCGCGAAGTGACGGTCTGGACCGACGACTACGGGCCGAACAAACAGGCCGGCGAGTACTACGAAGGCGTGCTGCGCGAACTGGGGCTGAAGCCGACGCTGAAGATCGTCCCCGCGGCCAACTACATGACGGTGATCGGCAACGACTCGACCCCGGACCTCGATACCGGTTGGGCCGACTGGTACATGGACTACCCCCACCCGAACGACTACTTCCAGCCGCAGCTGTCCGGCGCCAGCATCCAGCCGACCGCCGACAGCAACTACTCGCGCTTCAGCGACCCGGCGATCAGCCGCCAGATCGAACGGCTCGACCGCGTCCCGCTCGGACCGCGCCAGGAAGCCGCCTACGCGCGCCTCGACCGCGAGGTGATGCGTCAGGCGCCCTGGGCGCCCTTCGGCTCGATCACGATCAGCACCTTCATCTCCAGCGCGATCGACCCGACCAAGGTCGTCGTCAGCCCGGTCTACGGCCAGGACCTGTCGAGCTTCGCGCCGAAGGAATAGGGCGGCGCGACCGGCGGCTCAGGTCGGGCCCATGCGAAGGGCGCCGTCGAGGCGGATCGTCTCGCCGTTGATCATCGTGTTGAGGACGATGTGCTCGACCAGGGCGGCGTACTCGGCCGGGTTGCCGAGCCGGGACGGATAGGGGACCGAGCCGGCGAGGCTTTCGCGCGCCGCGGCGGGCAGGCCGGCGAGCAGCGGGGTGTCGAAGAGGCCCGGGGCGATGGCGACGACGCGGACGGCGCGGTCGGCGAGCTCGCGGGCGACCGGCAGCGTGAGGCCGGCGACGCCCGCCTTCGAGGCGGCGTAGGCGACCTGGCCGATCTGGCCCTCGTAGGCGGCGATCGAGGCGGTGGCGACGCAGACGCCGCGGTCGCCGTCCTCACCCGGCTCGTTCCCGACCATCGCCGCGGCGGTGCAGCGCAGCACGTTGATCGTCCCCAGCAGGTTGACCGCCAGCACCTTGGCGAAGTCCTCGAGCGGGGTCGGGCGCCCCTTGCGGACCAGCTTCGTCGGCGTCGCGATCCCGGCGCAGTCGACCGCGATGCGGAGGTCGCCGAGCCTCGGTCGCCGCGGCCACGGCGTCCTCGACCGAGCCGGAATCGGCGACGTCGCAGGCGACCGCGGCGCCGCCGATCTCCCGCGCCAGCTCGCCCGCCCGCTCCGCCGCCAGGTCGGCGACCAGCACCTGCGCCCCGCCCGCCGCCAGCCGCCGCGCCGTCGCCTCACCCAGCCCCGAGGCACCGCCGAACACCACCGCGATCTGACCGTCGATCCGCATCCGCGCGAGGCTATTCGATCGCTAGGGGTTGAAGGCGAGGAAGAGAAAGGCGGCGAAGATGATCAGGTGGACGCCGCCCTCCTGCAGGGTGGCGCGGCCGGGCAGCAGGGTGAGGGTGCTGATCACCGCGGTGAGGAAGAGGAGGCCGATCTGAGTCGCGCCGAGGCCGAGGACGAGCGGCCCGGAGAGCCAGATCGAGGCGACCGCGATCGCCGGGATGGTGAGGCCGATGCTCGCCATCGCCGAGCCGTAGGCGAGGTTGAAGCTGATCTGGACGCGGTCGCGGCGGGCGTTGCGCCAGGCCGTCAGCGTCTCCGGCATCAGCACCAGCAGGGCGATCACCACACCCACGGCCGAGGCCGGGGCGCCGATCGATTTGACCCCTTCCTCGATCGCCGCGGAGCTCGTCTTCGCCAGCCCGACCACGGTGACGAGGGCGACCAGGAGCAGCGCCAGGCTACGCAGGGTCTCCGAGCGGGACGGCGGCTCGCCGTGCGGGTCGTCGACTTCGACCTCGTCTCCCTCGGGCAGGAAGAGAGACCGGTGGCGGACCGTCTGCACGAGCAGGAAGAGCGCGTAGAGGGCGATCGAGGCGAGCGCCGCGAAGGTCAGCTGTGAGGCCGAGAATTCGGGCCCGTGCTTGCTCGTCGTGAAGTTCGGCAGGACGAGGCTGAGGGTGGCGAGCGTGACCACGGTGGCGAGCGCCGTGGCCGAGCCCTCGGCGTTGAAGCGGGCGGTGCCGCGCCGCAGCGCCGTGGTCAGGATCGAGAGGCCGACGACGCCGTTGCAGGTGATCATCACCGCGGCGAAGACCGTGTCGCGGGCGAGGCTCTCGGCCTCGGCGCCGCCGGAGATCATCAGGGTGACGATCAGGCCGACCTCGATCACGGTCACCGCCACCGCCAGGACCAGCGAGCCGAACGGCTCGCCGACCTTGGCCGCGATCACCTCGGCGTGGTGGACCGCCGCCAGCACCGCGCCCGCGAGGAAGATGTCGATGACGACGACGACCGCTGCCGCCGGGTGCGTGCCCCAGGTCGCCGCCAGCGCGATCAGCGCCAGCAGCGGGACGACGGTCGGCCATCTGTCGGTGAGCTGCCGTGCGATCACGGCGATTCTACGGCGCGCCCGGCGCCCCCGGCAGGGTCGCTACCAGCGCGAGGTGAGGACCTTCTTGCGGGTGTAAAACTCGACCGCATCGGTGCCGTTGGCGTGCAGGTCGCCGTCGATCGAGTCCTTCCAGCCGGAGAAGGGGAACCAGGCGATCGGCGCGGCGACGCCGATGTTGACGCCGACCATGCCCGCCTCGATGCCGCGCCGGTAGGCGCGGGCGGCGCCGCCGGAGGTGGTGAAGATCACCGAGGCGTTGCCGTAGCGGGACTCGTTGACGCGCTCGATCGCGCTGTCGAGGTCAGGCGCGCGCAGCACCGTCAGCACCGGTCCGAAGAGCTCCTCGACGGCGGCCGGGGCATCGGCGGGGACGTTGTCCAGGATCGTCGGCCCGAGGTTGGCGCCGCCCGCGCCCGCGCCGGCCTCGCGACCGTCGAGCACCGCCTCGGCGCCTTCGCCGAGAGCCTTCTCGATCTCCCCGGCGACCCGCTCGCGCGAGTCGGAGGAGACCAGCGGGCAGACGTCGGTGGCCTCGTCGCCGCCGGGGCCGACGGTGAGCGCGCGGCTCGCGTCGAGCACCGTCGCGAGGCTCGCGTCCTGCTCGGCCTGGTCGCCGACCAGGACCAGCAGCGAGCCCGCCAGGCAGCGCTGCCCGGCGGCGCCGAAGGCGCTCGAGGTGACGCCGGCGGCGAGCACCTCGGGGTCGGCGTCGGGCATCGCCACCATCGCGTTCTTGGCGCCGCCGAGGGCCTGGGCGCGCTTGCCGCGCTCGGCCGAGCGGGTGGCGACGTAGCGGGCGGTGCGGGCCGAGCCGACGAAGGAGATCGCGTCGACGTCATCGGAGTCGATCAGCGCATTGACCGCGTCGTGGGCGCCGTGGACGAGGTTGACGACGCCGGGCGGGAAGATCTCGTGCTCCTCGATCAGCTCGAACATCCGCACCGAGGCGAGCGGGTCCTGCTCGGAGGGCTTGAGGATGAAGGTGTTGCCGCAGGCGACCGCGAAGGGCAGGAACCAGAGCGGGATCATCGCCGGGAAGTTGAACGGCGTGATCGCGCCGACCACGCCGACCGGCTGGCGCACCATCTCGACGTCGACGCCCTTGGCGACGCCTTCCAGGTTCTCGCCCTTGATCAGGTGCGGGATCGCGATCGCGGCCTCGACCGACTCGATCCCGCGGCCGACCTCGCCGGTCGCGTCGGGCAGGGTCTTGCCCATGTCGCGGGTGACGATCGCGGCGAGCTCACCGCGGTGGGCGTCGAGCACGTCGCGCAGCTTCATCAGGTGGCGGGCGCGCACCTGCGGCGGCACCTCGCGCCACTCGCGCTGAGCGGCCTTGGCGGCGGCGGCCGCGGCGGAGACGGCGGCGGCGCCGGAGAGCGGCACCGTGGCGATCGCCTCGCCGGTGGCGGGATCGCGGTCGGTCAGGGTGTCGACCGCGTCGACCTCGACCCAGCGGCCGGCGACATGGTTGCGAAGGGTGGTTACGGCGGGGGCGTCAAGCGTCGTGTCGGACATGTCCACATGATGGCGCGCCGCCCCCGTCGGCTTCAAGAGACGCCACGGCGTACAACCGTCACGGACTTTGTCCTCCATCCGCGCTCCCCGTACTCCCAAACGGAGTGCGTTCGCACTTGTCGACGTCTGTCGTGGACAACTGCGAACGCACCGCGGGCGCCGGCGAACTCAGTGGGTGGCGGTGGCGGGGGACCAGCCGATCGCCGGGGCGACGTGGTCGGCGATGTTGCGCAGCAGCTCGGCGTTGTACTCGACGCCGAGCTGGCTCGGGACCGTCACCAGGACCGTGTCGGCGAGGGCGACGGCGGCGTCCTGCGCCAGTTCGGCGGCGATCCGATCGGGCTCGCCCGCGTAGGTCTTGCCGAAGCGGGCGATGCCGCCGTCGAGGTAGCCGACGGTGTCGCCGCCGCCGGCCTCGCGGCCGAAGAAGGCGTGGTCGAGGTCGCTGACGATCGGCATCACGCTGCGGCTGACCGAGATCCGCGGCCGGCTCTCCCAGCCCGCCGCCCGCCAGGCCTCCAGGTAGGCCTCGATCTGCCCCGCCTGCAGCTGGTCGAAGGGCACGCCGGTGTCTTCGGAGAGCAGGGTCGAGCTCATCAGGTTCATCCCCTGCTCGGCCGTCCAGACGCCGGTGGCGCGGGTGCCGGCGCCCCACCAGATCCGCTCCGGCAGGCCCGGCGACTGCGGCTGGATCGCCAGCCTGCCGATGCCGCCCGCCATCCGCGCGTCGGCCTGGGCGACCGGGGCACCGGCGATCGCGGCGCGGAAGAGCTCGGTGTGGCGACGGGCCAGGTCGGCGTCGGTCTCGCCCTCGGCGGGGACGTGGCCGAACGCCTCGTACCCGCGCAGCGCCGGCTCCGGCGAGCCGCGGCTGATCCCCAGCTGCAGCCGACCGCCGCTCAAGAGGTCGGCCGCCGCCGCGTCCTCGGCCATGTAGAGCGGGTTCTCGTAGCGCATGTCGATCACCCCGGTGCCGATCTCGACGCGCTCGGTCGCGGTACCGATCGCCGCCAGCAGCGGGAACGGCGAGGCGTGCTGGCGCTGGTAGTGGTGGACGCGGAAGTAGGCGCCGTCGATGCCGATCTCCTCGGCGGCGACCGCCAGCTCGACCGCCTGCAGCAGCGAATCGCCGGCGCTCTGAGTCTGCGAGCCTGCCGCCCGCGACCAGTGGCCGAAGCTGAGGTAGCCGAGGCGCTTCCGATCGGGGGCGTCGTCGCTCTTGAGGTCGCTCACCCCAAGATCCTCGCAGGCGACGATCGTCGCCTTGGCGGGCCGCGCTAGCTGTGGGCGATCAGGACGCTGCGGTGGCTGTGCTGGGCGACCGCGCCGGAGACGCTGCCGAGCAGCGCGTGTTTGACGCCGGAGAGGCCGCGCGAGCCGATCGCGATCAAGGCCGCGTCCTGTGCCTCGGCGGCGTCGACGATGGCGCTCCAGACGGGGCTACCGTCGGTGATCGCGGTGGTTGCGTCGAGGCCCTGGTCACGGGCCCGCTCGGCGCCCTTCTCGGCGGTCTCGAGCGCGCCTTTCTGGGCCGCGTCGGTGAGCAGTTCCATCGTCTCCGGCTCGACCGGGACGCCGGCGGTGCCGAAGAAGGGCACGCGGTCGAGGCCCTCGGAGACGACCAGGATCACCACCTTGCGCCCGGGGAACTCCTTGGCCACCTTGTCGATCGCGACCGCGGCGCAGTCGGAGCCGTCGTAGGCGATCAGGATCGGGCGCTGCGCGTCGTCTGCCATCGGCAGGAAAACCTAGTGAATGGGGCCACTCGGCGCTCGCCCGCGCGAACCGTCCGAGCTTTGGTGGCGTATACGCCACCAAAGCTCGGACACACCGCTCAGCTCGTCGGCAGGCGGGTCAGCTCGGACGGGCTGAGCTCGCGCAGCTCGTCCTCGTAGGTGACCGCGTGACGGCGCAGCTGCCCGTCCGCCTCGACCGCGTAGCTGCCCATCCGGACGAGCGGCGGCGAGTAGGCGTGGATCGTCACCGCCGGCCCCTCCCCCGCGTGCAGGACGCGATGGATGTCGGCGGCGCCGAAGGAGAATGACGTCCCCGCCTCGGCGACGCGGGAGATCGGCTCGTCGACCGGCCGTCCCAGCGCCAGCCGATCCTCGCGCACGGTCCCCCGGGCGACGGCGACCGCGCCCGCCGAGAGGTCGTGGTCGTGGAAGCCGGTGTCGTGGTCCCGCGACCAGCACAGCAGCCACACGTCGAGGTGCTCGTCGCGCAGCAGCTGGGCGTAGGTGCGGTGGTCCGGATCGTGGGAGACGTGTTCCGACCAGAGCTCCTGACGCATTGCGATCTGGGTCGCCACCGCGACCAACTCGTAGTCGCTGAGGTCGCGGCCGTAGGGCCGCATGATGTCCTCGTGATTCTCGATCACGCGAGGGCTCCTTTCGGTTGGGGGTTGAGAAGGCGGGCGGGGTTGGTCGCCAGCAGGGCGACGCGAAGCTCCGGGTCGGGCCAGGTCGGGACCGGGGCGACGACGGGCCGGTCGGAGCCGTAGACGAGCTGGGTGGCACCGACCGCGGCGGCGACGGCGCCGATCATCCGCGGCCCGTAGGAGGAGGTGTCGTAGAAGACCAGCGGGTCGGGGTCCGGCGCCGGGACGCCGCGGCGGGCGGCATAGCGCTCGAGCTGCAGCGGCGCGCCGCCGGCGAGCATCGCGAACAGCACCCGCAGGCGGGGATGGGCGAGCCGGCCGACGTGGAGGAAGCCGAACCAGGCGGCCTGCATCTGGGCGACGTAGTCGGTCAGCGCCGGCCACCAGTGGGGCAGGCGCGCCGGGTCCCCGGCGGCGGATGCGGCGACCGGGCCCGGGTGGACGAAGAGCGGCGCGCCGCGCTCCTCCAGCCGCGCCAAGAGCGGTGCGACCCGCTCCACCGCCGCCGGGTGGGCGAGCGCGCCGGCGGGCAGGGTGACGCCGACGCGGCCGCGGTCGAGGGCGGCGTCGACGTCGTCGGGGTCGACCTCGGGCTCGCCGAGGGGGACCGCGCCCCAGCCCGCGAACTCGACCGGCAGCGCCTCGATGCCGCGATGGTGGGCCTCGATCAGCGGCCGCGACTGCTCCGCCGGCAGCGACTCGATCCCGAGCGCGGTCGAGAGCGCGACCAGCGCCCGGTCCACCCCGTCGCCCGCCAGCTCGTCGCGGCGGAGGTCGGCGTCGGCGGCCTCGAAGCGCAGCAGGCTGTCCGGCTCGGCGGCGATCTTGAAGGTCCAGCCGTCGCGGTTGCGGATCAGCATCGGCGCCGACGTGCGGCGGGCGAGCGCCTCGATCAGCGGCTCGCCGAGCAGGTGTTGGTGGACGTCCATGGTCGGGTTGGCTCGGCGGTCGGTCGGGTGGTCAGATCGGGTGTTCACGGTCGACTTCACTATTCTTGGCTAAGTTTATCAAGATTATCGGCTTAAGCCTCGAGGCCTTTCGGCGAGATCGCGGCCGGCGGATCGCGGCCTGTATAAGGAGCCATGCCCGCGCCCTGGCCACTCACCCCGCCGACCGCCGCCGAGCGCTCCACCTATGCCGACGCCGAGCCGCGGCCGTACTGGCTCGCGGCGCTGCCGGAGCGCGAGCCGTCACCTCCCCTGAACGGCGCCGCCGAGGCCGACCTCTGCATCGTCGGCGGCGGCTTCACCGGCCTCTGGGCCGCGCTCCAGGCGAAGGCCGACGACCCCGGGCGCGACGTCGTCCTGCTCGAGGCGGAGACGATCGGCTTCGGCGCCAGCGGCCGCAACGGCGGCTTCGCGATCGGCTCGCTCACCCACGGGCTGGAGAACGGCCTCACCCGCTTCGCCGACGAGATCGAGCTGCTGGAGCGACTCGGACGGGAGAACATGGAGGGGTACGTCGCCGACCTCGAGCGCCACGGCATCGACTGCGATTACGAGCCGACCGGCGAGCTGACCCCGAGCGTCGCCGCCTACCAGGACGACTGGCCCGCCGAGACGGCGGAGCTGTACGGGCGCTTCGGCTACGAGGTCGAGGTCTTCGCCGACGCCGCCGCGATGCGGGCCGAGGTCGACTCGCCGATCTACCGCGGCGGCGCCTGGATCAAGGACGCGGGCGGCGTCCTCGACCCGGCGAAGCTGGCCGTCGGCCTCTACGAGGCGGCGCGCCGGGCGGGGGTCCGAGTCCACGAGGGAACCCCGGTGAAGGGGTTGGAGGAAGCGGGCCACCGCGTCGTGGTTCGCACTGCGGCGGGCGCGGTGAGCGCCCGCCGGGTCGTGCTGGGCACCAGCGCCTACCCCTCCCCGGTCCCCGCGATCCGCCGCTACGTGGCGCCGGTCTACGACTACGCGCTGATGAGCGAGCCGCTCAGCCCGGCGCAGCTGGAGTCGATCGGCTGGCGCCGGCGCCAGGGGATCGGCGACGGCGGCAACCGCTTCCATTACTACCGGCTGAGCGCCGACGATCGGATCCTCTGGGGCGGCTTCGAGGCCGTCTACCGACGCGGCGGCCCGGTCCGCCCGGACCTCGACGACCACGACGAGACCTTCGCCCGCCTGGCGCAGAACTTCCGCGTCACCTTCCCCCAGCTCGAGGGCCTGCGCTTCAGCCACCGCTGGGGCGGCGCGATCGACACCTGCAGCCGCTTCTCCGTCTTCTTCGGCACGACCATGGGCGGCCGCGTCGCCTACGCCGCCGGCTACACCGGCCTCGGCGTCGCCTCGACACGCTTCGGCGCCCGCGTCGCCCTCGACCTGGTCGACGGCCGCGAGACCGAGGCGACCCGCAGCCGCTACGTCCGCCGCAAGCCGCTCCCCTTCCCGCCGGAGCCGCTGCGCAGCGCCGTCATCCAGCTGACCCGCAACCGCCTCGCCGCCGCCGATGCCCGCGACGGCAGGCGCGGCCTCTGGCTCGGCCTGCTCGACCGCCTCGGCCTCGGCTTCGACAGCTAGCGCCGCCGCCGCGAGGGCGACGGGATCCAACCGTCCGCGTCCTCGGGGCTCAGCGGCGGTCGGACTGTGCGTCGATCAGCGTGCGCCAGGCGGCGACGCGGGTCGGGTCGACGGGGGTCGACCAGCTCTCGCGGGCGCCGGCGCCGACGTGAAAGGCGGTGATGCCGCGGGCGGCGAGGTCGGGGACACGCTCGGGGCGCAGGCCGCCACCGGCCATCAGGTCCGGGCCGGCAGGGTCCGCGGCCGACTCGGCGGCGAGGGCGTAGAGGCTCGGTAGACCGTCCTCGATCGTCTGCGGCGAGCCCGCCGTGAGGACGGTGTCGCAGCCGCTCTCGCGCAGGGAAGCGAGGGCCCGGTACGTCGCGATCGGATCGCGCGAGTGGTCGATCGCGCGGTGGAAGGTCCAGCGACGCCCGCCGAGCGCGGGCACCAGGGCCTCCATCGTCGGCAGGTCGATCTCCCCCTCCTCGTCGAGGAAGCCGAGGACGAAGCCGTCGGCGCCCGCCTCGACGAGCTCCGCCGCTTCCTCCGCCGGCCGCTCGCGCTCCCCCACCCCGAGCGCGAAGCCGTCCCCGGGGCGCAGCATCGCCCGCACCGGGATCTCCACCGCGGCGCGGATCTCGGCGACCAGGCGCGACGGCGGCGTCAGGCCGTCGCGCTCGATCGCCACGCAGACCTCGACCCGGTCGGCCCCGCCGCGCTCGGCGGCGAGGGCGTCCCGGGTCGAGGTCGCGATGACCTCCAGCAGCATCCGCCTACGGCTTCGGCAGGTACTGGCTGCTCAGGTACTTGTTTTCGGTCAGCATCGCCGAGGCTTCGGGACCGTCGGATTCGATCAGCCCGCCTTCCTTGTAGAAGGTCGCCATCCCTTGCCAGACTTCCGGGCTGATCCAGCCGATCGGCTTCTTCGGCGTCCAGCAGGAGTACGTTTCGCCGCACCACGACTGCTTCAGCCCCTTGAAGCCGAGTTCCGCGACTTCGGCTTCCACCGTGTCGGGATTCGCTTCGATGAAGATCTGCAGCGCTTCTTCCTGGTGCTGCTCGGACCAGGAGGTTGCTTTCTGGATCGTGTGGACGAACGCTTCGGCGGCTTCTTCGTTGCCTTCGAGCCAGCTTTCGTTGGCCGCGAGCTCGAGGAAGTACGTCTTCGGGAAGCCGTATTCGGTGTCGAAGAGCATCGTTTCGACCTTTTCGCCGGTCTTCGCTTCGACCGTCGGGCACTCCAGCGCGGTCGAGCCGTCGATCCCGTCGACCTTGCCGGCGATCAGCAGCGTGGCGCTGTTTTCGCCCGCGGGCACGATGTTCACGTTTTCCTCGTCGACACCGTTGTGTTCGAAGAAGTACTTGAAGTTGTATTCCGACTGCGGGTAGTTGTAGACGGCGATCGTCTTGCCTTCGAAGTCCTTCGGTTCCTTGATCCCGGAGCTCGCCAGGTAACAGACGCCGCCCGGCAGTTTCTCCGAGCCGAGGCTCATCAGCACCTTCGAATGGAGGCCCTGCTCGTTGGTCGCCAGGTCGTCGGCGGTGTAGACGGCGGCGAGGTTGACCTTGCCGGCGCCGACCAGCTTGGTCGGTTCGGCCGTCCCCTGCGGGAACTCGTAGTCGACGTCGAGGCCTTCTTCTTCGAACCAGCCTTTTTCCTTCGCCACGACCCAGGGGATCTGCGGCACCCAGGGCACCGCCCAGTCGGCCATGAAGGTCAGATGGGTGAGTTCTTCGGAGCCGGCGCCTTCACCGCCGCCGCTCGTGGACGCGGACGAACTGCTCGAGGAAGAGGAGCCGCACCCGGCGACGACGAGGGCTGTCGCCACCAGCGCCGCGAGGACGGCGAGGAGGCCGCGACTCCTGGTTCTGTTCGAGGTCATGGGCTTGTACTGCCTTTCTTGGTTGGGGACCATCCGGCCGCGCCTCAGGTGGCGTGCCCGGACTTCGCCTGCCACGGGAAGAGGAGATTCCCGATGACTCGGACAAGGACGAAGAGGACGATCCCCGCCAGGGCCGTGACGAATATCGCGGCGAAGACGAGGTCGGTGTTGGCAGCGGCGTTGGCGGCGACCATCCGGTAGCCGAGGCCCTTGTTGGCGCCCAGCCACTCGGCGATCACGGCGCCGATCACCGCATAGGTCGCACCGAGCTGGGTGCCGGCCAGCAGGTACGGGATCGAGCTGGGGAAGCGGACGCTGCGGAAGATCCGCACCTCCCCCGCCCCGTAGGAACGCATCACGTCGATCGCCCCCGGATCGGCGCTGCGCAGCCCGACCACCTGGTTGACGCAGATCGGGAAGAAGACGATGACCGCGGCCATCAGGACCTTCGGCATCGTGCCGAAGCCGAACCAGATCACCAGCAGCGGCGCCAGGGCGAAGACCGGCACCGCCTGCGAGGCGATGACCAGCGGGTAGAGGCTGCGCTCGAAGGCCTTCGAGCCCGCGATCAGCATCCCCAGCAGCATCCCGGCGGCGACCCCGATGAAGAGGCCGTAGATGATCTCCTTGCCGGTCACCCAGAGGTCGGAGAGGAGCAGCGAGCGGTTGTCCGCCAGCGCTTCGGCGACTTCCCCCGGCGAGGGCAGGATCACCGGGCTGATCCCGGAAGCGTCGATGTAGACCTGCCAGCCGACCCCGATCAAGATCAGGATCGCCAGCGGCGGGACGACGTTGACGACGGTCCAGCGGAGCGCCTTCACGCCGCCTGCTCCATCGCCTTGGCGGCCTCGGTGTGGACGTGGGCGAGCAGGCGGTTGCGGATCGCGACGAACTCGGGGGAGATGCGGATCTCCTGGCGGCGCGGGCGCGCCAGGCCGACGACGACCTCGTCGATCACCCGGCCCGGCCGCGCCGACATCGAGTAGACGCGGTCGGAGAGGTAGGTCGCCTCGTCGACGTCGTGGGTGATGAAGAGGACCGCCTTCTTCTTCTCGTCGAGCAGGTCGAGCAGCCACTCCTGGATCACGAGGCGGGTCTGGGCGTCGAGCGCGCCGAGCGGCTCGTCGAGGAGCAGCACGTCGCGGGGGAAGAGCACGGTGCGGATCAGGGCGAGGCGCTGGCGCATGCCGCCCGAGAGCGAGTCGGGATTGGCGTCGAGGAAGTCGCCGAGGCCGAAGCGGGTGAGCAGGTCGGTGGCCTCGGCGCGCGCCTCGGCCCGCGGCACCCCGGCGACCTCCATCGCCAGGGTCGCGTTGGCGAGCACGCTGCGCCAGGGCAGCAGGGTGTCGCGCTGCGGCATGTAGGCGACCCGGCCGCGCCTGGAGGCCGGCTCGCCGAAGATCTCCGCCTCGCCCTCGGTCGGCTTCAACAGGCCGGCGATGACCTTCATCAGCGTCGACTTGCCGCAGCCGGAGGGGCCGAGCAGGGTGACGAATTCCCCCGGCGCGAGCCAGATGTCGGTCGGCGCCAGCGCCTCGACCGTGCGCTCGCGCGAGCGGAAGGTGTGGCTGACCCCGGTCGCCCGGATCGCCATCCCGCCGCCGGCCGCCTCGCCCTTGTGTGGGGCGGCGGTCACCAGAACAACATCGGGGTCGGGGTCAGGAGCTCGGTGCCCGCGGCGGTGACGATCACGTTCTGCTCGAAGGAGGTGCTGCCGGCGCCGGGCATCGCGAGGAAGCCCTCGATCCCCAGGACCATGCCCTCTTCGAAGATCTCGTCGTCCTCGACCAGTTCGCTCCCCAGCCAGGGGAACTCCCAGAAGAGGCCGATGCCGTGGCCGCAGATCGGCCACATCTGCCGGCCCTGGTCCTCGGCCCCGCCGCTCAGCTCCTCGGTCAGCTTGTCCGCCGCGAGGCAGACCTCCTTCACGTTGACGCCGGGGGCGATGCGGTCGATCGTCTCCTCGACGATCCGCGCGTTGCCCTCGACCAGCGCCTTCTGCTCCGGCGTCGGCTTGGCACCGACGACGCTGGAGCGACAGGGGTCGAGCCAGTAGCCCTGCCAGATCGGCCCGTTGACGGCGGAGCGGAAGAGGTCGCCCTCGGCCATCGGGTCGGTCGAGTAGCCGATCAACGGGTTGCGCTGGAAGTAGTCCATGCGGTCGCCGTGGCTGAGCGGATAGCGATCGAAGTTGCCGCCCCGCTTCATGATCTCCGCCGCCGAGAGCCCGGCCGCCTCGGCCTCGGTCTTACCTGCCAGCAGCGCCTCGCAGAGGATGTCCATCCCGGCGGTGACGATCTCGCCGCCCTCGCGGTAGCACTGCAGCTCCCGCGGCGACTTGACCTTGCGCACCGATTCGACCAGTTTGTCCTCCGGGTGGAAGGTGATCTCGGGGACCAGCTCCTCCAGCTGGCGGGCGTATTTGACCGGGAAGAAGTCCCAGCCGACGAAGGCGACGTCGCCGCTGATGCCGCGCGCCTTCAGCGCCTTGCCGACCCCCTCGGTCGGGTCCATGTGCCAGTCGATCCGGTCGGTGGCGATCAGGTCGCGGGGCGAGTCGGCCTCGTCGGAGTGCAGCGCCGGTTCCTCGCCCGCGGCCAGGATCACGCAGGCGAAGGAGCGGGCGCTCCAGATTTTCGTGTCCTGTTCGTGCCCGGAGTGGGTCGAGTAGAAGTTGGTCAGGTAGAGGACGTCGCCGCAGCGCTCGTAGGTCCCGCCGGAGCGACCCCAGACGATCGCCGCGTCGTAGCCGCGCGCCGACATCTCCTCGTAGACGCGCCGCCAGCGCTCTTCGTACTCGTCTTTGGGGAAGTACATCTCCATCGGGGGTCCTTTCTGTTGCCTGGGTGGCGGTGCTGCGGGTGGATCTGGGCGATTCAGCGGGTCAGGGTCACCTTGCGGAGGCCGAAGGGGCGGTCGGTCTCGACGGCGCCGCGCTCGGAGAGGGCGACGGCGAGAAGCTGGCCGGCGACGGTCGCCGGGAAGGGGCTGAGCCACTCGCCGATCGGGGCGAGGCGCAGGGCGGCGACGAACTCGACCGGGCCGGGCTGGTCGGTGATCGCGGCGACGCGGGCGCGGCGGGCGGTGGCGGCGGCGAAGGCCTCGCGCACGCCGGCGAGCGCCGGGCCGGCGAAGGCGATGCCGAGCAGCGCCGCCTCGGGGCCGAGGGCGGCGACCGGGCCGTGCTGCAGCTCGGCCGGGGACCAGGCGCCGGTCGGCGTCCCGGTCAGCTCGGTGATCTTCAGCGCCACCTCGGCGGCGGTGGCGAGGTTGGGACCGCGGCCGCTGACCATCAGGTGGTCGGCGCCGGCGAGCCGCGCGGCGAGGTCGGCGGCGGCGTCGTCCTGGGTGGCGAGGACGGCGGCGACGGCATCGGGGACGGCGGCGAGGTCGGCCTCCTCCAGGGCGGGCGACAGGCCGACCGCGAGCATCGCGAAGGCGGCGAGCGAGGCGGTGTAGGTCTTGGTCGCGGCGACCGCGTCCTCGCGGCCGACGCCGAGGTCGAAGACGTGGCCGGCGGCTTCGGCCAGCGGCGAGGCGGGGTCGTTGGTGATCGCCAGGGTCGGGCGCCCGGCGGCCGTCGCGGCCTCGACCACGGCGACGACGTCGGGCGAGCGTCCCGACTGCGAGGTGGCGACGAGGAAGGCGTCGTCGAGCTGGATCGGGCGGGCGTAGACCGACTGCAGCGAAGGCCGGAGGCGGGAGACGGCGAGGCTCGTGTAGCGGCCGAGCAGGTGCTCGGCGTAGAGGCCGGCGTTGCCGGAGGAGCCGCGGCCGACCAGGGCGACGCGACGGCAGGCGCGTATCGCCTCGACGGCGGGCGCCAGCTCGGCGGCGCGGGCCAGGACCGCGGCGAGCGCGGCCGGCTGCTCGGCGATCTCACGCCGCGTCAGCGACAAGCTCCTCACCTCCCAGCAGCACCCGTTCGACCCGCAGCGCGTCGTCGAGGACGACGAGGTCGGCGCGGGCGCCGGGGGCGATGCGGCCCAGGTCCGCGCGGCGGGCCATCCGCGCGGGCGCCTCGGTCGCGGCGGAAAGCGCCGCTGCCACCGGGACGCCGAGCGCGTGCAGGTTGCGGACCGCCTCCGGCATCGAAAGGGTCGACCCGGCCAGCGAGCCGTCCTCGTCGCGGACGATGCCGCCCTCGGAGCGGATCGCGACCGTGCCGCCCAGCGTGTACTCGCCCTCCGGCGCGGCGGCCGCGGCGACCGCGTCGCTGATCAGGACGAGGCGCCCGCCGGCGGCGCGCCAGGCGACCCGCACCGTGTCGTCGGCGAGGTGGTGGCCGTCGACGATCGCGGAGACGAAGACGTCCTCCCGCCCCAGTCCGGCGAAGGCGATGCCGGCGTCGCGCGGCTCGAAGCGGCGCATCGCGTTGAAGACGTGGGTGACCGCGCGGGCGCCGTGGTCGAAGGCGAGGTGGGCGGCGGCGGCATCGGCTTCCGAGTGGCCGCAGGAGACGGTGACGCCGCGCTCGACCAGGGCATCGATCACCTCGATCGCCCCCGCCAACTCGGGCGCCACGGTCATCTGGCTGACCGGGCCGGCGGCGAGCAGCGTCTCGAGGACGGCGAGGTCGGGCGGCTGGATCGCCCCCTCGTAGTGGGCGCCGGCTCGCGCGCGGGAGAGGAACGGGCCCTCGAGGTGGGCGCCGATGGCGCGCGGGCCGGGGTCGGCGGTCGGGAACCGGGCGAGCGACTCGAGCATCGCCTCGAGGTCGCCGCTGACGATCGTCGGCTGGAAGGCGGTGACGCCGTGGGCGAGAAGCGCCGCGCCCGCGATCTCGTAGCCGCCCTCCCCCGGCGCCGAGAAGTCGATCCCCGCGTAGCCGTTGATCTGCAGGTCGACGAAGCCGGGGGCGGCGATCCTGTCGCCGCCCGGCTCCCCCACCCCGACCGCGGCGACGAGGCCGTCGGCGACCTCGACGTCGCCGGGCAGCAGCCTGCCGTCGACCAGGGCGGCGGCGACGCCGAGCCTCATCGACCTTCCACCGCCTTGCGGATCGCCCCGCCGGCGGCGGCGAGGCGGGCGCGGGCGACCTCGACGTCGACCTCGGCGGCGAGCGACACCAGCGCGACCGGCACCTCCCACCCGGCCTCCTCCAGGGTGGCGCGGGCGGCGGCGGGCTCGCAGCCGACCGCGGCGACGAGGAGGCGCACGGCGCGGTCGCGCAGCTTCTCGTTGTCGGCGCGGACGGCGGCCATCGCGTTGCCGAACGTGAGGCCGAGGCCGACCATCGTCGCGGTCGAGAAGGCGTTGAGGGCGAGCTTCTGCGCGGTGCCCGCCTTGAGCCGGGTGGAGCCGGCGATCACCTCGGGACCGGTGGCCAGCTCGACCGCGTGGTCGGCGATCGCCGCCATCGGGGAGCCCGCGTTGCAGACCAGCGCGGCGGTGAGGGCGCCGGCCTCGACCGCCACCTCGAGCGCGGCCAGCGGATAGGGCGTCTCGCCGGAGGCGGAGACGGCGAGGACGACGTCAGCCGCGCCGAGGTGGAGGTCGGAGGCCTCGGCGCGGCCGGCTTCGTCGTCGTCCTCGGCGCCGGCGCGGGCCGCGGGGGGCATGCTTGCTCCGGCCAGCAGGACGATGGTGCGCTCGGCGGCGAAGCCGAACGTGGGCTGCAGCTCGGCGGCGTCGAGCTGGGCGAGCATCCCGGCCGAGCCGGCGCCGGCGTAGACCAGCCGGCCGCCGGCCCGCAGGCGCTCCACCGCCTTCTCGACCAAGGCGGCGAGCGCCGGCGCGGCGGCCTCGACGGCGGCCTGCGCGGTGGCGCTCTCGCCGACCAGCAGCGAGACCGCCGCCAGCGGCGACATCAGGTCGATCTCCGCCCAGGCGTCGTTGCCCGCCTCGGTCGCTCTGCGACGCGTGCCGGCCATCTCAGCCAAGGGAGCGCAGCCCCAGGGGAGAGGACTTGCTCGGGGTCAGCTCGGTGACCAGCTGGTAGCGGTCGCCGCGGTAGACGGAGCGGACGAACTCGATCGGCCGGCCGTCGGCGGCGACGGTGAGCCGCTCGAAGAGCAGGGCGGGAGCGTAGACCGGGACGCCGAGCAGCTCGGCCTCTTCCTCGGTCGTCACCGTGGCCTCGATCGTCTGCGAGCCGGCCGCGATCGCGACCCCCCGCTCCTTCAGCAGCTCGTAGAAGGAGCCGTTTTCGAGGTCGGCGCGGGAGACCTCGGGCAGCAGGTCGCCGGGGAAGTAGAGCGACTCGATCGCCATCGACTCGCCGTCGGCGAGGCGCAGGCGACGAGCCGACCAGACCTCGTCGGCGGGCGAGACGCGCAGCTTGGCGCCGAGCTTCGCTCCGGCGTTCTGCTTCTCGAAGGAGAGGAGGCGGCTCCCCGGCTCGAGCCCGCGGCGGCGCATGTCCTCGGAGAACGAGGTCATCGTCAGCGGCCCGGGAACTTTCGGTTCGGCGACGTAGGTGCCGCTCCCCTGCCGCCGCCGCAGCACCCCGTCGCGGACCAGGCCGTCGACCACCGCCCGCAGCGTCGGCCGCGACACCCCGAGGCTCTCCGCCAGCTGGCGCTCCGGCGGGATCGCGTCCCCCACCTGGAGCGACTCGATCAGCTCCGCCAGTCGGTTGCGGACCTGGTCTCCCTTCCCTACGCGGCCTCCGTCGTTGGACGCAATTGGCATAGACCAATTCTTACCAGAGGGTTTGGAAGATGTGTTTCTGGCATCCAGACGTGCTGCAAATGGATGCGAGTTCCGAGGCGCTACAGGGCGGTGGCGGTGCGCTCCTCAGCGGCGCCCCTCGCCGACGGTCTCCAGCAGCGCCCGCACGGTCGGCGGCATCAGCCCGGTCTGGGGCACCACCAGGCCGATCTCGTGGGAGGCCTCGGGTCCCTCGATCCGTCGCGCGCTCATCCCCTCCGGCACTCCGTAGAGGTCAAGCCAGGCCTGTGAGACGACGCATGGCCAGCCCGACCGCAGGAACGAGAAGAGCGCCGAGATCGAGTTCGTCTCCAGGCGTACCTTCGGCGCGGCGCGCGCCTCGCGCAACAGCCCGTCGAGGATGCGGCGGTTCTGCATCTCGCCGCTGAGCAGACAGATCTCGACCCCGTCGAGGTCCGCCCATTCGATCGCTCCGCGCTTCCGTGAGTCGGGCGTGACGAAGACGTAGCGCTCCTCGTAGATCGGTTCGGTGACCACGTCGCCGAGCGGCTCGTTGTCGAGATAGGTGACGCCCGCGTCGATCCCGTGCGCGCCCATCTGCAGGCCGATGTCGCGCGAGGACATCGCCGAGACCTCGAGGTCGACGCCGGGGTGGCGCTCCAGCAGCGGCTGCACGATCCGCCCCACCGCGGGCAGCGCCGTCGGGATGACGCCGAGGCGCAGGCGGCCGCGCAGCTCGGTCTTCAGCCGCGCCGCTTCGCTGCGCAGGCCCTCGACCCCGACCAGCGTCAGATCGGCCCAGCGGAGTAGGTCGGCGCCCTCTGGGGTCAGCTCGGCGCGGCCGCCGCTGCGCTGCACCAGCTCGACCCCCAGCTCGCCCTCGAGCTTGCGGATCGCGGTCGAGAGGGCGGGCTGGGAGACGTTGCAGGCGGCCGCGGCGCGGCCGAAATGCTGCTCCCGCGCCAGCGCGGTCAGGTACTCGAGCTGGCGCAGGAACATCGGCGCTCGCCGCTAGGACGCGCCCTCGGTCGCGTTGCCCTCGCTGTAGGAGTGGGCGCCGGCGCCGGCCAGGGCGCCGCCCTCGACGATCAGGTATTCGTCGCGGATCGGCCGGCCCTCGAAGAAGCACTCGAGGATCTCGCGGGTGCCGGCCGCGTAGCGGGTCTGGGCCGAGAGCGAGGAGCCGGAGACGTGCGGGGTCATGCCGTGGTGGGGCATCGTCCGCCAGGGGTGGTCCTTGGGCGCCGGCTGCGGGAACCAGACATCGCCCGCGTAGCCCGCCAGGTGGCCCGACTCGAGCGCGTCGACGACCGCGTCGCGGTCGACGATCTTGGCGCGGGCGGTGTTGATCAGGTAGGCGCCGCGCTTCATCTTGGCGATCATCTCGGCATCGAAGAGGCCTTCGGTCTCCGGGTGCAGCGGGCAGTTGATCGTCACCACGTCACAGACGTCGACCAGCGACTCGACCGTCTCGTGGTGGGTCAGGTTCAGTTCCTTCTCCACCTCGTCGGGCAGCTTGTGACGGTCCATGTAGTGGAGGCCGACGTCGAACGGGGCCATCCGGCGCAGCACCGCGGTGCCGATCCGCCCGGCGGCGACGGTCCCCACCTGCATCCCCTCGACGTCGTAGGAGCGGGCGACGCAGTCGGCGATGTTCCAGCCGCCGTCGACCACCGTCTTGTAGCTCGGCATGTAGTTGCGGACCAGGCCGAGGATCATCATCACGACGTGCTCGGCGACCGAGATCGAGTTGCAGTAGGTGACCTCGGCGACGGTGATGCCGGCGTTGGCGGCGGCTTCGAGGTCGACGTGGTCGGAGCCGATCCCGGCGGTCAGCGCCAGCTTCAGGTTGGGCGCCTTGGCGATCCGCTCGGCGGTCAGGTAGGCGGGGAAGAAGGGCTGCGAGATCACGACCTCGGCGTCGGCGAGGTGCCTGTCGAACTCCGAGTCGGGGCCGTCCTTGTCGGAGGTGACGATCAGCTCGTGCCCGGCGGCCTCGAGGTAAGGGCGCAGGCCGAGGCTCACCGGAGACGCAGCCGAGCAGCTCACCGGGGGTGAAGTCGATCCCTTCCGGAGTCGGCGCGGTCTGCCCGTCCGGATAGCTCTCGATCTTCGGGATGTCGTCGCGGGCGTACCTGGGCGGGTAGCCGTCGACCGGGTCGTCGTAGAGCACGCAGAGCACCTTGGCCATCTCAAATCCTCCAGTTACCGAGTTCCCCGCGGGCCGTCTGCTCGCGTGGCGTTTCCTTCAACCTATGCCGCGGGGCGATCAACGTCCAATTCAATCTACGCCCCCGACGATAACCGCTGGTTATCGTCGGGACAGGATCGCGACCGGCCCGCGCCGCGCTGTGCCTTTTCCGTCGATAGGACGGGTTTCGCACAGCGCGAGCACCGATCGCGGCTAGGCGCGCTCAAGGAGGGCGATGGGCCAGGCGCCGAAGCGGATCAGGGCGAAGGGGGTCTCGGGGGCGAGCGTGAGGGTGCGGTCGGAGAGGGCGTCTTGCCACTCGCCGGCGGCGGACTCGGGGAGGCGGAGGGTTGCCCCCGGGACCTCGGGGTCGCGGATCGAGGCGACCGCCAGGATCTCGTCGTCGCCGCGGATGAAGGCGCAGAGGGACTCGTCGGCGACGAGGGGGTCGTAGGCGCCGGCGAAGGGCCCGGGACGGCGGGCGCGGAGGGCGAGAGCGCGGCGGATCAGGTGGAGCTTGACGTCGGCGCGGGTGACCTCGGCGCCGGCGTCGAGGGCGGCGAGGGCGCGGCGGCGCGCGTCGAAGTCGACCGGGCGGCGGTTGTCGGGGTCGACCATCGAGAGGCGCCAGAGCTCGTCGCCCTGGTAGACGTCGGGGACGCCGGGGGTCGTCAGCTTCAGCAGCAGTTGGCCGACGGCGGCACGCTCGCCGAGCGGGGAGACGCGCTCCACGAAGGCGTCGATCGCCTCGTTCAGCGGCCCCGGCGCGTAGACGCCGCGGACGAAGGCGAGCACCGCTCCCTCCCACGCCGCGTTCTGCTCGACCCAGCTGGTGTTGCGCTTCGCCTCGCGGAGGGCCTTGGTCACGTACTGCTCGACCCGCTCCACCGTCGCCGGCCAGACGCCGACCAGGGTCTGGTAGATCAGGTACTCCTCGGTCGGATCGGGGGCTGTGCGGCCGTCGACCTCGGTGCGCAGGGGCGCGGCGAGCTCGAACCAGCGCGTCACCTCGGCGCGCCACTCCTCGGCGATCCCGGCGAGGGCGCCGATGCGGGCGCGGGAGTCGCCGCTCCGCTTGGTGTCGTGGGTCTGGGTGATCAGCAGGTTGCGGGGGAAGCGCCGCGCCCGTTCGGCGCAGCGCGCGTGGAAGTCGGCGACCGAGAGCGAGAAGCGACCCGGATCGCCGCCGACCTCGTTGAGGGCGAGCAGGCGCACGTCGCGGTAGAAGGCGGTGTCCTCGACCCCCTTCGCCGTGATCGCCGGGGTCGTCTGCTGGAAGCGGGTGACGAACTCGGCCGGGGCGGGAGCGTCGAGAGCGAGGCGCGCCGCGACCTCGGCCGGCATGCCACGACGTTGCGCGGCGTCCAGCGCCTCACGGTCGGCGTCGGCGACCTCCCCCGCCGGCGCGTTCGCAGTTTGGCTCGCTATGCGAGCAGAAGTGCGAACGCGCTCGGCGGTGCGGACGTAGGTGCGGTAGATGGGGATCGAGGCGAGGGAGCGCTCCAGGTCGGGGACGCCTTCGACGCGGCGGAGGCGTTCGACCTCGGGTTGGAACGTCCCGGTCGCCTGCTCCAGCTTCGCCTCGTCGGCGACCTCGTGGAAGGGACGCAGCTCGCCGGTCAGCTCCTGGTAGAGCGACGTCAGCGGGGCCTCGCCGGCCGGGTCGACGAAGAGGGCCTGGGCGTCGTCGAGGAACTCGTAGCCGACGGTGCCCTCGACCGGCCAGTCCCGCAGCGGCTCCTCCGCCTCGAGGATCTTCTCGACCCAGACCCGGGTCGCGCCGCCGTCGCGCAGGCGCTCCAGGTAGCCGGCCGGATCGGCGAGGCCGTCGGGATGGTCCACGCGCAGGCCGTCGACCACGCCTTCGGCGACCAGCCGCAGGGCCAGCTTGTGGGTCTCCTCGAACACCTCGGGGTCCTCCTGGCGCACCCCGGCCAGTTCGTCGATGTCGAAGAAGCGCCGCCAGCGCCCGCTCACCGGGTCGAGGTCGAAGAACTTCCCTCGCAGCTCCTCGTCCGCCCAGTAGCGGTTCTCCTCGACCGCGGCCATGTGGTTGGGGACGATGTCGAGGATCACGCCGAGGCCGGCCTCGCTCAGCGCCCGCAGGCCCTCCTCCCCGCCGAGCGCCTCGCTCACCTTGGTCGGATCGATCACGTCGTAGCCGTGGGTCGAGCCCTCCCGGGCCTGGAAGCTCGGCGAGAGATAGAGGTGGCTGATCCCCAGCTCCTTCAGGTAGGGCACCAGCTCCCCGACGTGCGCGAAGGTCAGGTGCGGACCGAGCTGCAGCCTGTAGGTCGCCCGGAGTTCGCTCACCGCGCCACCCGGCGCAGCACCACCGTCGTCCACCCTGCCACGCTGACCGTCGAGCGCGGCGCCACCCGTTCGCCCTCCGGCAGCCGCTGCGGTTCGGCCGTCGTCAGCTCGACCACCCACATCGCGCCGAAGCGCCGCGTCGGCAACCGGAAGTCGACCGGCTCGTCGCCGGCGTTGAAGAGCACCAGGAAGGAGTCGTCGGTGATCCGCTCGCCCTCGTCGTCGGTCCCCGGGATCTCCATCCCGTTGAGGAAGACGCCCAGCGTGCGCGCCCCGTCGCCCCAGTTGCGCCGCGTCATCCGCAGGCCGTCGGGCCGGAACCACCAGGCGTCCGGCAGCCCCGAGCCGAGCGGTTCCTCCCCGGTCAGGAAGGCCGCCCGCCGCAGCACCGGATGCGCCGCCCGCAGCCTGATCAGCCGGCGGGTGAAGTCGACCAGATCGTCCTCGCGCTCGGCCTGCTCCCAGTCGAACCAGGTCAGCTCCGAGTCCACGCACCAGGGATTGTTGTTGCCCTCCTGCGAGCGCGACATCTCGTCGCCGCCGAGCAGCATCGGCACCCCCTGGCTCAGCAGCAGCGTCGCCAGCATCGAGCGCTGCCGCCGTCCGCGCAGGTCCTCGACCGCCGCGTCGTCGGTCGGCCCCTCCGCCCCCGAGTTCCAGGAGCGGTTGTCGTCGGTCCCGCCCTCGTTGCCTTCGTAGTTGGCCTCGTTGTGCTTGCCGTCGTAGGAGACGAGGTCGCGCAGGGTGAAGCCGTCGTGGGCGGTGACGAAGTTGATCGAGGAGTGCGGCGGCCGGCCTTCCGGCTGGTAGAGGTCGCTGGAGCCGGTGAAGCGCCCGGCGAAGTCGCCGACCGAGCCCTGGCCGCGCCAGAAGTCCCGCACCGAGTCCCGGTAGACCCCGTTCCACTCCGCCCACAGCACCGGGAAGTTGCCCACCTGGTAGCCGCCCGGCCCGACGTCCCAGGGCTCGGCGATCAGCTTCACCTGGCTGAGGATCGGATCCTGGTGGATCACGTCGAAGAAGGCCGAGAGCTTGTCGACGTCGTGGAACTCGCGCGCCAGGGCGCTGGCGAGGTCGAAGCGGAAGCCGTCCACGTGGCAGTCGATCACCCAGTAACGGAGGCTGTCCATGATCAGCCGCAGGACGCTCGGCTGCACCGGGTTGAGCGAGTTGCCGGTGCCGGTGAAGTCCATGTAGAAGCGCGGCTCGTCGGGGACGAGGCGGTAATAGCTCTTGTTGTCGACACCGCGGAAGGAGAGCATCGGCCCGAGGTGGTTGCCCTCGGCGGTGTGGTTGTAGACGACGTCGAGGATCACCTCGATCCCGGCCCGGTGCAGCGCCTTCACCATCCCCTTGAACTCGCGCACCTGCTCGCCGCGGGTGCCGGTCGCCGCGTAGTCGGAGTGCGGGGCGAAGTAGCCGAGCGTCGAGTAGCCCCAGTAGTTGGTGAAGCCGCGGTCGTGGAGGAAGCTCTCGCTGACGATGTGGTGGACCGGCATCAGCTCGACCGCCGTCACCCCGAGGCCGAGCAGGTGCCCGATCGCCGCCTCCGAGGCGAGCCCGGCATAGGTCCCGCGCAGATCCTCGCGTACCCCCGGGTGGCGCATCGTGAAGCCCTTCACGTGGGTCTCGTAGATGACCGTCTCGGCCCAGCGCGTGGCCGGCGCCTCGACCCCCTCCCAGTCGAAGGAGGGGTCGGCGACGACCGAGCGCGGCATCGCTTCGGCGTCGTCTTCGTCGTCGGCTTCGAGGTCGGCGTCCTCGGACCCGTCGGGGACGTAGGGAAGGACGTTGGCGCGGTCCCAGTCGACCGGCCCGTCGATCGCTTTCGCGTAGGGGTCGACCAGCAGCTTGCGCGGGTTGAAGCGCTGCCCGGCCTCGGGGTCGTAGGGGCCGTGGACGCGGAAGCCGTAGCGCTGCCCCGGCCCGACCCCGGGCAGGTAGCAGTGCCAGTTGTGGGCTTCGCCGCGGGTCAGCTCGATCTGCGTCTCCCCCCGCGCGTCGTCGAAGAGGCAGAGGCAGACGCGCTCGGCGTGCTGGGAGAAGATCGAGAAGTTGGTCCCCGAGCCGTCCCAGATCGCGCCGAGCGGGAACGGTTTTCCTGGCAGCACCTGGTGGTCGCTCACCGCAGCACGGCCCCCGCCGATGCGGGCAGGCGCACGGCGGAGCCGTCGGCGTCGGTCCCCGCCCCATGCGTGGCGAGGACGACGTCGCGGGCGGCGCACGGAACCTGCCGCGGTTCCCGGGCGAAATTGCAGGCGATCACGTGGCCGCCGCGGGCAAGGCGGAGCCAGCGGGCCTCCTCGTCGAAGACGATGTCGGTGGCCTCGGCGCCGCCCGGCGCGGCGGCGAGCTCGCGGCGCAGCTCGAGGAGGCGCCGGTAGAGGGTCGCGATCGCGGGATCCCCCTTCCGGGTCAGCTTCGAGCGCTCGAAGGTCGCCGGGTCCTGCGGGTCGGGGATTTCCCCGGCGAACTCGACGAAGGCCTCGAACTCCTTGCGCCGGCCCTTGCGGGTCGCTTCGGCGATCTTCTTCTCGATGTGGTCGGTGAAGAACTGGAAGGGCGCTTCCTCGCCGTACTCCTCGCCCATGAAGAGCATCGGCGTGAACGGCGCCAGCAGCGTGCAGAAGGCGGCGAGCGGGCGCGCCTCGGCCGGCATCCGATCACCGAAGGCGCGGTTGCCGACCTGGTCGTGGTTCTGCGAGCAGACGACGAACTGGGCGGGCGGGCGGTCCTCGGCCGGCGCGCCGACCACGTGCTCGCGCGCCGCCGAGTAACGGCCGTCGTAGACGAAGGGGCGGTGGAAGGCCTCGGCCAGGTCGGCGACGGTGCCGAAGTCGGCGTAGTAGCCCTGGCGCTCGTCGGTCAGGAGCGTGCGCAGCGAGTGGTGGAAGTCGTCGGCCCACTGGGCGTCGACCCCCCGGCCGCCCGCGGCGACGGGCCGGATCGTCGCCGGATCGTTGGCGTTGCTCTCGGCGATCACCACCGCATCCTGTCGGATGGCGTGTACGCGTGCGGCCATCTCGGCCACCAGATGGGTGGGGCTCTGGTCGAGGATCGCGTGCACCGCGTCGAGTCGCAGGCCGTCGATCCGGTAGTCCCGCACCCACATCTCGGCGTTCTGGATCGCCCATTCCCGCACCGGGTCCGAGCGGGCCCCGTCGTAGTTCAGCCCTTTGCCCCAACCGGTCTGGTGGCCGTCGGCGAAATAGGGACCGAAGTCGGTCATCGCCTTCGTGCCGGAGACGCCGAGGTGGTTGTAGACGCAGTCGAGGATCACCGCCAGGCCCGCCGCGTGGGCGGCGTCGACGAAGCGCGCCAACCCGGCCGGCCCGCCGTAGGGGTCGAAGGGCGCGTATATGTAGACGCCGTCGTAGCCCCAGCCGCGCTGCCCGGGGAAGGCGGCGACCGGCATCACCTCGATCGCGGTGATGCCGAGGTCGGCCAGATCGGCGAGATGCTCGCGGGCCGCGTCGAAGGTCCCCGCGGCGGTGAAGCAGCCGACGTGCATCTCGTACACGACCAGCTCCTCGAGGGCGATCCGCGGCGCCTCCGCCGTCCACTCGAAGGCGCTCGGGTCGACCACCCGCGACGGACCCCGCAGCCCTTTCGGCTGGTGGCGCGAACAAGGGTCGGGCCGGCGCCGCCCGTCGAGCAGCACGTGGTAGTCGTCCCCCGGCGCCGCGTCGAGCACGCCCGCGTAGAGCCCGTACCCCACCGGCTCCAACGCGTGCGTCCCGCCGCCCCCGGCGAGCCGGATCGCGACGCCCTCCTCCGCCTGCGGCGCCCAGACGCGGAACTCGGTCCCGCCGCCGGGCAGCGGGACCGCGCCGAGCGGGCGCTGCCAGGGGAACGTTTCAGGCGTGCTCACGCCGGGCGCAGCCAGATCACGCCGAGCGGCGGCAGCGTCGCCTTCGCCGAGAAGGGCTGGTCGTGCCAGCCGATCGGCTCGGCCTCGACCCCGCCGCCGTTGCCGACGTCGCCGCCGCCGTAGAGGCGCGAGTCGGTGTTCAGGACCTCGGCCCAGCGGCCGCCGCGCGGCAGCCCGACCCGGTAGCCCTCGCGCGGCACCGGCGAGAGGTTGGCGACGCAGACCAGCGTCCGCTCGCCGTCCTCGGAGGTACGGGCGAACGCCACCACGTCGGCCGCCGCGTCGTTGGCCTCCAGCCAGTAGAAGCCACCGCCGTCGAAGTCGCGCTCGTACAGCGCCGGCTCCGCCCGCAGGTGCGCGTTCAGGTCCCGCACCAGGCTCTGGATGCCGGCGTGCTCGGGCCGCTCCAGGAGATGCCAGTCGAGCGAGCGCTCGTAGCTCCACTCCCGCTCCTGGGCGATCTCGTTGCCCATGAAGAGCAGCTTCTTCCCCGGATGCGCCCACATGTAGGCGTAGAGCGCGCGCAGGTTGGCGAGCTTCTGCCAGCGGTCGCCGGCCATCTTCTCCAGCATCGAGCCCTTCCCGTGCACGACCTCGTCGTGGGACAGGGGCAGGATGAAGTTCTCGGTGAAGGCGTAGACGAGGCTGAAGGTCAGCTCGTGATGGTGATAGCCGCGGTAGATCGGGTCGCGGGCGAAGTAGCCGAGCGTGTCGTGCATCCAGCCCATGTTCCACTTGAAGCCGAAGCCGAGACCGCCGACGTAGGTGGGCCGCGAGACCCCCGGCCAGGCGGTCGACTCCTCGGCCGCGGTGAAGATCCCCGGCTCGCGCCGGTAGAGCGTCTCGTTCATCCCCTTGAGGAAGTCGACCGCCTCGAGGTCCTCGTTGCCGCCGAACTCGTTCGGCACCCAGGCGCCGGCCGGGCGCGAGTAGTCGAGGTAGAGCATCGAGGCGACGGCGTCGACCCGGATCCCGTCGGCGTGGTACTCGCGCGGCCAGAAGAGCGCGGCGGCGGTGAGGAAGTTCCGCACCTCGTGGCGGCCGTAGTTGTAGATCAGCGTCCCCCACTCCGGGTGGGCGCCGCGGCGCGGGTCGGCGTGCTCGTAGAGGGCGGTGCCGTCGAAGCGGGCGAGCGCCCAGTCGTCGCGCGGGAAGTGGGCCGGGACCCAGTCGAGGATCACCCCGACCCCGGCCCGGTGCAGCTTGTCGACGAAGGCGCGGAAGTCGTCGGGCGAGCCGTAGCGGGCGGTCGGCGCGAACTGGCTGGTCACCTGGTACCCCCAGGAGCCGCCGAAGGGATGCTCCATCACCGGCAGCAGCTCGACGTGGGTGAAGCCCATGTCGGTGACGTAGGCGGCCAGCTCGTCGGCCAGCTCCAGGTAGGTGAGCGGCCGCTCCCCGCCGTCCTCGAGCACCCGCCGCCAGGAGCCGAGGTGGACCTCGTAGATCGACATCGGCCCGCCGCCAGGCTCGACCTCGTGGCGATCTTCCATCCACTCGGCGTCGCCCCACTCGTGGCGGGAGCGGTGGACGACCGAGTCGGTGCGCGGCGGCACCGTCGTCGCGAAGGCGAGCGGGTCGGCCTTCATCCGCATCTCCCCGGACGGGGTGAGGATCTCGAACTTGTAGGGCGTCCCCTCCTCGACCCCGGGGACGAAGATCTCCCAGATCCCGGAGCCGCCGAGCGAGCGCATCTGGTCGAGCTCCCCGCGCCAGTCGTTGAAGGCGCCGACGACGCTGACCGAGCGGGCGCCGGGAGCCCAGACCGCGAAGGCCGTGCCGGCGACGCCGTCGATCTCGGTGACGTGGGCGCCGAGCCTGCCGTAGAGCTCCTCGTGGCGGCCCTCGCCGATCAGGTGCAGGTCGACGTCGCCGAGGGTCGGCGGGAAGGCGTAGGGATCGCGGATCGTGAACGGCCCGGCCTCCGGATAGGTGACCTCGAGCTCGTACCGCGGCAGGGCGCCGCCGCCCTCGAAGGTCCCTTCGAAGAGCCCCGCCGGGTGGACCTGATGCAGCTCCACCGCCTCCCCGGTGGCCCCGCGCGCCACCACCTTCTCCGCCGCCGGCCGGTAGGCGCGGACGATGGTGCCGGCGGCGGCCGGGTGGGCGCCGAGGATCGCGTGCGGGTCGTGGTGCTCGCGGTGGACGAGGCGCTCGACCTCGGCCAGCAGGGCCGGGTCGAGGGTCGTCGCCGCGGTACCGTTGGACTCCGAGTGGCTCACGTGACCTCCACCTCCAGCAGTCGGGTGATCCCGGCGACCGGGATCTCGACCCAGTCGGGCCGGTTGTTCAGCTCGTAGTTCAGCTCGTAGACGGCTTTCTCCAGCTCGTAGATCGCCAGCAGCTGGTCGATCTCCCGCTTCGTCGCCGGCAGCAGCACCGGGTCGATCGCGTCGAGGTAGCCGTCGAGGAAGCGCTCGCGGGCGTGGTGCTCCCAGTCCGGCGGCGGCTCGGCGCCGCGCCGCAGGCGCGCCGCCAACGGCGCGTAGGCAAGCGAGCGCAGCAGGCCGGCGACGTCGCGCAGCGGCGAGTGCTTGACCCGGCGCTCGGGCAGCGGCCGCGCCGGCTCGCCCTCGAAGTCGAGGATCGTCCAGCCCGCGTCGTTCAGCAGCGTCTGGCCGAGGTGGAGGTCGGCGTGGACGCGGATCGCCATCCCGGCGCCGCCGATCCGGGCGAGCGCCCGCAGCTGGTCGCGCAGCTCCTCGCCGCGATGGGCGATCGGCGCCAGGCGCTCGTCCTCGGGCAGGTCGAGGAAGACCCGTTCGATCTGCTCGTCGAGCGAGGCGGTGAAGAGGGCGAGCGACTCGCTGCCGCGTTCCTCGGGGGCGAAGACCGGGTCGGTCGGGTCGCTCGCCAGGGCGGTGTGCATCTCGCCGATCGTGCGGCCGAGCCCGCGCAGCGGCTCCAGCAGCGAGCCCGGGTCCCCGGCCAGCCCGTCGAGCACCCAGACCCAGCCGTCGCGGCCGTCGGCGATGAGCTCCTGGGCGATGCCGAGCGTCGCGTCGGCGGGCCGCCCTTCGTACTCGAACCAGCCGAGCAGGGCCGGGATCCGCCCGAACCCCTGACGGCCGAGGAAGCGCAGCATCTCCAGCTCCGGGTTCACCCCCGCCTCGACCCGCCGGTAGAGCTTCAGGATCGCGTCCTCGCCGAAGACGACCGAGCTGTTCGACTGCTCGGAGGAGATCGGGCGCACCTCGGCGCCGGCGGGCGGCGGCGCCCCGTCGACCCACTCGAAGACGACCCGGCCCTCGGCCGAGGCGACCTGGCCGCCGCCGGCGATCAGCTCCAGCAGGCGCGGCGGATCGCGGCGCTCGGCGATCACGTCGTAGGCGACCGCCTCGCCGAGCGCCGCGATCCGCGCCCCGTCGGGCAGCTCCCCGGCCGCCTCGATCGCGATCGGCACCTGGTAGATCTCGTGGCCTCCGCTGCCGAAGCGGGCCTCGACGAAGGCGATCCGCAGCTGCGGCGGCCGGGGATCGAGCAGCGGCATGTCGATCACCCCGACCTGGATCAGCTCGCGCGTCTTCGAGCCGAACCAGCGCCGCCCGGCCAGCCATTCGGCCAGCGCCTCGAGGTCCAGGGCGTCGACGTCGACGCCGGTCGCATCACTCGCCATCCCCGTCCTCCGTAACCAGCCGGAACCAGAAGAAACCTCGCGGCGCCAGCGTCAGCAGGTAGGGCAGCGAGCCGATCCGCGGGAAACGGCTGCGGCCGAACATCTCTTCCGGGTAGCGGCCCTCGAAGTCGGAGAGGTCGAGTTCGACCGCCTGCGCCGAGCGGGCCAGGTTGTGGACGCAGAGGATCACGTCGTCCTGGTATCGACGCACGTGGGCGAAGATCCGGGCGTTCTCCGGGGTCAGCGGCCGGTACTCGCCGAGGCCGAAGACCGGGTGCTCCTTGCGCAGGGCGATGAAGCGGCGCATCCAGCGCAGCTGCGAGGTCGGCGTGCGCAGCTGCGCCTCGACGTTGACCGCCTGATAGCCGTAGACGGGGTCCATCGAGGGCGGCGCGTAGATCTGGGCGAAGTCGCCGGTGGAGAAGCCGCCGTTGCGGTCGCCGGTCCACTGCATCGGCGTGCGCACCCCGTCGCGGTCGCCGAGGTAGACGTTGTCCCCCATGCCGATCTCGTCGCCGTAGTAGATGATCGGGCTGCCGGGCAGGGAGAAGAGGATCGCGGTCATCAGCTCGATCTCGTCGCGGCCGTTGTCGAGCAGCGGCGCCAGCCGGCGGCGGATGCCGATGTTCAGTTTCGCCCGCGGGTCCATCGCGTACTCGGCGTACATGTATTCGCGCTCCTCCTCGGTCACCATCTCGAGCGTCAGCTCGTCGTGGTTGCGGAGGAAGAGGCCCCACTGGCAGGAGTCGGGGATCGCCGGCGTCTGCTCGAGGATCTCGACGATCGGCGTCGCGTCTTCGCGTCGCAGGCCCATGAAGAGGCGCGGCATCACCGGGAAGTGGAAGGCCATGTGGCACTCGTCGCCGTCGCCGAAGTAGTCGACCACGTCGGCCGGCCACTGGTTCGCCTCGGCCAGCAGCACCCGGTCCGGGTAGTTGGCGTCGATCTCCTCGCGCACCCGCCTCAGGTAGGCGTGGGTCGGCGCGAGGTTTTCGCAGTTGGTCCCTTCCCGCTCGTAGAGGTAGGGGACGGCGTCGAGGCGGAAGCCGTCGAGCCCGCGCTCGAGCCAGAAGCGCAGCGTGTCCAGCATCGCCTCCTGCACTTCCGGGTTGTCGTAGTTGAGGTCGGGCTGGTGGGAGAAGAAGCGGTGCCAGTAGTAGGCGCCGGCCTGCTCGTCCCAGGTCCAGTTCGATTTCTCCGTGTCGACGAAGATGATCCGCACCTCGTCGTATTTCTTCGGGTCCTCGGTCCACACGTACCAGTCGCGTTTCGGCGAGGCCGGATCGGAGCGCGCCTCCTGGAACCAGGGGTGGGCGCTCGAGGTGTGGTTCATCACCAGGTCGGCGATCACCCGGATGCCGCGCTGGTGCGCCTCGCCGACGAAGCGCTCGAAGTCCGCCAGCGAGCCGTAGTCGGGGTGGATCGAGTCGAAGGCGGAGATGTCGTAGCCGCCATCGAGCAGCGGCGAGGGGTACATCGGCAGGAGCCAGACGCAGTCGACGCCGAGCCACTGCAGGTAGTCGAGCTTCTCGATCAGGCCGCGGAAGTCCCCCATCCCGTCGCCGTTGCCGTCGAAGAAGCCGCGCACGTAGACCTCGTAGAAGACCGCGGTCTTGTACCAGGTGGGTTCGGACTCGAACCAGTGCTCGGGGCCGGCCTGGAGGTCGCTGCCGGCGGCGGTGGTGGCCGGGCCGCCGCGCAGGCCGCCCGGACGCAGCGAGCCGACCGCGGCGT
Organism: Solirubrobacterales bacterium; assembly: GCA_047601885.1. Classification (GTDB taxonomy): domain Bacteria; phylum Actinomycetota; class Thermoleophilia; order Solirubrobacterales; family 70-9; genus VAYN01. The sequence continues at coordinate 446,110 of JASGIK010000003.1, forward strand.
GGACGTCGGTGGTGTAGCGGTTCAACGCTCGACCCTCATCAGGTGGGCCATCCGGTGCCCCGGCGCGAGCCGCACGTAGTTGCGGCCGATCGTCCAGCCGTAGGTCTGCTCGTCGAGCAGGTCGCGGACGGCGAAGGCGGGCGGCGTGCCGAGCTCGGCGATAACGTTGACGATCCCCTCCTGGGTGTTGTGAGGATCGAGGCTGACGACCGTGATCACGACGTTGTCGCCGGTCCGCTTCGCGTAGGCGATCAGGGCGTCGTTCTCGGTGTCGAGGAAGGTGATGTTGGAGAGGTACCGGAGCGCCGGGTTCTGGCGGCGGGCCGCGTTCACCTTCTCCACCAGCGGCAGCAGCGGGCCGTCGAGGCGGCGCTCCTTCACCTCGTACTTCTCCGAGTCGAGGTACTCCTCGCTGCCGCGGACGACCGGCGTGTTCTCGAAGTTCTCGAAGCCGGAGTAGATGCCGTAGCTGGGCGAGAGGGTGGCGGCGAGGACGAGGCGCGCCTCGAAGGCGGGCGGGCCGCCGTCGACCAGGTACTCGGTGAGGATGTCCGGCGTGTTGGCGAAGAAGTTCGGCCGGCAGTAGTCGGCCGTCACGTAGGCCAGCTCGGAGGCGTACTCGGTCAGCTCCCACTTGGAGTTCTTCCAGGTGAAGTAGGTGTAGGACTGGCTGAAGCCGAGCTTCGCCAGCGCCGTCAGCTTCGCTCGCCGGGTGAAGGCCTCGGCGAGGAAGATCACGTCCGGGTGGGTGGCGCGGATGTCGGTGATCAGCCATTCCCAGAACGGCAGCGGCTTGGTGTGCGGGTTGTCGACACGGAAGACGCGGACGCCGCGCTCGACCCAGAGGGCGACGATGTCGCGCAGCGCCTCCCAGAGTCCGCGCCAGTCCTCGGAGTCGAAGTTCAGGTTGTAGATGTCCTGGTAGCGCTTCGGCGGGTTCTCGGCGTACTTGATCGTGCCGTCGGGGCGGTGGTTGAACCACTCCGGGTGCTCTTTCAGCCAGGGGTGGTCGGCCGAGCAGTTGAGGGCGAAGTCGAGGGCGATCTCGATCCCCACCTCGCGCGCCGCCTCGACCAGCGCCCCGAAGGAGGCGACGTCGCCGAGGCCCGGGTCGATCGCCTCGTGGCCGCCGAGCTCGGAGCCGATCGACCAAGGGCTGCCGGGATCGTCGGGTCCGGCGGCGAGCGCGTTGTTCTTGCCCTTGCGGTTGGTCTGGCCGATCGGGTGGATCGGCGGCAGGTAGATCACGTCGAAGCCCAGCTCGGCCAGCCGCGGCAGCTGCTCGCGGACGCCGTCGAAGCCGCCCCAGGAGCGCGGGAAGAGCTCGTACCAGGAGCCGAAACGCGCCAGCTCCCGCTCGACCTCGACGCTGCGCGGGTTGCCGGTGACGAAGTCGCGACGATCCGGATTGCGCTCGACCGCGGCGAGCAGGTCGGCGTCGAGCGCCCGGTCGAGCTTCTCCTCGATGCCGAGGTCGGCCGACTCGAGCGCCTCCAAGGCGGAGGCGATCAGGTCGGCGTCGCTAGCCCCGTCGCCGGCCGGGTCGGGCTCGCCGTCGCCGATCCGCTCGACCGCCCCGCGCAGCAGCTCCGCCCCTTCGGCGACCTCACTGGCGAGATCCTCCTCGCCGGCGGCGCGCTTGCGGCCGACCTCGTCGTGCCAGGTGGCGAAATGGTCGGTGAAGGCACCGACCTCGAAGGCCCAGATCCCTTCCTCGGTGACGGTGAAGGTCCCGGCCCAACGGTCGCCGTCGACCTCGCGGTCGATCCACTCCATCGGCGCCTCCGCCCACTCGCCGCCCGGCGGCCGGTAGCGGACGACGGCGCGGATGATGTCGTGCCCGTCGCGGAAGACCTCGGCCGAGGCGGTGACCGACTCCCCGACCGTCCGCTTCACGTCGAACCGCCCGCCGTCGACCGAGGGCTGCACGTCGAGGATGCGGATCCGCGGCGGCGGCTCGACCTGAGGCGGCTCGGCGGCCGCCTCGATCGCGGCCGGGGCCTCCGGCGCCGGCGGCGCGGCCTCGGTCGTCGTCGGCGCGCCGGGCGTCGCCTCCGCCGCCGCCGCGACGCCGCCGCCTTCCTGCGGCAGCATCGTCGAGGTCGTCGCCGAGATCCCCCGCAGTCCTCGCCAGGCCCCGAGCAGACCCATCCCGAACTTGCCCAGTCGATGGGAGAGTCGCTTGAAAATGGATACTGGCATCGGGAGCTTCATATTTCCCCACAAACCGACCGCCGTTAACAGCCGATAACCGACTTTTCTCAATCGCGATGACCCGTTCGTCCGGGTCGAAGCCGCCGCCGCGGGCGAACGGGGTGCAGCTGCACCCGACCTCGCTGCCCGGCGGCCGCCTCGGCGCCGAGGCCTTCGCCTTCGTCGACTGGCTCGCCGAAGCGGGCCAGACCTGGTGGCAGGTGCTGCCGCTCGGCCCGGTCGGTGAGGGCGGCTCCCCGTACAAGGCGCCTTCGGCCTTCGCCGGCTCCCCCACCCTGCTCGCCGATCCTGACGCGGCGGTCTCGGCCACCGAGCTCGATGCGCTGCGCGAGCGCGAGGCCTACTGGCTGCCCGACTGGGAGGAGTTCGCCGGCGCGGGCGCGGGCGCCGACCAGGTCCGCTTCGACCGCGAGTGGAGCGCCCTGCGCGCCTACGCCGGCGAGCGCGGCGTGCGGATCATCGGCGACCTGCCGATCTACGTCGCCGCCGACGGCGCCGACCACCGCGCCCACCCGGAGCTGTTCCAGGCCGGCGTCCAGGCGGGCGTGCCGCCGGACAAGTTCTCTGCCACCGGGCAGCTCTGGGGCAATCCGCTCTACGACTGGCCGGCGCTGCGGCGGCGGCGCTACCGCTGGTGGGTGGAGCGCCTGCGGCGCACCTCGCACCTCGTCGACCTCTCCCGCATCGACCACTTCCGCGGCTTCGTCGCCTACTGGTCGGTGCCCGAGGGCGACGCCGACGCCCGCGGCGGCCACTGGAAGCGCGGCCCGGGACGGGCGCTCTTCGACGCGATCTCCGCCGAGCTCGGCGACCTCCCGCTGGTGGCCGAGAACCTCGGCGAGATCACCGCGCCGGTCGAACGCCTGCGCCACGAGCTGTCCCTCCCCGGGATGGCGGTGATGCAGTTCGCCTTCGACCCCGACGAACCGAGGAGCCCCTACAAACTGGCGCGCCACGAGGAGAACGACATCGTCTACACCGGCACCCACGACCACGACACCGCCCGCGGCTGGGTCGAATCGTCGGGGCCCGAGTCACTCGCCGAGTTCGAGCGCGAGCTCGCCCGGGCCGGCATCGACGAGGAGGAGCCGTGGTGGGCGCTGGTGCGCCTGACGATGTCCTCGCGCTGTCGCACCTCGATGATCCAGCTGCAGGACGTCCTCGGTCTCGGCAGCGAGGCGCGGATGAACACCCCCGGCACCGTCGGCCCGCGGAACTGGACCTGGCGCATGGAGCCCGGTGCCCTCACCCCCGAGCTGGCGGCGCGCCTGCGGGCGGCGACGACGGCCGCCGGACGATTGCCGCGGTGTGCGAAACCCGTCCTATGAACGGATTTCGCACACCGCGACGGCCGAGCGGAGTCAGGGTCCGAGCAGCCGCAGCCGCCCGCTTCGCCCCGTCACCTTGGCGTGGCGGTAGGCGTAGGTGAGGTCACCGCGCAGCCGCCCGGTCCAGGTGGTCTCGTAGGTGACGAGGTCGGCGGGCCGGGCAAAGGCGGGCACCCCCTCCCGCGCCAGCGCCTCGACCACCTTCTCGGCGATCGCGATCTGACCGAGCGCCGTCGGGTGGACGTGGTCGGCCATCAGCACGCGGCGGCCGCGGAAGCCGCGCAGGTCGACGATCGTCGCGCCGACCGCCCGGGCCTCCTCCTCGATCGCCGCGTTCGCCGTCTCGACCTTCACCCCGGCGCGCGGCCGTCCCAGGTCGAGCGGGATGGTGAGGACGACGACGCGGTCGCAGCGGGCGGCGAGGTGGTCGAGCACCAGGCGCAGGTCGCTCGCGAAGGCACCCGGGTCCCAGTCCGGCGAACGGACGTCGTTGACGCCGATGCAGAGGACGCCGAGCTCGTAGCGAGCGTCCGGATGGGCGCTCCGGGTACGCGCCGCCTCCAGCTGTGAGCCCGCGACGTCGGCCACCCGCGCCCCGTCCACCGCGTAGTTGGTGAAGGCGAGCCCCAGCGCCCGCGCCGTCCACTGCGCCCAGGACTGCAAGGCGATCCCCCACTGCAGCTCGCCGCCGCCGTTGGTGATCGAGTCGCCGAAGGCGAGCAGCCCGAGCCGGGCATCGTCGTCCATCGCCCCATCTTCGCGCCTCTCCCGTCGCCCGAGCCGGCGCTCAGGGTGGACGAGGGGACTCGAACCCCCGACCGCCCTGCGGGGTCGGCGAGGACCAGAACGGGATGTCGTCTTCCCCCTCGACGCCGGCACCGACCGGCTCGGGGTCCAGCTCCCAGCGATCGGCGACCGGCTCCTCGGCGGCAGTCTCCGGCCCGGCATCCGACCCGGACCCCGAAACCGATCTGTCCCCGTAGCCCAGGAACTGGACGGTGTCCAATGCCGAATAGGTGGTTACAGGAGGAGCTTCGTCGTGGGGGGCGGTACGGGGCCATGCCCTCGGCCACGGCCTCTCGCCGGCGGCTGCGACCCACCGCAAACACGGCGAGGATTCTCCCGGGCGGGCAGAAACGCAGCGGTGCCGCGCGAAGCGGCAGAGCCGCTCAGTTGGACGCCGCAGCCGACATTCTGGTCGGAGACGACTGTGCAAGACCTGATGTCATCTCAAGAGTGAGAAAGGACTGATGGGCGACGGGCTCGCGGATCACTTACCGCGTGCGACCTCCGCGGACCCACCGTCGGCGCCTCGTCCCCGGTAGGCGGCCACCATCGCCGTCGCCAGCACCGCGAGCAGGCACCAGATGGCGATCGCGACGACGTGGACCCAGGCGCCGTCGCCTCCGTAGTAGACGATCCGGCGTAGCGATTCGACGGCGGCGCCGTTCGGGAGGAGGTCGCCGATCGCGCGCCAGAAGCCGGGCAGAAGCTCCGACTGGTACGCGCCTCCGGCGCTGGGATTGCCGAGCACCACGAAGATCAGGATCGCGACACCGATGCCGACGATCCCGATCAGCTCCTCCAGGGCGATCGTCACGGAGCCGGCCGCGAAGACGACGAGCGCGCCGACCCCGGCGACCCCGGCGAAGCTGCCGGTCATCGCGCCGAGCAGCGGGCCGACGATCAGGGCGCCGCCGACGCCCGCCGCGAGCGAGTAGAGCGCCAGCACCCCGAAGCGCTCTCCCACCTGTGCGCAGGGTCGAGACGCGCGAGCCGGACATGATCCCCAGCAACGCCGCCAGCAGGTAGCCGCAGACGAGCCAGCCGACGACGGCGTAGAAGGCGGTGAGGCCACGGTAGTCGCCACTCTGCAGGGGGACGATGTCCTCGACCTCGACCGCCCGACCCTGGCTCGACTCGACCAGTTCGATCCCTTCCTGCAGGGCACCGCTCAGCGCCCCGCCGGCGGCGCCGGCCAGGATCAGGCGATCGGTCCTGCCGCTCGGGTCGACGACCAGGGCACCGACGATCTCATCGTCACGGATCTGCCGCCGGGCCTCGGCCTCGCTGGTCGCGACGCTCGCCTGGAACGGCCCGCCCGAGAGCGCGTTCAGTTTCGCCGCCGCCTTGGCCGCCGCTTCGCCGGGAGCCACCACGGCGACCTTGATCTGGTGCGGCTTCGGGTCGTGGAAGGCGGCGACGTAGGAGAAGATGAAGGCGAGGCCGACCACCAGGACGCCGACGACCAGCGCGAGCGTGCGCCCGGAGGCGAGCCTCTCGTTCCGGTCGACGCCGCGCTTCGCGCCCATAGGGCATCCTCCTCCTCGCTCCGGTCGGTCTGCTCAGGCCTGCAGGAACGCCAGCAGGTCGGCGTTGATCGTCTCGTGCTCCGTGGTCGGCATGCCGTGGGGGAAGCCCTGGTAGGTCTTCAGCGTGCCGTTGGGCAAGAGCTCGGCCGACTTCGGCCCCGAGGCCACGTAGGGGACGATCTGGTCGTCTTCCGAGTGCATCACCAGCACCGGCACTCCGATCTTCTTCAGGTCCTCGGTGAAGTCGGTCTGCGAGAAGGCGACGATGCCGTCGTAGTGGGCCTTCGCCCCACCGGCCATCCCCTGGCGCCACCAGTTCCAGATCACCGGGTCCGAGGACTTGTCGGGCTCCTTGTCGTAGTTGTAGAAGGGGCCCGAGGCGACCGCCCGATAGAACTCCGAGCGGCTCGCGGCGAGTTCGGCCTGGAAGTCGTCGAACACCTTCTTCGGCAGCCCCTCCGGGTTGGCGTCGGTCTGCACCATCAGCGGCGGCACGGCGCTGATCAGCGCCGCCTTCGACACCCGCTCCTCGCCGTGGCGGGCGATGTAGTGGGCGACCTCGCCGCCGCCGGTCGAGTGGCCGACGTGGATCGCCTCGCGCAGGTCGAGGTGCTCGACCACCGCACGCAGGTCGTCCGCATAGTGGTCCATGTCGTGGCCGTCGGCGACCTGGGCCGAGCGTCCGTGACCCCGCCGGTCATGGGCGACGACCCGGTAGCCCTGGCCGAGGAAGAAGAGCATCTGCGGGTCCCAGTCGTCGGCGGAGAGTGGCCAACCGTGGCTGAAGACGATCGGCGGCCCGGATCCCCAGTCCTTGTAGAAGATCTCGACGCCGTCATCGGTGGTGATCGTTGGCATGAGAGTGGTCCCTTCCTGTCGTGGTCGCGTTGGTCGTGTACCCGTCGACGGCGATCAGCCGATCGACGTCGGGACGGGCATGTTCAGTGCGAGCTGAGCGCTCGTCGTGGCTTCCACGGCGAGGGTCCGGATCGGGCGCAGCGATGCCAGGTCGTCGCTCAGTCGGCCCGAGCCGTGGGTGATCTCGACCCCGCGCGGGAGCAGGCTCGAGCCCGAGGAGAGCAGGTTGAGGATGCTCCTCGACTCGTGCCAGACGCCGTCGAGGCGGCTGAGCGCGATCGTGGTCCTGACCTTGCTCCCCGACGGATGTGGGACCTGGCGCGGCAGCGGCAGATCGAGGGCGATGTCGGTCCCGCCGGCATCGTCGGCGACCCGGGCGACGATCCTCGGCTCGAGCGAGATGTCGATGTCGGTGCGCCACTTCGGCAGGCCGTACCCGTGGACGCCGCGGACGCGGGCGATCTCCGTGTCGACCGGCAGCGACAGCGGATAGCCGTACACGGTCCCGCTCAACCTGCTCTGCAGGAAGTCGAGCTCGGCCGGTCCGCCGTGCCGTGGAGGACGGACGCCGATCGCGACGGTCACCTCGTCGTAGGGGTCGACGTCGCAGACGTCGTAGGCGAACAGGGCGAGGACGACGAGACCGAGACCCGGTGCCGGCTGCAGCGGCGCCAACCCTTGCGGGAGGCGGTCGCGCACGGCGGCGACGGGGGCGAGCATCGCGATCTGGACCATGCGCATCGCGTAGTAGAAGTTGGGCGTCGAGGTGGGACCGATCGGCGACTCCACGACCCGCTTCGGGAGCGAGCGGAAGAAGTCGACCGAGGGGACGCGCGGATCCTCGGCCACCTGGTCGAGGTCGGCCTGCATCCTGTAGCGGTCGTAGTAGCCGCCCTCCGGCACGCTCAGCACGTGCTCTCCCAGCGAGACCTCGACTGTGCCCGGCATGGTCCTCCTTCACTTCGACGGTTCCCGTGGTCGGGACGGGTGCGAAGTTACGCGCGGGCCGCCCGGGCGTCGATGGGCTCCCGCACACTCCGCGGCGCGTGTCGCTGTGCACGGGAACAGGCCCGGCGGCGCCGGGCCTGAGGATCAGCCCGGCCCTCGTGAGGCGATGGCGCCGTCGCCCGAACGGGCGGCGTGGCGCCACTTCAGCAGCCACCAGGTGGTGATGAGATCGTCGGTGCGACCGATGTCGAGGCCGGTCAGGTCCTGGAAGCGGGCGACCCGGTGGCGCACCGAGTTGCGGTGCAGGTGAAGGGTCTTGGCCGTGGCTTCGACGTTCTGGTCGCGATCGAGCAGCGTCAGCACGGTGTTCTCGATCGCCGCGCCGCCCTCACCGAGCTCGTCCAACCGGGCCAGCCGCTCCGCCGACAGACGGGCCGCGAGCGGCTCGGCCGCGGTGGCGATCGGCAGCGGCAGCAGCGTCGGGAGGTCGACCGCGCCGATCACGTCGAAGGCGAGCGCGGTCCGCAGCGCCTCCTCGGCATCGGCGAAGGAGGCGTGGGCGTCGCCCAGCGGCGCCGCCGGCCCGATCGCGACGGTGGTGCCCTCGGGGGCCGAGGGTCGCCGCGGGGCGAGGGCATAGATCTGGTCGTCGATCGTCCCTTGCAGGACCCGGAGCGAGCTCGTCGCCCCCGCCCGGCGCAGGTGCGCCTCGGCGACTCCCGCCGCGGCCGGGTCGGCGCAGCTGATCCGGACGGTGAAGTAGTCGGCCGCGAGGTCCAACCCATAGAGCTTCCCTTCCCTGACCAGACGCTCGTCGGTCATCCGCCCCGCCGCCAGGTCGCGCAGGAAGTCGGCCAACCGCATCGCGTCACGCCGCGCGGCCGTCACCTCCTCGCGACGGTAGACGTCCCCGACGACCGCGGCGTTCATGATCGCCCAGCGCCAACCGAGGTCCATCACCTCCACCAGCAGGTCGGGCTCGAGGCCCAGCTCGACGGCCGCCTCGCGGGTCAGTTCGATCACCCGGCGGGCACCGAGCTGGATCGTCCTGATGCTGAGGTCGAGCGGCGTGCCGAGATCCCACCACCGCCGCGCCAGGGCGCCGATCTCGGTCCCGTCGGAGTCCTCCGGGAGCGTGCCGGAACGCACCTGCGCGAGCCATACCTGGAGCGTGTCCCGCGTGTTCTCGCGCGTCGTCTCGACCGGGATCTCCGTGTAGCCGGGGATCTGATCGCGATACAGGGCGGTGAGGTCGTCCACCAACTCCTCAAGCCGCGGCTCCAGTCGATCGGCGACCCGACCCATCGCGACGCGCAGCACCTCCTCGGTGCCGCCGTCCGCCGCGCTGAGCGTCTCGCGACCTTGGTCCATCGCCCACACTTTCTCACGCCCCCGCGGGACGCCACGCCCGCCGGGCCGGATCGACGGGCGTCGTTGTGCACGGGCACAACCTCGCGGCACCGACCTTGGTGCCGCCGGCCTGCCCATGGTTCCTGCCTGGGGCCTATCGTCGTCCTGTCGAGCCCACCCGCGACCAAAGGACCCGTCATGCCCTCCGTGCTCTTCGTCGTCACCGCCGCCGACCACTGGACGTTGCGGGACGGGACGCTCCACCCGACCGGCTACTGGGCCGAGGAGCTGGCCGAGCCGCACCGGATCTTCGCCGAGGCCGGCTGGGACATCACGCTCGCCACCCCCGGCGGCGTCGTCCCCACCCTCGACGAGCTGAGCCTCGGCCTCACCGGCGGCACGACCCCCTGGCGGGCGCGCGCGCTGCGCGGATACCTCGACTCGATCCGTGCGGAGCTTGACCGTCCGAAGCTGCTCGCCGAGGTCGACGAGGAGGGGTTCGACCTCGTCTTCTACCCCGGCGGCCACGGCCCGATGGAGGATCTCGCCGTCGACGAGGCCTCGGGCGCGCTGCTCACCCGTCGGCTCGCCTCGGGCAGACCACTCGCGCTCCTCTGTCACGGTCCCGCCGCGCTCCTCGCGGCAAAGGCGACCGACGGCAGCTGGCCATTCGCCGGCTACCGGATGACCGCGCTCTCCGACCTCGAGGAGCGGGTCAACGCCTTCGCCTGGAAGGCGAGCTGGCTGCTGGAGGACCGGCTGCGCGAGGAAGGCGCCGTCTACCGCAAGGGCACCCTGCCGCTGCGTCCGTTCGTGGTCAACGACCGCAATCTCTACACCGGCCAGAACCCGCAGTCCGCCCGCCGGCTCGCCGAGCGCCTGCTCGCCGACCACAGCAAGATCGACCGCCCTGCCTGATGGCCGGCCGGATCGTGGTGTTCGGCACCACCGGCTACACCGGCGAACACACGGCAAGGGCGCTGGTAGGGCGCGGCGCGCGCCCGGTCCTGGCCGGCCGTTCGCGCGAGCGGCTCGAGCGGCTCGCCGAGGAGCTCGGTGGCCTCGAGACGATGGTCGCCGACGTCGATCGGCCGGCGACGGTACGCGCACTGGTCGACCGCGGCGACGTGTTGCTCTCGACGGTCGGCCCGTTCTCCCGCTTCGGCGAGCCGGCGGTGGACGCCGCGATCGATGCCGGGGCGACCTACGTCGACTCCACCGGCGAGCCGGCGTTCATCCGGCGCGTGTTCTGCCACCACGGTCCTCGTGCCGAGCACGCCGGGGTCGCCCTGCTGACGGCGTTCGGATTCGACTGGGTGCCGGGGAACCTCGCGGGAGCCCTCGCCCTGCGCGAGGCCGGCGACCGTGCCTCGCGTGTGGAGGTCGGCTACTTCACCGGCGGGGACGTCAGCGGCGGTACCCGCGCCAGCACCGTCCGGGCGGCCCTCGAGCCGTCGTTCGCGTTCCGCGACGGCCGGCTTCGCGCCGAGCCGGCCGGGCGACGGGTCAGGGCCTTCACCCTCCCGAAAGGAGTCAGGCGACGGGCGATCAGCGTCGGCGGGACCGAGCACTTCGGATTGCCGGCCACCCATCCGCACGTCCGCGACGTCGATGTGCTCCTCGGCCAGGCCGGACCGCACGTGCGCGCGATGCCGGTCATCTCCCGCGCACTCGGCGCCGCACTCGCGTTGCCGGGCGTGCGCCGGCGCCTGCTCGCGCTCGCCGACGATCGCATGCACGGCTCCACCGGCGGGCCGGACGAGGCGGCCCGCGGTGAGAACGGGTCGACCGTCCTCGCCCGCGCATACGCCGACGACGGATCCTGCCTCGGCGAGGTCACGCTGAAAGGCGTCGACCCGTACACGTTCACGTTCGAGATCCTCGCCTGGGCGGCCTGCCGACTCGTCGACGACGGATCCGTCGGCCGCGGCGCCCTCGTGCCCGTCCAGGCGTTCACCCTCGACCTCCTCCAGGAAGGCGTCCGCCAGGCGGGACTCGACCGCATGGGTTGAACGTCGGGAAAGAGAGGAGAGCTCGCCCAAGAAGGCAGGCCGCCTCCAGGGGTCCACGATCTACGTCGGTCGCCACCGAGAGCAGTCGAGCCGACGGCTCTCTCGACCCACAGCCAGCACATGTCGGGAACGTCGTTGCACCGTCGCGAGCCCGGAGCTTGAACGACGATTGCGTCGGCATAGCCACCTATTCGGCATCAGCGGCGAGGCCCGCGAGTTGCTCGCGAGGAGGCGCACGACGCGCCATGTCGGCCACCGCGGAGGGGCTGGGACCAAGGGGACGATCTGCGGGGTCTAGGAGAGTGGCCGGCCGGTGCCCGGCGAGCCGATGCTGACGACGATGAACCTGGCGTGGCCACCGTGACAGATCAAGGCGGCCTTGCCGCTGACCCAGAACGGCCTACCTCGTCTGAAATCGGCGGCGGACCGCCGCAGCTCGAACGACAGACCCGTGGAGTGTGGGGAACCCTCGTTGACCTGGAGCGCCGAAAGGCTCATGTGGTCGTGGACGGCGTGGCGGCGGCGAAAGTAGGCGATCAGGGAGCGACGGCGCATGGACGCCGCCCTTATGCGACGGCCGGGAGGGTTGGAGGAGAACCATCTGAACGCAGGAGGCGAGGCGAACAGCGAGTCGAGCTTCGCGTAGTCGCCGGCGTCGAAGGCGGTCAGGAATGCCACGAACGCGCGGCGAGCCTGCTCGCGGGTGCAGGCTCCCGAGGAATCGACCGGGGAGCCGCCGTCGGGAGCCGGCGTGCGGGCGGCCGTCGTGCCTTGCGTGCGGTGGGCGGGTCCGTCGCCGGCGCCCGAGCCACATCCGCTCGCTGCGGCGACGAGCATGATGGCCAGCGCGAGCGCCGGGACGCGGCGACGAGTGCCGGGGCGCAACCGCCGCGGGCTCATGTCCCCCGCAAGGCCTTCATTGACTCTGAACCCTCGCCATCTGAGGCCCAGGCTACGCCGGATCCGAGACATGCAGGCCGGCGCGCCGCCGGGATCGGCTTGAGAACTAGGGGTGGACGAGGGGACTCGAACCCCCGACCGCCTGGACCACAACCAGGAGCTCTACCAACTGAGCTACGTCCACCGCGCGGCCTCTCAATCTAGCGAGCCGGGCGCCGGAGCGGCCCTTTCGCGGCGCTCCGGGACGGCGGGCGCGGAGGCTCAGACGTGGCCGGCTACCGGGTGGGGCCGGTAGGGCTCCTCGAGGGCGGCGATGTCCTCGTCGCTCAGCTCCAGGTCGACCGCGGCGATCGCGTCGGTGAGGTGTTTGGTTTTGGTCACGCCGACGATCGGGGCGGCGACCGCCGGGTTCGACATCACCCAGGCGAGGGCGACCTGGGCCGGTGAGCGGCCAAGGCGCTCCGCCACCTCGAGGGTGCGGGCGACGATCTCGGCGTCCTCGTCGCGGTAGAGACCCGCCCCGAAGGCGTCCTTCTCGGTTCGCGCGGTGGCGGCGTCCCAGGGCCGGGTGAGGCGTCCGCGGGCGAGCGGGCTCCAGGGGATCACGGCGATGTCTTCCTCGGCGCAGAAGGGCAGCATCTCCCGCTCCTCCTCGCGGTAGAGCAGGTTGTAGTGGTCCTGCATCGAGACGAACTTGGCCCAGCCGCGCGCCTCGCTCCTCGCCAGCGCCTTGGCGAACTGCCAGGCGAACATCGAGGAGGCGCCGATGTAGCGGGCCTTGCCCGCCCGGACGATGTCGTTCAGCGCCTCGAGCGTCTCCTCGATCGGGGTCTCGTAATCCCAGCGGTGGATCTGGTAGAGGTCGACGTAGTCGGTGCCGAGGCGCTTCAGGCTGGCGTCGATCTCGGCCATGATCGCCTTGCGGGAGAGGCCGCCGCCGTTCGGGCCTTCGCGCATCGGCATGAAGACCTTGGTCGCGAGCACGATCTCGTCGCGGTCCGCCATCTCGGCCAGCGCCCGCCCGGTGATCTCCTCGCTCGACCCCGCCGAGTACATGTTGGCGGTGTCGAAGAAGTTGATCCCCGCGTCGAGGGCCTGCCTGATCAGCTCGCGGCTCTCGGCCTCGGGGAGCGACCAGCCGGCTTTGCCGCGGCCCGGCTCGCCGAAGGACATGCAGCCGAGGCAGACCGCCGACACGTCCATGCCGGTCGGCCCGAACTTCGTGTAACGCATCTAGAACCTTTCCATGAGGGGCGCGACCTCGCGGCCGATCAGCTCGATCGCCTCGATGTCGCGATGCAGAAGGTGCTGGGCCATCACCCGGTGGCAGCCGGCCTCGTGCAGGGCGCGCAGCTGGGCGACGGCCTCCTCGACCGTGCCGGTGATCCAGGCCGCGTCGGCCTCCGCCAGGAAGGCCTCGCCGTCACCGCCTTTCCCCTGCCAGGCGGAGAGCCGTGACGCCCGGTCGACGACCTCCTCGCGGGTCTCCCCCACGATCCAGCCGGTCATCGTCGAGAGCGGCAGCGTCGCCGGATCGCGGTCGCGCTTCGCGCACGCCGCGTCGAGCTTCCGCCGCAGCTCGGCGATCTTCTCCGGCCCACCGAAGACGGTGTTGTACTCGCTCGCCCAGCGGGCGGCGATCCGCAGGCTGCGCGGCCCGCCCGAGCCGCCGACGACGAGCGGCGTCGGCCGCTGCACCGGCTTCGGCCGGGCGTCCAGCAGCTCGACCGAGAAGTGCTCGCCGCCGAAGCTGAAGGCGCCGTCCTCCCAGGAGCGCGTGATGATCTCCAGCTGCTCTTCGAAGGCGTCCATCCGCGGGCCGAGCCTCCGGCAGGTCGAAACCGTAGGCCTCGTGCTCGCGCTCCCACCAGCCGGCGCCGAGCCCGGCCTCGATCCGACCGCCGCTGATCCGGTCCGCCGTCACCACCGACTTGGCAAAGACCGAGGGGTGGCGGAAGGTGGCCGGCGAGACCATCGTGCCCAGCCGCAGCTTCTCCGTCACCGCGCCCAGCGCGGCCAGCGTCATCAGCGCGTCGAGCGAGCCGCGCTCGCGCCGGTCTTCGACCGAGAGGTAATGGTCGGAGCGGAAGAGGGTCCCCACGCCGCTGCGCTCACAGGCCTCCGCGATCGCCACCCAGTCCTCCCAGGTGACGTCCTCCTGGCCCTCGATCATCAGCGCGACTTCCACGCCGCCCAACTTACCCAAGTGCCCCCGCCGGCATGCGGGGGCCGATCAGACCGCGCCGCCCCTGACGACGCGTCGCCGCTACGCCGCGACCGGCAGGCGGTCCAGCTGCGCCACCGTCTCGGTGCAGGCCTTCGCCACCTCGCGCCCCTTGACCTGGAAGTGGTCGTGGAAGAAGCGCTCGTGCTCGGCGTGCTCGTGGAAGTGGTGCGGGGTCAGCACCGCGGAGAAGACCGGCACGCCGGTGTCGAGCTGGACCCGCATGAGGCCGTCGATGACCGCCTCGGCGACGAAGTCGTGGCGGTAGATGCCGCCGTCGACGACCAGCCCGGCGGCGACCACGGCGCGGTAGCGGCCGCTCTCGGCGAGGCGCTTGGCGTGCAGCGGGATCTCGAAGGCGCCGGTCACCTCGAAGAGGTCGATCTGGTCGGCGGGCACGCCGCGCTCCGCGGTCTCGGCGAGGAAGGCGTCGCGCGCCTCGTCGACGATCTCCCGGTGCCACAAGGACTGGACGAAGGCGATCCGCCCCTCCCGCTGATCGAATCCGTTGCTCTCCATGCCCGCTCCTCTCGCTCGACTGCTTGCGACGAGGGTACCGCGCCGCGCGCTAGTCGCCGGCGTTGAACTCGGCGATCGCGATCCCCAGCATGATCATGCCGAGGGCGAAGACGGCGAAGATCTGCAGCGCGATCGGCACCTCCCAGCCGAACCAGGTGATCGGCGGGTTCAGGGTCCGGCTCGCCTCGGCGGAGAGGTTGAGGTTGTCGAAGACCAGCGTGCGCATCGGCGAGACCGCGTAGGTGATCGGGTCGAGGCGGTTCAGTACGGTCAGCCAGCCGGGCAGGTCCCCGGACGGGAAGAGCGCGCCGCTGATGAAGAACATCGGCGTGACGATCATCTGCATCACGCCCATGAAGGACTGGATCTGGGTGATGCGCGCCGCGATCATCACGCCGAACGCGGTGATGCTGAAGGCGAGCAGCAGCTGCAGGGCGAAGACGCCGAAGACCAGGCCGAGGCTGTAGGGGACGTGGACCGCCCAGGCGAGCGCCAGCAGGATCAGCCCCTGCAGCGAGGCGACCGTCGCCCCGCCGAAGACCTTGCCGACGACGATCGAGCTGCGCCGCACCGGCGCCACCATCATCTCCCGCAGGAAGCCGAACTCGCGGTCCCAGACGATCGAGGCGGCCGAGAACATGCCGGTGAACATCACCGAGATGCAGAGGACGCCCGGGTAGATGAAGGTCTTCAGGTCGACGCCGTGGGTGCTGGCGGCGGAGAGCTGCTGGAGGCCGGAGCCGAGGACGAAGAGGAAGAGCAGCGGCTGGACCAGCGCGGTGACGATCCGCATGCGGTCGTTCTGGAAGCGGATCAGCTCGCGTTTCCAGACGATCTTCACCGCGCGGACCTCGGAGCGCCAGCTGCGCGGCGGCACCCGGACCTCGACCGTCGGCGGGACCGGTGCCGGGGCGCCCGCGCCGGCCGGGAGCGGCTCGGTCGTGCTCGCCATCGCGCGGGCCTCGGGGCGGTCGCTCATCGCCGTCCCCCCATCGCCTGCAACGCGGCGCGGTTGCGATTTTTCGAGGCCGACTCCTCGGCGTCGCGGATCGTCGACCCGGTGTGGTTCATGAAGACGTCGTCGAGCGTCGGCCGCGAGAGGCTGACCGCCTTGATCGGCACGTCCATCTCGGCGAAGAGCCGCGGCACGAACTCCTCGCCGTCGGCGACGGCGAAGCTGACCGCGCCCTCGGAGATCGTCGCCTCGAGGCCGAAGCGCTCGCCCAGCTCGCCGATCGCCTTCTCGTCGTCGGCCGTCTCGATCCGGATCCGGTCCGCCCCGACCGCCTCTTTCAGCGCCCCCGGCGTGTCGAGGGCGACGATTTCGCCGTGGTCCATGATCGCGATGCGGCCGCAGAACTCGGCCTCGTCCATGTAGTGGGTGGTCATGAAGATCGTGATCTCCTCGCTCTGCTGCAGCTGGCGGATGTAGCCCCAGATCGAGGCGCGCGTCTGCGGGTCGAGGCCGATCGTCGGCTCGTCGAGGAAGAGGACGCGGGGCGAGTGCATCAGGCCGCGGGCGATCTCGAGGCGCCGGCGCATGCCGCCGGAGAAGGTGAGCACCTGGGCGTCGCGGCGCTCCCAGAGGCCGACCATCCGCAGCACCTGCTCCATCCGCGGGGCGACGACCGACTTCTCGACCCCGTAGAGCTCGGCGTGCAGGCGCAGGTTCTGCTCGGCGCTGAGGTAGCCGTCGAGGGTCTGGTCCTGGAAGACGAGGCCGATGTGGCGGCGCACGTCGTCGCGGGCGCCGACGACGTCGAAGCCGGCGACCTCGGCGCTCCCCGAGGTCGGCCTGGTCAGCGTGCAGAGCATGTTGATCGTCGTCGTCTTGCCCGCCCCATTGGGGCCGAGGAAGCCGAAGACCTCGCCGGTCGCGACCTCGAAGTCGACGCCTTTGACGGCCTCGAAGTCGCCGAATGATTTGCGCAGGTTTTTGACGGTGATTGCGGGAGCCGGCATCGGTGGTGGGGAGAGAAGTCGGTTTCCAGGCCCTGAAGCCCCGGGGGGCGCCCTGCCCTGTACGTCGTACGGACGACCACTGTACACTGTACGGACGATGGACGTCACGCCACCCACCTGCAGACGCGCCGAGATCGTCGCCGCGGCGGTGCGGATCGCCGACGCCGAGGGCGTCGACGCGGTCTCGATGCGGCGGCTCGCCGACGAGCTCGGCGTCGCCACGATGACCCCCTACACGCACGTCGCCGACAAGGACGAGCTGCTCGACCTGATGCGCGACGCGGTCGTCGCCGAGATGAACCTGCCCGAGCCGATCCCCGAGGACTGGCGCGAGGCGCTGCGGGCGATCGCCATCCGCACCAAGGCCGCCTACGAAGCGCACCCCTGGAGCCTCGACGCCACCCCGCGCCGGCCGCGCGCCCGGATCAACCGCCTGCGCCACGTCGAGCAGTCGATCGGCATCGTCCTGCGCCTCGGCGTCGAACCGAAGCAGAGCCGGGCGATCCTGATGTCGATCGACGACTACGTGGTCGGCTACTGCACCCGGGCGCGCGCGCGGCAGCGGATGCTGGACTCGCTCGATCCGGAGGAGAGGCAGCGCGCCCCCCTCCACCAGATCCACGACCAGGACCCGGAGGTCGCGGCCGCCCTGGAGGCGGGCGAACTGCCGATCATCAAGAAGATCGCCGGCCGTCGCCACCGCAAGCACCCCTTCGGCGTGCCGCCGGACTCCGGCTTCGAGCCGGGCCTCGACTGGCTGCTCGACGGCATCGAAGCCTCGGTCGCCGACCGTCCCCTGCTCGACGGCACCGACGAGCTCGAGAAGCGCCTCGCCCGGGCGCGGGCCGAAGACGCAGCCACGGCCCCGCGCTAGAGCTGTGGGACGGCGTGCTTCGGGGGCGTTGCGCCCGTCCGAGGTGCGTCCCGGGCGTCTCGTGGCGGCCCGGGCAGGCTGTGGCCGCCACGAGACGCCCGGGACGTGAGGCTTTAGCAGGGAAGTCCACACGGACGCATGGGAGATGCCGGGGACGTCACAGACCCTCATGCCTCCCGTGACGGGATCGGGGCTGCACCCTGGTGAGTTCGCACTTTCGCTCGCCATGCGAGCAGAACTGCGAACTCACCAGGGGGAGGCATGAGGAAGACGGGAGGAAGCGTGGACTTCCCCCGCTCCTCGTCACCGATCCCGCGCCTTCGTGCCCGGACACGCGCATCTCTGCGCCGGGGCACGCCCGGGCCCTCGCCTCTCCCCACATCCCCGGCCTTCTCGGTGGCGGCCACAGCCTGCCCGGGCCGCCACCGAGAAGGCCGCGTCCCTTTCAGCTCCGGGCGCCAGCTCCCCCTCCGGGCGCCAGCTTCAGGCGCCCCCGGACCAGCTGCCCCCCATCGCGGTCGACCTGACCGGCGCTATAGGTGCCCTAGGTCGACCGCGACGCGACCAGGGCCGCGAAGGCTTCGAAGCCCGGCGTCGTCGTCGCGATCAGGCCGGCCTCCAGCGCGGCGGCCTCGGGGACGATCGTCCTCGCCCCCGCCTCGCCGAGCGCCTCGACCGCCTCGCTCGACATCTCCGGCGTCGCCATCCAGCGCTCGGCCAGGGCGACGTCGGCCTCCGGGTGGAAGAGGACGCCCCAGGCGTTGCCGAGGCGGAAGGCCTGGTGGGAGGTCAGCGCCGAGGAGGCGAGATGAGTGGCGCCCGTCGGCAGCTCGAAGACGTCGCCGTGCCAGTGCAGGACCTTGGCGCCGGGCGCCAGGCCGCCGAGGATCGGGTCGGTCGGGTCGTCGACGGCGACCGCGTGGAAGCCGATCTCCTTGCGCTCGCCGGAAACGACCGCGGCGCCAAGCGCCCGCGCCAGCAGCTGCGCGCCGAGGCAGATGCCGAGCACCGGCATCTCACGCCGCACCGCCTCGGCCAGCCACTCGCGGATCGTCGCCAGCGCCGGGTGACGGCCGGTTTCGTCGACGTTCATCGGCCCGCCCATCACCAGCGCGCCGGCGATTTCCTCGTGCGGCGGCAGCGGATCCCCTTCCAGCGGCGAGATCTCACGCACCTCCAGCGCCCCGCAGGAGTCGAGGATCCGGTGGGGCGTCTCCCATGGCACGTTGCGGATCGCCAGCAGGGTGGGACGCTCGTCCGGGCTCATCCCCCGGCAGGCTAGCCCACGCTACGGTTGGCCCGATGGCTTGCAGATCGCTCGGCACGAGGCGGCCCGTCCCGCGGGCGGCGGAGGCTTTCGGCGCCCTGGCCGCGGGCGCCGTCGCCACCGTGGCCGAGGCGCGCGGCGCCCTGGCGACGGTCGCCGAGATGCGCGGCGCCGAGGCGGTGGGCGCGCTGGCGGTCGGCGCCGCCGCCTTCGGCGCGGTCGCGGTCGGCGGCTTCGCCGTCGGCCGCCTCTCGATCCGCCGCCTCAAGGTCGACCAGGCCGTCCTCGGCAAGGTCGAGATCGAGGAGCTCGTCGTCGACGACCTGACGATCGGCAAGCTGACCGTCCGCGAGGGCCTCCGGCCCGACCCCGGGCCATGAGCCGCCGCCCGTGACCCCGGTGCGTTCGCACTTGGCCGCGCCAGGCGCGGGAAACTGCGAACGCCCTCGGGTGGGGCGAGCGGGCGGGGCGCTCGGCGCCTCGATCGGGTCGATCGTCGCGGCGGCGACCGTCGCACTGGCGCTCATCGTCGCGCTGGCGGCCCCCGGCCCGGCCGGCGCCGCCGGTCCCTATCCCAGCCTCGGCTCGTGCCCCGTCTTCCCCGCGCCGCCCGCCTCGCTCTCCCCTCGCGCGCCGTCGCTCGCCACCGAGGCGGCCTGGAACCAGAACATCTCCAAGGCGCCGCGGGCGGCGGACTCGGCCAAGGTGATCGCCTATATCGACTCCCAGGGCGGCGACGCGATCCACCCCGACTTCGGCTCGCCACGCGCCTACGGCTTCCCCTATGCGGTGGTCGGCGCGGGCGCCAAGAAGCTGCCGGTCAACTACACCGCCTACGGCTCGGAGAGCTCGCCCGGCCCCTTCCCGATCCCGCCGAAGGCGCCGGTCGAGGGCGGCGCCCACGCAGAAGGCGACCGCCACGTCATCGTCGTCGACCGCTCCTCCTGCAAGCTCTTCGAGCTCTTCGACGCCCGCTTCGTGGCCGGCTCGAGGCCCCACTGGAACGCCGACTCGGGCGTCGCCTGGAACCTGCGCTCGGCGGCGCTGCGCCCCGACGGCTGGACCTCCGCCGACGCCGCCGGCCTGCCGATCTTCCCCGGCCTGGTCCGCTACGAAGAAGCGGCCGCCGGCCACGTCGACCACGCGATCCGGGTGACGATGGACAGCACCCGCGACGCCTGGGTCCATCCCGCCTCCCATTGCGCCGGCGGCAGCGACTCCGGCGCCGCCCCGCCGATGGGCCTGCGGCTGCGGCTGAAGGCGGGCTACCCGCTCGGCGGCATGGGCGCGGCAGCCCGCGCGATCGGCGTGGCGATGAAGGAATACGGCCTGATCGTCGCCGACAACGGATCGAACTGGTACATCTCCGGCACCAGCGATCGGCGTTGGGACGACGAAGAACTCGACGCCCTGAAGGGGATCCCGGGCAGCGCCTTCGAAGTCGTCAGGTCCGCTGCCTCGATCCACGCCTGCTGACGACGCGGCCGGCGCCGCTGATGATCCGCCAGATTTTGCCCAGCGTGGCGAGGACGAGGAAGGCGACGCCGAGGCCGATCGCCCCGAGGACGATCAGGAAGACGAGGAAGGCGAGGATCGCGATCGGGATCAGCAGGATTTTCAAGGCGCAGAGAAACTAACGGGCGCTTCACATCCGCGACGCCGGCGCCGGCTAAGGTTCTTCAGGTCTGGATCAGACGATGCGGTACCAGCAGGCACTCGAAAGCAGCGGCAGTGGCGTGAAGCGGGCCCGGCGCGGAGTCGGGGCACTGGCCTGCGCCCTCGCGATCGCCGCCCTGCTCGGCCCGGCGGGCGCCGCCGCCGCGCCCGCCTCGAGCCCCTCCTCCGCCGGCCTCGAAACCTTCGGCGAAACCGTGCTGAAGGCGCTCGACGGGGGCCGCGCCGAACAGGCCTTCGACGCGATCGGCCATGGCCTGGCGATGATGGAGGCGCAGAAGCGGATCGCCGCCACCGAGCGCCGGCTCGCCCGCGAAGAAGCCGCCGCCGAAGCGGAAGGCGAAGCGACCCTCGCCAGCGACGAAGAAGTCAAGGATCCCTCGGAAATGCCGCCCGCCTCGGCCGGCACCAACGGCTCCGTCGACCCGCAGAAGATCAAGAGCGGGGGCAAGCTCTTCGCCCACACCCGCCCCGGCGACACGAGCTCCACCGCGATCCTCCTCTCCGGCATCGCCCTCGCCCCGCCCGACGCGCCGGAAGCGGTGCAGCAGGTGATCAACGCCGCCAACCAGATCATCGGCCGGCCCTACATCTGGGGCGGCGGCCACGCCTCCTTCTACTCCTACGGCTACGACTGCTCGGGCTCGGTCAGCTTCGCCCTCCACGGCGCCGGCCTGATCCCGGAACCGCTCACCTCGGGCAGTCTCGAGGGCTGGGGCGAAGCCGGCCCCGGCAAGTGGATCACCGTCTACGCCAACGCCGACCACACCTTCATGGAGGTCGCCGGCCTGCGCTTCGACACCGTCGGCGACGAACGCGGCACCGGCCCCCGCTGGCACCTGATGCCGAACTCCACCGCCGGCTTCGTCGCCCGCCACCCGCCGGGCCTCTAGCCGGGCCGACACCGAGGACGAGCTGATGCCACTCAACCACGTCGCCCTCGCCGTCTCCGACCGCGACGCCTCGGCCGCCTTCTACGGCGAGCACTTCGGCTTCACCGAGGTCGTCTTCGAGGAGGGCGACCTGCTCATCCTCGGCGCCGCCGACGGCTCCGAACTGGCCCTCTCCGACGCCGACCCGGTTCCGGACCTCCCCCGCACCGTCCATTTCGGCTTCCGCCTTGCCGACGCCGCCGCGGTCCACGCGGCGCGCGAGCGCTTCCGCCTCGCCGGCCTCGCCGAGACCGAGTGGCAGGACGACGGCCGCTTCACCCGCGTCCAGGTCGCCGACCCCGACGGCTACCGCGTCGAGGTCTACGCGCACTGACCCGAAGTACCCCCGGCAGGATTCGAACCTGCGACCCTCGGATTAGAAGTCCGACGCTCTATCCAGCTGAGCTACGGGGGCCCGGGGCGCATTGTCGCGCCCCGGGCGGTTGTGAGGTCGCGTCAGCCGCAACTCCAGTCGGAAGTGCCGGTGACGAGGATCTTGTAGGTGATCGGGTCGAGGGCCACGCGGACGTATTTTTTGCACGAGTAACGGCCCTGCGCGGGCGTCGACCGTTCCACGTACATGCGGCAGAAGACCACGTGCAGGCTGATGCGCCGGCAGTTGGTGATCCCGTATTTGACGCAGTGGACGTCATGGGAGCAGGTGTGCTTGGCGTAGACGAACGCCTTGTCGCCGGCCAGCTTGACCGGCAGCTTGACCGCGGCGGCGGCGGGCATCGCGACGGTTGCGAGTAGGACGAACGAGGCGAGGAGAGCACAGGCCCAGCGTTTAGCTCTCAATGTCGGGGCTCCTTCCCGGTATGCCACCGGAGCGGCAAGGCCCCGGAGCGGATTGGACACTTGCCCGGACCTTATTACCCGCTTAGGAAGATTTTGCCTTTCCGTTTGTGCGGGCGCATAGGATCGGCGCGTGCCGACGTCGGGGAAGTCAGGGGTCGAGCTGTACTGGGAGCGCAGCGGCGGCGGCGAGCCGCTGCTGCTGATCCAGGGCATGAGCGGCACCCACCTGACCTGGGGCCGCCCCTTCCTCGCGGCGCTCGAGCGCGACTTCGACTGCGTCGTCTTCGACAACCGCGGGATCGGCAACTCGGGCGAGGTGTCGGGTCCGTTCGGCACCGCCGACCTCGCCGCCGACGCGCTCGCGGTGATGGACGCGGCGGGCTTCGAGACCGCCCACGTGCTGGGCATCTCGATGGGCGGGATGACCGCGCAGCAGCTGGCGCTGGCGGCCCCGGAGCGGCTCCGCACCCTCACCCTCGGCTGCACCTATCCCGGCGGCGAAGGCTCCTCGCTCGCCGATCCCGCCGACGCGACGGTGCTGGTCGAAGCGATGGCCTCCGGCGACCTCGACACGGTCTTCAAGGCGATGTACGAGATCAACCTCTCCCCCGACTTCCGCGCCGACGAGTCGCACTACGCCGACTTCACCGCGATGGCGTCCGCGCTCCCGGCCCGCCAGACCACCGTCCAGCTTCAACTGCAGGCGGTGGTCGGTCACGACGTGCAGGCGCAGCTGGCCGAGATCACCACCCCGACCCTGGTCGTCCACGGCACCGTCGACCGGATGATCCCGGTCGCCAACGGCGAGCTGATCGCCGCGCTCATCCCCGAGGCCCGGCTGGATCTGCTGGAGGGCGTCGGCCACATGTTCTGGTGGGAGCAGCCGGAGCTCTCCGCCACGCTGATCCGGGCC
Source organism: Solirubrobacterales bacterium (assembly GCA_047601885.1). Classification (GTDB taxonomy): domain Bacteria; phylum Actinomycetota; class Thermoleophilia; order Solirubrobacterales; family 70-9; genus VAYN01. Next base: position 469,195 of record JASGIK010000003.1, read on the forward strand.
CACGCCCTCGGCGCCTGAGCGCCTATTCGACGCCGCCTTCTTCGTTGGCTTCGTTTTCTTCGGCTTCGATCTGCGCCTGTTCTTCTTCGACTTCGACTTCTTCTTCGAACTTTTCTTCCTGCGCCGGCGACGGGCAGTACCGCGGCGACAGTTCCCCGTTCACCTTGAAGACGTAGTCGGGCTGCGGCACGATCGTCGGCTCCGCCAGCACCAGCTTCAGCGCCGGGTCGTCCTTCACCCACTCGTAGACCGGGTACCAATAGGGGCCGTATTCGCCTTCCTTGGAGTCCTCGGTTTCGCGCGACATGATCAGGTAGTCGTAGTTGCCCGCGTTGACCCGTCCGACGAACTGCTTGCAGGAGGTCGCCAGGCGGTAGGAGCCGTGCGGGCCGGGCACGCCGATGTATTCGACTTCGTTGGTCGGCGGGTTGCCGAAGAAGCCGTACTGGCCGAAGATGATCTCGCTGTCGCCGACGATCCCGATCCGCTGGTGCTGCAGCTTCTGGGCGAAGGCGTAGGCCTTCTGCGGGCCGCCTTCGGAGAGGAAGAGGGTCGTCTTCTTGTAGTGCTGTTCGGCGTACTGGACCTGCTGCGCGCGCCCGAGCACGACCGCCAGCAGGACGATCACCGCCGCCGCCACGGCCACGATGCGGCGCGAGAGGAAGCCGCGTGAGCGCCCCAGCCCGAGCGCCGCCGGCGTCCACACCAGCGCCAAGGTCAAGAAAATCGTTCCGAAGATGTACGTCGAGTACCATTTCGGCGTCGTCAGCACCGTGATCCAGTAGACGGCGGCGAGGAACCACATCGTGATCGCGGCGCGCCGGTCGGGCGCCCGCAGCGGTCGCGCCAAGGGCAGCATCACCATCCCCAGGATCAGCCCCGGGATCAGGTACCTGGTGTTGGTGAAGAAGCCGGTCGGCGAGCCTTCCTGCCCCGCCGCGGTGAGCGGCGTGAAGACGTAGACGACCGCGGTGAAGAGCGCGGCGGCGGCGACCACGCGGAGGATCTTGTTGCGCGACTTGACGACGATGAAGAGCGCCGCCGCCACCGCGATGATCAGGATCAGCGGCCAGAGCGGGCCGAGCGCGTTCTCCAACTGGGGGAAGAACCAGCGTCGGTAGATGGTCGGCTGGGTCAGGTAGTGGGCGACGGCGAAGCGCGGCCGCGGGTCGAGCGGCATCTGGTCCGGGGTCGGCAGGCTGAGCGGTCCGAACTTGGTGATCGGGATCGGGTTGCCGCCGGTCTTGATCGCTGCCCGCACGTACCAGTAGCCGCCGCTGACGAAGATCGAGAGGCCGAGGATCCAGGCGGTCGTCCAGCGCCTCCCCTTGCCGCTGAAGAGGAAGACGCCGATCGCGATCACCGCGACCGGGACGAGGAAGGTCGTCTTGATCGAGATCGCCAGCCCGGCGGCGATCCCGGCCAGCACCAGCGGGCCTTTGTCGAGCAGCGGCGCGTCGCGCTCGGGCGCGTCCTGCACCGCCGTCCCCTCGCTCGGCGCCCGGCGTTGATGGCCGTTGATCAGGAAGGCGGCGAAGGCGACCAGGAAGGCCAGCCCCATGATGTCGTTGCGCGCTTCCCCGGGCTGGGTTTCGATCATCACGCCCGAGTCGAGGATGATCGCGCCCGCGATCAAGGTCGCCGGGCCGACCTTGTAGGGGCGGCCGACGCACCAGCAGGCGAGCAGCGCGATCGCCAGCCAGAAGAGGTTGATCAGCGGCGAGAGCCAGTCCGACTTGAAGATGACGATCGCCGCGGCGTGGATCAGTTCCGAGGTCTGCGGGTAGAACCAGACGGCGAGGCGCAGCGGGTCGGTGAAGTGGAGGTGGACGGTCGAGTGCTGCTGGGCCATCGTCGCCGCGAGCGGCATGTGGTACCAGGTGGTGTCGCCGCCGAACATCCCCAGGTCGAGGTTCAGCTGGGACGGGAACGTCCACTCGGCCATCGTGAAGGAGGCCACCGCGACGGCCATGATCAGCGCCCATTTGGAGACCGCCGGGGCGGTGACTTCCTCGCCGCGGTCGCCCGCCTTCCAGTAGCCGAGCAGCGCCGCGCCGAGGCCGACGGCGATCGTGAAGCAGATGATCCAGCCGAAGCGCAGGATGCTGAGCGTGCCGAGGACCTCCAGCGAGATCACCAGCAGGGCGACCGCCAGGGTGCAGTCGGCGAGGCGGGCCAGCGCGCCGGAGAATTCGGGGACTATCCACCGCCGCAACCAGTAGCCGCCGAGCCCGAGCGCGGCGAGGATCCCGATGACGGCGAGGCAGCCCGCTATGTAGGAACCGAAGGAGGGTGCCACGGGCGGGTGATGCTATTCACCGCGCCCGTCGAGAGCCCCCTCGACCGCTCAGGCGGCCGTCGGGATGGTGCAGACGACCCCGGTTCCTTTGAGCCCGCAGTAGCCGTTCGGGACCTTGTGGAGGTACTGCTGGTGATAGTCCTCGGCGTAGTAGAAGGGGCCGGCGGGCTCGATCTCGGTCGTCACCGGCTCCTTGCCGGCGGCGCGCAGATCGGCGTCGTAGGCGTCGCGGACGCGTTCCGCGGTCTCCTTCTGGGCGTCGTTCGTGAAGTAGATCCCGGAGCGGTACTGGGTGCCGACGTCGTTGCCCTGGCGCATGCCCTGGGTCGGGTCGTGCTCCTCGAAGAACACCTTCAGCAGGTCCTCGTAGGAGACCTTGGTCGGGTCGAAGGCGACCATCACCGCCTCGGCGTGGCCGGTCTTGCCGGAGCAGACCTCCTCGTAGGTCGGGTTCGGGGTGGTCCCCTCCTGGTAGCCGACCGCGGTCGTGTAGACGCCGTCCAGTTCCCAGAAGAGCCGCTCGGCGCCCCAGAAACAGCCGAGGGCGAAGTAGGCGACCTCGATCCCCTCGGGGAACGGGGGCTTCAGCGGCGTGCCCAGCACCGCGTGGGTCTCGGGGACCGTGAAGGCGGGCTCGCCGCGGCCGGGAAGCGCGTCCTCGGCGGCGACCATCTGCGTCTTGTCGGCGTTCAACATCCCCATCAGCTTGCCAATGTCCATGTGGTCTTCCTCTCTCAAGTTCTAAGGAGAGAGTACGCCGAAGGTCTAACGAGTCTGTGAACGCGGAGCCGCCGCGGGCACTACTCCGCGGGCGCCGGCGTCGCCGGCGCCTCGTCGGTGGTCCGGTCGACCGGATAGGCGAGCCGGATATGGCGCTTGGAGAGCATCAGGAACTCCTGCCGGCGGGTCCCTCCGTCGGCGAGCGAGGTGATCTCGCAGTTGGTCAGCGAGAGGAACTCCATTTCCGCCCGGTTGAGCGAATCGGAGAACCTGCTCTGGTACCCCTCGGGCGGCAAGGTGACGTCGCCGACCACCAGCAGCCGGTCGGTCTCGAACGCCGCCCGCTCGGTACGACGGCGGCTGTAGTCCTGCTGCTCGAACATCGTGGGGTTATCGGCATCGAACCCGGGTCCCTGAAGCAATAAGCTCCCCTCGCCCAGGCTAGGGAGGCCTCGGAACGGAGAACATCATCTACCTCTGCGAAAGATGTGGAAGCAGGTTCAACTCGGCTCGCTTCGCGACGATCGAGCTCTGCCCCCGCTGCCTCCTGCGCGACGACGCCGCCTCCCACCTGGTCTTCGTCCCCAAAGGCAAAGAGCCGCCCGAGCCGGCGAAAAAAGCCCCGCCCGAGCCCGACGCGGCGAGCGCCGAGCTGGGCTAGGCAGCCGCCCCCGGCCTCGGGGGCCGGCCCCGACCGCCCGACCGCGGCGGTCGTTCCGCCGTTGCAAAGGAGAACCGTTGTTTTTCCCTTGTTAGGGTCGGCCCACTCTTTGCAGGCGCGTGGGAACGTCGACGGGGGAGGATCGCATCAAGGTACGAAGCGCAGTCTTGGCGACGCTGGTCGTCGCCTCGTTGTTGTCGGTGGCGCCGTCCGCGCAGGCGGACTTCAGCTCGCTATACGGCGGGAACGTCACCTGTGCCGTCGAAGCCTCGAAAGGGGACGTCCGCCTCTGCGGCGGCACGACGACGACCTGGGACGGCACGAAGATCGACGTCGACGTGATCCTGCCGCCGGAACCGTCGGGCGCCGACGGCCCCTACCCGCTGATCGGCGACTTCCACGGTTGGGGCGGCGAAAAGATCGGCCTGACCTCACAGACCGAGCGCTGGGCCGAAGAGGGCTACGCCGTCTTCAGCATGAGCGACCGCGGCTGGGGACAGTCCTGCGGCAACCTCGACCTCGAAAAATTGCTGGCAGCCTGCGAACACGGCTACAACCACCTGATGGACGATCGCTACGAAGTCCGCGACGCCCAGTACCTGATCGGCGAGCTGGCCGACGAAGGGGTCGCCGAGCCGCGGCGGATCGGCGCCACCGGGGAGTCCTACGGCGGCGGCATCTCGATGGCCCTGGCGGCGCTGCGCAACCGCACGATGGAGGCGGACGGCTCGCTGGTGCCGTGGGTGAGCCCGAACGGCAAGTCGATGGAAATCGCCGCCGCCGTCCCGCAATGGCCGTGGACCGACCTTGCCTACGCGCTGATGCCGAACGGCCGCAACCTCGACTACGTCGCCGAATCGCCCTACTGGGGCCCGCTCGGCGACGCGCCGATCGGGATCGAGAAGAAATCCTTCGACGACGCGCTCTACGCAACCGGGCAGGCGCTCAGCAACTACTCGACGACCGACTCCGAAGCGGACCTCCCCGAATGGTTCGCGCGCATCGAGCTCGGCGAGCCCTACGAAGACGACTCGATCACGAGGTCGGTCATCGACCAGCTGACCACCTATCACTCCTCCTACTACATCGACCACGCCGAGGCGCCCGCGCCGCTGCTGATCCAGAGCGGCTGGAACGACGACCTCTTCCCGCCCGACGAAGCGCTGCGCTTCTACGAGCGGACCCGCACGCAGTACCCGGGCGACCCGATCTCGCTCCTCTTCCTCGACGACGGCCACGCGCGCAGCCAGAACAAGGAAGCCGACGCCGCCGTCATCACCGCGCGCCTGGAAGCCTGGTTCGACCACTACCTGAAGGGCGAAGGAGCGGAACCGACCTCCAGCGTCGAGACGTTGACGACGGTCTGCGGCGGGGCCTCCGGCGGCCCCTACACCGCGAACGACTGGCGGGAAATCCAGCCGGGCGAGATCCGGCTCGACTCGGCTGCGGCGCAGACGATCGAGCCGGGCTCCGGCAGCGCCGCCGCGGCCGTCGCTTTCAACCCGGACGCGGTCGCCGGCGGCGATGCCTGCGCGACGACTCCGGCCACCAGCCAGACGGGCGTGGCCGAATACAGCCTCGCGGCGGCGCCGGAAGGCGGCTTCACCCTGATGGGATCGCCGACGATCATCGCCGACCTCGAATCGCCCGGCTCCGAGTCCGAGCTGGCGGCGCGCCTCGTCGACGTCTCGCCGGAAGGGACCGAGAGCCTGGTCGCCCGCGCGCTCTACCGGCCGACGCCGGGGTCCGGTCAGGTCGTCTTCCAGCTGCACCCGCAGGGCTACCATTTCGCCGCGGGCCACGTGGCGAAGCTCGAACTGCTTCCCTCCGACAGCCCCTACGGGCGGGCGTCGAACGACCAGGAAGCGATCACGGTCTCCGACCTCGAGCTGCGGCTGCCGGTGGTGGAGCAACCGGGCGCGCTCGGCGGCCTCGTCCAGGCACCGGCACCGAAGGTCGTGCCCCCGGGTTATGAACTGTCCGCCGAATACGCCGAAGGCCAGAGCGTCGCGGGGGGCTCGAACACCGGCTCGTCGGCGGTCAAGGTCGGGATCACCGGCCTGGCCGGACGGATGCGCGCCACCCGTCGGCGGCTCCTCGTGCCGCTGCGCTGCCACGGCGAAGGCGCCTGTTCGGGCCGCCTCTCGGTGACGGTGCGGCGCGGGCGCGCCGGGCATCGGGTGGTCCTGGGCCGAGGTGCCTACTCGATCGCCGCCGGGAGGAGCACGCGGATGAGGCTGTCGCTGACCAAGGGGGCGCGGCGGCTCGTCGCCTCCCTCCTCGACCGACGCCGGGGGCGGCCCGAGCGGATCAAGGCTCGTCTGGAGCTCGAGGATTCCGGTCGGCCGACCCGGCTGATGCTGAGCCGGGCCGTCCGGCTGCCGACGGCCCGGCACCGGCATCGCTCACGCTGAGCGCGCGGTCCGCCGGAGCGGCCGGCGAAGAGTCGGGGCGCCCGGATAAAACCCGTATGAGTCGTGGGATTGCCGCGGCCCAACATCACGCGGGCGTCACAAATTCCCGAACCGCGCCATTCAAAACAGCCTCAGAGGGTGCCCCGGCAGAGGCCCGCGAGACCGATCCGGCGTCGGCATTGCTCCAAGCCTCCTCGACTTCGTCAAGCGCGCCGATACCCGTCCAACCGCGCTTCGCTCCTCCGACCCGCAGGACCGATCGAAGACGCGATCCCCCGTCTCTGATGAGGGCCGATTGTATCGTTCCCCGTCTTGGCCGATCTCGCCTCACCGTTCGGGCAGCTGGTTGCTTCAGGATCGGAATTCGCCAACAAACGTGGGCTCTACCTCGGCCGCCGCTCGACCATGCTGCACGTTGCTCTCTACCGCTGTTCTCGGGGCCGCCTCGGAAATCACATCCCCGGCTGGCCAGAGGCGCGGATCGCCCTGGTCGACCACACCGGTGCCAGAAGCGGCGTCAAACGGACCTCGCCGGTGATGTATCTACGTGACGGCGAGTCGGTCGTAGTGATGGCCTCAAAAGCCGGCCAGCCGAGCCATCCAGCCTGGTACCACAATCTCAAGGCCAACCCCGAAACCACGGTCCAAATTGGCCCAATGCTCCGCGAGGTCCGCGCCAGGATTGCGGGGCCCGAGGAGCGAGGGCGGCTGTGGAGGCAGTTCTTGGAACTCTATCCACCGGCGGAGGCCTATCAGCGAAATGCCGGTGCTCGCCAGATCCCAATCGTGGTGCTCGAGCCGCGTCTCTAGCGCTGGCCGCCAAGCAACGAGATGTCTCACAAGCCCGCTTCCCAGGTCGGACGCTCGTCCTCCGTCGGAGACCATCTCTCTGGTTCACATCGTGACGCGACCGCCACGAGACAAAGCGGATGGGTGGCCCGCGCATCACTGAGGGACTCGTGAAACATCGCTCCTGCATCACGGATTCGTCCGCACCGCCCCGCACAGCCGCTCCTAACTATCGCTCAGTGTGGCTATGCGGGGCCATGCGAACCCTCTGACCCAATCGGGGCGAAGCTTCAGACGCTTGCCGACCTCGATCGGCCGTTCTTCGTCTCCGGCGATCCGCAGGCAACGTCGCACCGAGGCCTCGGCCTCTTCGAGGCACTCGATCGACCAGGCGAGCTCCTCCGCGAAGGTCGCGGGCTTGCGGCGCGGCATCAGGCGCCCACCCGTAGTCGGGGCCGATCGACGGCCTCGCCGACTACCGATCGACTACCGATCCCGGCGCCGACGCCCCTGAAGAAGCCCCCACCGACGACCAGGCGGCCCAGGCAAAGAGCGACACCGATCCCAGCTGCCGAGCCGGATCGGGCGGTCGTGTCCCGACCTGTCCCGACCTGGCTCGGCTCCCTGATGAGTCGGGGCGCCCGGATTCGAACCGGGGACCTCTGCCACCCAAAGGCAGCGCGCTACCAGGCTGCGCCACGCCCCGACCGGGCCAGTGTAGGCGCAGACGGCGGATCCGAGGGCGATCATCTAGCGTCTCGGGGGATGGCCGACGTTCAGCCCCTGAGGGCGGTGCACTACGACCTGGGGAAGGTCGGCGGTCTGGCGGCGGTCGCTTCGCCGCCTTACGACGTGATCGACGCGGCGGAGCGGCGGCGGCTGTCGGAGCGCTCGCCCTACAACGCGGTGGCGATCGACCTGCCGAAGCCGTTCGACCCGGCGGACCCGGATTTCGAGCCGGTCGGCGATCCGTACGAGGAGGCGGCGCGGAAGATCGATGCCTGGCGGGCCGAGGGCGTGCTCGTCGCCGACGCCGAGGACTCGGTCTGGGCGCTGTCGCAGGACTACACGGCGCCCGACGGGAGCAGGCATACCCGGCACGGCGTGCTCGCCCGGGTCCGGGTCGAGGACTACGAGACCGGCACCGTCCGCCCGCACGAGCGCACGCACCCGGGGCCGCTCGTGGATCGACTCGAACTGACCCGGGCGACGCGCCTCAATCTCTCGCCGATCTTCTCGCTCTCCACCGAGGATCCCTGGCCGCTGGTCGAGCCCGCGCTCTCCCCCGACCCCTGGGGCGAGGTCACCGACGAGGACGGCACGGTCAATCGGGTCTGGCGGGTCGATGACCCGGCGGTCGTCGCCGCGGTGGTCGAGCGGCTCGCCTCCGCCCAGCTGCTGATCGCCGACGGCCACCATCGCTACGAGACCGCGCGCGCCTACCGCGACGAGGTCGGCGGCGAGGGTCCACAGAACTACACGCTGATGGCCCTCACCGGGCTCGACGATCCCGGCCTCACCGTCTTCCCCACCCACCGCCTGCTCTCCGGCTTCTCCCACGACCCGACCCGCCGCGAACGGCTGCTGGCCGGCCTGGAGGAGCTCTTCGAGGTGACCGAGGTGCCGCGCGCCGAGCTCGACCCGGCGAGCGCCGAGGGCACCGGCGTCTTCGGCCTCTTCGACGCCGCCGACGGCAGCGCCCGCCGCCTGCGCCTCCGCGACACGGAGGAGCTCGACCGCCGCCTCGCCGGCAAGCCCGAGGCCTACCGCCGGCTCGACTCGGCGATCCTCGAGACGCTGGTGCTGGAGGGCCTCGCCGGGATGAGCGAGGAGGACATCACCGAGCGCCGCGGCCTCGAGTACGCGAAGAGCGTCGAGGACGCCGTCGAGATGGTCGAGGACGGCATCTACGACCTCGCCTTCGTCCTCCGTCCGGTGCCGATCGAGCAGGTCCGCGCGGTCGCCGCCACCGACGAGAACATGCCGCCGAAGTCGACCTACTTCTTCCCCAAGGTGATGACCGGCTTCGTCTTCAGCCCGGTCGGCTGAGCGGGCCGGTCGGGCGGCGCTCTAGGATCGTCGCGTGGTCAAGATCTACACCAAGAAGGGCGACGACGGCAGCACTTCCCTCTGGTACGGCGGCCGCGTCCCCAAGGACAGCCCGCGCACCGAGGCCTACGGCTCGCTCGACGAGGCCTGCTCCGCCCTCGGCGTCGCCCGCGCCCTCTGCACCGAGTCCGGCCAGGCCGAGCTGGCCGCCGACATCCTCCGCCTGCAGGACGACCTCTTCGTCGCCGGCGCCGAGCTGGCGACCGCGCCGGAGGCGGCCGGCCGCCTCGAAGACGGGATCAGCCGCGTCACCGAGGCGATGGTCGAGGAGGCCGAGGCGCTGATCGACCGCTACATGGCCGAGGTCGAGCTGCCCCCCAAGTTCGTCATCCCCGGCGGCAACCTCACCTCCGCCCAGCTCGACGTCGCCCGCACCCTGATCCGCCGCGCCGAGCGCCGCATCTCCACCCTCGCCGAGGCAGGCGAGCTGGCAAGCGACACGGTGATCCACTTCGTCAACCGCGCCTCCGACCTCGCCTACGCGATGGCCCGCTGGGCCGACGTCGACGACCCGGCGCTCTTCGAGGGGCGCGGCTGATGCACGCCCAGGTCGTCGCCCGCCGCATCGCCGGCCTCTCGCACGAGATCGACCTCGGCGACAACCACGAGATCGTCGTCGACGAGCCCACCTTCGAGGGTGGCACCGACACCGGTCCGCGGCCGAGCCAACTGCTGGCCTCGAGCCTCGCCGGCTGCACCGCGATCACGGTCGAGCTCTACGCGCACCGCAAGGGCTGGGAGCTCGACGGGCTCGAGGTCGCGGTGACGATGGACTCCGAGAAAGGCGTGCCGAGCCGCTTCGCGGTCGAGGTCGCGCTTCCCGACGGGCTCGACGAGGAGCAGCGCCGCAAGCTGATGGTGATCGCCGAGAAGTGCCCGGTGCACAAGCTGCTCGAGCACGGCGCCGAGATCACGGTCGCCGAACGGGCCCACGCCTGATGGACCTGGGGGTCGCGGGGCGCGTCGCCGTGATCACCGGCGGCAGCCGCGGGATCGGGCTGGAGACGGCGCAGATGCTGCGCGCCGAGGGCGCCAAGGTGCTCTTGGTCGCCCGCGACGCGGGGCGGCTCGCCGCGGCGGCCGAGGGGCTCGACGGCGGCGACGAGGAGATCGCCACGCTGCCGCTGGACATCACCGTCGACGACGCCGGCGAGCAGATGCTCGGTGCGGCGCAGGAGGCCTTCGGCGGCGTCGACATCCTCGTCAACAACGCGGGCGCCGCCCGCTACCGCGACATCTTCGAGGTCCCGGACAAGGACTGGCGCGCCCAGTACGAGCTGAACGTGATGGCGCCGCTGCGGGCGATGAAGGCGATCGCCCCGGTGATGGCCGAGCGCGGCTGGGGCCGCATCGTCAACGTCTGCTCGACCGCCGCCAAGCGCCCCTCGCAGACGATGCCCGAGTACTCCGTCGCCAAGGCGGCCGAGCTCTCGCTGTCCCGCCTCTTCGCCGACCGCTTCGTCGGCGACGGCGTCCTCGTCAACGCGATAGCGCCGGGGGCGGTCGAGGGCACGATGTGGCTGGAGCCGGGCGGCCTGCTCGACCAGCACGTCGAGAAGACCGGTGCCGCCGACCGCGAGTCGGCCCTCGCCGACCTCCACGCCGCCCGTCCCAACGGCCGCCTCGCGACCGCCGAGGAGATCGCTTCCGCGATCGTCTTCCTCTGCTCCGAGCGCGCCTCCTACGTCGCCGGCGCCGCCTGGTCGGTGGACGCCGGGACCGTCCAGGTGATCATTTGAGCGGCGCCCTCGCGCTGCTCCGACGCCGACCCCGATTCCGCGCCCTCTGGGGGGCGGTCGCGCTGTCCTACATCGGCTCCGGCGCCGCCACCACCGCCCTCACCCTCTACGTCCAGCAGACCCGCGGCACCGGCACCGCGGTCGCCGCCTTCATGATCGCCTCGCAGGCGCCGCGGCTGCTCGGCCCGCTGGCGGGCGGGCTCGCCGACCGGACCGACCAGCGCACGCTGATGATCGGCTGCGACCTCGGCCAGGCGCTGCTCTACGGGTTGGTCGCGACGCTTCCCTCCTTCGGCCTGCTGATCGCCCTGGTCGCGCTCGCCACCGTCCTGCAGACCTCCTACGGCCCGGCCCGCACCGCGATCGTCCCCAGCCTGGTCGAGCCCGAGGAGCTGATCGCGGCCAACGCCCTGCTGGGGACGGCGACCAACCTCTACGTCGCGGTCGGGCCGCTGATCGGCGGCCTCCTCTTCGCCCTGATCGGCGCCTCCGGCGGGTTGATCGTCAACGCCCTCACTTTCCTCGGCTCGGCGGTGCTGAGCCGGATGCTGCCGCCGACCCCGCCGCCGGAGGACGCCGAGCCGGAAGGGCTCTTCGCCTCCGCCGCGACCGGCGCCCGCTTCGTCTGGTCCGACAAGGTGCTGCGGGCGCTGTCGATCTCGATCTTCCTGCTGCTCGCCTTCATCGCCGTCGACAACGTCGCCCTCGTCTTCCTCGTCCGCGAAACGCTCGGCGGCTCGGCCTTCGCCTACGGCGTGATCGAGGCCGTCTTCGGCCTCGGCATGCTGGCGGGGACCTTCTGGATCCTCCACGGCCGCGGCGGCACCTGGCTGGCGACGCGCCTCTACGTCTTCGCCTGCAGCCTCAGCGTCGCGGGCTCCTTCGGCGGCGCGATCGCCCCCGACATCCCGGTCCTGGCCGGCTTCGAGGCCGTCGCCGGAGCGGGCAACGGGATCGAGGTGGTGGCGATGGAAACGATCATCCAGCAGCGCGTGCCGCGCGGCATGATCGGCCGCGTCTACGGCTTCACCTCCAGCGCGACCTCGCTCGGCCTCGGCATCTCGATGGGCCTCGGCGGCCTCCTCGTCGACGCGACCTCGCCCCGCCTCGCCTTCCTGATCGCCTCGATCGGCGGCCTGCTCTCGATCCTCGCCGTCGCTCCCACCCTGCTCCGCGCCCCCGCCCCAGCGAGCTCCGCCGACCGCGACGTGGTCGACCTGCGTTAACCCGGCGTGCGCGCGGTCGACCTGCGTTGACCCATGGCTAACGAGAGTCGACCGCGCTCGGCGGGACTTAACCAGGGTCGACCGCGGGAGGTGGGTGGCGCTCGCCGGGGACGGGCGATCGCGGATGATGGGGGCTTGAGTGGGAACGGTGACATCGGCGCGCTGCTGCTCTCCGCCGAGGAGGCAGCGGGGATGGAGGCGCGCGGCGGGACCGAGGCGGCGGTGCTGCTGCCGCTCTACGGCTGGCCGGCGGAGCCGGGGCTGATCTTCACCGAGCGGCGCGCCGACCTGCGCCGGCACGCGGGCGAGGTCTCCTTCCCCGGCGGCCGCCAGGACGCGGGCGACGCCGACCTGGAGGCGACGGCGCTGCGCGAGGCGCGCGAGGAGATCGCGCTCGACCCGGCCGGGGTCCGAGTCGTCGGCGCGCTGCCGCCGGTCTCCACCTTCGTCACCGGCTACCGGATCCAGCCCTTCGTCGGACTGGTCGACCACCCCGGCGGTCTCGACCTGCGACCGAACCCGAGCGAGGTCGAGACGGTCCTCACCTTCTCCCTCGACCGCCTCCGTGGCGCCTACGAGATGCGCCGCATGGTCCGCCGCGGCGTCCCCATCCACACCCCCGCCTACGAGATCGACGACGTCCTCATCTGGGGCGCGACGGCAAGGATCCTCGGCGACTTCCTGAAGCGGGTGGGGTAGATGGTTGGTGCTGCGGGCGGGGAAGCTGGCGCCCGGAGGTGAGCCGCAAGGGACGGGCAAGGGACGCGGCCTTCTCGGTGGCGGCCCGGGCAGGCTGTGGCCGCCACCGAGAAGGCCGAGGGTGCGGGGAGAGGGCGAAGGATCGGCGCGCCCGGGGGGAGACGGGCGTGCCCCGGCTCAAAGATGCGCGTGTCCGGGCACGAAGGCGCGTGACTCGCCGCAAAGGCGCGTGATTCGTCACGAACTCCAGAGATCCGTGACGAAGAGCGGGGGAAGTCCACGCTTCCTCCCGTCTTCCTCATGCCCCCTCCGGATGAGTTCGCAGAAACCCGCGCCATGCGCGGTTAAGTGCGAACGCACCAGGGGCCGACCCCGATCCCGTCACGGGAGGCATGAGGATCTGTGACGTTCCCGGCATCTCTCATACGCCTGTGTGAACTTCCCTGCGGAAGCCTCACGTCCCGGGCGTCTCGTGGCGGCCACAGCCTGCCCGGGCCGCCACGAGACGCCCGGGACGCACCTCGGACGGGCGCCACGGCCGCGAGGCACACCCGAACCCACGGCCGCGAGAAACCACCTAGACAGTCGATCAGCGGCGCGAGATCAGCTCGAGCGTCACGCGCTCAAGCTCCTCGACCCACGCCGGACCCTCGTCGCGGGGCACTTCGGTGATCGCTACCGGGATGCGCCAGGTGCTCTCGGCGTTGCGGACCAGGGCGGCGCCGGCCGCCAGCAGCTTCGGGTCGACGCTCCCCGCCCCCTCGTAGAGGAATCCCCGCACCGGGGTTTCGACCAGCCGTTCGAGCAGCCCTTCGAGGCGCGGGCCGTGGATCGCGGCGACCTCCTCCTCCGGGCCGACCGCCGAGCCCAACAGCCAGACCACGATCGCGACGTCGTCGACCAGGTCGAGGATCGTCCACGGCTTCTCCGGGTCGGCGCGCACCGCCTCGATCCCCGCCGCCTCGATCGCCTCCAGACCCGCGGCGGAACGGCTCGTGCCGCGCACCGCCCAGCCCTCGTCGAGCAGCTCGGCACCCAGGGCGCGGCCGGAGCAGCCGCAGCCGACGATCAGCGCCCGAGCCACGCGGGGTGGCGGCGGCGCTGTTCCTCGTTCGCGCCTGGGCCGGGACGGCTGTGGACGTTGTGGGTGTCGAGCGGCTCGCCGCACTCCGAGCAGGTCGGCACCATGTGGAAGGCGTGGTCGCCGTGGACGACCTCCAGCGGCGGCCCGTCCTCGGCCGTGTACTTGTCTCCCCAGGCGAGCAGCGCCAGCAGCACCGGCTGCAGGTCCCTGCCTTTCTCGGTGAGGACGTACTCGAAGCGCTCCGGGTGCTCGCTGTAGCGACGGCGCTCGACGATCCCCTCCTCGGTCAGCGTCGCCAGCCGTTGGCTGAGGACGTTGGTGGCGACCCCGAGCGAGGCCTGGATGTCGTCGAAGCGGCGCCGGCCGAGGAAGAGGTCGCGCAGCACCAGCACCGTCCAGCGCTCGCCGAGGAAGCTCAGCGGCTTGGCGATCGAGCAGTTCTTCTCGGCGTAGGCGGCGATGCTCATGGAGTCGATTCTAGCAGTCACTTTACTTTTGAAAGTGACCTCTGCTACCGTGACTTGCGAAATGCAAGCCACCCGCGTGGGTCGGCCCGGACGGAGGGCCGCCGGACGGGCGGGTGGAGTTCAAGGAGCGACGACATGGCACATCGCTGGAAGGTGCTCGCGGTCACCTCGATCGGCCTCTTCATGGCCAGCCTCGACCTGTTCATCGTCAACATCGCCTTCCCCGACCTCTCGCGCTCCTTCGACGACGCCTCGCTGTCGAGCCTCTCCTGGGTCCTCAACGGCTACGCGATCGTCTTCGCCGCGCTGCTCGTCCCGGCGGGCCGGATCGCCGACCGGGTCGGCCGCAAGCGCGTCTTCATCACCGGCCTCGCCACCTTCTCGCTTGCCTCGGCGCTCTGCGCCGTCGCCCCCTCGATCCCCTTCCTGGTCGGCGCCCGCGTCCTCCAGGCGGCCGGCGCGGCGATGATGATCCCGACCACGCTGGGCCTGCTCCTGCCCGCCTTCCCGCCCGAGCAGCGCCCGGTCGCGATCGGCATCTGGTCCGCCGTCTCCGGCGTCGCCGCGGCGCTCGGCCCGCCGATCGGCGGCCTCCTCGTGCAGCTCAGCTGGCACTGGATCTTCCTCGTCAACGTGCCGATCGGCGCCGCCACCGCGATCGCCGCGATTCGCATCCTCGACGAGGCACGCGCCCCGGAGGACGGTCGCCCCGACCTGCTCGGCGCGGCGATGCTCGCGCTCGGCATCGGCCTGCTCACCCTCGGCATCGTCCAGGGCCCGGAATGGGGCTGGACCGACGGCCGCGTGCTCGGCAGCTTCGTCGCCGCGATCGCCCTCGTCGCCGCCTTCCTCCACCGCTCCGCCAACCACCGCGCGCCGGTGATCGAGCTGCCGCTGCTGCGGGTCCGCTCCTTCGCCCTCGCCAATCTGGCGACGCTGGTCTTCTTCATGGGCTTCGGCGCGATGCTCCTCTCCGGCGTCCTCCTGCTGACCGAAGTCTGGGGCTGGTCGGAGCTGCGCGCCGGCTTCGCCCTCTCCCCCGGACCGCTGATGGCGGCCGCCTTCGCCGCCCCCTCGGGACGGCTCGGAGCCCGCATCGGCCAGCGGCCGGTGGCGACCGTCGGCGGCCTGGTCTTCGCCGGCAGCTTCGCCTTCATGCTGGCCTCGATCGGCCCCAGGCCCGAATATGTGAGCACCTTCCTGCCCGCCTTCATGCTCGGCGGGGCCGGCGTCGGCCTCACCCTGGGGACGCTCCCGGCGGCGGCCACCGCGTCGCTCCCGCCCGGCCGCTTCGCCACCGGGAGCGCCGTCTTCGGCATGGCCCGCCAGCTCGGTTCGGCGATCGGCGTCGCCGTCCTCGTCGCCCTCGTCGACTCGGCCGGCGGCAACCTGCTCCACGGCCTCCGGCACGGCTGGTGGTTCGCCCTCGCCTCCGGCCTCGGCGCCGCGGCCCTCGCCTTCTCCCTCCCGACGCGGGCGAAGGCGACGGCAAGCGAGGCCGCTCCGGCGGCCGCCTAGCGAGGGTGTGGAGACTTACTCGGTCTATACCCGGGTAAGTCTCCACCCCGCGGCTCAGCCGCCGCCGCGCATCCGCACCTTCCAGCGCTCGTCCTCGGCGACCCGGGCCTCGATGTCGGCCTCGGTCAGCTCGGGGGCGCCGCGCCGGCGGCGCATCTCGTTCTGCGCCTCCAGCATCTGGCGCACGTCGTCGATCTCGTTCTGCACCTCGACCGCCGGCGACCGGGTCGGGAACCAGTCGACCAACGAGGCGTCGTCGCCCGGGTAGAAGTGACCGACGACGACGAGCACGCCGACGACGAACAGCAGTACCGCGACCGTCCCCAACAGCAGCAGCATCGATCTAGGGTAGCCTCGCCTGCGATGAGCACCGACTTCATCGAGTTGGCGAGCGTCGACGGGGGGATCGGGCCGACCGCGGAGGCGGTGGTCGGCCTCAAAGACGACGGCCTCTACCGCGGCGACGGCGCCTTCGAGGTGATCCGCCTCTACGCCGGCCGGCCCTACGCGCTCGACGACCACGTCGCCCGGCTCGAACGCTCCGCCGCCGCGCTGCGCCTCGAGTTCGACCGCATGGCGCTGCTGACCGAGATCGCAGCCCTGCTCGCCGAAGCGGGACCGGTCGAGGGCCAGCTGCGGCTGATCGTCACCCGCGGCGGCCGCCGGATCGCCGCCACCGAGCCGGTCCCCGTCCACGGGGAGACGATCGCGCTCGCCTCGGTCACCTACCAGCCGACGATCATCCTCAACGGGGTCAAGTCGCTCTCCTATGGCGCCAACATGCTGGCCACGCGGCTGGCCAAGGAGGAGGGCGCCGAAGAGGCGCTCCTCGTCCGTCCCGACGGCGTCGTGCTGGAGCCGCCGACCTCCTCGATCTTCTGGGTCGCCGACGGCGCCCTGCGCACCACGGCACTGGCCGAGGGCGTGCTCGCCTCGATTACCCGCGACCGGCTGATGAAGGCCGTCCCCGGGATCGAGGAGGGCGCCTGGACGCTGGACGACCTGAAGGCCGCCGAGGAGGCCTTCCTCGCCTCGACCACGCGCGAGCTGCAGGCGGTCCGCTCGATCGACGGGGTCGAGCTCGCCGCCGCCCCCGGCCCCCGCACCGGCGCCGCGCAGGAGGCCTTCGCGGCGGCCCGCGACGCGGAGCTGGAGGCGGTGGGCGGCTGATGGACTTCAACCTGACCGACGAGCAGAAGCTGATCGCCGAAGGCGCGCGCGAGTTCGCCGACCGCGAGATCCTCCCCCGCGTGCGCGAGAACGACCGGGCCGAACGCTTCGACCGCGAGCTGGCGACGAAGCTCGGCGAGGTCGGCTTCCTCGGCGCCACGGTGGACGAAAGGTACGGCGGCCGCTCGCTCGACTACCTCGACTATGGCCTGATCGTCGAGCAGATCGGCCGCGCCGACTCCTCCGCCCGCACCGTGGTCTCGGTGCAGACCTCGCTGGTCTCCAACCCGATCGAGCACTGGGGCACCGAGGAGCAGAAACGGCGCTGGCTGCCCGGCCTCTGCTCCGGCGAGGGACTCGGCTGCTTCGGCCTGACCGAGCCCGACACCGGCTCCGACGCCGCCAACCTGCGCACCCGCGCGACCAAGACCGCGAGCGGCTGGTCGATCAGCGGCCAGAAGATGTGGATCTCCCTCGGCAACGCCGCCGAGTTCGCCCTGATCTTCGCCCAGACCGACCCGGCGAAGAAGCACAAGGGCCTCGCCGCCTTCATCGTCCCGACCGCGAGCGAGGGCTTCGCCAGCGCCGAGATCCACGGCAAGCTCGGCCTCCGCTCCTCCGACACCGCGGAGCTTTCGCTCGACGACGTCGAGGTCGGCGAGGACGCGATGCTGGGGGCGGTCGGCGACGGCTTCAAGGTCGCGATGACGGCGCTCGAGGCGGGCCGCTACAGCGTCGCCGCGGGCTGCGTCGGGATCATGGACGGCTGCGTCGAGGCCTCGGTGACCTACGCCAAGGAGCGCAAGCAGTTCGGCGTCCCCCTGGCCCGCTTCCAGCTGGTCCAGGAGATGATCACCGACATGATCCTCAAGCGCGACGCAGCCCGGATGCTGGTCTACCGCGCCGCCACGCTGAAGGACGAAGGCAAGCCGAACACGATGGAGACCTCGGTCGCCAAGGTCTTTGCCACCGAGTCGGCGGTCGAGTGCGCCAACCTGGCGATCCAGGTCCACGGCGGCTCCGGCTACGTCGACGACTACCCGGTGGAGCGCTACCTGCGTGACGCCCGCGTGACCACCCTCTACGAGGGCACGACGCAGATCCAGAAGCTGATCATCGGCCGCCTGGCGACCGGGATCAACGCGATGACGCCGCTCGAGGCGTAGGGACCCCGCGAGGGGAAGAGGCGGAAAGAAGTGCCGAAAGGCGCTCAGAGGCCCTGAGCGGGCGTCTCAGCGGTTCTGCGGGGCGTCCGCGGGCGATCCCTCGAGCGTGATCTGGTCGATCGGCAGCGTCGCCGGGCGGGCGTGCTGGCGACGCGGCAGGCTGAAGTAACTGCGGACCGCGCCCTTCACGATCGCGCGGAAGGCGAAGAACATGATGATCAGCCCGATGTAGGACCAGACGAAGGCGGTGAAGGCGAAGCCGTTGGCGTAGATGCCGACGACGGCGCCGAGCGCGCCGAGCGCGAAGAGGGCCGGGGCCCAGGAGGGCGACGGCGACTGGATCGTCTCGCCGGGCTCGGGGATGTGGCGGGGCTCGCTCATCCGTGCGCGATGTAGAGAAGGGCGACGATGAAGCAGGCGGCGAAGACGGCGGCGGCGAAGCCCCCGGCGACCAGGCCGGCGGTCATGTTCCTGCGTGCGGTCTCGCGATCCACGACCGGATTTCTATCAGTCCGGGCGGGCGACCGTGGTCAGGCGTGGGCGGCGATCGCCATCGAGATGAACAGCAGCGCCAGGTAGGCCATCGAGAAGAGGTACGTGCGCAGCGCCCAGCGGCGATCCTTGGTGCGGAGCAGCATGTAGGAGGAGCCGATGAAGGCCGCGCCGAGGGCCATCGAGGGGATCAGGTACGGGACGCCGAGGCCGCCCGCGCAGAAGGGCAGCTGGGTGACCGCGTAGAGCAGCACCGTGTAGAGCATGATCTGGCGCCGCGTCTCGTCCTCGCCCGCGACCACCGGCAGCATCGGCACCCGCGCTTCCGCGTAGTCGTCCTTCATCAGCAGCGAGAGCGCCCAGAAGTGCGGCGGCGTCCAGAAGAAGACGATCGCGAAGAGGTAGAAGGCCATGCCGCCGAGCCCGCCCGTCATCGCCGCCCAGGCGACCAGCGGCGGGACCGCGCCGGCGGCGCCGCCGATGACGATGTTCTGCGGCGTGCGGCGCTTCAGCCAGAGCGTGTAGACGAAGACGTAGCCGAGCAGCCCGGCGAGCGAGAGCGAGGCGGCGAGCAGGTTGATCTGGGTCGCCATCAGCAGGAAGGAGAGGGAGCCGAGGAGGCAGCCGAAGGCGATCGCGGCGCCCGGCGAGACGCGGCCGGAGGCGACCGGGCGGTCGGCGGTGCGCTTCATCGCGCGGTCGATGTCGCGGTCGACGGCGTGGTTGATCGCCGCCGCGCCGCCGGTCGAGAGCGAGCCGCCGAGGCAGGTCAGCAGGATCAGGCGCAGCGACGGGTTGCCCGCCACGTACATCGTCGTCACCGTCGTCAGCAGCAGCAGCGACTGCACCGTCGGCTTGGTCAGCGTGACGTAGTCACGGAGAAGCTGGGACGCGGCCGAGCGGGGGGCTACCCCGGCCGCCTGGGTGGGCACGGTCTGCGCGCCGGCGCCGGATGACATGCCCGTCAGGCTACCGGCTGCGACTCACGAGCCGCGCGCTCCTCGACCTCGTCGGCGCGGCGGGCGATCGCGGCGCGGATGTCGCGCATCGGACGATCGCTGCGGACGTCCGGCTGGACGTCGAAGTTGTGCGGCGGCGGCGGCGAGAGCGTGAACCACTCGAGCGTGTCGCCGCCCCAGGGATCATGACCGGCGCGGGCGCCGCCTTTGACGCTGGCGACCGCGTTGGCCAGCATCAGGACGATCCCGACGAAGAGGATCAGCACCCCGATCGAGGAGAGCAGGTTGTAGAAGTTGACGCCGGTGTGGTTGAAGAACTTGTAGGCGTCGACCACCTGGTCCTCTTCCCAGCCCGCCAGCGCCATCGGCACGAAGGCCAGCAGCGTGCCCAGCGCGGTGACCCAGAAGGAGAGGCGCCCGAGCTGCTCGCCCATCGTCCGGCCGGTCATCTTCGGGAACCAGTAGTGGAGCGCGGCGAAGCCACCGAAGACGGCGCCGCCGATCAGCGCGAAGTGCGTCGCGGCGGTCGAGGCGGTGGTGCCTTTGAGATAGAAGGCGGCGCCGACCAGCGACTGCTGCATCTCGGCGGCGAGGCCGATCGAGATCAGGACCAGGGCGCCGACCGCGTAGAGCACCGGCGCCCGCATCCGCAGCGCGCCGCCTTTCAGCGTCGCGATCAGGTTGAAGAAGATCAGGCCCACCGGCACGATCAGCGCCAGCGACATCAGCATCGCGTAGAACTTCCAGCCGATGCCGATCGGCGCCGTGTACATGTTCTGCATGTAGGCGAGCGTGCCGATCACGGCCATCGCCACCATCGAGATCATGATCGCGTTGCGGTCGAAGACCGGGTTGCGGGAGAAGGTCGAGAAGATTTCCGCGATCGCGCCGAAGGCGAAGATCAGGATCAGCATGTAGGCGCCCGAATAGAACATCCAGGTGAAGTGCTGCCAGAGCAGCGGCGCGCCACCGCCGTCGTCGGCGAAGAAGGTGCCGCCGTAGTTGCGGTCGATCAGCAGCATCGTGAAGGCGGCGAGCAGGACCGGGCCGATGAAGAGCATCAGCCAGGAGCTGACCGCGGCGGCCCAGGCGAAGATCGGGGCGCGGCGCCAGGCGAGGCCGGGAGCGCGGTCGACCTTCAGCGTGGTCGAGAGGTCGATCGCGACGAGGATGAAGCCGAAGGTGGCGAAGCCGCAGGCGGTGAGCCAGGCGTCGACCCCGTTTTCGTTGAGGAAGGCGAGCTCCGACAGCGGCGGCAGCGGGTTGACGCCCGCCTGCGACGGGGTCCAGAGGAAGCCCGAATAGAGGACGACCGCGCCGGCGACCCAGAGCGCCCCGCCCATCTGGCTGAGGCGCGGCAGCGAGGTGCCGCGCGCGCCCACCTGCAGCGGCGCGACGTAGAGGAAGATCCCCATCACCAGGGGCAGGGCGAAGAAGAAGATCGAGGTGGCACCGTAGAGCGAGAGGATCCGGTTGAACATCACCGGCTCCATGAAGGTGTTCTCGGGGATCGCCAGCTGCAGGCGCATCAACAGGAACTCGAGCGCGGCGAGGAAGAGGAAGCCGCCGGAGCCGACCATGAGGATCTTGGCGACGACCTTGTGATCGGCGCTGGTGGCGATCTCGGAAAAGCCGTGACGGGTGCGCTTGAAGCCGTCGACGGCGATCTCAGGACGGGGCTTCTCGATGGTGCTCATTCTTCCGCTTCCGCCGGTTCTTCGGCTTCTTCAGATTCTTCGGCTTCTTCGCCTTCGGCTTCTTCCGACGATTCTTCGCCTTCGGAGGAGGTTTCCTCGCCGTTCGCCTTCGCTTCTTCTTCTTCGAATTCGGCGAGTTCTTCGGTTTTCGGCGTCTCGATTTCCTCCGCCGCTTCCTGACCCTTGCGGATCGCCTTCTGCTGTTCGGTGATGAATTCTTCGAAGCGTTCCGGCGAGACGACTTCCACCGTCGTCCGCATCGGCGCGTAGGCCTGGCCGGAGAAGGTGGCCGCCTGGCCCCAGAATTCGCCTTCGGCGTCGGCGCGGAGGTAGAGGTGGGAGACCTTGCCCGGGACGGCGTCCATCTTCGGCGCCAGGTCGGGGACGCTCCAGGTATGAACCACGTCGGTCGATTCGAGGTCCAGCTCGATCTCCGTATGGGCCGGGATCACCAGCTTGTAATAGCTGAAGGCGCCGTTCGGGTAGTCGTAGCGCCAGATCCACTGCTGCCCGGTGACGTGGATGACGAGCGGCCCTTCGAGCTTTTCACCGTGGTAGGAGGTGAGCCCGTCGGAGGTCGTCTTGGGGATGCTGGTCGCGTTGCTGGTGAAGATGATCCCCAGCACGAAGAGCACGATCGCGAAGCCGGTGAGGCCGCCCGCGACCCGGAACTGGAGGAGGCGACTCCCCCGCACCGGCGAGGAGGTCTTCCCGCGACCGCCGCGGAAACGACGGAGTGCGCCGAAGAGACCGAGGTTGATCGCGACGACCACGATGATCGCGGCGATGAAGCCGATCCAAATCAGGGTGTTTATCTGGCCGGTGCCAGGCGAGTGCGGCGTCAAGGCGCGGCCATTCTAATCACGCCGAGCGGCGCGGATGCGGTGCGCCCAGGCCCCACCGACCTATACTCGCCGACCTGATGAGGAGGCGTTCGCGGCCATCGCGCCCGGTAGGACTGGCCGTCCGGGTCGGAGCAGCCGCCACCCTGGGCGCCGCGATCGCCCTTCCACTGGTGCGAAAGCGCCTCCGCGTGCCCGGCCCGCTGACCCTCGCGGTGAGCGCCGCCGGCCCCCTCGCGGTCGCCGTCCTCTCCCCCCGGACGCGCAAACGGGACGTCGTCCTCTTCGCGATGCAGATGTGGGCGTTCACGGTCGTGCACGAGATGCCTTACGACGATCCGGAGCGCCTGCGCCGGCGTCTTTACACCCGCTACCCGATCGAGGTCGACCGTCGCCTCGGCCTCGGCCGACTGCCCGGCGCGCGCCTGCAGACCTTCCTCGCCGACCGCCGGCGCGTCAAAGCGCTGGACCGCTTCCTCACCATCACCCACTGGCTCTGGTTCTTCGAGCCCTACGCGGTGCTGACCTACATCCTGATCCGCCACCCCGAGCGCTTCCCCCGCGCCGCCCGGCAGATGGCGGCCGTCTTCGACGCCGGCGCCTTCCTCTACTGGGCGGTGCCGACCGCGCCGCCCTGGTGGTCCTCCGAGCAGGGCCTGACCAAGGAGCCGATGCGGCGGATCATGGTCGAGGTCGGCGAGCCGCTCTGGGGCCGCTACTGGGGACCGCTCTACAGGGCCCTCGGCGGCAACCCCTGGGCGGCGATGCCCTCGCTCCACTTCGCCACCTCGGTGGCGGGCGCGGTCTCGCTCTCGGAAGCGAGCCCGGAGGAGGGCGCGGTCGGCTGGGCCTACGCGCTGACCCTCGGCTTCGGCCTCGTCTACCTCGGCGAGCACTACGTCACCGACCTGCTCGCCGGCGCCGGCCTGGTGGTCGCCGCGCGCCGCGCCGATCCCGTCTTCGCCCCCACCGTGCGGCGGATCAACGGCGTGTTGCAGCGGCTCGAGCAGATCGCCGGCGGACGCCCCCGGTAGCGTCCCGGCTGCGGTGCCGGACGACACGAGGTCAGAAGAGGAGGTCGAGCCCCAGGAAGGTGGCGGCGGGCTCACCGAACTGCCGATCTTCACCCCCAAGCGCCTGCTGCAGACGGGCCTGGTGGTGGTCATCCTGCTGGTCGGGATCTATTTCCTCTTCCCCAAGCTGGTCGGGCTGGGGGACTCGCTGGACAAGCTCGGCGAAGCCGACCCGGTCTGGGTCGGGATCGCGATCGTCCTCAGCATCGCCTCCTACACCACCTACATCGCGCTGTTCAAAGCGGTGGTCGGCGGCGACGTCCTGAGGCTGACCTGGGGCGAGACCTACGAGATCAACATGGCGGGCGTGGCGGCGACCCTGCTCTTCTCGGCGGGTGGCGCCGGCGGCGTCGCCCTCACCTACTGGGCGCTGAAAAAGGCGGGGATGAAACGGCGCGAGGCGGCCCGCCGGATGATCGCCTTCATCAGCCTCCACTACGCCTTCTATCCGCTGGCGCTGATCGTCTTCGGCCTGCTGCTGCGGACCGGCGTGCTGAACGGCGAGGACTCGGTCGAGCTGACGATCATCCCGGCGGCGATCGCCGGGATCATGCTGGTGCTCGGCGTGCTGGTGACGCTGATCCCGGCCGACGTCGAAGGGAGGCTGATGCCGCACGTCCACGGCGATCACATGCGCAGCTTCGTCGAATGGGCCTCGCGCGTGCCGGAGACGGTCGGCGACGGCTTCCGCTTCGCCCTCAGCCTCTTCACCCACCCGCGCAAGGGCGGCCTCGCGGTGCTCGGCGCGGCGGGCTTCTGGGCCTTCAGCATCGGCGTGCTCTGGGCCTCCTTCCACTCGCTCGGCATCCACGTGCCGCTCGCCGTCGTCGTCCAGGGCTTCTTCATCGGCATGGTCGCCAACCTCTTCCCGCTCGCCCCGGCCGGGGTGGGCGCGGTGGACGCCGGGATGATCGGCGCCTTCGTCCTCTTCGGCCTGCCCGAGGGGACCGTCTTCCCGGCGATCCTGATCTTCCGCCTGGTCAGCTTCTGGATGCCGATCCCACCCGGGGTCGTGGCCTTCTTCCAGCTGCGCAACACTGTCCATCGCTGGGAAGACGAGGGCCTGCCGATCGACCGCGACGGTGGTACTATCAAAAGTAAAGTATTGGCCTAGGAGAAACGACTTCGAGATGAGCGAGAGCACCGACAGCAAAAGGAAAGTCGAGAACGTGATCATCGTCGGCGGCGGGCCCGCCGGCTACACGGCGGCGCTCTACACCGCCCGCGCCAACCTCGAACCGCTCGTCTTCGAGGGGTTCCAATGGGGCGGCCAGCTGCAGAACACGACCGACGTCGAGAACTATCCGGGCTACCCCGAGGGGATCATGGGCCCGGAGATGATGAGCCAGTTCCGCGCCCAGGCCGAGCGCTTCGGGACCCGCTTCGTCACCGATGACGTCGACCGCGTCGAGCTCTCCGACGGCGGCGTCCAGAAGGTCTTCCTCGGCGACGAGGAGCACCGCGCGAAGACCGTGATCCTGGCGACGGGGGCAGAGCCGAAACGGCTCGGCGTGCCCGGCGAGATGGAGCTCGCGGGCCGCGGCGTCTCCACCTGCGGGGTCTGCGACGGGGCCTTCTTCAAGGGCCACCGGGTGCTGGTGATCGGCGGCGGCGACTCGGCGATGGAGGACTCGATCTTCATCTCCAAGTTCGCCGACGAGCTGACGATCGTGAACCGGCGCGACGAGTTCCGCGCCTCGAAGATCATGCTTGACCGGGCGCTCGAGGTGCCGAACATCGACACCCTCACCCCCTTCATCCCGCTCGAGTTCGTCGCCGGCGAGGACGGCAAGCTGCGCGCCGTCAAGGTCCGCCACGCGGAGACCGGCGAGGAGTCGGAGGTCGAGGCGACGGGCGCCTTCGTCGCGATCGGCCACGTGCCCCGCTCCGAGGTCGTCAAGGGCCAGGTCGACACCGACGAGGACGGCTACATCAAGGTCGTCGCGGGCTCCACCCGGACCAACCTGGAGGGCGTCTTCGCCGTCGGCGACGTCGTCGACCACACCTACCGCCAGGCGGTCACCGCCGCCGGCACCGGCTGCATGGGCGCGCTCGACGCCGAGCGCTACCTGCGCGACTCGGCGCCGCCGGTCGAGGCCCACTGGTTCCCCGGCGGCGAGCCCGCCGCGCTCGAGATCTGATCTCCCCCCTGCGGGTTTCGTAGGCTCGTACATACGTCCAGAGACCTGATCGCGCTAAGGTGCGATCCGTGCCTGAGTGTTCCCATCTCGACTCCGTCCAGTACCTGGATCTGCCGGAGCACGTCGAGGGCTGTGAAGAGTGCCTTCAGCTGGGGATGCGGTGGGTGCATCTGCGGATGTGCCAGACCTGCGGGCACATCGGCTGCTGCGACAACTCCGAGGGCAAGCACGCGACCGCGCACTACAAGGCGATCGGGCACCCGATCATCCGCTCCGCCCAGCCGGGCGAGGACTGGAGCTGGTGCTACGTCGACGAACTGATGCTGCGGCTCGGCGACGACTGAGAAGCTGCGGGGCTCAAAGGGACGACCAAGGGACGCGGCCTTCTCGGTGGCGGCCCGGGCAGGCTGTGGCCGCCACCGAGAAGGCCGGGGGTCCGGGGAGAGGGCGAGGGACCGGCGTGTCCGGGGAAAGACGCGCGTGCCCGGGCACGAAGGCGCGTGATCGGTGACGAACTCCCGGGATCCGTGACGAAGAGTCAGGGAAGTCCACGCTTCCTCCCGTCTTCCTCATGCACTCCCCGGATGAGTTCGCAGAAACCCGCGCTATGCGCGGTTAAGTGCGAACTCATCCGGGGCCGGCCACGATCCCATCACGGGACGCATGAGGATCTGTGACGTTCCCGGCATCTCCCCCACGTCCGTGTGGACTTCCCTGCGGAAGCCTCACGTCCCGGGCGTCTCGTGGCAGGCGGGCAGCCTGCCAGGGCCGCCACGAGACGCCCGGGACGCACCTCGGACGGGCGGGGCGGCTCCGAACCCTCGGCCGTCCCTCCCCCGCCGATCAGCTTCGCGAGGCGCCGCTCGGCAGGGGCATTTCGCTGGTCGCCCCTGCGGAGGTCCAGACGCGGACGATGTCTCGCATCGAGAGGATGCCGACCACCTCGCCGGCGTCGAAGACGACCAGGTGGCGGACGCTGCGGCGTGACATCTCGGCGGCCGCGTGCTCGAGGCTCCAGTCGGGGGAGGCGGCGATCACGGACTCGGTCATGTGGCCCGCGACCGGCTCGACGTCGGGGTCCTCCCCGGCCCCGATCGACAGCAGCAGGTCGCGCTCGGTGACGATCCCCGGCGTCGGCGCCTCGTCGTCGATCACCAGCGCGGCGCCGACGTTGCGGGCCACCATCGCCGCGGCGGCCTGACGCAACGTGTGCGACGGGCCCACCGTCACCGAGACATCGGACATGCCATCCCTCACCTGCATCAAATCCTCCTGCGGTCGAGACTCCCAGATAGTGCCGATCAGTGCAAATGGTACCCCGCTCCGCGCGGCCGGCAAACGCCGTGTCGGGTGCCTCGACATATAGACTCCCCCGCGCCTCGGCAGTCATGCAGAACCTCCCCCAGCCCATCCGCCTAATCGCCCCGCTCGTGGCCGCGATCACCGCCGTCCTGGTGATCACCGGTTGCGGCACCAGCAACCCGGACATCGCCCGCGGCCGCATCCTCTTCACCTCGAAATGCGGCATCTGCCACACCCTGGCCCAGGCAGGCACCTCGGCGACGGTCGGCCCGAATCTGGACGACGCCTTCGCGGCGGCGCGGGAAGCCGGCATGGACGGCGCGACCATCGAAGGGATCGTCAAGAACCAGGTCGAGAACCCGCGCCCCTCCAACGGCAACCCGGCGGCCTCGATGCCCGCCGGGACCGCCGATGGCACCGATCTTGAAGACATCGCCGCCTACGTCGGCAAGTACGCCGGCGTGCCCGGCGCCGCGCCGCCGGAAGTCGAAGGCGGCCCGGGCGCCCAGGTCTTCGCCAGCAGCGGCTGCGGCAGCTGCCACACCCTCGCCGCCGCCAACGCGGGCGGCACCACCGGCCCGGACCTCGACGAAGTCCTCCCCGGCCAGACGGAAGCCGAAATCGAAGAATCGATCGTCGATCCGGAAGCGAAAATCGAGGAAGGCTACCCGGCCGGCGTGATGCCGAAGACCTTCGGTGAAGAACTTTCCGAAGAAGAACTGAAACAGCTCATCGAATACCTGATGGAAAACGCCGGCAAGGAAGAATAGGCCCGGCCGACCAGGCGAACCCGAGTGGGTCCCCGGTCATCATCTGAATATGTTCGCGACGCTTCGAAATCGCTTCGAGATCTCTCCGCAGCGCTACGCCCAGGTCACCACCTTGGCGCTGATCGGACTGGCGCTGATCGTCCTCACCGGCGCCGCGGTGCGGCTGACGGACTCGGGCCTCGGCTGCCCGGACTGGCCGCAGTGCTACGGCGCCGGCCGGCACCCGGCGCTCGAATCGCACGCGATCATCGAGTCGGCCAACCGCATCGTCACCGGCCTGCTCGGCGTCGTCGTGATCGCCGCCGCCGTCCTCGCCTTCTTCCGCCGCCCCTATCGCCGCCACCTGGCGATCTTCGGCGTGCTGCTGCCGATCGGCGTCGTCTGCCAGGCGATCCTCGGCGCCCTGGTCGTCAAGTTCGACCTACGGCCGGAACTGGTGATGTGCCACTTCCTGCTCTCGATGGTGCTGCTCGACGCCGGGTTCGCGCTGTTCTGGTGCTCGCGCTACGAGCCCTGGGACCGGCGCCGCTCCTGGGACCGCAAGGGCGTCTGGGCGGTGCGCTGCCTGGTCCCGCTCGGCCAGCTGACGATCCTCGCCGGGACCGTCGCGACCGGCGCCGGGCCGCACGCGGGCGAGTTCGAAGGCCAACTGGTCCAGCGCTTCACCTTCGAGGGCGTGGGCACGACGCTCGAATGGGTCGTCCAGCGCCACGCGGTGCTGGCGACGATCTACGGCCTCGCCGCGATCGGCGTCTGGTTCTACCTGCGCCGCCCGGGCGGCGACCGCCGGGCGATCAAACCGCTGACCGTCGTGCTGATCCTGCTCGCCGTCCAGGGCGTGGTCGGCTACGTCCAGTGGGAGCTCGAACTGCCGACCGAGATCGTCTGGGTCCACGTCGCGCTCGCCACCTGCAACTGGCTGGCGATGCTGTGGACGATCGCGGTGGCGGGCCGGCTCGAGCCGCGCACCGCGCCGGCGGCGGGCGAGCGCGCCTCGGGTTCGGCCACGGCGACGGCCGGCGCGGGCGCCGGCACCGCCTGAGACCGCGGGGAGCGCCGGTTGCTCCCCTTCTGGCTCTCGATCGGAGCCCTCAGCCTCGTCCAAGGGATCCTCGTCGCCCTGCCAGGGCGCCTTCCCTCCCTCCCGTTCCTCGGCGGTCTCCAAGGCCGCTGGTGGGCCTTGGTGCTGCCCCTCTCGATCGTCGTCGTGATCGGCGGCATCGCGCTCGACTCGGCCTCCGCCCGCTTCCTCACCTGGCTGGCCTTGATCGCGGTGCCGCCGCTGGCGGCGATCGCGCTCGGCTGGATCGTCCACGGCGCACGACCCTGGCCGGCGCTCTTCGCGATCCCCCTCTTCGCCGTCGCCTGGGCGGCGAAGGGAGAGCTCGGAGGCCAGAGCTGCGCCCTCGCCCTGACCGGCCTCGCCTGCGTCACCCTGGGCTGGCTCCTGGTCGCCGTCGTCCCCCCGCGCTGGGTGAAGCTCGGCATCTACGCGATGGCGATCGTCGACGCCTACCTCGTCTTCACCGAACTCCTCCAGGAACCGAACTCGGTCCTCAACGCGGCGGCCCCGGCCGCCGACCTGCCGAAGCTGCAGCTGGTCAGCTGGGGATCGGCCCTGATGGGCTTCGGCGACCTCTTCATCGCCGCCGTCCTCGGCGCCCTCCTCTCCCGCGACCGCACCCTCCAGGTCCGCGGCGCCCTCCTCGCCGCCTTCCTCTGCTGCGCCTGGGACCTCCTCTTCTTCGTCATCCACACCACCCCGGCGACCGTCCCGGTGGCGCTGACGCTGCTGACGCTGGAGCTCTGGGGACGGTGGGAAGTCAAGAGTGCGTGACGACCACCGCGGCGAGACCTAGGAAGCCGGTCAAGAAGGCACCCGAAAGCACGAACGCCCCGCCCATGATCGTCTTTCCCAGGCCATCAAGCCGGTCATTGACCCGGTTCAGTTCCCGATCAACATGATCGAAACGGCGATCGACCTGATCGAAACGGCGATCGACTTCGACGAACCGCCGGTCGACATCAGCGAATCTTTCGTCCACCCGATCGAACCGTTCATCCACCTTCTCCTCGAGTCGATCGAATCGTTCGTCGACCCGCACCGCGAATTCGTCCAGCCGACCGTCGGACCACTCTGCCATCGCCGCCTCCCCAGGCTCTCTCATCACAGTCTCCATGTGAGCAAAGGTAAGGCGAAAATTCGCCTGTCCGAAACGGCAAAAGTGCCGATTGTGTGCCGTCAGGAAGGGCGGCCTGGACGCCCGGGGCGGTCTTTGGCATTGCGCCACCACTCGCGCGTCCAGCGATAGCCGTAGACGCAGCCGACGATCGCCAGGAGCAGGGCCCAGAGGGCTCCGACCAGGGGCGTGGTCAGCAGGGTGAGGGCGATCGCCGAGGCCGCGGCGGCGCCGATGATCAGCACCCATTTGAAGACCGTCGCCTCGTTGTAGTTCATCGCCCCGCTCCCTTCGCGGCGCGCCGGGACCGCGGACCGACTAGAGGATGTAGATCGTGAAGAACACGATGATCCACATGATGTCGACGAAGTGCCAGTAGATGCCGGGGACCTCGACGCCGAGGTGCTTCTCCGGCTCCTTGTCGAAGTGGCCGCGGAAGGCGCGGATCGTCGCCGCCGTCAGCAGGCAGAGCCCGATGAAGACGTGGGCACCGTGGAGGCCGGTCAGCGAGTAGAAGATCGTCCCGAAGGACTCCATCCGGGTGCTGAAGCCGAGGTGCACGTACTCGTTGATCTGGACGAAGAGGAAGGTCAGGCCGAGGATCCAGGTCAGGACCAGGCCGAGCTTCATCCCCTGCCTGTTGCCCTTGCGGATCGCCTCGAGGGAATAGTGGACCGTGAAGCTCGAGGAGACCAGGATCGCGGTGTTCATCCCGGCGACGGCGACCGGCAGTTCGAACGGCTTCGGCGGCCAGGCCTCCGGGTGGACGACCACCCGGAGGAAGAAGTAGGAGGCGAAGAACGACCCGAACAGCATCACCTCGGAGACGATGAAGAGGAAGATGCCGAGCGTCTGACGGTCGATCCGCGAGCTCTGGTTGGCCTCCGGCGGACCGTGATGATGGTGCTCGGCGGCGTGACCCCCGGCGCCGTGCGGAAGCGGTACGGAAGCGCTCTCCATCAGTGCTCACCTCCCTCTGCGACCGCCGCGGCGACCGCGGCCGGGGCACGGCCGGACTCGACGTGGCTGACGGGCTTGTCGGTGATCTCGCGAACCCGGCCGATCAGGTCGCTCTGCAGCCAGCGCGACTGCTCGCCGGCGAAGGTGGAGATCAGGATCTCGTCGACCTTGTAGTGCTCGATCGCGTTGCGGACCGCCGCGAAGGGGTCGGCGCTGGAGATCGGCAGGCCGGTCGCGTCGACCTCGGCCCGGTAGAGCTCGGCGAGGGTCGCGGCGAGGTCGCGGACCACCTGCTCCTCGGGGACGTCCTCGGTCCGCGGGCTGATGATCGTGAAGCGGTGCGGGCGGCCGGCGGCACGCTCCTTGAGGCGCGCGACCAGATCCGGCGAGTTGACCGTCTTGGTGGCGACGACGAGCACGTGGCTGAGGTCGAGCCGGATCGCGTCCTCTTCGACGCGGACCGGGATGTGGGTGAACTTGACCTCGGGCTCGGCCAGCTCGCGAGCCACCTCGACCAGGTCCTTGCGCACGACGCCGAAGCGCGTGTCGTAAAGCGCCGAGAAGAGGACCTCACCGGGCCGGTTGGCGCGGAGCGCGTCGTCGAGCGCCAGCTGCGGCGCCGGATCGAGGACCTCGCCGATCGAGTCGATCCCGAAGTGGGCGAAGACCGACATCGTCACCTCGACCCGGGCGCGGGCCGAGGCGTAGAGCTCGTCGCGGTCGATCAGCGTGCCGATCGTCGGCTGGTTCTGCGGCGCGGCGACGATCACCTCGGAGACGACGCCCGCCTCCGTACGCTCGCGGACCGCCTGCAGCAGTTTGCGGCCGCCGGCGACCTCGTTGAGGAAGACCAGCAGCGGGCGCTTCTCGCCCTCGTCGACGACGGCGCTCACGAGCCCACCGTCGTGTGGGCCGGCGCCGGGACCTCGGCGCCCTCACCGGCCATGATCGCGTGGCGGGCACCGGGGATGCCGTACTCGTACGGACCGCCGACGACGCGCGGGATCTCGTCGAAGTTGAAGATCGGAGGCGGCGAGGAGACCAGCCACTCGATCGACTTGCCGCCCCAGGGGTTGTCCGGGGCCTTCGGACCGAAGCGCCACGAGACGATCATGTTGTAGACGAAGACGAGCTGGATCGCGCCGAGCATGAAGGCGAAGCAACTGATCAGGAGGTTCCAGTTGCCGAACTGGCTGGCGTAGTCCTCGACGCGCCGCGGCATCCCGTCCATGCCGACCCAGTGCATCGGGATGAAGGTGCCCCAGGTGCCGATCAGCGTTCCCCAGAAGTGGACGCGGCCGAGTTTCTCGTCGTACATCCGCCCCGTCATCTTCGGGAACCAGTGGTAGAGGCCGGCGAAGATCGTGAAGACCGAGCCGCCGAAGAGCACGAAGTGGATGTGGGCGACGATGAAGTACGTGTCGGAGACGTGGATGTCGAACGGCACCATGCCGAGCATGACGCCGGAGATGCCGCCGACGGTGAAGGTCACGATCATCGCCAGGGCGAACAGCATCGCCGTCGATTTCGTGTGGATCTTGCCGAAGTAGAGCGTGCCCAGCCAGGAGAAGATCTTGATCCCGGTCGGCACCGCGATCAGCAGCGTCGTGAACATCATCGGCACGCGCAGCCAGCTGAACATGCCGGCGACGAACATGTGGTGCGCCCAGACCGAGTAGCTGAGGACGACGATCCCGATCAGCGCCAATGCCATCAGGCGGTAACCGAAGATCGGTTTCCGGGCGTGCACGGATATGACCTCGGAGATGATCCCGAAGCCAGGCAAGATCATGATGTAGACCGCCGGGTGCGAGTAGAACCAGAAGATGTGCTGGTAGCTGATCACGTCGCCGCCGGCGCCGAACTGGAAGAAGTTCGTGTGCAGGACCCGGTCCATCAAGACCATGAACTGGACGCCGGAGATGAACGGCGTCGCGGCGACCACCAGCAGCGAGGTCGAGAGGTTCGCCCAGACCAGCAGCGGCATCCGCCAGAAGGTCATCCCGGGCGCACGCATGGTGATGATCGTGACGAGGAAGTTGAGCGCGGTGAAGATCGACGAGAAACCGGCGAACTGGACGCCGACGTTGAAGAAGGACTGACCGAGCGGCGCGCCGGTGGAAAGCGGCGCGTAACCCGTCCAGCCGGTGTCGAAGGCACCGCCCGGGGCGAGGAACGAGGCGAGGAAGAGGATCCCCGCCAGCGGCAGCATCCAGTAGCTGAGCGCGTTGAGCCGTGGGAAGGCCATGTCCGGCGCGCCGATCATCAGCGGCAGCACGTAGTTGGCCATGCCGGCGAACATCGGGATGATGAAGACGAAGATCATCAGCACCGCGTGGGTGGAGAAAAGGCTGTTGAAGGTTCCGCCGCTGAAGATCTGGGTGCCGGGCTGGGCGAGCTCGGCCCGGATCAGCATCGCCATCATGCCGCCGATCAGGAAGAACACGAACGAGGTGACGACGTACTGGACGCCGATCACCTTGTGGTCGGTGTTGACCTTGAAGTAGTCCTTCCAGTTATGGGCGCCGTGGGAGGAGTGGTCCTCGGGGATCGTCGGCAGGCCGAGTCCCCAGCGGATCCAATAGTCGAAGCAGCCGATCCCGGCGAGGAAGCCGAGCGGCGCGAGGATCAGCGGCACCACCACCTGCGGGTAGCCCGTCTGTTCGCTCTGGAAGGCGGAAAGGCCGGAGATGGAGCGCAAGACGACCACGAGGCCGACGCCGAATGCGGCGGCCAGGACAGTGCCGAGGACGGCGCGATACCAGCCGGGTCGTTTGAGCGCTTCAGCCATCTACTTCGCCTCCAATTATTCCGCTTCCACTCTTTCGAGCGGTTCCGGGTTGGTCTCCGTGTCCTGCTTGACCGAAACCATCAGGTCGGTGGGCACTTTTTCCGTCAGGCTTTCGACCCACTTGTCGAAGGCCTTTTCCGATTGGACGACGACCTTTGCTCTCATCGCGGCGTGGCCGAAGCCACAAAGCTCGGTGCAGATCAGCTGGTAATGACCGACCTTGGTCGGGGTGACGATCGCGGTCGTCGTGATCCCGGGGACGTTGTCTTTCTTGATCCTCCACTGCGGCACCCAGAAGGAGTGGATCACGTCCTGCGAGTGCATCTTGAAGACGATCTGCCGGTTCACCGGCACGTGCAGGACACCCTCGGAATAGGCATATTCTTTGCCCGGGTAGCCGAAGGACCAGGCGTACTGCTGCGAGAAGACGTCGACGGTCATTTCGTGGCCGGTCGGTTCTTCGATTTCGTCGAGGACTTTCCAGCTCCAGCCGCCGGCGAAGAGGACGATGATCGTCGGGATCACGGTCCACATGACCTCGAGCCGGGTGTTCCCGTGGATCGGCTCGCCGTCGGATTCATCCCCCGGTTTCGCGCGGAAGGCGTAGAGCGCGTAGAAGAGCGCGACGACGACGATCGAGAAGACGATCGACGAGAGGACGATCATGATGTTGAGAAGATCGTCGATCTTCGGGGCCGCGGTCGAGTCCTCCGCGCCGTTCCAGTTGATCGACAGCATCACCGCCGAGATGGCCGCCGCGAGGGCCACGGCGGCGGCAGCCATTTTCGCTATCGGGAGGCGGTTGCTGAACACCGCGCGGCATTCTATTGAGACGCGGCGGCGGGACGCGTTGCCGGGTCAAATGACTCTCGCCACTAGGAGGTCGGGAGCGGCAGCCCACCTAGGTTTCCGGCCGCCGCGTCGAGCACGCCGCGGGCCACCCCCTCCCAACTCCAGAGGCGGGCGACGGTCTCGACGAGGGTCGCGCGGGCCTCGGCGCGGGTGCGCTCGGGGAGCTCGAGCCAGCGGTCGAGACGATCGGCGATCGCCTCCACCGCACCCGGCTCGACGGCGAACGAGGTGAGCGGCGCGACCGGGTCGGGGAGCTCGGCGGCAAGGCGCTCGGAGACCTCGCGCATGCCGGAGTGGCCGGCGGAGACGGGCAGCGCCCCGCAGGAGGCGGCCTCGACCGCGACCATCCCGAACGCCTCCGGGAAGGTGCTCGGCATCACCACCGCCTCGGCCCTCGGCATCAGCGCCGCGACCTCGTCGTGCTCGAGCCGGCCGATCCACTCGACCGAGCCCGAGGCGGCGCGCGCCGCCTCGGCGTAGCCCGGGGGCGGGTCGGCGAGGAAGGCGGAGAGGATCGGCAGCGGCCTCTCCTCTCCCCCCTCCAGCCCCCAGCCGGCGGCGGCGACGGCGCGGGCGTCATCGAGGTCGCCGCGGTCGAGCGCCGCCTGCAGCCGACGCAGGCCGTCCTCGTAGGCGCCGAAGCCGGCGACCTGGAGCCGCACCCGCGGATGCTTGGCGCGGACCAACGGCCAGGCGGCGAGCAGCAGGTCGACGCCCTTGGAGACGATCAGCTTGCCGACGAAGACGACCAGGCGTTCGCGCTCGCCCTCGCGAGGTGCGAACTCCTCGACGTCCACCCCGGGCGGGCCGAGCCGCGTCTTGGCCTTCAGGTCGGGCAGCTCGGGGAGCGCCGCCCAGAGCGATTCGCCGGTGTGGGCCGAGCCGACCAGGACGCCCCGGGCCGCCTCCATCCCCCCATATGCGTAGGGCAGGAAACGGGGGTGCGGTTTGACCGTGTACTCGAGCGCCGAGCCGTGGATCTTGGCGGCGAAGGGGGCGACGTCGGCGCGGGCGAGGATCGCCGGGCCCATCACCAGGTGGTTGGCGAGGGCGGCATCGATGCCGCCCGCCTGCGCGGCGACCTCGCGGACCGCCTCCACGTTGGCGTCGATGTAGCGGGTGAGCTCGGCCTCGGTCATCTCCGGGAACGTCTTCACCGCGAAGCCGGGGTACGGGTCCTTCACGTAGACAGGCAGCAGGCCGTCGATGTCCGGGTTGTGGATCTGGACCCCGGGGATCCGCACCTCGCGGTCCTGGCAGAGCAGGTGGACCTCGTGGCCCAGCCGGGCCAGGGCCGGGGCCAGGTTGACGTTGTAGATGTTGCTGCCGGTGCCGCGCAGCATGTAGCCGTGGAAGATGAGGACGCGCATGTCGTGCCGGGGAAGCTATTAGTCTGTGCGGCGATGAACCGCAAGCAGCTCTACCGCATGCGCGCCCCGGCCTCCGGCCGCGAGGCGATCGCCGCCGCCGAACCGGGCCAGATCTACCGCGACCGCGAGACCGACGAGGAGATGTTCCCCGTCGCGATGGTCCTGCCGCTGGCCCCCTCCACCTCCTCGCTGCCGCGCAGCCCCGAGAACCTGCGGGCCTGCCGTCGCTGCGACCAGCTGATCGGCATCGATGTGAGCGACTGCGAGTACTGCGGCCTGCGCCAAGGCGCGCTGTAACCGGCGCGTCTGCATTCGACCGCCCCTGAGGCGGTGAAACGCAGACGCTCGCCTTATTCCGAGGCGTTCGGGTTCTTGACCAACGTCGCCGTGTAGAGCAGGCGGGCGTTCGAGTAGTAGCAGCCGTAGGTCTTCGTCTTGCCGACGCCCTGCTGCGGGTGGCCGTCCTGGATGTCTTCCTTGGACGAGCAGTGTTCCGGCAGGCGGCTGCCGCGCCAGGTGTTTTCGCTGGAGACGTTGAAGGCGAACATCGGCGCCCAGGTGGGGACGGTGAGGGCGACGACCTGGCCTTGGAGAACCGTCAGCGGATGCTTGAGGGCGAAGACCGGGGTCGAGCCGAAGTAGGGGTTGAGGACCTGGAGCGGGCTCTGCCGGACCAGCGTGTACTGCGGCGGGTTGGTCCCTTCGACCGGCTTCAGGATCCCGATCCGGGCCTCCGACGGTTCGCCGAGGAATTCGTCGAAGAAGCCGATCTCGTTGGTCGTCGTTTCGGTTTCCTTGCTCGACGGCTTGGCCAGAGTGATCGACCAGGCGACGATCTTGCCTTCGTAGGGCGCCTCGTAGGGGCGCGCGATGCCGTCGGCGATCGACTGGAAGCCGGTCACGTGCCCCTCCACCCGGCAGGGCTTGACCTCGACGTTGTTGACGATCTTGCCCGGGCAGGAGGCGGCGGGCGTTTCCGCGGTCTGGCCGAGGACGGTGACCGTGAGCGGTGCCGAGGTGGCCGAGCCGGGGTCGACGGCGACGAGCAGCGCCGCCAGGCAGGCGGCGGCCACGAGTGCCAGGACGGCGCGGCGGCGGCTGGGGACGGACGATTCGTGCATGAGTAATCGCTAACACGGCCTTTCGAGGCCAGTTGCGGCGCCAATCTTGTCGAGTCCGGCGCCGAGATGCGGGCTCGCGGCGTCGGTTGCACGATCTGGGCCAGATAGCCTCGGGTGGGATGGACGACGCCGAACGGGCGCTGGCGGAGGCTGAGCGCGTACTCCGCCAGAACTGGCGCGAAGGAGCCACCGAAGGCGTCCCCTACGCCTACACCGAACCGAGCCCCGGCCGCTACCCCTGGCAGTGGTACTGGGACTCCTGCTTCGCCGCGATCGTCAACCGGCGCTTCGAGCCGGGACGCCCGCGGGCGGAGCTGGAGAGCCTGCTGGCGGCGCAGCGTCCCGACGGCTTCATCGGCCACACGATCTTCTGGCATCGCCCGGTGTCCGGCGTGCGGCGCGCCTTCTACAACGTCGCCACGCGGACGGCGCTGCAGACCGAGACGATCCAGCCGCCGCTCCTGGCCTGGGCCTGGTCGATCACGGTCGGCGACCCGACGGCGGAGCCACGGATCGGCGCCCAGGCCGACTGGCTGGTGGCCAACCGGGACCTGGAGGGCGACGGCCTGCTCTGGATCGTGCAGCCGGACGAGTCGGGGCTCGACGCCTCGCCCAAGTTCGAACCGGTCTGGGGACGACAGGCCAACGGCCGCGCCGGCTTCCCCTTCCTGGTCGAGCGCAACCGGCGACTGGGCTGGGACGCGCGGCGGATCCGCGACCGCGGCGGCCCGGTGCTCTGCGAGACGCTGGTCAACGCGCTCTGGTCGTTGTCCCTGCAGAGCCTCGGCCGGCCCTCGGTGACGCCCGCGCTGGTCGAGCGGCTCTGGGACGAGGAGCGCGGCCTCTTCGTCGACGAGGCCCAGCCGGGCGGCCTCCGCCCCGCTCCCGTCACCTGGGCGAGCCTGGCGCCGCTGGCGCTGCCCGACCTGCCGGAGGAGATCGGCCGGCGCCTGGTCGAGGAGCACCTGCTGAGCGAGCGCGAGTTCCTCACCCCGGTCGCCCCGCCCTCGGTCTCCGTCTCCGAGCCGACCTACGAGCCGGGCGGCGGCCGTGGCCCGATCCGCCGCTACTGGCGCGGCCCGACCTGGGTCAACTCCGCCTGGCTGGTCTGGCTCGGCATGCGCCGGCTCGGCTACGACGCCGAGGCCGAGCGCCTCGCCGCCGGCGTGATCGGCGCCGTCGCCCGCTCCGGCCTACGCGAGTACTACGACCCCCGCGACGGCCGCGGCCTGGGAGCCCGCGAGTTCGCCTGGTCCGCCCTCGTCGCCGAGCTCGCCGACCCGCCCGAGCCCGACCTATCGCTTCAAATGGGCGCCTGACAAGGACGCAGGAAGCGAGGCAAGGGGAGTGCACTCCAGTGCGTGACCCGAAGCCGAGCGCCCGAGGACGCCGTCAGGCGTTCATTTGTAGCGATAGGTGATTCTGCCGCGATCGAGGTCGTAAGGCGACAACTCGATCTTCACGCGGTCGCCCGGGAGGATGCGGATGTAGTGGCGGCGCATCTTGCCGGAGATGTGACCGAGCACATCGTGTCCATTGTCCAGTTTGACCCGGAACATCGTGTTGGGGAGAGCCTCGGTGATCTCTCCCTCCATTTCGATCTTTTCCTCTTTAGCCATGCGGCCGGAGAGCGTATCTCACCCGCGCAGCAGGCCGAGCGCCGCGTCGCGGTCGGTCACCTCGCCCGCGTACTGCGCGGCCTCCAGCTCGGCCAGCTTGGCGCCGATCTCGGGACCGTCGATGCCGAGCTCGG
Organism: Solirubrobacterales bacterium; assembly: GCA_047601885.1. Lineage (GTDB taxonomy): Bacteria > Actinomycetota > Thermoleophilia > Solirubrobacterales > 70-9 > VAYN01. The sequence goes on from JASGIK010000003.1 coordinate 507,559, forward strand.
CGGCGATCTCGTCACCCCGCAGGAGCGGCTCCGGCGGGCCTTCGCGGCGCCAGTCGAGGGCCGCCGCGACCATTTCCCGGGCCAGCGCGAGGTGGGCCTCGACCATCTCCGGGCTGGCGATCGGTCCGGCGCCGCGGGCCGCGAGGCGGTCGGCGACGGTGAGCAGGGTGACGTCGACGGTGACCGGTTCGGTCGCCCGCAGGTATTCGTGGACGCGGCGCGGCGACAGCGGCGCGTCTTTGATCATGAAGCCGAGCCGCAGGTGGTGGAGCGCCAGCGCCTGCAGGTAGCGGGTCAGCTTGCGCGAGGCGCGCAGGCGTCCCATGATCTCGCCGATCGCCTTCGCCCCCTCGACGTCGTGGCCGCGGAAGCCGACGAAGCCGTCTTTCTCCGCCCGCGTGGCGGGCTTGGCGATGTCGTGCAGGAGGGCGCCGAAGCGCAGCGCGGTGGCGCGGTCCATCTCGTCGGCGAAGAGCTCGGCCAGCATCGCGGCGGTCTCCGCCGCCCGCTCCTCGCCGACGAAGCGAGGCAGGTCCGCCTCGATCGCCAGCGTGTGCTCGAGCACCTCCAGCGTGTGGCCGTGGACGTCCAGGTGATGGTTGGGGCCCTGGCCGACGCCCTTGGTCGCCTCCAGCTCGGGCAGGACGACGGCGGTGAGGCGCAGCTCGTCGAGCAGCTCGAGGCCACGCAGCGGCTCGGCCGAGGCGAGCAGGCGGCGCAGCTCGGCCAGTTGGCGCTCGCCGGCGGGCTCGGCGGCCCGGGCGGCACTGTCGTGGGCGAGGGCGACGGTCTCGGCGTCGAGGCGCAGGTTCAGCTCGACCGCGAGCCGGGCGGCCCGCAGCAGGCGCAGCGGGTCCTCCTCGAAGCTGCGCGGGCCGACCGCGCGGAGGAGGCCGCGTTCGAGGTCGACGAGCCCCTCGAAGGGATCGACCGCCTCGCCCCCGGCCAGTGGCACGGCGACGGCGCCGACGGTGAAGTCGCGGGCGGCGAGGTCGTCGTCGATCGTCGCTCCGCGCAGGGCGGTGACGTCGATCTGCCAGCCGCGCGAGGCGGCGACCACCCGCCAGGTGCCGAACTCGGCGGAGAGCTCGAAGGCGTGCTCGCCGAGCTCCCGCCCGAGCGCCCTGGCGACCGCCCCGGGGTCGCCGGCGACGGCCAGGTCGAGGTCGCCGACCTCGCGGCCGAGGGCCGCGTCGCGGACCGCCCCGCCCGCGACCCAGACGCCCTCTCCCCCGCCCAGGGCGGCGATCGCGGCCCGCGGCAGCGGCGCCGCACGGAGGTCGTCGGCGAGGCTCACGCGGTCCTCCGGGGAACGCGCGAGGAGATCCCGCAGGTGACCTCGTAGTTGATCGTGTCGAGGCGGGCGGCGATCTCCTCGGCGCGGATCTCCTCGCCGCCCTGGGTGCCGATGAGGACCGCCTCGGCGCCGGGCTCGACGCCGGTCTCGGGACCAAGGTCGATCGTCAGGTTGTCCATCGAGACGGTGCCGACCAGCGGGTGGCGGCGGCCGGCGACGAGGACGTCGCAGTCGTTGGTGAGGGCGCGGCGCACGCCGTCGCCATACCCGAGCGGGATCACGCCGATCCAGGTCCCGCCCTCGGGGGCGCGCCAGCGGCGACCGTAGCCGGCGCTCTGCCCGGCCGGGAAGCGCTTCACCGCGGCGACCCACGAGCGCAGCGAGAGCACCGGCTCGAGGCCGCGCGAGCGGGGATCGTCCTGGAACGGGTCGAGCCCGTAGACGGCGACCCCGCAGCGGGCCATGTCGAAGTGGGAGCGGGGCGAGCGGAAGACGGCGGCGCTGTTGGCGGCGTGGACGGTGACGCCGGGGAACTCGGCCCGAACCGCGGCGGCGACCGGCTCGAAGCGGTCGAGCTGCGCGAAGAAGTAGCCCTCGTCCTCGTCCGGTTCGTCGGCGGTGGCGAAGTGGGTCCAGACGCCCGCCAGCTCGAGGTCCGGGTCGGCGGCGACGGCGCGGGCGAGCGCCACCACCTCCTCGCCGTCCAAGGTCCCCAGGCGGCCCATGCCGCTGTCGTGCTTGAGGTGGACGCGGGCGGGGCGCCCGGCGGCGCGGGCGCGGGCGGCGACCAGGGCGCGGAAGCCCTCGGCCCAGACGCTGACCGCGGAGCCGGCGCCGAGGGCGACGTCGACCTCCTCGGCGGTCAGCGCGCCGAGCGTGATCAGCTCGACCCGGCCGCCGGCCGGCGGGGCGCCGGGGCCGCTCGACCCCGCGGCCCCCGCGCCGGTGAGCCCGGTCGCCGCCACCGCCGTCGCCTCACCCGCCGAGGCCACCGCCAGGGCGCTCGCGCCGCCCGCGACCGCCGCCCCGGCGCAGTCGGCCGCGCCGTGCCCGTAGCCGTCGGCCTTGACCACCGCGCAGAGCCGCGCCTCGCCCAGCTCGGCCCGCAGCCGTTCGCAGTTGGCGCGCAGGGCGCCGAGGTCGATCCGGGCGACCGCCCGCTCCACGATTAGTCCCCGTCGACGACGGCGGCGAGCGCGTCGGCCCGCGTGACCATCCCCGCCAACCGCTCGTCCTCGTCGACCACCGGCAGATGGTTGTGGTGGTGGTCGGCGATCTTCTTCGCCACGCGGTCGGCCGCCTCGTAGGTGTGGACGACGATCGGGTCGGTCGTCATCAGCTCCGAGACTTTCGTCGCGAAGGCTTTTTCGAGCCGCTTCTCGAAGCCCTTCATCGAGCCGATGAAGACGATCCCGCCCATGATGTTGAGGTAGTGCGGCAGGTGCAGGTCCGACTGCTCGTCGGCGAGGACCAGGTCCGTCTCGCTGACGATCCCGACGACCTTGCGGTCCTCGTCGACCACCGCGACGGCGCCCAGGTCGGTCTTCGACAAGAGGTCGATCGCGGTCCGCGCGTCGTCCTCCGGCGTCACGCTGGGGATGTCGCGATTCATGATCTCGGCGGCGGTCTTCATCGCCCGGCGAGATTATTCGACCGGCCCGGCGGACCGCAGCCCCGCCGGGATCGCGGCGATCACGTCGGTGGCGATCACCGACTCGACCAGGCCGACGCGCTCCGCCGCCTCGCGCCCGGCGCGCGCGTGGGCGATCACCGCCGCGCAGGCGGCGGTGAAGGAATCGAGGCCGCGGGCGAGGAGCGCCGCGGTCAGCCCGGAGAGGACGTCGCCGCTGCCCGCCGTGGCCAGGCCCGGCGCCGCGACGGCGTTGACGGCGACCCGCGCGCCGTCGGTGACGATCGTGTCGTCGCCCTTGAGCACGACGACGGCGCCGCTCCAGGCGGCCGCCTCCCGGGCGGCGGCGAGGCGGCGTTCGCCGATCTCACCCGAGTCGCGCTCGAGCAGGCGGCCGAGCTCCCCCGCGTGCGGGGTGAGGATCGTCGGCACCATGCGGGCGGCGAGGCTGTCCAGCCGGCCCGCGAAGGCGTTCAGACCGTCGGCGTCGATCACCAGCGGCACCTCGATCCGGGGGGCGACCTCGCGGGCGAGCGCCAGCGAGTCCGCGTCGCGGCCGAGGCCCGGGCCGAGCACCCCGCCGGCGGCGCGCCCGAAGGCGGCGAGGACCGCGTCGGCGGCATCGAGCCCGAGTCGCCCCGGCGTCGCGCCGATCCCTTTCGACATCACCTCGACCTCGGCGGCTTCGAAGACCGGCTCGAGGTCGGCGGGGACGGCGACGGTGGCGTACCCCGCGCCCGCTCGGATCGCCGCGGTCGAGGACATCCGCACGGCGCCGGTGAGGCCGCGCGAGCCGCCCGCGATCGTCACCTGGCCGGAGCTGAACTTGGTCGAGCGGGCGCCGCGCCGGGGCAGCAGGTCGAGCACCGCCGGTTCGATCACCCCGGCCGCCGCCGGCTCCGGCGCGCCCGCCGGGATCCCGATCGGCGCCACGGTCAGCTCGCCGGTCGCCCACTTGCCGGGGGCGACGTAGTGGCCGACCTTGGCGCCGTGGAAGGTGACGGTGACGTCGGCCTCGATCACCGCGCCGGCGACCTCGCCGGTGGCGGCGTCGACGCCGGAGGCGACGTCGCAGGCGACGACCGACGCTCCCGCCTCCTTGGCCGCCGCGATCGCCGCGATCGCGGCGGCGGCGGGCTCACGCGGGGCGCCGGAGAACCCGGTGCCGAAGATCGCGTCGACGATCGCGCCGGAGCCGGCGAGGCGCGCCTCGATGTCGTCGTCGATGGCGAAGACGCGGCCGGCGCCGAGCCGCCGCAGGTTCGCGGTCGCGTCCTCGCTCAGCTCGTCCGCGGGCCAGAGCAGCAGCGCGTCCGCCTCGAAGCCCATCGCCCGCAGCAGCCGCGCCGCGACCAGGCCGTCACCGCCGTTGTTGCCCTTGCCGCAGACGACCCGCACAGGGCCCTGGGGCGAGAGCCCCGCCACCGCCTCGGCCACCGCCCGGCCGGCCGCCTCCATCAGCGCCAGCGAGTCGACGCCCTGCTCCTCGATCGCCCAGCGATCGACGGCGCGCATCCCCTCGGCGTCGTAGAGGCCTCGCAGCCATGGCTCCATGGCCACGACCCTACCCGCGCCCGGCGCGGTCTACTTCTGCAGGCCGACGATCACCTTCGCCGTCGTCGTCGACCCTTCGGCTTCGGCGCCGACCGCGACGTAGGCGATCTTCTGCAGGTAGGGACGGGCTTCGGCGATTTCCGCCTCTTCCTGCGGTGAGAGCAGAGCTTCGACGAGCTTCAGGGCCGGGCCGCCGTCGACGAAGGCGGTCATCGGGGTCGAGCCGAGCGTCCCCTTGGCGGTCTCGAAGTCGGCGGTCGAGCCGAGCGTCTTGCCATCGGTGCGAAGCGCCCGCGCCGCTGCCTTCGGGCCGTAGGCGATCACGATCTTTTCGCCCGCGGAACCGACGATCAGCGGCTTCGGCCCGAGTTCGGCCGAGTGGACGGAGAAGCCGCTGAGGTTGCCGCTGATCGTGGTCACGCCTTCCGTCCCCGCCGCCTGCAGCAGCAGGCCGACCTGGGTGATGGTGCTCTTCGCTTCGCTCGCGTCGTCGGTTTCGATCACCACGGCACCGCCGAGACTGCCGAGCGCCGACCCTTCGACGAAGCCGCCCGCGTTGCCGATCGAGCCGAAGATCGAGTCGAGGTTGATGCCGACCGTTTCCAGCGCCCCCTTCAGTTCGCCCGGTTCGAGCTGGCCGGGGATCCCTTCTTCGCTCAGTCGGTCGATGCCTTCGCCGACGCTCTTGCCGAATTCTGGCGAGGCGAAGCCGACCACCGCGGTCGCGGGAAGCGATTCGAGCAGCTTCGTCGCGTCGCCGCCGCTTCCCGTCGCGGTGCCGAGATTGCTCGACGTGTCGACCTCGATCGCTTCGGAGTGCGGCACCACGGTCGCCACCGCGGTCGCCTTCTTCGGTTCGATCCCGACGAGGCTGAAGAACGATTCGGTTTCCGCCGGGATCTTGCCCTGGCCTTCTTCGATCAGGCCACCGATGTCGACGTAGACGCTGCCGATGCCGTCTTCGCCGGCCGCTTCCATCGCCTTCTTGTATCGCGGCGATTCGTTCAGGCCTTCGCCTTCGAAGGCTTCGACCATCGCTTCGAAGTCTTCTTTGCCCTGACCGAAGACCACGTAGTCCCCGATCATCCCGAGCACCGATTCGTCTTCCGGCTCGATCCAATATTTGTCGCCTTCGTATTCGCCTTCTTCGGGTTCTTCGTCTTCCTTGCTTTCGACGCGCTTTTCGATGAATTCTTCGGCTTCTCCGGCGCTCGTCGTTTCCAGCGCCAGCCCGTAGTCGTCGAATTCATCGCCGTCGTAGCCAGACAGGTACATGCCTGCCTTTTCTCCCAGCCACGGTTCGACTTCTTCTTCGAAGTTGAACTTTTCGCCTTCACCCAGGGCGGCCTTTTCAAGCTGTTCGGCGATGAATTCGCCGACGTTTTCGATTCCCATGACGCTTCCCGTCAGGGTGTCGAGTTCTTCGCTCGTCTTTGCTTCCGGCGCCAGGTCGACGGCCAGGTACACCGGCGCGTCCTTCGGCGCCAGCCCGGCCGGTTCGCCGCCGCCGCCGCCCGACCCCCCGCCGCAGCCGGCGACCAGCGCCGCCGCCAAGACGGCCGCGCAGGCGGCGATTACGAGGGCTGGGACCTTCCTGGGAACGCTCATTGCCCTGGTTGATACCAGTGCCGCGAGCGGATCGGATTACTCGACCGTTACGGTCTTCGCCAAGTTGCGGGGCTGGTCGACGTTGAGGCCGCGCGCTTTGGCGATGTCATAGGCGAGGAGCTGCAGCGGCAGAACCGCCAAAATCGGCTGCAGGATCCAGTCGCTCTCGGCGACGTAGATGGTCGAGTCGGCGACCTCGGCGGCGCGGCCGGAGCCCGCGGTCGCGATCGCGATCGTGTCGGCGCCGCGGGCGCGCACCTCCTCGACGTTGGAGAGCACCTTCTCCAGCACCGGGCTGTCGGTGGCGATGCAGACGACCGGGGTCGACTCGTCGAGCAGCGCGATCGGGCCGTGCTTCATCTCCCCCGCCGCGTAGGCATCGGTCGGGATGTAGGAGATCTCCTTCAGCTTCAGCGCCCCCTCGAGCGCCGTCGGCAGGCCGATGTGACGGCCGAGGTAGAGGAAGAACTCGCGCTTGGCGTGCGCGGCGGCAACGGCGGCGACCGGCTCGGCGGCGGCCTCCAGGGTCGCGTCGATCTTGATCGGCAGCGCCTTCAGCTCGGCGACCAGCTCTTCGATCCGCGCGGGGGACAGTGAGCCGCGCAGCTGCGCGATCCGCAGCCCCAGCAGGTACATCACCGCCACCTGGGCGAGGAAGGTCTTGGTCGCGGCGACGCCGATCTCGAGCCCGGCGCGGGTGTAGAGGACGGCGTCGGCGTCGCGGGTCGCCTGGCTGCCCATGATGTTGGTGACGGCGAGGACCTTGGCCCCGGCCTCGCGGGCGAGCCGCATCGCGGCGAGCGTGTCGGCGGTCTCGCCGGACTGGGTGATGCCGATGACCAGGTCGCCCGGGCCGACCACCGGGTTGCGGTAGCGGTACTCGGAGGCGATGTCCATTTCGACCGGCACCCGCGCCCATTCCTCGATCGCGTAGCGGCCGATCAGGCCGGCGTGGTAGCTGGTCCCGCAGGCGACGATGACGATCCGGCCGACGTCGCGGAGGAACTCGTCGCCGAGGTCGACGTCGGAGAGGTCGACCCCGTCGACCTCGGGCAGGCGGTCGGTGATCGTCTCGGCGACCGCGTCGGCCTGTTCGTGGATCTCCTTCAGCATGAAGGTCTCGTAGCCGCCCTTCTCCGCCGCTTCGGCGTCCCAGGTGACCTCTTCCGGGGCGCGCTCGATCGGGTTGCCGTCGGTGTCGGTGATCCGCACCTGGTCGGCTTCGATTTCGACGATCTCGCCGTTCTCGATCGGCACCGCGACGCGGGTGTCGGCGAGGAAGGCGGGGATCGCCGAGGCGAGGAAGGTCTCCCCCGCGCCGACGCCGGCGACCAGCGGGCACTCCTTGCGGGCGCCGAGCAGGCGGTTCGGCTCGTCGGCGTGCATGGCGACGAAGGCGTAGTGGCCGCGCAGCTCGGCGTAGGCGGCACGGGTGGCGGCGGCGAGGTCGCCGTCGTAGTGGTGGGCGATCAGGTGGGCGACCACCTCGGCGTCGGTCTCGGAGCTGAAGTCCTCGCCCGCGGCGATCAGGCGCTTGCGCAGCTCGGCGTGGTTCTCGACGATCCCGTTGAGGACGATGTGGACCTTGCCGGTGCTGTCGTCGTGCGGGTGGGCGTTCTCCTCGGTGACCCGGCCGTGGGTGGCCCAGCGGGTGTGGGCGATGCCGGTCTCGGCCGGGGCGAGGCTGCCGTTGCCGTTGGCGGTCGCGTCGATCGCGGCGCGCAGGTTGGCGAGGTTGCCGACCGCATGCACAGACTCGACCCCCCCGTCCTCCTCGAGCAGGCTGATGCCCGCGGAGTCGTAGCCGCGGTATTCGAGCTTTTCCAGGCCTTGCAGGAGGAGCTCCTCGCAGGGCCTGCCGCCCACGTATCCGACGATGCCGCACATAAGAAGGGAAGAGAGGTTAGAGAGTGTCTCGGCCCGGCGGCCGAGGTTCTTGAGAGTGGGTGCGCTCGGCCGGGGCGGCGGACGGCCTGGGGCGCCTGAAGCTGGCGCCCGGAGGTGGGGGAGCTCAAAGGGACGGCAAAGGGATGCGGCCTTCTCGGTGGCGGCCCGGGCAGGCTGTGGCCGCCACCGAGAAGGCCGGGGATGTGGGGAGAGGCGAGGGCCCGGGCGTGCCCCGGCGCAGAGATGCGCGTGTCGGGGCACGAAGGCGCGTGATCGGGCACGAAGTCCTTAGATCCGTGACTAAGAGCGAGGGAAGTCCACGCTTCCTTGCGTCTTCCTCATGCCTCCCCCGGGTGAGTTCGCAGTTCTGCCCGCATAGCGAGCGAAAGTGCGAACTCACCCGGGTGCGGCCACGATCCCGTCACGGGAGGCACGAGGATCTGTGACGTCCCCGACATCTCTCCCACGTCCGTGTGACCTTCCCTGCGGGACCCTCACGTCCCGGGCGTCTCGTGGCGGCCACAGCCTGCCCGGGCCGCCACGAGACGCCCGGGACGCACCTCGGACGGGCGGGGCGGCCTGAACCACGCCGTCCGAGCCCCGAGGCCCGGGCCCATAGCTTCAGCCGAGCTCCTGGCGCACCAGATCGACCAGCCGCCCGCAGACCGCGTCGGCCTCGGCGGCGTCGGGGGCCTCGACCATCACCCGCACCAGCGGCTCGGTGCCGGAGGGGCGCAGGAGGACGCGGCCGCGGCCCTCCAGGGCGGTGTTCTCCTTGCCGACCGCGTCCCAGACGGCGACCGCGCCGGCGAGGCCCCCGCGGTCGGCGACCTCGACGTTGACCAGGCGCTGGGGCAGCTTCTCCATCCCCGGCGCGTCGGCGAGGGCCGAGTCGCCCAGCTCGCGCATGGTGAGGAGCGCGGCGGCGGTGCCGTCGCCGGTGGCGACGATGTCGGCGGCGATGATGTGGCCGGACTGCTCGCCGCCCAGCTTCCACTCGCGGCGCAGCATCTCGTCGATCACGTAGCGGTCGCCCACCTGGGTGATCGCGACTTCGATCCCGTCCTCCTTCATCGCCTGGTGGAAGCCGAAGTTGGTCATCACGGTGACGACCACGCCGCCGTCGCCGAGCTCGCCGCGACGGGCCATGCCACGGGCGGCGAGGGCGATCAGCTCGTCGCCGTCGTGGATGCGGCCATCGGCGTCGACCGCCAGCACCCGGTCGCCGTCGCCGTCGAAGGCGAAGCCGATCTCGCAGTCGGAGGCGGCGACCCGTTCGGCCAGCGTCTCGACGTGGGTCGAGCCGACGCCCTCGTTGATGTTGCGGCCGTCCGGTTCGACGCCGATCGTCTCGACCGTGGCGCCGAGCTGCTCGAAGATCCGCGGCGCGACCCGGTAGGTGGCCCCGTTGGCGCAGTCGAGCATCACCTTGCGGCCGGAGAGGTCGATCTGGAAGGCGGCGGCGAGCTCGCGCACGTAGTCGTCCTCGCCCCCGTTCAGCTCGTCGATCCGCCCGGGCTCGAGCGCGTCGGTCGGCCCGTCAGCCTCCATCAGGGACTCGATCCGCGCCTCGACCTCGTCCGAGAGCTTGGTGCCGGTGGCGGAGAAGAACTTGATCCCGTTGTCCCTATAGGGGTTGTGGGAGGCGGAGACGACTGCCGCCAGGTCAAGGCCGAGGCGGCGGACGAGGATCGCCGCGGCCGGGGTCGGCAGGACGCCCGCCAGCAGCGCGTCGCCGCCCGCGGCGGCGATCCCCGCGGCCAGCGCCGCCTCCAGCATCGGCCCCGACTCGCGGGTGTCGCGGACGATCAGGACCTGCGGGCGCTCGGCCTCCAGCGAGGCGGTCGCGGCGCGGCCCAGGGCCGTCGCCAACTCGGCGGTGAGGAAGGTGCCGGCCTCGCCGCGGACGCCGTCGGTCCCGAACAGCTTCCTGCTCGCGTCAGCCACCCGGCAGAGCCTAGTGCGGAAAGAAAGGAGGCAGCGGGATCAGCGCTTGCTGAACTGCGGCTTCTTGCGGGCCTTCTTGAACCCGGCCTTGCGACGCTCCTTGACGCGGGCGTCGCGAGTGAGGAAGCCGCGGCGCTTGAGGTCGCCGCGCAGCTCGGCGTCGATCTCGGTCAGCGCCCGGGCGATGCCGTGGCGGACCGCCCCGGCCTGGCCGGAGATGCCGCCGCCGTGGACGCGGACGCGGACGTCGACGTTGCCCTCGTAACCGGTGACGGTGAGCGGCTGGCGCGCCATCGTCTGGTGCAGGGGCCGGGGGAAGAACTCGGCGAGCTCACGGCCGTTGATGGTGAACTTGCCGTCACCGGGCATCAGGGTGACGCGGGCGATCGAGCTCTTGCGCTTGCCGGTGGCGAGGAAACGAGAGCCGGAGGCCATTTTGGCAGGGGCGCGGTCGGCGAGGGCGGTGTCGCTCTCGGCGGCGGCCAGCTCGGCCTCGCGGCGGGCCTTCTCCTCTTCCTCGGCTTCGAGCCGGGCGCGCTCCTCGGCCGACAGCTCGGGAGCGTCGGGCTCCAGCGCGATCGGCTCCAGGTCGGCACCCGGGATGACGTCTTTTTTCTCCTCTTTTTTCGCCTCCGGAGCGGGCCGCTCCTCGGCGGCGGCAGGAGCCTCCTCCGCGGGCGCCTCAGCCTCCGCGGGCGCCTCGGCCTCGGCGGTCGGAGCCTCGGCGGGCTCCTCACTCGGAGCGTCGGCCTCGGCCGCCTCGTCCGCGGCCGGCGCGGACGAGGTGTCCTCGCCCGCAGCCTGCGAGGACGAGGGCGCCTCGTCGGCGACAGGACCCGCGGTCGGCGCGGTCTCGTCCTGGGTCGTCTCCTCGACCGGCTGCTGCTCTGAAGTCTCGTTCGTCTCGTCAGACATCTATCGCTGGATCTCCATCGGTTTCGGCTGCTGGGCCTCGTGTGGGTGCTCGGGGCCGGCGTACACCTTCAGCTTGGTCAGCTGCTGGCGGGCGAGCCGGTTGCGCGGCAGCATCCCCTTCACGGCCTTGCGGATGACTTCCTCCGGGCGGCGCTCGAGCATCTCGGCGAGGCTGCGCGACTTGATCCCACCCGGGTAGCCGCTGTGACGCCAGTAGGTCTTCTGGGCCAGCTTGTCGCCGGTGACGCGGATCTTCTCGGCGTTGATCACGACGACGAAATCGCCGGTGTCGACGTGCGGGGTATAGGTCGGCTTGCGCTTGCCGCGCAGCGCGTCGGCGATCTGCGTCGCCAGGCGGCCCAGGGTCTGCCCCTCGGCGTCGACGACGTACCAGTCCCGCTGGCGATTCTCGGCTGTGGCCACAAAGGTCTTCATCGCGAAAAAAAGCGCGGGCTCAGCCCACGCGGCCGGAGAATGATAGCCAGACCGGCCCGCGCGCGTGTCGCGACCCTCGGGGTGGGCTAATTCGCGCAGCGGTCACAGTGGCCACGCAGCACGACGTCGTGCTCGGTGACGTCGAAGCTCATCTCCCCCGCGACCTGCTCGAGCGCGCGCTCGAGGCCGGAATCCTCGAAGGGGACCATGCGGCCGCAGTCACGGCAGATCGCGTGGTGATGGTGGTGGCCGGTCGGGTCGACGCGCTCGTAGCCGGCGGTGCCGCGGCAGACCTCGATCCGCTGCACCAGGCCGAGCTGCTCCAGCTGCTCCAGCGCCCGGTAGACGCTGGCCCGGCCGACCCCGGCCTCGCCGCCGCGCATCTCCTCCTCGAGATCGAGCGCGGTCACCGCGCAGTCGTGACGGGCAAGGGCCTCGATCACCGCCGTGCGGGCGCCGCCACGCCGGTAGCCGGCCCGCTGCAGGGCTTCGAGCGCGCGCTCCTCCCAGCTGTCGGTCACCGTCTTCATGCCATAGATCCTAGAACCCGGCGCCGCCCGTACCGCTCGCGTCCGGCCTGCCAGAGGCGCGCCAGCACGTAGGCCGCGGCGCTCGCGGTGCCGACGAAGAAGCCGACCGGCCAATCGGTTTCGTAGGAGGCGCCGATCGCGATCCAGACGATCGCCAGCGCGATCGCCACCGAGAGCGCCATCGCCACCCCGGGCCGGTCGGTCAGCGAGCGGGCGGCGGCGGGCGCGCCGATCATCAGGCTGAAGATCAACAGCGTCCCGACCACCGGCACCGTCATCGCGGTCGCGAGGGCGAGCACGCCGAGGAAACAGAGCTCGATCGCGAAGGTGCCGATGCCGCGCGCCTCCCCCACCTCGGGCAGCGCCGAGGAGAGCATCAGGGGCCGATAGAGGACCGCGATCGCGGCGATGCAGAGCGCGCCCAGGATCAGCGTCGGCGCGACCGCGTTGGAGCTGATCCCCAGCACCTCGCCGAAGAGCAGCGAGTAGACCTCGGGCGCGTACTGGGTGTTGAGGCTGACGAAGAGGGCACCGAGCGCCAGCATCATCACCAGCATCAGCGCGGTCACCGCGTCATGGCGGCCGCGGCGGCCGAGCAGGCCGATCCCGAGCGCACCGAGGAAGGCGAAGACGCCGAGCCCGAAGAGCGTGCCGACCCCGACCAGGCTCGCCCCGGCGGCGCCGGCGAAGGAGCCGTTGGGGATCGCGTGGGCGGCGAAGGCGGAGCCGCGGACGACGGTGAAGAAGCCGACCACCCCGGCGACCACGGCGACGATCCCGGAGACCTCCCAGGCGTTGACCATGAAGCCTTCGAACATCGGTCAGGACCCCCGCTCGCGCAGCCACTCGATCGCGCCGCTCGCCAGGTAGATGGCGAAGACCAGGGCGACGACGAAGAAGCTGACCGGCCAGCCGTGTTCGTGGGGCGGCCAGTGGTAGCTGTCGTAGGCGAGGACGATGCCGACCCAGGTCGCCGCGAGGCCGAGGCCGGCGGCGGCGAGCATCGCCCGCCAGGGGCGGCGGGTCAGGCGCAGCGCCGTGGCCGCGGGGCCGATCAGCAGCGCGGTCGAGAGGATCGTGCCGATCGTGATCGCCGCCAGCGCCGTCGCCAGGGCCAGGGTCAGCAGGTAGAGGGCGCCGACGAGGCGCACCGGGATCCCCCTCGCCGCCGCCATCTCGGGGCTCACCGTGGCGAGCAGCAACGGCCGGTAGAGCAGCGCGATCAGGACGACCGAGAGCAGCGCCAGGGCGACGACCGCCGGGATCGTCGCGGTCGAGATCGCGAAGATCGAGCCGAAGAGGATCGTCACGGTCGAGCCGTTGCTGCCGTCGGTGGTGTCGAGGTAGAGGAAGAGCGCCGCGAGGCCGATCGCGGCGCCGAGCACGATCCCGGTCGCCAGGTCCCGTCCGCGCACCCGCTGCACCCCGACCAGCTCCATCGCCGCGGCGGCGAGGACGTCGACGGCGACGAAGCCGGCCAGCGGCCCGGCGCCGACCAGGGCGGCGGCCGAGCCGCCGGTGGTGCCGATGTCGCCGAGCGCCTCGCCCGCGAACGACTGTCCCCGCATCACCGTGAAGACGCCGACCACGCCGGTCACGATCGCGACCGCGGCGCCGACCGCGAGCGCCACGTGGACCGCTTCGTTGCCGAAGAAGCCTTCGGCGAAGAGCGGCTCGAGGAAGGCGACGGGAGCGCTCACGGCAGCACCCCGCCGGGCTCGATGTGGTCGTGATCGGGAGCGGGCAGGCCGTCGTGCTCGACGGTCTCCTCGCAGCCGACCAGGTCGGCGTCGTCACCCGCGCCGGCGACGATCAGCACCCGGCCGTGGACGTCGATCACGTCGACGTGGTGGCCGTAGAGGCCGCTGAGGACGTCGGCGCGGATCACCTCCTCGCTCGTGCCGCTGGCGGCGCGCCCGTTGGCGAGGTAGACGATCCGGTCCATCACCGGCAGCAGCGGGTTGATCTCGTGGGCCGAGATCAGCACCGCGACGCCGCGCTCGCGGCACACCTTGGCGAGCAGGGCGACGACCTCCTGGGAGCTGCGCAGGTCGAGGTTGGCGAGCGGCTCGTCGGCGAGCAGCAAGCGCGGCCCGGCGACCAGCGCGTGGGCGATCAAGATCCGCTGCTGCTCGCCGCCGGAGAGGCGGCCGACGCGGGTGTCGGCGAAGGCCTCGGCGTCGACCGCGGCCAGCATCTCCTCGACCAGCTCGCGCTTGCGTCGTCGGTTGACGGCGAAGCCGAGCTTGCGCGCGTCGATCCCGAGGCCGACGAGGTCACGGCCGCGCAGCGGCAGGTCGGGGTCCAGAAGGAACTTCTGCGGCACGTAGCCGATCGAGTCGGTGCGCCGGGTGCGCGGCCGGCCATCGACCAGGATCCGGCCCTCGGTCGCCGGCTGCAGACCGAGGATGGCGCGGAAGAGCGTCGTCTTGCCGGCGCCGTTGGAGCCGATCAGGCCGGTGAACTCACCGGGCGCGATCGCGAAGTCGACGCCGTCGAGGACCCGGCGCCCGGCGATCCCCACGCCGAGGCCCTCGACCGACAGCACCGCCCCGCTGCTCGCGCCGCCCTCCACCTAGTGTCCCGAGTCGGAAGTTGGGTGCCACATCCGGCGAGTGGATCGCCGTCTGTGGCAAGGACGCAGGATGCAGGCTTTGCCGGTGGCAAAGCCAAATCCGAGGACGCTGCCACGGGCGGCGAGACGCCGCCGGGGTGGTGCGGAACTTCCGACTCGGGACACTAGAGCTTTTCCGTCGACTTCCCGTCGGCGACGGCTTCTTCGAGCGCCTTCAGCTCGGCCATCATCCAGCGCTGGTAGGTGTAGCCCGTCGGCATCGTCTCGTAGACGCCGACCACCGGCACGCCGTTGTCGCCCGCCGACTCGAGGAACTTTTCCGTGATCGAGTCGGTCACCTGCTGGTTGTAGACGAAGGCGTCGGCCTTCTTTTCGCTGAAGAAGGATTCCTGCTCGGCGATCGCCTGGGGAGCCGGGTCGGCATCGTTCATGATGTCGGCCTGCATCGTGAAGGGGGTCAGGTTTTCGATCCCCGCAGCTTCCAGCATGTAGTCGGCGACCGGCTCGGTGGTGGCGACGGCGGCGCCGGGGAACTTGGTGCTGAATTCCTTCAGCCCTTCGAACCACGGTTCCAGCGACCCTTCGAACTTCTTCAGGTTGGCCTCGAAGTAGGACTTGTGTTCCGGCTGCAGTTCGGAGAAGTCGGCGACCAGCTGCTTGGCCACCGCGGGCATCGTTTCCGGCTTGTACCAGAGGTGCGGGTTGGGAGTCGAGTCCGGCAGGCCGAGCAGTTCCTGCACGTTGATCACCTTGCGCGAGGAATTCGACGAGGAGGACTCGATCTTTTCCATGTAGGAGTCATAGCCGACGCCGTTTTCGACCAGGACGTCGGCGCCGCTGACCTCCTTGGCGACGCTGGCGCTGGCCTCGAAGGTGTGTGGATCGGTGTTCGGGTCGCTCTCCACCGCGGTGACCTCGACGTACTTGCCGCCGATCTGTTCGATCACGTCGGCGTACTCGTTCTCGGCGCCGACCGCGCTGATCTTGCCTTCCGAGCTGGCGTCCGCGGAGCCACCGCCGCAACCGGCGACGACGATCCCCAGCATCAGGCAGGCGAGGACGGGGATCACCAGGGCGAGGCGGGCTGCGAGGGTGCGTCGGATCGGCTGCATCGGGGCTCCTTGGTCGATTGAAGGTGGGGCAGCCGAGCGGCCGCGGTGTGCTCAGCCGCCCGGCGCGCCGCGCAGCCTACACGATAATGAGAATTGTTCTCGTTCCCATCAGGGTGGAATTGCTGCTACGAATAGATGAGATCCATTCTCATTTATTGAAGCCTCCCGAAAGGACGCCGATGCAGCCGAACCTCGCCTCCCTCCCCCGACCCGACGCCCGTCTTCCGGTCACCGTCCTCTCCGGCTTCCTCGGCGCCGGCAAGACGACCCTGCTCGAACACGTGCTGCGCAACCGCGAGGGGCGCCGGGTGGCGGTGATCGTCAACGACATGAGCGAGATCAACGTCGACGCCGAGCTGGTCCGCTCCGGTGACGCGGCGATCGACCACGTCGAGGAGCGACTGGTCGAGATGACCAACGGCTGCATCTGCTGCACCCTGCGCGAGGATCTGCTGGTCGAGGTCGGACGCCTTGCGGAGGAAGGCCGCTTCGACAACCTGCTGATCGAGTCGACCGGGATCTCGGAGCCGATGCCGGTCGCCGAGACCTTCACCTTCGCCGACGAGGACGGGCGCTCACTGGACGACGTGGCGCGGCTCGACACGATGGTGACCGTGGTGGACGCCGGCGCCTTCCTGCGCGACAGCGCCGGGTTCGAGCAGATCGCCGCCCGCGGCGAATCGCTCGGTCCCGAGGACGAGCGCACCGTCGCCGACCTGCTGATCGACCAGATCGAGTTCGCCGACGTGATCGTGGTCAACAAGGCCGACCTCGCCTCCTCGGCGGAGCTGGCGCGGATCGAGGCGACGATCTCGAGCCTCAACCCCCGCGCCCGCACGGTCCGCGCGACCCGCGGCGAGGTCTCGCTGGGGATGATCCTCGACACCGGCCTGTTCGACCTCGAGGCAGCCGCGGCGGCACCGGGCTGGCTGGCGACGATGCGCGGCGAGGAGATCCCCGAGACCGAGGAGTACGGGATCTCCAGCTTCGTCTACGAGCGCGACCGCCCCTTCCACCCGGAACGACTGCGGAACCGGCTCGAGCGGGGATGGAACGGGGTGGTCCGCGCCAAGGGCTTCTTCTGGCTCGCGTCCCGCCACGATCTCGCCGGCCTCTGGTCGCAGGCGGGGGGCGTGCTGACGGTCGGACCGCTCGGCTACTGGGAGGACGGCGAAGGGCGCCAGCAGCTCGCCTTCATCGGCTCCGGCATGGACCGCGAGGCGATCGTCGCCGATCTCGACGCCTGCCTGCTCGACGCCGAGGAGATGGAGGCGGGCCCGAGCGGCTGGGCGACACTGCCTGATCGACTGCCGGCCTGGGGGCTCGACGCGCACGATCACTAGGTTTCCTGGCCGTGATCGCCTCGATCCCCAGCCCCTCGAGCAGCGGCATCCCGATCGGCCCGTTCGAAATCCACGCCTACGGGCTGATGTACGCGATCGCGGTGACCGCCTCGATCCTGATCGTGCGGCGGCGCTGGCGGAACCTCGGCGGCGATCCGGACCTCGTCTACGACGTCGCGATCTGGGCCTTCCCGGCCGGGCTGATCGGCGGCCGGCTCTACTTCGACATCACCAGCTTCAACGAAATGCCGCACACCTGGTACGGGCCCTTTTCGGTCTGGGACGGCGGCCTCGGGATCTGGGGCGGGATCGCCGCGGGCGCCGCGGTCGGCATCTGGCGCGTCCACCGGGCGGGCGTCTCGGTCCCCGACTTCATGGACGCCACCGCCCCCGCCCTGCTCGTCGCCCAGGCGATCGGCCGGGTCGGCAACTACTTCAACCAGGAGCTCTTCGGCGGCCCCACCAGCCTCCCCTGGGCGCTGCGGATCTCACCCGAACACCGGCCCGAGGGCTACCTCCATTACGCCACCTTCCAGCCGACCTTCCTCTACGAGATCATCTGGAACCTGGCTCTGGCCGTCTTCCTGGTCTGGCTCGGCCATCACCGCAAGATCAAGCCGCCCGGCCTCTTCGCCCTCTACGTCACCGGCTACTCGGCCTTCCGCATCTTCGAGGAGAGCCTGCGGGTCGACCCCGCCCACCACTTCCTCGGCGAGCGCCTCAACTTCTGGGTCGCGATCGTCCTCACCCTCGTCGGCGCCGCCTGGTTCGCCTGGACCCAGCGCCGCTCCGCCCAGGATCCCCTGCCGCCGGTCTCCTCAGGCGGCGTGGGCCAGCCTCGCAAGGACGCAGGGAGCGAGACGAGGGGAGCGCACTCGGGTGCGTGACCCGAAGGCGAGCGACCGAGGACGCCGCGAGGCGCCCCCACGCCGCCTGAGGACTACTCCCACTCGATGGTCGCGGGGGGCTTCGAGGAGATGTCCAGCGCGCAGCGGTTGACGCCGCGGATCTCGTTGATGATCCGGTTGGAGACGCGCTCGAGCAGGTCGTAGGGCAGGCGGGCCCAGTCGGCGGTCATCGCGTCGTCGGAGGTGACGGCGCGGATCACGATCGGGTAGGCGTAGGTGCGGCCGTCGCCCTGGACGCCGACCGAGCGGACCACCGGCAGGACGCAGAAGGACTGCCAGAGCCGGCGGTACATCTCGGCCGCGCGGATCTCCTCCTGCAGCACCGCGTCGGCGGCGCGCAGGATGTCGAGGCGTTCGCGGTTGACCTCGCCGCCGACGATGCGGATCGCCAGGCCCGGCCCCGGGAAGGGCTGGCGCCAGACCATCCGCTCGGGCAGGCCGAGCTCGGCGCCGACCGCCCGCACCTCGTCCTTGAAGAGCATCCGCAGCGGCTCGACCAGCTCGAAGTCGAAGTCGTCCGGCAGGCCGCCGACGTTGTGGTGGGACTTGATCGTCGCCGCGTGGTCGGAGCCGCCGGACTCGATCACGTCCGAGTAGAGCGTCCCCTGGACGAGGAAGCCGATGTCGTCGAGCTTGCCCGCCTCCTCCTCGAAGACGCGGATGAACTCCTCGCCGATGATCTTGCGCTTGCGCTCCGGCTCGTCGACCCCGGCCAATCTGGCGAGGAAGCGCTCTTCGGCGTCGACCGCGATCAGCGGGATGCCGAACTGGGAGAAGGTCTCGACCACCTGCTCGGACTCGTTCAGGCGCATCATCCCGTGGTCGACGTAGATGCAGGTCAACCGCTCCCCCACCGCTTTATGGACGAGCAGCGCCGCGACCGAGGAGTCGACGCCGCCGGAGAGCCCGCAGATCACCTTGCCGTCGCCGACCTGGGCGCGGATCTTCTCCACCTGTTCCTCGATCACCGAGGCGGCGCTCCACTGTTCGGTGCAGCCGGCGACGTCACGGAGGAAGCGGGTGAGGATCTCGGTCCCATAGGGCGTGTGGACGACCTCGGGGTGGAACTGGATGCCGTAGAGGCCGCGGTCGGTCATCTCGTAGGCGGCCACCGGCGAGCTCGGCGAGGCGGCCAGGGCGGTGAAGCCGGCCGGCGCCGCGCGGACGATGTCGCGGTGGCTCATCCAGCAGCTCTGCTCCTCCGGCAGGCCGCCGAGCAGCTTGCCGCCGCCGTCGGTCAGCGACAGCTCGGTGCGCCCGAACTCGCCCGCCTCGGCGCCCTCGACCTTGCCGCCGAGCGCCAGCGCCATCGCCTGCATGCCGTAACAGATGCCCAGCATCGGGATGTCGAGGTCGAGCAGCTGGGTCGGGAACTCCGGCGCGCCCGGCTCGTAGACCGACGCCGGCCCGCCGCTGAGGATCAGCGCCTTCGGCGCCCGCTCCCGGATCCGTTCGACATCGGCGTTCGCGGGCAGCAACTCCGCAAAGACCCCGCATTCCCTGATCCGGCGGGCGATCAGCTGCGAGTACTGGCCGCCGAAGTCGAGGACCAGGACCTCCTCGGTGGCCTTGACCTCGTCCGCGGGCAGCACGCCGCCCGGCTCGACCTCGTCGGACCGGGCGGCGATCTGCTCAGTCATCCGAGACCGCTACCCCCGCGGAGACCGCGGCCCGCCCATTGGACCCCATGCCGACGTGCTGCTCGTTCTGCAGCTTCTTGCCCTCGCTCATCAGCGCCGGGGCGACCATCACCTCGGCCCGCTGGAAGGAGCGGATGTCCTCGTAGCCGCAGGTGGCCATCGAGGTTTTCAGCGCCCCCATCAGGTTGAAGGTGCCGTCGTTCTCCTGGGCCGGACCGAGGAGGATCTCCTCCATCGTGCCGTCCTGCTTGGTCGAGACGCGGGTGCCGCGCGGCAGCGAGGGATGGAAGGTCGCCATCCCCCAGTGGAAGCCGCGACCGGGCGCCTCCTTGGCGCGGGCGAGCGGCGAGCCGATCATCACCGCGTCGGCGCCCATCGCGATCGCCTTGGAGACGTCGCCGCCGGTGCGCATGCCGCCGTCGGCGATCACGTTCACGTACTCGCCGGTCTCCAGCATGTGCTGGGCGCGGGCGGCCGCCACGTCGGCGATCGCCGTCGCCTGCGGGACGCCGATCCCGAGCACGCCACGGGTCGTGCAGGCCGCGCCGGGGCCGACCCCGACGAGGACGCCGACCGCGCCGGTCCGCATCAGGTGCAGGCCGGTCGAGTAGGAGGCGCAGCCACCGACGATCGTCGGCACCGGCACTTCGGCGATGAACTCCTTCAGGTTCAGCGGCTCGACCGTGGTCGAGACGTGCTCGGCCGAGATCACGGTGCCCTGGACGACGAGGATGTCGAGGCCCGCCTCGATCGCGACCTCGTAGTACTCGCGCACTTTCTGCGGCGTCAGCGAGCCGCAGACCACGGCGCCGGTCGCCTTGATTTCCTCGACCCGCTTGGCGATCAGCTCCGGCTTGACCGGCTCGGTGTAGATCTCCTGCATGATCCGCGTCGCTTCGTGCTTGGGCGCGGCGGAGATCGCCTCCAGGCGCTCTTCGGCGTTCTCGAAGCGGCTCCAGATGCCCTCCAGGTTGAGGACACCGAGCCCGCCGAGCTTGTTGGTGAGGGCAGCGGTCTGGGGAGAGACCACGCCGTCCATCGCCGAGGCGAGCAGGGGCAGGTCGAAGCGGTAAGGACCGAGGGTCCAGGTGATGTCGATGTCATCGGGGTCCCGCGTGCGGCGCGAAGGAACGATCGCTACATCGTCGAATCCGTAGGCGCGCCGCCCTTTCTTGCCGCGGCCGATTTCGATTTCCAAGGTGCGTACCTCCAGGGCTGGCGTTGAACTAGCCAGACTACACTTCGGCCGGGACCTCCAAATCGGTCACCGAGACGCCGCCCAGAAGTCGCTCCACCTGGTTGCGGTCGACGAAGCCGGCGCCGAAGTGCTGGGTCGACTCCGCCCCGCAGGCGACGCCGTAGGCCAGGCACTCCTCCTCGCTTCGCTCCTCGTAGCGCGCGGCCACGTAGCCGGCGACGAAAGCGTCGCCCGAGCCGACCGTCGAGACCGGGTCGAGCGGTTCCGTGTGGACCTCCAGCAGGCGCCGCTCGGAGCCCTCCCCGACCGCCGCCACGCAGCCTTCGGGGTGGGTGATCGCCGCTTCCTCGGCACCGAGGCGGACCAGCTCCAGGAGCCCGGTCGCCAGGTCGGAGCGATCGGCGAACTCCTGGCCGACCAGCTCCTCGGCCTCGACCTGGTTCGGCGTCACCATCGCCGCCCCCGCCCGCACCCCGGCCAGCATCGCCTCGCCCTCGGCGTCGAGGACGACCGGGACGCCGCGCCGGCGCAGGTCGTCGATCAGCCGCGCGTAGAGGTCGTCGCCGGCGCCGGGCGGCAGCGAGCCCGCCAGCACGCAGATCTTCGTCCCGCCGGCGAGGTAGCCGATCCGCTCGAAGAGGCGCTTGGTCTCCTCCGCCGAGACCGCCGGGCCGCGCTCGTTGATCTCCGTCTGCTCGCCCGAGGTCGGGTCGATCACGGCCAGGTTGATCCGCGTCTCGGCGGCGATCTCGATGAAGTCGGTGAGCACCGACTCGGAGTGCAGCTCTTCGATCACGCGCGCCCCGGAGGGGCCGCCGACGAAGCCGGAGGCGATCACCGGCCGGCCCAGCAGGGCCAGCGCCCGCGCCACGTTGATGCCCTTGCCGCCCGCCACGGTGCGGCTCTCCACCGCCCGGTGGCGGCGGCCGAGACGGAAGTTCGGGACCGCCACCGTCCGATCGATCGCCGCGTTCAGCGTCACCGTGAGGATCACTTCTACTGCACCCGCTTTCCCCTTCGGATTCGGCGGAGGAACCGCCCGAGAAGCATCGCTGCGATCAGTATCGCGCACGCCGCAATGGCGAGGGTAACCGGATGTTCGCCGATGAAACCTCGGACCTTGTCGAAGCTGCTCGCGGCGGGGATGCGGCGGCTGGCGACGAGCTTCACGCTGCCCGCGCGGAGGCCGTCGACGCTCACCGTGGCGCTGCCGAGCGCCGCTCCCTTGCGGATCGGGCCGGTCACCTGGTGCGGCGCGTCGACTTCTACTTCGACCTTCTGGCCCTTCCGCATCCCCACCTTGAGCGCGTGGGCGACGACCAGGGGGAGTTCGCCGCCGGAGTACTTGATCGCCGCGCTCGCGAGTTCTTCGCCTTTGTGCAGCGCCTTGCGCTTGTGGTACTGGCGGAAGCCCCACCGGAGCAGTTCGAAGGCGTCGCTGAAGCGCGTTTCGTCGGTCGGCGCGTCGATGTCGACGGCGATCAGCTTCACCCCGTGGCGGCTGCCGGAGCCGACCATGACGTAGCCCGCCTTCCAGGTGTGACCGGTCTTCACCCCGGTCACCCAGGGCGCGTATTCGAGCAGCTCGTTGATCGAGTGGATGTGCTCGACCGGGCGCATGCTGCGCAGCGTCGCCTCGCGCGAGTCGGCGATCTTGGCGAAGGCCGGGATCTTCAGCAGTTCTTCGGTCAGCACGGCGAGATCGAGCGCGCTCGAGTAGTTGGTCGGCGAGTTCAGGCCGATCGGGTTCTCGTAGTGCGTGTTGGTGAGGCCCATCGCCGCCGCATAGCGGTTCATCTGGCCGACGAACTTCTTCACCGTCCCGGCCGCCTCGATCGCCAGCGTGTGGGCGGCGTCGCCGGCGCTCAGCATGATCAGGCCGCGCAGCAGGTCGTGGACGCTGATCCGCTGGCCCGGGCGCAGGCCCATCACCGAGTCGCCGTATTCGTATTCGAAGGGCTGCGCGTGGACGATCTTCTTCAGCGGCAGGTCCTTCATCGCCACGTAGGCGGTCATCAGCTTCGTCGTCGAGGCGATCAGCCGGCGTTCGTTGCCGGCGTGGGAGGTGAGGACTTCGCCGGTGCGGGCGTCGATCAGCGCCCAGGACTTGGCGAGGACCTGGGGACCGGGCGAGCGGTGCTTCTTGGCGTGCTTCCGCTGCTTCGCGCCGCCCCCCTGGCCGCCCTTTTCGTGGGCCGGCTTCGCCCCCGCCGCGGCCGCCAGGACCAGCAAGCCGAGCAGGACCGCGAAGAGGGCGCCGATCCGGCGCCGCCTCATTTCTGCAGCTTCAGCGTTTCGCCCGCGATCAGCGTCTGCGGGTCGACTTCCGGGTTCAGCGCCTGCAGTTCGGAGACGGTCAGACCGGTCTTCTGGGCGATCGAGGTCAGCGTGTCGCCGCTCTGCACTTCGTAGGTCTTCGCCGTCGTCCGCTTCTTCTTCGTCTTCTGTTGCTTCTTCTTTTCCGTCTTCGCGTGGTTCGTCTTCGTCTTGCTCGAGTTGCTGTGCAGGTGCGTGTTGGAGACGACGACGATCACCGCGACGATCGCGGCGATCAGCGCCACCAGGGCGAGGAACCTTGCGAACCAGCTGCGTTTCTTCTTCATCTGACCGGATTGCCGGGGCACGCCGATCGTGCCCGGTTGGGGCAGGATCGTAGGGCATTTGCAGGCGAATTCCGTCGCCTGCAATCAGTCGTTCGAGATCTCCCAGAGGGTGGCGCGCAGCTGCGCGGCGGCGGCCGCGGGATCGGGCGCGCCGGCGATCCCGCGCGAGGAGGAGACGATCGCCGCCGCCGGGCCGGGCGCGAAGGCGGCGCCGAGCAGCGCCGGGTCGCCGCCCTGGGCACCGACGCCGGGCAGGAGGAAGACGGAGCGCGGCATCAGCTCGCGCAGGCGGGCGATGTGCTCCGGCTCGGTGGCGCCGACGACGGCGCCGACACCGCTGAGGCCGCTCGCGCCGAGCAGGCGGCCGGAGAGGCCGTCCACCAGCGTCGCCAGGCGCTCGTGCAGCGGCGCCTCGGGAGCCGAGACGTCCATCAGGTCGGCGGCGCCCTCGTTGCTGGTGCGGACGAGGACGAAGATCCCGGCGTCGGCCGCCTCGCAGGCGGCGACCAGCGGCTCGAGCGCGTCGCGGCCGAGCAGCGGGTTGGCGGTGAAGGCGTCGGCGCCCAGGCCCAGGACGTCGCCCCAGGGCGACGGGGTGGAGCCGACCAGCGCCTGCGCGTAGGCCGCGGCGGTCACCGGGACGTCGCCGCGCTTGCCGTCGGCGAGGAAGATCAGGCCCGCTTCCGCGGCCGCCTCGCGCGCGGCGGCGAGCGCCTCCCAGCCCGGCGGGCCGAGCCGTTCGAAGCAGGCGAGCTGCGGCTTGACGGCGACGCAGTGCGGTCCCACCCGCGCGATCAGCTCGCGACAGTGGGCGGCGACGGCGCGCCCGGCGAGGACCGCCGGCGGGGCGTCGCCATCGGACTCGACCGCGATCCCCGGCAGCAACTTCGCGGGATCGGGGTCGAGCCCGAGGCAAACCTGACTGCGGCGCTCTTCGACGAGCGCCGTCAGTCGGTCGGCGAACTTAGAGGGCATCGGTAAATCTTCGCGCACGCCTGACGGCGGCCACGCGGATTTTCAGATTGCCCTCTTGGTCAGAGACCTAGCCCTTGACTTTGGTCTTCAGCGCGGAGCCCGCCGAGAAGCGGGGCACCTTGCCGCCCGGGATCGTGATCCGCTCGCCGGTGCGGGGGTTCACGCCCTGGCGCGGGCCACGCTCGGCGACGTGGAATTTGCCGAAGCCGGTGAAGCTGACCTCGTCGCCCGCCGCGAGAGCGCCGGTGATCGCGTCGAGGACGGCGTCGACAGCGTCGCTTGCCGCCTTTTTGCTGCCCAGCCGATCGTCAGATGCGAGTTGATCCAGAAACTCAGCCTTGGTCACGTCGAGATTCCTCCTCGGGGTTGAAGATGAGCCGCAATCTAACAACGCGGATCGGCGGGAAACCGCGCAGGAAGCCAAAAGTGGCCCTGAGCAGTCGTATTTACGCCGACTCAGGTTCCGCTGACGGAGAGCTCGGAGACCAACAGCGGGGGGGTCGAGACCGACCCGCCGAAGGGCACCCAGCGGGCCTCGGACCCCGCCGCGACCACCGCGCGGAGCATCGCCACGAGCTCGCCGGCGACGGTGAACTCGCGCACCGGCTCGGCCAGTTGGCCGCCCGAGATCACCCTGCCGGAGGCGCCGACGGAGAAGACGCCGGTGACCGGGTTGACGCCCGAGTGGAGGCCGGCGACGTCGGTGACGAAGATCCCGTCGGCCGCCTCGGCGAGCAGCTCCTCCATCGTGTGGGAGCCGGTGGCGACGAGCAGGTTCGAGGCCGAGACCGAGGGCAGCGAGCGGTAGCCCGCCCGCGAGGCGGAGCCGGTCGAGGCGGTGCCCTCGCGGTTGGCGGTGTAGGTGTCGTAGAGGAAGCTCCGCAGCCTGCCGCCCTCGATCAGCGCGGTGCGGCGGTGCGGCACGCCCTCGCCGTCGAAGGGGGCGCTGGCGGCGCCCGCCGGGTCGCGGCCGTCGTCGTGGAGGGCGAAGGTGGTCGAGGCGACCTCCTCGCCGAGCCGGCCGGCGAAGGGCGAGCGGCCGCGCTGCACGGCGCGGGCGCCGAGGGCGCCGCCGATCAGGCCGGCGAAGCTGGCCGCGACGGTCGGGTCGAGGACGACCGGGCAGGAGCGGGAATTCGGCTTGCCGGCGCCGATCATCGAGACCGCGCGCTCGGCCCCCTCGGCGCCGATCGCCTCCGGGTCGAGGTCCTCGGGCCCGCGCGCCAGGCCGAAGCCGAGGCCGGTCTCGCGGCCCCCCTCGCCTTCGGCGAGCGCCTGCAGGTAGGCGAAGCAGGTGGAGCTCTCGTAGGCGGCGGCGATGCCGGTCGAGGAGGCGATCGCGACCTGGTCGGTGGAGTCGGCGTAGACGGCGGTCTCGACTCCGGCGACGCGCGGGTCGGCGGCGAGCGCGGTGCGCTCGACGGTCAGCGCCAGCTCGGCGACCTGGCCCGCGCTCCACTCGGCGACGCTCGGGCTGTCGAGCCCGGCCAGGGCCTCGATCTCCTGCGGCGCGGGCGGCGCCGCGAACTCGTCCTCGTCGGCGACCGCGGCCATCTCGGCGGCGCGCGCGGCGAGCGCCGCGACGCCCGCCTCGGAGAGGTCGGTGCCGTAGGCGTAGCCGACCCGGTGGCCGTCCCAGGCGCGGATCCCGATCCCGGCCTGGGTGGCGGCGGTGAGGCTCTCGACCTCGCCGCCGTGGACGCGCACCTCGCGGCCGGTGTCGCGCGAGGCGTAGGCCTCGGCGGCGGTGGCGCCGGCGGCGAGCGCGGCCTCGACCGCGCGGCCCGCGGCGGGGGACAGGTCGACGCTCGGAAGCTGCTCGCTCACGACCGCCGCCCCGCGTTCGCACTTTGCCGCGCCAGGCGCGGATAACTGCGAACGCGCCTCATAGCTGCGTGCCCCCGACCGTCATCCGTCCCACCCGCACGTGCCCCTGCCCGGTCCCGACCGGCACTTTCTGGCCGCCCTTGCCGCAGATCCCGGTCTTCATGAAGAAATCGTCGCCGACCGCGTCGATCGCGGCGAGGGCGTCGAGGCAGTTGCCGATCAGGGTGGCGCCGGTGCAGGGGCTGGTCACCTTGCCGTCCTCGATCAGGTAGCCCTCGGAGACGCCGAAGACGAAGTCGCCGGTCGCCGGATCGACCTGGCCGCCGCCGAAAGACACTGCATAGAAGCCGTTTTTGACCTCCTCGATCATCTGCTCGGGGGTCGACTCTCCGGGCGCGATGTAGGTGTTGGTCATGCGGGGGATCGGCAGGTGGCGGAAGCTCTCGCGGCGGCCGTTGCCGGTCGAGGCGACGCCGTCGCGCTCGGCCCCGAGGTGGTCGTAGAGGTAGGAGATCAGCCTGCCGTCCTCGATCACCTTGGTCTGCTGGGTCGGCCGGCCCTCGTCGTCGATCGCGTCCGAGCCCCACTCGTTGGGGAGGCGGCCGTCGTCGTAGGCGTTCAGCAGCGGCTGGGCGACCTGCTCGCCGAGCTTGCCGACGTAGACGCTGGCGCCCTTGTGGATGTGGTCGATCTCGAGGCCGTGGCCGGTCATCTCGTGGAAGAGGACGCCGCCGAAGCCGCCGCCGACGACGACCGGCATCGAGCCGCTCGGGGCGGGGCGGGCGGCGAGCAGGGTGAGCGCCTTCTGGGCCGCCTGCTCGGCGATCAGGCCGGGGTCGTCTTCGAGCAGCTCGAAGCCGCGGTGGGCACCGAGCGTCTCCGCCCCGGTCTCGACCTTGTCGCCGCGCCGGGCGACGGTCTGGACGCCGATCCGGGTGCGGGTGCGGTCGTCGCCGGTGAAGAGGCCGTCGGAGTTGGCGATCGTGACCACGCGGCGGGCCTCGGCGTAGGAGGCGGTCAGCTGGACGATCTCGTCGCCCATGCCGCGGCCGCGCTGGTCGAGCTCGCGCAGCAGCTCCGCCTTGCGGGCGGCGGGGACGGAGTCCGGCGGCACCGCGATCGGCACCGGGATCACGGTGCGGGTGGTGAGCGGGCGCGGCTCGGTGCGACCGGAGCGGACGGCGGAGGCGGCCTCGTCGGCGGCGCGCTCGAGCTCGGCCGGATCGAGGCCGTCGACGTGGGCGAAGTAGGTGGTGGCGCCGTCGACGACGCGGACCCCGGCGCCCTCCTCGGCGCCCGCCTGGACCGACTCGATGCGCGACTCGTCGATCGCCATCGTCAGCCCGCCGCGCCGTTCGGCGAAGACCTCGGCGAAGCGCCCGCCGTTGGCGAGGGCGCGGGCGATGACGCGCTCGGCGACCTCCTGGTCGAGCAGCTCGCTCACGACACACCTTTCGCGCTTCGCTCGTTCGCGCTCGTCATGACCGGCGATCTCGCTCTCTCGCTCCGCGCTCAGGCCGACGCCCCTTTCCGGTCAGCTCGATGATCGCCCCGGCGGCGACGAACAGCTCGGCGCCGGGGGTCGAGTCGGCGGGGAACTCGGCGGCGCGGCCGCCGGCGTAGTAGAGGCGGGCGAAGGGCTTGCGCGAGATGCGGCGCCGGCGCATGTAGGCGGCGGCCTCGTCGGCGTAGCCGGAGACGCGGTCGAGCAGGACGCGGTGCGGCTTGGCGGGCATCAGTCGGCTCCTCCGTCGATCAGGCGGAGGCCGGGGCGGCCGCCTCCCCCACTTCCCTTCGCCAGCTCGCGGAGCGCGGAGCGCATGTCGAAGAAGGTCAGCGAGGCGAGCGCGAAGCGCTCGGTGACGGCGACCGCGACGTAGCCGTCGTGGCGCAGGGCGAAGACCTCGCCCGCCTGGGTGGCGACGTGGATCTGCTCGACCGGCTCGTCGCCCGCGGCGTCGGCGATCCGCAGCAGCCCGACCGCCCCCTCGGCCCAGGCGCCGGCGTCGCCGGAGGCGGCGAGGACCGTCCCGTCCCCGGCCAGGATCGCGCCCCCGCGCAGATCCGGTGACATCTCGGTGAGGAAGCTCAGCGCGGCGTCGGCGGCCGCCGGTGCGGGGGCTGTTGCGGCGGCATCGGGCACTTAGGCGAAGATACCGACCATGCCACTCGCCCGAGCTTCATGGCTCACCGTCGTCATCGTCTGCGCGATCGCCGCCCTCGCCTTCGCCGTCAGCGGCTACACCGGCTACACGATCACCCTGATCGCCGTCGGCCTCGCCGCCGCCGTGAACCTGCTGCCACCGGCCTGAGCCCTGGGGGCGCTGAAGCTGGCGCCCGGAGGGGGAGCTGGCGCCCGGAGGTGAAAGGGACGCGGCCTTCTCGGTGGCGGCCCGGGCAGGCTGTGGCCGCCACCGAGAAGGCCGAGGGTGCGGGAGAGGTGCGAGATCCGTCACGAACTCCGGGGATCGGTGACGAGGAGCGGGGGAAGTCCACGCTTCCTCCGGTCTTCCTCATGCCCTCCCCGGATGAGTTCGCAGTTCTGCTCGCATAGCGAGCGAAAGTGCGAACTCACTCCCGGTCGGCCTTGATCCTGTGACGGGACGCATGAGGAAGGGTGACGTTCCCGGCATCTCTCCCACGTCCGTGTGGACTTCCCTGCGGAAGCCTCACGTCCCGGGCGTCTCGTGGCAGGCGGGCAGCCTGCCCGGGCCGCCACGAGACGCCCGGGACGCACCTCGGACGGCCGCGGCGGCCCGAAGCACGCGATCCCGAGGCACGCCCGAACCACGTCGCCCGCGCCCCACACGTGGCGTCGATCCCTATCCCCCGAGGTGTGCCAGCAGCAACCGGGCGGCGCGGCCGCGATGGCTGATCGCGTTCTTCTCCTCCGGGGTCAGCTCGGACATCGTGCGATCGTCGTCGGTGTCGTCGGGGACGAAGATCGGGTCGTAGCCGAAGCCGCCGGAGCCGCGGCGCTCGCGCAGGAGGCGGCCTTCGCAGTCGGCTTCGAAGACGTGCTCGGTGCCGTCGGCGTCGATCAGGACGAGGACGCAGACGTAGGCGGCGCGGCGCTCGCCGCCGGTCGCGTCGACCTCGCGCAGGAGCTTGTCGAGGTTGTCCTCGTCACTCGCGCCCTCGCCGGCGTAGCGGGCCGAGTAGATGCCGGGGGCGCCGCCGAGGTCGACCGCCTCGATCCCCGAGTCGTCGGCGATCACCGCCTGGCCCAGCGCCGCGTGGGCGGCGCGCGCCTTGATCAGCGCGTTGGCCTCGAAGCTGTCGCCGTCCTCGACCGGGGGCTCGTATCCGGCGGGCAGCGGCTCGAAGCTCGACCCCGGGCAGCAGATCGCGCATCTCACCCACCTTGTGGAGGTTCGAGGTGGCGAGGATCACGCGGCGTCCCTCGCTCAGGGGGCGACCCGGTCCTGCACCTCGCGCAGGCGGGCGATACCGCCCTCGGCGAGCCCCAGCAGCTCGTCCAGCGAGGTGCGCGAGAGCGGCGTGCGCTCGGCCGTCGCCTGCACCTCGACCAGGCCGCCGTCGCCGGTCATCACCACGTTGGCGTCGACCTCGGCGCGCGAGTCCTCGCCGTAGTCGAGGTCACAGAGCGGCTGGCCGTCGACCATGCCGACCGAGACCGCGGCGACCTGACCGGTCAGCGGCATCGTCTCGATCAATTTGCGGTCGAGCAGTTTCTGGAAGGCGAGCCTGAGCGCGACGTAGCCGCCGGTGATCGAGGCGCAGCGGGTGCCGCCGTCGGCTTCGAGCACGTCGCAGTCGACGTAGACGCTGCGTTCGCCCAGCGCCTTGAAGTCACAGACCACGCGCAGACTGCGCCCGATCAGCCGCTGGATCTCCACCCCGCGGCCATCCTGCTTGCCCTTCGAGACGTCGCGCTGCTTGCGCTCGCCGGTCGAGGCGGGCAGCATCGCGTACTCGGCGGTGACCCAGCCTTTGCCGCGGCCCATCATCCAACGCGGCACCTGCTCGGAGACCGAGGCGGTGCAGATCACCCGCGTGCGGCCGACCGAGATCAGCGCCGAGCCGTCGGCGCTTTCGACGAAGCCTGGGTCGATGACGACGGGCCGGATGTCGGCCGGGGCACGGTCGTAGCTGCGCGAGGCGGTCATCGGGCCGAGTCTTTCACGGCGCGGCGGCAAGCGCCCGGCGACGAACTTCCGCCGCCCGGCCGGGCGCCTGCCACTCGCCTCATTTGAAGGCGACCTTGTCCACGGCCTCCTTGATCTTGTCGACGATCACGTCCGCGAGCTCGGTGCCCTGCTTGCCGTTGAACCCCTTCATCGCGGCGACCATGCCGACCATCAGCAGCGAGACCAGCAGGATCAGGCCGACGTACTCGACCGTCCCCTGGCCGCGCTCCCCGGCGAGGGCGTGGATCGCCCGTGCCCGCCGCGACGCGGCGCCGTGGAGGCGCCACAGGGCCGCATGGAGGTACCCCAACACTGCGTAGAACATCGCTCTCCCTTCCTCGTTTGGCGGGAGCGATGCTCGGCCTCAAATGCGCACCGAACAAGACGCGCGAGTGCCAATTGCGTGACGTCTAGGGAAAGCTTCTCGCCAGCGTGGTGCGGAACTGGGTGCCGACCAGGGAGACTTCGCCCTGACCCGGGAATTCGGCGGCCAGGGTGCCGGTCCAGGTGCGCTTGCCGCCGGCCGCGCGGCGCAGGGTCGCGGTGCCGGTGAAGGGCTTCGGCGGCTTCACCGTGCCGTAGCTGACCTGGGGGTCGGAGGCGAAGCTCGAGCGCGGTCCCAGCGCGTAGGCGTAGCTGAGGACGCCGATCCGCCCGACGGTGCCGAACTTTTCCGCCCAGAAACCGGTCTTGCCGGCCCGCTTGGCGAAGAAGAAGAGGCCGCCGGTGCCCGATTTGTCGATCGCCTCCAGCGTCATCCGCGTCTTCGACGGCGGCAGCTCGGCGTTCGGGTCTTCGACCAACGGGTTGGCGCCGCCGGCGACGAGCGGGCACTGTTCGGTCGGCGGCAGGACGACCTCGCCCTCCACCCGGTGGGCGCGGACCGAGGTGTAGCCGCCCTCGCCCTCGAATTCGACCGTGCCGGTGAAGTAGCCGGGGATCGTCGCCGCCCCGGTGGTGCCGCCGAAGCAGTCGGGCGGCAGGCCGCGCACCGCCGCGGCGGTGCGGTGGAAGTGGACGTCGACGCGGCCGAACTGGTGGAAGTCGGCGTGGATGCCGTGCGGGCCGACGGTGCCGCGGGCGACGTAGGTGGTCGAAGAGCCCGAGTGCGCCGTGTCGTCGCCGCGCGAGACGCCGATCGTCACCGTCCGCACCCGCGCCGAGACCAGGATCCGGAAGCCGTGGGATCCGACCAGCTGGAAGCGCGGTTCGACTTCGATCCGCTGCGCGCCCGCCCCGCCCTGGCCGGCGAGCGCCGCCGAGGCGAGCGCCCCGCCCCCGATCGCCGCCAACGCGGCCAGCGTCATCGCCAGGCGCCTCATCTGATCTGCTTCGCCCGCTTGTAGAGGCTGGCGACGTCCTTGCCGAAGTAGGGCCCGAAATTGGTGGACGGGTCGCTCGGATAGCCGTAGGTGGTGACGCTGTTGACGACGTTGCCTTCGATCACCCAGGCGCCGCCGGAGCCGCCGGCGCTGTCGTCGCAGCTGATCGCCAGGTCGAGCGGGCCCGGTTCGAAGAGCGAGCCGAAGTCATGGCCCTCGAAGCTCGCTTCGCGACACACCTGCAGCGTCCCGCCGTTGAAGGGGTGTTCGACCGGGTAGCCGTAGACGTCGAAGGTCTGGTCCGGCGAGAGCCCCGTCTTCAACCGGTCCGCGCCGACCGCCGCCGCCAGCGTCTGCCCCTTTTCGTTGCGCCCGACCACCGCCGCGCCGACGTCGTAGTTCTCGTTTTCATGGCCGTGCCAGGCGGGCGTCGTCCCCAGCCAGTGGGCGGTGAAGGTGCCGAAGGGGCGTTCGCCGTGGTGGTAGCCGGGGACGAAGACCCACTTGCGGTCCGACCAGATCCCCTCGTCGTAGACGCAGTGGCCGGCGGTGATGACCACGCTCTTGCTCGGCGAGATCACCGAGGTCCCCGAGCAGCGGCCGTAGCCGACCCCGGCGCCTTCCGAGATGAAGATCGCGCCGTTGACCCGGTAGGCCGGTTCGGTCGGATCGGCGATCGTTTCCGAGGTCGCGGTCAGGTCCGGATTCAAGGACGAGGCGTGGGCGACGGCGTTGCCGTCGATCGGCCGCGCCGCCTTCATCCGCGCCGGCGTCCAGAAGCGGCGCGCCGCGGCGGCGTGCTCGCGAAAGGAGATCGAGGGGGTCGAGGCGACGGCGCCCGCGGCCGATCCGGCGCTCCCGGTCGCCGCCCCGGCGGCGGGCGCGAGCAGCGCCCCGGCGACGAGTGCCGTGGCTAGGACCGAGGTGATCGAGTGGCGCGGCGGGCGCATCAGGGCAAGCACTCAAGCAGACGAGGAGGCGACGGCGGTGCGGTTGCGGCGCCGGAGGGCCTCCCCGTACCCGGCCCGAGCAGGGATAACCTGCCGCGATGCGAGTCCTCGTCGTCACCAATCTCCTACCGGACGCGAGCACGCCGCAACGCGGCCGCTGGGTCCGCGACCAGGTGGCCGAGGTCCGCGCCCGCGGCGTCGAGGTCGAGGAATTCGGCTTCCCCCGCGGCCGCGCCAACTACATGCCCGCCGTGCGCCGGCTGCGCGCCCTGCTGCGCGGCGAGCGCTTCGACCTCGTCCACGCCCACTACGGCCTCGCCGGCTGGGTCGCCCGCCTGGCCGGCGCCCACCCGCTGCTGGTCACCTTCCACGGCACCGACGTGCGCCACCCGATCGTCGGGCCGCTGTCGCGCCGGCTCGCCTGGCAGGCCGACCTGATCGCGGCCGTCTCGCGGGCGCTGTTCGCCGAGGAGGACGGCCGCCCCGGCCTGCCGCTGGTCCCAGGCGCGGCCATCCTCCCCTGCGGCCCCGAGCTGGAACGCTTCGGGCCGACCTCCCGCGCCGCCGCCCGCGAGCAGCTCGGCCTCGATCCCGACGGCCGCTACCTCCTCTTCCCGGCCGACCCGGCCCGCCCGGAGAAGCGCCACGACCGCGCTGCCGAGCTCGCCGCGACCGCCGACGCCCGGCTCCTCACCGGCGGCTCGATCGAGCCGGAGCGGATGGCGACCTGGATGAACGCCGCCGACGCCGTCCTCGTCACCTCCGACTACGAGGGCTTCGGCATGGCGGCGATCGAGGCGCTCGCCTGCGACGTGCCCGTCCTCTCCACCCCGGTCGGCGTCGCCCCTTACCTGCTGGCGGGTATCCGCGGCTGCCTCTGCGCCCCCTTCGACCCCCAGACCTGGGCCGCCGCGGCCCGTCCCCACCTGGGCGCGAGCGACCCCCGCGTGGCCGGCGCCGCCCGCGCCGCGACCCTCGCCGCCGGGCCGATGGCCGAGCGCGTGATCGAGGTCTACCGTCACATGACCGCCCACCCGGTTTAGATTTGGGCCTTGAGCGCGGAGTGGACGTCTAGATGAGCGACGAACAGAACGGCCCGCAGGGGGCCGATCCGACGGCGGGCGGGACGCCCTCGGGCGACGTGCCCGAGCCCGCGGCCGTGAACGCCTCGGCCGCCCGGATCGACCAGGCCGAGCGGACGCTGGCCGCCGCCGCCGCGGCCGCCGCCGCGGCCGAAGGGCGGGCCGAGGCCGAGATCCGCGCGCTCGAGGCCGACCTCGAGCGCTGGCGCACCGAGTCCGACCGGGTGCGCAAAGAGCTGGAACTGCGCCACGAGGAAGAGCTGGCCGCGGAGCGCGCCGCGAAAGAGCGGGCGATCGCCGCCGCCGAAGAGCGGCTGGGCGAGATCGAGACGCACACCGACGCCGCCGAGGAGCGGATCGCCGCCGCCGAGCGGCGCGCCGAGATCGCCGAGAAGGCGGTCGCCGCCGAGCGCGCCCGCGCCCGCGAAGGCGCCGCCGCCTGGCTGCGCGAGCGGATCGACCAGATCCGCCGAGAGGGCGCGGACAAATAGCGGCGCTCGCGGAGTACGACGTCGCCGTGGTCGGCGGCGGCGCCGCCGGACTGTGGACCGCCCTGCGCGCCGCCGAGCTCGGCGGCCGGGTCTGCGTCGTCTCACGCACGCCGCTCTCCCAGAGCGCCAGCTTCTGGGCGCAGGGCGGCCTGGCCGCGGCACTCGAACCCGGGGACTCGCCCGAGCGCCACGCCGAGGACACGATCGCCGCCGGCCGCGGCCTCTGTCGCCCCGCCGCGGTGCGGGTGCTGGTCGAGGAGGCGCCGGCGGCCGTCCGCGACCTGCAGGCGCGCGGCGTCGACTTCGACCTCGACCACGAAGGGCGCCTTGCGCTCGGCCTCGAGGGCGGCCACTCGGCCCGCCGCATCGTCCACTCCGGCGGCAGCCAGACCGGCCGCGAGATCACCTCGAAGCTGGCCGCGATGGTCGCCGACGACGAGCGGATCGAGGTCCGCGAGCGCACCTCGGCGACGGCGCTCTGGTCCGACGGCGAGCGCTGCCACGGCGTGATCACCGACGCCGGCGCCCTCGCCGCCCGGGCCACGGTGATGGCGACCGGCGGCGCCGCGGCGCTCTGGCGGCGGACGACCAACCCGCGCGGGGCGATCGGCGCCGGGCCGGTCTTCGGCAGCGCCGCCGGGGCCGACCTCGCCGACCTCGAGTTCTGCCAGTTCCACCCGACCGCGGTCTACCTGCCCGACACCCGCTTCGACGGCGCCCTGATCACCGAGGCGATCCGCGGCGAGGGGGCCAAGCTGCTCGACGCGGACGGCGAGCGCTTCACCGACGAGCTCGCCCCGCGCGACGAGGTCAGCGCCGCGATCCTCGCCAAGATGCGCGAGGAGGGCAGCGCCTCGGTCCGCCTCGACCTGCGGACGATCGACCCGGCCCGCTTCCCCAACGTCTTCGCCTCGCTCACCGAGGCCGGCCTCGACCCGACGCACGAGTTGATCCCGGTCGCCCCCGCCGCCCACTACACGATGGGCGGGATCGCGGTCGACCTCGACGGGCGCTCCTCGCTGCCCGGTCTCTACGCGGTCGGCGAGTCCTCCTGTACCGGCCTCCACGGCGCCAACCGACTCGCCTCCAACTCGCTCAGCGAGTGCTTCGTCTTCGGCGGGCGGGCGGCCGCGGCGGCCGCGGTCGAGCCCGAGGCGACGGCGCGCCCGGCCGAGCCCGAGTGGCGCTTCACGCCGCCGACCCGGGACACCCGCGACGCCGTCTGGCGCCGCGCCGGCCCGCTGCGCAACCCGACCGACCTGGCGGCGCTGATCCCCGATCCCTACCCGCTCGCCAAGGCGATCGCCCTGACCGCGCTGGAGCGGCGCGAGTCCCGCGGCCCCCACCTGCGCACCGACCGCCCGCAGACCGACCCGGCGCTGGACGGCGTCCACGTCATCTTCGCCCCGGACGGCTCGGTCCGCCAGGAGACCTGGGAGTAGCGCCGATGCTCCTCGGGGTCGACGTCGGCGGCACCTTCACCGACGCGGTCCTGCTCGACCGGCGGGCCGTCCACGCGGCCAAGGTGCCGACCACGCCGGGGGAGGAGTCCGACGGGGTGATGGCGGCGATCGAGGCGGTGTCGGCGAAGGCGGGAGCCGAGGCCGGGGACGTCGAGGAGTTCTCCCACGGGATGACCGTGGGGACGAACGCGCTGCTGGAGGAACGCGGCGCCCGCACGGCGCTGATCGCGACGCGCGGCTTCGCCGACCTGCTGGAGATCGCCCGCCAGGACCGCCCCAGCCTCTACCACCTCTGCGCGCCGAAGCCGACGCCGCTGGTGGCG
Source organism: Solirubrobacterales bacterium (assembly GCA_047601885.1). GTDB lineage: Bacteria > Actinomycetota > Thermoleophilia > Solirubrobacterales > 70-9 > VAYN01. The sequence goes on from JASGIK010000003.1 coordinate 543,325, forward strand.
CCGGAGCTGAAGCTGGAGGCGGCCGAGCGGACCGGGCCGGAGGGGATCGTCGAGCCGCTGGCCGAGGGCGAGGCGGAGCGCCTCGCCGCGGCGCTCGAGGAGGGCGGCGCCGAGTCGGTGGCGATCTGCCTGCTGTTCAGCTACCTCGACCCGAGCCACGAGCGCCGCCTCGCCGAGCTCCTGCGCGAGCGCCTCCCCGGGCTCCACGTCTCCGCCTCGCACGAGGTGCTGCCGCGCTTCCGCGAGTACGAGCGCGCCTCGACCACCGCGATCGACGCCTACCTCTCCCCCTTGCTGGGCCGCTACCTGGGACGACTGAGCGAGGCGACCGCCGCGGCCGGGATCCCGGCGCCGCAGGTGATGCTCTCCTCCGGCGGCGTCGCCCCCGCCGAGGAGGCGGCGCGCGCGGGCGCCTGGAGCGTCCTCTCCGGCCCCGCCGGCGGCGCGGTCGGCGCCGGCCTCCTCGCCCGCCTCAGCGGCGACGGCAACGCGCTCGGCTTCGACATGGGCGGCACCTCCTGCGACGTCTGCGTGGTCGAGGACGGGACCGTCCGGCGCAGCGACTCGCGCACGATCGACGGCCGCCCGATCCAGCTGCCGACCGTCGACGTCCACACCGTCGGCGCGGGCGGCGGCTCGATCGGCTGGCGGGACCCGGGCGGCGCCCTTCGGGTCGGCCCGCGCTCGGCCGGAGCACAGCCCGGCCCCGCCTGTTACGGGCGCGGCGGCAGCGAGCCGACCGTCACCGACGCCAACCTGCTGCTCGGCAACCTCGCCGCCGACTCGACCCTGGCGGGCGGCGTCGCCCTCGACGCCGAGGCGGCCGAGCGGGCGGTCGGCGCGCTGGCCGCGGAGCTGGGACTGGACCCCCTGGAGACCGCCGCCGGGATCGTCCGCGTGGCCAACCAGGAGATGGTGCGGGCGCTCCGCGTCGTCACCGTCGAGCGCGGCGTCGACCCGCGCCGCTTCGCCCTGCTGCCCTTCGGCGGCGCCGGGCCGATGCACGCGGCGGCGATCGCCGAGGAGCTGGGGATCGACCGCCTGCTCTGTCCCCGCGCCGGCGGCGTGCTCTCCGCCTTCGGCCTCTGCGCCTCCGACCGCCGCCGCGACACCGCCCGCACCGTGATGCTCTCCGGCGAGGACCTGACGAGCGCACGCATCGCCGCCGCCGTCGCCGAGCTGCGCGAGGCGGCCGGCGGGCCGGACCTCGAAGGCTCCCGCGTCGAGGTCGTCTACGGCATGCGTTACTCGGGCCAGGCCTTCGAGCTACCGATCCCCGGCGATCCCGAGCCCGACCCCGCCGACCTCGTCGCCCGCTTCGAGTCCGCCCACGAAGACCGCTACGGCCACCGCGATCCCGACGGCGAAGTCGTCCTCGTCGACGTCCGCCTGGCCTTGGTCCTCGACGGCCCTTCCCCTCGCCCCGCGGCGGCGAGTGAGGGCACCCTCGAGGAGTCCACCCGCAGGGTCCGCTTCGGCACCGAATGGATCGACACCCCGGTGTTGCGCGGCGAGCCCGAAGCAGGCCGAAAAGCCTCGGGACCAGTGATCTTCGAGCTCCCCGAGGCAACCTTCGTCTTGCCCCCCGGCTGGAGCGCGGAGGTCGACGAGTTCGGGTCGATCAACGCCACCCGTTCGCAGGGAGATTCGGGGGACCCTGAGCGAACCTCCCCGCAGTTCGTGAGCGAAGGGTCCCCCGAATCTCCCCCTCGGAGCACAAAAAAGATCGACCCGATCACCCTCCAAGTGATGATCGGCGGCCTCCGCGCCGCCACCGAGGAGATGGGCGCCACCCTCATCCGCTCGGCCTACAGCGCCAACATCAAGGAGCGCCACGACTGCTCGACCGCGCTCTTCGACGCCGGCGGCGAGCTGGTGATGCAGGCCGAGCACATCCCCGTCCACCTCGGCTCGATGCCCGACGCGGTCGCCGCCGTCCTCGACGAGCGGCACGAGCCGGAGGTCGAATGGATCCTCAACGACCCCTTCCGCGGCGGCACCCACCTGCCCGACATCACCCTCGTCTCCCCCGTCTTCGCCCGAGGCGAGCTCTTCGGCTTCGCCGCCTCGCGCGCCCACCACGCCGACGTCGGCGGCCCGACCCCCGGCTCGATGCCCGCCTTCTCCCGGCGCCTCGACGAGGAGGGCGTCGTCATCCCGCCCACCCGCGCCACGCCGGCGGCGCTCGACGACCTCGTCGCCGCGATGCGCGATCCGCGCCGGCGGCTCGCGGATCTTCGCGCCCAGCAGTCGGCCAACCGGGTCGGCCGCCTCCGCCTCGCCGAGCTCGCCGCACGCCACGGCGCCGAGGGCCTGCGCGCGGGCATGGCCGAGATCCTCGCCTACGCCGAGCGCCGCACCCGCGCCGCCCTCGCCGCGCTCCCCGACGGCACTTATACGGCCGAGGACTTCCTCGAAGACGACTCGCCGGACGGCTCCGAGCGCGACGTCGCCCTCCGGGTCACCGCGACCGTCGCCGGCGAGACCTTGCACCTCGACTTCGCCGGCACCGACCCGCAGGTCGAGGGCAACCTCAACTGCCCGCTCTCGGTGACCAAATCCGCCGCGTTCTTCGCCGTCCGCGTCCTCACCGACCCCGACGCCCCGCCCTGCGCCGGCGCCCACCGGCCGATCGAGGTCGGCGCCCCGCGCGGCTGCCTGCTGAACGCCGAGCCTCCGGCCGCCGTCGTCGCCGGCAACGTCGAGACCTCCTCGCGCGTCGCCGACCTCGTCATCGCCGCCCTCGCCGGCGCCCGCCCGGTCCCCGCCCAGGGGCAGGGAACGATGAACAACCTCACCCTCTCGGGTAATCCCACCCTCGCCGGCGAGGGCTTCACCTACTACGAGACGCTCGGCGGCGGCCAGGGCGCCTGCCCCGACGCCGACGGGCCGAGCGCGATCCACGTCGCCATGTCCAACACCCTGAACACGCCGATCGAGGCGCTGGAGACGGAGTTTCCGCTGCGCGTGCGCGAGCTTTCCCTGCGGCGCGGCTCGGGCGGCGCCGGCGCCCGTCGCGGCGGCGACGGCCTCGTCCGCGAGCTGGAAGCGCTCGCCCCGATGCGCTTCACCCTGCTCACCGAGCGCCGCCGGCGCGCCCCCGCGGCCGCGACGGAGGCGCCGCCGGTGCAGCGGGGAGGAATCTCTTCGACGACTCTCAGCTTCCGTCCAAGAGCGAGGGAGATTTGGCTCCAGGAAGCCGTTTGCGCATCGAAACCCCAGGCGGCGGAGGCCACGGCGTTCCCTAAATTCCGCCACCAATTATTTGGTGTTTTGCGCGGGCTTCTCTAAGATGCCCCTTCTCGGGTGGGCACGATGGCCTCTCGCGGCCAGATTTACGCGCCCAGCCCCCTATATAACGAACACGACCTCCCCAGGTACTGACTTCAAATGCCAATCGCTCTCAAGGAATGGGCTGTAACCGTCCGCGCTCTCGCCGAGGGTGAGCAGTTGCTCACGCTTCGCAAGGGCGGAATTCGCGAGGAGAACAAGCACTTCGAACTCGAGCACGAGCGCTTCTTCCTCTACCCGACCTTCGACCACCAGCGCAACGACCTCGTCCGGGAATCGCACCACCCCGAGCTGCGCCGCGCCCTCGAGGAGGGTGTCTGGCCCGACGAGGAACCGCCGCCGAAAGCGCTGATCCAGGACGGCGGGATCCCGCAGCCGGACCGGGTCCGGCTGCGCGCCTGGGCCGAAGTGACGGACCACGTCACGATCGAAGACCGACGCACCCTCGACTGCCTCTCGCCGTACTACATCTGGACTCCGGATTACGCCGAGAAGCGGCTCGCCTGGAAGCGCCGCCACCCCCTCCACATCCTGCTGCTGCGGGTCCATCGCATCCCCCGCCCGGTCACCGTGCGGGTGCGCGACGAGTACCACGGCTGCCGCTCCTGGGTCGAGATCGACCGCGACCTGCCCTTCGAGGGCACGCCGGTGATGGCCGACGAGGAGTTCGACCGCGCTCGTCAAGAGATCCGCGAAGTCTGCGGCGCCGCCGAACCGGCCCTGGTCTAGCGCCAGGCCGGTTTGACGGACCGTCCCGGGTATTAGTCTCGACCCATGTCCTGGGTCGAGACGGAGTCCCTCAGCTTCACCGCGCGCCACGACTCCGGTGACGCGGCCTTCGCCGACCGCACGCTGGACCGGCTGGAGACCCTGCGGCTGCGGCTCGAAGACCGTTTCGAGCGGATGCCCAACGGGGTCACCGTCGTCATCCACACCAACCCGGCCTCACTGACGATGGCCCACCCCTTCCTGCCCGCCGCCCGCTGGGCGGCGGCGCCGGCCGGGCGGCGCTACCTGGCGGGCTGGCCGATGTCGACCGAGCTCCACGTGCTCAACGACCACCACATGGGACGGCGGGCCGCCGGAGAAGACTCGCTGGAAGCGCTGCGCGGCACCGCCGAGCGCCTCTACGCGCAGCTGGTCATCTCCACCAACAACAGCGCCCTGCCGCCCTCCTGGACGCCGCGCCGCTTCGCCCGCTACCTGCGCTGGGCCTGGCTGGTGGAAGGCGGCGCCCAGTACTTCGCCCGCCAGGTCGGCCTCTACCGGGCGGCGGTGCTGCTGCGCCTGCGCGGCGGCGGCCGCGTCTCCTTCCCGCCCTCGCGCCGCGACGCGGTGATCCTCGGCGGCACGATCTTCGACCTGCTGGAGAACGAGCGCGGGCCCGAGGCCTGCGAGCGCCTCGTCGACGGCCTCCTCCCCGGCGGCCCCGCGGTCACCCTCGAAGACGCCTTCGACGCCCGCTTCCGCGACATCGAAGCCGCCTGGCGCGACTACCTGCGGGAAATGGTCCGCCCCGCCGGGGTCAGCTGATCGCGTAGACGATCCAGATGATGATCACGGCGGCGATGAAGCCGCCGCCGACGTAGAGCGCCAGCCGCGCCGGGCTGATCGGCTCGCCGCCGGTCGCCTCCAGCCGCGCCTGCTCGGAGATCTCGCGCCGCTCCTCGGCCTCGTCGTCGCCCTCGGTCATCGTCTCCTCGAGGATCCGCCGAGCCTCGTGCGCGTGCTCCTTGTTGACCCAGATGTCGCGCGGCCCGGCGACGAGGAAGTCCGGGTTGTCGAAGCCGCCGGCCCGTTTGAGGATGCTCGGGATGCCCGACTCCATCAGCAGCCCCTGCAGCATCTCGGCTTCGGCCTGGTTGCGGGCGAAGCCGACCTTGACCAGCTTGCCGCCGCCCCCTCCGCCGCCGCCACCGCCGTCGTCGTCGTGATGACCGCCGCCGCCGTGAGAGCCGCGCGAATGGGCGCCGCGATGTCTCGTCGCCTCCGCCATCTCCCTATTCCTACTCGATCTCGAGCGGTGCGTCGGCGATCTTCAGGTCGGCGAGGTGGAAGCCTTTGACGTCGGGGTTCTCCTCGTCGACCAGGGAGACGATCACGTAGATCGGTTCCGGCCAGTTCTGCGCCTGGTTGACGTCGGTCTGCGACGGATAGGCGGCGCTCTTGGTGTGCGAGTGGTAGATCGCCAGCAGCTCGCCCTCGGCTTCGATCTCCTTCAAGGCGTCGAACTGACCCTGCGGGTCCATCTCGTAGCGCAGCGGGCTGGCGGCGGCGTTCAGCACCGGCACGACCTTGGTCGCGACCCCGTCGCGACCGCCGATCATGCCGCAGCACTCGTTCGGCCGGTCCTCGAGCGCATGGACGATCATCTCGTCCACCAGTGCCTGGGAGATCTTCATCGGGCGCGAGGCTACTTGACGCGCGCGGCGCCGGTCGCTACCACCAGACGGTGGAGTCGAGGTTCTCGATCTCCTCGAGCGGCTTCGTGTAAATGCCGGAGGAGAGGTACTTCCAGCCGTCGTCAGGGATCAGGAAGACGACGTCGCCGGAGTCGAGCTCCCCGGCGATGCGGGCGGCGACGCGGGCGACGGCGCCGCCGGAGACGCCGGCGAAGACGCCCTCCTCCTCCAGCAGCTTCTTCGTCCAGACGATCGCGTCGCGGTTGGAGACCATGATTTTGCGGTCGAGCAGGGAGAGGTCGATGATCGGCGGGATGAAGCCGTCGTCGAGGGAGCGCAGCCCCTGGACCAGCTCCCCCTGCATCGGCTCGGCGGCGACGACGAGCGTCTCCGGGTCGGCCTCCTTGAGCCGCCGGCCGTTGCCCATCAGGGTGCCGCCGGTGCCGAGGCCGCCGACGAAGGCGGCAACCGAGTCGAGCTCTTCGAGGATCTCCACCGCGGTGCCGTTGTAGTGGGCGAGCGGGTTGGCCTCGTTGCCGTACTGGTAGGGCATGAAGAAGCCCGGTTGCTCGGCCAGCTCCAGCGCCACCTCGACCGCCCCGTTGGAGCCCTTGGCCCCCTCGGAGTAGACGATCTCCGCCCCGTACATGCGCAGCAGCTGGGAGCGCTCCTCGGTGACGTTGTCCGGCATCACTACCTGCAGCGGGTAGCCCTTGCGCCGGCAGATCATCGCCAGCGCGATGCCGGTGTTGCCGGAGGTCGGTTCGAGGATCGTCTGGCCCGGCTCGATCGCCCCTTCGGCCTCGGCCTTCTCGATCATCGAGCGGGCGACGCGGTCCTTCACCGAGCCGGTCGGGTTGTGCCCCTCGAGCTTGGCGAAGATGCGCACCTCGGGCTTCGGCGAGAGCCGCTTGAGCTCCACCAGCGGCGTATTGCCGATCGATTCGACGACGTCGCCGAAGCGTCCCCCGCAGGGTCTGTTCAAGACTGGATCTGGTGCCATCGCGTCGCCGGGTCCCCCTTTACTTCAGAAAGTGTAGCGAGGGTCCCCTCTCCGAGTGGGTGCGCGGTGAGCGTCCCGATCTAGACCTGTGGACAAACGCGGGTCGCGAATTCGGGTGTATGTTCGCGACCGTCCAGCAAAATTCTGATCGGAGGCAGGTTTGTCCAGCAAGACGCGGCTGTCCGCCTTTCTGGCGGTACTCCTCGTGGGGGCCCTTGCAATCATCGTCGCCGGGTGCGGTGGCGGGAGCAGCAGCTCCAGCGCCGGCGAAACGACGACTGAAGCGGAAGAAACGACCGAAGCGGGCGGCGGCGCGGAAGAAGAAGCCGAAGGCGGCGGCGAAAAGCTGACGGTCGGCTCCGACATCCCCTATCCCCCGTTCGAGCAGAAAGCCTCGGGCGGTGGCTACACCGGCTTCGACGTCGAACTGATGGAAGCGATCGGCAAGGAGATCGGCCGGGAACCGGAATTCATCGACTCCTCGTTCGAAACGATCTTCCGCGACGTCGCCCAGGGCAAGTTCGAAGCCGTGATGTCGGCCGCGACGATCACCGAAGAACGCGAAGAAGTCGTCAACTTCTCACTGCCCTACTACCTCTCCGAACAGGCGATCCTGGTCAAAGAAGGCAGCGAAATCACCGGCCTCGCCGATCTCAAGGGCAAAATCGTCGCCGCTCAGCAGGGCACGACCGGCCTCGAACTCGGCAAGGAAAAAGCCGAAGCGAAGGAACTCCGCCCCTACCCCGAAGGCCCCGACGCGGACAACGCGCTGAAGGCCGGCGTGGTCGAAGCGGTGATCATCGACGCACCGGTGGCGAAACAGCAGGCCGAAGAACTCGGCGGCATCGAAATCGTCGAAAAAGTCCCGACCGACGAAACGTACGGGATCGCCCTGGCCAAGTCCGAAACCGAACTGCTCGAACAGATCAACGAAGGCCTGAAGAAAACGATCGAAGACGGCAGCTACGCCAAGGTCTACGAAAAGTGGTTCAAGGAAGAACCGCCGCTCGAAGGCCTCGAAAAAGCGATCGAAGAAGCCGAAGCGAAGTAGGGCTTCGCGCGGTGGCCGGAAGGCCGTATAACGGAGGGGGCGCCGGCGACGGTGCCCCCTCTTTGCTTGGGACCGGGAAACGCAGGATCAGGAGCGAGATTTGAAGGTCTTTTTCGAACAGTACTTCGACTTCCACATCATGGGAGAACACTTCTGGGAAGTCTTCGACGCCTTCCTGCAGAACCTCCTGATCTTCTTCGTGGCGGCGCTGATCGCCCTCGCCTGGGGACTCCTACTGGCGGTGATCCGACAGACGCCGGGCAAGAAAATCCTGCCGTTCCGCTTCCTGACGATCGCCTACATCGACGTGCTGCGGGCGATCCCGCTGCTGATCATCATCCTGATCATCTCCGGCGGGGTGCCGTTCATCACCTTCATCCCGAAAAGCATCCGCGTCCCCGAGTGGTTCGGCAAGCCCGACCCGTTCTGGTACGGCGTCTCCGGCCTCGTCTTCGTCTACGGCGCCTATATGGCCGAGGTCTACCGGGCCGGGATCGAAGCGGTTCCGAAAGGCCAGATGGAGGCGGCCCGCTCGCTCGGCATGAGCCATCTCCAGGCGATGCGCCACATCATCGTCCCCCAGGCGGTGACGAAGATCCCGGCGCCGATGCTGAACGAATTGATCTCGCTGCTCAAGGACACGACGCTGGTCAGCGTCATCGCCTTCGGCGAGTCGACCCTGGTCAGCCGCGAAATCCTCGCCGAACGGTTGAACAGCTCGGCGCTGATCCTCACCGCCTTCTTCTTCCTCGTCATCTGCCTGCCGGGCGCGCGCCTGGTCGACATCCTGATCAAGCGCAACCAGGCGCGGGTCACCCGCGGCGCCCATATCGAGGTGGCGTGATGGCCGAGCCGATGCTCCGACTCAAAGGCGTCCACAAGCGCTTCGGCGGCCTCAAGGTGCTGAACGGCGTCGACCTCGACGTCGCCAAAGGGGAAGTGATCTGCATCCTCGGGCCGAGCGGCTCGGGCAAGAGCACGCTGCTGCGCTGCATCAACCTGCTGGCGCCGCCGGAGGAGGGCGAGATCTTCCTCGAGGGCCAGGACATCTGCAAGGGCCCCGGGTCAGGGACCGGCGAGTCGAGCTGGAACCTCGACTTCGTCCGCCAGCGGGTCGGCATGGTCTTCCAGCAGTTCAACCTCTTCCCCCACAAGACGGCGCTGGAGAACGTCACCCTGGCGCCGGTCAAGGTGCTCGGCAAGTCGAAGGCGGAGGCGGAGGAGAAAGGCCGCGCCCTGCTCGAGCGGGTCGGCCTCGGCAACCGCCTCGGCCAGTACCCGGAAACCCTCTCCGGCGGCCAGCAGCAGCGCGTCGCGATCGCCCGCGCCCTGGCGATGGAACCGCACGTGATGCTCTTCGACGAGGTCACCTCCGCCCTCGACCCGGAGCTGGTCAAAGAGGTCCTCGACACGATGCGCGAGCTGGCCGAGGAAGGCATGACGATGCTCGTCGTCACCCACGAGATCGGCTTCGCCCGCGAGGTCGGTGACCAGGTCGTCTTCATGGACGGCGGCGTCGTGGTCGAGCAAGGTGAGCCGAAGCGGGTCCTCGACGACCCCCAGGAAGAGCGCACCCAGAAGTTCCTCGGCCTGGTCCTCGAGCGCTGAGCGCGAGCCGGGCGTCACCTACGCGCGCACAGCGCCGGTTTCTGCCGGCGCAGATTTCTGATCGCTCGAGTCGTCGGGGGGAGCTGGCGCCCGGAGGTGGGGGAGCTCAAAGGGACGACCAAGGGACGCGGCCTTCTCGGTGGCGGCCCGGGCAGGCTGTGGCCGCCACCGAGAAGGCCGGGTGTCGGGGAGAGGTGCGTGATCCGTCACGAACTCCGAGGTCCCGTGACGAAGAGCGGGGGAAGTCCACGCTTCCTCCCGTCCTCCTCATGCCCCCTCCGGGTGAGTTCGCAGTTCTGCCCGCATGGCGAGCGAAAGTGCGAACTCACCGGGAGTGGGCCACGATCCCGTCACGGGAGGCATGAGGATCTGTGACGTTCCCGGCATCTCTCCCACGTCCGTGTGGACTTCCCTGCGAGACCCTCACGTCCCGGGCGTCTCGTGGCAAGCGGGCAGCCTGTCCGGGCCGCCACGAGACGCCCGGGACGCACCTCGGACGGGCGGGGCGGCCGCCACGGCAGCAAGCCGCGGCCGTAATCGACCGGCTAAGCGGCGCCGCCGGCCATCGCCGGGAGGATCACGACCGTGTCGCCATCGCTCACCGCGGTACCCAGGCCGTCAAGCACCCGGACGTCCTCGTCGTTCAGGTAGACGTTGACGTAGCGGTTGAGCTCGCCCTCGGCGTCGAAGAGCTGGGCGGAGGTGTCGGGATGGGCGGCGGTGAGGGTGCGGAGGACCTCGCCGACGTCGGAGCCGGCGGCCTCGACCTCGGGGGCGCCGCCGGTTTTCGGGCGCAGGACCGGTGGGATGCGAACGGTCGCCATCGAGTCGGGATCCTAGTCGAGACGGGGACCGCTCAGCGGTCCCCGCCGGCACCGGCGCAGAAGAGGTCGTAGTCGGGGAACTGGCCCATCTCCGACTCGGGGATCTCCGGCGCGTCGTCACCGCAGATCGGGCAGTTGGGATCGCGGCGGACCTTCAGCTCGGTGAAGGTGGTGCCGAGCGCGTCGTAGAGCAGCAGGCGGCCGATCAGCGGCTCGCCGGCGCCGAGCACCAGCTTGATCACCTCGTTGGCCTGCAGCGTGCCCATCGTCCCGGCCATCACGCCGAGGACGCCGTTGGCGGAGCAGCTCGGGGCCAGCTCGGCCGGCGGCGGGGTCGGGTAGAGGCAGCGGTAGCAGGGGCCCTCGTGCGGGGCAAAGGTGGAGATCTGCCCGTCGAAGCCGAGGATCGAGGCGGAGACGACCGGCTTGTTCAGCCGCACCGAGGCGTCGTTCAGCAGGTAACGGGTGGGGAAGTTGTCGGCGCCGTCGACGACGATGTCGTAACCCTCCATCACCTCGAGGATGTTGCTCGCGTCGAGCCGGCCGTTGTGCTCGACCACGGTGACGTCGGGGTTCAACTGCTCGATGAAGATCCGCGCCGAGGTGGTCTTCGGCATGCCGATGCGCTCGGTGTTGTGGATCACCTGGCGCTGCAGGTTGGAGGCGTCGACCACGTCGTCGTCGACTAGGCCGATCGTGCCGACGCCGGCGGCGGCGAGGTAGAGCGCGGTCGGCGCGCCGAGGCCACCGGCCCCGAGCAGCAGCACCTTCGCGTTCAGCAGCTTGATCTGGCCGTCGACGCCGACCTCGGGGAGCAGGGTATGGCGGGAGTAGCGCTCGCGCTGCTCGGCGGTCATGCCGGAGGCGGAGACCACCGGCAGGCCCTGCTCCTGCCAGGCGATGATCCCGCCCGCGACGGAGGCGACGTCGGTGTAGCCGAGCGCCTGCATCTGGGCGGCAGCGATGCCGGAGCGGTTACCGGAGCGGCAGTAGACGATCGTGCGCGCGGCCTTGTCCGGCGCGGCGGTCTCGATCTGGTCGGCGAGCATCGCCGGCGGCACCAGCGTGCCGCCCTCGAGGTGGGCCTCCTGGTACTCGTGGGGCTCGCGGGTGTCGATCAGGACGATGCCGCCGTCCTCGATCTCCTGCGCCGCCTCGAACGGTTCGATCTCCTCGATCACCTGCGTCTGCTCGGTTCCTGCACCAGTCGCCATCTTCAAATCCCCTAATCCGGATCAGCTTTACTTCAAAAAGTATAGCGAGCGATTTCCAGCTGTGTGGAACCTCGGGAAATGGCTGCACAGAACGAAAAAGGCGCCGCGACCGTCGTCCAGACTGACGGTCGCGGCGCCCGACTCAGGTCACCGGACGAGACCCTAGCCCTTCGGGATGCGCCCCCCTACAGCGAGGGGCGCATCTGACGAAGCCTGCGGACCCGCTCTTCGATCGGCGGGTGGGTCGAGAACAGGCCGGCAAGGCCTTGACCCTTGAAAGGACGGACGATGTAGAGCGGCTCGGCGGCCTGGTTGACCTGCATCGGGATCGCTTCGGCGCCCGACTCCAGCCGCAGCAGCGCGCTCGCCAGCGACTCCGGGTTGCCGCACAGTTCGGCGCCGCCGGCGTCGGCCGCGTACTCGCGCTGGCGCGAGATCGCCAGCTGGATGATCGAGGCCGCGATCGGGGCCAGGATCACCATCGCCAGCGCCGCGACCAGGCCCAGCGGCCCGTTGTCTTCGTCGCCGAACCACATCAGCATGTAGGCGACGTAGGTGATCGCGGTGCCGAGCGCCGAGGCGACCGACTGGATCAGGATGTCGCGGTTGCGGACGTGGGTGAGCTCGTGGCCGAGCACTCCGCGCAGCTCGTCCTCGGAGAGCAGTTTGGTGATCCCGCGGGTGACCGCGACGGCCGAGTGTTTCGGGTTGCGGCCGGTGGCGAAGGCGTTCGGCTGGTCGCTCGGGATCATGTAGAGGCGCGGCATCGGCAGCCCGGCGCGCGTCGTCAGTTCGCGCACCATCTGGTAGAGGCGCGGCGCTTCCGATTCGTCGATCGGCTTGGCGCGACTGGCGGCCAGGGCCAGTTTGTCGCTGAAGAAGTAGGACCCGGCGTTGATCAGCAACGCGAGGATCAGGAAGAAGCCGGCGCCCTGCGCGCCGCCGACAAGGGCGCCGATCACGACCAGCAGGCCGCCGAGGGAGGCCATCAGGATCGTGGTGCGCAGCGTGGCGCTGAAGGTCGACTGCTTGGTGGTGGTCATCTGTCTCAGGTGCTCCTCATCGAGGAATTGGTCGACGAAGTATCGCGGGGAAAGCTCAAGATCACCATAGGGGCCACCCCCTGAAGCGCCCCGGAGAAGCCCCTAGGCGCGCATTCGGGGCCGCCGCCCCGCCTAGGCTTGGCCGATGCGACGGCGCGCGCTCTTCACCCAGGTGCTGGTCGTCAACGCCGTGCTCCTGGGCGCGATCGGGATCGTCGCCGGGGCCTTGGCGGGCCTCTCGGTGGGCGAGATCGTCGCGATCGCGGCGCTGGCGGTGATCGCGGGGGCGACCGCGAACATGATCCTGCTGCGCCGCCGCTTCGCCCCGCTCGAGGACCTGATCGGGGAGATGGAGAAGGTCGACCTCTCGCGCCCCGGCTCCCTCCTCCCCGGCTCGATCGACGGGGTCGGCGAGACCGAGGAGGTGGAGCGGATCGAGCTCGCCTTCCTGCGCATGATGCGGCGCCTCGAAGCGGAGCGGCGACGGGCCGGCTCGGCGGCCCTGGCGGCCCAGGAGGAGGAGCGGGCGCGGGTCGCGCGCGACCTCCACGACGAGGTCAACCAGTCGCTGACCGGGCTGCTCCTGCGGCTGGAGGCGGCGCGCGAGGCGGCGCCGCCGGAGCTCGAGCCGGAGCTGGCCGAGACCAAGTCGCTGGCCAACCAGGCGATGCGCGAGCTGCTCGACCTCGCCCGCCGGCTCCGCCCTACGGCGCTCGACGACCTCGGCCTGGCGGCGGCGATCGCGGGGCTGGTGGAGCGGCTCGGCGAGGGGGAGATCGAGGCGGCGATCGAGGTCGAGGGCGACTTCTCCGACCTCTCCGACGACCAGCAGCTGGTCGTCTACCGGGTCGCCCAGGAGGCGCTCTCCAACGCCGCCCGCCACTCCGGCGCCGCCCACGTCGCGGTGACCCTGCGCCGCGGACCCGAGGGGGTCGAGCTGAGCGTCGCCGACGACGGCCGCGGCTTCGCCTTCGCCGAGTCCGAGCGCGGCCTCGGCATCGGCGGCATGCGGGAGCGCGCCCTGCTGGTCGGCGGCGAGCTGACGCTGGAGTCCCGCCCCGGCGCCGGCACCACGGTCCGCCTCACCATCCCGGCAGAATCGAACCCATGAGGGTGCTGATCGCCGACGACCACGGGATCGTGCGGTCCGGGCTGCGGCTGCTGCTCGAACGGCAGCCGGACATCGAGGTCGTCGCCGAGGCGGCCGACGGGGCCGAGGCGCGCGACCTGGCGATCAGGGAGCGGCCCGACCTGGCGATCCTCGACGTGAAAATGCCGAACCTGACCGGCTTGCAGGCGACGCGGGAGATCAAGCGCCAGGCGCCCGAGGTGCAGGTGTTGATCCTCTCCATGCACGACGACGAGCGCTACCTCTTCGAGGCGCTCAAAGCGGGCGCCTCCGGCTACGTGCTGAAGGCGCAGGCCGACACCGACCTGCTGGCGGCGATCCGGGCGGTCGAGCGGGGCGAGCCGTTCCTCACCCCCGAGGCCCAGCGCACGCTGATCAAGGACGTGCTCGAACGCGGCTCCTCCGGCGAGGAGGAGCTGACCCCGCGCGAGGAGGAAGTGGTGAAGCTGGTCGCCGAGGCGAACACGACGAGGCAGATCGCCGAGCTGCTCCACCTCTCCGAGAAGACGGTCGAGAACCACCGCGCCAACGCGATGAGGAAGCTCGGGATGAGGGACCGGGTCGAGCTGGTCCGCTACGCGATCCGGCGCGGATTGATCGAGCCCTGAGCGGCCGCAGGCACCAAAGCCGACCCCTTCGGTAGGATTTTCTTTTGATGTTGTTCTCGACCAAAGCCGAGTACGGCGTGCGTCTGATGATCGAGCTCGGTCGCCAGCCGGGTTCGACCCCGATCTCGCTGAACTCGGTGGCCGAAGCCGAGCACCTGCCGCTCTCCTACCTGGAGCACCTGGTCGCGAAACTGCGCAAGGCCGGGTTGGTCACCTCGACCCGCGGCGCCCACGGCGGCTACCGCCTGGCGAAACCGGCGACGGACATCACGATGGACGCGGTCGTCCAGGCCCTGGAAGGGCAGATCGCGCCGATGGAGTGCTTCCACGAGACGCCCGAGGGCCGGGTGCTCTGCTCGCACGAAGGCGACGGCGATCGTGCCTGCTCGACCAAGCTGCTCTGGACGCGGGTGCAGAACGGCGTCACCAAGGCGCTCGCCGGCACCACGCTGGCCGAGCTGGTCGAGTTCTCCGAACCCCACCCCCGCGGCGACTCGCACGGTCGCAGCGGCAGCCGGGCGACGGTCGTCCACGCCGCCTAGCGGCACCGAACTTCACGAAAGACCCAGAAACGGAGCGAAATGGCTGAGCTGGAGATCCGCAACCTGCACGTCAAGATCGAGGAGAAGCAGATCCTCAAAGGTCTCGACCTCGACGTCGAGAAGGGCCGCGTCCACGCCCTGATGGGGCCGAACGGCTCCGGTAAGTCGACGCTCGCCAACGTGATCATGGGCCACCCGGCCTACGAGGTCACCGAAGGGACGATCACCTTCAAGGGCGAGGACATCACCGAGGCCGCCCCCGAGGAGCGCTCCCAGGCCGGCCTCTTCATGGCCTTCCAGTACCCGGTCGCGATCCCCGGCGTCTCCGTCTCCAAGTACCTGCGGATGATCATCAACGCGCACCGCGAGGCGCGCGGCGAAGACCAGATCAAGATCAAAGACTTCGCCAAGACCGCGCAGGAGGCGATGGAGCTCGCCAACATCCCCAAAGACTTCTCCAGCCGCTACCTCAACGACGGCTTCTCCGGCGGCGAGAAGAAGCGGATGGAGCTGCTGCAGCTGGCGCTGCTGCGGCCGGAGATCGCGGTGCTCGACGAGACCGACTCGGGCCTCGACATCGACGCGCTGCGCACAGGTCGCCGAAGGCGTCAACAAGTTCAGCGGCCCCGACATGGGCGTCCTCATCATCACCCACTACCAGCGGATCCTCAGCATGGTGAAGCCGGACCAGGTCTCGATCATGTTCGAGGGCCGGATCGTCAAGGAGGGCGGCCCGGAGCTGGTCGGCATCCTGGAGGAGAAAGGCTACGGCTGGATCCGCGAGGAGGTCGGGGCGGGCGCCGCCGCCTAGCCCCGCGGCGCGGCATGGAGCAGGCGACCGCCAAGGGCACCGGCGCGACGGGCGCCTTCCCGATCGAGCGGGTGCGGGCGCAGTTCCCGCTGCTCGAGCGGGAGGTGAACGGGGTCCCGGTCGCCTACCTCGACTCCGGCGCCAGCTCGGAGCGGGTGCTGGCCTCGATCGAGGCGGTGGACGAGTACGAGCGGCGCCACCACTCGAACGTCCACCGCGGCTCCCACACCCTCTCGGCCGAGGCGACCGAGGCCTACGAGGGAGCGCGGTCGACCGTCGCCCGCCACCTCGGCGCGGCCGACCGGCGCGAGGTGATCTTCGTCCGCAACGCGACCGAGGCGATCAACCTCGTGGCGCGCGCCTGGGGCGACGCCAACGTCGGCGCCGGTGACCGCATCCTGCTGACCGAGATGGAGCACCACTCCAACCTGGTGCCCTGGCAGCAGCTGGCGGAGCGAGTCGGCGCGACGGTCGACTTCGCCCCGATCGACGACGAAGGCCTGCTCGACCTGGAGGCGCTGCGGGCGCTGCTCGAGCGCGGCCCGAAGCTGCTGGCGATCACCCACGTCTCCAACGTGCTGGGGACCGAGAACCCGCTCGCCGAGATCAGCGCGATGGCCCACGAGGCGGGCGCGCTGGTGCTCGCCGACGGGGCGCAGAGCGCGCCGAAGCTGCCGCTCGACATGGCCGAGCTCGGCGTCGACTTCTACGCGATCACCGGCCACAAGTTCTACGGGCCGACCGGGATCGGGGCGCTCTGGGGCAGGCTCGACCTGCTGCGGGCGATGCCGCCCTTCCTCGGCGGCGGCTCGATGATCCGCAAGGTGAGCCGTGATGGCACCACCTATGCCGATGTCCCCGCTCGCTTCGAGGCGGGCACCCCGGCGATCGCCCAGGCGATCGGCATGGCGGCGGCGCTCGACTGGCTCGACGGCGAACTGGGGATGGAGGCCGTCCGCGACCACGAGCGGGCGATCGCCGACTACACCCTGGCGCGGCTCGCCGAGGTCCCCGGCCTGCAGGTCTTCGGCCCGCCCCGCGGCCCCGAGCGCCTCGGCCCGGTCTCCTTCGAGCTCGACGGCATCCACGCCCACGACGTCTCCGAGATCCTCGACCGCCACGGCGTCGCCGTCCGCGCCGGCCACCACTGCGCCCAGATCCTGATGGAGCGCCTCGGCGTCACCGCCACCGCCCGCGCCAGCTTCGGCGTCTACACGACGACCGAGGAGATCGACCGCCTCGTCACCGGCCTCGAAGACGCCCGCCAGGTTTTCGGACTGTGACGCTTCGCTAGCCTCGAACCATGGACGAGCTCTACCGCGACCAGATCCTCGAGCACTACAAGCGGCCCCACAACTTCGGGGTCGTCGAGGACGCCGACCTCGAGTACGAGGACACCAATCCGTTCTGCGGCGACGAGCAGCACGTGACGATCAAGCTCGACGGCGACGACCGGGTGGCCGAGGTCGCCTTCGAGGGCAAAGGCTGCGCGATCTCCACCGCCGCCACCTCGCTGTTGACCGACGAGCTGGTCGGCAAGACCCGCGAGGAGGTGCTGCGGCTGCCGAAGGAGTACGTGCTCGAGTTGCTCGGGATCGACATCTCGGCGACGCGGATGAAGTGCGCGATGCTCGGCCTGAAGATCGTCAAGTCCGCCGCCCTCGGCCAGCCCGCCGAATGGGAGGACGAGGGCGAGGCCGGCTCTCCCGCCGAAGCAGCGACGTTGTAGATCGGGGGTCGGGGGGCTGGAGCTGGCGCCCGGGGAAGGGATGGGGCCTCTGGAAGCTGGCGCCCGGAGGAGAAAGGGACGCGGCCGTCTCGTCCACGGCCCGGGCAGGCTGTGGCCGTGGCCGAGACGGCCGAGGGTGCGGGACGTGACGAAGAGGTCGGGAAATACACGCTTGCTTGCGTCTTCTTCAGACGTTGCAGTCACGTGACCACCCTTTGACCCTGCCATAGGGGGGTCAAGGTCGACAGCGCGTCCCAGGGCCTAGATATCGGCCTCCGGAGGGCCGGAGAATGTGACGTTCCCGGCGTCTTCGTCGACGACCGCTCCATCTGGATCCCGTCCACGGACAGAAGCGTCAAGGAAGTGTGGACTTCGTCACGACCTGTCACCGCTTCGTCACGACCCGTGACCAAATCCCCACGGACACCTCACGTCCCGGGCGTCTCGTGGCAAGCGGGCAGCCTGCCCGGGCCGCCACGAGACGCCCGGGACGCACCTCGGACGGCCGCCACGGCCGGAAGGACGAAGGCGACCCGAAACCCGGACCCCCGCTCAGCCCGCCGGCTGGATCACGGCGAAGACGCCGGGCTCGGCGTTCGGCTCGGTGACCACGGCGAAGCGGCCGGCGTCGATGTCGACGGGGCCGAAGCGGACCTCTCCCCCGGCCGCCTTCACCTTCTCCACCGCGGCGTCGCAGTCGGGGACGCCGAAGTAGGTCAGCCAGTGGGCCGGGACCTCGGCCGGGAGCATGCCGCGGATGTCCATCATCCCGCCGATCGACTTGCCGTCCAGCTGCCACTCGACGTAGACCGCCGGGCCGGGGCCGCCGTCGGCGCGCTGCAGCTCGTGTTCGGCCGCGGTCCAGCCGAAGACCTCGCCGTAGAAGGCCTTGGCGCCGTCCGGGTCGCGCGTGCCGAGCTCGTTCCAGCAGAGCGCCCCGGCGCCGTTCACGCGGGCGGCGCCGATGAACGTGCCCGGCTCCCAGGTGCCGAAGACGGCGCCGGTCGGGTCGGTGAAGATCGCCATCTTGCCGAGCTCCATCACCTCCATCGGCGGCACGATCGCGTTGCCGCCGGCGGCGTCGATCTGCGCCGCCGTCGCCGCCGAGTCGGCGACCGAGATGTAGGTGTTCCACATCTGCGGCCCGCCCGGCTGCATCATCGGCATCAGCCCGGCGACGTCGTCGCCCGCGAAGGTGGCGCGGCGGTAGCCGCCCATCTCGGCCGAGTTCGGCATCTCCCCCGCGTCCCAGCCGAGCAGGTCGGCGTAGAAGCTCGCCGAGGCGTCGATGTCGGCGCAGGAAAGGTCGACCCAGCAGGGCGTCCCCGGGGCGTAGCTCGTCACTTTGCTCATCGCTTCCTCCTTGGATGCGTGGACCGGTGCGCCTAGGGGGCGTTTTCCCGGGTCTCGTCGGTCGGCGCCAGCACCGCGAACGTCGCCCCCTGCGGGTCCACCAGGATCGCGAGGCGCCCGACCGGGATGTCGATCGGCCCGTTCAGCAACTGGCCGCCGGCCGCTTTCGTCGTCGTCGCCGCCGCGTCGGCGTCGGCCACGGTGAAGTAGACGAGCCAGTGCGGCGGCGCCTCCGGCGGAGCCGTCGCGGTCATGTCGATCATCCCGCCGCGGACGTGCTCACCGTTCTTCCAGATGTTGTAGGTGCCCATCCCCGGCATCTCCTGCTCTTCGACCGTCCAACCGAAGACCGCGCCGTAGAACTCGCGGGCGGCGGGCACGTCGCGGGTGCCCAGTTCGTTCCAGCCGAAGGTGCCGTCCTCGTTGACCAGCTCGGCGCCGACGAAGGTGCCGGGCTCCCAGATCCCGCAGACGGCGCCGGTCGGGTCGGCGAAGACGGCCAGCTTGCCCATGCCCATCACGTCGAGCGGCTCGACGATCACGCCGCCGCCCGCGTCGCGGACCTTGGCCAGGGTCGCCTCGGCGTCCTCGACCGAGACGTAGGTCGCCCAGACGCAGGGCTGGCCCTCCTGCATCCGCGGCGACACGCCGGCGACGTCGCGGCCGCCCAGCCTGGCGCGCCGGTAGCCGCCCAGTTCGGCCGAATTGGGTTGCTCGGGGACCTCCCAACCGAGCAGGTCGCGGTAAAAGGCCTCGGCGGCGTCGACGTCCGGCGTGCCGCTCAATTCGACCCAGCAGGGGGTGCCGGGTTCGTAGCTCGTCCGCTCGCTCATCTCTCGCTCCTCTCGACGGATCTATACGCATAAGACCACGCATCGGTGCCGAAGTCATCGCCAAATCGTGAAATGTGTGGGACGACGAGGGGCGCGGGACGCCCGGACGCTAAAATCCGACCGTGTAAGTAGGTTTAAGTCTCACCCGTCACTACTGGGGCTTGGAGTCGCCCCGGAAGGTTTCCCCTCTTGACCGACACCGCAGGAACCACGATCTCAGTGTGCCTGGTGGCCGAGCTGCCGCCCGGGGCGATGCGCCTGGTCGAGCACGAGGGGATGAAGATCGGCGTCTTCAACTGCGACGGCACGATCTACGCGATCGAGGACCGCTGCTCGCACGACGACGGGCCGCTCGCCGAGGGCGAGTTCGACCAGGCGGCGTGTACCGTCGAGTGCCCGCGCCACGGCTCCCTCTTCGACCTGACCACCGGCAGGCCGAGGACGCTCCCCGCTTTCAAGCCGGTGAAGACGTTCGCGACCGCCGTCGCGGACGACACCGTCACCCTGGAGGTCGCATAACGACATGGCTACGCCCGAGGTAATCGCCGAGAAAGAGTCGCTCGCCGGGATCAATTCCGACTACAAGGAGAAATTCGGCTTCAACGATCCCGAGACCGGCTACGCCTACAAAGCGCCGAAGGGGCTCACGCGGGAGGTCGTCGAGACGATCTCCGAGTTCAAGGACGAGCCGCAATGGATGAGGGACTTCCGGCTCAAGGCGCTCGAACACTTCGAACAGCGCCCGACCCCGAAATGGGGCGGCGATCTCGACCAGATCGACTTCGACGACATCCACTACTTCGTGCGCGCCAGCGAGAAGAACTCGCGCGACTGGAGCGAGGTGCCGGAGGACATCAAATACACCTTCGACCGGCTCGGGATCCCGGAGGCGGAGCGTAAATTCCTCGCCGGCGTCGGCGCCCAGTACGAGTCCGAGGTCGTCTACCACCAGGTGAACGAGAAGCTCGAGGAACAGGGCGTGATCTTCACCGACATGGACACCGCCCTGCGCGAGCACGAGGACCTCGTGCGCCAGTACTGGGCGACGGTGATCCCGCCGAACGACAACAAACTGGCGGCGCTGAACTCGGCCGTCTGGTCGGGCGGCTCCTTCGTCTACGTCCCCGCCGGGGTCAAGGTGGAGATGCCGCTGCAGGCCTACTTCCGCATCAACACCGAGAACATGGGCCAGTTCGAGCGGACGCTGATCATCGCCGAGGAGGGCGCCGACGTCCACTACATCGAGGGTTGCACGGCGCCGGTCTACTCGAGCGACTCGCTGCACAGCGCGGTCGTCGAGATCGTCGCCCAGCCGAGCTCGCGCGTCCGTTACACGACGGTCCAGAACTGGTCGCAGAACGTCTTCAACCTCGTCACCAAGCGCGCGGTCGCGCACGAAAAGGCGACGATGGAGTGGGTCGACTGCAACCTCGGCTCGAAACTGACGATGAAGTACCCGGCGATCTACCTGCTCGGGCCGGAAGCCCACGGGGAGATCCTCTCGATCGCCTTCGCCGGCGCCGGCCAGCACCAGGACGCGGGCGGCAAAATCATCCACGCCGCGCCGCGGACCTCCTCCTCGATCTTCTCCAAGTCGATCTCCAAGGACGGCGGCCGGGCGACCTACCGCGGCCTGATGGAAGTCGCCGACGGGGCGAGCGAATCGCGCTCCAAGGTGGTCTGCGACGCGCTGCTCCTCGACGAGGACTCGCGCTCGGACACCTACCCGACGATCCGCATCGACGAGAACGACGCCGACGTCGGCCACGAGGCCACGGTGTCGAAGATCGGCGACGAGCAGCTCTTCTACCTGCAGAGCCGCGGGCTCGACGAGGAGGAGGCCTCGAAGATGATCGTCAACGGCTTCATCGAGCCGGTCACCAAGGAGCTGCCGATGGAGTACGCGGTCGAGCTGAACCGGCTGATCGAGCTGCAGATGGAGGGCTCCATTGGCTGAGCTGGCGACCGAGCCCGCCTGGCTGGAGGAGCGCCGCGCCCGCGGCGCCGAGCTGACCGGCTCCCTCCCCCTTCCCGACCACAAGTCGAAGGGCTGGGAATTCACCGACCTGGCGAGCCTCGACCTCGACTCCTACGAGCCCGCGGACGCGGCGGTGGAGTTGAGCGGCGGCGAGGGCGCGACGGTCGTCTCCTTGGCCGAGGCGGTCGAGTCGCACGCCGAGCTGCTGCAGGAGGCGCTCGGGTCGCTGGTGGCGATCGAGGACCCATTCGTCGCCCGCAACGAGGCCGAGTGGCGCGACGGCGTCCTCGTGCACGTGCCGCGCGGGGTGAAGCTGAGCGAGCCGATCCGGATCGAGGTGCCGATCGACGCGAGCGGGACGGCGGTCAGCCGGCGCACGCTGATCGTGCTCGAGGAGGGCGCTGAGGCCGAGGTCTGGGAGCACTGGTCCTCGCCCGACGACGAGGTCGACGCGCTGCTCAACTCGGTGGTCGAGCTGTCGGTCGGACAGGCCGCCACCCTGCGCTACGTCAACACCCAGGACATCTCCGAGAAGGCCTGGATCTTCGCCACCCAGCGCGCCCAGGTGGAGCGCGACGGCCGGCTCGACTGGTCGGCGCTCGGCTTCGGCTCGGCGCGCGGCAAGGTGCGGATGGAGACCAAGCTGGCGGGCCCGGGCTCCGAGGCGCGGGTGACCGGCGGCTACGCCGGCGGCCCGGGTCAGCACCTGGACTACGACACGACCCAGGAGCACGCGGCGCCGAACACCAACTCCGACCTCGCCTTCCGCGGCGTCCTGGCGAAGGGCTCAACCGCGGTCTGGCGCGGCATGATCAAGGTCGATCCGGGTGCCCAGCAGACCGACGCCTTCCAGGAGAGCCGCAACCTGCTGCTCTCGCCGGAGGCGCACGCCGACGCGATCCCCGGCCTCGAGATCCTCGCCGACGACGTCCGCTGCACCCACGCCGCGGCGATCGCCCAGGTCGACAAGGACCAGCTCTTCTACCTCACCTCGCGCGGGCTCGGCGAGGCGACGGCGAAGACGCTGGTGATCGAAGGCTTCCTCGAGTCCCTGGTCGAACGCCTCGCCGAGGGCCCGGTCCGCGACGAGATCTCGGCCGCCCTCGAGTCCCGCCTCGCCGAGATCCTCTAGCGGCGAGGCTTGGGGCGGCGGGCGGCTTTGGCCTCCTCCTCTTCGCGTTCACGCTTCTTCTCGGCGCGGGTCGAGCGGATGATGCCGCCGATCACGATCAGGACGGGGAGCACGTAGAAGACCCAGAGCCAGTGGCCGACGTGGGCCAGGGGCAGGGCGAGGGCGGCGGCCATCAGGCGCCTCCGACCGAGAGCAGGTAGAGGCCGAAGCAGGTGAAGGCGACCATCACCGCGAGCATCCAGTACTGGGAGCGGGAGGCGCGGCGGTAGTCGCGCCAGTAGACCAGGGCCCGGTCGTGGGCGAGGGTCAGGCCGAGGACGTGGCCGCAGAGGAGCGCCGCCACCTGGACGTACCAGATGACATTCGGGGTGAGGGCGTTGAAGTCGATGCCGTATTCGGCGGTGCCGAAGAGGTCGGTGGTCGAGGTCCCCAGCGGATCCGACAGCAGGTAGGTGAACTGGGCCTGCTCCTGGTAGACGAAGAGGCTGAAGTAGTGGGCGACCAGGTAGGCGAGGGCGATCGGGATCAGCGAGTGGGCGAAGCCGCGGGTGAGGGTGCCGAAGGCGGGCGCGCCGGGCACCGAGCGCATCCCCTTCACCCCGAGCAGGTAGACGCCGCCGACCGCCAGCACCGTCGCCGCCATGAAGAGGGAGTCGGTGACGCGGATCGTCGCCAGCGGCCCGACGCCGAGGCTTTCGACCCACTTGCCGACGTGCTCCAGGCCCGATTTGTAGGCGCCGTCCTCGGCCCCGTCGAAGCTGGTCGAGGCGATCGAGGCGATCACCACCGCGGTCGAGCCGGGGACCGTCGTCGCCCAGTGGGCGGCGGCGGAGAGCGGCCGGCGGCGGCCGACGCGGCCGTCCTTCACGCCGAACGGGGCGAGCTGGGAGAACATCCCGAAGTAGACCGAGAAGATCTCTCCGCGCGCGCACCAGGCCTCGGTGCCGAAGAGCCCCATCATCGCCAGCGTGTAGACGCTGTAGACGCAGGCGGCGACGCCCGCCGCGTGCGGTTCGAGGCCGACGGCGACGCCGCCGCTGGAGCCGTAGACGACCTCCAGCCAGACGAAGCCGAGCAGCCCGACCGCGGCGGGACAGCGTCCCAGCCTCTCCGGGTAGGCGAGGTGGCGGGCCGGGCGGCGAGCGGCGAGCGCGTAGGCGCCGCCGGCGACCCGGGCGATCGCCCGCCACGGATTGAAGGTGCGGAAGACGTCCCCGAGCAGGGCCGAGAGGAAGGGGAAGCCGATCCAGACGGTGACGAAGAAGAAGGTGATCGCGAAGTTGCGGTCGGGCGCTTCGGTGCCGTGGATGCCGGCGTAGATGCCGACGCCGAGGAGGAAGACGGCGAGTCCGCCGCAGAGGGCCTGCAGCGGCCAGGAGCCCAGGACCGCGGTGAGCCAGGCGGCGCCCGGGCGCCAGCGTTCCTCCTCGAAGCGCGGCTTGCGCCAGGCGGCGGAGAGGGCGAAGAAGGAGACGACGAGGACGATCGAGGCCGCCCAGGCGAAGAGCCAGGCGGGGATCGGCAGGTCCTGCTTGGCGACCAGCGCGTGGGCTTCGGGCAGGTTGAAGATCATCGGACGGGACCCCCCGGACGCGCGGCGACGCGGCCCCCGCGCCGCCCCGGGGCGCGCCAGGATAACGTCCGCTCCCCGTGCGCCCGGACCGCGACAACATCGCCGCCCCCGACCTGCCGCCGGGACTCGAGTGGATCGGCGCCGAACCGGACTCGATGCCGGCGCTGACCGCGGGCGGCCCGGCGATCGTCCACTTCTTCGATTTCGCCCAGCTGAACAGCGTGCGCACCCTCCCCTACCTCGGCGAGTGGGCGCGGCGCTACCGGGGGCTGGGGCTCTCGGTGATCGGTGTGCAGGCGCCGCGCTTCCGCTTCGGCACCGACCGCGAGGCGGTCGCGGCGGGGTTGGGCCGGCTCGGGGTCGAGTTCCCGGTCGCGATCGACGCCGAGCACGAGCTGTGGGAGACGTACGGCTGCGAGGGCTGGCCGAGCCTCTTCCTCTGGAGCCTGGGCGGGGCGCTCGCCTGGTTCCACTTCGGCGAGGGCGAATACCTGGGGACCGAGATGGCGATCCAGGACGAGCTGCGCGAGGTCGACGCGCTGCGTCCGCTGCCGCAGACGATGACGCCGCTGCGGCCCGAGGACGCGCCGAACGCGACCGTGATCGCGCCGAGCGCCGAGGTCTTCCCCGGCGGCGGCTACGCCAGTCCCTGGGTGGCGGGCGAGGAGGCCGACGAGCTGGTCATCGAATACGAGGCGGGCGGGTCGTGGGCGACGATCGAGGGGCGCGGGGAGCTGCGGGTCGCCGTCGACGGCGAGGACCGCGGCGCGGTCGAGATCCCCGGGCCGGGGGTCTACGAGCTCGCCGCGCACGAGCGCCACGGCGCCCACCGGGTGGCGCTCATCCCCGAAGCGGGGATGAGCGTCTGGTCGGTGAGCTTCGATCCGGGGCTGCCGTAGGGCGTGGAGCCTTACCGCCGCATAGGGACGGTAAGGCTCCACAGGACAACCGCTCACGCCGGCCTCCGCCGGGTGGTGAGCACGGCCGCGCCGGCGACGAGGAGGGCGATGACGGCGATGACGAGCGCCGCGATCGCGAGGCCCTTGTCGCTGGAGCCGGAGCTCGATTCGGACGAGGTGGCCGCGCCTTCGGCGCCGGCTTCCGAGGCCGTCGCCGACGCTTCGCCCGCCGTCGGCGCGTCGGCCTCCGACCCGGCGACGTCCTGCAGCACGCCGCCCGCTTCGGTCACGTCGATGTCGGGCGCCGGTTCTTCGGAGTCGGGCGGGCCGATCCAGCGGGCGACCTCGCCGTCGTCGTAGTACTGCAGCACCTTGAAGGTGAGCGTCGACCCGGCCTTGCCCGGGATCTCGGTCGACATCGAGAAGTTGAGGAACTGCCCCGGCGGGATCTTGCCGTCGGTGCCCTTCCCTTCCCAGACGATTTCCCGCACGCCTTCGGTGATCGGGCCGTCGTCGGACTGGACCGGTTCGGCCAGCTTCACGGTGCGGACCTTCGGCGTCCAGCCCGGCATGAATTCGGGCGAGACGTCGGTGAAGCCGGACGGCAGCTGGACCGCCACTTTCACCGTGTTGGCGTCCTCGGACTCGTTCGGGACGCGCAACTGCAGCGTCGCGTAGGAACCGGTCGGCACCTCGTTCGGGTGCAGGCTGACGTGGGCGCTCGCCGCGGCCGGGACGGCCGCCAGCGTGAGCGCGGCGATCAGCGAGATCGTGATGCGTCGCATCTGTTGCTCCTTCGTTCAATTCACGGACGGGCACCGGGTGGGGCCGTCCGCGGCGGCGCCCGGCCGGCGAGAGCGCGGGCGAGGAGGTCGCCGCCACGCGGGGCCGGAGCGTGCTCGAAGAGGGCGCGCCGGGGCACGTAGCGGCGGACGCGGGGCGGGCGACGGGTGCGGCGCGCCGCCGCCGCGTGGATCAGCCGCTCGCCGGGATAGTGGCCGAGCGCGAGCGCCACCAGCAGGGCCAGCGCCGGCAGCGCGTAGAAGAGCGACGCCGTCACGCCCCCGCCGCTCCGCGCTCGAGCCGCGCCGTCACGAGTCGGCCGCCGAGCCGGCCGATCGCCTGGACGGTCGCGATCACCGGACCGGCACCTCGACCTTCTTCGCGTACTCGTCGAATTCCGAGACGCGGAGGACGACTTCGATCACCCATTCGCCGGGCGCGGTCAGCAGCGCGCTCTGGACGACGTAGTGGCCCGGCCCGGCGTCCTGCACGGTCTGCGGCAGTGGCCCGATCCGCTTGCTCGGCAGGGTCGCCGAGATCTTCAGTTCCCTGCCCTTCGTGTACTGGGCGCCGGTCCTGGTGTCGAAGAAGTAGACGTGGATCTGGTTGGCGCCGGCCGCGGCCGGGTCGACGTCCAGCTCCATCGTCGTCGGGCCGACTTCGGTCATCGTCGAGAACGGCCCGGCCGCGGCGGCGATCGGCGGGCCGTAGCTCGCCAGCGCGGCGGTGACACCGAGCACCACGACCAGCAGCGCCAGCTCGCCGCGCAGGGCGCGCCGCAGGAAGACGCCGGCCACGCCCGGGGACCCGCCCACCTCGGCGATCCGCCGCAGCCGCGGCACCACCGTCCGGCGGTTGTAGGCGGCGATGCCGATCACCGCGAGCAGCAGCAGGAACTTGGCGAGGACGGCGCGGCCGTAGCCGGTCGTGAGGAGGTCGTCGAGGTGGCGGACGTAGACGTAGGCCTGGATCAGCCCGGTCGCCATGATCGCCACGACCATCGCCAGGGCGAGGGTCGAGAAGCGGCCGAGCGGCCCGGCGAGCAGGCGGCCGCGATCGGCGGGGCCGGCGGCCGAGCGGGTCGCCGCCGGGAGGACGAAGAGCAGCGTCGCGAGGCCGCCGAGCCAGGCCGCCATCGCGGCGACGTGGATGGCGTTGACGGGGAAGTTGAGGGCGACCGGGGACTGGCTGGCGCCGTGGCCGGCGAGGGCCGGGCAGAGGACCAGATAGACAAGGGGGACGGCGATGAGGGCAGCGGCGGCTGGCTTGGCGAGGGGCCGAACCGATGGACCCCCTCTCTCACGAACTGCGGGGAGGTTCGTTCGGGGGTCCATCGGTTCGGCCTGCGAGCCGGTCCGAGGGTTCGCTGCGGCGTCCACGTGGGGGCGAGAGATGCCGCGGAGCAGCAGCGGGACGAGGAGGGCGAAGGCGATCCAGGCGAGGAAGGCGAGGCCCCAGACGGTGCCGAAGTTGGTTTCGAGGGTCTCTTCGATGATCGGCCGGGTGATCGCGGAGAAGCCGGAGACGCCGGCGGCCTCGGCGCCCTCGAGGACGATCTGGGCGGCGGCGGCGAGCAGGCCGATCGCGGCGGCGATCCAGAGGAGGAGGCGCAGGCGACGGGCGAAGGCCGCCGTGGCGGCGCCGCGGGACTCCTCCCCCACCCCGGCCGCGGCGCTCAGCGCTGGCAGCCAACAGATGAAGAGGAAGACGACGCCGCCGACGGCGAGGGCGATCGCCGCGTACTCGAGCCCGCGGGCGATCCCGTAGGCGACCTCGGTCACCTTGCCGTTGCCGGAGGGGCCGA
Organism: Solirubrobacterales bacterium; assembly: GCA_047601885.1. Classification (GTDB taxonomy): domain Bacteria; phylum Actinomycetota; class Thermoleophilia; order Solirubrobacterales; family 70-9; genus VAYN01. The sequence continues at coordinate 570,935 of JASGIK010000003.1, forward strand.
TCAGTTCACCGACGGTCTCGGTCGGCGCCTTGCCCGCCTTGCCGATCGAGAAGACGTAACCGCTGGAGACGATGTGGCCGTCGGCGGAGACGACCCGGTAGGTGGCGGTGTAGCTGCCGTCGGGGAGGTCCGGCTTGAGGTGGACGCCGAGCTTCGAGCCTTCGCCGTTCGGATGGAAGGCGTCGCCGTCGTCGACCCGGTTCCCTTCGGCGTCGTAGACGCGGACGGCGCCGAAATTCCCCTCGACCGGCTCGTCGAATTCGAAGATGACCGCGCTCGGCTGCCGCTCGACGACCGCCCCCTCCGGCGGGCTGGTCCCTTCCAGCCGCGCGTGCGCCGACGCCGCCGCGGGGATGACCAGCGCGCCGAGGACGATCGCCGCCAGCGCCACCGCCAGCGCGTTCGCAGTTGACCGCGCGTAGCGCGGGAAAGTGCGAACGCACCGGGGGTGGGAGCGGCGCGGCATCACCAGGCCTCCGCCCGCGGCTCGCTCGCGGTCGGGCTGCCGTCGTCGCCTTCCCCGTCCCGTCGCCGGCGGATCCAGAGCACCAGCGCGCCGCCGCCGAGGACGATCACGATCGCCGCGATCAGGAAGGGCAGCTTCGAGGTCCCGGCGCCGCCGACCCACCAGAGCGTCCCGTGCAGCACCGTCGGTTGCCCGTCCACCGCCAGCGGGATTTCGTAGTCGAAGATCTTCGTCTTCTGCCCCTTGTCCTTGACCACCGGGGGCAGCGATCTCGACATGTAGTGCATGCGGTGGTCGTGCCAGATGAAGGTCCCCGAGTCATCGACGGTTTCCCATTCCGGCGTCGCCTTCGGGTCGGCGCTCGCGGGCACCTCGACATCGGTGGCGAAACGGCTGTCGTTGAGGTAGGTCGCCGGGGAGCGCTTGTTGACCTGGACCGTGCCGTCCTTCTCGATCCGCGCGTAGGGCTCGCCCTCGTAGCCGTCGACGACGACTTCGTGGCCCTTCTGGTCGACCAGTTGCATGTAGCTGTCGTAGTCGAGGACTTCGATCGTCACGTCGCCGGGCAGCGGCGGCTGGAACGAGTCGATCTCCGACCGGTAGTTCGGGTTGCCCCCGTGGGCGAGGGCGTGCGCAGGTGCCAGCGCCGACACGAGCGCGAGTGCGATCGCGGCAGCCGACAGCGCCCTTCTGGCGCTCCTCATCGGTTCTCCTTGGTTGCGGTTCGCTAGTGCGTCGAGACCGCGAACGGCGGGGCGCGTCCCGCCGCGGCACCCGCCAGCGGCACCGGCCGCGGCAGGCTGAGACGGCGCGGGCGCCGGGCGGGCGCCGGGCGACGATGCGAGGCCCGGGGACGACGGCGGCGGGCGGCGGCCCAGCGGATCGCGGCCCGCGCCCCGCGCAGGGCGGCGGCAACGACGAGCCCGCAGGCGAGCGAGAGCGGCGCCGCCCACCAGCCGCCGTCGCCGAAGACGCCGTCAAAGCCCTCCGGGTGGCCGTTGGAGAGCATCCCCTCGAGCAGCTCCTGGCAGGAGTAGAGCGCCAACAGCGCGGCGCCGATCAGCAACGCCAGGCGCAGGAAGCCGCGCGGTGTGGCGGGATCGCGGCCCGGGTCGCGCGCCGCCTCCCCCTCGCCGCTCCGCCAGGCGCTCGCCAGCCGCGCGAAGAAGAGCCCGACCACGATCGCCACCGACATCGCGATCGGCGCCGCCAGCGCGCTCAGGTACTGGTGCCCCTCCTTCTCCAGCTCCTCCCCGCTGGAGCCGCCGAAGGCGAGCAGGAAGCGCAGCTGGTGCACCGTCAGGACGGCGGCGGGCATCAAGGCCGCGGCACGCAGGCGCGGCGACAGCAGCGTGTCCAGGGATCGCGACACTTAAGCCACTCTAAAGTCTCCAGCTCAGGGACCACTGCCAAGGAGGAGCGGATGATCACCAAGCTCGACTTCATCGGAGTGCCGTCGACCGACAGCGAGCGCACGCGCGCGTTCTACGTCGACACCCTCGGCCTCCGCCCCGACCCCAACGCGCGCTTCGAGTTCTGGGTCGGCGAGACCTGCTTCGGCATCTGGGAGCCCGGCCGACTGGGGATGGAGTTCACGCCGCAGAAGAACGCCCACCTGGCGCTGCAAGTCGATGACGTCGCCGCGACCCGCGCCGAGCTGGAGGCCAAAGGAGTCGCCTTCCTCGGCGAGACCCTCGACACCGGCGTCTGCCACATGGCCCTCTTCAGCGACCCCGACGGCAACGACCTGATGCTGCACCACCGCTACGCCCCGCTCGAGCAGGGCCACAGCGACGAGGGCGAACGGGGCGCCTAGGTGAGGGCCGGGGCGCGGGGCTGAAAGGGACGACCAAGGGACGCGGCCTTCTCGGTGGCGGCCCGGGCAGGCTGTGGCCGCCACCGAGAAGGCCGGGTGTCGGGGAGAGGGCCGAGGGATCGGCGTGCCCCGGCGCAGAGATGCACGTGTCCGGGCACGAAGGCGTGTGATCGGTCACGAAGTCCGGGGATCCGTTACGAAGAGCGGGGGAAGTCCACGCTTCCTCCCGTCTTCCTCATGGCCCCCTCCGGATGAGTTCGCAGAAACCCGCGCTATGCGCGGTTAAGTGCGAACTCATCCGGGGAGGGCGCCGATCCTGTGACGGGACACATACGGGTTCGTGACGTCCCCGGCATCTCTCCCGCGTCCGTGTGGACTTCCCTGCGGAAGCCTCACGTCCCGGGCGTCTCGTGGCGGCCACAGCCTGCCCGGGCCGCCACGAGACGCCCGGGACGCAACTCGGACGGCCGCGACGGCCCAAAGCACGCCGCCACGCCCCCGAACCCCGCCGCCCGAACCCCAGCCCCCCGGGACCACCGCTCGGGAATCGCCGGCTAGGCGCCGGCGTTCACGACCGGGCGGATCTCCTTCGGCAGCATGAAGCGGACGTCCTCGTGGACGGTCCGCAGCTCGCCGACGTCCTCGGCGCCGCGCTCGCGGAAGAAGGCGACGAGGCGCTCGACCAGCTCCTCGGGGGCGCTGGCGCCGGAGGTGATGCCGACCGTCTCGACTCCCTCCAGCCAGGCCTCCTCGACCTGGTTGTGGTTGTCGATCAGGTGGGAGGCGGCGCCGTGTTCGCGCGCCACCTCGACCAGGCGGTTGGAGTTGGACGAGTTGGTCGAGCCGATCACCAGCACCAGGTCGCACTCGGCGGCCAGCTGCTTGACCGCGATCTGGCGGTTGGTGGTCGCGTAACAGATGTCGTCGGACTTGCTCGAGACGATCGCCGGGAACTTGGCGCGCAGGGCGGCGATCGTCTCCGCCGTCTCGTCGACCGAGAGGGTCGTCTGGGTGATGAAGGCGACCTTCTCGGGATCGGGCACGTCGAGGGCCGCGACTTCGTCGGCGGTTTCGATCAGGACGATCGATCCGGGCGCCTCACCCATCGTCCCTTCGACCTCCTCGTGGCCGGCGTGACCGATCATCACCATCGTGTAGCCCTGGGCGGCGAAGCGGCGGGCGGAGACGTGGACCTTGGTGACCAGCGGGCAGGTCGCGTCGATCGTCCGCAGGTTGCGGCCGGCGGCGTTCTCGTGCACCGCCGGGGAGACGCCGTGGGCGGAGAAGACGACGATCGCGCCCTCCGGCACCTCGGTCTCCTGGTCGACGAAGATCGCCCCCCGCTCGGCCAGCTGTTCGACCACGTGCTTGTTGTGGACGATCTCCTTGCGGACGTAGACGGGGGCGCCGTGGACCTCGAGCGCGCGCTCGACCGTCTGCACGGCGCGGTCGACCCCGGCGCAGTAACCGCGCGGCGCGGCGAGGAGGACCTTCTTCGGGCCCGCGGTGGCGGTGCTTGGCATGCCTCCAGGGTACCGGTGGCGGCCTTGCGGCCCCCGCCCCGGTTTGGCGCAGCGCCCCGCCGGGGATAGCCTGACGCGGGATGAGCACGCAGGGACGCCACCTCGACCGACTGACGGCCGTCGATGCCTCGTTCCTCAGCAACGAGAGCTCCTCCAGCCACATGCACGTCGGCGCGATCCTGATCTTCGAGGGGCCGCCGCCGCGCTACGTCGACCTGGTCGAGCACGTGCGCGGGCGCCTGCACCTGGTGCCGCGCTTCCGCCAGAGACTGGTGGTGCCGCCGCTGGAGGCCGGCCGGCCGCTCTGGGCCGACGACGTCAACTTCAACCTCAGCTACCACCTGCGCCACACGGCGCTGCCCGAGCCGGGCGGCGAGGCGCAGCTCAAACGGCTCGCCGGGCGCGTCTTCTCGCAGCAGCTCGACCGCTCCAAGCCGCTCTGGGAGCTGTGGCTGGTACAGGGCCTCGAGCGCGACCGCTTCGCCATCCTGACCAAGACCCATCACGCGATGGTCGACGGGATCTCCGGCGTCGACATCGGCACCGTGCTGTTCGACCTCGAGCCGGTGCCGGAACCGGCGGCGGTCGAAGACGAGTGGGTGCCGCAGAAGTCGCCCTCGACGGCGGAGCTGGTCGGCCGCGGGATCGGCGACGCGATCGGCATGCCGCTGAAGCTGGCCGAGCGGGCGGTCGCCGCGGTGCGCCACCCGGAGACGGCGGCGCGCAAGGCGGTCGAGGGGCTGGAGGCGCTGAGCGAGGTCGTCAGCCAGTTCGCCGACCCGGCCCCGGACGTGCCGCTGAACCAGGAGATCGGGCCGCACCGCCGCTACGTCTGGGCGCGCTCCGAGCTGGCCACCTTCAAGCGGATCAAAGACACCTTCGGCGGCACCGTCAACGACGTCGTCCTCGCCGTCGTCACCGGCTCGATCCGCGACTGGCTGCACTCGCGCGGGGTGCGCACCGAGGGGCTGGAGCTGCGGGCGCTGGTGCCGGTCTCGATCCGCACCGAGGACGAGCACGGCAACCTCGGCAACCGGATCACGCTGATGCGCGGGCCGCTGCCGGTCTACATCGAGGACCCGGTGCGCCGCCTCCACACGATCAGCGAGGAGATGGCCGGGCTGAAGGAATCCAAACAGGCGCTGGGCGCGGAAATGATCTCCCGCTTCAACGACTTCGCCCCGCCGACGCTGCTCGCCCAGGCCTCGCGCCTCAACTTCTCCACCCGTCTCTTCAACCTGCTGGTGACGAACGTGCCCGGCCCGCAGATCCCGCTCTACGTCCTGGGACGGGAACTGGAAGAGGTCTTCCCGGTCGCCTTCCTGCCGCAGAACCACGCGCTCGCGGTGGCGATCATGAGCTACCACGGCAAGGTCGGCTTCGGCCTGCTCGCCGACTACGACTCGATGGAGGACATCGAACTGCTCGGGGCCGGGATCAACAACGCGCTCGCCGAGCTGGAGGAGGCGGCGGGCGAGGCCGCGGCGGCGGCCTGATCGCGAGCCGGCGCACCGGCGCGGCTACCCTTTGAGGATGGCCCTGCTCCTCGTCCTGCTCTTCATCGTCGTCCCGATCGCGGAGCTCTACGTGATCATCCAGGTGGGTGAGGCGATCGGCGTCGTGCCGACCCTGCTCCTCCTCCTGCTCGACGCCGTCCTCGGCTCCTGGCTGCTGAAACACGAGGGGCGGAACGCCTGGCGGCGCTTCAACCAGGCGTTGGCGGAGCGGCGCATCCCCGCCAAGGAGGTCGCCGACGGCTTCCTCGTCATCCTCGGCGGCGCCCTCCTGATCGCGCCCGGCTTCATCACCGACGTCTTCGGCATCCTTTTCCTGATCCCGCCGACCCGCGCCGTCGCCCGTCGCATCCTGCACCGCTGGACGCTCGGCCGCGTGGCGATCGTCGGCGTCCCCGTCGGCGCCGCGATGGGCGGCTTCGGCCGCGGTCCCGGCGGAGCGAGCGGCCCGAACCGCTCCTACGACTACGACGTCGAGGCGGAAGAGGTCGGCGAGGACGCCGAGCGGGACCACCGCCTGCCGCCCGCCGCAGACTGAGCGGGCCGATCCGGCGGCGGCGTCAGCCGGCGACCCAGGCGCGCGCCTGGGCCTCGTCGCCGAGGCCGAAGAGCTTCACCTCGACGGGGATCACCTTGGCGACGGCGGGGAAGGCGACGCGGACGACGAAGTTGGCCTCGGCGACGACCGCCACCCGCTTCCAGTCCTTGCTGTGGCCGAGGTCCAGCTCGGGATCGGAGCGCAGCGCTTCGAAGCGGCCTTTCAGGGTCATCAGGTCGAAGCCCTTCGCCGCCGCCAGCAGCAACCGCACGTCCCCCGCCGCGGCCGCCTCGCGCAGCGCCGGCGCCAGCACGTCGGCGTAGTCGGCGTCGCCCAGCTCCTCGGTGACCCGGAAGCCGATCGCGCCGGCGGGCATGTCGGTGATCTGCTCGATCAACTGAGCCGGAAGTAAAGCGAATCGCGCCCCTCGGTCACGAGCGCTCCTCGGTCACGAGCTGCCCGAGGTGATGCCGGCCTCGAAGAACCGCCGCTGCAGCACCTGGGTCCCGGCCCCGGCGGCGACGCCGGCCTCGCCGTGGGCGGCGGAGCTGACGTTGACGGAGCGCCACGAGGTGCTCGGCCGGTGGCGCTCGATGACCTCGGTCACGGCGCCCAGGTAGAGGTCCTCGTGGCGGAGGAAATCGGTGCCGCAGAGGACGACGTGCTGGACGTCCAGCGTCTCCACCAGGTTCAGCGCGCCGACCGCGATCGCCGCCGCCGCCTCCTCGACGTCGCCTTCCTCCACCGCCGCGCCGTGGACCGCCTCGAGACAGCCCTCGCGCCCGCAGACGCAGCGCGGCCCATGCACGTCGATGACGGCGTGGCCGAACTCCCCCGCGTTGGTGTGGGCACCCCGGTAGGCGGCGTCGCGCAGCCAGAGGCCGGCGCCGACGCCCGCCTCGATCAGGATCAGGGCGGTGTCGCCGGCACCCTCGCCGAGCGCCCAGGCCTGGCCCGCCGCGGCGGCGGAGACGTCCTTGTCGAGCAGCACCGGCAGACCGAGGGCCTCTTCGGCCAGGACGCCGAGCGGGACGTCGTGCCAGCCGCTCAGCCCGTAGGCGTCGCGGACCACCCCGCCGCGGTGGTCGAGCGGGCCGATCATCCCGATGCCGACGCCGACCAGGGTCCCTCCTTCGCCCTCGATCGCCTCCGCCAGCGGGCCGAGGCCCTCGCGCACCCGGTCGATCACCGCGTCCGGGCCGAATCCCGGCTCCAGGTCGAACCAGAGCCGTTCGCCGACGTTGCCGCGCAGGTCGACCTGGGCCAGCCGCAGCCCGCGCCGCGTCACGTGGACACCGATCGCCTGTCGGGCGCCGTCACGCATCCGGTACTCCGTCACCGGCTTGCCGACGCCCTGGCGGCGGGTGCCGACCGCCTCGACCAGGCCGGCCTCGGTGAGGCGGGCGAGGACGTTGGAGACGGCCTGCGGGGTGAGCTCGGTCTGCGCCGCCAGCGAGGCGCGGTCGATCGTCTCCCGGCGCCGGGCGGCACCGAGGACGAGCGCCTCGCTGCGCCGCCCGATCAGGTCCGCACCCCCCCGACTGGTCATAGGACCGGAATATAACGCAATGCCATTGCTAAATTGGGGTGTCGATGAGTCTGAGCCGCAAACGCGTCGCCATCTTCGCTCTCGCCCTGGGCGGCTTCGGCATCGGCCTGACCGAGTTCGTCACCTTCGGCCTGCTGCCGCAGATCGGCCACAGCCTGCTGCCGGGCCTGATGAAGACCGACCGCGGCGAGGCGCTCGGCCAGGCCGGCTGGACCGTCTCGGCCTACGCGCTCGGCGTCGTCGTCGGGGCGCCGACGCTGGCGATCTTCAGCGCCCGGATGCCGAAGGTGAAGCTGCTCGCCCTGCTGCTGCTCGGGCTCGCCGTCGGCAACCTCGCCTCGGCGCTCGCCCCGAGCCTCGGGCTGCTGCTGCTGGCGCGATTCCTCTCCGGCATCCCCCACGGCGCCTACTTCGGCGTCGCCGGCCTGCTGGCGGCGGAGATGATCGGCCCCGGCGCGCGTGCCCGCGGCCTCGCGATCGTGATCTCCGGGCTGACGATCGCCAACGTGATCGGCGTGCCCGCGATCACCCGCCTCGGCCAGCTGACCAGCTGGCGGCTGGGCTACGTCACGGTCGCCCTCGTCTTCGTCGCCGCGATGGCCCTGGCGCTCCTCACCCTGCACGACCCCGGCGAGGCGACCGCGTCGTCGCCGCGGGCCGAGCTCGGTGCCCTGCGCTCGCGGGTCGTCTGGCTCTCCGTCGCGGTGGCGTCGATCGGCTTCGCCGGCTTCTTCGCCGTCGACAGCTACCTGGTCCCGGTGACGACGCACAGCGCCCACCTCAGCGCCGGCGTCGCTCCCTGGGTGCTGGCGACGGTCGGCATCGGGATGACCGTCGGCAACGCCGCGGGCGGCGTCAGCGCCGACCGCCACCCGATCGCCAGCCTGCTCGGCGGCCTCCTCGCCCTGGCCCTGGCGATGTGCGCGTTCGCCCTCGCCGCCCATGACCCGGTCGGCCTCTTCCTCACCTCCTTCCTGGTCGGCGCGACGGCCCTCTTCATGGGCCCGCCGATGCAGGCGCTGCTGATCCGCGCCGCCCCGCGCGCCGTCCTCATCGGCCCGGCGCTGACCCAGTCGGCGATGAACACCGCCAACGCGCTCGGCGCCCTCGCCGGCGGCGCCGTCCTCTCCGCCAACCTCCCCTACACCGCCACCGGCTGGGTCGGCGCGGGCCTCGCGGTGGCGGCGCTGCCGATCGCGGTCGCGGCGGACCGGGTCCTGCGGCCGCGGAGCAGCGTGGTGCCGGGTTGCGAGGAGCCCGAGCCCGGGACGTCCTAGGAATTTCGGGGGCGCCGGGAGCTGGCGCCCGGGGGTGGAAGGGACGACCAAGGGACGCGGCCTTCTCGGTGGCGGCCACAGCCTGCCCGGGCCGCCACCGAGAAGGCCGGGTGTCGGGGAGAGGGCGAGGGATCGGCGCGCCCGGGGGAGAGAAGCGCATGTCCGGGCACGAAGGCGCGTGATCGGTGACGAAGAGCGGGGGAAGTCCACGCTTCCTCCCGTCTTCCTCATGCCTCCCCCCGGTGCGTTCGCAGTTCTGCTCGCATAGCGAAGGAAAGTGCGAACGCACCGGGGGCGGGCCATGATCCCGTCACGGGAGGCATGAGGAAGAGTCACGTCCCCGGCATCTCTCCCACGTCCGTGTGGACTTCCCTGCGGAAGCCTCACGTCCCGGGCGTCTCGTGGCGGCCACAGCCTGCCCGGGCCGCCACGAGACGCCCGGGACGCAACTCGGACGGGCGCGACGGCGGCGAAGCACGCCGCTAGGGCCCCGCCCGCAGCCGCCAGCCAATCTTCAGCGGTGGAAGCGTCCGGCCTAGAAGCCGAGCGCGAACTTGGCGTCCTCGGACATCATTTCCGGGGACCAGGTCGGCTCGAAGACCATCTTCGGGTGGACGGCGCCGACGCCGGGGAGGTCGCCGACGAACTCCTTCATCTGCTCGGAGACCTGGGGGCCGATCGGGCAGGCGGGGGTGGTCAGGGTGAAGGTGACGTAGACGTCCTCCTGCTCGATCGCGACGTCGTAGACGAGGCCCAGGGAGACGAAGTCGAGGCCGAGCCTCGGGGTCGATGACCTCCTCGAGCGCCTCGTAGACGTCTTCCTCGGTGACGACTTCCGGATGGGTCGCGGGGCCGTCGGCGGGCGGCGTCGTCGCGGCCTGCGCCTCGGCGGCGGGCTGCTCGATCGGCGGCTGTTGCTCTTGATCTGCCATGGCCAGATGGTAGCCGGGTCAGGCCGCGGCCTCCGGGGCCAGCGGCGGCGTCGGTGGGTCGGCGGCGCCCCGCCGCAGGTGCAGCTGCCAGTAGCCGACGTCGCGCCAGCCGTCGAGCTTCCAGCCGATCTCCCGCAGGGCGCCGATCGCGACGAAGCCGAGGCGCTCGTGGAGGGCGATGCTGGCCGGGTTCGGCAGCGTGATCCCGGCGACGGCGATGCGGTACCCCTGGGCGCGCAGGCGGGCGAAGAGCTCCTCGTAGAGCGCCCGTCCCACTCCTCTTCCCTGGTGCTCCTCAGCGACGTAGACGGAGACCTCGACCGACCAGTCGTAGGCGGGGCGCTCGCGCCAGCGGCAGGCGTAGGCGTAGCCGAGCACCTCTCCGCCCTCCTCGGCGACGAGGAACTGGTGGGTGGCGGCGTACTTCGCGATGCGGGCGGCGAACTCGGCGGCGTCCGGGGGGACGACCTCGAAGGAGATCGGCGTCGCCTCGACGCTGGGCGCGTAGATCGCCGCGCAGGCGGCGGCGTCGCGGGCTGGATCGGCACCTCGGATCGTCATCGGCGGGCCACTCACAATAGGCTGCGGCCGATGAGCAGGGATCCGGGCCAGGTTCTGCGCCGCTCGATCGGGATCGTCTTCGCCGACGGCGGCCTGCTGACCCTGAGCGGGTCGGCGCCGGCGCGCGGCGACGGCGGCCACGGCGAGGAGCCGCTGCTGGCGGTCCTCTGCGATCCCGACGCGGCGCCGGTCACCTTCGAGGAGGCGTTGCTCTCGACCGAATACGGCGAGGACGGGGTGCAGCGGCGGGCGACGCTGGAGCTGTGGCTGGACACCGAGGACGGCCGGGCCCTGCGCGGCGCGGGCACGCTGATCAACTCGGTCGCCGCCGCGGCGGACGGGATCGAGACGCGGATCGCCTTCTTCCGCTGGGCGGTCGAGGGGCGCGAGGGCCTCGGCCACTACGAGATCGCCAGGGCGCGTGGCTGAGCCGGGCGAGGCGGCGGGGCCGTTCGCCTTCGAGGCGGTCGTCTCCGACTTCGGCGGCGTGCTGACGACGCCGCTGATGGGCTCCTTCCTCGCCCTCCAGGACGAGCACGGCGTCAAGGTCGAGGACTTCGGCGAGGCGATGCGGACGGCCGCCGCGGCGGGCGACGGCGAGATCCCCCTGTTCAAGCTGGAGCGCGGCGACATCACCGAACCGGAATTCCTCGAGACGCTGCGCGACGGGCTCGAGCCGCGGCTCGGCCATCGCCCCCACCTGCATCGCTTCCGCGAGATCTTCTTCGCCGCGCTCGATCCGAACGAGCCGATGATCGACCTGATGCGGGAGCTGAAGGCCTCCGGCCTGCGGATGGCGATGCTGACCAACAACGTGCAGGAGTGGGAGCCGCTATGGCGGACGATGCTGCCGGTCGACGACATCTTCGAGACCGTGGTCGACTCCGGCTACGTCGGCTATCGCAAGCCGGAACGGCAGATCTACGAGATCACGCTGGAGCGGCTCGGCCTGCCTGCCTCGAAGTGCCTCTTCGTCGACGACCTCGAGGTCAACTGCGACGCCGCCCGGGAGCTCGGCTTCACCGCGGTCCAGTACCGCGACGCCGACCAGGCGATCCGCGACGTCCGCGCCGCCCTGGCCTAGCGGCCTTGGCCGGCGGGGACGGCGGCCTGGGGGTGCTCGCGCCAGCGGCGGGCGAAGGGGAGGCGCCAGCTGTGCGGGGCGATCAGGGCGCCGATCTCGGCCGGCCCCCATGACCCGGGCGGGTACGGTTTCACCGCCGGTCCTTCCTCCAGCAGCGGTGCCGAGACTTCCCAGAGGCGCTCCATGTCGCGGGCGCTGGTGAAGAGCGTGTGGTCGCCGGCCATCGCGTCGCGGATCAGCCGCTCGTAGGCCTCCAGCGTGTCGTCGCGGTAGTCGGTTTCCTCGAGCGAGAACTGCATGCTCGCCTTGTCGAGCACCATCCCCATCCCCGGCCGCTTGCCGTAGAAGGAGAGCGAGACGCGTGAGGACTCGTCGAGGTCGAAGGTGAGGTGGTCGGGGCCGTAGCGGCCGACCCGCGAGTGGGCCGGGAACATCGACTGCGGCGGTTCGCGGAAGGCGATCGAGATGATCCGCGCCCCTTCCCCCATCCGCTTGCCGGTGCGCAGGTAGAACGGCACGCCGCTCCAGCGCCAGTTGTCGACTTCGCATTTCAACGCGATCATGGTCTCGGTGCTGGAGTTGGGCGCGACCCCCGGTTCGTCGGTGTAGCCCTCGTACTGGCCGCGCACCACCTCGTCGGGGTTCAGCGGCAGCAGGCTGCGGAAGACCTTGTTCTTCTCCTCGGTGATCGGCAGCGAGGCCAGGGCGGTCGGCGGCTCCATCGCGACAAACGCAAGGATCTGCATCAGGTGGGTGACGACCATGTCGCGGAAGGCGCCCGTTTTCTCGTAAAAAGCCGCGCGCGAACCTACCCCGAGCGTCTCCGGCACGTCGATCTGGATGTGGTCGATGTGGTCGCGGTTCCAGATCGGCTCGAAGAGGCCGTTGGCGAAGCGCAGGGCGAGGATGTTCTGCGCCGCCTCCTTGCCGAGGAAGTGGTCGATGCGGAAGATCTGCTCCTCGCGCAGCACCCCGTGCAGGGTGTCGTTGAGCGCCTGGGCGCTCTTCAGGTCGGTGCCGAACGGCTTCTCCATGATCACCCGCGCGTTCTCGGTGAGGTGCGCGTCGGCGAGCATGTGGATCACGTCGGTGGCGGCCGCGGGCGGCACGCTCAGGTAGTGCAGGAGGTGGGTGTCGGGGCCGAGCAGCTCGACCTCGTGATCGACCGCCGCTTTCAGCTTCTCCGGGCCGGCGGATACGGGGATGTAGACGATCCGGCGGGAGAATTCGGCCCAGTCGGCCTCGGAGAAGTCGTGGCGGGCGAACTCCTCGCAGGCGTCGTGGACGATCTCGCGGAACTCCTCGTTGCCGAACTCCTCGATCGAGGTGCCGAGGACGCGGAATTCCGGCATCAGCTCCGACTGGAAGAGGCGCAGCATCCCCGGCAGCAGCTTGCGTTTGGCGAGGTCGCCGGTGGCGCCGAAGATGACGATCAGGTACGGCGGCAGCGGCTGGACGACCCGCGCGTCCATTTCTTCGGTGACGTGCTGGTCTTTCTCGCGGTGGGAATTCGGAACCCCGTTGTGATTTCCGTCGATCACCGCACCTCAGAGTAACCATCCGCTCCGCCGATACGTGACCGTTTTGTTGGCGGATGGTTACGCCGGGTGGGTGATTTTCTTGGCGGCGGCCCGGCGCTCGGGTAGATTGCGCCGCTTCTTGGACAGCGACGGCGCCGTCACCGCAGCGAACGCCCCCTCGGAATGGAGCGGCCACGTGATCGTCTGCGGCCTCGAGGGGGTCGGATTGCGGACCGTGGAGCAGCTGCGCTCGACCGGGATGGCGGTGGCGATCGTCGACGATGACCCGGCCGGGAACCACGCCGCGAGGGTCGAAGGCTGGGGCTGTCCCTACATCGGCGCCGGGCCGGGGATCGAGGAGCAGCTGCGGCGGGCCGGGCTGGCGGGGGCGCGGGCAGTCGTCTGCACCAGCCGCAGCGACCTGCGCAACGTCGAGACGGCATTGCTGGCGCGCGACCTGCGCGCCGACATCGACGTCGTCGCCCACCTCGACAACCCGACCGTCGGGCGGGCGGTGGAAGAGGCGACCGGCGAGGGCTCGGCGCTCGACGTCGCGGGGCTCTTCGCCCCGGCGGTGGTCGACGCCTGCATGTACCGCAGCTCGCACGACGTGGTGCTGGGCGGCGAGCGCTTCGTCGCGGCCGAGGTAGGGGTCGGCGGCGACGGCACGCTGCGCGAGCTGTTCGGCGACCTGGTGCCGGTCGGGGTGGTGCGGCGCGACGGCGAGCTGGTCGTCTGCCCGGGGCGCGACCTGGGCGTCGCCCCCGGCGACCGGGTGACGCTGCTCGGCAAGCCGGAAGAACTGGCGGACGCGGAGCTGTCCCACGCGGCCGAGCCGGAGCGGGCGCCGGACCAGGGCGGCGGCAGCTTCCGTCAGTTCCTGCGGCGGACGAGCCGCACGCTCGCCCAGGGGACCGATCGCGCGGTCGGGATCACGCTGGTGCTGTCGCTGGCGATGCTGGTCGTCTCGGCGATCGTCCTGCGCCTGGCCTACCGCCAGGGGGACGGCAGCCACCTCTCGCTGAGCCAGGCGATCTACTTCACGATCGAGACCTTCGCCACGGTCGGCTTCGGCGACTTCTCCTTCGCCCACCAGTCGACCGCGCTGCAGGTCTTCGGCATCCTGCTGATCATCGGCGGGGTGACGTTGAGCACGGTGATCCTGGCGTTGATCACGAACGCCCTCGTCAGCCGGCGGATCGAGCAGTCGCTCGGCCAGGGGAGCATCAAGGGGATGGACGGCCACGTGGTGCTGGTCGGGCTGGGCGCGGTCGGGCTGCGGGTGCTGGAGGGGTTGCGGCGGCAGGGGCGCGACGTCGTGGTGGTCGAGCGCGACGAGTCCAACCGCTACGTCCAGCACGCCCGCGGTCTCGGCGCCCCGGTCGTCCACGGCGACGCGACGCTGGGACAGACCCTGCGCTCGGTCAACCTGGCCCAGGCGGGCGCGGTGGCGATCCTGACCAGCGACGACCTGGTCAACCTGGAGACGGGCCTGGCGGTGCGCGACGAGCTCGCCGGCCGCTGGAAAGAGGTGCCGGTCGTCCTCCGCGTCTTCGACCGGGCGCTGGGCAGCCGCCTCCAGCAGACCTTCCACTTCAACCACGTCTGGTCGACCGCGGCCCTTGCCTCCCCCTGGTTCGTCGGTGCCGTCCTCGGACTGGAGATCCTCGCCACCTTCTACGTCCGCAACCAGCCTTTCCTGGTGGCGCGCCTGGAGGTCGACGAGCGCGGCGGCCTGGCGGGCCTCGCGATGCAGGACCTGGGCGCCCGCATCCGCGTGGTGGCCATCGCCCGCGAGGGCGGCACCGACCTCGAGTACCCGCCGCGCCGCGACACCCGCCTCGCCGCCGGCGACCGCGCCTACCTCCTCGGCCCCTACGAGGAGCTCCTCCGCGTCCTCAGCCGCCAGCGCACCGGCGCCCCCGCATGAGCCCGAGCGAGTTCGCACTTATCCCCGCATAGCGGACAAAAATGCGAACTCACCCGGGCGAGGCGGGTCATCTGCGACGGTCGGTCCTGGCCTTGGTTGAGGGGCGGCGGAGGAGGCGTGGGCTGAGCGGCGGGGGCCGAGCGGTGAGGTTCGGGACGGCGTGGTTCGGGACGGCGTGGTTCGGGGCCGTGGCGCCCGTCCGAGTTGCGTCCCGGGCGTCTCGTGGCGGCCCGGGCAGGCTGTGGCCGCCACGAGACGCCCGGGACGTGAGGCTTCCGCAGGGAAGGTCACACGGACGTATGGGAGATGCCGGGAACGGGACTCTTCCTCATGCCTCCCGTGACGGGATCGGGGCCGCACCCGGGTGCGTTCGCACTTAACCGCGCATAGCGCGGGTTTCTGCGAACGCACCAGGGAGAGGCATGAAGAAGACGGGAGGAAGCGTGGACTTCCCCCGCTCCTCGTCACCGATCCCGGGAGTTCGTGACGAACCTCGCACCTCTCCCCGACACCCGGCCTTCTCGGTGGCGGCCACAGCCTGCCCGGGCCGCCACCGAGAAGGCCGCGTCCCTTTCAGCTTCGGGCGCCAGCTAAGAGGCGCCAGCTCCAGCGCCCCCAAGCGCCGCGGCCTTCGGACGTCCCGCGGCCCGCAGGCCCGCAGGCGCAGAACCGCGGCCTAGTTGTCGCTGCCGGCGCGGTCCCAGACGTAGAGCTCGACGGCCTCGACGGCGAGCTCCATCAGGCGGGGCGGGGAGAGGAGGCCGAGGACCAGCTCCAGGGCGTCCTCCTCGGTGACGCCGGCGTCGACCGCCTCCTCGCCGCGGAAGCCGGCGGCGAGCTTGAGGGCCTCGCGGCGGTTCTCGCCGAGGGAACCGAAAGCGCCCATGAGGAAGTCGCGGTTCGGGATCGGCTGGCCGACCTCGAGCGAGCCGTGCCAGGCGGCGAGCATCGAGAGATCGTGCTCGTCGAGCTCGGCGATCGCCTTCGCGTAGTGGACCTCGAGCTCCGAATCGGGGATCTCGTCGACCCAGGCACGCACCGCCTCGCCGAGGAGCTGGCGACGGGCCTCGCGACCGATCGAGTCGGCTATGGCGCGGATCGCATCGGCTGGATCGACGAAGCAGAGGGACATGAGCTGCTGTGGATTAAAGAGGGGGCTGGGGACGGCAAAAGTGGGGCGGGAACGCCCAGTTTGCGGTGCGGGGCGGGGTGAGGAGCCGGGCGGCCCGCCGTGGGGGTCCGGGGCCGGGCCGGATGCGCGCGCCGCCGCCGTCCATAGTCTGGGCAGGTGCCGCTGAAGCTGATCCTCGGACCGCCCAATTCGGGCCGCGCCGGACGCGTGCGGAGCCGCTACCTGGAGGCGCTGGAGCGCGACCCGGTGCTGGTCCTGCCGACCGTCGACGACGTCTTCGCCTTCGAGCGCGAGCTCTGCGGCGACGGCGCCGCGCTGGGCGGCACCGTGCTCACCTTCGGCGCCCTCTTCGGCCAGATCGCCACCGCCGCGGGCCGCCCCCCGGGCGCCGTCCTCTCCCCCGCCCAGCGCCGCCGCCTGGTCGAGGTGGCGGTGGAGGAGCGCTCGCCGCGGCTCGGGCCGCTGCGCCGCTCCGCCGGGCGCCCGGGCTTCGCCGCCGCCTTCGCCCGCCTGCTCGACGAGCTGCAGGCCGCCGGGGTCGGGCCGCGCGAGGTCGAGGCGAGCGCCGGCACCCTGGAGGGCTCCGCCTACCTGACCGACGTCGCCACCCTCTTCACCGGCTACGAGGACGCCCGCGAGCGCAGCGGCCGCCTCGACGCCGCCGGGATCGCCCGCGAGGCGATCGCCCTCCTGCGCACCGACCCCGGGTCGTGGGCCGGGCGCCCGATCTTCCTCTACGGGCTCGACGACCTCACCCCGGCCCAGTTCGACCTGGTCGAGGCGCTCGCCGCCCGTGGCGAGGTCACGGTCGCCGTCCCCTTCGAGCCCGGCAACGAGGCGCTGGCGGCCCGCGGCCGCCTGCTCGGACAGCTGCGCGAGCGCCTCGACGTGATCGAGGAAGAGACGATCGAGGCCGACCCGGGCAACACCGAGAGCGCCCAGCTCTACGCCCTCTCCCGCGGCTTCGGCTTCCCCGGCGAGGCGCCGCCGACACCGCTCTCCGAGCCCTCCGACCTGACCCTGCTGCGCTCCGCCGGGACCCGCGCCGAGGCCGAGGCGATCGCCGCCGAGGTCTCCCGCCTCGTCCACGCGGGCACCTCCCCGGACGCGATCGCCGTCGCCCTCCGCGACCCCGGCCGGTGCGGCCCCGAGATCGAAGCGGCGCTGGAGGCGAACGGGATCGCGGCGGCGCTCGAGGCCGAGGTGCCGGTCGCCTCGACCTCGGTCGGCGGCGCCCTCGTGGCGCTGCTGGAGACGGCCTTCGGCAGCGGTCGCGCCGCCGACCTGCTGCGCTACCTGCGCGGGCCGTCCGGGATTCCCGCCGACGCGGTCGACTGGCTGGAGAAGGCGGTCCGCGGCGAACGCATCGCCGACGCCGGCACCGCGGTGACCCGCCTGCGCTACACCGAGGGCGAGGAGCCCTGGGACCTGCGCCGGCTGCGCGAGGCCGCCGCCGAGTCCCCGGCCGCCCTCTGCGCCACCGTCGCGGGCCTCGCCGGGACGATGGCCTCGCGCCCCTTCAAGACCGGCGAGGACGGCCCGCGCCTCGGTCCCGGCGACGGGCTCGAGTTGCGCGCCGCCGGGGCGATCGCCGCGGCGATGTCGGACCTCGCCGCGCTCGGCTCGCTCGCCCCCGCCCCCGAGCGCCTCGCCGAGACGATCGCCTCGCTCGACTTCCGCGTCTGGAGCGGCCCGGTCGAAGGCCGGGTGCGGATCGCCAGCCCCTACCGCCTGCGCGCCGCCCGCTTCGACCACGTCCTCGTCGGCTCCCTGCAGGACGGCGAGTTCCCGCGCCGCGACCGCGGCGGCGACCCCTTCCTCTCCGAGGCGCAGCGGGAACGGCTCGGCCTCGACCCGCGGCGGGACACCGAAGCCGAGGAGCGTTATCTCTTCGGCGTCTGCCTCGCCCTGCCGCGCCGCCGGCTCTTCCTCTCCTACCGCGACAGCGACGAGAACGGCGCCGCCGAATCGCGCTCGCCGCTGCTGGAGGAGGTGCGCGCGCTGCTCGCCCCGCCGCCGCCCGCCGACGGCGGACCCGACCCGGTCGAGGCGACGATCACGAAGGAGCGCGGCCTCGCCGACGTGGTCGCGCCGCCGGCCGAGGCGCCTTCGGCGGACGAGCTGGCGCGGGCACTCGCGGCGTACGGGCCCGGCGCCGACCCACGCGCGCTGCTCGCGGCCGTGGGGATCGGCGACCTCGTCGCCCCACTCCTGGCCCGCCTCGACCGCGCCCGCCGCGCCGAGGCCGCCTCACGCGCCCCCGGCCCGCTCACCAACCCCGCCGTCCTCGCCTCGCTCGCCGCGGTCGAGGCCTACGGCGGCACCACGCTGGAGGGCTTCGACGAATGCTCCTACCGCTGGTTCGCCGGCCACGAGCTGGACCCGCAGCCGCTCGACCCGGTCCCCGATCCGCTGGTCCAGGGCGGCCTGATCCACGCCGTGCTGGAGCGCCTCTACCGCGAGCGCCCCGGCGGCGACCCGCTCCCCCGCCCGTCGTCCCTGAGCGCCTGGACCGAGCGCGGCCGCGCCCTCCTGCTGGAGCAGCTCGCCGAGCGGGAGATCGGCGGCCACCCGGCCGAGCGGGCGATGGCGCGGCGGGTCGAGCGCCTGCTCGAACGCTTCCTCGGCGAAGAGGCGGGGCGCGACACCGGCGGCTTCGAGCCGTGGCTGCTGGAGGCGCGCTTCGGGCTCGGCGAGGAAGCCGAGCGGCCGACGCTCGACCTCGGCGGCTGGGGACTGCACGGGGCGATCGACCGGGTCGACCGGGCGCCCGACGGCCGCGCCGTCGTCCACGACTACAAGCTCGCCTCCAGCGTCACCCCGGCGGCCAAATTCGAGGAGAGGGCGAAGCTGCAGCTGCCGCTCTACCTGCTGGCGGCGCAGATCCACTGGGGCGCCGAGCCGGTCGGCGGCATCTACCACCCGCTGCGCGCCACCTCGCACCGGCGCCCGCGCGGCGTCGTCGCCAAAGGGTCGGCGGGCGACCTGGCGGGTTACGAACCGGTGCGCGGCGACGTCGTCGAGGAGGAGGAGCTGGCCGAGCTGCTGGCGGAGGCGCGGCGGCGCGGCGGCGAGATCGTCGGCCGGATCCGCGCCGGGGACATCCGCCGCGACCCCGGCCCGCGGGCGCCGCTGAAAGGCCACGACCAATGTCCGACCTGGTGCTCCTTCGCGCCGATCTGCCGCCGCGACCGGGCGCCGTCCTATGTCGAGCGCGAAGAGAGCGAAGCGGAGTGGGGACGGTGAGCGCCGCGACGCCGAGCGAGGGCGCGGAGCGCGACGTCGCCGTCGGCGCGCCGGGGACCGAGGCGGGTGCGGCGCCCGCGCCCGCGGTCGAGCGCTCCCCCACCCCGGAGCAGCGCGCCGCGATCGAGGCTCGCGGCCGCGACGTCCTGCTCGAGGCCGGCGCCGGCTCCGGCAAGACCGGCGTCATGGTCGAGCGCTACGCCCGCCTCGTCGTCGACGAGGGCATCTCCCCCGACGCCGTCCTCGCCTTCACCTTCACCGACAAGGCCGCCGCCGAGCTGCGCGCCCGCGTCCGCGCCGAGCTCTCCCGCCGCGCCGAGGGTCCGGACGCCGGCGCGGTCCGCGCCGCGGCGCTCCTCTCGACCATCGGCGGCGCCTGGATCACCACCATCCACGGCTTCTGCAATCGCCTCCTCGCCGCCCACCCGGTCGCCGCCGGGGTCGATCCCGGCTTCCGCGTGCTCGACCAGCCCGAGGCCGAGCGCGCCGCCCGCGAGGCCTTCGACCTCGCCCTCGCCGAGTTCCTCGCCGGCGGCGACCCGGCGCGCGAGGAGACCGTCGCCGCCTACGACCTCGAAGGCCTGCGCGGCGTCATCGTCGCCTCCCACGACGAGCTGCGCAGCCGCGGCGTCGCCGAACCTTCGCTGCCCGAGCCGCCCGCGTCCGACCCCGCCGAGGCGGTCGCGCGCGCGATCGAGGCCGCGGGCGAATGCCTCGAGGAGCTGAAGGAGGGCGACGGCAGACGCGTCGCCCTGGAGGACGCCCTCGCCCGCCTCACCACCCCCGGCCCGCCGCCGTCCCTGACCGAGCTGGAAGCGCTCCGCCCCGGCGGCACCGCGAAAGCGCTCGCTCCCTTCCGCGACGCGCTCGACGTGGCGATCGCGCGCACCGCCGAGGCGGGCGAGGGCGGCGTCGCCTACCGTCACCTGGCCGACCTCCTGCGCCTCTACACCGCCGCCTTCGAGGCGGTGAAGGCCCGTCGCGCCGGGATCGACTTCGAGGACCTGCAGATCCTCGCCGCCCGCCTGCTCGAGCGGGCCGAGATCGGCCAGGCCTACCGCGGCCGCTTCTCCCACCTCCTGGTCGACGAGTTCCAGGACACCAACCGCCTGCAGCTGCGCCTGATCGAGGCGCTGCAGGGCCCCCGCTCGCAGCTGGTCGTGGTCGGCGACGAGCTGCAGTCGATCTACTCCTTCCGCCACGCCGACCTCGATGTCTTCCGCCGTCGCCGCGAGCAGATCGACGCCGATCCGGGCGCCGAGCTGATGCGCCTCAGCGGCAACTTCCGCAGCCGCCCCGAGGTGATCGCCGCGGTCAACCTCTTCGGTCGCACCCTGCTCGGCGCCGGCTACACGCCGCTCACCGTCGGCGCGCCGCCCTCCTCGCCCGCCCCGCGCGGCCCCGGCCCGGCGGTGGAGCTGCACCTGACCGCGCGCGACGGCTGGGACGGCGAGGAGATCGACCTCGACCCGGCGATCGACGGGCGCACGCCGCTCAACTGCCTGGCCGAGGCGCGGACGCTGGCGGCGCGCCTGCGCGAGCTCCACGAGGCGGGGGTCGAGCGCGGCGCGATGGTCGTCCTGCTGCGCGCCTTCACCCACCTCGACGCCTACGAGGACTCGCTGGCGCGGGCGGGCCTGCGCCCCTACGTGGTCGGCGGCCGCGGCTACTGGTCCCAGCAGCAGGTGGCCGACGTCTGCGCGCTGCTGGCGACGATCGCCAACCCGCTCGACGACGAAGCCCTCTTCGGCGCGCTGGCGTCGCCGGCGTGCGCGGTCGCCCCGGACACGCTCTGGTTGCTGCGCGCGGCGGCGGGGCGGCGGCGCCACGTCTGGCCGGCGCTGGAGGCGCTGGCGGCCGAGGAGGGGGGCGAGCTGGCCGGCCCGCCCCCCGCTCGGCGCCCCGGAGCGCCTGGCGGAGATCCCGGCGGACGAGCGTGCCCTGTTGCGCGAGTTCGCCGCCGGCCTCGTCGGGCTGCGGGCGCGCGCGCCGCGCCTCTCCCTGGCCGGGCTGGTCGAGGCGGCGGTGACCGAGACCGGCTACGACCTGGCGACGCTGCTGCGCCCGAGCGGCGAGGCTCGCCTGGCGAACGTGCGCAAGCTGTCGCGTCTGGCGGCGGCCTACGAGAGCCGCGAGGGGCGCGACCTGCGCGGCTTCCTCGACTTCCTCGCCGCGCGGGCAGAGACCGACACCGAGGCCCAGGCCGCGACCGCCGCCGAGGGCCACGACGGCGTCCGGATCATGACCGTCCACAACGCCAAGGGCCTCGAGTTCGAGGTCGTCGCCGTCCCCGACCTCTCGCGCTCCCTGCTGGCCGGGGGGCGGCGCCCGGTGCTGGCCTTGGGACGCGAGCGGGCGCCCCGCGTCGGCCTCCAGTGGCGGCGGTTGGGACGCGCCTCGGTCAACCTCTATCACTACGACGAGCTGATCGAGGCCGGCGAGGCGCGCGACTCCGAGGAGGGCCTGCGCCTCTTCCACGTCGCCGCGACGAGGGCGCGCGAGCGCCTGATCCTCAGCGGCGTGGTCAAACCCGAGCCGGCCAAGGAGACGACGGCGCGGACGCCCGTGGTCGAGCGCCTGGTCGAGGCGTTCGGGGTCTCGCGCGAGGAGGACTCCGCGGTGCCGGTGCCGGCGCCTGAGGCCCGTCCGGGCCTGGACGAGACCTTCTCCCCCGGCGAGATCGCCGTAAGCGTCAACCTGCCGTCACCCGAGCGGGCCGCCGAACTGCGGGACCTCCGGCTCGACGTGGCCGCCGAACGACCTCTCGGGAGCGGCACCCCGCCCCTGGTCGAGCGCAAGCCGCCGATCGTCCCCAGCCGCCCGCTCTCCTACACCGCGATCAGCGCCTTCGAGGAATGCGCCTACCGCTTCTACATGGAGCGGGTGCTGGGCCTACCCGCCGCCTCCCCGGCACCCTCCCCCGAGCGCGTTCGCAGTAATCCTCGGATAGCGGGCGAAAGTGCGAACTCACCGGCGGGAGTCGTGGCGGTGGCCGGGGACGAGGGGCCGTCGGCGCGGGAGGAACGGAGCGCGCGCGGCGCGGCGGTGCACGCGCTGCTGGAGTGGAGCCTCGCCAACGGATGGCGGGAGCCGACGATCGAGCTGGCGCGGCGGCACGCCCTCGCCGCGGGGCTCGATCTGGACGTCGCCGCCGGACGCGGTCGCGGCGGCTCCGCCGAGGCCGCCGCCGGGGAGCTGCTCGGTCCCGTCCGCGAATGGCTCGGTTCGTCACTGCGCGCCGAGATCGCCGCCGCCTCGCGGGTCCGGGCCGAGGTGCCGATCCTGCTCGGCGCAGGCGGCACCGTGCTGCGCGGCTCGATCGACCTCCTGGTCGAGCGCGACGGCGCCCCGCCGCTGGTCGTCGACTACAAGACCGACCGGCTGCGCGGCGAAGACCCGGCCGGCCGCGCCGCCCACTACGAGGTCCAGCGCTCGATCTACGCCCTCGCCGCCAAGGAAAGCCTCGGGGCGAGCGAGGTCGAGGTCGCCTACGTCTTTCTCGAGCGCGCCGACTCCCCCGTCCGCACGATCCTCACCGCCGCCGACATGGAGGCGGGCCGCGCCCGCATCGACGCCGCCGTCACCACGATCGGCGCCGGCAACTTCTCCCCCGCCCCCGAGCCCGACCGCACCTGGGACCTCTGCCGCGGCTGCCCGGCCCTGGGCCGCCTCTGCTCCGGCCCCCCCAAACCTGCCTAGGTGGGTGAAGGGACGGGCAAGGGACCCGGCCTTCTCGGTGGCGGCCCGGGCAGGCTGTGGCCACCACCGAGAAGGCCGGGGATGCGGGGAGAGGCGCAGGCTCGGGCCGGTGCGTCACAGAGAGGCCGGGGAGAGGTGAGGAAGGCGTCCTGTCCCGTGACTCTTCCTCCACGAAGGTCACGGTTCCTCAGGAGGTTCGGGAGCGCGGTCGACCTGAGGATCCCTATAGGTACCTCAGGTCGACCGCGTCTCCGGGGGTGCGACGGATCCGTGGACTTCGAGGAGGAAGCGTCACGCCTCCCGCGCAGATCCCGGCGGAAGCCTCACGGCCCGGCGGCGGTCCCCCGGGCAATCCCCACGTCCCTGGGCCTTCCCGCAGGAAGCCTCACATCCCTGAGGCTTCCCTGCGGGACCCTCACGTCCCGGGCGTCTCGTGGCGGCCACGGCCTGCCCGGGCCGCCACGAGACGCCCGGGACGCAACTCGGACGGCCGCGGCGGCCCGAACCCTTCCCCTCCGCCCCGGCCCGAACCCTCGCGCCGCCGCCGGAATCCGAACCTAGGCGCCCGAGCCGGCGGAGGAGTCCAGGCGGGCCGCGAGGTCGTCGAGGTTCAGTTCCTTCAGGCCCTCGCCCACCGCGTCGAGCTCGCCGGCGCAGTAGTCGACCAGCTCGCGGCCCTCTTTGCAGAGGTCGAGGGTCTCGCGCAGGCCGGCCTGGCCCGAGTCGAGGCGGTCGATGATCTCCTCGAGGCGCTCGACCGCGGCCTCGTAGCCGGGGGGATCCGCGTGCGTCGTCGGCTCTTGCTCGTCGGGGCTCATGGTCAGAAGAGTTTCTCTTCGGGCGCTTCCGCATCAGTCGGCGGCGGGTCCGCCGCCACTCGAATCGACCCGTCGGCGAAGCGCAGGCTAAAGCGGCCCGCGGCGGACGCCGTGCGGGCGCTGGTCAAAGGCTCACCGTCCTCGGCCTCGGCCAGGGCGTAGCCGCGCTCCAGCGTGCGCTCGGGATCGTGGGCACGCAGGGCCACGGCCGCCTTGCGAAGGGCCTCGCGGCGCCGGGCCACGGCTCGCGCGGCGGCGGTGTCGAGTGCCGCGCCGTGGCGGCGGCCCTCCTCCGTCGCCCGCTCCACCTGTCCCAGGGCGCGACGGCGCGCGCGTTCCAGCACCAGGGCGGCGATGCGGCGCTGGGATGCCGCCCGCTCGGCGATACCGCGTTCCGACGCCGCCCGGATCTCGCGCGTTTTCTGGTTGAGGATCGCGCGCTGGCGCTGCAATGCGCGCGCCGGGCCGCGGGCCAGCGCGCCCAGGTGGCGGGCGCGCGCCGCGATCGCCCCGTCGGCCCCGCGCCGCAGCCCGACCGCCATCCGGCCCAGCTCCCGCCGCGCCGCGCCGCAGTCGAGCGGCACCGCCGCCTCGGCCGCGTGGGTCGGGGTCGAGCAGGCGACCGCGGCGACGTCGTCGATCAGGGTCGAGTCGCGCTCGTGCCCGACCGCGCTGATCACCGGCACCCGCAGCATCGCCACCGTCCGGCACAAGGTCTCGTCGCAGAAGGCCCAGAGGTCGGCGAGGCTGCCGCCGCCGCGGGTCACCACGATCGCCTCGACCTCGGGCCGCGCCGCCAGGTCCTGCAGCGCCCGCGCGATCGCCGGCGCCGCGTGGCGGTCCTGCACCGGGGCGAACGCCCAGACCACGGTCCCGCCCCAACCCCGCCGCGCCAGCCCGGCGAGCAGGTCGCGCCGCGCCGCGCCGCCTTCGGCGGTGACGACGCCGATCGTCTTCGGCAGCAGCGGCCGCGCCAGCTGCTTCTGCAGCTCGAAGAGGCCCTCGCCGCGCAGCTGGGTGCGGAGCGCCTCCAGCCGCGCCATCAGGTCGCCTTCGCCGGCCAGCCGCACGTGCGTGGCGCGGAAGCAGAAGCTGGGCGAGGCCGCGCCGCCGCCCGGGTAGTAGTCGAGCCCACCGGCGATCACCACCTCGGCGCCGTCGCGCAGCGCCCCCTCCGGCAGCCCCGCCCGCTCCAGGTCGTTGAGCCAGATCGCGCAGGGCACCGCCCCCTCGCCGTCGCGCAGCTCGAAGTAGGCCTGCACCTTGCTGCGGCCGACCCCGGTGACCTCGCCGATCAAGAGCACCCGCGCCCGCTCCCTCATCCACCCCTGCAGCCGTTTCGCGTAGACGCCGACCGCGAACGGCCCGGGCAGGTCGGGACCCGGCCGCGCGGGCGCGCCGAGCGAGATCTGGGACGGATCCATCGATTCAGCCTAGACAGCCAGGCTGACGCGGTGCCAGGGGCCTAACCGCAGGCTTTCCACTGCTTTGCCCATGCCTTCAGCTCGCGGATCGCCGGGCCGAGCGCTTCGCCCGTCGCCGTCAGCGAGTACGTCACCTTCACCGGGGTTCCGGCCTCGACCTCGCGTTCGACCAGGCCCTCGTCCTCGAGCTCCCGCAGGCGCTGCGAGAGCAACCGGTCCGACAGCCCCGGCACGACCTTGCCGAGCTCGCCGAAGCGCATCGGCCGCTCGGTCAGGGCGCAGACGATCGCCCCCGTCCAGCGCCTGCCGATCAGCTCGATCGCCTCGTGGAAATCCGGGCAGACCTCCTGGCAGGGAGCCGGGGGCCTCTGGGTCACCGTTGCCGCTGTGTGTGGGTGTGAAGCCATCTCCACGACCAATCGACCTTACTGAACGCGCAACGCGGGCCGGCCGATTTTGGATCCAATGCAACGCCGCCGGGCCGGCGCGTCGCCCCTATCGGGTGCAGGCCCCCGTGCTCACTTCGTGCTCCGAGACGTGGTGGATCGCTTCCCGCACTTCCTCGGCCGGGATCGCGAAGCCGCCGGTCGGCCCGCTCGTGGTCGCCGCGAAGACGACGCCGACCACCCGCCCCTTGCGGTCGAGCAGCGGCCCGCCCGAGTTGCCGCTGCGCACGTCGCCGCCGAGCGCCGTGATCGTCCGCTCGATCGGCCCGCGCCCGTAGGAGTCCTCGCTCACCGTCTGTCGCGTTTCGCCGACCCGCGCCGGGGTCATCGTGTAGGGACCGTTCTCGGGATAGCCGAGCACCGCCGCCTCCTCGCCGACCGTCCGTTCCGAGCTGATCGGCAGCGTCGGCAGCTTCGCGTCCACGCGCAGCAGCGCCAGATCGTCTTCCGGCTCGTAGTAGACCGCGGTCGCGTCCAGCTCCACTCCGCTCTGCGTCGTCACCGTGGTGTCGTCGGCGCCGGCGATCACGTGCGCGTTGGTGACGATCAGGTTCGGCCGCACCGCCCAGCCCGAGCCCTCGATCCCCAGCCCGCAGGCGGTGCTCAGCACCCGCACCACCGAGCCGCCCGCGTGGAGGATGCTCTGGTCGTCGGCGATTTCGGGGTCGGGCCGCCTGGTCGGCGTCGCCGGGCCGCTGATCGCGGGCGCCGGATCGACCCGGTCGAGCGCGTTCAGCACCCCGCCGCTCGGCGGCAGCATGTGGTCGAGCTCGCTCAGGATCACCGATTCCTGAACGTCGGCGCGCAGCTGCGTCGTCCCCGGCGCGTGCAGGGCGACGGCGCCGAAGATCCAGGCCAGCCCGAGCGCGACGGCGCCGATCAGGATCGCTCCCCCGGCCCCGTCCGCCCGGTGAATCAAGGGCCGCCGCACGACCCGCCGCCGCAGCGCCAGCGCCAACCCCTCCAGCATCACCGCCGCCAGCGCCCCGACGATCAGCGCCCCGATCGCGCCACAGAGCGGCGCGTAGGGCGAATCGGCGCCCTGGGAGAGGAAAAGCGGGCCGAGCCGGCTGCCGAGGAAGGCGCCGAGGCCGAACCCGCCCAGGGTCAGCGCGCCGACGATCAGCCCCTGCCGATAACCCCACAGTCCGAGGGCCAGCGTGAAGGCGACGATCGCCCAATCGAGAACGGTCACCCACCGAATACAAGCATGCAGCGGACCGCTCGATTACCTTTCCAGCGGTGAGTAAGCGGTCTCCCGAGGTCGAGCGTCGTAGACGGCTGCTTACGCGTGCCGCTCCGCTCGGCATGGTCGCGCTGGTCGCCTTCGTCGTCGGCGCCGCGATCGGCGCGCCCGGCTCGCCGGAAAAGGCGGCCGCCAACCGCTTCGCCGAAGCCTGGCAGCACAAGAACTACACGGCGATGTACGCGGAGCTGAACGACGCCTCGAAGCGGAAGGTCAGCGCCAAGCAGTTCGCCGCCGACTATCGCGAAGCGCAGGACGTCTCGACCCTGCGCGGCGTCACCCCCGAGAAGGCCGAGGACGCCACCACCGAGGGCGGGCAGACCGTGGTCCCGGTGCCGCTGACGATCAAGACCGTCGCCTTCGGCAAGATCGAAGAAGAGCTCGACCTGCCCTGGGAAGAAGGCGGCATCGCCTGGAGCGCCAACCTCGTCTTTCCCGGCCTGAAGCGGGGCGAAAAGCTGGAAGCGGAAACCGAACTGGCGCCGCGGGCGGCGATCCTCGCCGCCGACGGCACGGCGCTCGCCGAAGGCCCGGCGACCGAACGCGAACATCCGCTGGGAAGCGCCGCGATCGACGTCACCGGGGAAATCGGCGAAGCCTCCGAAGAAGAAGAGCCGCGCCTCGCCCGCCAAGGCTTCCCGCCGGAAACGCCGGTCGGGATCAGCGGCCTGGAGAAGGCCTTCAACCGCCGCCTCGCGGGCAAACCGGGAGGCAAGCTGCTGGCCGTCCCGAGCAAGGCCGGCAAGAACTCCGAAAGCCGCGTCCTCGCCGAAGCCGAACCGGAAGAAGGGGCGCCGGTGAAGACGACGATCGACCCCGCCCTGCAGGAAACCGCGGTCGCCGCGCTGGCCGAACGCTCCGGCGGCGTCGCCGTGCTCGACGCCAAGAACGGCGACGTCCGCGCCCTCGCCGGCCAGGCCTTCTCCGCCCCCCAGCCGCCGGGCTCGACCTTCAAGATCATCACCACCACCGCGGCGCTGGAAAAGGGCGTCGTCTCGCTCGACGACGAATTCGAACTGACCAGTGGCATCAACGTCGGCGGGCGCTACATCGAAAACGCCAACGGCGAGTACTGCGGCGGCACCTTCCGCGAAGCCTTCGCCGAGTCCTGCAACGCCGACTTCCTGCCGCTCGGCCCGAAGATCGGCAACGAAAAGCTGGTCGAAACGGCGGAAAAGTTCGGCTTCAACTCGGCACCGACGCTCTACTCGCCCTCGATCGTCAAGGAAGTGGAACCGGCCGAATCGACGATCCCGACCGAAATCGGCGAAGAAGTCGAACTGGCGGTCACCGCGATCGGCCAGGGCGAAGTGCTGGCGACGCCGCTCGAGATGGCCAGCGTCGCCCAGACGATCGCCAACGACGGCGTGCGGATGCCGACCTCGATCGTGCAGAACAAGAAGCTGCGGCCGACGATGAAGCCGGTCCGGGTGATGAAGAAGTCGACCGCGAAGAAGCTGACCGAACTGATGGTCGGCGTCGTCACCGAAGGGACCGGGACGGCGGGCGCGATCGCCGCCGGCCAGGTGGCGGCGAAGACCGGCACCGCCGAACTCGGCCAGCTGGTGGAAAGCGAAGAAGGCGA
Organism: Solirubrobacterales bacterium; assembly: GCA_047601885.1. Classification (GTDB taxonomy): domain Bacteria; phylum Actinomycetota; class Thermoleophilia; order Solirubrobacterales; family 70-9; genus VAYN01. The sequence continues at coordinate 599,241 of JASGIK010000003.1, forward strand.
AGAAGAAGTGGCGGTGGAAGGCGAAGAAGAAACGAGCCCCGAGCACAGGAAGGACGCCTGGTTCTCCGCCTTCGCCACGGTCGAAAAGCCGAAGCTGGCGATCGGGGTGCTGCTGATCGAAGCCGAAGCCGCGGGCGGCGAAGTCGCCGCGCCGGTCGCTTCCGAGGTCCTCTCGGCGGGCTACGAATAGGGCGCGCGGCCGGGCGCCGCGCGGCTTGCGTCGCCGCTCGCGCGGCGCCTCCCCTAGAGGTCGAGTTTGACCGTGCCCGCATCGCCCGGCGCGCCGGGGATGTGGAGCAGCAGCGGCCGGTTCGAGGAGACTTCTTCAGGCAGTTCGAAGATCGCCACGGAGCCGCGGATCGGGCCGGACTGGGCCGAGGAGTCGTTGGCCGGGATCGGTTCGTTTTCGGTGAGGATGCTGCCGAAGGGGAAGGCGTATTCGCTTTCGCTCGGCAGCGCCTTGTAGACGTTGCCTTCGGCGTCGGTGATGGTCAGGTTGTGGACCACCGTGAAGGAGCTGTGGTTCGGGTTGAAGACCTGGAGGAAGACGCCGAAGTAGTTGTGTTCGTTGGAGACCGGATTCTGGCCCGCCAGGTAGGCGACGTCCTCTTCGTCGTCTTCGTTGAGGTAACGGGAGAAGATCACCGTGTACTCGAGGCCGCCGACCTTGACGACTTCACCCTCTTCCACTTCGCGCGGGTTGCCCGAACCGCAGGCGGTGACCCCGACCAGGACGAGCCCCAGCATCAGGGCGGCGAGCAGGGGCATGACGAAACGGCGGCGAGTGGTCTTCATAAGCGGCGCGGAGTCTATTAGGGGATGCCGGTCGCGTAGCGGTTCCCCCCGGCGACGGCGATCCGCTCACCGCCGGGAACACCGGCCTCGAGGATGTCGCGCAGGCGCTCGATCGCCTTCTGCCAGCCCTTGCGCTGGTAATGCGCGCCGAAGCTGAGGCTCTCGACCAACTTGTCGATCGGTTCCTTCGGCTCGGTCCAGTGGGTGACCCGGATGCGGATCATCGCCGCCTTGCTCGGCTCGATCTCCCACACCGTATGGGTCGGGATCCGGTTGGACCGTCCGCCGGCGCCGCGCTCGACCACGCGGTTCGGCTCCGACAGCTCGACCAGGTTGGTGTCCTCCCAAGGCGAGCGCAGCGGCGCCTTGACGCGGAAGCGGGCGCCGGCGCCGAGGCCGCGCGCCTCCAGCCTGGTGAGGTGGAATCCGGTCAGGAAGTGGTCGGTGAAGCTCGGCCGGCGACCGAGGTCCGTGATCAGCTCGAAGGCCGCCTCGCGGGTGGCTTCGACCTCGATCTCGGCTACGACTGGACCCATCGGGACGGAATCCTATTGGTCAGGCCCCGACGGAGTCTTGCCGCCCCCGGCGCCCCTACCATTCACCCGGGTGAACGCTGTGCCCAATCCGATCGATCCCACCCCCGAGGGCGTCCCGCCGACGATCTCGCTCGCCGCCGAGCGCGCCCGGGCGCAGCTGCACGAGGAGATCGAGAAGGTCCGCAGCGGCGTCGAAGAGATGCTCGCCGAGCAGGGTCGCGCCGGGGACGAAGACGAGGCGCTGCGACGCGAGCTCGACTCCCTGCGCGAGGACACCCGCCTCTACGTCAAGAAGCGGACCAAGCGGACCGAACGCAAGCTGGAGCGCCGGATCGAGGGCGTCGAGGAGCGGACCGAGCGACTCGAGGCCCGGATCGACCAGGTCGAGGCCGAGCGCGCCGCTGCCGAGGTCCGCATCCACGGCGCCACCGAGTCGATGCTCGACGACCTGCTGCGCGAAGTCCGCGCCGTCGCCGACCTCCTCACCCGCGACGACGGCTAGCCCTGGACGGCGATCCGCGCCCGGGCGCCCCGGCGGCGGCCCTGGCAGGCCGTGGCCGCCGCCGGGATGGCCACTTCCCTAGGCCGTCCCTCGTCGTCCGTCAGATCGTCTCCGGCACCACCACGGCGGTGCAGGCGGGGCAGCGGCGTGCCGCGACCGAGATCGCGGTCGTGCATTCCGGGCAGGGCCGCGTCTTCGCCGAGACGCCTTTTTTCTCCTGGTAGACCTTGTAGGGGACCACGACGAAGTAGTAGATCGCGGCGGCGGTGGAGATGAAGACGATCACCGCGTTGATGAAGGCTCCGTACATGAACTCGCTGCCGTTGATCGTGAACTTCAGGGCGCCGAAATCCGGTTCGCCGACGATCGCCGCGACGATCGGCGTGATCAGGTCTTCGACCAGCGCCTCGACCAGGGCGAACGTGGCGAGCGCCATGACGAGGCCGACGGCGACCGTGATCAGGTCGCCTTTCAGCATGAATTCCTTGAATCCCTTGAGCATCGGGCCAACCTCCGCGGGGTGAGGGGACGGGAACGTGCCGACTTTACCCCGCGAAGCGGACTCCAATATTCGGTAACTACTCGGTCGAGATCGACGGGTCCGCCTGCACCTTGTGCGGCATCACCATGAGGAAGTTGCTCGTCGCGTCCTCGGCGAGGCCGAGCATGCGCTCGGCCTCCTCGTCCTGGCCGGTGGCGCGGAGCTCCTCCGCGTAGCCGGAGAGCAGCTCGTCGATGTCGATCAGGGCCTCCGAGTCGAGGTCCTTCAGCTCCACTTTGGCGCCCTCGCCGAGCCGCCGTTCGATCGCCTCGGCGTCGATCCCGAAGGCGTTGAAGCGGACGTAGACGCGGCCGCCGGTCATCCCGGCGCAGGCCCACGGCCCGAGGTCGCCGAGCACGATCGCCCGCCCCGAGGTCATGTACTCGAAGGCGAATCCCTTGGCGTTGGCGCGGTCGACGATGCAACCGCGCTCGTCGTCGATGTCGTGTTCGGGCTCCCCGGCGAGCACCACGTCCGCCCCGGAGAGGCGGATGCAGAAGCGCGAGTCGGCCGAGCCCTGGACGTAGAGCTTGCCGCGCTGGGCGCCGTAGGCGAAGGACTTGCCGACCGAGCCGTTCAGCCGCTTGCCGTTCGCCCCCTTGCCCTTGAGGATCGCGATCGTGCCGCCCAACATCGTCTTGCCGACGCCGTCCTGGGCACCGCCCTCGACCCGCAGGGCGACCCCGTAGGAGTTGAAGGCACCGAGGCCCTGGCCGGCGACGGAGCCGCCGTTGAACTCGAGGCTGGCGAGGATCTCGTCGCTCGGCGCGGGGCCGTCTTCGAAGATCCGCGAGCGCGCGAGCGCGCCCGCCAGCTCGGTGCCGAGCACGCGGTCGTTGGCGTCGGTCGCCCGCGGGAACTGGCTGCGGACGGTGCTGCCGCCGCAGATTTCCGGCGCCAGCTTGGCGATCTCCGCCGAGGCCGCCTTGGCCTCCATGCGGATCGGCCGGGCGACGACGAGGCCCGCTTCGGCGCGCGTGTCGAGGACCTCCTCGGCGACCGGCAGGTCGAGCGGCTCGAGGTCGAGGTACTCCTCCAGCGGCGTGATCAGCGGCGCCAGGTCGATCTTGTCCTTCATCGCCACCTGCTCCAGCAGGTCGTAGCGGCCGACCAGGTCCTGGGCCCGGGTGTAGCCGAGCGAGGCGACCACCTGCCTGACCTCCTCGCCCATCGAGGAGAAGAAGCGCGCCGCGCTTTCCGCCGAGCGCTCCACCTCCTGCGGCGTGAACTTCTTCAGCCCATGCTCCTGCGCCTGCTCGGTCGTCTCGATCTGGGTCGCGATGCCGACGTGGCAGGTGTCGAGCTGGCAGCCGCGGCAGATCGTGCAGCCGAGGCTGACCATCGCCAGGGTGCCGAAGCCGACCCGGTTGGCGCCGAGGCAGTGCAGCTTGACGATGTCGTAGCCGGTGCGGTAGCCGCCGTCGGCCCAGATCTCCACCCGGTTGCGCAGGCCGGCCTCCATCAGCGCCTGGTGCACCGCGCGGGTGCCGATGTCGGAGGGCAGGCCGACGTGGCGGAGCGCGTGCTGGCGCGCCGCTCCCGTCCCGCCCTCGAAGCCCGACAGGGTGATGATGTCCGCCCCCGCCTTGGCGATGCCGAGGCCGATCGTGCCGATGTTCGGCACCACCGGGACCTTGACCGAGACGCGCACGTCCGGGTTCACGGTCTTCAGCTCGTCGATCAGCTCGGCGAGGTCCTCGATCGAGTACAGGTCGTGGTTGTTGGAGGGCGAGATCAGGTCGGTGCCGGGCGCCGCGTTACGGGCGGCGGCGACCTTCTCCGAGACCTTCTTGCCGGGCAGGTGCCCGCCCTCGCCGGGCTTCGCGCCCTGGCCGATCTTGATCTCGGCGACGTAGGAGCTGTTCACCATCTCGGCGGAGACGCCGAAGCGCCCCGAGGCGATCTGCTGGCCGCGCCAGTTGCGGTACTGGCCGTACATGTCGCGGATCTCCCCGCCCTCGCCGTTCATGCAGAGGATGTTGGTCGCCTTGGCCGCGTCGGCGTAGGCGCGGAAGGCCGGTTCCGACTGCGAGCCGAAGCTCATCGAGGAGATCACGATCGGGTAGTCGTGGTGGCCGACGCCGGCGTCGACCTCGCTCGGGTCGACCGGGTCGCGGTCGCCCTTCAGCCCGATGATGTGGCGCATCGAGATCGGGCTCTGCTTCTCCAGCTCACGGACCTTCTCCGAGTATTCCTCGTAGGTGCCGGAGCCGTTCGCCGTGGCGATCGCGAACTTGTAGACCTTCGGGTAGAAGCGGAACGTCTTCGCCGGTTTGGCGGCGGCGTCGTCACCGGAGAGCGCCTTGGCGCGCTCGTTGGTGTCGGCGTCGAGCTCGGTGAAGCCGGTGCCGCCCTTCTCGGTCGCGGCGAAGGCCTTGGTCTGGAAGATCTCGGCCAGCTCCGGCTTCACCCCGATCGAGGAGAACTGCCGGGCGTAGCCGCGCACCTCGTGGATGCCGATCGTCGAGATCACTTTCTCGATGCCTTTGGTCAGCGCCGCGCAGAGGTTGGAGACGTCCTTCTCGTAGTCCTCGACGCAGATCACTTCGACCATCACGTAAGGGCAGACGCCGTTGGCGCCGAGCCCGAGCGCGAGCATCACGTCGTGGACGTTGCGCAGCGCCGCCGAGCGCAGCACGATCCCACAGCGTCGGCGCAGGTTGACTTCGCCGCGCTCGACCTTGAACTGCTTCAGCGCCTGGTCGACCGCCGAGGTCGCCAGGTGCGGGTCGAGGTAGCGCCGCTCGCCGTCGTAGACGGTGCGGTCGGTGAGGATCAGCAGCTCGGCCCCGTTGCGGACCTTTTTCACCGCCTCGTGCTTGATCCGCTCGATCGCCCCCGCCGTCGTCTCCGACTCGAGCAGGGAGATGTCGACCGCGGCGGCGCGGCCGCGGAACTCCTCCCAGAGGTCCTCGAGCAGGTAGGTGTGGTGATCGCGGGCGATCCGCCGGTAGGTCCTGTCGGACAGCGGCGCCAGGCCGTGGTGACCGCCGAGGATCACCGGGAAGGCGGTTTCGACGGTCGCCGTGTCCTCGGCGGCCGAGTCGAAGGAAGGCCGCCGGCCGTAGAGCGTGCGGGTGGAGAAGTGCTCCAGCTCTCGTTCGCGGTCGAGCGCCGGGTTGGTGACCACGGCGACCGTCTCCTTGAAGTAGTCGGCGAGGTTCTGCCGCTCCGGCGAGAGCGCCGCCAGCGGGCCGTCGTAACCGAGCGAGCCGACCGGCTCGGCCCCGTTGGAGGCCATCTGCTGGACCAGTTTGACGTCGTCGCGCTGCCAGCCGAAGCCCGCCAGGATGCGGTCTTCGACCTTCACCGGCTCGGCCGGGCCGGCTTCCGAGTAGCCGGGGACGTCGGCGCCCTCGAGCGGGCCGCCGGTCTCCAGGGCGCGCTCGTAGGGAGCGACGCCGTCGACCCCGTTGCGCTTCAGCCAGCGGTCCTTGACGATCCGCAGCATCTCCGCGTGCGGATGCAGGGTCGAGCTGCGCGCGGCCCGGTCGATCATCACCATCGTCTTCTCGCCCGGCGCCATCGGCTGCGGCTCGGAGACCATCGAGTGGACCGAGACGACGCCCGGCTCGGAGCTGAAGACGTAGTCGGCCTCGGTCTCCACTTTCCACAGCGGGCGCAGGCCCATCGCGTCGGCGGAGAAGACGCACTCGTCGCCATGGCGGGCGATCAGCGCGACCGGCCCCTGGGCAAACGGCCCCATCGTCTGGTGCAGGTACATGTAGAAGCCCTGCAGCTCCGCGGGGAGTTTGCGGATCTCCTCGACGATCAGCGGCAGCACCATCTCCATCGCCTCGGCGAGCGAGAGGCCCTCGCGGCTGACCATCGTGTCGATCGTCAGGTTCAGGTCCTGCGAGTCGGAGTTGCCCGACTGGATCTGGACCGCCAGCATCTTCGCCTCCTGGCGCAGCTGTTCGATCGTGTTGATCTCGCCGTTGTGGCCGAGCGCCGAGAACGGCTGCACCCGCTTGAACGACGGCCAGGTGTTGGTCGAGTAGCGGTTGTGGCCGAAGGCACCGACGGTCTCGAAGCGCGGGTCGGTGAGGTCGGGGTAGTAGGAGCCGAGCACGTTCGGCGCGCCCATCACCTTGTAGACGCAGGTGGTGCCGGAGAAGCTGGGGACGTGGACGCCGAGCCGGCGCTCCAGCTCCAGCAGCAGCTCGAAGACGACGGCGTCGCGGTGCTCCGCGTCGCTGACCAGGCCGGCGATCTGCCAGAAGATCGGCTCCTCCTCGCGCGCGGTCGGGCCGAGCGCGGTCGAGTCGACCTCGCCGATCCGCTCGGCGAGGATGCGGAAGCCGCCCTCGGCGAGCAGCTCGCGGGCGTCGTGCTTGATCTTCTCGACCCCGGCAGAGCGCTCGATGAAGATGTGGGCGACGGCGAAGGCGTCGTCGAGGGTGAGCGCCGGGTCGTGCCCGCCGACCCGGACCTCCTCGGCCCAGATCTTGCGCGGCAGGTCGAGCATCAGGCCGCAGCCGTCCCCCTCGCCGTCGACGTTGCCGGCACGGTGGAGCATCTTCTGCAGGGCCGGGATCGCCAGCTCGATCGGCTCGTGGCTCGGCGTCGCGTCTTTGCGTACGGACGCGTAGATCGCGCAGGCGTCGTTCTCTTCGACGCTCGGTGGCGAGACGCGCGGCCTGTAGGCGCGGTCCCAAGCGAAGCGTTCCGGCTGGACGGACCCGGCGCACGCGGCGCCGTTCTTACGACTGGGCATATCTACCTCCCGGGTTCCGCGCCTTCTCCGAGTGGGCGCGCGACGGGTTTGCGGGCCGCGCGAATTATAGGGAGGCCCTGAAAGCCCGATGAGCGCGTTCGCAGTTTCAGGCGCTATGCGGGGGTTTCTGCGAACGCGCCGGGGAGCTATTCGCTCCAGGAGGGCTCGTAGCCGCCGACGACGAGCACCTTCTGGGACCCGCCGCTCCAGGGGACGGTGACCACCTTCGGGTGCGGATCACCGAAGCCGAGGCCGGTGGTGCCGAGGACGGTGGTGCCGTCGGCCGAGATCGCGCTGCCCTCGAAGCCCGTCTCGGGGTCCTGGGTCAGCTTCTTTTCCGCCCCGGTGACGGTGCTGACCGCGACCGCGTAGCTCTGGTCCTGGCCGCCGAACTCGGTCAGCAGGCGGGCGCCGTTGGCGGAGAAGCCGAGCGGGCTGAGGCCCTGGGCGAGCGGATCGACCTTGGTGTGGGTCAGCCGGCTGACCTGCCGGCCCTTTTCGTTCATCAGGAAGAGCTGGTTCTCCGGCCCGTACTTGCGCGTCTTGGCGCCCAGCTGGCGGGCGAAGACGATCTGGCCCTTCGGTCCCCAGAGCGGGTGGGCCGAGTTCCTGTCGTGGCTGAGGGCGACCTTGCCGGTGCCGTCGACGCCGGCCCGGTAGATCGTGCTCTTCAGCGGATAGTAGGTCGACTGCGAGACGCCGTAGACGAGTTCTTCGCTGTCCGGGGAGAAGCTGACGCCGTTGAAGTATCCGGTCGCGACCTTCGTCCGCTTCATCGTTTCGACGTTGATCACGAGCAACGTCTGCGGCCCGTTCAGCCCGCCGGTCAGCGCCGCGATCAGCGTCGAGTTCGGCGCCCAGGCGAAGATGTAGCTTTCCACCCAGGGGTTCAGCAGCCGCTCGCCCTTGCCCACGGAGACGTCGTAGAGCCGCATTTCGCCGCCCTGCTTCGTCTCCCGTTCGTAGATCACCGTTTCGCCGTTCGGCGAGATGTGCGAGTTGCTGCCGCTGCCGATCGACTTCGCCCCCTTGCCGTTGTCTTCGGCGAGGTAGACCTTCGGCTTGGAGAGCCCCTTGGTGTACGTGAGAGTCGCGTTCGCGACGGCAGGCAGGGCCAGCAGCGCGACGACGAGGAGGAGGAGGGCGATCAGCTTCGACTTCGGCATGGTGGGCATGCGCGCGACTCTAACCCCGAGGGGGGCGCGGCGCTATAGCTCGGGAACGTCGACGCCAAGCGGTTCGAACGGAAGTCGACGAACCTCGGCCCAGCCCGCGGCGCGCTCCTTCAGCGCCGCGGCGACGCCGCCCGCCTCGTCCCAGGTCGTCCAGACCAGGACGGTCGGCCCGGCGCCGGAGATCGTCGCCCCCAGCGCGCCCAGCTCGGCGGCCGCGTCGACGATCTCCATCGAGCGCGGGTAGAGCGAGCGCCGGCGCGGCTGGTGGAGCGAGTCGTGGAGGCCGCGGGCGACCAGGTCGAGATCGGCGCTGCGCAGCCCCAGTACCAGCATCGCCGCGGCGGCGACGTTGGCGACCGCGTCGGCGAGCGGCAGCTCGGCCGGGATCGCCTCGCGGGCCAGCCTGGTCGAGACCTCCTCGGCGGGGATGACGACGATCCCCTCGAGCCCCTCCGGCGGGTCGAAGCGCGCCGCGAACGGCCCGCCATCGGTCGAGTCGCAGACGACGAAGCCGCCGTAGATCGCCGCCGCGACGTTGTCCGGGTGACCCTCGATCTCGGTCGCGTGGGCGAGCAGCTGCGCGCGCGAGAGCGCCAGCTCGAAGAGGTGGTCGGCGGCGGCCAGCCCGGCGACGATCGCGGCGAAGCTCGACCCGAGCCCCCGCGTCAGCGGGATCTCGCTCTTCAGCCGAAAGGCGATCCCGTCCGCTGGATGCAGCTTCTCGAAGGCCCGCACGATCAGGTTGTCGCGCCCGGTCGACACCGCCAGCCCACCCGGATCGAGCGAGAACTCCCCCGTCTCCTCCACTTCCAGCTCCAGGTGCAGCGCCACCGCCGCCGCCATCGCGTCGTACCCCGGCCCGAGGTTGGCCGAGGAGGCCGGCACGCGCACGAGTCGTCGTCGAGCGGTCATCGCGCCGTACCGTAACCCCGCACCGATCGGTACCGCGTCACCGAACTAGTCGAAGACCGCGCGCTCGACCGCGCTGAGGTCGTTCTCGCAGCTGATCACGGCGGGGGCTTTGCCGAGCGCCGTGTCGGGGTCCTTGAGGCCGTGGCCGGTGAGGACGGCGACGACGGTCTCGGGCTTCGGATCGCCGTCGACGGTCGGCAGGCCGTGGGCGAGGAGGCCGGCCACCGAGGCGGCCGAGGCGGGCTCGCAGAAGATGCCGACGCAGCTCGCCAGCCAGTGGTAGGCGTCGATGATCTGCTCGTCGGTGACGGCGGCGACGCGGCCGCGCGAGGCGGTGAAGGCGGCCATCGCCTCCTCCCAGCGGGCCGGGTTGCCGATCCGGATCGCCGAGGCGATCGTCTCCGGGTTCTCCACCGGCTTGCCGATGACCAGGGGCGCGGCGCCGGCGGCCTGGAAGCCGTAGAGGATCGGCGCGGCGCCCATCTCCTGGAAGCCCTTCCAGTAGGCGGTCACGTTGCCCGCGTTGCCGACCGGGATCGCCAGCGCGTCGGGCGCCGCGCCGAGCTCGTCGATCAGCTCGAACGCCCCCGTCTTCTGGCCTTCGATCCGGTACGGGTTGACCGAGTTGACGAGCTCGATCGGGTGCTTCTGGGAGAGCTCGCGGACGACCCGGAGGGCGTCGTCGAAGTTGCCTTTGAGCGCCACCACGCGGGCGCCGTGGATCAGCGCCTGGGCGAGCTTGCCGATCGCGATCTTCCCCTCCGGCACGATCACCGCGCCGCGCAGCCCGGCTTTGGCCGCGTAGGCGGCGCAGCTCGCCGCCGTGTTGCCGGTCGAGGCGCAGATCACCGCCTCCACCCCGCGTCCTTTCGCCCGCGTCACGGCGACCGTCATGCCGCGGTCCTTGAACGAGCCGGTGGGGTTGGCGCCGTCGAACTTGAGCAAGACCTCGGCGCCGACCCGTTCGGAGAGGCGCGGCGAGGGGATCAGCGGCGTCGAGCCCTCCTGCAGGCTGACGATCGGATCGTCGGGCTCCAGGTTCAGGCGGTCGCGGTAGCGTTCGATCAGCCCGCGTTCCGGCACTAGGAGCGCTCCTCGATCACGTGGATCGAACGCGCCGGGCCGCGCAGCTCGCCCAGCTCGTTGAGCGCCTCGACCGCCCGCACGAAGCGTGACTCGAGGCATTCGTGGAGGACCATCACCAGCCGCGCGTCCTCGCCGATGCCGCGCTGGACGACGCTCTTGACCGAGACGTCGTGCTCGCCGAGCACCGTCGCGATCCGCGCCAGCACCCCGGGCCGGTCGGCCACCTCGAGGTGCAGGTAGAAGCTCGAGGGCACGTCGGCGACGATCGGCAGGTCGGTCCGCGTCTCGTGCACCGGCGCGTCGCCGGCGAGGATCGAGACGACGTCGCCGAGCACCGCGCTCGCCGTCTGCAGGCCGCCCGCGCCGGGCCCGCTCAGGGTCACCTCGTTGAAGGCCGGCCCTTGGATCATCACCGCGTTGAAGGCGCCTTCGATCGGCGCCAGCGGGTGGCCGGAGTAGAGGAAGCAGGGAAAGACGCGGACGCTGATCCCCTCGCCGCGCCGCTCCGCCACGCCGAGCAGCTTCAGCGAGAGCCCGAGCTCCTTGGCGAAGGCGAGGTCGTCGGGCTTGATCGCCTCGATCCCCTCGTAGGAGACCTCGGCCAGCGTCACCGGCGTGTGGAAGGCGAGCCGCGCGAGGATCGCCATCTTCGCGGCCGCGTCGGCACCGGAGACGTCGTCGGTCGGGTCGGCCTCGGCGTAGCCGAGCTCCTGAGCCCGCCCCAGCGTGTCCTGGTAACCGGCGCCGCTCGCCGCCATCTCGCTGAGGATGAAGTTGGTGGTGCCGTTGACGATCCCGTAGACGCGCTCGATCTCGCTCGTCGCAAACCCTTCCTGGATCGTGCGGACGACCGGGATCACCGCCGCCACCGCCGCCTCGAAGCGCAGCTGCACGCCGCACTCGCGGGCGACGCCGAAGAGCTCGTCGCCGTGCTGGGCGAGCAGCTGCTTGTTGGCGGTGACGAAGGGGCGCCCGGCGCGCATCGCCCGGGTCGCGTAGTCGCGCGCCGGCTCGGTGCCGCCGATCAGCTCGACGATCAGGTCGGACCGCTCGAGGATCTCGTCGAAATCCCCCTCGCTGCGGGTGAGGACGCCGACCAGCTCCGGCCGCCGGCCGGTCGCCGCCTCGACCGCGTCGGCGCGCTCGGCGATCAGCCCGGCGAAGGCGGCCCCGACGTTGCCGCGGCCGAGCAGGCCGATGCGGACGGGTTTCGGCCCCTCGCCCACCTCGGCCACGGACTCGTCTGCCACGACCTCAGACATCGCGCGCCGTGAGGTCGTCGTAGGTCTCGCGGCGGACCACCGCGCGGGCCTCGCCGCCCGCGCAGAAGATCACCGGCGGCCTGGTGACGCCGTTGTAGTTGTTGGCCATCGCGTGGCCGTAGGCGCCGGTCGCCGGGGTGACGAGGACGTCGCCGACGGCGGGCGCGGCCAGCATCGTGTCGCGGACGATCACGTCGCCCGACTCGCAGTGCATCCCGGCGACGGTGACCAGGCTGTCGGGCTCGGCGGTCGGCCGGTCGGCGATCAGCGCCTCGTAGCGCGAGCCGTAGAGCATCGGCCGCAGGTTGTCCGACATGCCGCCGTCGACGGCGACGTAGGTGCGGATCCCGGGGATCTCCTTCACCGTGCCGACCCGGTAGGCGGTGATCCCGGCGTTGGCGACCAGCGAGCGCCCCGGCTCGATCATCATCCGCACGCCCGCGCCGAAGACCTCGCGCACCGCGTCTACCTTGACACCCACGTAGTCACTGATCGATGGTGGCGCGTCGACTGCGGTATAGGCGACGCCGAGGCCGCCGCCGACGTCGACCACCTGGCACCAGTCCCCGGCCAGGTCGCCGAGCGCGGCGATCGCCAGCCGGTAGGGCTCCAGCTCGAAGATCTGCGAGCCGATGTGGGCGTGCAGGCCGACCAGCTCCAGCTTGTCGGAGGCCAGCACCCGCTCGATCGCCCGCGCGGCGCCGGTCGCGTCGCCCATGCCGAAGCCGAACTTGGAGTCGAGCTGGCCGGTGGTGATGAAGTCGTGGGTCGAGGGCTTGACCCCGGGGGTGACCCGGATCAGCACCTTGACCGGCTCGTCGAGGAGGCGCTCGCAGCGCTCGATCTCGTCGAAGGAGTCGAGGATCAGGTGGCCGATCCCGGCCCGCGCCGCCATCAGGATCTCCTCGTCGGTCTTGTTGTTGCCGTGCATGTGGATGCGGGCCGGGTCGAAGCCCGCGGCGAGCGCGATGTGCAGCTCGCCGCCGGAGGCGACGTCGACCGAGAGCCCCTCCTCGGCGAACAGCCGGTAGGCGGCGGTGGCCGGGAAGGCCTTGCTGGCGAAGAGGACCTCGCCGTCGACACCGCGCCGCTCGAAGGCCTCGCGGTAGGCGCGGGCGCGGGCCCGCAGGTCGTCCTCGGCGTAGATGTAGGCGGGCGTGCCGAACTCCGCCGCGACCTCGACCACGTCGCAGCCGCCGACCTCGAGGTGGCCCGCCGCGTTCACCCGGCTGCCGATCGGCAGCACGGCGGAATCCGCGATCGGATCGCGCGCGACTGCCCCAGACTGAACCTGCTCCGCCATCGGCGGCATTGTGACGATTAGGCGGCCCGCCGGGCGTGCAGCCGGACCGGCGGCCGATTATTCGCCGCTCGAGCCCTTGCCGCCGAGCAGCCCGCTGACGACTTCGGCGGCCCCGTCGACGGTCTTGCCGACGGTCGATTCCGGACCCACGGTGGTCTTGACGACTTCTTCGACGGTCGTGCTCACCCCCGACTTTTCGAGCGAGCCGCCGGTCGCTTCGTTGACCGCGCCGACCGTGGTGTCCACCGTTTCTTCGACCCCGCCGGAGATCGTCTTCGCGGTCGTCGTCGGCGTCTTCGAGGAGCCGCTTTCCGAGCCGCTCGTCGATTCGTCGCCGCCCGAGCTCTGCGAGGCGGTCGCGGTATCCGAGGAGCCGGAAGACGAGGAACCCTTCGACCCGGACGACGAAGAGGAGGTGTGCGAGCCGCCGGTGCCGGTGCTTTCGGAGGTCGAGCTTTCCTCGCCGGCGGCGGTCGGTTCGGCCCCGATCGCGGCGACGACCGCGTTTTCGGTGTCGTCCTTCTTCTTCGCCACATGATGGCGCCCGGTCGTCGCGGTGCCGGCGTCCGCTTTCGCGCTCCGCGTCGCCGTCGCCCCGCGGGCGGTCGTCGCCGTCGTCCCGGCGCCCTCCTTCAGCGCCTTCGAAGGCGCCACGGCCTGGCTGTCGCTCTGACCGCTCAGTTGGCCGAGCGGGAAGTTGTGGAAGACCTGGGCCGAGACGAGGAGGACGAAGACCCCGATCGCGATGCCGATCAGGGTCACCCCGGAGAAGGCGCCGACCAGATAGTTGCGTGCCTGCCGAATCATGTGATTACTAAAAAATAGTCGGTCAAGGGGCTGCCGTCGGGGATCTCACCATTTATACGACATGAAATGAGGTCAGATCAGAACCTTTACCCATTTGGCGAGTTCTCGACCCGCAAGAGGCCGGTTTCGGCCTCTTCCTCCATCTGCAGGGTCGTGTGCTCGATCCCGAAGCTCTCCCCCAGCTCGAGCTCCAGCCGCTGCCGGATCAGGTCGCGATCGGCGCCGCGGGCGACGACGACGTGGGCGGCGAGCGCCAGGAAGCCGGCGGTGACGGTCCAGACGTGCAGGTCGTGGACCTGGCGCACCCCCTCGACCCGACAGATCGTCGCCCCCATCTCGTCGACGTCGAGGTCGGCGGGGGCCGCCTCCATCAGCACGTCGAACGGTTCCTTCAGCAGGCGCCAGGAGGAGAGCAGGACGAGCACCGAGATCAGCAGGCCGACGATCGGGTCGACGATGGCGGAGCCGCCCGCCAGGATCACCGCGCCGGCGACGACGACGCCGAGCGAGCCGAGTGCGTCGGCGAAGGAGTGGCGGATGACGCCCTCGAGGTTGACGTCCTCGCGCTCGCCGCGGGCCAGGTACCAGGTCGCCGCGGCGTTGCCGAGCAATCCGAGGATGCCGAGCGCCAGCACGCCGCCGCCCGCGATCGCGGGCGGATCGGAGAAGCGGCCGATCGCCTCGATGCCGATGAAGACGCTGACCACTACCAGGGTCAGCCCGTTGGCGAGCGCCGCCAGCACCTCCGTGCGCTGGTAGCCGAAGGTGCGCCGGCCGCTCGCCGGGCGGGCGGCGAGCCGCGCCGCGATCAGCGCGAGGACGATCGAGCCGACGTCGGAGAGCAGGTGCCCGGCGTCGGCGAGGACCGCCAGCGAGCCGGTGACGATGCCGCCGACCGCCTCGGCCAGGAGCAGGACCAGGTTGATCGCCAGGGCGACCTCGAGCCGTCGCCGCGAGTCCTCGCGCCGAGCCTCCAGCGCGTGCGCGCCGAAGCCGTGGCTATGTCCGTGGCCGCCCTCCGCGTGGTCGTGCACGTCGTCGAGGATACGTCCGCCTGTCGATGGGCCGAAAAGCGCTCCATGTCAGCGCCTTTTCGGCCCATCGACGAGATCAGGCGGCGATCGGCTCCTTCGCCGGCTCGGCCTGGGCCGCGGCGACGACCTCGGCGGCGAAGCCGAGCCGCTCGGCGTACTCGCGTGCCTGCATCCGCGAGATGACCATCCGCTGGATCTCGGCCGTGCCCTCGAACAGCTGGTAGATCTTGGCGTCGCGGAACCACTTCTCCAGCGGGTGCTCGGTGTCCCAGGCGGCCGGGCCGACGAGGTCCATCAGCGTCGTCGTCGCCCACATCGTCACGTCGCCCGCCTTCAGCTTCGACATCGAGCCCTGGCCGCCGGTCATCGGCCGGCCGTTGCGCCCCATCCACGAGGCCCGCTGGACGAGCAGCCGCGCCGACTCGATCTCGGTGGCGACGTCGGCCAGCGTCTGCTGGACCCGCTGGGCGGAGAGCAGCGGCACGCCACCCTCTTCGCGTCCGTAGAGGTACTCCAGGGTCCACTCGTAGGCCGCCTGGGCGATCCCCAGCGCCGAGGCGCCGACGATCGGCCGGGTGATCTCGAAGGTCGCCAGCGCGTCGGCGCCCGCCCGCGATTTCTGGCCGCTGCGGCCGCGCTCCAGCTTGCGCTGCAGCTTCTCCTCGCCGCCGAGCAGGTTCTCGGCCGGGATCCGGCAGTCCTCCAGGACGACCTCGGCGGTGTGCGAGGCGCGGATCCCCAGCTTCGACTCCTTCTTGCCCTGGGACAGCCCCGGCGTCCCCTTCTCGATCACGAAGGAGGCCTGTCCGCGGGTGCCGAGGGTCGGGTCGACGGTGGCGACGACGACGTGGACGTCGGCGATGCCGCCGTTGGTGATGAAGACCTTGGTGCCGTTGAGGACCCACTCGTCACCGTCGCGGACGGCGGTCGTCTTCAGGCTCTTGACGTCGGAGCCGGCCTGCGGCTCGGTCACCGCGTAGGCGCCCAGCTTCACCGTCTCGGCGTCGCCGAAGCACTCGGGGACCCAGCGCATCGTCTGCTCCGGGGTGCCGGAGGCGGCGATGCCGGCGGCGGCCAACCCGGACCCGCTGATCGCCAGCGCGATCCCGGCGCAGCCCCAGTGGAACTGCTCGGCCATGATCGGCTGCATCTGGCCCTCGCCGTCTTCGGCCGCCCGCTGCATCCCCTCGAGACCGCCGAAGCCCTGCTTGCGCGCCTCCTTGATGACCTCCCAGGGGATCGACTCCTCGCGATCGTGCTTGGGGGCGGCCGGGCGGATCACCTCGGCGGCGAACTTCCGGCACTCGGCCTGGTAAGCGAGCTGATCGTCGTTGAGTCCGAAATCCATAGGGGGTGCCTCCCTCGGCAATTGATTGACTGGTCAGTCAGCCAGTCCTCCGAAGAGTAGCCGAACGGCCCGGCGTACCGCCGATTCAGGCTACGCATGTAGCGTTGACACGGGTGAGCGCCGACCGACCGATCAACGCCGACGTGACGCCGCCGGAGGAGGGGCCGGGACCGAGCGTCGAGCCGAAAACTCCGCCTCAGCAGCCGAAAGAGGCACCGCCTGAGGAGCCGACGCAGGCGGACGCGCCCGCGACGCCGGAGCCCGAGCCGGCCGAGGAGCCGCCGGGCGAGCCGCCTCCTCCTCCCCGCCGCCGGCGTCGCGCGCCGATCGCGGGGCCGATCAAACTGGTCGCGGTCCTCGTCGTGATCGCGGTCGGGTTCATCGTCCTCGCCGTCCTCGGCGGCGGCGGCTCGAAGAAGGGCGGCAGCGCCGCTCCGACCCCGACCGTCACGGTCACCACCGGCTCCTCCGAAAGCTCCGCCGGATCGGGCTCCGAAGGCGAATCCGGCGAAAGCTCGGGGGCCGGCGCCGAAGAACTCGGCTATCCCGGCTTCGCGACCAGCAACACCACCCGGATCGGCGGCTCCGATCCCGTCTCCGATGCCGCCGCCACCGCCCTCGCCGTCTTCCCTTCGACCAACGAAAAGCAGCGCCCGGTCGCGGTCACGATGGTCGACGAGGAAGACTGGGCGGGAGCGATCGCCGCCGCCGTCCTGATGGCCGAACCGGTGCGCGCGCCGCTCCTCTACGGCGAACCGGAAGGCGTCCCCGACGCGACGGCGGCGGCGCTGGAAGAGCTGCAGCCGCAGGGCGGCGCCGCCAGCGGCGACGACGCGGTGCTGGCGATCGGCGACGTCCAGGTGCCGAACGGCCTCGGCGCCGCCAAGCTCGCCGCCGGCGACGCCGCCTCGGAGGCGGCCGCGATCGCCCGCCTGCGCGACCGCCTGGCGGGCTCCAAGCCAGACGCGATCGTCCTCGCCTCCTCGAGCGAACCGGCCTACGCCGCCCCCGCCGCCGCCTACGCCGCCCGCTCCGGCGACCCCGTCCTCTTCACCGAAGCGAAGGCGCTGCCGCAGGCGACCGTCGCCGCGATCAAGCGCGACGAAGGCGTGCCGGTCTACGCGCTCGGCCCCGGCTCGGCGATCTCCGGCAAGGTGCTGAAGGAAGTCCAGAAGCTGGGCGCCACGGTGAAGCGGATCAGCGGCGCCAACCCGGTCGCGAGCGCGATCGCCTTCGCCCGCTACGAAGACGGCAAGTTCGGCTGGCACGTCTCCGATCCCGGCCACGGCTTCGTCCTCGCCCGCTCCGACGCGCCGCTGGAAGCGGCCGCCGCGGCGCCGCTCTCGGCCTCCGGCACCTGGGGACCGTTGCTGCTCACCGACTCCGCCGATACGCTGCCGTCCGAATTGCGCGGCTACTTCCTCGACGTCAAGCCCGGTTACACCAGCGACCCGACCAGGGCCTTCTACAACCACGTCTGGATCGTCGGGGACACCGGGCAGGTCAGCGTCGAACAACAGGCGGAAGTCAACGAAGTCGCCGAATTGGCGAAGATCGGGGCCGAGGAATGAGCGAGGCAGAGAACCCACAGCTGCTCGGCGGCGAGCAGGGCATCACGGTCGAGGACATCCGCGCCCTCGCGGGCCCGGCGACGCCCCACTTCTCCTTGCAGATCCGCAACCGGATCAAACGGCTGATCGAGCCCTTCCCGCCCGGGGACCCGGTCCGCCGCGAAGGCGAACGGCAGATCGCCCGTCTGGAGAAGATCTCCGACCGCAGCGGCGAGTCGCGCCGCACGCTCGGCATCGAGCATTGAGATGAAGCGCCTGGCACCCGGTGTCTGGCGCCTGAAGGAGCTCCCCGGCCCGACGATCAACGTCTACCTGGCGGAGGACGTGCTGATCGACGCGGGCCGGCGCTGGGATCGGCGGCGGATCTTCGCCGAGCTCGAGGGTGTGGAGATCTCCGCCGTCGCCCTGACCCACGTCCACCCCGACCACCAGGGCTGCGCGAAGGCGGTCTGCGACGCCCGCGAGGTGCCGCTCGCCTGCCATGCCGACGACGTCGACGCGATGGAGGGCCGGCGCTCGGTCGCCGCCACCGACTGGTGGCTGGGGAAGGTCTACGACCGCCTCTGGACCGGCCCACCGCGCAGAGTCGACCGGGTGCTCGCCGAGGGCGACGAGGTGGCGGGCTTCCGCGTCGTCCACTGCCCCGGCCACGCGCCCGGTGAGATCGTCCTCTTCCGCGAGTCCGACGGGGTGACGATCTGCGGCGACGTGGTCCGCAACATGAGCTATCTGACCGGCCTGCCGGGGATCCGCCAACCGCCCGACGAGCTGACCCCCGACCCGGCCGAGAACCGCCGCTCGATCCGCAAGCTGGCCGCCCTCGAACCCTCGCTCCTCCTCCCCGGCCACGGCCCGGCGATCACCGACATGGCCGCCTTCCGCCACTTCGCCGCCGCCCTGCCCTCGGACTGACCCCCGCCCCACGATCGCCGCATGGCCGGTCCCCTCGCGCCCAGAACAAGGCGTCGACACGCCCGAGCAGGAACGCGAAATGGCGATCACCGAGGCCGACGTCCAGCGGGAGATGGGCCGGGCCGGGGCCCGAGCGGTTGGTCCTCGGCCGTCCCGTCACAGGATCGGGGCCCTCCCCGGGTGAGTTCGCACTTAACCGCGCATAGCGCGGGTTTCTGCGAACTCATCCGGGGAGGGCATGAGGAGGACGCGAGGAAGCGTGGACTTCCCCCGCTCCTCGTTACGGATCCCGGGAGTTCGTCACGGACCTCGCACCTCTCCCCGTGATCCCGGCCTTCTCGGTGGCGGCCACAGCCTGCCCGGGCCGCCACCGAGAAGGCCGCGTCCCTTGGTCGTCTCCCTTAGGCCGCGGCGGGCGCGAGGACCTTCTTCGCCACCTGCTCGCGGTGCCAGCGGGCGTCGCCGTACATCGAGGCGTTGGCGCGGCCGCGCTTGAGGAAGAAGTGGAGGTCGTGCTCCCAGGTGAAGCCGATCCCGCCGTGGACCTGGATCGAGGCGTCGGGGACGCGCCAGCCCGCGTCGGAGGCGTAGGCCTTCGCCATCGAGGCGGCGAGTGGCAGGGCGTCCGGGTCGGCATCGGCGGCCCAGGCGGCGCCGTAGACGGCCGAGCGCGAGTTCTCGGTCTCCAGCAGCATCTGCGCGCAGCGGTGCGAGACCGCCTGGTAGGCGCCGATCGGCCGGCCGAACTGTTCGCGGTCCTTGGCGTAGGCGACGGCCATGTCGAGGGCGCGCTGGGCGACCCCGGTCGACTCGGCCGCGAGCGCCACCGCGCCGCGCAGGAAGACGCCGGCGAAGTCGGCGCCCTGCCCTGGGAGCGTGTCCCCGGCCGGGACCTGGACGCCGTCGAAGGCGACGGTCGAGAGCCGGCGCGTGGTGTCGATCGAGATCTCCGGCGTGACGCTGACCCCGGCGGCGTCGGCGGGCACGATGTGGCGGCGACCGTCGCTGGTCGCGACGAGGAAGAAGGCGGCGCCGGCCGCGTCGGCGACCAGCTCCTTCTTGCCGTCGAGGACGATCCCGTCCCCGTCCGCCTCGGCCTTCATCGGGTAGGCGCCCGGCGTGCCGGTCGAGTTCGCGTCGACCATCGCCTGGGTCCCGCGCGCCGTCCCCTCGGCGAGCGGCCGCAGCCAGCGCTCCTTCTGCTCGTCGGAGGCGCCCGCGGCGAGCGCCAGCCCGACCACGGTGTTGGAGAAGAGCGGCGAGGGCGCGAGCGCGTAGCCCATCTCCTCGAAGAGCACGGCGAGGTCGACGATGCCGAGCCCCTGGCCGCCCCACTCCTCGGGCAGCGCCAGCCCGGCCCAGCCGAGCTCCGCCATCTCCCGCCAGCCCTGCTCGTCGGTGCCGTCGTCACTCCCGGCGATCTCCCGCATGCGCTCCGATTTGAAGCGCGAGGCGAGGAAGTCGCGGGCGGTCGAGCGGATCGCTTCCTGCTCGTCGGTCAGGTCGAAGTACATCTAAGACGCCCCCGCTTCCATTCCTGAAACGCTCCCGCTTCCATAAATCCCTACCGCATCCGCGGCAGGCCGAGCACCCGCTCGGCGATGATGTTCTTGAGGATGTCGGTGGTGCCGCCCTCGATCGAGTTGGCCCGCGAGCGGAGGAAGTTGTACTGCCAGGCGCCGTTGGCGACGGCCCCCTCCGACCCGCGCCCGAGCGGCGCCCAGGCCCCCTCGATCTCCAGCGCCAGCTCGGTCAGATCCTGGTTGATGTCGGCCCACTGCCACTTGCCGAGCGATCCCTCCGGACCCGGGATCCCCGACTCCATCGTCTTCGTCAGCCCGCGGTAGGCGTTGAGCCGCATCGTCTCGGCCTCGATGAAGAGCTGGGCGATCCGCTGGCGGAAGTAGGCGTCCTCGCTCGCCGAGGTCCCGCCCTCCTCGCGCACCTCCCGGGCCAGCGCCGCCAGCCGGCCGAGCGAGTTGTGGATCTGGGCGATCGCCCCGAAGGCGAGCCCGGCGCGCTCGTTCATCAGCGTCGTGATCGCCACCGTCCAGCCGTTGCCGACGCCGCCGACGACGTTCTCGTCGGGGATCCGCGCCTCGTTGATGAAGACCTCGTTGAACTCGCCCTCACCGGTGATCTGGACCAGCGGTTTCGCTTCCACCCCGTCCTGCTCCATATCCATCAGGAAGTAGGTGAGGCCCTTGTGTTTGGGCGCGTCGGGGTCGGTGCGGGCGACCAGCATGCACCACTTCGCGTACTGGGCGAACGTGGTCCACACCTTCTGCCCGGTGACGACCCATTCGTCGCCGTCCTTCACCGCGCGGGTCTTCAGCGAGGCCAGGTCGGAGCCGGACTCGGGCTCCGAGAAACCCTGGCACCAGATCTCCTCGCCGGTCAGGATCGGCTCCAGGTAGCGGGCCTTCTGCGCCTCGGTGCCGTGGGCGATCACCACCGGGCCGCCCATCGCCAGCCCCAGCACGTTGGCCGGGCTGGGCGCTTCCTGGGCCGCCGCCTCGCCGGTGAAGATCGCCTGCTCGATCATCGTCGCGCCGCGGCCGCCGTACTCCTTCGGCCAGGAGATCCCGGCCCATCCCGCCGCGTGCAGCTTGCGCTGCCAGGCGCCGCGGAAGGTCATGACCTCGTCGAGCGAGCCCTCCGGTTCGGGGCCGGGGTTGTTCTCGCGCAGCCAGGTCGCGACCTCGTCGCGGAAGCTCTCCTCCGATGGCGACAGCGTCAGGTCCATCGAGCGCCCACCCTATTCAGTTCAGACCCGCTGGATCAAGGTGCCGGTGCCGAGGCCGCCGCCGCAGCACATCGTCACCAGGCCCATCTCCTTGTCGGAGCGCTCCATCTCGTGGAGAAGGGTGGTGATCAGGCGGGCGCCGGTCGAGCCGAGCGGGTGGCCGATGGCGATCGCGCCGCCGTTGACGTTGACCCGGTCCATGTCCGGTTCGAGCTCCCGCTGCCAGGCGGCGACGACCGAGGCGAAGGCCTCGTTGATCTCGATCAGGTCGATGTCGTCGATCTTCATCCCGTTGCGGTCGAGCAGCTTTTCGGTCGCCGGGATCGGCCCGGTCAGCATGATCACCGGGTCCACCCCGACCGTGGTGATGTCGTAGATCCGGGCCCGCGGCCTCAGCCCCAGCGCGTCGGCCTTCTCGCGGGTCATCAGCAGCACCGCGGCGGCGCCGTCGCTGACCTGGGAGGAGTTGCCGGCGGTGATCTTGCCGTCCGGCTTGAAGGCGGGCTTCAGCGCCGCCAGGCCCTCGAGCGTCGTCTCGCGCAGGCCCTGGTCGGTGACATAGGTGTCACCGTTCACCTGCATCGGGATCATCTCCCGCTCGAAGCGCCCCTCGTCGGTCGCCTGCCGGGCCAGCTGCTGGGAGCGCAGGCCGAACTCGTCGAGCTCCGAGCGCGGGATCTCCCAGCGGTCGGCGATCATCTCGGCGCTGAGGCCCTGCGGGATCAGGTCGTAGCGCTCCATCAGCTCTTTGGAGAACGCCATGCCGCGTTCGGCCATGATTTCGCCGGCCGCCGCGAACGAGTTTTTCCCCATGTGCTCGACCCCGCCGCCGATCGCGACGTCGTGGACGCCGGAGGCGATCAGGGTGGCGGCGAAGTTGACCGCCTGCTGGGCGGAGCCGCATTGGCGGTCGACGGTCGTCGCCGGCACCTCCTCGGGCAGGCCCGCCTCGAGCCAGGCGTTGCGGCCGATGTTGATCGCCTGCTCGCCCCACTGCTGGACGCAGCCGGCGATCACGTCGCCGACCTCGGCCGGGTCGATCCCGGCGCGGGCGATCAGCTCCGCGTAGGTCCGGGCGAGGAGGTTGGAGGGATGGAGGTCCTTGTAGTAGCCCTTCTCCGGGTGGCCGCGGCCGACCGGCGTGCGAGCCGCCTCGACGATCACCACTTCACGCCCCCCGAGCTTGCCGTTCCCGTTCGCCATGATTGCCTCCTCCTGGAAGATCCGCGGGCGCCGACGCGCCACTTGCCTAATGAAAGTTACCGGTCTTGACTGATTGGTCGGTCAACCGCACCGCGTCGCGCGAAAAAGCTTGATAGGAACCCGGCCGATGAGCGAGAGACAGGGATACGAAAGTCCGGGGATCGCGGGGAGCGGGGCCATCGCAACTGGCCTCGCCGCGGTCTCGACCACTACCGCAGACACCATCCTGCTGGCGCGCTCGGAGGCGTCCGCCTGGCGGGCCGAGGAGAAGGTCGTCGCGGCCTGCGCGAAGATCGAGGGGGCCGAGCCGTCGCGGCTGCGGGTCACCACCGATCCCGAGGACCTGGGCGACTGCGACGTCGTCGTCGAGGCGATCGTCGAGGAGCTGCAGCCGAAGGCCGAGCTGATCAGGACCGTCGCCGAGGCATCGCCGAATGCCGACATCGCGACGACCACCTCGTCGCTCGGGATCGGCGACCTCGCCGTCGCCGCCGGCGTGCCGCGCCTCTACGGCTTCCACGTCTTCAACCCGGTGCCGCGGATGGCGCTGGTCGAGGTCTGCGTCCCGGACGGGGCCGCCGACGCCCGCGAGCGGGCGATGGCCTGGTGCGCGGCGCTCGGCAAGACCGCGGTCGAGGTTCCCGACCAGGCGGGCTTCGTCGTCAACCGCCTGCTCTTCCCCTACCTCTTCGACGCCGTGCGGATGGTCGAGCGGACCGGCATGGAGGCGGGTGAGGTCGACACCTGCATGAAACTCGGCGCCGCCTACCCGATGGGCCCGCTGGCGCTGCTCGACTTCGTCGGCCTCGACGTCGCCGAGGCGATCGGCGACGCCCTCTTCGCCGACTCCGGCGATCCGGCCCACAAGCCCCCCGGCCTGATCGTCGAGATGATCGGCCAGGAGAAGCTGGGCCGGAAGTCCGGCGCCGGCTTCTACTCGTACGACTGACCTCGTCGCCGGAAGCCGCGCAGGTGCGCGCGTAGTTGGGACGACGCCGACGCGACGCGGGGCGCCCTCGGTGGCGTCGCCGCGTAGCGCGGCGCGCGGCGGCTTGCGGCGGCGAGTGCCGGGTCGGGGAAGGGGCGCACAGGCGGGTCGCCTACTCGGCGGCCGTCTTCCCCTTCCCACTCAGGTCCCAGATCACGTCGGCCTCCGAGATGTTCTGACGGCGGGCGACGATTTCGACCTCTTCCCAGGGAAGCTCGGCCTCCGGGAGCTCGTCCCAGCGGGCCAGGTCCAGGGCCTCGATCGAACCTCGGAGCGCGGGGCCGAGGTGCTCCTCGGAGCGCAGCAACGCCCTCAACACCTCGAGCTGCTTGTCGGTCAGGCGAACAACCCACATCGGGGGGCACCTCCAGCTTGAGCGGTACGCGGGTTGCTCGGAGAAATTAGGCGCCCGGACGGACGGAAAGCGGGCGCGGGCCGAACCCGGCGTCAGGAGTCGGCGCGGCCGGAGCTGCTGATCCGGACCGCCTCGATGCGGTTGTCCCGTACCGCCTCGACCCGCAGCGTGTAGCCGTCGACGGTGATCGAGTCGCCGCGTTTGGGCAGCCGGCCGAGCTCGCCGAAGACGTAGCCGCCGACCGAGTTGTAGGCCTCGGTGTCGGCCTCGGGCAGCTCGATGCCGGCGTCCTCGAGGTCGCCGAGGCTGACGTGGCCGCGGACGAACCAGTCGCCGTTGGTGAGCCGGCGGACCTCGGTCGCGCGCGGATCGGTCTCGTCCTCGATCTCGCCGACGACCTCCTCGAGGATGTCCTCGACGGTGACGATCCCGACCGTCCGCCCGTACTCGTCGACGACCACCGAGAGCGAGGTGCGCTGCACCTGCAGGTCGTGCAGGAGGTCGTCGAGCGGGCGCGTCTCGGGGACGATCAGCGCGTCGCGGATCACCGACTCGATCGAGGACTCCGGGCCGTCGCTCAGGTAGAGACGGATCAGGCTGTTGTTGTGGACGACGCCGCGGACGCGGTCGGCGTTGTCGTCCTCGATCACCACCAGGCGGGTGTGGCCGGAGGTGACGCAGCGGCGCAGCGCCGCCTCGACCGACTCGTCGGCGTCCACCGTGACGACCGCCGGGATCGGCGTCATCACCTCGCGCGCCTCCTGTTCGTGCAGGTGGAAGACACCCGCCAGGTGGCCCGCCTCGCCGGGGTCGAGGCCGCCCTGTTTGGCGCCGCGGGCGATGATCAGGCGGAGCTCCTCGGGCGAGGTCTCCTCGGCGTCCTCGGTGTCGATCCGCAGCACCCGTTTGACCAGGAAGTTGGCCGGCGCGTTGGTGGCGACGATCAGCGGATGCAGCACGCGGCCGAGGAAGATCAGCGGCCCGGTGACCCGGATCAGGACTTTCTCGGGCATCCCGATCGCGACCATCTTCGGCGACTGCTCGCCGAGGATCACGTGCAGGAAGGTGACGATGACGAAGGCGAAGGCGATCGCCAGGGCGAGCGCCACGGCGTGGCCGGCGAAGCCGGTGAAGAGCGGCTCCAGGAGGTCGGCGAGCGCCGGCTCGCCGAGGAAGCCGATGCCGAGCGAGGCGAGCGTGATCCCGACCTGGCTGGTGGCGACGAACTCGTCGACCCGGTCGAGCTGCACCAGCGCCCGGTCGGCGCCCCGCACGCCCTCGTCCCGCATCTGCTCGAGGCGGGCGCGGCGCGAGCGCACGACGGCGAACTCCGCGGCCACGAAGAAGCCGTTGACGGCGATCAACAGCAGAAGGAGGACGAGCAGCAGGACGCTCATCAGCTATGCGGCCCGGTACTTCGGGCTGGTGCGTCGTCGGCCATCCGGCTTTCCCAATATAGCCGGCTCGCCCGCGGATTCCCCGTTTGCCTGCATACTGAGCCTCGGACCGATGAAGGTTGCGACGCTAAACGAGATGCTGGAAGAGGTCGTCCGTCTCGGCGAGGCGACCGGTACGGGCGAGTCCGCGCACGAGCTCCGCGGGGAACTCGAGGGCCGCCTGGCGACCGTGCGCGCGGCCGTCGCGGGGGCGACGGTGCCGCGGGTGATCGCGCTCGAGCGCCTCTACGAGCCGGTCCGCGTCGCGGGCCTCTGGGTACCCGAGATGATCGCCATCGCGGGCGGCGAGGACGTCGCCGGCGATCCCGGCCTGGCGCCCGCCGAAGTCACCTGGGGCGAAGCTCGCCGGCCTCCGCCCCGACGTCGTCATCGTGATGTCGGAGGGCTACCTCGAGGACGTTCAGGCGCAGGCGATGGAGGTATGGGAGCACATCGAGGGCCTCGGCGCCGACCGCGTCTTCGCCGTCGCCGCCCAGACAGCCTTCGGCGACCCCGGCCCCCGCCTGATCGACGGCGTCGAGCTGATCGGCCACCTCCTCCATCCCGACCTGATGGACCCCCCCGGCAACACCCCCTTCACCCGCCTGCGGAGTCCGGCCCCCCGCACCGCGTCGGCGTAGGGGTCGGTTCGGGGCCTGGGAGCTGGCGCCCAGGGGTCGGGAAAGAGACGGGAAAGGGACCCGGCCTTCTCGGTGGCGGCCCGGGCAGGCTGTGGCCGCCACCGAGAAGGCCGGGTGTCGGGGAGAGGGCCGAGGGATCGGCGTCCCCGGGGGAGAGAAGCGCATGTCCGGGCACGAAGGCGCGTGATCGGTGACGAAGAGCGGGGGAAGTCCACGCTTCCTCCCGTCTTCCTCATGCCTCCCCCCGGTGCGTTCGCAGTTCTGCTCGCATAGCGAAGGAAAGTGCGAACGCACCGGGGGCGGGCCATGATCCCGTCACGGGAGGCATGAGGAAGAGTCACGTCCCCGGCATCTCTCCCACGTCCGTGTGGACTTCCCTGCGGGACCCTCACGTCCCGGGCGTCTCGTGGCAGGCGGGCAGCCTGCCCGGGCCGCCACGAGACGCCCGGGACGCACCTCGGACGGCCGCAGCGGCCGCGAAGCCCGCCGCCGGCCGCCAAGAAACGACCCGCCGCGACGCTAGGCCACGGCCAACGCGAGTATGAAGCTCAGAATTCCGAGGACAGCCATGGCGGCGAGCTCGATCGCGAGGCGCTGGTTGCGGTCGAGGCCGCGGCCGTAGCGGCCCTGCTCGCCGGCGACGATCAGCAGGCCGCTGAGGACGCCGGTGACGAGGCCGCCGACGTGGGCGCCGACGCTGATCCCGGCGGCGGCGAAGGTGAAGACGAGGTTGATGATGATCAGCATCCCGATCTGCCCCGCCACCGCCTCCAACTGGCGCCCGCGGGCGATCACGAAGGTCGCGCCGAGGACGCCGAAGATCGCACCCGAGGCCCCGGCGCTGACCGTGTCCGGGCTGAACCAGAGCGCCACGAACGACCCCGCGATCAGACAGGCGAGATAGAGGACGACGAAGCGCAGCGAGCCGATCGCCGGCTCCAGCAGCCGCCCCATGAAGTAGAGCAGCAGCATGTTGAAGCCGATGTGGAAGATGCTGACGTGGACGAAGCCGCTGGTGATGATCCGCCACCACTGGTGGCCTTCGTGGACCGCCGGCCCCCAGAGGCCGCCCATTTCGTAGACCGTGTTGACCCCTAGTTCGCCGAGCCCGCCGCCGCCCTTGGCGACCTCGATCAGGTAGACGACCACGTTGATCGCGATCAGCACGATCGTCGCCGGCATCACCCGCAGCAGCCCCTCGAAACCGCTCGGCTGGCCGGTCGGGTTGCGGACGACCCGCGTGCGCTGGCCGGCGCACTCCGGACAGCGCATGCCGACCGGGGTCGGGGTCATGCACTCGGGGCAGATCGGGCGCCCACAAGAGGAGCACGAGACTGCCGTCTCGCGGTTCGGATGCCGGTAACAGGTCTGGGCCAAAGCCCAAGCAGCCTACAATCGCGGCCGATGGAACCCGCCGGCCCCGCCCGCCTCTACGCGACCGCGGCCGGCGCGCTGCTCCTCGTCCTCGGCATCGTCGGCTTCTTCTACGGCTCCTCGTTCGGCGCGCCGGGGACCCTCGACCACACCCTCGGCGCCTTCCGCACGAACGGCTGGCTGAACCTCCTCTGGATCGCCCTCGGCGCCCTCGGCCTGCTCACCGCCGGCAGCTTCTCCCGCCCCTACGCCCTCGGTGTCGGCCTCCTCCTCACCGCCCTGGGCGTCTGGGGCCTCGCCCTCGACCCCGGCGCCGCGATCCTCGGCTTCCTCCCCGCCGCCGGAGCCGACGAAGCCTTTCACCTCACCCTGGGCATCCTCGGTCTCCTGGCCACCGCCGGAACCCCGCGACGCGAAGCGCCGCCCCGCCATCGCTCGGGGCGGCCAGGGCGGCCCCTGAACGAACCTCCCCGCAGTTCGTGAGAGAAGGGGCCGCCCTGGCCGCCCTCCTCGCAAACCCGTCCCTCCCTTAGAACGGACTCCGCCCCCGCACGCCCTCCGCAAGCCCCTTGAGCCCACTCGCCTGCTGCTTGCCCCGCCGCCTCAGCTCGAAGACGACCAGCGCCCCGGTCGCCACCCCACCGACGCCGACCGCGACCACCGGCCGCACCCAGTTGCGCGGGTCGCGCAGCGCCCGCATCTCGGAGTCCGAGAGCTCCTCGGCCCAGTCCGACAGCTCCGTCGCCGCCGCCGCCGAGAGCGCCGTGAAGGTGTCCTCGATCCGCCCGCTGAGGCGCTCCGGCGGCTCGATCGGCCGCAGCACGTCACCCAGCAGCGCCTCCACGTCCCAGGTGGTCTCCTTCTGCTCACCCGTCACCGTCGCCCCCCATCTCTTCCTGCAGCTGTTTGATCGCGCGGTGGATCAACACCTTCGTCGCCCCGTCGGAGCGCCCCAGCGCCCGCGCGATCTCGCGGTTGTCCATCCCCAGCGCGAAGCGCATGATCAGCGCCTCGCGGCGGTCGTCGGAAAGTGTCTCCAGGTTGGCCATCACCTGGCGCAGCTCCTCCCGCCCGGCGACCAGGTCCTCGGTGTCGTGCCGGGTCGCGATCGGGTCGGCGTGTTCCAGCGGCGTCTGCGGCCTCCGCGAGCGGTCGCGGTAGTAGTTCGAGGCCAGGTTGTGGGCGATCCGGATCAACCACGGCCGCAGCGGCCGGCCGGCCGACTCGCGCCGCGCCCGGTCGAAGTGCCGGTAGGCCTGTAGGAAGGCCTGCTCGGTGAGGTCCTCGGCGTCGTGGTGGTTGCCCACCCGGTAGTAGGCGTACGAGTAGACGTCCCGCAGGTGGGCCCGGTAGAAGTCCTCGAAGGCGCGATCGAGCTCCGCCTTCGCCGCCGGAGCCAGTTGCGCAGGCTCGACGTTCTCCTCGGGGCCGCTCACCCGGCAAGCCTACGCGAGGGATCAAGTCCACCCGGGCGGTCATCGGCCATCCCCGAGGCGGCCTACGCCGCCGCTCGCCTGGCCTTCTCGGCGCGGCGCAGTCCGGCCACCCAGTCCTCGGCGTCGACTTCGCCGCGGATCAGCCTCGCCAGGCCCTCCAGGGCCCCGTTCGCGACCCCGGAGGCGGCGACCGCGTCGGCCAGCAGCGGCGTCGTATCGAGCCCCTCCGAAGCCTGGCCGATCAGGGCCGGGATCTCCTCCGCCGGGGTGCCGGTGCCGAGCAGCTCGCCCGCCCGCCGGTTGCGCCCGGTCGGCGCCATCATCGTCGCGGTCAGGTCGCCGACCCCGGCGAGGCCGGAGAAGGTCTCCAGCTCGGCGCCGTGCTTCAACCCGGCGGCGATGCACTCGCGCCAGATCTCGGCGACCGCGATCCCGGCCGCGTTGAGGCCATGGGGCTCGGCCGCCGCGGCGGCCAGCGCGGCGGCGTTCTTGGCGGCGCCCGCCATCTCCACCCCGGCGACGTCGGCGGTCCGCTCGCAGACCAGGCCGGCGCGGTCGAAGACCTCGCCGAGCTGGGCGCGCAGGTCCGGATCGGCGGAGCCGAGCACCAGGGCGGCGGAGCCGGAGACCGCCTCGGCCGCGTGGGCCGGCCCGCCGAGGCAGGCGATCGCCCGCGCCCGCACCCGTTCGCCGACGTACTCCGAGGGCAGCTGCGCCTGCGGCGCGACCAGCCCCTTGGTGAGCAGCAGGATCGAGGAGCGGTCCCCGGCCCGGTCGGCGATCGAGCCGACCGCGGCGGGCAACGATTTGGAGGGGATCGCGAGGATGATGCAGTCGAGGCCCGCGAGCTCGATCGCGCTCGCCGAGCGCACGTCGATCGAGTCCGGCAGCGCCACCCCGGGCAGGTAGCGACGGTTCTCGCCCGCCTCGATCAGCTCCGTCGCGCGCGCCTGGGTGCGCGCCCCGAGCTGCACCTCGAGGCCGCCGCGGGCGAGCAGCACGGCGATCGCCGTCCCCCAACTGCCCGCGCCGATCACGGCGGCGCGCCGCATCGGCGGCAGCCCCCCCAGGTCTTCCCACTGCAGGAGGACGTTCGGCCAGATCCGCGCGGTCACCGTCTCGGCGAGCGCCTGCGAGGGCTCTTCGGAGCGCGGGAAGGTCATCGCCTTGCCGCAGCGGACCTTCACCTTGCGCGGCCGGATGCGCCAGCCGCGGCGCACGTTTTCGGTGCCGATCACCGCCGTCGGCAGGATCGGCGCGCCGGTCTGCAGCGCCAGCCGGCCGACGCCGCGCTTCGGATTCGCGAGACTGCCGCTGCGGTGGCGAGTGCCCTCCGGGAAGATGCAGAGCGTGCCGCCCCGCTCCACCACCAGGCGGGCCGTCTCCATCGCCTCCTCGTCGGAGGCGCCGCGGCGGATCGGGAAGGCGCCGAGCCGGGAGAGGAACCAGGCCTGCCAGGGCTTCTCGAACAGCTCGACCTTGGCGACGTAGTTCATCGGTCGCCGCCAGGGCAGGCAGGCGCCGACGACGAAGGGGTCGAGGAAGCTGCGGTGGTTGGCGGCGACGATCAGGCCGCCCTTGACGTGGCGGGCGTATTTGCGGCCTCGCCGCGAGAGCCGGAAGTAGACCAGGAAGAAGGGGACGAACAGCACCCGGATGACCACGTAGAGCGGCCAGTTGACGCTGTGGGCGCGGGTGTAGGCATGCTGCGCCGCGAGGCGCTCGTCAGAGATCACGCCTCCCGCTACACAGGTCCCCGCGCCCGGTTACGGAACGCGCGCGGGCGCCGCGGTACGACCGCGTTCAGGTCCGCGCCGCGCGCGGGTTGACGACCGGACGCAGTTTCGTCTCGACCTCGTCACGAAGGTGCTCGAAGGCGGGTGGCAGCGAGAGCTTCTCGCCGAGGTGCTCGAGCGGCTCGTCGACCGCAAACCCCGGTCCCAGCGTGGCGATCTCGAACAGGACCCCGCTCGGCTCGCGGAAGTAGATCGACTTGAAGTAGAAGCGGTCGATCTCCTCGGTCGGTCGGGCGCCGGCCGAGATCGCCCGCTCGCGCCAGGCCATGTGCTCCTCGATCGAGGAGGCCCAGGCGACGTGGTGGACCGACCCCGCGCCCTGCAGCGGGCGCACGTCCGCGGGCGGCGGGTCGAAGATGTAGAAGCCGCCGCGCTCGACCCCGCGCGCCTCCCAGCCCTCCCCGGTGCGCTCGAACTCGAGCGCTTCCAGCAGCGCCGTCGAGGTGTCGGGCGCCGCCGCGTAGGCGCGGACCGCGTGGAAGCCCTGCAGTGCCAGGTCGCGCGGAACCTCCGGGTGGTCGGCGACCAGCGGCCTGTCGCCGACCTCGGCGACGAAGAGCTCGTGGTCGAGCCCCTCGGGGTCGGCGAAGCGGAGGCTCTCGCCCTCGCGCCGGGTCTCGATCCCATGCGCGCCGAGCCGCCCCTCCCAGAAGTCGAGCGCCTCCGGCCCGCCGACCCGCCAGACGATCCGGTGCACCATCCCCGCCCCGGCCCGGCCGAGCGGCGAGCCCGGGTACTCGAAGAAGGTCAGGTCGGCGCCCGGGTCCCCCTCCTCGTCGGCGAAGAAGAGGTGGTAGACGGTCGGGTTGTCCTGGTTGACG
Source organism: Solirubrobacterales bacterium (assembly GCA_047601885.1). Lineage (GTDB taxonomy): Bacteria > Actinomycetota > Thermoleophilia > Solirubrobacterales > 70-9 > VAYN01. The sequence continues at coordinate 630,538 of JASGIK010000003.1, forward strand.
GTTTTCTTGACCAGCCGCAACCCCATCACGCCCGCGTAGAAATCGACGTTTCGCTGGGCGTTCTCGGTGATCGCGGTGATGTGGTGGATGCCCTCCAGCTTCATGGGTCACGTATACCATCCGCCCGATGAAGCCCTGGCGACGTCGAACGGTCAAAGGGCTGCTCGTCCTTGGTGCCATCTTCGCCTTCCTCAGCGTCTTCGCGATCTGGGTCGAGCGCCAGGCGCTGGACACCAACGAGTGGGTCAACACCTCGGGGCGGCTGATCCGCAACCCGACGATCCGCACCGCGGTCGGCGAATACCTGGTCGAACAGCTCTACGAAAACGTCAACGTCGAAAAGAAGATCGAAGAAGTCCTGCCGAGCGGGGTGAAGGAACTGGCCGGGCCGGCCTCCAGCGGCCTGCGCCAATTCGGCAGCACCGGGGCCGAAAAGGTGCTGGAAACGGGCACCGCCCAGTCGCTCTGGGAAACGGCGAACCGGACCGCGCACGAACAGCTGATGGCGGTCCTGGAAAACAAGAAAGAAGCGGTCAGCACCGCAAACGGCGAAGTGACGCTCAACCTCGGCAGCATGCTGAAGAACCTCGCCGGCCAGATCGGGCTGTCCAAGAACCTCGCCGACGAAGTGCCGGCCGACGCTGGCCAGGTCACGATCCTCAAGTCCGAACAGCTGAAGACCGCCCAGGACATCGTCATCGCGATCAAAGGGCTGGCGCTGCTGCTCTCGATCCTCACCTTCCTCATCTTCGGCCTGGCGATCTACCTGACCCAGGGCGGGCGCTGGGTGACGGTGCTGTTCAGCGGCGTCGCGCTGATCGTCGCCGGGCTGCTGGTCGCGGTGCTCCGACACGTGGCGGGCGGCATCGTCGTCGACCAGCTGGTGAAGCAGGACAACGTGAAGCCGGCGGCCGAAGCGGCGTGGTCGATCGGCACCTCGCTGATGGTCTCGATCGCGACCACGATCATCGTCGTCGGCGCGCTCTTCGCGGCGGCGGGCTGGCTCTCCTCGCCGACCGGCTCGGCGCGCGGCACGCGGCGGGTGATGGCGCCGGCGCTGAACCGCTACCTGCCCTACTGCTACGGCGGCCTCGCGGTGATCCTCGGGATCTACCTGGTGACCGCCTCCGGCGTCGGGCTGCGCCTCTTCCTCACCGTCATCGTGATCGGGATCATGGCCGCCTTCGGGCTGCACGAGCTGCACAAACAGACCGAGGAGGAATTTGCCGGGCTCACCTTCGGCGAGATCTTCGCCCCGACCCGCAAACGGATCGAGACGGCCGTCAGCGACGCGAAAATCGGCGAGCGGGCCGCGAAGATCAAACTGCCGGAGGTCAAACGGCCGAGCGGGATGAGCCTGCCGGACGTGCGCCGGCCGAGCGGCGGTCGCGGCCGTGGGCGCGTCGGCAACGACGACGTGGCGGGTACCGGTGCCGCGCCCGGCTCCGAGGCGCCGACCCAGGTGATGAACGACGAGGACGCGCGCCTCAACCGCCTCGAACGCCTCGCGGCCCTGCACGAGAAAGGCGTCCTCAGCGACGAGGAGTTCGCCGCCGAGAAGGCCCGCCTGCTCGGCCACTAGGGTCTCGGCGATGCCGAAACGGCCCCTCCTCGTCCTCCTGGCGGCGCTCGCCGCGGCCGTCTCCCTCGCCGCCTGCGGCGGCACGACGACGGTCACCGAGACGACGGTGATGCGCCACGCCGAACCGGCCCACGGCAACACCCTGCTCCCACTCGTCACCGGCCACGGCGGCGTCGTCAAGCCGGCCGCCTACCGCTTCTCGGTCGACGGCGACCTGATCGGCAAGAACCTCACCTGGCACGGCTGGGGCGAAGCGAAGGCGGTCGCCTTCGGCAAGCTGATCGAGCGCCCGGCCTCCGGCCTCCTCGACACCTTCTCCGGCAGCGTCACCGCCTCCGGCCTGCGCACCTGCAAGGGCGCCGCCTACTACACCGAAGTCTTCCCCCACCTGCCCGCCCAGGCCGACTACGTCCCCACCGAACCGATCAAGCTTGAAACCCCCTGCAGCTGACCGCGGTCGACCTGAGTGAACCTATGGCTTACGCAGGTCGACCGCGTGGGCGGGGTTCGGGCGGCCTACTTCGCGGCCGTGGCGCCCGTCCGAGGTGCGTCCCGGGCGTCTCGTGGCGGCCCTGGCAGGCTGCCCGCCTGCCACGAGACGCCCGGGACGTGAGGCTTCCGCAGGGAAGTCCACACATACGTAGGAGAGACCGCCGGGGACGTGACCCTTCCTCATGCCTCCTATGACGGGATCGGGGTCGGCACCGGGTGAGTTCGCACTTTCGCTCGCCATGCGGGCAGAACTGCGAACTCACCAGGGGGAGGCTTGAGGAAGACGGGAGGAAGCGTGGACTTCCCCCGTTCCTCGTCACGGATCCGGGGAGTTCGTCACGAGGCTCGCGCATCTCCCCGTGATCCCGGCCTTCTCGGTGGCGGCCACAGCCTGCCCGGGCCGCCACCGAGAAGGCCGCGTCCCTTTCCCGTCCCTTTGAGCTCCCCCAGCTCCGGGCGCCAGCTTCCACAACCCGACCCCCCAACCCCGCCTCGACCCAGTACCGGCCGGTTGGCCCGCCGAGCGCCGGGTACCGATCCGCCGATGGCCACCATCCGCACCGTCGACAAACGCAAGTTCGAGGTCGAGGTCAGCGCCAAGAAAGCCGACGAGGAAATCGTCCGCGTCGGCGCCCGCGCGATCCCGATCGTCGACCTGAAGCTGGCCGGCAAGGATGAGTTCGTCTACATCAACGCCGCCCACATCGTCTCGATCGAGGCCGACGACTGACGCTCACTCCCTGCGCGCACCTTCATTGACCATTTAGTCTCGCTCTCTCAACATTCAGAGGGGGAGGCGGGATGAGGAAATATCTGGCTGCTCTGGCGATCTCTGCAATCGCGTCGGGGCTCATGGCAGCGGCGGGAGGTGCGACCGCGGGCCCGACGCCACAGCTGCTCAAGGCGTGCTCTGCCTACGCCAAGGAACACTTCCATGACGTCACCGCGCACCTTCCGGACGGGACGAAATGCATCGGCGCCGGCGAGTACTGCTCGCACCGACGCGGCTTCGCCCGGGCCTACCGTGAATATGGCTTCGTCTGCAAGCCGGACGGCAGGCTCGAGAAGATCTGAACGACGATCGGCCTGCGGACCGGACCGGACGCCGTCGGTTAGCCGACCGGGCCGGTCGGCGTGTCGAGGTGGCGCGTCTCGTTGAAGGAGCGCAGCAGCCAGGTGCCGTCGCCGTGGACGACGAGTCGGGAGATCGAGCCGTTGTCGCCGTGGATGAAGGCGAAGGGGCGGCTCGCGGTCGCCATCGCACAAAGCTGACCGATCGTCGCGCCGTGGGCGAAGGCGACAGCGGTGGTGCCGGTCGGGACCGCGGAGGCGATCGTCTCGATCGCCGCGCATAGTCGGCCTTCGAAGTCCGCGAGCGGCTCGCCGCCGGGGATCACGTCCCAGCGTTCCTGCCGGGCGATCTCGGCGACCAGCGGATCGCCTTCGGCGACCTTGATCCGGTACTCGCCGCCCTCGAGCTCGCCGAGGAAGACCTCGCGCAGGTCCGGCAGGACCGTGACCTCGAGGCCGCTCGCCGCGGCCAACGGCGCCGCCGTTTCCTGGGTCCGCCGCAGGCTCGAGGCGAAGAGGCCGGAGAACTCCTGCCCGTCCAGCTCCGCCGCCACCGAGCGCGCCTGCGCCTTGCCGACCTCTGCCAGCGCCGGGTCTCCCTGCCCGTCGATCAGCGGGAAGCTCACCCCGGGCAGCGCCGCTTCGGAGGCGCCGTGGCGGACCAGCACCACTTCGACCGAGTCCGCCGGCGGCATGTAGCGGTGCTGCTCGAACCCGTTGCTCTCGGTCGTCGTCGGATCACTCATCACTTGGAAGCCGCCGCCTGGATCACCGACATGGAGGGAGACTATTTCGCGATCCGAACTTTCCGGCCGAGGAGATCATGGTGCCGAAGAAGAGATCGCGCCATTCCCGTCGCCTGGCCTCCGGCATCCGGGAAGTTCGACCCCGCCCTTTCATTCGTACGTCTATGCGTATGTATGATCGAGACGTGGCCCGGGAGCCCGACACCTGCGATCTGCTCTGTCTCGATCTACCGAAAGCCGAGCGCGTCCGCGCCGCCCTCCCCGACCTGGACGAGCTTGAGCGCCGAGCCGCCGCCGCGAAGGCGCTCGGCGACGCGACCCGCCTCGCGGTCGCCGTCGCGCTTCGCGCCGAGGAGGCCTGCGTCTGTGACCTCGGCTGGATCGTCGGCCGCGACGAGCGACTCGTCTCCCACCACGCCCGGGTACTGAAGCACGCCGGCCTGGCCCGCTCCCGCCGCGACGGCAAGATGGTGATGTACGAGCTGACCGACGAGGGACGGGCGCTGGTCGACGCGGTGGTGCCACGGGCGGTGGCGCGATGAGCCCGGTCGAGCTGCCGGTCCTGGCGCCGGGCGCGCCCGCCCCGGCCCCCGCGCTCGATCGCGAGCGCTACGCCGCGGTCGCTCGCAAGGTCAAGTTGCTCTCCTGGCTCTCGCTCGCCTGGATGACGGTCGAGGGCGCGGTCGCGATCACCGCCGGAGTGCTCGCCTCCTCGATCGCGCTGGTCGGCTTCGGGCTCGACTCGGTGATCGAGGGCGTCGCCAGTGTGATCATCATCTGGCGCTTCAGCGGGTCCCGCGTCTTCTCCCACGCCGCCGAGCAACGCGCCCAGAAGCTCGTCGCGATCCAGTTCTTCCTCCTCGCCCCCTACGTCGGCATCGAGTCCGTGCGGGTCCTGATCGACGGCGAGCACCCGAGCGTCAGCACCCTGGGCATCGCCCTCTCGGTCGGCTCGCTGATCTTCATGCCGATGCTCGGGGTCGCCAAGGAACGGCTCGCCGATCGGATCGGCTCGGCGGCGACCAAGGGCGAGGGCCGCCAGAACATGCTCTGCGCCTACCTCGCGGCGGCCCTCTTCGTCGGCCTGCTCGGCAACGCCCTGTTCGGTGCCTGGTGGCTCGACCCGGCGGTCGGCCTGCTGATCGCCGCGGTGGCCGTCCGCGAGGGAATCGAAGCCTGGCGCGGCGAGGGCTGTTGCGTCGCCTCGCCCCTCGACGGCGCCACCTTCGCGGATGGCTGCGAAGACGATTGCTGCGCCTCGTCCGCCGGCCCTCCCTCATGCTCGCTCGATCCCGGCGACCTCCCGGCACAGCGCGAACGCTACGCCGCCATCGGTCGCATGGCCGCCGGCGTCGAACGCGATCCGCGCTCCCTCACCGTCACCCTTTCGGAGGCCGCCGACCTAGGTCTGGTCGAGGAGACCGTCGACATCGAGCGCGCCTGCTGTCCGTTCTTCGCGATCGACCTCGACCCAGAGGTTCACCGGCTGACGATCGCCGTCGAGTCCGACGAGACGGCACCGGCCCTGGAGGCGATCCACGAAGCGCTTGCCTTCTCCCTCCCGAGCCCCACTCGACGACGAGCGGTGCGCCCGGACGCGGCGATCATCCAAAGCACCAACAGCGTGTCACATGACCATTAGACCAGTCGACGGGAGCTCCACGGGCCAATGGCTCGTCGACAGCCTAGGAGACATGTCTCTCCCGACGGTCAGGAACCAGATCCCGCAATGCTTTGAGAGCTATCTACGAATCCTTCATCCCGCCTCAGATGCCGACGACCGCAAGACGCGCTGGTCTGAGGTCGCACGCCGCAATGGACGCAAGATCCATCCGGAGGTTCAATGGCACTGCCTAGTCGGATCGCCCGATCCGATGCAGGCCGGGGAACATTGGCACGGTGTCGTCCCAGCCTTTGGTGAAATGTCGGGGCAGGAGCTGGACGCTCTGTGCGTCTTCTTGCAGCGGAACACGACGACCCCGGACAACTGCATCCTCGGCCTCAGCACCATCCACGGATGGGTGACGCCTCTCACCGGAGGAGAGAGCCTTTTGACGCTCCCCTATCGACAGTTCGCTCTGTTCTCTGGACCACTGAAAAGCGCGGGCGAACTCGGACTGAGCGATCACGTAGGGGCGCATTCGCCGAGATCGTCGGTCGCGGAGCGACACAGTGGCCTAAGAGTTGTCCCTTCGGCGCGCGACAGCGAACGACATCAGGCGACCCCGGAAACACCGCCGGCCGACAACCCAGATGCGCCAAGGCCGTCCCCTGGGTTGCAATATCTCAACGGAATCCGAGGACAGGCCCCCAATCTCATGTGGCCAGATGATCGGGCCTGGTGCGTAGTCAGCGAGATGGACTTCGATTCCACTCTCGTTGGAGGCTGCCGGCAGCTCATCGAGGAACTCCTTTCGACCAGCGAGCTCGAGTGTCTCTCGATCGACCCGGGGGCCTCCTTGGGCGAGGATGCAGATCACATCAACTGCTGATGACACACACCATATGAGTCGGTCTGCTGGTCCTGTTGAGCATCTGCACCCCCATCTTCCAGGGCGTTGCCACCGCAACCTCGCAACCCAACCATCAGACGTCGGGTCAGACCGTTCGATGTCCAGAGTTACCACCCGATAGGCCGTCGCGACCAGGACGTGGAAACCCACGACTAGCGTCCGATGCTCAGTTCATCCGAGTATGCAGGTACCGGGACACGGGCGCGCGAACTCAGACACGCCGCCTGCTTGACGTTGCGGCCGCTCTCGAACGCGGAGCCGATCGGCGAGGCTCGGGGACAACGGCAGATTGCGACCGCTCTTGGGCTTGGGCGCTGCCTCTTGCCTTCGTAGAGCTGCTCGCGGATCAGGAGCCGGGGCTCGCGCCCGAGGTCGAGGTGCTCCCAGTTGACCCCGAAGGCCTCGCTGATCCGAAGCCCGGTCTGGGTCAGGAAGAGGAAGAAGAGTTCCCAGTCCTCGCCGACCGCCGCCAGGAAGAGGCGCAACTCCTCCTTCGTCAGCGCGTTGCCCCAGAGAAACGGGATGTGATGGTTGGGGCTGAGGTTTGGCTCTGTGAGCCACTTTTAGAAGCCCGCCGCCGGGATCGAACCGGCAACCTCCTGATTACAAATCAGGTGCTCTCCCATATTGAGCTAGGCGGGCGTGGAGCCGATGATGGCTAGATGGATGTCACTTTTCGCTTCCTGGGCCCGGACGAGGGTGGTGTCCTGACCGAGGCGATAGAAGCAGCTTACGGGACGAGCTACGACGTCAGGTGGGTCTACGACCCGCTGGAGGTGAGCGCCCGCCTCGCCGACGGGCGCTACGTGTCCTGCGTGGCGGAGACGCCGGCGGGCGATCTGCTCTGCCACGAGGGGATGAGCCTGGCCGCCGCCGGCGACGCGGTCGCCCACTCGGGCCAGGCCGTGACCCTCGAGGCGGCCCGCGGCCACCACCTCTTCACCCGCACCAAGCGGGTGCTGATGGACTGGGGCAGGGAACGCGGCCTCGCCGGCATGTACAGCGAGGCGACCGCCGCCCATCCGTACAGCCAGAAGGCGAACGTCGAGCTCGGCGCGCACGAGACCGGTTTCCTGCTCGGTTGGATCCCGGCCTCGGTCGACAACGACGCGGCGACCGGCGCGGCCCGGCGGCGCAACTCGGCGGCGCTCTTCTACACGAAGCTGAACGACGGTCAGGAGCGGCGCGTCTACGCCCCCGAGCGCCACCACGAGATCGTCGGCCAGACCCTCGCCCTCTGCGAGCTGCGCGGCACCCTGGCCCAGCCGCCGCCCGAGTTCGAGCTGCCGGCGCGGACCGAGCTCCACACCGAGGTCGACGCCGACCACAACCTGGCGCTGCTTACCGTCACCACCCCGGGCGAGGACCTCGAGGAGGTGATCGCCGCCGAGCGCCACCACCTCTTCCACCGCGCCTGCCTCGACGCGGTCTACGTCGACCTGCCGCTCGACACGCCGGCGACCGCCCTCGTCGCCGATCATCTCGAGCGCCTCGGCGTGGGCTACTCGGGGATCTTCCCCAACCCCAGGGCCGACGGCGACGTGCTCCGCCTGCAGTCGCTGCACCGGGTCCGAGTCAAGGCCGACGACGTCGCCGTCGCCTCGGACCACGGGCGCGAGCTGCTGGACTACGTGCTAGCGGACCTGGAACGCCGCGACTAGCGGCGGCGGGCGCTCAGACTGCGACCTCCCGCGAGGCGAGGTGAGCGCCGACCTTGCGCTTCACCCGCTGCAGGGCGTTGTCGACGGTCTTCGTGTCGCATTCGAGCCGCTCGGCGATCTGCTCGTAGGAGTGGCCGTCGAGGTAGAGCGACAGCACCCGGCTCTCCAGGTCCGACAGCACTCCGGAGACACCCGAGAGACAGGAGACGAGGCTCTCCAGCTCTTCGGTGGCGATCACCTGGTTGACCGGGTCGTGGACGCTCGGCCCCGGCAGGATCTCGTCGAGGGTCGTTTCCGAGTCGCCGCTCGCCGCCGGGGTCTGGCTGAACGAGACGTACTGGTTCAGCGGGGTGTGCTTGTTGCGGGTCGCGGTCTTCACCGCGGTGATGATCTGGCGGGTGATGCAGAGCTCGGCGAAGTTGCGGAAGCTCGACTCGCGGTCGGAGCGATAGTCGCGGATCGCCTTGTAGAGGCCGAGCAGGCCCTCCTGGATCAGGTCGTCCGACTCCCCTCCGAGGAGGAAGTACGACGAGGCCTTGAGGCGGACGAATCCGCGATAACGCTTGACGATCGCGTCGTAAGCGTCGGTGCGGCCGTCCTTGGCGAGGGCGACCAGGTAATGGTCATCAAGCTCAGCTTGAGGGTTAGTCCGCGCAGCGGCCACGCTGGCGCGGCCCCCATAACTGGGCCGAAACTGCTGACTAGGCGTCGATAGTGCCACAGATCCTTCTCCTTGCTGAAGGGTCGTGGCGCCACTTACCTCCCCCGAGGCGCCCTACTTATGTCCGGCGGGATCACCTCAGAAGCTCAAGCTGAGGTTCACCCTTTATGGCGCGGCAGTTTACGCATGAGCGGAGTTCTGTCAACCCAAATTGCGAATTTCTGCAACCGCTCTTGCATTTGCCTGGACATTTGGCCTGGTCGGCCGGGCCAGGCAGGAGTGTCAGGAGCGCTGGCGGACCGACTCGAAAAGCAGCGCGGTGGCGGCGGCGGAGACGTTCAGGGACTCGACCTGGCCGAGGCTCGGCAGGGCGATCAGGCCGTCACAGCTCGACGCCACCCGGGGACGCAGTCCCTTCCCCTCCCCGCCGAGGACGATCACGGTCGAACCGGTCAGGTCGACGCCCCAGGGCGGCCGGTCCCCGTCGGCGTCGGCGCCCCAGATCCAGAAGCCGGCCTCCTTCGCCGCGGCGAGCCAGTCGGCGAGGTTGCGCACGTGGGCGACGTCGAGGTGCTCGACCGCCCCCGCCGAGGTCTTGCAGGCGACCGGCGTCACCATCGCCGCCCGCCGCTCCGGGATCACCAGCCCCGCCGCCCCCGCCGACTCGGCCGAGCGGGCGACCGCCCCGAGGTTGCGCGGATCCTGCACCTGGTCGAGCGCCACGATCAGCGCGTCCGGCGTGCGCAGCATCGCCTCCGCGTCGCCGTACGGATACGGATCGACCTCGGCGACCACCCCCTGGTGATCCGGCGACCCACACAGCCGCTCCAGCTCCGCCCCCGAAGTCTCCGGAGCCCGCCAGACCTTATGCACCCTCCGTCGCCCCCGTTCCGCCTCGTGGACCGGCTGGACGCCGTAGATGATCTGCGACGCCATCGCTACGACTTCGGCACGAGCCGCGGGCCCTCGGCCGAGTCCCGCACTTCCCAGCCGAGCTCGGCCAGGCGGTCGCGGATCTCGTCGGCGCGACCAAAGTCCTTCGCCGCCCGAGCGTCCTGGCGTTCCCGAAGCAACTGGTGCGCCTCATCGTCGGCCCCGTCATCGGCCCCGGCGAGCGAACCCAACCCGACGAGCTCGAGCATCTCGCTCACGGCCTCCGCCGCGCCCGGAAGCTCATCCGCCCGATTGGCTTCCGCGACCAGCTCGAATACCTCCGCCATCGCCCGCGGCGTGTTGAAGTCATCAGCAAGGGCCTCACGGAACGCCTCGACCCGCTCCGCGACCGGTGAGCCGGGCTTCGGGGGAGACCCGCCGGAACCTCCCCGCTGTTGTTCCGCCGGGTCTCCCCCGAAGCCCGGCCCCGCATGGACCCTGAAGAAATTCCGCAGCCGCTCGACCCTTGCCTCCGCTTCCTCCATCGGCAGCTCCCCGAACGCCAGCGGCTGCCGGTAGTGCCCGGAGATCAGGTACGCCACCACCGCCTCCCGCCCATAGCGATCGAGCGCCTCCTTCAGCTGGAAGATGTTCCCCTCCGATTTCGACATCTTCTCGCCACCCGCGTCGACCATCCCGTTGTGCATCCAGACGTGGGCAAAGGGCCGCCCGGCCGACTCGGACTGGGCGATCTCGTTCTCGTGGTGGGGGAAGACGAGGTCGGAGCCGCCGCCGTGGACGGCGAAAGAGGCGCCCAGCTCCTGCTCGGCCATCACCGAGCACTCGATGTGCCAGGCGGGCCGGCCGCGGCCCCAGGGCGACTCCCAGGAGGTGTCCTCGCCCTCCTTGGTCGCTTTCCAGAGGGCGAAGTCGAGGCGCTCCTCCTTCAGCGTCGCCGAGCCCGCCTCCTCGCCCTGGTCCATGTCCTCGGGCCGACGGTTGGAGAGCTTGCCGTAGGCGGGGAAGCTGCGGACGCGGAAATAGACGTCGCCACCCGACTCGTAGGCGTGACCGCCCTCGATCAGCTGCTCGATCAGCTCGATGATCCCGTCGACCGTCTCCGTCGCCTTCGGCTCCGCGTCGGGCCGGCCGACCCCGAGCCGGTCGGTGTCCTCGACGTAGGCGGCGGTCATCGCCTCGGCGAACGCCGCCGAGCCCTCCCCCGCCGCCGCGGCCGCCGTGTAGATCTTGTCGTTGATGTCGGTGACGTTGACGACGAGGCGCGTCTTGTAGCCCTCCGAGCGCAGGAAGCGGGCGAAGAGCGAGAAGATGACGAAGGGGCGCGCGTTGCCGATGTGGATGCGGCTGTAGACGGTCGGGCCGCAGGCGTAGATGCCGACCTCGTGCTCCGGGTCGAGCGCCTGCACCGCTCCGCTGAGCGTGTCCCTGATCCGCACCTCGCGCATGCGAGCGAGGTTATCCGGCGCGGCGCTGAGAGCGCCGGTTCGTACCGCTAGTAGGTCCGGTAGCCCGAGCGGGGCGCCGGTTTCTCCTGGCTCTGCAGCCAGGTGGGGCCGCCGTCCTCGGCGGCCGCCTGGACCTCGCGTCGGGCGCGATTGACGCTCGAGCGGATCTCATCCTCGGTGGCCGCGCGGGCGCGTTCCTCGCGCCGCTGGGCCTGCTGCTTGATCCGCTCGGACTCCGCCTGAAGCTGTTCCTCGGCGCGCGCCCGGGCGCTCTCCTCGGCCTCGCGCTCGACCCGCTCGACCAGGTTGCGGACGCTCTCCTCGGCTTCGCGGCGGACCTCCTCGGTCCCTTCCATGACCCGCTTCTCGATCTCGGTCTCGAGTTTGATCGCGGTCTCGTGGGACGCCTCGGCGGCGGCCTCCGATTCGGCAGCGCGCTGCTCGGCTTCGGCGACGCGTTTGTCGGCCTCGGCCTGGATCCGCAGCCGCGCCTCTTCGACCCGGCGGTCGATCTCGGCGCGGACGCTCGCCTGCGCCTCCTCGACTTCCTTCTTCGCCTTCGACTCGGCCGCTTCGACCCTGGAATCGGCGTCGCCCGCCGCTTCGGCGGCCTTGGCGAGGGTGCGCTCGCGCTCGGCCTGCGAGGTCCGGCGCAGGTCCTCGAAAGATTTCTCCGCCCGCTCGCGGCCGGCCTCGGCCCCGGCGAGCTTCGCCTCGGCGGCCGCCTGCGCCGCCTTGGCCGCCTCGATCTGCATGCGCGCCTGGCCGCTCATCTCGCGCAGCGTCTTCATCGCCCGCTCCTTGAGCTCCTCGCGCACCTTGGCGGCGGATTCCTCGGCCGCCGCGACCCGCGCCTCGGAGACCTTCACCCACTCCAGCGCCTGGGCGGCGACGGCGTGCATGTCGCGATTCGCCTCACGGACCGCTTTCAGCTGCCTCGCCGGTTCGCTCATTGCGGGAAAAGCCTACTGGGAGGGACGGCCGTTCGCCTCACGCTCGCGCAGCTCGCGCTTCAGCACCTTGCCGGTGGCGTTGCGCGGCAGCTCGGCGAGGAACTCAACCTCGCGCGGCGTCTTGAACGAGGCGAGGTTCGCTTTCACGTGCGCGCCGACCTCGGCTTCGCTCAGCGAGGCCCCCTCCTCGAGCACGATGAAGGCTTTCAGCCGCTGACCGAACTTGTCGTCCTCGACCCCGATCACCGCCACCTCGACCACCCCGTCGAGGTCGGCGAGCAGGTCCTCGACCTCGCGCGGGAAGACGTTCTCGCCACCGGAGACGATCATCTCGTCGTCGCGACCGTCGACGAAGAGGCGGCCGTCGGGGTCGAAGTGGCCGACGTCGCCGCTGGAGAGCAGGCCGTCGATCGACTCTTTGCCGCCGCCGCCGGTGTAGCCCTCCATCTTCATGTCGTTGCCGACGAAGATCCGGCCGACCTCGCCCTGCGGCACCTCCTTGCCCGCCTCGTCGAAGAGGCGCACGGTCGTCCCCCGCGGCGGCCGTCCCGCGGTGCCGGGCGCGGCGCGCAGGTCCGGCGGCGTGGCGATCGTCGCGAACGACACCTCGGTCGAGCCGTAGAGGTTGTAGATGTTGTCGCCGAAACGGTCCATCCACTCGATCGCCAGCTCGCCCGGCAGCGCCGAGCCCGAGAGCGCGGCGATCTTCAGCGAGGGCAGCTTGTAGCGCGAGAGCACCTCGTCGGGCAGGCCGAGGATCCGCTGGATCATCACCGGCACCACCGTCAGCACGTCGGCGTGGGCACGTTCGATCGCCTTCAGCGTGTCCTCCGGGTCGAAGCGCCGGCGCAGCACCATGGTCGAGGCGGTCGGCAGGGCGATGACGAAGTGGAGGAAGCCCCAGGAGTGGAAGAGCGGCGCCGCGATCATCATCGTCTGACCGCTGCGGTAAGGGATCATGTCGAGCAGCGAGGCGAGCGTCATCAGCCCGTCCGGGCTGGTCCGCTGGGCGCCCTTCGGCGTCCCCGTCGTGCCCGAGGTGAGGATGACGAAGCGCGGCTTGTCGCTCGGCGGCTGGTGGTCGGAGTCGTCGCCGTCGGCGATCAGCCGCTCGACCGTGGTCGCGCCCGCGTGCGGGGCGCCGTCGTGCCAGGCGACGATCCGCCGCACGCCCGGCTCGACCCCGGCCAGGAGGTCACCGAACTCCTCGTCGAAGACCAGCGCCTTCGGCCCCTCCCGGTTCATCACGTCGACCAGCTGCGGGCCGGAGAACATCGTGTTCAGGTAGAGCGCCGAGGCGCCGAGCTTGGCCGCCGCCAGCGTCGTCTCGAGGAAGCCGCGGTGGTTACGGGCCATCACCCCGATCCCGTCGCCGGGACCGATCCCCATCGCCTTGAAGGAGTGGGCCAGCGCGTTGGAGCGGCGGTGCAGCCGCTCCCAGGTCAACGCGCCGCGTTCGTCGAGGATCGCGATCTCGTGCGGGTGCTCGATCGCCGCCACCGCGACGCCGGTCGCCGGCGAGGCGCCCCAGCGCAGGAAGGTGCGCCCGACCCGCGCCGCCTTGTCCGGCCGCATCGGCCCGACGATGCCCGCGCGCCGCAGCGTCCGCGCCTCGAAGAGGAGATCTGAGACGGCCCCCCGGACGTCTTTGTCACCCGTACTCGCCATCAGATCGTGAAGACTATTGGCCGAGCGGCCGGCAGGCCATCCCGGTCCCGTACCGATCCGACGAAGCGTCCGGGTCAGTCGTCCTGGACCTGGGCGACGGCGATGCAGGCGATGCCCTCGCCGCGGCCGATCCAGCCCATGCCCTCGTTGGTGGTCGCCTTGATCGAGACCCGCCCCGAGGTCGCCTCCTGCAGCAGCCCTTCCATCTGCGCCTTGTAGGGCCCGATCTTCGGCGCCTCGCAGATGATCGTCGCGTCGACGTTGACGACGGCGCCGCCGATCGTCCCGATCGCGGTCCGCAGCAGGTCGATCGAGTCGGCGCCCGCCCACTGCGCTTCGTCGGGCGGGAAAAGCGTGCCGATGTCACCGCGGCCGGCGGCGCCGAGGATCGCGTCGATCACCGCGTGGGTGACGACGTCGGCGTCGGAGTGGCCCTCGAGCCCCTGCGGGTGGTCGATCTCGACCCCGCCGAGGATCAGCGGCCGGCCGGCGGCGAAGCGGTGGCTGTCGTAGCCGATCCCGACCATCGCGTGCGCCTCAGCCGACCCGCGCGCCGAGCGGCTCGAGCCGTCGCCGGCGCCCCTCGAAGACGGCGATCTCCTCCACCCCGAGATCGTCGAGGAACTCGACCGCGCGGTCGTAGCCGAAGCCGACCTGCTCCGGCAGGTGGGCGTCGGAGGAGAGCGCGAACGGCACCCCGGCCTCGGCCACCAGCGCCGCGAACTCGCGCGCCGGGTAGAGCTCGCCGACCGGCTTCCTCAGCCCCGCCGTGGAAAGCTCGACCGCCGAGCCGCCCTCGAGGATCGCCTCCACCGCGGGCTCGTAGAAGCGCCGCAGGTCGCCCTCCGGCGACGGCCGCCCTTTGCCCCAGACCTTGACCAGGTCCGGATGGGCGAGGATGTCGAAGAGGCCGGAGCGGGCACAGCGGTCGAAGTGCTCGAAGTAGCGGGTCCAGATCTCCTCGGCGGAGGCATTCGGGGCCTCCCAGACGTCGAAGCCGTCGTGGTCCACCGCGGCGTCGCCATCGCCGATGAAGTGGACCGAGCCGACCACGTAGTCGAAGTCGCGCGCCTCCAGCATGTCCCGCGTGCGCTCCTCGGCACCGGGGACGAAGTCGCACTCGACCCCCAGCCGCAGCGAGGTCGTGCGGACGTACTCGCAGTAGGCGTCGAGGTCGTCGTTGCCGTTTTCCAGCCACAGCGGATGGCGCCAGAGGTCGAGCGCCTGACGGAAGCGGTAGACGTGCTCGGCGACGCCCAGCTCCTCGATCCCGGCGGCGTCGGCGGCGGCGCGATAGCGCTCCGCGTTCGCGGCGGTGAAGTACCGCTCGAACGTGGTGTCGCTCTCGTCGGGCCGGAGGTGCAGGTGGTAGTCGGTGAGCATGGCTGAAGCCTAGACTTCGATCGGCATGGGCCGTCAGCCGCTCTCACGCTCGGCGAGCAGCAGCTCGGCGACGCGGAGATCGAGGGGCGTGGTCACCTTCAGGTTGGCGGCGCCGGGGTCGTGGATCAGCACCTTGCCGCCCGCGGCCTCGATCAGCATCGCCTCGTCGGTGGCCGCACCCCGGGTCGCCTCATCGACCGCGAGCGCCGCGCGCAGCGCCGCCGTCCGAAAGACCTGAGGCGTCTGCGCACCCCAGAGTGTGCTCCTGTCCAAGGTCTCCTCGACGCGCGTCGAGTTTTGGTCCCTATCGGACCGAAACTCCACACGGACCTTCTTGACCGTGTCGGTGACCGGGGCGGCGGCGATGATCGCGTCCGCCTCGGGGTGCGCGGCGAGCGCCGCGACGAGGTCGTCGAGGAGCGCCGCGGTCAGCAGCGGACGCGCCGCATCGTGGATCGCGACGAACTCGGTCGCGACCTCGGCCAGGGCGTTGGCCACGGACTCCGCCCGCGTCCCTCCCCCGGCCACGGTCGCGACCTCCTTCCACTCCTCGAGCCCCTGCTCGAACCCGGCCGGCACGGCGACGACGATCGCCGTGACCGAGCCGCACTCGCGGCAGGCGTCGAGCGACCAGGCGATCATCGGCCGCCCCGCTAGCGGCACGAAGGCCTTCGGGCCGCCGGCTCCGAGGCGCTCCCCGGAGCCGGCGGCGGCGATGACCGCGGTTACCTCAGGCTTGATGCCCTCAGGCAGAGGCCGTGGCGGCGAAGCGCTCCTCCAACAGCCCGTCGAGGTATTCCTCGGCGCCGTCCTCGTCCTTGTCGAGGGCGTACATGAACTCCGAGGCGAGGATTTTCTTCGCCCGCGTGTACATCTGCTTCTCGCCGGTGGAGAGGCCCTTTTCCATCTCGCGGATGGCAAGGTTGCGGACCACCTCGGCCAGCTCGAAGACGTCACCGGTCTTGATCTTCTCGCGGTTGTACTTGAAACGCCGGTTCCAGTTTTTCGGCATCTCAGACACGTCGTCGGTGAGGACGGCGGTGACTTTTTTGATTTCCTCCTCGTCGATCACGCGGCGCAGCCCGGCCTTGCCGGCGTTCTCCGTGGGAACCATGACGGTGAGCTCGTTGTGGAGGATTTTGATCGTGAGGTACTCACGCTCGCTCCCCATCAGCTCCCGCGTTTCCTTGGTCATGACCAAGCCGGCCCCGTGATGCGGGTAGACGACCTTGTCGCCCTCCTCGAAGTCGCAGACGTAAACGACGTCTTCCTCGAAGACCTCTTCCACGGTGGCCTCATCTAGCTCGGAAATCGGTGGCTCCTTTCGTGCGTGCGACGGCGCTTGTCGCCGTCAACTCTGTAAGTACCTGTCCACCAGATCGACCTCCTGGAGCCGGCGCAGGCCCTCGCGGATGTCTTTGGCCCTGCTCGGGCCGACCCCGTCGACGGCGGCGAGCTCGATGTCGGAGGCCGCCAGGACCTCCTCCAGCCCGCCCAACTCGTGGGTGATCTTCTGGACGACAAGTTTTGGGATCCGCGGCACCCGTCCCAGGACCCGGTAGCCGCGCGGCGAGACCGGGAAGTCGACGGTGTTGATCTTGCGGTCGTAACCGAGCAGCTCGGCGAGCCGCCCGAAGTCGAGGACGTCCTGGTGCGGCAGCCGCGAGAGCGCCTGCAGCATCGAGGCCAGCCCTTCCTCGGAGTCCTCGATCGCGTAGTCGCGCAGCAGCGCGGTCTTTTCCGCGGCGACGCCGACCATCGTCTCCTCCAGCTGCATCTCGATCAGCCGGCCCTCGGTGCCGAGCTCGACGATGTAGCGCTCGACCTCGACCGCCATCCGCGTCACCAGCTCGGCCCGCTGCAGCACGACCAGCGCGTCGTGGAGGACGGTGCGACCCTCGAACTCGAGCACGGTCAGCCGGCCCGACACCTCGTCCAGCCGCTGCCGGTACTTGTCCAGGGTCGCCAGGCCCTGGTTGGCCTTGGCGAGCACCGCGGGGATGTCCTGAAGGATGTACTTGGCCCCCTCGACGTAGAGCGAGACGACCTCGCGCCGGGCGGAGACGGCGATCACCAGCGCGTCGGTCTGTTTGGAGACGCGCTCGGCGGTGCGGTGGCGGGTGCCGGTCTCCGAGGAGAGGATCGTCGGATCCGGCATCAGTTGCACGTTGGCCCAGGCGATCTTGGTGGCCTCGGCGTTGAGGACGATGGCGCCGTCCATCTTCGCCACCTGGTAGAGCATCGCCGGCGTGTAGTCGATGTCGAGCCGGATCCCGCCCGACAGCATGTGCGAGATCTCGTCGAGCTCACCGACCACGATCAGCGCGCCGGTGTGCGCGTGGACGATGTTGTCGATCCCCTCGCGCAGCGCGCCGCCGGGTGCGACCACGTCTAGCGCTCGGAGTAGCCGGGGATCCTGACGTTCCGACAACTCATGAAGCGCATCCCCTGACAAAGAGGCCATCCACCTAATTATGGCAAAAACCGCTCTGGAATGCGGTTAAGCGACTGCGTAGGCCAGATCCCGCTCGGGATCTATCCCCCAGCGCCCGCCAACTTCGGCCAACTCTTGGCTGAGCGGCCAGCCGTCGGGGCGCTCAGCGCCCTCGAAGGCGGGGTTGGCGCCCTTCAGCGCCATGCTGTTGGTGTTGTCGCCGATCGCCCTCAGGGCGGCCACGTCGTCGGTCGAAAGTCGGATCTCGACCGGGATCGCGGCGAGCTCGGCGCGCTGCGACTCGATCGTCCGCGCCTGCGGCCCGACCTCCTGGATCAGGGTCGGGGCGAGGCACTCCACCGCCGGATGGGCGAGGTTCCACTGCCCGGCCAGCCCCATCGGGGTGAGGCCGGCCCGCTCGGCGTAGGGAAGCATCTTGGCCAGCTTCTCCAGCCCGGCCTCGATCCAGCCCGCCGGGCGGAAGGAGCGGTGGTCGGTCCGCGCCAGCTCCATGCCGGGACGGAGGTCGTCCCAGAAGAGGCCGCCGTAGTCGACCACGCGGGTGATCACCTTGACGTCGTGGCGCGCCGCCGCGTCGAGCACCAGCTCGCCCGGCCAGGGCTCCATCGGGTTGAGGATGATCATCGCCCAGTCGATCCGCTCGCCGAAGCGCTCGAGGCAGTCGATCAGGTCGAGGGTGAAGCCGTTGGCGGGGCCGGGCGCGACGCCGATCCTGTCGGTCAGGCCGGCCTCCCGCAGCGCCGCCATCCCGTCCCAGACCACCTCGGAGCTGTAGCCGATGCGGTCGGGGTTGTGCAGCAGCAGGACGTCGAACCGGGAGGCGCCGACCCGCTCGAGCTGCGCCTCGGCCGCCATCCGCAGGTAGGAGGCGTACCGGTCGGGGCCGCGCAGGGCCGGGTCGGTGAAGCGCGGGAAGCCTTTCGGCCCGTCGCGCTCGCCCTCGTAGAAGTCGTGGCCGACGGCGCCGACCAGCGAGTACTCCTCGCGGGCGACGCCCGCCAGCGCGCGGCCGAGGACGCGATCGGCCTCGCCGGTCCCGTAGGCGTCGGCGGTCAGGACCGTGTCGATCCCGTCGCCGGGACGGAGCAACGCGGCGAGGCGATCCTCGTCGACCGGTGCGCCGAAGTGGAGGAAGCGGCCGCCGCTCCAGGTGCCGATCGCGCCGCGGCCGGGTTCCCTCACTCGATTGCCTCGCCTAGTGCTCGGCGGCGGCGTCGTCGTCCGGGCCGGACTCGTGGCCGTGGACGCCGTCGCCCTCGCCTTTGGCCCCGACGCCCACCTTCGGGCGTTCGGCCTCGTCGAGCGGCGATTTGTTGCTCGGCGGGATGATCTCCAGGCGCAGCGGCTGGTCGTCCTCGTCGCCGGAGGCGTCGCGGGTGACCATCACCGTCGAACCCGGGGTCATCGGGCCGGCCCGCAGCACTTCGTCGGCGAGCGGGTCCTCGATGTAGCGCTGGATCGCCCGACGCAACGGGCGGGCGCCCATCGACGGGTCCCAGCCCTTGTCGACCAGCAGGTCCTTGGCCTCGTCGGTCAGCTCCAGCTGGAGTTCGTGCTCCGCCACCTGGACGCGGACCCGGTTGATCATCAGGTCGATGATCTCCTTGACCTCGTCCTTGGCCAGCTTGTGGAACACGATGACCTCGTCGATCCGGTTGAGGAACTCGGGACGGAAGACCCGTTTGAGGTCGCCCATGATCCGGTTCTTCATGTCGTCGTAGGACATCCCGGTCTCGTCGGAGACGGTGAAGCCGATCGAGGTGTTTTTCGAGATCTCGGCGGCGCCGATGTTCGAGGTCATGATCACGATCGCGTTGCGGAAGTCGACCGTGCGGCCCTGGGCGTCGGTGAGGCGCCCGTCCTCGAGGATCTGCAACAGGATGTTGAAGACGTCGGGGTGGGCCTTCTCGATCTCGTCCAGCAGCAGCACCGAGTACGGCTTGCGCCGCACGGCCTCGGTCAGCTGGCCGCCCTCGTCGTAGCCGATGTAGCCCGGGGGCGAGCCGACCAGGCGGCTGACCGCGTGCTTCTCCATGTACTCGGACATGTCGATCCGGATCATCGCCTCCTCGTCGCCGAACAAGAAGTCGGCGAGCGTGCGGGCGAGCTCGGTCTTGCCGACCCCGGAGGGGCCGAGGAAGATGAACGAGCCGGCGGGCCGCTTCGGGTCCTTGATCCCGGCGCGCGAGCGACGGATGGCCTTGGAGACGGCGGTGATCGCGACCTCCTGGCCGATCACCCGCTTGTGCAGCTCCTCCTCCATGCGGATCAGCTTCTTGGTCTCGGCCTCGGTCAGTTTGAAGACCGGGATCCCGGTCCACATCGAGACGATGTCGGCGATCTCCTCCTCGCCGACGACCGGCCGTTCGCCGTTCTCGCCCTCGGCCCACTCGTCTTCGAGCTGCCGCTTGCGGGTGGTCAGCTGACGCTCCTGATCGCGCAGGTTGGCCGCTTTTTCGAACTCCTGCGCCTCGATCGCGGCCTCCTTTTCGCGCCGCGTCGTCTCGATTTCCTCCTCCAGGTCACGGTAGACCGGCGGGGTGGACATCGACTTGATGCGCAGCCGCGAGCCCGCCTCGTCGATCAGGTCGATCGCCTTGTCGGGCAGGAAGCGGTCGGAGATGTAGCGATCGGCGAGTTCGGCGGCCGCTTCCAGCGCTTCGTCGTTGATCGTCACCTTGTGGTGCTGTTCGTAGCGCTCGCGCAGCCCTTCGAGGATGCGGACCGTGTCCTCCGGCGAGGGCTGGTCGACCCGGATCTGGGCGAAGCGACGCTCCAGCGCCGAGTCGCGCTCGAGGTACTTGCGGTACTCGTCGAGGGTCGTCGCGCCGATCGTCTGCAGCTCGCCGCGGGCCAGGGCCGGCTTCAGGATCGAGGCGGCGTCGATCGCCCCCTCGGCGGCGCCGGCGCCGACCAGGTTGTGGAGCTCGTCGATGAAGAGGATGATGTCGCCCCGCTGGGTGATCTCTTTCATCACCTTCTTGAGGCGCTCCTCGAACTCACCGCGGTACTTCGAGCCGGCCACCAGGGCGGCCAGGTCGAGCGTGTAGATCTGTTTGTTCTTCAGCAGCTCCGGCACCTCGCCCGAGTTGATCTTGGCGGCGAGGCCCTCGACGACGGCGGTCTTGCCGACGCCCGGCTCACCCAGCAGCACCGGGTTGTTCTTGGTGCGGCGGGAGAGGATCTGCATGATCCGCTCGATCTCGGTTTCGCGACCGATCACCGGGTCGAGCTTGCCCTCCTCGGCGAGGCGGGTCAGGTTGCGCCCGAACTGATCGAGCAGTTTGGAAGATTTTTTACCCTCGCCGGAGCCGCCCGAGCCGGAGCTGCCCTGACGACGGCCGCCGGGGCCCGAGAGCATCCGGATGACCTCGTTGCGGATCTTGTCGCTGTCCGCGTCGAAGTCGAGCAGGATGCGGGCGGCGACGCCCTCGTTCTCCCGCACCAGGCCGAGCAGGATGTGCTCGGTGCCGATGTAGTTGTGGCCCAGGCTGAGCGCCTCGCGGAGCGCCAGCTCGAGCACCTTCTTGGCGCGCGGCGTGAACGGGATCTGGCCGGAGGTGACCTCCTCGCCGGAACCGACGATGCGGACGACCTGAGAACGCACCCGTTCCACGGTGATGTCGAGGGACTCGAGAACGCGAGCGGCGAGACCCTCCTCCTCACGGAGGAGACCGAGAAGGATGTGCTCGGTACCGATGTAGTTGTGCTTGAGCGTCCGCGCCTCCTCCTGCGCAAGGACGACTACCTGACGAGCCCGCTCAGTGAATCGCTCGAACAAATCCAAAACCTCTTCTTGGTCGCACCCGGGGACAACCCCGGATTGAAGACGGCGACGCCTTGTCCTTCATCGGATGACGCCGTTTCGTCCCTTAACTCTACCGGGCGCGGTGGTCCGGCTTCTTGACCAACTCGTGCGCTTCTTGCGGCTTTCTCAGGACTACTGAAGGTGTTCTTGCAAGATTAGGTACGCATCGCGGGAAAAAGAAGCACTTCCCGGAGGGTCTGCGAGCCCGTGAGCATCATCACAAGGCGGTCGATTCCGAGCCCGACGCCGCCGGTCGGCGGCATCCCTTGTTCGAGCGCCTCGACGAACGCCTCGTCGTAGGGCTGCGCCTCGTCGTCGCCGCGGGCGATCTCGGCCGCCTGCTGCTCGAAGCGGCGGCGCTGCTCGTCGGGGTCGTTCAGCTCGGAGAAGGAGTTGGCGATCTCGACCCCGCCGACGAAGGCCTCCCAGCGCTCGACCACGCCCGGCTCGGAGCGGTGCGCCTTGGCGAAGGGCGAGAGCTCGACCGGGTAGTCGAGGATGAAGGTCGGCTGGATCAGGCCCGGCTCGACGTCGCGCGAGAGCAGCCCGTCGACCAGCTTGCCCCAGCCCTCGTTCGGATCCGGCTCGCCGCCCATCGCCTGGGCCAGGGCCTCGCGGGTCGGGTGCGCGGTGATGTCGATGCCGGAGCGCTCGAGGATCGCCTGGCGCAGGGTGATCCGTCGCCACGGCGGGGCGAAGTCGATCACGGTCTCGCCGCGCTCGACCTTCGTCGTCCCCAGCACCCGCTCGGCGACCTCGGCGACCATCCGCTCCAGATCGTGCGCCGTCTTCTCGTAGTCGGCGTAGGCCTCGTACCACTCGAGCATCGTGAACTCGGGGTTGTGCTTGTGCGAGACGCCCTCGTTGCGGAAGTCCTTGCCCAGCTCGTAGACGCGGTCGAGGCCGCCGACGATCAGCCGCTTCAGGTACAGCTCGGTGGCGATCCGCAGGTAGAGGTCGCGGTCGAGCGCGTTGTGGTGGGTGGTGAAGGGCCGCGCCAGGGCGCCGCCGTAGAGCGGCTGCAGGACCGGCGTCTCGACCTCGACGAAGCCGCGCTCGTCGAGCCAGCGGCGCACCTCGGTGATCGTCCGGGCGCGGACCTGGAAGAGCCGGCGGCTCTCCTCGTTGGCGATCAGGTCGAGCTCGCGCCTGCGGAAGCGGGTCTCCGTGTCCTGCAGGCCGTGGACTTTGTCCGGCGGCGGCCGCAGGCTCTTCGAGAGCAGGCGCCAGTGGTCGATCGCCAGCGACAGCTCTCCCCCGCGTCGGGTCGCCATCGCCGTCCCCTCGGCGCCGATGATGTCGCCGATGTCGAGGTCGACGAGGAGCGCGTAGGCCTCCGGCCCGAGCACGTCCTCGCGAGCGTGCAGCTGGATCTGGCCGCTGCCGTCGCGGAGGTCGATGAAGCAGGCCTTGCCGTGGCCGCGCCGCGCCGCGATCCGCCCCGCCACGCGGTGGCGCGAGTCGGTTTCGGCGCCGGGCCGCAGGCCCTCGTGCTGGGCCCGCACCTCGGCGATCTCCTCACGGTCGGAGAACTCGTGCGGGAACGGCTCGATCCCCGCCTCGCGGATGTGCCCGAGCTTGTCCCGGCGGTCCTTGAGGACGTCGGAGAGCTTCGGCTGGTCGGTGGGCTCTGCGCTCACGGCGCGAGCCTAGCGGCCTCTACGCCTTCTCGATCTTGGTGATTTTGAATTTTTTCTTGGCGCCACGCGGCGGTTCGACGGTGACGATGTCGTTCCGCTTCTTGCCCAACAGGGCCTTGCCGATCGGCGACTCGTTCGAGAGTTTGTGCTCGAGGGGGTTCGCCTCGGTCGAGCCGACGATCTGGAATTTCTGCGAGTCGCCGGTTTTCTGGTCTTTGACGTGGACGATCGAGCCGAAGCCGACCTCGTCGCTGGAGATCGCGCTCTCGTCGATCACCGTGGTCCGCCGCAGGCGCTCTTCGAGCTGGGCGATCCGCGTCTCGAGCAGGGCCTGTTCGTTCTTGGCGTCGTCGTATTCGGCGTTCTCGGAGATATCGCCGAATTCGCGCGCCTCTTTGATCCGCGCCGCGACCTCACGGCGTTTGGTCGTCGAGAGGAACTCGATTTCCTCTTTCAGCTTCTCGAGCCCCTCGGGGGTGATGACAGCCTGACGACTCACTTGCACAAACCTCGCTTTGCGTGGAAAGAGCCCCTCTGGAAGGGACTCCGAGACCAAACCAAATTCAAAAAAAGACCCGGAAACGGCACTCCTGGCACGCCGTCCTCCGGTATCAGGGAGCGCGGGAGTATAGCGAGGCCGTAACAGCGGCCAGATCGGCCTCTCAGGCGACCCCGACAGGCGTCCGCGCGGCCTCGATCAGCTCCCGCGCGCGGGCCAGGTCGGCGGTCCGCTGGAGTTCGTCGCGGATCGCCTTCGTGGCGCCGATACCTTCGAAGTACCAGGGGTAGAACTTGCGCAGATAGCGCTCGGCGCGCTCCGGCCCGAAGTGCTCTTCGGCCCGGTCGAGTACCCAGAGCAGCTCCTCGACCACCTCGGCGCGGGTCGGCGGCTCGGTGCGGCGGCCGGTCAGCTCCTCGAAGACCCAGGGGTTGCCGAGGCTGCCGCGGGCGATCATCACCGCGTCGGCGCCCGATTCCTCGTAGGCGCGGCGGACCGCCGCGGCGCCGAAGAGGCCGCCGGAGACGATCACCGGGACGTCGACCGCCTCGACCAGCTCGCGGGTGAGCGCGTAGTCGGGCTTGCCCTTGTGGCCCTTGGTCGCGGCGCGGGGGTGGAAGCCGATCGCCGCCACGCCGGCCTCGCGGACGAGCCGGATCGCCAGCTCGAAGCCGGAGCGGTCCTTCGCCGAGATCCCCGAGCGCAGCTTCACCGTCACCGGCAGGCCGCTGCCCTCGCGGGCGGCGCGGGCGAGGTCGAGGGCCAGCTCGGGGTCGGCCAGCAGCTGCGCCCCCGCCCCGGTCTTGCGCACCTTCGGCACCGGGCAGCCCATGTTGATGTCGATGATGTCGGCGCCCGCCGCGGCGGCGATCGCGGCACCGGAGCGCATCACCTCGGCGTCGTGGCCGAAGAGCTGGATCGAGACCGGGTGCTCCTCCGGATGCAGCACCAGCAGCTCCCGCAGGGTGCGCTCGTTGCGGTAGTGGAGGGCGAAGCTGGAGACCATCTCCGAGACGGCCAGCCCGGCGCCGTGGCGTTTGGCCTGCAGGCGGACGAACCAGTTGCCGATCCCGGCCAGCGGCGCGAGCAGGATCCGGTTGGCGAGCCGGATCCCGCCGATCTCGAAGGGGTCGGTCAGCTCAGGACGCGTTGCGTTCATGGATCAGGCGCAGGCCTTTCAGCGTCAGCAGGTCGTCGACCTCGTCGATCGTCTGGGTGAAGGGGACGACCGCCCCGGCGTAACCGCCGGTGGCGAGCAGGCGCGGGTTCGGCAGTTCCTCTTCGACGCGGCGGACGATGCCGTCGATCAGGCCGGCGAAGCCGTAGATGAAGCCGGAGTTGATCGCCGCCCTGGTCGAGCGGCCGATCGCTTCCCGCGGTTCCTCCAGGTCCATCCGGGTGATCCGCGCGGCGCGTTCGATCAGGGCGCTGAGCGAGGGCGCCAGGCCGGGGCCGATCGCGCCGCCGAGGTACTCACCGTCGGCGGAGACGGCGTCGATGTTGATCCCGGTGCCAAAGTCGACCGAGACGCAGGCCTCGCCGAAGCGGTCGTAGGCGGCGATCGCGTTGACCAGGCGGTCGGCGCCGACCTCGAGCGGGTTTTCGATCCGGATCGGCATCCCGGTCTTCACCCCGGGGCCGATCGTCAGGCACTCGGCCTCCAGGTAGCGCTCGGTCATCTGTTCGAACTGGCTGCCCAGCGGCGGCACCACGGAGGAGACGACGACCGCGTCGACGTCGCCGAAGCTCATCTCGCTGAGGTTGAAGAAGCCGGCGATCCGCTCGCCCAGCTCGTCGCCGGTGGCGCCCGAGCGGGTCTGGAACCGCCAGTGCTCGACCAGCTCCTCGCCTTCGAAGGCGCCGAGGTGGGTCTGCGTATTTCCGATGTCGACGGCGAGCAGCATCGCGCGGCATTATCGCGGCCCGGCGACTTCTGCATAGGATCGTGTCGACGTGACGCGGCTCTTCGTCATCCCGGCCTCGCACCCGGCGACCACGGCGGCGCTGATGCTCGACCACAAGGGGATCGAGTACAAGCGCACCGACCTGATGCCGGTCGTCTCCAAGGGAGTCCTGCGGGCGGCGGGCTTCCCGCGGGCGACGGTGCCGGCGCTGAAGCTCGGCGCCGAGCGCGTCCAGGGCTCGCGGGAGATCTCCCGCGCCCTCGACCGGATCCGACCCGACCCGCCCCTCTTCCCCGCCGACCCCGACGCCCGCGCCGCCGTCGAAGACGCCGAGCGCTTCGGCGACGAGGAGCTCCAGCACCCGATCCGCCAGCTCCTCTGGTGGGGCTTCAAGCACGAAAAGGAGAACCTCCGCGCCTACTCCGAGGGCGCCCGCCTTGGCGTCCCGATCGGCCTCGCGATCAAGACCGGCGGCCCCCTGGTCGCCCTCTCGGCCCGCCTCAACGAAGCGACCGACGCCAACGCCCGCGCCGCCCTGGCCGCCCTGCCGGACCTCCTCGACCGCGTCGACGCCTACCTCGCCGACGGCACGATCGGCGGCCCAGAGCCGAATGCGGCCGACTTCCAGATCGCCACCTCGATCGGCCTCGCCCTCACCCTCGACGACCTGAAGCCCCTGATCGAGCCCCGCCCCGCCGCCGCCCTGGCGCAGAAGATCGTCCCCGACTACCCCGGCCACACCCCACCGATCTTCCCCCCGGCCTGGCTGCCGGAGCCGGCGGGGGGCTAGGCCGCAGAAGCTGGCGCCCGGGGCTGGCGCCCGGAGGTGAAAGGGACCCGGCCTTCTCGGTGGCGGCCCGGGCAGGCTGTGGCCGCCACCGAGAAGGCCGGGGATGTGGGGAGAGGCGAGGGCCCGGGCGTGCCCCGGCGCAGAGAGGCGCGTGTCCGGGCACGAAGGCGCGTGATCCGTCACGAACTCCCGTGATCCGTGACGAGGAGCGGGGGAAGTCCACGGTTCCTCGCGTCCTCCTCATACCCCCTCCGGGTGAGTTCGCAGTTCTGCTCGCATGGCGAGCGAAAGTGCGAACTCGCTCCCGGTCGGCCTTGATCCTGGGACGGGACGCATGGGGAAGGGTGACGTTCCCGGCGTCTCTCCCACGTCCTTGTGAACTTCCCTGCGGAAGCCTCACGTCCCGGGCGTCTCGTGGCGGCCACAGCCTGCCCGGGCCGCCACGAGACGCCCGGGACCTATCTCGGACGGGCGCCACGGCCGCGGAGCACGCGGCCCCGAACTTACGCCGCCCCGAATCCGCCCTCCAACCACCAGCCCCCGCTCGCCTACGCGAGCGAGCCGCGGGGCTCGGCGCGCTGCTCGTCCTCGGGCAGGGCGGCGAGGGCGTCGGCGAGGACGGTGCCGTCGGGGAGGGTCAGGTCGGGGTCCAGCTCCAGCAGGGGGGCGAGGACGAAGCGGCGGTTGCGGACCTGGGGGTGCGGCAGGGTGAGGCGGTCGGTGGTCAGCTCGAGGTCGCCGAGCAGGAGCAGGTCGACGTCCAGGGGTCGAGGGCTGTGGCGGGGCAGGTCGAACTCGCGGCCGCGCTCGGCCTCGACCGCCTTGCAGGCGTCGAGCAGCTCTTCGGGCTCCAGGGCCGTGCGGATGCGGACCGCGGCGTTGAGGAAGTCGGGCTGGTCGAGAATCTCGCCCACCGGCTCGGTCACCCAGGTCGAGGAGACGGCGAGGATCTCGACGCCCTGGGCCGGGAGCAGCTGGAGGGCCGCCCGCAGGTGGCCCTCCGGGTCGCCGACGTTGGAGCCCATCCCCAGGTAACCGATCCGCTCGGGCACGTTCGCTCAGTCGTCCGAGGAATCGTCGTCGACCGCGCGCTCCTGGGTGATCTCCACGGCCACCTCCTGGATCGCCAGCGGCAGCGGCGGCTCCGGCTTGGCGGCGCGGACGCGGACCGACTCGCAGCCGTAGCGCTCGACCAGTCGCTCGCCGACGACGTGGGCGAGCCGCTCCAGGGTGCGGTAGCTGCGCTCGGTGGCGACGAAGGCGACGATGTCGCAGACCTCGGCGTAGTCGACCGTGTCCTCGAGCCGATCGGTGAACATCGCGTCGCAGTCGGGGACGTCGAAGGAGATGTCGAACTCGAGCCGCTGCCCGACCTCCTGCTCGGCCTCGGTCACCCCGTGGTGGGTGTAGATCGAGAGGCCGCGCAGCTCGATTTCGGCGCTCGACTCGACGCCGCCGTTGGGGTTGTCGGGATTCATCGAACCTTCCTCGGATGACACACGGGCCAGAACCTATCCAAGCACCGACGCCGCCACCCTCAGCGCCTGGTCCATCTCGGCCACGTCGTGGACGCGGAGGACCGCCGCGCCCGCGGCGGCGGCGAGAACCGAGGTGGCGATCGTCCCGCCCAGCCGCTCGTCTGCGGCGGAGCCGTCGGTGCGGCCGATGAAGCTCTTGCGCGAGGTGCCGACGACCAGCGGCCGGCCCAACGCCGCCAGCTCCGGCAGGCCCCGCAGCAGGGCGAAGTTGTCCGGATCGGTCTTGCCGAAGCCGATCCCGGGGTCGAGCCAGATCCGCTCCTCCTCGACCCCGGCGGCAACTGCCGCCGCCAACCGCTCGGCGAGGAAATCGCGCACCGCGCCGACCACGTCGCCACCGTAGTCGGGCGGGTGGTCCTGCATCGTGCGCGGCTCGCCGGCCATGTGCATGAGCACGAGGCCGGCGCCGCGCTCGGCGACCAGCGCCGCCATCTCGGGGTCGCCGCGCAGGGCGGTGACGTCGTTGACGACGCTCGCCCCGGCGTCGAGCGCCGCCGCCGCGACCGGGGCCTTCATCGTGTCGACCGAGATCGTCGTGCCGAGCCCGGCCAGCCCGGCGATCACCGGCCCGACCCGGCGCAGCTCCTCGTCGGCCGCGACCGGCGCCGCGCCCGGCCGGGTCGACTCGCCCCCGACGTCAAGGATCGCCGCCCCGGTAGCCGCCAGTTCCTCGCCGTGCGCGATCGCCGCCTGCGGATCGAGGTACAGCCCGCCATCGGAGAACGAGTCGGGCGTCACGTTGACGACGCCCATCAGCTTCACGTCGGAGACCGCCATGGGCGGCGCGACGGTGGCGCTAGGAAGCGTCGCCACCCGCGAAGCCCGGGCGGGGACGCGGCAGGGGACGCGCGCCCTCGCGGGCCGCAGGCTCGGGCTCGGGCGTCGGCTCGGCGGGCGGGGTCGACTCCTCGTCGTCGTGGAAGACCTCGTCCACCGGCTTGCCTTCGAGCAGGGCGACGAACTCGTCGGCCTCGATCGTCTCCCGCTCCAGCAGCAGCTTGGAGATCCGCTCGAGCTGCTCGGCGTTGTCGTTGAGCAGGCCCTTCGCGGTCTGGTGGGCGCTCTCGACGATGCGGCGGATCTCGTCGTCGATCTCGCGCGCGATCTCGTCCGAGTAGTCGGGCTCGGAGGAGAACTCGCGGCCGAGGAACGGCTGGCCCCGGTCGTGGCCGAAGACGCGCGGGCCGAGGCGCTCGCTCATGCCGAAGCGCATCACCATCTGCTTCGCCGACTCGGTCACCTTTTCCAGGTCGTTGGACGCGCCGGTGGTGATTTCGCCGAAAACGATCTCCTCGGCGGCGCGACCGCCGAGGGTCATCGCCATCGTGTCGGTCAGCTCCATGCGGGTGGTGAGGAACTTGTCCTCGGTCGGCAGGCTGATCGTGTAGCCGAGCGCCTGGCCGCGGCTGATGATCGAGATCTTGTGGACCGGGTCGGTGTGCTCGAGCAGCTGGCCGACGATCGCGTGGCCGACCTCGTGGTAGGCGGTGACGAGCCGCTCCTTCTCGCTCATCACGCGGGTCTTCTTCTCGGGGCCGGCGATCACGCGCATGATCCCCTCCTCGAGCTCCTTCATCGAGATCTCGCGATTGCCGGTGCGCGCGGTGAGCAGCGCCGCCTCGTTGATCAGGTTCGCCAGATCGGCACCGGTGAAGCCCGGGGTCTGGCCGGCCAGCGTGTCGAGGTCGATGTGGCGGGCGAGCGGCTTGCCGCGGGTGTGCACCTCGAGGATGTGTTTGCGGCCTTTGCGATCGGGCCGGTCGACGACGACCTGGCGGTCGAAGCGGCCGGGCCGCAGCAGCGCCGGGTCGAGGATGTCGGGACGGTTGGTGGCGGCGATCAAGATGATGTTGTCCTTCATCTCGAAGCCGTCCATCTCGACGAGGAGCTGGTTCAGCGTCTGCTCGCGCTCGTCGTGACCGCCGCCCATGCCGGCGCCGCGGTGGCGGCCGACGGCGTCGATCTCGTCCATGAAGATGATGCAGGGCGAGTTCTGCTTCGCCTGCTCGAAGAGGTCGCGGACGCGGCTGGCGCCGACGCCGACGAACATCTCGACGAAGTCGGAGCCGGAGATCGAGAAGAACGGCACCCCCGCCTCGCCGGCGACGGCGCGGGCGAGCAAGGTCTTACCGGTACCGGGAGGCCCGTAGAGCAGGACGCCCTTCGGGATCCGCGCCCCGAGCGCCTGGAACTTCTTCGGGTTCTCGAGGAATTCTTTGATCTCCTCCAGCTCCTGGACCGCCTCGTCGACCCCC
This sequence comes from Solirubrobacterales bacterium, assembly GCA_047601885.1. Taxonomy (GTDB): domain Bacteria; phylum Actinomycetota; class Thermoleophilia; order Solirubrobacterales; family 70-9; genus VAYN01. The sequence continues at coordinate 660,496 of JASGIK010000003.1, forward strand.
GCCACGTCGCGGAAGGTGATCTTCGGCGCGTCCACCGACATCCGCTTGGCTTTCGATTTGCCGAAGTTCATCACCCGCGAGCCGCCGCCCTGCATCTGGTTCATCAGGAAGATCCAGAAGCCGAAGAAGAGGACGAAGGGGAGGATGTAGGTGAGCAGCGAGAGGATGCTCGAGCTGCCGGTGCCGTTGACCTTGGTCTCGACTTCGTTTTCGTTGAGGAGTTCGAGCAGCGATTCCTCGGTGTTGGCCGGGTAGCCGGTCGAGAAGCTTTCGCCGTTGGTCTCGGTGACGTCGAGCGAGAGGTCCTTGTTGTTGACCGTGACCTTTTCGACCTTGCCCTCGGCGATCAGCCCGGTGTTCGGGTTGACCAGCTGCGTGTACGAAGGCGCTTCCGTGCCCGGATCGTTGGTGATCACGCGCTGGGCGATGAAGGCCAGGATGACCACCAGCAGGATCGGAAATGCCGCGCTTTTGAAAAACCGTCTCAAGGGAGAAAAATCAGCGTACCAGGGCGGTTTCGCCGCTCAGTGCACCAACGCCGCGACGTAATCAAGGTTGCGGTACCGCTGGGCATGGTCAAGCCCGTATCCGATCGCGAACTCGTTGGGGATCTCGAAGCCCACGTACTTGGCGGGAAGGTCGACCCGAAGCCGCTCCGGCTTGGTCAGCAGTGCGCATACCTCGAGCGAGGCCGGGTCGCGCGCACCCAGGTTCCTCATCAGATATTGGAGGGTGAGGCCGGAGTCGATGATGTCCTCGACGATCAGCACGTCGCGCCCCTGGATCGAGGCGTCGAGGTCCTTGAGGATGCGGACCACGCCGGAGCTGTCGGTCTGCGAGCCGTAGCTGGAGACGGCCATGAAGTCGATCTCACAGGGGACGTCGATGTGGCGCATCAGGTCGGCGAGAAAGAGGACCGCGCCCTTCAGCACCCCGACCATGACCAGGTCCTTGCCCGCGTAGTCGCGGGAGATCGAGGTGCCGAGCTCGGCGATCCGCTCCTGAAGTTCCTCGCTCGAGACGAGGGTCGCGCCGATCGCCGGGTCGTCCACCGGCCGCAGTTTAGATAGGTGCAGCCCTCAGGCGCCGCGCTCCGCCCGCAGCACGCCGCCCTCGAGCACGGCGCGCACTCCGTCGCCGAGGTCGAGCCGCGAGCCGCCGCGGGTCAGCCCGGCGACCTGGTCGGCGAAGCGGGCCGCGCCGGGGACCGGACGGCCGGCGGCGGCGTCGGCGAGGCGCTGCAGGACGAGCCGGCGCAGGGCCGGCGGCAGCGCCGCGAAGCGGGCGAGCTCGATCCGCCCGCGCGGCGCGCCGCCGGAACCGTCGAGCTCGGCCGCGACCAGGCCGTCGAGGATCTCCCCCTCGTCGCGCAGCAGCGCCGCGGTGCGCAACACGTTGGCGGCGGCCGCCGGGTGGATCGCCTCCAGCTCCGGCAGCAGGCCGTGGCGGACGCGGTTGCGGGCGTAGCCCTCGCTCGCGTTGGTGGCGTCCTCGCGCCAGCCCAGGCCCCGTTCCTCGTCGTAGGTGGTCACCTCCGCCCTGGTCGTGCCGAGCAGCGGCCGCGCCAGGCGGCCGTCGCGCTCCTTCATCCCCAGCAGCGCCCGCCGGCTCGGCGAGGAGGCGAGCCGGTAGAGGATCGTCTCCACCTGGTCGTCGGCGGTGTGGCCGGTGACGATCGTCGCGTCGCGCGCCTCCGCCATGCGTGCCGCCGCCGTGTAGCGGACGTCGCGCGCCCAGGCCTGCAGGTTGCCGGGGCCCTCCGGCCGCACCGGCCGCTCGGTCACCAGCTCCACCCCGAGGCCCCTACATAAGGAGGCGCAGAAGCCGGCGTCGTCGTGGGCCTCCGGCCGCAGGCCGTAGTCGACGTGGATCGCGGTCACCGCCGCCGCCCCCCGCGCCCGCACCGCGAGGTCGAGCATGCAGACCGAGTCGCGCCCGCCGGAGAGCAGGACGACCAACGGGCGCGGCGCCGCGATCAGCCCGCCAGCCTCGACCCGGGCGAGCAGCTCCTCGCCCGCCGCCACGGCTCAGTCCTCCGCCGGGCGGACGGCGAACAGCTCGGTGGGGACCGGGAAGCCTTTCAGCGAGACCTCGCCGATCGGCTCGAGCCGCAGCCGCGGCCGCGTCTCCAGCACCGCCGCCACCCGGTCGGTGACCAGCACCTCGCCGGCCAGCGCTCGGTTGACGATCCGGTGGGCGAGGTTCACCGAATTGCCGAAGTAGTCGCCGTCACGGTAGACCGCCTCGCCGCTGTGGATCCCGACCCGCGGCTGCGGGCGGCGGTCGAAGCGGCCGAGGAAGGTGACCGCCCACTCGGTCAGCCCGGCCGCGTCCGGCGAGACGACCATCACCTCGTCGCCGATCGTCTTCACGATCGTCGCGTCGCGCGGCAGCGTCGCCTCGACCGTCTCGACGAAGTTCTCGACCACATCGAGCGCCTCGATATCCCCCTCCTCCTCGGTGAAGCGGGTGAAGCCGGTGAGGTCGATGAAGCAGATCGTCACCGCGACCTGGCCCAGCTCCATTTCGGCCGTGGTCTGCTCGCCGGTCGTCTCCATATGGCCGACCACGTCCTGCTCGATGTAGTAGCGGAGGTAGCGGGTGTGGAGGTATTCGGAGAGCGGCGCCGCGAAGGGCATGATTTCCGCGGCGAGGTCGCCCATCGCCTGCGCCATCTGCAGCTCGGGGACGCCGTCGCGGATCAGCGGTTCGTGCACGTAGAGGTGGAAGAGGCGGACCTCGGCCTCGGCGATCCGGCGCAGGCTCTGCACGTAGACGCGGACCAGCTGCAGGAAGGCGACCAGCGGAAAGCCGGCCTCGAGGACCTGGGCGCAGAGCCGCAGCGCCATCAGGTCGGCGCGGGTGAGGTTGCCCTGGCGGCCGGCCGGCGTCCCCATCATCACCAGGATCCGCTCGACCAGCTCGGCCTCGAGCCCGGTGTCCGCGGCGATCGCGTCGACCGTGATCTCGCCCTCCTCCTCGGCGAAGAGGTCCTCGGCGAAGCCGAAGGCGAGCCTGCCCTCGCGCCCGGCGTCCTTGAGGTCCTCGAGCGAGTACCCCCGGTCGCGCATGCGGGCGACCACCCGCGCCTGGGCGGCGGCGGCCGGGGTCCAGCGACCGCCCCGCACCGGCACGACCTTTTCCTCGGCCCAGCGTTTGAGGGTCGATTGGGAGACCCCCGAACGCCGCGCCGCCTCGCTCAGGCTGATCCGTTCGTCCGCCACGCGGCTGAGGCTAGATGATTGATTCCCGATTTCCGCACACCCGGATGCCGGGCCGGACGCGGCGCATCTCCGCGTCCTCGGGCTTGCCTTTGCCCACCGGCAAAGGCCGCGCCCTGCGTCCTTGACCTGCTTGGTCGGGCCCGGCCCCGGTCACACGCGAATCGGGAATCAATCATCTAGTCCGAGACGGGACGTTTATGGTCGCCGCCGTGCCAAGGCGACTGAAACCGACGGCGGCGAGTCACCCCGACGCGATCCTCGTCGGCGACCCCGGCCGGGCGATGGCGCTGGCCCAGGTGCTGACCGAGCAGCCGAAGATGTCGAACCACGCGCGGGGACTGTGGGGCTATTCGGGGACGACGGCGGACGGGCGCGGGCTGACCGTGCAGTCGACCGGGATGGGCGGGCCGAGCGCGGCGCTGGTCCTCTCCGACCTGGCCGAGCTGGGGGTCGAGCGGGCGATCCGGGTCGGCACCTGCGCGGCGCTCGACCCAAGCTTCGCCCCGGGCGACCTGGTCTGCGTCCGCGAGGCGCGGCCGTGGTCGCTCGACGGCCGCGGCGCCGGCTCGCCCGCCTTCCCCGACGAGGCGCTGGCGGCGCGACTGCGGGAGGCGCTCGGCGGCGCCGCCCGCGAGGGCGCCGTCGCCAGCCTCGACGTCCTCCACCCGTCCCCCGGCCAGGCGACCCCGAGCGGCGACGCCGCCGACATGCAGACCGCCGCCCTGCTCGCCGCCGGCCGCGATCTCGGCGTCGCCCTCGCCGCCGTCCTGATCGTCACCGACATCCCCGGCGCCGGGCCGCTGGACGACGATGCCCTCACCGACCGCGCGACGACCGCCGGCCAGGCAGCAGCCCGCGCGCTCTTCGCCTGACCCCGGCTGCGTTCGCACTTTTGCTCGCTATCCGAGGGTTTCTGCGAACGCACGAGGGGTGCGGTCCTAATACTTAACCCTAAGGTCGAGGGTTAGTTATTGTCCGATTTGGCTTTTGCCTTACCGTCTTTTGCAGCGATTTTGCGACGCAAGGAGCCGAGCTCCCTGGTCAGGTCATCGAGCTGCTCCTCGACGTCCTCCAACCGCTGCGAAAAGGAGCGGATGCGCCGCTCGAGCCGCTCGACGTCGCTTGCCGAGGGCAGGTTGAGGGCGCTCATCGCTGCCTGCTGGGCCTCGAGCGCCTTCTCCCGGGCGCCGAAGGCGGCCTGGAGGGCACTGTGCAAGGTGGGACTGTCGATCAGCGCCTGGGCGATCTCGCCGATCGCCTGCTCGGAGCGAGCCCGCAGGCTGTCGCCGTCCGCCATGCCGTCGCCACTCTCTGCGTACTCGTCTGGATCCACCCAAATCCAATCTTTTCAATTCGTTGACGTCAGCTTAACGAGCACATCCGGGACAGATGAAAATCTCCTGCCGCGGCATGAAGTGGACGATCGTTAAGGCCATATTGGGGGCGCGGGTCGACGTTGCCCGCGACCGGACTTGTGGGTAGCGTGACCGGAGATTCCGCTGGGAGGGGATTGGTCGTGCCTGCGATCGTCCGTGGCAGCGGCAAACGAGGCGCATGAAGACGAAGCTCGCACTTACCTTGGCGCTTGCCGCCTTCCTCGCGCTGGCCGCGGCCGGCGGCGCGACCGCGGCGCTTCCCTTCGCCTCGGTGACCGAAACGGTGCTGCCCGGGCTGGCCGGCTCCAGCTCCTCGGGCGAAGCGGGCGTCTCGGAATCGCAGAGCACCAGCTCTTCTTCCACGGCCACCGACTCCGGCTCGTCCGCGACGACGCCGCAGTGCTCGGACGGCATCGACAACGACGGTGACGGCCTGATCGACATGGAAGACCCTGACTGCTCTTCGCCGAGCGACACCACCGAGGGGCCGGAAACGTCCACCTCCGGCTCGTCGTCCGGCTCCTCGGCCGAAGCCTCGACCTCTACCTCAGCCTCGTCGGAAGGCGGGGCCGGGAAGAGCAAGAAGGACGAGAAGGTCCACCGCGGCGAATCGCTCGAAGAGCAGGTCGAACCGGTCGTCCGCGGCGGCGTCACCCGTAACGAAGACCTCGGCGACTCCAGCGGCGGCGGCAAGGCCGGCGGCGGCCTCACCGCCCCGAGCGCGACCGGCGGCGGCACCCAGCCACTCTCCAGCTCGGGCGACGGCGGCGCCCAGTTCGAAGCGGGCGGCTCCCCCACCCTGAGCAACCCGACGACGACGATCGCCTCCTTCGGCCCGGCCCCGATCGGCGTCCCCAACTTCGTCATCAACTCCTTCGAGATCCCGCCCTTCCTGCTGCCGATCTACCAGGCCTGCGGCACCGAATACGGGATCCCCTGGGAGGTCCTCGCGGCGATCAACAAAATCGAGACCGACTTCGGCAAGAACCTCAACGTCTCCAGCGCCGGCGCGGTCGGCTGGATGCAGTTCCTGCCCTCGAGCTGGGAAACGTACGGTCTCGACGCCAACGGCGACGGGCGCAAGGACCCCTACAACCCGGTCGACGCGATCTGCGCCGCCGCCCACTACCTCAAGGTCGCCGGCGGCCAGAAGAACCTCTACAGCGCGATCCTCGCCTACAACCACGCCGACTGGTACGCCCAGGAGGTGCTCACCTACGCCCGCGCCTACGGCCGCATCCCCTCCAACCTGATCGGCTCGCTGACCGGCCTCACCGAGGGTGCCCACTTCCCGATCGCCGCCGACGCCCGCTACTCCGACGAACTCGCCGCCCGCCAGGCGCTGAAGAACTCGACCACCGACTCGCGGATCAGCGGCAACGCGGCGGAAGTCATCTCCTCCTCGCCGACCCGTCGCGGGATCAACATCTTCACCAAGAAGGGCTCCCCGGTCGTCGCCGTCAACGACGGCGTGATCAAGAAGCTGGGCCACTCGGCCAAGCTCGGCAACTTCGTCATCCTCGAAGACACCTACGGCAACCGCTACACCTACGCCGACCTCGGCAAGCTGGTCCGCCAGGGCCGCACCGTGGTCACCGGCAGCGGCAAGGAAAAGTCGGTGCCGGTCGAAAGCCAGGAACTGCGGCCGCGGCTGCGCGCCCTGCCGCGCCGCGCGGGCAAGACCGTGCCGGCCGAACAGAAGGTCGAAGCGAAGGCTGACGAAAAGCTCGAAAAGGCGTCCGGCAGCGGTTCGATCCGGGTCGGCTCGAAGGTGATCGCGGGCACCGTCCTCGCCCGCGTCGCCGCCGGCGGCGAAGGCGCCGACCCGCACATCAACTTCTCGATCCGCCCGGCGGGCAAGGGCGCGCCGAAGATCGACCCGAAGCCGATCCTCGACGGCTGGAAGCTGCTCGAAGCGACGGCGATCTACCGCGCCAAGGGGAAGAACCCGTTCAACCAGAAGCTGAGCGGCGCGGGGGTCCTGCTCCTCACCAAGGAAGCGCTGCAGAAGCGGGTCCTCGCCGACAAGGGCCTCGACATCTACCAGTGCGGCCGCGAAGACATCGAAGAAGGCAAGATCGACCGCCGCGTCCTCGCCGTACTCGAGTACCTGCGCTCGAAAGGCTTCACGATGCGGATCAGCGCCCTTGAGTGCGGCCACAGCTACCTGACCGAAAGCGGCAACGTCTCCGAGCACTCGACCGGCGACGCGGTCGACATCGCCGAAATCGACGACGTCCCGGTCACCGGCCACCAGGGCCCGGGCACGCTGGTCCACAAGCTGATCGAAGACGTGCTCGAACTGCAGGGGCCGATGCAGCCGCACCAGGTGATCTCGCTGGAAAACTTCCCCGGCGAAGTCAGCTTCGCCGAACCGTCGCACTACGACCACGTCCACATCGGCTACCGCCCGATCGAATCCGGCAGGGGCGACGAAGACGGCTACCAGGCGCTGCTGAAGCCGAACCAGTGGGAACACCTGATCGAACGCCTCGGCAAGATCGAAAACCCGAAGGTGCCGATCGAACCGTCGAAGTACTCGCTGCCGGACGAACCGAAGAAGAGCTCCGCCGCGGGGATCCTCGGCGGCCACAAGCGCGGCGAAGACTAGGCGCCGCCTGGCAAGGGTTCCGAAAGCCGCCAGAATCACCGCCCTGAGCCCTTTCTTCGGATTCACGCAGTTCGACTTCGCCGGCACGCTGCCGCTCGCCGACGGCCGCTACCTGGCCCGCCGCGACGACAGCGAGGGCGAGAGCGTCCTCGTGGTCGAGACGCTGGCCGCCCCGCCCCGCCCGAGCCGCCGACGCCGACGCCCGCGCGACGCCGAAGCCGTCCCGGCGCCGCCCGAGGTGCCGGTCGCCCGCGCCACCGCGATCCGCGCCTTCGACCCCTTCGACGGCCCCGAGAGAGCGGCCGCCTGGCTCACCGCCGCGACCGCCGACGAGGAGGCGATCGACGCCGTCGTCGCGGCCGCGATCGCCCTCGTCAACGACGCCCTCCACGCCCAGGCGGTGGCCGCCGCCGACCCCCACCCCGCGGCGCTGAGCGCGGAGCGCGCGGTCGCCGTGCGGATCGGCTACGGCAGCGGTGAGCAGACCGCCGAGGGCACCCACACCGTGGCCCGCGAGGTCGACGTCGCGGCCGCCGGTTCGCGGCGACGCAAGCGCCAGGACGACCTCCGCCCCCAGGAACGGGTCGGCGCCCTGCTGCGCGGGCGCGAACGGGCCGCCGCCTGCGAGACGCTGCTGCTGCGGGCCCGCGCCGACCTCGACGCGGGCCGCCGGCGCGAGGCCGCACTGCAGCTGCGGATCGCGATCGAGGCCCTCCTCGCCGAGCTCCCCGGCGCCCTCGACGACGCCGACCACAAGCGCGACATCGAAGCCCTGAAGGAGCGCGAGTCGGCGCTCGACGCCGTTGCCCGCGGCGCCCTCAGCACCGAGCTCTCGGCGGAAGACGAGGCGAACGCCCGTCAGACCTTGGAGATCGCCGAGCGCGTCCTCCGTAGGCGTCGCGTGCTCGATATCTAATCCTTGAGTTTAGGGTTAGAGTATAGGCCGCATTTGGCTTTGTAGAGCGGTGATGATGATCCGGGGAAAGCTGGCGCCCGGAGCCGGAGGAGCTCAAAGGGACGGGCAAAGGACGCGGCCTTCTCGGTGGCGGCCCGGGCAGGCTGTGGCCGCCACCGAGAAGGCCGGGGATGTGGGGAGAGGCGAGGGCCCGGGCGTGCCCCGGCGCAGAGATGCGCGTGTCCGGGCACGAAGGCGCGTGATCGGTGACGAGGAGCGGGGGAAGTCCACGCTTCCTCCCCTCTTCCTCATGCCTCCCCCTGGTGAGTTCGCAGAAACCCGCGCTATGCGCGGTTAAGTGCGAACTCACCTGCGGCCGGCCACGATCCCGTCACGGGACACATGCGGGTTCGTGACGTCCCCGGCATCTCCCATACGTCCGTGTTGACTTCCCTGCGGAAGCCTCACGTCCCGGGCGTCTCGTGGCAAGCGGGCAGCCTGCCCGGGCCGCCACGAGACGCCCGGGACGCCCCTCGGACGGCCACCTACACCAGCGTCAGCTCGACCACGGTCGCGTCGAGCAGCGAGGCGGCGATGTGGTGGGCTTCGAGCAGCTCGATCCCGTCCAGGGAGGGCACGCCGATCACCGTCAGGCCCGCCGCCCGGGCAGCGGCGACGCCGGTCGGTGAGTCCTCCAGGGCGATCACGTTCGGGCCGGGCTCGACGCCGAGCCGGCGGCACGCCTCGAGGTAGGGATCGGGCGCCGGCTTCGGCGCCGCCACCTCGTGGGCGCTGACGACGATGTCGAAGATCGATTCGAAGCCGACGATCTCCAGCGAGCGCCGGACGAAGGCCAGCGGCGAGTTGGAGACCAGCCCGATCGGCGTGCCCTGCGCTTGCAGTCGTTCGAGCAGGTCGCGCGCCCCGACCATCGTCTCCACCCCATGCTCGAGCTCGGCGACGACCAGCTCGTTCAGCTCCTCGATGATCGCCGCCGCCTGGCCCGGCTCGCCAAGGCGCCGTTCGAGGATCGCGCCGGCGGCCTCGGCCGAGGTGCCGACGATCTCGCGCTTGTTCTCCTCGGTGAACGCGAGGCCGCGGCGCTCGAACAGGTCCTGCTCGGCGCGGGTCCAGACCGACTCGGTGTCGAGCAGGAGGCCATCGTTGTCGAATACGACCGCATCGGGGCGTTGGGGTGGCATGGCGCGCATGATGCCAACCCGACGACCTCGGAACCGGTAGCGTCGCCCCCACGATGCCCTTCCACATCGAAGTCGCGGCAGGCAGGCGCCGGGCCCGGTCCTTCAATCTCACCGAGGAAGAGCTGGGTCGCACCGTGCTCGACCCTTGGCTCTCGGACCGCCAGATCCTGCTCGGCGACCGCAAATGGAGCCGCAACGACGAGGACAGCCGGCTGCGGATCCTCGAGGGCCCCGAGCTCTCCGTCCAGGACCTCGCCTTCAGCCAGGGCTGGTCGAACGCCGAGCGCTCCGCCGCCGACGTCACCGCGACGGTGCTGGCGACGGCGACCGAGGGCCGCAGGGCGCAGCGCGGCCCGGCCACGATCATCATCCGCTCCGACTCGCCGGTGCAGACGCTGGCCGAGATCGTCTCCGGCCACGACACCGAAACGGTGTCGCCGGAGAAGGCGCAGGAACGGATCGACGGCCGCGACCCCTCGGTCGCGGCCGTGATCCTGGTGGTACAGCGGGACTAGCTAGGCGGCGGGCGCCGAGTTGCTGCTCGTCGCCGCCGGGGCGCCGGCGAAGTTGAGCGCGGCGCCGCGCGGGATCACCAGCACCGGGTAGTTCGCCGCCTCGACCGCGTAGTCGCTGCGGGCGCTGAGGACGACTTTGCCCGCCGGGGCCTCCTTGCGGGAGCCGACGACCAGCAGGTCGAGCGGGCCGGTGCCGTGCTCGGCGACGGTGGCGCCGAGGGCGGCGGCGAGGCTGTCGGCGGTCTGCCGGGCGGCCGGGTCACCCTCGTCGATGACACCGACGGTGTTGACCGAGAGGGCCGGGTTGGAGCGCAGGCCGGCGGGCGCGACGGCGATCGCCGAGCCCCCACCGAGCAGCAGTTTGTGAGCCGAGATGCCCGGCTTCACGAGGCCGTTGGCGGTGCGGTACTCGGAGCCGAAGACGATCACGTCGGCGTGCTCCTGCTCGGCCACCTCGGCGAGGCCGACGCTGGTCGCGGGATTGATGACGACGTACTTCGGCATGTCCGGGGTGCCGACCGACTCGGCGCCGCGGGCGAGCAGCTCTTCGGCGGCGTGCTGGTCGAGCGATTCGCCGAAGGAGTGACGGACATAGGCGAGCGAGAGCTCGGCGCCCGAGAAGGCGAGGAGCCGGCCGAGGGCGAGCGCGTCGCGGTCGTTGTCGGTGTCGTCGTAGGAAACGATGATCTTGAGTGCCATGGGAAGTCTCCTGAGCGTTCTGGATTTCGAAGTGCCAGATCACTGTCTCACCAGAGTTGCATAAGTGCAACAGGAATTACTTGTAGCTATTATAAGTAATACATATGCTTGACGTGAAGCGCCTGAACATCTTCCGCGAGGTCGTCGCCCAGGGCTCCTTCTCCGCCGCCGCCGACGCCCTCGACTACTCGCAGTCGGCCGTCTCACAGGCGATCCAGACGCTCGAGGGCGAAGCCGGGGTGCCGCTGATCGAGCGCAGCCGCGGCGGCGTCCGCCCGACCGCCGCGGGCGCCGCCCTGGCCGGCCACGTCGGCGGCATCCTCGCCCAGCTGGAGGCCGCCGAGGACGAAATCGCGGCGATCGTCGCGGGCCGCGGCGGCCACCTGCGGACGGCCTCCTTCCCGACCGCGGGCGCCACCCTGATGCCGCGGGCGATCGCCGCCTTCCGCGGCTCCCACCCAGGGGTCGAGGTCTCGCTCGCCGAGGGTGAGCCGGAGGAGATCGCGCCCCGCCTGCGGGCGGGCGAGTTCGACCTCGCCCTGCTGTTCGAATTCGAGGGGGCCGGCGAGCGCCTCACCACCGGCCTGCGCCGCTTCGAGCTCTTCGACGACCCGCTCCACCTCGCCCTCCCTGCCGACCATCCGCTGGCCGCGCGGGAGGCGCCGCCGCGGCTCGCCGACCTGCGCGAGGAGCCCTGGATCCAGACCTCGGCCGCCAGCCCCTGTGCCCGCCACGTGGTCCGCTCCTGCATCGGCGCGGGCTTCGAACCGCGCGTCTCCTTCGAGTCCGACGACTACCAGACGGTCCAGGGCCTGGTCGCCGCCGGGGTCGGCGTCGCCCTCATCCCGCAGACGGCGCTCTCCGGCGTCCGCGAGGACGTCGTCGTCCGTCCCCTGGCCCCGGCCAGCCCGGTGCGCAAGGTGTTCGCGGCGACGCCCAAGACCGCTTCCGCCACCGCCGCCGTGGCGACGATGCTGGACGTGCTGCGCAGGGAAGCCCGAATCCGGAGCCGCCCCCCGGGAGGAGGACGGGAGGCAGCTCCGTGATTTGGTTCGGGCTCAGGCGGTAGGCGTCAGGCCGTACCCGCCGTCGGGATCGCTCAGGATCCCGAAGTGGCTGCCGACTGGATACCGTCGGGGTAGCCGAGCGACGGCACGTCCGACGGGTACACCTCGTGCCCGTGGACGGCGATGTCGCCGGTCTCCATGTCTGCCTCGCTCATCCGCAGCGGGATGACCAGGCCGACGATTTTCAGCAGGATGAACGTGCCGATCGCGGAGAAGGCGATCACCCAGGCGCCGGTGTAGACCTGCACCCAGAGGAGGTGCAGACCGCCGCCGGAGATCAGGCCTTCGTGTTCGCCCGCCATCAGCTTGTCGGCGAAGATGCCGGTCAGCAGACCGCCGGCGAGACCCGCGAAGCCGTGGGTGTAGACCACGCCCAGGGTGTCGTCGACGTTGCGGAACGGCGAGGTCCGGCTCAGGTAGTTGAGCGCGAAGTAGACGATCGCCGAGGCGATGATGCCGATGATTATCGCTCCCCAGCCGTTGACGAAACCGGCGCCCGGGGTGATCGCGACGAGGCCGACGATCATGCCGTTGACGGAGCCGATCAGGCTCGGCTTGCGGCCGGTCGCGTAGTCGAGGGCGACCCAGACCAGGAAGGCGACCGCGGTGCAGAGGTTGGTGTTGAGCACCGCCGCGGAGGCCACTTCGCCGGCGCTGTACCAGTCACCGCCGTTGAAGCCGTTCCAGCCCATCCAGAGGAGGCCGGCACCGACCGCGACCATCGCCAGGTTGTTCGGGGCGTCGACCTCTCGGTCACGCTGGAGACGCGGCCCTATCACCGCTGCGGCGACGAAGCCGGAGACCCCGGCGGCGAGGTGGATGACGTAACCACCGGAGAAGTCGACGGCGCCCTTCTGCGCGAAGAAGCCGCCGCCCCAGATCATGAAGGCGTTGATCGTGTAGATCAGCAGGGTCCAGAGTGCGACGAAGGGGATCCAGGCCTTGAAGTTGAAGCGGCCGAGGACCGAGCCCAGCATGAGAATCGGCGTGATCGCCGCGAAGACGATCTGGAAGTAGGCGAGCGTCGACATCGGGAAGAGGAATTCTTCTTCCGGTAGCTCGCCGATATGGGCCTGTTCGAGCAGGCTGTGGGCGTTCAGGATCGATCCGGGCTTACCCCAGAAATTCCCGAAGAAGCCAGACGTCGCCCCGAAGATGTGGATCGGATCCCCGAAGGCCATCTTGAATCCGACCAGGACCCAGAGGATGAGCACGACCGCGAAGGCGACGAACGCCATCATCATCGAGTTCACAGACCAGCGTTTCTGCATAACGCCGCCGTAGAGGACAACGAGGCCCGGGATGCTCATCAGGCCTACGAAGGTCGCGGCGGTGAGCTGCCATGAGTTGGCGCCTTCGCTCAACCATTCCATTGAATTAGTGCTTCCTTTCGTTCTAAGCGGGCCCGCACCGAGGAACGGCTCCCCGGCGGCACAGCGCGCCCATCTGGACTTGGGGTAACCCTTTCGCCAAGGCCAGTGCGCCACTACGTACAGGTGTCTAAAGATCGATGGGCAAACTTCTCCCGCATGGCGATAGACCCCTTGAGCGCAGGCACGTAGGGTCCTCCCATGCCACTTGAAGGACATTACGAGCGACAGACCACGCCGCTCTACAAACTGAATAAAAGGGAGATCTGGGTCGCCGCAGGCATCGTCGCGGTGACCCTCGTGACCATCATCGTGATGGTCGCCTTCACCGGTGCCGGGAACAGCAATCCGGCGCCGGCCGAGGGCTGCATCCGCCCGACCTTCGCCGGGATCGTCGGCGCCGAAACGGTCAATGCCTGCGGCCAGGAGGCCGTCGACATGTGCCGTCACGCCTCCGAATACACCGGCGCCCGGGCCGAAACGATCATCGAGGCCTGCGACGCGCAGGCGATCAAATACTGAGCGGCGCCGCGCCTCCCCACCCGGGGAGGCGCGGCCCGTCTCGTCCTACCTACCGCTCCACTTCGGCGTGCGCTTGGCGAGGAAGGCGCCGACGCCCTCTTTCGCGTCCTCGCTCGAGAAGGCGGCGATGAAGCCGCCCTTCTCCGCCTCGATGCCCTCGTCGAGATCGCCCTTGGCCGACACCTGCTTGATCTGACCGAGTGCGATCGGCGCCTGCGCGGCGAGCTTCTCGGCCCACATCAACGCCGTCTCGAACAGCTCGTGGTCGGGGACGACGCGGTTGACGAGGCCGATTTCCAGGGCCTCCTCGGAGAGGATCGAGTCGCCGACCAGGTTCATCTCCAGCGCCTTGGTCTCGCCGACCAGGCGCGGCAGCCGCTGGGTGCCGCCGAAGCCGGGGATGATCCCCAGCTTGATCTCCGGCTGACCGAAGACCGCCGCCTCCGCCGCGATGCGGAAGTCGCAGGCCATCGCCATCTCGCAGCCGCCGCCGTAGGCGATCGCGTTGACCGCGGCGATCGTCGCCACGTCGGCGGTTTCGAGATCGCGGAACAGCGCGTGGGCCGTGTCGAGCAGCTCCCTGCCGCCCGCCGGGTCCATCTTCGTGAACGCCTTGATGTCGGCGCCCGCGGAGAAGACGATCGGCACCGAGGAGACGATCACCATCGCGCGGATCTCCTCGTCCGCCTTGACCCGCTCCCAGATCGTCCTCAGGTCGGCGATCACCTGCGGGTGGACGGCGTTCATCGGCGCGTTGGCGAGCCAGGCGATCGCGACCGGGCCGCGGGTCTCCAGCTTCACCTTCTCCGGCTGCTCGCCCTCGTCCGGCCGCGGGTAGGCGTAGAAACCCTGCCCGGTGGCGATGCCGAGGCGTCCCTGGGCGACCAGGCGCCTGAGCGTGACCGGCGCCTCGAAGCGCTCGCCGTACTTCTCCTCCAGCGCCTCGATCTTCTCCAGCATCGTGTCCAGGCCTTCGACGTCGGCTTTCCAGAACGGCGGCAGCAGGCCTTTGCGCGGGTCGAGGCCGGCCCCGGTCATCATCCCGAGGTCGATGTCGCGGACCGAGGCGATCCCCTCCTCGACCAGCAGGCAGGCCTCGATCAGGGCGCGGGCGCCGAACATGTCGATCAGCTCCTGGGCGTCGGGCTCGGCCTCGCCGGGGATCGTCTGCACGCCGTCCTTGAAGAAGCCCTCGCCGCCGCTCTTCAGCCCCAGCTTGCCTTCGCCGACCAGGCCGCGCAGGCCCTCGTGGACGTAGAAGCTCTCGCCGTAGGAGTGGTTGAGGTGCTCGGCGACGTGGAAGACGGTGTCGAGGCCGAGCAGGTCCTGCAGGAAGAACGGCCCCATCGGCGCCATCTTGGCCTCGGCGATCGCCTTGTCGATCGCGGCGAGGCTGAGGCCGCCGGTCTCCTGGGCGCGCCAGATCTCGCCGATCGTCGCCATCAGGATCCGGTTGACGACGAAGCCCGGGACCTCGCCGCAGACGATCAGCTGCTTCTTGATCGCCTGGGCGAAGTTGTAGGCGGCGGTGGCGGTCTCCTGCGAGGTGTCCTCGCCGACGATCACCTCGACCAGCGGCATGACCGAGGCCGGGTAGAAGAAGTGGAAGCCGACGACCTTGTCGGCGCGCAGGGTGGCCTCGCCCATCTCGGTGATCGAGAGCGAGGAGGTGTTGGAGGAGAGGATCGCGTGGCCGGGCGTGGCGGCGTCGATCTCGCGGAAGACCGACTGCTTGATCTCCATCTTCTCCGGCACGGCCTCGATCACGAAGTCGACGTCGGCGAACTCGGCGTAGCTGGTCGTGCCGGTGACGTTGGCCATCACCTCGGCGAGGCGGGCGTCGGCCTGCTCCTGGGTGATGCGCTCCTTCTTGACCTGGCCGGCGAGCTGGCCCTGGGTGACGGCGCGCGCCTTCTCCAGCGCAGCGTCGACGAATTTCTGGTCGATGTCCTTGACGACGACCGGGATGTCGGCGGCGGCGATCGCCTGCGCGATCTCCCCGCCCATCGTCCCCCCACCGACGACGGCGGCCTTCTTGACGAACATTTGGTTCGACTCCTCCCTGATTTCTCTGGTTCTGGCGGCTTGGCTGGGCGGCCGGCGGCCGCGCGAGATGGGAGGCTACCCAGATGGGGGGTCAGGCGACTTCGGAACGCGACGAGTTGCTCGCCTTCGAGCTGGGGCTCGACGAGCGGGTCTGCGACGAGGTGCGCCGGGAGAGCTGGGGACGGCTCTTCCTCAGCCCCTCCCTGCCGCTGATCTGGGACGCCAACTGGGCCGCGATCGAGGACGTCGGGCTGGGCCTGGCGGAGGTCGTCGCGGTCGCCGAGGAGGCGCTCGGCGGAGCCGGCTGCGCCCACCGCACGGTCGGGGTCCTCGATGCCGCCCAGGGGCGCGCCCTGGGCGAGCGGATGGAAGCGGACGCGGTGGCCTGGCCGGGCTGGGAGGTCGAGCGCAACCGCTACATGGTCTGGCGCGGCGGCGACGCGACGAGTTCGCAGAAATCGTCGGATAGCGACGAAAAGTGCGAACGCGGCGGAGGCGGGGTGCGCGAGGCGCGCCTGGCGGAGATCGAGGCGCTGCGCAGGCGGTTGATCGGCGAGTCGATGCCGCCCGCGGTCGACGAGTTCGAGGCGACGGTGGACCAGCTGCTCGCACAGGAGCGACGCTACGGCGCCGCCGCCGGGGACCGCTGGTTTGCCTCCCCGGCCGCCGGCGAGCCGCTTTCCGCCTGCTGCCTCTTCCGTCGCGACGGGATCGCCCAGGTCGAGGAGGTCGCCACCCGCCGGGACGCCCGCGGGCGCGGCCACGCCAAGGCCGTCGTCCTCGCCGCGGTCGCCGCCGCCATGGCTGCCGGAGACAGGACCGTCTTCCTCACCGCCGACGCCGCCGACTGGCCGCAGTTGATGTACGCCGAGCTGGGCTTCGAGACGGTCGGAGACATCACGATCCTGCGTCGGGCGCCCGCGCGCTCTACATAAGGGACACCACCTGACTCAAAAGACTGTACGGGTGGACAAACCTTGCGTTAAGGGCCTCCCGTTAGGCTCGTTTGGCTCTGTCTAGGGAGTTTCAAGCAAACGATCGCGGCCGGACACCGGACGCGCCGCCAAATGAGGGACAAGCCAAGCGATGAGCAGAATCCGCCAGCAGAACGTGACCGCAGCCCAGTGGAGCTCCAACGGTGAGGCCCTGGGCGCGATCGATCTGACCCTTCCCGAGAACGCCGCCTTCGGCGCCAACGTCTTCGACGTCACGGTGCAGAAAGAACGCCTGCCCGCCGACGTCTTCGAGAAATTGCAGGCCACCCTGGAACACGGCGAGGCGCTCGACCCGAGCCTCGCCGACGCCGTCGCCGCGGCGATGATGGAGTGGGCGCTGGAGAAGGGCGCGACCCACTACACGCACATGTTCCAGCCGCTGACCGGCTCGACCGCGGAGAAGCACGACTCGTTCTTCGAGCCCGCGGGCGAAGGCAAGCTGCTGGCCGACTTCTCCGGCAAGGACCTGATCCAGGGCGAGCCGGACGCCTCCTCCTTCCCCACCGGCGGCCTCCGCGCCACCTTCGAGGCGCGCGGCTACACCGCCTGGGACCCGACCAGCCCGGCCTTCATCCTCGAGAACCCGAACGGGACCCTGCTGGCGATCCCGACCGCCTTCGCCAGCTGGACCGGCGAGGCGCTCGACGCGAAGATCCCGCTGCTGCGCTCGATGGACGCGCTCTCGAAGACCGCGGTGAAAGCGCTGCGGCTGCTCGGCGACGAGGAGACCGACCGCGTCTTCACCACCGTCGGCCCGGAGCAGGAGTACTTCCTGATCGACGAGCAGTACTTCTTCGAGCGTCCCGACCTGATCGCCACCGGGCGCACGCTGTTCGGGGCCAAGCCGCCGAAGGGGCACGAGCTCGACGACCACTACTTCGGCTCGATCCCGGAGCGGGTGCTCGCCTTCATGATGGAGTCGGAACTGGAGATGCGGAAGCTCGGCATCCCGGTCAAGACCCGCCACAACGAGGTGGCGCCGGCCCAGTACGAGATCGCGCCGATCTTCGAGAGCTCCAACGTCGGCTCCGACCACCAGCAGCTGCTGATGCGGACGCTGGAAAACGTCGCCCGTCGCTACGGCCTCGTCTGCCTGCTGCACGAGAAGCCGTTCGCCGGCGTCAACGGCTCGGGCAAGCACAACAACTGGTCGATGGGGACGGACTCCGGCAGCAACCTGCTGAACCCGGGCGACACGCCGGTGGACAACATCCACTTCCTGTTCTTCTGCACGGCGGTGATCCAGGCGGTGAACAAGCACCAGGGGCTGCTGCGGGCCTCGGTCGCCAACATCGGCCAGGACCACCGGCTCGGGGCCAACGAGGCGCCGCCGGCGATCATCTCGATCTTCCTCGGCGCCGAACTCGAAAAGGTGTTCGAGGCGATCTCGACCGGGGAAGGCGATCCCAACACGCCGGCCTCGTTCCTCGACCTCGGCTCGTCGGTCCTGCCGCCGCTGCCGCTCGACGGCGGCGACCGCAACCGGACCTCGCCGTTCGCCTTCACCGGCAACAAATTCGAGTTCCGGGCGCTCGGGTCGAGCATGTCGCTCGCCTTCCCGAACACGGTCCTCAACACGATCGCGGCCGAGGCGATCGACGACCTCGCGGGCAAGCTGAAGGAGAAGCTGGACGGGGGCGCGACGATGCCGGAGGCGGTGATGGAGATCGTCAAAGACTCCTACCTGGCGAACAAGGTCGTCTGCTTCAGCGGCGACGGCTACTCCGAGGAGTGGCACGAGGAGGCCGAGAAGCGCGGCCTGAAAAACCTCAAAACCACCCCGGACGCGCTGCCGGAGGTGATCTCCGAGTCGACCGTGAAGGCGTTCGAGGAGTACAACGTGCTCAGCGAGCGGGAGCTTCACTCGCGCTACGACGTGTGGATCGAGCAGTACGCGATCCGGGCGAACATCGAGGCCGAGGAGACCTTCTCGATCGGCCAGACGATGATCCTCCCGGCCGGCCTGCGGCAGCTGGCGCTGATCTCCGAGGCGGGCGTGTCCAGCCTCGAAGGCGAGATCCGCGAGCTGGTCGACGACCTGGTCGGCACGCTCGGCGAGCTGAAAGAGGCGAACGTGGTGCCGGGCGACCTCGAGGGGCTCGACCTCGCCGTCTACGCCCGCGACAGTCAGCTGGCGGCGATGAGCAAAGTACGAGAGGTGGGCGACAAGCTGGAGAAGGTCGTCGCCGACGACCTCTGGCCGCTGCCGAAGTACGAGGAGATGCTCTTCATCAAGTAGCGCTGGGGAGCGCGTGTTCGCACTTTCCTTCGCATGGCGAGGGAAAGTGCGAACTCATCAGGAGGGCGGGTCTGCGGGCCCGCCCTCTTTTCTTGCGCCAGGCGGAGCTGTTCGGCGGCCTGCTCTTCGACCCGCTTCTGCTCGGCGTCCTCCGGCGGTTCCTTGATCGCGTGGCGGATCAGCCAGAGGACGCCGACGGCGCCGATGATCGGGATCATGCCGCCGAAGAGCACCGGCTCCCATGCCTCTTCGGCGCGCGGGAGGCGGATCGCGGCGGCGACCGCGTCCGGCTCGATCATGCGGGCGCCTGCGGCAGGCCGGGGCCGCCGGCCAGGGGGTTGAGATCGGCGAGCAACTCGAGCAGTCGCGGCTGCGGCTCGGAATCGTCGATCACGATCGCAGTCCCCGGCCAGGCGTAGCGGCAGTACCGCGCGTAGGCCTGGCGCGAGGAGAGGTCTGGCTCGTAGATCCAGCAGCCGCTGTTCCAGTAACGGGTGGGGCCGCTCGCGGCGCGCACGTCGTCGAGCGGCTGGTGGGTGTGAGCGAACACGATGCGGTCTGCCTCCTTGTCCCATTCGAGGTTGACGACGACCTGGGCAAACGCCTCGAGCGCGTGCTCGGTCGGACTCGAGCGCGAGAGAACGGTCGGCTCGGGATACCGCGGACGGGACTGTGATCGACCCGGGAGCGGGCGCTCGCGGGCCTGGCGGGCCGCCTCGTCACGGATGACGGCCTCGAAGTGCTCGACGCTGGGCAGGGGCCCCTCGTCGGCGCCCGCGGTGCGATCGCGGAGGTCGTCGACGAGCCTGCGGGCGCCGCGCAGGGGCGCGCCGGCGGCGGTCGCGACGCGGCCGGCCCGCTGGGCGGCGCGGAGGACGTTCTGCTGGGCGTGGGTGCCGTGGGGCATCTGGGCGGCGATGTAGAGCCACTCGGTGAGCAGCGTGATCACGGACTCGTAGTCGGCGACCGTCCGCGGCTCCTCGGGACCGCCGGCGGCGATCCCCCAAAGCGTACGCGTCAGCAGGCGCGAGCCGCGCGAGCCGCCCATCCGCGCGTGCGGGTCGAGGTAGTGGCCGTGGGTGCAGACGACCCCGGCGAAGCTGTAGGCGGGGTAGGCGATCTCGACCTCGAGACCGGGCAGGCGGCTTTCGAGGAAGGACTGGAAGAAGGCGGGCCCGGGCGGCTCGGGCGGCGGCACGCCGTCGTCGCGGGGCGCCTCGCCGCGGGCCAGCGCCGCCTCGACCAGGCGGTCCTCCTCGTCGCGGTGGACGAGGTGATGATCGTGATTTCCGGCGAGGAAGACGAAGCGCCTGCCGGGGAGCTCGCGGGCGATCAGCGCCAGCAGGCCGGCCGAGGCCTCGACCGCGTCGGCGACCGAGCCGAAGAGGAAGTCGAAGAGGTCGCCGAGCAGGATCACCTCATCGACGCCGTCGAGGGCGGGCGCGAGCCGCGCGAGGAAGAACTCCTCGCGCAACAGGTCGCGGCCGGTCCAGGCACCGAAATGCGTGTCGGAGATGACCAGCGCGCGCAAGCCCGAGATACTAGGCGCGGTTCCTAAGTCGCATCTTTAAGCCGCCGCGGGGCGAGAGCGTCGGCATCTGGCGCACCGTCATCGTCCGCCCCGGCAGGGCGTCGGCGCGCAGGCGCTGGAGCAGCATCGTCGTCACCAGCTTCACCTCGATCTGGCCGAAGCGTTTGCCGATGCAGACCCGCTTGCCGCCGCCGAAGGGGACGTAGGCGCCGCGCGGGAGCGCCGCTTTGCGCTCGCGGGTGAAGCGCTCGGGGACGAAGGCCTCGGGCTCCGGGAAGACCTCGGGAAGGCGGTGGCTGGCCCAGGAGACGTAGTTGACGTAGGCGCCGCGGGGGACCGACCAGCCGCCGAACTCGAAGTCGCGGACGGCGCGGCGGGGACCGATCCAGGCGGGCGGATAGAGGCGCAGGATCTCGTCGACGACCATGTCGAGGTAGGGCAGCTCGCGCTCCAGCTGGTCGATCGTCGGCGGCGCCCCGGCGAGCACGCGGTCCTGCTCCTCGCCGAGCCGGGCGAGGACGTCGGGATGGTGGGCGAGCTCGTAGAGGGCGAAGGTGACGGTCGAGGTCGAGGTGTCGTGGCCGGCGAACATCAGCGTCATCACCTGGTCGCGGATCTCGGTGTCGGTGAAGCGCTCGCCGTTCTCGCCGCGGGCGGCGACCAGCAGGCTGAGGATGTCCTCGCGCTCGGCGCCGGGGGCGGCGCGGCGGCGCTCGATCTCCTCGTAGACGATCCGGTCGAGGGCGGCGCGGGAGGCCATCAGCCGGCGCCAGGGCGAGCCGGGCCCGCGCAACAGGCGCAGCGCGTAGTCGATGCCGAAGAAGCCCAGCGCCGCCTCGAAGTTCTCCGCCGCGACCGCGCCCTGGCCGCCGTCGTCGGGATCGAGGCCGAGCAGCGCCCGCATCGCGATCCGCATCGCCAGGTTGCGCATCCAGGCGTAGACGTCGACCACGGTGTCGGGGCGCAGAGTCGCCAGGGCCGCTTCGGCCTCCAGGCGCATGGCGGCGGTCGAGGCCTCGACCTGCTCGCGGTGGAAGGCGGGCAGCATGATCGCCCGGGCGCGGTCGTGGTAGTCGTCGTCGATCGTCAACAGGCCGTCGCCGAGCAGCGGGATCAGGTCGCCGAAGCTCGACTCGCGCCAGTGGAAGTTCTCCGGCCGGCCGACGGTGACGAAGTGGTTGGCCTCCGGGCCGAGCATGAAGACGACCTTGGTGTGGAGCAGCCGCATGCTGAAGATCGGGCCGAACTCTTCGTAGGCGCCGAGCAGCAGCGGCAGCGGGTCACGGGCCATCTGCCTGGTGCGGGCGATGCTGAAGTCGCCGGGGCCGGGCGGATAGGAGCCCCTCCCCCGCCACTCGGCCCTGAGATCGCCGGCGACGCGGACGAAAGGGTTGCCCGACAGCCGCGGCGGGCGCGTCGCGATCGGCGCCGTCGAATCGACAGTGGCCATGCGCGAAGCTTACCGAGCAAACTGGCCGGCCGGCCAGTCAGTCCCTTGTCGGGGTCAGGCGGCGGCCTTGGCGGCGAGCTGGCCGCAGGCGGCGTCGATGTCGCGGCCGCGGGTGAGGCGCACGGTGGCGGGGACGCGGTGCTCGGCGAGGATCGCCCGGAAGGTCTCGATCCGCTCCGGCGAGGAGCCGTCGTAGGCACCGGTCGGGTTGTAGGGGATCAGGTTGATCTTGTAGATCCGCGGGTCGAGCAGGGCGGCCAGTTCGCGGGCGTGCTCGGGAAGGTCGTTGACGCGGTCGAGCATCACGTACTCGACGAAGACCTTGCGTCGGCGCCGGGCCCGGTAGCGGTCGCAGGCGGCGAGCACCTCGGCCAAGGGGAAGCGGTCGTTGACCGGCATCAGCCGCGAGCGCAGGCCGTCGTTGGGCGCGTGCAGGGAGAGGGCGAGGGCGATCGGCATGTCGCACTCGGAGAGGCGGTCGATGCCGGGCACCCAGCCGACCGTGGAGATCGCCGTGCGGCGGTTGGTGACGCCGATGTCGGGCAGGCGTTCGCAGGCGGCGAGCACGTTGTCGATGTTCATCGTCGGCTCCCCCATGCCCATGAAGACGACGTGGTCGATGTCTTCGACGCGGCGGAAGTGGAGCGCCTGGTCGAGGATCTCGTCGGTCGAGAGGTTGCGGCCGAACTTCATCGTGCCGGTGGCGCAGAAGGTGCAGGTCAGCGGGCAGCCCGACTGCGATGACAGGCAGACCGAGCGCCGGCCGTCCCGGTAGCGCATCAGCACCGCCTCGATCGGGCGCCCGTCGGCGGTGTCGAAGAGGGTCTTCACGGTGCCGTCGTCGGAGCGCGCCTCGGCCCGCACCGAGAGCGTCGAGATCGGCAGGTCGGCCTCCAGCCGCCCCCGCAGTCCCGCCGGCAGATTCGTCATCTCCTCGTAGCCGGCCGCCCCGCGCGCGACCCACTCCCAGACCTGGGATGCGCGATAGGCCGGCTCGCCCGCGGCGGCCAGCACCTCGTTCAGGCGCTGCGTGTCCATCCGACGAGGTTAGAGGGCCGCGTCAGTGGAGCTTTTCGCCGCGCTCCAGCATGGCGACGAATTTGGCGAGGCGGCGGGCGCGGGTCTCCGGCTTCTTGGCGTCGCCGAGGCGCCAGATGATCGAGTAGCGGTTGGCGCCGTCGAGGTCGGCGAAGAAGGCCGCGGCGGCGGGACTGGCATCGAGGGCGGCGCGCAGGTCGTCGGGGACCTTGGCGGTGGCGGCACCCTCGTAGGCGGCCTCCCAGCGGCCGTCGGCCTTGGCCGCCTCGACCTCGGCGGCGCCGGCCGGGCGCAGCGAGCCGGCCGCCTCCAGGGCTTCGGCTTTCTCGCGGTTGATCTTCGACCAGCGGCCGCGCGGGCGCCGTGGGGTGAAGCGCTGGATGTAATGGGTCTCGTCGAAGCGGCGCACCTGGCCGTCGATCCAGCCGAAGCAGAGCGCCAGCTCGACCGCCTCGTCGTAGGTGACGCTCGGCACCGGCGCCCCCTTCTTGGCGATCTTCAGCCAAAGACCCTCCGAGTCGCCGCCGTTCTCCTCCAACCACGCCTCGAACTCGTCGCGGTCGGCGAAGAGGACGATCTCCAGCTCCGCCGCCATCAGCGGTCCACCTCCGCCAACCGGCGCGCCAACTCGTCCGGATCGAGGCCCTCGACCGCGACCAGCTTGTCGCGCGACTTCGCCCCGCGGACCACGCTCACCCGCGAGGGCGGCACCCCGAGCCGCGCGGCGATCAGCTTGCAGAGGGCGCGGTTGGCGCGGCCGTCGACCGGCGGCGCCGAGACCCTGGCCCGCAGCGTGCCGTCCTCGACGCCGAGCAGCTCGTCGCCGCGGCCGCCGGGGCGCAGGCGCACGGCGATCCGGGCCGGGGACGCCGCTCTGGTGCCGTCGCTGCCGCTCAAAGCAGAAGAACCGTAGACGATGGGTTGGCAGCGGCGACAGAGTGGGGTACAACCCCGCTGAACAGTGGGGCCTTTCGACCCCGCGGGACCCCGACAGGAGGACAGGTATGGCTGCGATCCCCGACGAGGCAAAGCACCTCTTCGAAAACAAAGACCTCGCCCACGTGGCGACGCTCAACTCCGACGGCACGCCGCAGGTCTCGGCCGTCTGGGTCGGCCTCGACGGCGACACCGTGACGATCAACACGGCCGAGGGCCGGGTGAAGACGAAGAACCTGCACAACAACCCGAGCGTCGCGCTCTCGATCGCCGGCCAGGAGAACCCCTACGAGAACCTGATCATCCAGGGCAAGGTCGTCGAGATGACCCACGACGGCGCCGACGCCGACATCGACGCGCTCGCCAAGCGCTACCTCGACGCCGACTCCTACCCCTTCCGCCAGCCGGGCGAAGAACGGGTGCTGGTGCGGATCCAGCCGGAAAAGGTCAACCACACGGCTTGATGTGGCGGGGCCGCCGCCCGGAAGGGCGGCGGCTTTGTAGGACTTCCCGCCCTCAGGCGGGAAGTTCGGCCTCGAGCCGCGCGAGGGCGGCGCGGGCGAGGTCGAACACGGCGCGGTCGCCGCTGAGGCGGAAGCGCGAGTTGGCGCCCATCACGACCGCGTAGAGCTCGAAGGCGTAGCGCTCCGGATCACCGATCCCCGCCGCTTCCGACTGGCGCACGAGCTCCGCCATCCAGAGGTCCATCGCCGCCGCGATCGCGTCGCGGACCGGGCCCGGCCGGTCGTCGAACTCGCTCGCGGTGGCGCCCCAGAAACAGCCGCCGGGAAAGGTCTCCAGGTAGTCGAAGTAGTGCTCGGCCATCGCCCGCAGGCGCGGCCCGCCGTCCGAGGCCGCCAGCGCCGGGACGATCACCTTGTCGCGGAAGCGGTCGGCCGCGGCCGCGACGGTCGCCAGCTGCAGTTCCTGCTTGGAGCCGAAATGGGCGAAGAGACCGCTCTTGCTCATCCCCAGGTCGGTCGCCAGGCGGCCGATCGTCAGCCCCTCGAGGCCCTCGACCGAGGCGAGGTCGACGGCGCGCTCGAGGATCGCGGCGCGGGTCCTCTCGCCCTTGGTCGCGGTCGTCTCGACCTTCTCGCTTGCGCCGGCCACGAAGACAGGATAGAAAAGTACGAACGTTCGTACTTGGACGAGGGAGATAAGGGGACCAGATGGGCGATTACGCGGTGAAGAAGATCGACGAGATGGACGCGGCGCTGTTCGGAAGCTTCAAACGGGCGCGGGCCGAGCTGG
Organism: Solirubrobacterales bacterium; assembly: GCA_047601885.1. GTDB lineage: Bacteria > Actinomycetota > Thermoleophilia > Solirubrobacterales > 70-9 > VAYN01. The sequence continues at coordinate 685,466 of JASGIK010000003.1, forward strand.
GCGTCGAGTCCTTCGGCATGCAGGTGATCGATCTGCCGCCGGCCTTCGACGGCTACCCCAGCCACGACCACACGCACGACGACCAGGAGGAGGTGTTCCTGGCGCTGCGCGGGAGCGGCGAGCTGGAGGTGGAAGGCGAGCGGATGCCGCTCGACGGCGATCACATCGCCCGCGTCGGACCGACCGCCAGACGCAAGGTCTGGGCCGGGCCGGACGGGATCCGGCTGCTGGTCCTCGGCGGCATCCCCGGGCGCGCCTACACGGCGCCGGAAGTGAGCGAGATCGGCGGCCCCGAACCGAGACTTCCCTAGCCACCCCCGCCCACGCCCGCGTCCCGGTCCTCCGCCCGCTCGAAGCCCGGGCAGCGGAGGACCGGGAGCCGCGGATAGCGGGGAAACTCGGGCTCGGCGCGGGAGCGCTCGCAGAGGGAGAACACCGAGCCGCGGGTGTTGGGGACGAGCCGCTGGTGGCGGCAGGCGTCGCAGAGGCCGGCGGCGGGCGGCGGCGCGGCTGCCATCAGGCCCCGCGGGCCGGGGACGACTCGACCCGGCGGGCGACGTTGCGCAGCACCCGGCGGGTGACGAGGACGTGCATCCGCGTACCGATCACCGCCGTCCGGTAGAGGCGGCCCTTGAGCCCGGGGAACTCGGCCCGGGTCTCGGCGACGAGGCGGGAGCGCCGGCCGCCCAGCGGTTCGAGCCGGAAGGCCAGCGCGTAGGTGGAGAAGCTGTGCGAGCCGAGCAGGACGAGGAGCCGCTCCGGGACCAGCTCGGCGACGTGGAAGCCGGGGACGGTCGAGCCGAGCTCGAGCGGCCGCGGCCCGCCCGGCTCGGTGTCGGCGCAGCCGACGGCGCGCGCGTAGCGGGGCGCGGCGCCGCCCGCCGTCATCCGCTCGACCGTCCGCAGCAGCGCCGGCCAGACGACGCCCGCCGGCGCGTCGATTTCCTTCGCGTGCTCGTCGACCCAGGGCAGGTCGGTCGCTTTTTCCGGCGAATCGGGCACACCGCGACGCTACACCGAGCCGGTCCGCCTCGCCGCCGGCTAGCTTTGGGATGGTGATGCGCACCGCCACCTTGTTCGACGCCGACGCGGCCTCCTACACCGGCACGATCGAGGTGCTGGGGGTGATCTTCCGCGCCGAGGACGACGGCTACGCGGTGCTGGAGGTGCAGGAGGCGGGCGGCGGAGGCGGCTTCGCCCTGGTCGGGCCGGTCGCCCACCTGCACGAGGGCGATCGCGCCGAAGTTAGCGGCGAGTGGCAGACGCACTCGCGCTACGGCCGCCAGCTGCGTGCCCAGGGCGCCCTGCCGCTCGACCCGGCCGACCGCGAGGGCCAGATCGCCTACCTCTCCTCCCTGCGCCACATCGGCAAGAAGCGCGCCGAAGGGCTCTGCGACGCCCACGGCGAGGAGGTGCTGCAGGTGATCGCCGCCGACCCGCAGCGGACCTTCCAGGCGCTGAAGGGCGTCAGCGTCGACCAGGCCGCGGCGGCGACCGCCTCCTGGCACGAGAGCCGCGCCGTACGCGAGCTGCACGTCCAGCTCGCCCCCCACGGCCTCGCCCACCTGGCGGCGCCGATCCACGCCCGCTACGGCGAGCGCTCGACCCAGATCCTGCACGAGGACCCCTACCGGCTGACCGAGGTCGAGGGGGTCGGCTTCGCCCGCGCCGACAAGATCGCGCTCGCCGCCGACGTCCCGCCGGAGTCCGACAAGCGCGCCCAGGCGGCCGCCGTCTACTCCCTGCAGGAGGCCGAAGGGGCGGGCAACTGCTTCCTCCCGCTCGCCGAGCTGGCCGAGCGCACGGCGCGGCTGACGGGGCTGGTGCCCGACCCGGCGGTGCTGGTCGCGGCCCGCGGGCTGGTCGACGACGACGGCCGCATCTACCGCGAGCTGACCCTGGCGAGCGAGCTGGCGGTCGCCGCGACCCTGGCGCGGCGACTGGCCGCCCCGCCCCACCTCGAGTACGACCCGGGCGAGAGCGACCCGGCCGGCGACCTGACCCCGGAGCAGTGGGCGGCGGTGCGCGGCGCCTTCGAGTCCCGCGTCTCGGTGCTGACCGGCGGCCCCGGCGTCGGCAAGACCCGCTGCACCAAGGAGATCGTCATCGCCGCCGAAGACGCCGGCGCGAAGATCGCCCTCTGCGCGCCGACCGGCCGCGCCGCCCGCCGGCTGCAGGAGACGACCGGGCACGAGGCGCAGACGATCCACCGGATGCTCGAATGGATCCCCGGCGGCGACCCCGGCTTCGGCCCCGGCCGGCCGCTGCCGGTGGAGCTGGTGATCGTCGACGAGTCCTCGATGCTGAACCTGCGGCTCGCCGAGGTGCTGCTCGAAGGGCTGGCCGAGACGACCCACGTCGTCTTCGTCGGCGACGCCGACCAGCTGCCGCCGATCGGCGCAGGCAAACCGTTCGAGGACCTGATCGCCTCGGGGGCGGCGCCGGTCGTCCGCCTCACCCAGATCTTCCGCCAGGCGGCGAAGTCGATGATCACGACCGCCGCCCACGAGATCAACCAGGGTCGCCCGCCCCACCTCGAGCCCGGCCCCGAGCAGGAACGCGACTTCTTCTTCATCGAGCGGGCGATCCCGGAGCGGGCGCTGGAGACGGTGGTCGAGGTGGTCGCCGAGCGCGCCGCCGAGAGCTTCGGCGTCGACCCGATCCGCGAGGTGCAGACGCTGGCGCCGATGTACCGCGGGCCGGTCGGGATCGACGCGTTGAACGAGCGCCTCCAGGCGCGCCTCAACCCGGATGGCAAGAAAGCCCTGGGCGAGCGCTTCCGGATCGGCGACCGCCTGATCCAGACCCGCAACTCGCACGAGCTGGGGCTGATGAACGGCTCGATCGTCTTCCTCCGCGACGACGACCCGGGCGAGGAACAGATCGTCGTCGACACCGACGAGGGCGGCACCCTGGTGATGCCCTACTCGGAGACGGCGACGCTGAAGCTCGCCTACGCGATCTCGGTCCACAAGGCGCAGGGCTGCGAGGTGCCGGTCGTGGTCGCGGTCTGCCACCGCTCCCACACCCGGATGCTGACCCGGCCGCTGCTCTACACGGCGATCACCCGGGCGCGGCGCGACTGCGTCCTGGTCGGCGACTCGGCGGCGCTGGCGGCCGCGGTCGGCCGCGGCGAGTCCGGCGCCCGCCACTCCGGCCTCGCCGCGCGGCTGCGCGGCGAGGCGCCGGCGTAGGGGTTGCTCGGGGGTCGGGGCGCTGAAGCTGGCGCCCGGAGCTGAGGGAAGGGACGGGGCAAGGGACGCGGCCTTCTCGGTGGCGGCCCGGGCAGGCTGTGGCCGCCACCGAGAAGGCCGGGTGACCGGGTGACGTGGGGAGAGGCCAGGGTCCGGGCCGGTGCGTCACGGAGAGGCGCGGAAGAGGAGAGGAAGGCGTCCTGTCCCGTGACGAGGACTCCTCGAAGGTCACGGTTCCTCAGGCGCCCCGCCCACGCGGTCGACCTGGGTTAGCCATAGGTTCACCCAGGTCGACCGCGTGGCCGGGGGTGCGACGGATCCGTGACCTTCGGGGAGGAAGCGTCACTTCTCCCGCGCAGTTCCAGGTGGAAGCGTCACGGCCGCGGCTCCTTCACCTGCCGGCGGCGGGCGTGTGCCACATTGGCTGCTCGTGACGGACGAGACACATCCGCGCCTGCCCTGGATCGAGATCTGGCTGACCGTTGCCGGGATCGCGCTGATGGCGGCCCTCGTCCTCGGTATCCCCGCCCTGCGCCACGCCGCGCTCGCCGCCGTCCACGGGGAAACCTCGGAAGTGCGCCACCAGATCAAGTCGCTCGGCATCGGCGGCCCACTGATCATCGTCGGCCTCGGCGTCATCCACGCGGTGATCCCCTACCCCGCGGAGATCGTCAACGCCGCCGCGGGCTTCGCCTACGGCTTCTTCGGCGGCCTCGGGATCGTCTCCATCGGCTGGATGATCTCGGCGGTCGTCTGTTACTGGGTCGGCACCGGCGTCGCCCGACCCCTGCTCGACCGCTGGTTCGGCGCCACCCGCTTCGAGAGATTCGAGCACATGGTGGAGCGCGGCGGGATCACCCTGTTGATCGCCCTGCGGCTGCTGCCGATCGTCCCCTTCAGCCTCATCTCCTACGCCGCGGGCGCCGCCCGCGTCCCCTTCCCCCGCTACTGCTGGACGACCGCGGTCGGCTTCCTGCCGATCACCGCGCTGGCCGTCTACCTCGGTACGCGACTGGAAGGGATCAGCGCCTCCGACCCGGCGGTGATCGGGGCACTGCTGGCCGCCGTGGCCCTGATCCTCGTCGCCAACTGGATCATCAGGCGCTCCGGCGCTACCGAGAAGAGCGCGCCCGAGGAAGCTCCTTGACCCGGAACCTGAAGACGGTCGCCTTCGTCGCCAGGTTTCCCGCCTGATCCTTCGCCCGCACCTTCAGCACGTGGCTGCCGACTTCGGCCCGATAGTGCGGCCGCTTGCCGCAGACGCGGAGCGGTTCGCGGTCGAACCGGCAGTAGAAGGTGACCGGCGACTGGTTCGCCTTCAACCTGAAGCGGGCGACGACGCTCTTCTTCCGCGTCTTCACCACCTTGCTCGGATGGCCGGAGATCTTCGTCACCGGCGCCTTGGTGTCGACGGTGAAGCTGTAGATGGCGCTGGTGCCGCTGCGCCCCTGGGCGTCGGTGGCGGTGACGACGAAGCCGTGGGAGCCGTCGCCGAGCGTCGGGACCCGGTAGGGCGAGGTGCAGGCCTGCGGCGTGCCGCCGTCGACCTGGCAGGCGAAGGAGGCGGACGTGGTCGCGCTGAATTCGAAGGTCGGCCGGCTTTCGTTGCCGAGCGACTTCGGCCCCTTGGTGATCGTCACCACCGGCGCCGCCGTCGACGTCGCTTCTTCCTTTTCCTTTTCTTCTTCTCCCCCACCAACTTCTTCCGGGTCGAGTTCCGCTAAACAGGCGACTCCACCTCCGCTTGTTGCAGCGACAGACTCCGCGCTCTCCAGCGCGGCCAAGGCGCCATCGGCGTCCAGCAGGCCCGCGCCGACCGCCTCACAGGAGGTCACGACGGTGAACGGGGTCGCTGATTCCTCCATCGCTTCCCGGATCCCCTTCGGCGAGGCTAGTGGATCGAGGCTCTTCATCAGTGCGGCGACCCCGGCGGCGTGCGGGGCCGCCTCCGACGTGCCGCAGAATTCGTACTTTCCGGTTTTTTTGTTGATCTCGGCGAAGAACGTCGTCGCCGCGCAGTCGGTCGCGATCAGGTTCGGCTTCGCGATCGCTTCACCCGGTTCCAGCTTGTCTGCGGGCGTGCTGTCGTCAACCGGTCCGAAGTAGTGGGCCACCGGGCCGCGCGACGAGTATTCCTCCGGTTCCTTCGGTTCGGCCGACGATTCCGCGTAGTTGATCGCGCCGAGCGTGATCGCGTCGGCAGAGCCCGCGTGGCCGAAGATGGTCGGCCCGACGAGAATCCCTGCTTCCGCATCCGATTCCGGGTACTCGATCCGCGAGACTTCGTAGCCGTTCTCCACCAATGCGAGCTTCATCCGCGGGTGCGCGGTGACGCTCGCCGCCGAGTCGCAGTTGTGGATACAGCGGTCGACGACCAATTGCACTTCCTTCGCCGAACCTGAGTTTTCCCAGGCAAGGAATTCGAACGGTTCCCCGAACAAGCCGTAGCTGACATAGGACCCGCTCTTGATCAGCTGGCCGGAGGAGCTCAGCAGATAGGCATTGAGATCCGATTCGGTCCCGCCCCACGGTTCCGCCCACTGAAGGTCGACCAGCAGTTCTGAGTGTGCTCCGACCGTGATGCCAAGAGTCGGATCGCTGCCATCGGGAGAGAAATTCATGCAGTCGGCGTCAGCTTCTTTGGTCCGCGAAGCGAGGGCGCTTGGGCAGGGGGTGTCCTTGAACTTCGAACGTTCCCACGACGCGATGTCGCGGCCACTCCCCGCTTCGATCAGGTTGTCATTCCCCGCCGCGGTCAGGTAGGTGACGCCAGCTTCGGTGACTCGCCGGATCGCGTTTGCCACCGGTCCTTCCTGGAAGAACGGCTCCGTGTAATAGGAGACGTCGTCGACGATCACCTCGGCGCCGGCGCCGCCGTCAGCAACCGGGTCGGCGAGGAGTTCGATGTTGTGGGCAAACTGGAGTTCGGTCGACCAGGCGGTCGCGAAGGCGAGTTCGGCTTCCGGGGCGACATCGTGGACCACCTGCAGCATCGCCCGTCCCTCATCGGTCAATTCCGAACTGTCGGCACTGGGCGCTTCCGCGACCACGTCGACGGGCACCTGCTGGCCAGTGCAGCTGTTCTCGAGGCCGGGCAGGTCGTTGGTTTCTTCGTCTTCGGCTGCGCGACTGGCAATCGCTTTGCCTTCGATCGATTTCGTTGCCGAATCGAACGAGTCGGAGAGGACACCGACGGTTACCCCGGCGCCGTCAACGCCGAAGGCTTCGCGCGCCGCGGGAACGTTCAGCTGCGCCACTCCCTGGCTGATCACGGAACCCCCTTCGCAGGATCCGCTCGAACCGTCGGAAGCCGTGGTCCCCCCACCTTCGGCGTCGAGCGCCGGCTGCAGCGAAGGCTTGATGACGCTGACCCCGGGAACAGCGGCGATCGCCTCCAGGTCCCCAGGTTTAATAGAGAGCGCGACCGCTTGGTAGCGGCGGCTAGCAAGAAGGATCTTCGCGCCGGCCGCCTTCAGCGCTTCCACGCGGGACAGCGCACCGGCTTCGAATCCCGCTTCGACGACCACCCGTTCGCCTTCCCGAACCAAGCTACCCGCGCCTTCGACAGGGAGGCCGATCGCCTCCGCCTGCGCGTGCGCCGACTTGGTAGCGACAGCGGGCGTCGCCAGCTTTGCCAGGCCACCGGCAAGCGGCGAGCCGTTCGTCGCGGCACCGGCCGTCTTGGGCACTACGAGCGTAACCACCAGGAGCAACGCCACGCAGAGCGAAGCGACGAACTGTGACAAAAATTCGTACCTCAGCCTGCCGAACATTCAGGCACCGTATCGGCCTTCCCTGAAGGAGACTGAAGGGCCGCCGGCAACTCTCAGGCTCCCTTCTAGCTGTCGTGCCCCAGGACGTCCCGAACGCGGGCGATCGGCGGGCGGTTGCCGAGGGCCGAGTGACGACGGCTAGCTGTGGCCGGGGCGGCGCAGCCAGGCCAGCAGCACGACCAGCGAGACGACCATGCTGCCGCCGCCGATCAGCCAGAAGTCGGGCGCGCTGTTGATGTTGCGCACCATCCAGCCGAAGTTCTGGCCGAAGAAGCCGACGACGAAGGAGAGCGGCAGGAAGATCGTCGCGATCACGGTCAGCTGCTTGGTGATTTCGTTGAGCCGGTTGGAGGTGACCGAGAGGTAGGCGTCGCGGCTGCCGAGCAGCAGGTCACGCAGGTTGTCGATCTGATCGGAGATGCGGATCGCGTGGTCGTAGACGTCGCGGAAGTAGTCGCGCGAATCGGCCTGCAGGCCGGGGATTTCGAGGATGTCGTCGACGTGGCGGGCGAGCATGTCGCGCTGCGGCGTCGCCACCCGGCCCAGCTCGACCAGGTCGCGGCGCAGTTCGGTCAGCGGTTCGAGGTGGTCCGGCGAGGGCTCGGCGAAGATCTCCGCGTCGAGCCGTTCGAGCCGGTCTTCGAGATCCTCGATCAGCGGGAAGAAGGTGTCGGTGAGGCCGTCGAGCACGCGGTAGACGACGAACTGCTCGGAGCGCGGCGGCTGCTGGTCGAGCCGTTCCCGCACTTCGTCGAGCGCCTTGCAGGTGCCGTCGTGGGCCGTCACCAGGTAGTCGCCGCTGATGAACGTGTGGATCTCTTCCAGGTGGATCCGCTCGCCTTTCGCCGGGCCCGCCTCGGGCGGCGCGCCCGGCGGCGGCGGCTCGCCGTCTTCCGGCGCCTGGGCGCCGTAGTAGACGAGGAACATGTAGTCGCCGAAATCCTCCAGCTTCGGCCGCTGGCCCTTCTTGCGCAGGTCCTCGAGGGCGAGCGGGTGGAAGTGGAAGATGTCCTGAAGGGAGGCAATTTCCTCGTCTCCCGGACCGTCCAGGTCCAGCCAGAAATACTCGTGGTCGGCGAGCAGCTTGGCGATCGCGCCCCGGTCGATGTGGTCGAGGAAGCGCACAAGGCAAAGCTAGATGCGCTTGCGGACGCTGCCGGCCGTGAGACCCAGACTCGCGATTGGCACAAAAATTCACGTCCGGACGGCCTTGATCCTGCTACCGTCCCGCTCTGAAAGGGCCGGGGTACCGGCCGTAAGTTTGTGTCTAGCGTTCGCAGTCGTTGCATCTGCATCGTCAGCGTTTGCAGCACACGATGTGGAGGCAATGCATGCCTACTGGAACCGTGAAGTGGTTTAGCGACGACAAGGGCTACGGGTTCATCACGCCCGATGACGGCTCGAAGGACGTCTTCGTTCATCACAGCGCCATCCTGGGTGAGGGCTTCAAGTCCCTGACCGAGGGCGCCAAGGTGAGCTACGAGTCCGAGGAAGGCCCGAAGGGCCCGGCCGCGGCCAGCGTTCAGCAGACTTCGTAGAGCCCGGCTCGACAAGACTGTCTGGGAAGCCCGCCAATTGGCGGGCTTCGTCTTGTAGGGAAGCCCGTGGGCGGCCACGAACTCCCCTAGCTACTCTTCCCCACCCCTCTCCCCCTCCCCCTTATGACTGCAACCAGAGACGACCTGCGCAACTGCGCCATCATCGCCCACGTCGACCACGGCAAGACGACGCTCGTCGACGCCATGCTGTGGCAGACCGGAACCTTCCGCAAAGGCCAGGAGGTGGCCGAGCGGGTGATGGACTCGATGGACCTGGAGCGGGAGAAGGGGATCACGATCCTCGCCAAGAACACCGCGGTCCAACACGGCGGCGTGAAGCTGAACATCGTCGACACGCCGGGCCACGCCGACTTCGGCGGCGAGGTCGAGCGGGCGCTGACGATGGTCGACGGGGCGCTGCTCCTGGTCGACGCATCGGAGGGGCCGCTGCCGCAGACGCGCTTCGTCTTGCGCAAGGCGCTCGACCGGCGGCTGCCGATCATCCTCGTCGTCAACAAGGTCGACCGGCCGGACGCGCGGATCGCCGAGGTCGTCGACGAGGTCTACGAGCTGTTCATCGACCTCGACGCCGACTCCGAGCAGATCGACTTCCCGATCGTCTACACCAACGCCAAAGACGGCTGGGCCTCGCTCGAGGAGGGGGTCGAAGGCACCGACCTGATGCCGCTGCTCGACCTGATGCTGGAGAAGATCCCGGCGCCGACCTACGACGAGGGCGCGCCGCTGCAGGCCCACGTCACCAACCTCGACGCGTCGCCGTACGTCGGCCGCCTGGCGGTCTGCCGGGTGCGCCAGGGGACGATCAAGGCGGGTCAGCCGATCGCCTGGTGCCGTGCCGACGGCGAGGTCAAACGGGCGAACGTGTCGGAGCTCTACGTCACCGAAGGGCTCGAACGGGTCACCGCCAAAGAAGCCGGGCCGGGCGAAATCATCGCCGTCGCCGGGATCGAAGAGGTGACGATCGGTGAGACGCTCGCCGACGTCGAGAACCCGCGGCCCCTGCCGGTGATCACGGTCGACGAGCCGTCGCTGTCGCTGGTGCTGGGGATCAACACCTCGCCGATGGCGGGGCAGGGCGGCGGCGACAAGCTGACCGCGCGGCAGATCCGCGACCGCCTCGACCGCGAGCTGGTCGGCAACGTCTCGATCCGGGTCAAGGACACCGAGCGGCCGGACGCCTGGGAGGTGCAGGGGCGCGGCGAGCTGCAGCTGGTCGTGCTGCTGGAGATGATGCGGCGGGAGGGCTTCGAGATGACCGCCGGGCAGCCGCGCGTCGTCACCCGGGAGATCGACGGCAAGGTGCACGAGCCGGTCGAGCGGCTGGCGATCGACGTGCCCGAGGAGCACGTCGGCGCGGTCACGCAGATGCTGGCCGGGCGCAAGGGGCGGCTCGAGCAGATGGTCAACCACTCCACCGGCTGGGTGCGGATGGACTACCTGGTCCCGGCGCGCGGGCTGATCGGCTTCCGTACGGAGTTCCTCACCGAGACGCGCGGCTCGGGGATCCTCCACCACGTCTTCGACCGCTGGGAGCCCTGGGCGGGCGAACTGCGGACGCGCCAGACCGGCTCGCTGGTGGCGGACCGCCGCGGCCAGACCGCCGGCTACTCGCTGATGAGCCTGCAGGATCGCGGCACGCTCTTCGTCGGCTCCGGCGAGGAGGTCTACGAAGGGATGATCATCGGCGAGAACGCCCGCGCCGAAGATCTCGACGTCAACCCGACCAAAGCCAAACAGCAGACCAACATGCGCGCGGCGAGCGCCGACGTCCTGGTGCGGCTCGCACCCGCGACGCGGCTCACGCTGGAAGCGTCGCTGGAGTTCCTGCGCGAGGACGAGTGCGTCGAAGTGACCCCTGACGCGATCCGCTTGCGCAAGCTGATCCTCGACAAAGTCACGCGGCTGAAGGCATCGAAGCGCCGCGACAGCGCCCCGCGCTAGCTCAGGCGAAGACGGCGCGGCGGTCGAGGAGCGTCCTCAGGCGAGCGGCGATCTCTTCCGGTTCGCGACGGAACTGGTTTTCGCTGACCCGGATCGTCTCGATCCCGGCCATCGCGAGTGCCAGGTCCCGTTCGCGATCGCTCTCGAAGGCGGCGCGATTGCCGTGGGTCTCGAAGGCGTCGAGTTCGATCCCGAAGCGACGCTCCGGCCAGTAGACGTCGAGCTCGTAGCCGACCTCGTTCCAGCCGGTGGCGGGACGCGGCAGGCCGGCGCGGATGAGGTGGTCGACGAAGCGCCGCTCGAAGTCGGAACGGCTCCAGATCGGCCGTACGTAGGTCGCAAGCGCGTGGCGGAGCCGCTTCGCGCCGTGGTGTCCCCGGCTGCGCTCGATGACGGCGTGGAGCTCGTCGAGGTCGAGCAGGCCGAGGTCTTCGGCACGCGAGATGACTCGCGCAAGCTGATCGCCGCGCAGCTTCCAGGCCAGGTCGAGCAACGTGCGGGCGACCGCGGTGACCGGGATCCCCGCGACCAATGCCCGGTCGGCCTCGACCAGGTTCCGCGCCCGATGCCGCGTCAAGCCCCGCGGCGTCGGGTGGTGTCGCGGCACGACCGCGGTGACGTGAATCGGCTTCGGCGAACCCGACCAGATCCCCCACAGCCACCCCGCCGAGTGATAGCTGAGCAACGCCCCCGGGCCGACCGCCAGCACCGCCGCGAGGCATTCCCCGTGCACGGAGAGGTCGGTGTGTCCGACCGCGTAAACGCCGTGATGAATCGCGTGCAGTCGTCCGGAATCAACCAGACTCTTGACTCCCGCACGTGAATATCCGAAAAGTTGCTGGAGTTGACGGATCGAGACGATCCCATGTTGGCGCCGGGCAAGCTGCGCGAGCCGGCGTCCACGCTCCGACGCCGTCGCGCCACCCCGGCGAGCGCCACCTCCGTCATTGCGTGGGCGACCTGCGTTAACCCCGTCCGAACGCGGTCGACCTGCGTCAGCAATAGGTTCACTCAGGTCGCCCGCGATCATCGCGACCTAACTAAGGTCGACCGCGGGGGGAAGTCTCCCCCCGGTTTCGTCCCTTAAGGCGCTATTTGGGGGTGACCTCGGCTTCGATGCCGTCGAGGAGGCGGTCGAGGCCGCGCTCGAAGCGGCCGTCCTGGCTCATGAAGTCGACGATGTCGGCGATGGCGGCATTTACGTCCGAGCCGAAGAGCTCGCTGATCAGGGGGTAGTTGCCGGTGTCGATTTCGCGCTGGAAGAAGTCGAGCACCTCCGGCGGCCAGCCGCGTTCGTGCTCCTCCTGCTCCTGCAGCTCGCGCAGCGCGTAGCCGAAGACGTAGTCGTCGACCTGGCCGATGATCTCGAAGGTCTGCTCGCGGTCGAGCTCGAGGCCCGCGACCGCCCGCAGGGACTGCTCGAAGTGACGCATCCCGTTCGGGCCGGGATGGCCGTCGCCGAAGCGCTCGAAGATCCAGTGATGGGCGCTGAACGCGTCGCGGGAGCGATTCGCGATCTGGGTCAACGCCGTCCGCCAATGCTCCGACAGCTCGTCCTCGGGGATGACGACCTCGGCCATCACCTGATCGGTCATCAGCGCGACCAGCTCGTCCTTGTTGCGGACGTAGTGGTAGAGCGTCATCGTCCCGGCGCCGAGGCGCTGGGCGACGCGGCGCATCGAGACGGCGTCGAAGCCTTCGGTGTCGGCGATCTCCATCGCGGCGCGGGCGATGTCGGCGCGGGTGTGGGCGGGGCGGCGCGAGGCGGGTTCCTGGCGGAACCAGACCAGCGGCTCGACCTCCTCGACCGCCGCGCCCTCGCGGTCGGCCGCGTTCTGGGCGCGCTCGATCGCGCGGGCGACCATCTCCCCCGCCCGGTCTTCGGCGTCGGCGACGCCCTCCAGCGCCCGGGCGATCTTCTCCTGGGCGTGCTCGGAGCGCTCGCGGATCCGCGCTTCGGCGCCTTCCATCTTCTTCTGGGCGCGTTCGAGGCGATCGCGCACCCGCTGCTCGTCGCGCTCCGCCCGCTCGCGTTCCCGTTCGGCCCGCGCGCGCTCGCGCTCCGCCTGCTTGAGGTCGCGCTCCGCCTGCGCTTCCCGTTGGCGTCTATCGGTGTCGCTCGACATTTCGTACATCGTACTGCTAACTTGCTCGTACGCTGTACCACGCCAACGTACGAGGTACGAAATGAACCAGGAAATTCAGACTTCCCACGCCGTCGTGGCCGAGGGCCTCGGCAAGCGGTACGGCGAGCAGTGGGCCCTCCGCGAGTTCGACCTCGCGGTCCCGACCGGCTCGGTGCTCGGCCTGCTCGGCCACAACGGGGCGGGCAAGACGACGGCGATCCGCATCCTCACCACCCTCGCCGCCCCGACCGAGGGGCGGGCCAAGGTCGCCGGACACGATGTCGTCAGCGAACCGCTCCAGGTTCGTGAGCAGATCGGGCTGACCAGCCAGGCGGCGACCGTCGACGGGCTGATGAGCGGCGCCGCCAACCTGGAGATGATCGGCCGCCTGTACCACCTGCCCACCAAGGTGGCGCGAGCGCGGGCGGCCGAGCTGCTCGCCGAGCTCGGCCTCGAGGACGCCGGCAACCGGCTGGTCAAGGACTACAGCGGCGGGATGCGCCGTCGGCTCGACCTCGCCGCCAGCCTCGTCGCCTCGCCGCCGGTGCTCTTCCTCGACGAGCCGACCACCGGGCTCGACCCGGAAAGCCGCAACGAGCTCTGGGATCTGCTGCGCCGGCTGGTCGGCGGCGGCACCACGCTGATCCTCACCACCCAGTACCTGGAGGAGGCCGACCAGCTCGCCGACGACGTCGTCCTGCTGGACCACGGCAAGATCGTCGCCACCGGCACGCCGACCCAGCTGAAGGCCCAGCACGGCGGCGAACGGGTCGTCGTCACGGTCGACGACCCGGAGCAGCTGGCGGCCGCGGCGCGGGCGCTGGAGGCGGTCGCCGCCGGGGTTGCCGAGATCGACCGCGAGGAGCTCTTCGTCACCGCGCCGGCGAGCGAATCGACGCGGCTGATCGAGGTCGTGCGGGCACTCGAGGACGGCGGCGTCGACGCCCAGGACGTGCGCCGCCGCGAAGCGACGCTCGACGACGTCTTCTTCTCCCTCACCTCGCCGCGCGGCGCCCGCGCCGCCTCACCCATCACCGAGACCGACACCGAGGAGGCCGCAGCATGAACGCCAACGCGATCGCCGGCGTCGCCCTGCCCAAGTCGTCCCCCGGGCCGGGCCGCGTACGCTGGCTGGCCGCCGACGCCTGGGTCCTGGCGAAGCGCCAGTTCGCCCACATCCGCCAGATCCCGGAGAAGCTCTTCGACGTCACCTTGCAGCCGGTGATGTTCGTGCTGCTCTTCGCCTACGTCTTCGGCGGCGTGATCCACGTCCCCGGCGGCGGCAATTACCACGAATATCTGATCGGCGGGATCCTCGTCCAGACGCTGGTCTTCGGGCTGATGGGGCCGGGGACCTCGATGGCGACCGACCTCGGCGAAGGGATCATCGACCGCTTCACCTCGCTGCCGATGTCGCGCCCGGCCTACCTGATCGGCCACCTGACGGCGGAGTTCTGCGCGACGCTCCTGGCGATCACGATCATGATCGTCAGCGGCCTGATCGTCGGCTGGGGGATCAGCTCCTCGGCGCTCGAAGCGGTGGCCGGCTTCGGCCTCCTCTTCCTGCTGGCGATCGCGATGATCTGGATCGGGACGCTGATCGGGGTCCTCGTCCGCTCGGCCGACGCGGTGCAGGGGATCGCCTTCGTCACCGTCTTCCCGCTGACCTTCGTCGCCAACACGTTCGTGCCGGTCTCGGGCCTGCCCGACGGCCTCCGCCAGGTCGCCGAATACAACCCGGTCAGCTGCTGGGCGGCGGCGGCGCGGACCCTGTTCGGCAATCCGACGGCGCTGCCCGCAAACGCGGCCTGGCCGCTCGAGCACCCGGTCCTCGCCGGGGTGATCTGGTGCGTCGCGATCCTCGCGGCCGTCGTCCCGGTCACCCTGCGCGCCTACAAGCGCCGCACCACCGGCTAGACGTCCGGGGCCGCCTCGATCCGTCCGGACTCGATCGCGTCGCACAGGGCGGCGTGATCGCGTTCGGACTGGTCGGCGTAGGCCTCGGCGAAGTGGGAGACGGCGCGGTCGAAGGAGTCGCCGCCGCCCAGGTAGGCGCCGATCGCGGCCCGGTCGCCGCTCCGCGCGTGGGCTCGGGCCAGGGTCCAGCCGCAGAGCTCGGCGTAGACCTCGAGCCCGTCCGGGCTCAGCTTCTCGATCTCCACCGAGCGCTTCCAGTCCCAGAGCTGGCGCACGTAGAAGTCGCGGTCGCGTCCGTCGAGGCCGACCGCCACGCACCAGCCGAGGAAGATGTCCCCGGCCGCCTGCATCAGCCGCTGGCCTTCGACCACCCGCCGGCCGTGGTTGCGGAAGCGGCTCGGGCCGGCGAACAGCTCGAGCACCGAGGCCTCGGCCTCCTTGGCCTGCAGGAAGAGCGGGTCTTCGTCGTCGCGGCCGGTCAGCAGGACCACCCAGGCGCGGGTGCCGACGCTGCCCACCCCGACCACCTTGCGGGCGAGGCGGCGGAATTCATAGCCGTCGAACAGGTGCTGGCGGTCGCCGGGCAGGGTCGAGCGGTAGGAGCCGAGGATGTCGCGCAGCGCCGCCTCGATCTGGGCCGCCTGGGTCGCCGGGACCAGCTCCTCGATCGGCACGATCAGCGGCGGCTGGCTGACGATCCGGATCTCGCCGTCGACGACTTCGGTCAGCTTTTCCATCGCCCGCCGGCTGTCCTTGGCGCGCGCCTTGGCGATCCCGCGCTCGAATCTCTTCACCACGCCCGGGTCGACTTCTTCGACCCGCCCCATCGCTTCTTCGACGTCCAGGCGCGCGTACCAGACGTCAAGATCCCCCTGGTCGGCGAACTCGCGCATCGCCTCGCGGTAGGAGCGGACCGAGGCGAGCAGGGCGGCACTGCGCTCGGAGCGCTTGAGGCCGTTGTCGCGGCCGGCCAGGGCGAAGCTGGTGGCGAGCCGCTTGACGTCCCACTCCCACGGCCCGGGGAGCGTCTCGTCGAAGTCGTTGAGGTCGAAGACGAGGCGGCGATCCGGCGCGCCGAAGGCGCCGAAGTTGGAGAGGTGGGCGTCGCCGCAGGTCTGCACGCGCAGGCCGGAGGTCGGCGTCGTCGCCAGGTCGGCCGCCATCACGGCGGCGGCACCGCGGTAGAAGGCGAAGGCCGAGGCGGCCATGCGGCCGTGCCGGATCGGCACCAGCTCGGGGACGCGGCGGGCGTCCTGCGCCTCGATGATCGCGACCGGATCGTGCCGATTCGCGGAAGGCGCCCACTCGGCGTGGGCGGAACGACGGGCCACCGAGCGCGCCGCCCGACCCTCGGCAGCGCGCTCGGTGACGGCAGTCATGGCTCAGACCGTAGCCGCAGCCTGCTCGCTTTGCGAGGCCGCGGCGGCTTTCGCCTCCGGGGTGACCTCGTCGATGTTGCGCGGCAACAGCACCTCTTTGGCGATGACCAGGCGCTGGATCTGGCTGGTCCCCTCGTAGAGCTGCATGATCTTCGCGTCGCGCATCAGTTTCTCGACCGGGTACTCCTTGATGAAGCCGTACCCACCGTAGACCTGGACGGCGTCGGTGGTGACCTCCATCGCCGAGTCGGAGGCGAACCGCTTGGCCTCCGAGGAGCGCAGCGTGTTGCGCTGGCCCTGGTCGAGCTGGACGGCCGAGTTCCAGGTCAGCAGGCGGGCCGCGTCGACCTTGGTCGCCATGTCGGCGATCATGAACTGGATCGCCTGGTGCATCGCGATCGGCACGCCGAACTGGATCCGTTCCTTCGAGTAGTCGGAGGCGAACTCGAAGGCGGCGCGGGCGATCCCGGTGGCCATCGCGGCGACGCCCGGACGGGTGCGGTCGAGGGTCATCATCGCCAGTTTGAAGCCCTTGTTTTCTTCGGCGAGCAGGTTCTCGGCGGGCACCTCGACGTCGTTGAAGGAGATCGTCGCGGTGTTCGAGGCCCGCTGACCCATCTTGTCCTCCTTCTTGTCGACGGTGACCCCAGGGGAGTCGGCGTCGACGACGAAGGCGGACATGCCGCGGTGACCGGCCTCGGGGTCGGTCTTGGCATAGACGGTGAACCAGTCGGCGTAGGTGCCGTTGGTGATGAAGCACTTGGAGCCGTTGAGGATGTACTTGTCGCCCTGCTTGACGGCGCGGGTCTTCATCCCGGCCACGTCGGAGCCGGCGTCCGGCTCGGTGAGGCAGAAGGAGGCGAGCTTGAAGTCCTCGGTGAGCATCCCGAGGTACTTCTTTTTCGTCTCCTCGGAGCCGCCGAGGCCGACCGGCGCCGAGGCCAGGCCGTTCGCCATCAGCGAGGTGCCGATGCCGGAGCAGCCCCAGCCGATCTCCTCCTCGATGATGCAGCCGGAGAGGTAGTCGAGGCCCGGGCCGCCGTAGGCCTCCGGGACGTGGGTGTTCATCAGGCCGACGTCCCAGGCCTTGCGCAGGACCTCGTCGGGCCAGGTGCCGTCCTTGTCGTACTCCCAGGCGACCGGGCGCATCTCTTTCTCGGCGAAAGAGTGCGCGAGCTCGCGCAGGTCTTTCTGTTCGTCGGTCAGGGTGAAGTCAACCACCGCGTGAAGCTCCTTTTTGGTCTTGGCGTTCCCGATTGACTGGTCAGTCAACCAAACGGAGAGTACCGGATACCGATCCCGTCGGAGCCGGCTAGGCTTTCGGTATGGGACTGGTCTTGGCGATCTCGGTGGACACCAAGGCGGCGGGGGTGCTGGTCTACACGGCCGTGATCGCGCCGGCGATCGGCCTCGGGATCAAGAAGGTGGCCGGTGGCTGGAACTCCTACGGCGGCGGGCCCTTCGCGATCCTCAAGGAACCGCACGGACGCGGCGAGGCCTCGGCGCAGCCGGTCGACCCGGCGATCCAGGCGGCGGAGGTGCGCCAGATGCTGGCCGCGAAGGCGGCGCGCCAGAGGGAGCGGGGCGAGCCGGCGCTCGACGTCGAGGCCGAGTCGGCGCGCCTCCTGGCGAGCGCCGCGGAGGCGCGCCCGGCGGGCCATGACGAGGAGCTGCGGACCGAGGTGCGTCAGCTCGTCGTCGCCCGCAACGAACGGCGGCGGCGGGCCGGGCTGGAGCCGCTCGACGTCGCCGCCGAGACCGAGCGCCAGCTGGCCGAGCTGGGCCGCCCGGGCTGAGACCGCGCCTCCGCCCGGCCGCGCGGGTGGGGCGCGGCGGAACGCTCTAAGATCGCGGCGGTGCCTGCCGATCCCGAGGAGAACCTCTACGAGGTCGAGGAGCTGCTGAACCAGCCCGGGACCTACTTCAACCCGCAGACCGAGGTCGTGGTCGTGGTCGACGACTCCGCCTCGATCGACCAGGAGGTCTTCAACCTGGAGGCCTACGAGGGCGCCGAGTGGGTCCGCATCTCAGACGACGTGCCGATCGACGAGGACGGCCGCGACCGCGCGCTCGAGGCCTTCCAGACCCATTACCACCCCGGCTCCACCGGCTCCGTCTCCGAGATCGCCCTGGAACAGGGCGACGACGAGCTCGACGAGGACGAGGAAGGCCAGGACCCCGGCCGCGAGGACTAGCGGCGAACCCGACCGGGCCGCGTTCACGACCCCGTCCCACGCGGGCGCACACGATCGCTAGGTTGGTTCGGAGATCTCGTCCGAATCAGCATCGAGAGTGAAGGGGGGCCCTGGATGGCCACGACGATCACCGAGCACGAGGCGGAGCAGGTCGCCAAGGCGAACTCGACCGGCAGACAACCCGTCGTCTTCGTCCACGGGCTGTGGCTGCTGCCGAGCAGCTGGGACCGCTGGACCGCCGTCTTCAGGCGCGCGGGGTACGTGCCGCTGACGCCGGGCTGGCCGGACGACCCGGAGACGGTCGAGGAGGCGAAAGAGCACCCCGAGGTCTTCGCCCACAAGTCGATCGGTCAGATCGCCGACCACTTCGAGGAGGTGATCCGGGGCCTCGACAAGAAGCCGGCGATCGTCGGCCACTCCTTCGGCGGCCTGCTGACCCAGATCCTCGCCGGGCGAGGCCTTTCGGTCGCCTCGGTCGCCTTCGACTCGGCACCGTTCCGGGGCGTGCTGCCGTTGCCGTACTCCTCGCTGAAGTCGAGCAGACCGGTGCTGCAGAATCCGGCCAACCGCAACCGCGCGGTGCCGCTGACCTACGACCAGTTCCGTTACGCCTTCGCCAACACGGTCGACGAGGACGAGGCGAAGCAGCTCTACAACGACTACGCGGTGCCGGGATCGGGCGTGCCGCTGTTCCAGGCGGCGAGCGCCAACCTCAACCCCTGGACCGAGGCCAAGGTCGACCACAAAAACCCCGACCGCGGCCCGCTGCTGATCGTCTACGGCAGCTCCGACCACGTCTCGCCGAAGGCGATCAACGACGCCATCTTCAAGAAACAGGAGAAGAACGAAGGCGTCACCGAGCTGACCGTGATCGACGGCTCGAGCCACGGCCTGACCATCGACCACACCTGGCGCAAGTCCTGCGACACCGCCCTGGAGTTCGTCCAGCGCTTCGTCTGATCGGCCTCGAGCATGGCGGGGAGATATCTTCCCCGCCATGCTCGAGCCAGGCGACAAAGCACCGGCCTTCACGCTGCCGGACCAGGACGGGAACAAGGTCAAGCTGTCCGACTTCAAAGGCGAGACCGTCGTTCTTTACTTCTATCCCCGGGCGGACACGCCGGGATGCACGACACAGGCCTGCGGGGTGCGGGGCCGGGGCGACGAGTACGCGAAGCTCGGGGCGAAGGTGATCGGGGTGTCGCCCGACGAGCCGGAGGCGATCAAGAAGTTCGACGACAAGTACGGGCTCGGGTTCACGCTGCTCGGCGACGTCGATCACAAGGTGGCCGAGAAATACGGCGCCTGGGGCGAGAAGTCCATGTACGGCAAGAAGTACATGGGGATGCTGCGGTCGACCTTCATCATCGATCCGAAGGGGAAGATCGCGCGGGTCTTCCCGAAAGTCCAGCCGAAAAAACACGACGACCTGGTGCTGAAGGCGCTCGGGGAACTCGCCGGCTGACGCCTCATGCGTGGGGAGCGGTGCTTCAGAGGACGACGACCACGATGAAGGCCGCGTAGAGGCAGAACCAGGTCGCCACCGCGGGAAGGGTGAAGCGGCGGTCGCGGTGCAGGGACTCGTAGGCGAGGATGCCGCCGGCGAGGCCCAGGCAGATCGAGACGATCGCGTTGGCGGTGAGGCTCCAGTGGGTGAAGATCAGGCCGATGCCGATCGGGATCGTCGACTGGAAGACCATCGCGCCGCTGACGTTGCCGAGGGCGAGGGCGTCCTTGCCCTCGCGCACCCAGAAGAAGCTGTTCACCTTCTCTGGCAGCTCGGTCGCCAGCGGGGCGAGGACGAGGGCGAGGACCAAGGCGTCGACGCCGAGGTTGTCGGCGATTTCGAGCAGCTCTTCGACGAAGAGGTGGGCGCCGCCGACCATCGCGCCGAGGCCGACCAGCAGCTGCAGCAGGCAGAGGATCGCGGGCGGCTTGCCGACGGTGCGGTCGGCGCGGCGGTCGAAGTAGAGCGGGTCGAGCGTCTCCTCCGCCTGCACCTCGCCCGAGGCTACGAGCGTGCGCCGCACGTAGAAGACGTAGGCGAGGAGGAAGAGGACCCCGAGCGGCAGTCGGACGCCGAACGGCGGTCCCCAGGCGAGCGCCCCGGCGAGGGCGAAGAAGCAGAGGAAGAAGAGCAGGTCCCGCTCCAGGGTCGGGCCGTGGGCGTCGAGGCCGACGCCCTGGGCGCGGCGGTCGCGATAGAGGTAGGCGAAGAGGCCGATCAGGCCCATCGCCAGGGTGCCGAGCAGGAACGGGGCGCCGACGATGGCGCCGATCGCGACGTCTTCGGAGCCCGCTTCGGCGCTGATCAGGGCGATGATCGCGATCAGCGTCTCCGGCGTCGCCGTGCCGACCGCGGCGAGCACGCTGCCGACCGCCCCCTCCCCCAGCCCGAGCACGTGGCCGAGCCACTCGACCGCGTTGGTGAAGAGCAGCGCCCCGGAGAGGACGACCGCGAAGCTGATCAGGAGCAGCAGATATTCCACCGCGCCAGGCTATCCGCCGTCGCGGAGCCTCAGGCGAAGTAGAAGGCCAGGCCGAAGACCAGGTAGACGGCGAGCAGCTGGACGCCCTCGAACCAGGTCGACTCGCCGTCCTGGATCACGTAGTTGGCGACCAGGATCGCGATCACGATCGCCCCCAGCTCGAAGCCGTTGAAGACCAGCGCCAGCGGATAGGGGCCGATGAAGTAGGAGGCGATGACGAGGACCGGGGCGACGAAGAGGGCGACCTGGCCGCTGGAGCCGATCGCGATGTTGACCGCCAGGTCCATCTTGTCTTTGCGGGCGACGAGGACGGCGACCCAGTGCTCGGCGGCGTTGCCGACGATCGCGACGACGACGACGCCGATGAAGAACTCGGAGAGGCCGATCGACTCGGAGGCTTCGGTGATCGAGCCGACCAGCACCTCCGACATCACCCCGACGAGGACGCCCGCGATCGCCAGCGCGATCACCGAGGTGCGGATCGACCAGCCCCAGCTGTCCTCGTCCTCGTACTCGGGGTTGAAGAGGTCGCGGTGGGTCTTCAGCGAGAAGACGAGGCCGAGGACGTAGGTGCCGATGAGGACGATCGCGACGGCGAGCGAGAGGTGCTCGACGGTGCCGCCGTAGTGGGTCGCGTCGGAGCCGGGGAGGGGCAGGCCCTTGCCCTCGACCAGCTCGAAGATCGCGGGCATGATCAGCGCCGCGGCGGCCAGCATCAGCATCGAGGTCTGGATCGCGGCGCCGGTGCGGTTGAACTTCTGTTTGTCGCGACCGAGCCCGCCGACCAGCATCGCCGCGCCCATGACGAGCAGGATGTTGCCGACGATCGAGCCGACGATCGAGGCCTTGACCACCTCCTGCAGCCCCTTGCCGAGGGCGAAGAGGGCGATGATCAGCTCCGGCGCGTTGCCGAAGGTGACGTTGAGGAGGCCGCCGATGCCGGGGCCGCTGCGCGCCGCGAGCTCCTCCGTCGCCCGCCCCATCAGCGCCGCCGTGGGGATGATCCCCAGCGCCGAGGCGGCGAAGACGACGACCGCCGAGACGCCCGCGAGGTCGAGCACGACCGCGATCGGGATCAGCGGCGTGAGCAGGTACGGGTAGCCCTGCGGGGTGCGCAGGAACGACGCGTCGAGGCGGGGGCGCCCCGAGGGCGGTTGCGACTCGGGGGGATCGGCGGCGGTCAGGCCGCTATTCCATCAACTTGGAGCACTTCTGGATGTCGGCGGCGCTCTTGGCTTCCTGCAGGCATTCGGTGAATTCCTTCGGGATCGCCCCTTCGTCGGTCGCCCCTTCGATCAGTTCTTCGGCTTCTTCGAGGGCCGAGTCGCCGCCGCCGGAGGAGCTTTCGCCGCCGGAGCCGCCGAGGATCCCTTCCAGCAGGCCGCCCAGCCCTTCGCTGCCACCGCCCTGCATGAGTTCGAGGATCTCGTTCGAGTTGACCCCCAGTTCGCCGAACAGGCTTTCCAGCGGTTCGGCGTTCGCCGGGGCCTCGATCGACTGCTTTTCGTTCACCTTGCCGAGCGTGAATTCGAGTTCGACTTCGACCTTTTCGCCGGAGCCCTTCGGTTCGATCGTCAATTCGGCGACGACCTTGCGCGGGATGTGGTCGCTTTCGCCGACGTAGATCTCGGCGTGTGCCTTCTTGATCGCCCCGGTCAGTTCGCTCTCCTGGGACTTCAGCTGGTTCAACGGCAGCGGGCCGGCGGCTTCCAGCTCGGAGGAGCAGGCCGGCGTTTCGGCGAGCTTGACGACCGCGTCGACGGCGGCCTGCGGGTCGAGGTCGCCACTCAGCTTCGTCGTCTTCACGCCTTCCACTTCTTCGCCGCCTTCGTCTTCGAGGTTTTCGACGAGTTCGCCGAGGTCGATCGAGGTGGCGGCCTTCTGGCAGGCGGTAGCTTCGCCGCCGGCGCTTTCCTTTTCGCCTTCCTGCTCGGCTTCTTCGAAGCCCGCCTTGATGAAGCCGAAGACGGTCGGTTCGATTTCGTACTGCTTGCCCTCGTAGCCGATGTAGGCGCGGTCGTTCAGCACCGTGATGCCGCCTTCGAAGTCGATCTTTTCCCCGTCCGCGTCGCCGCTCGCCTTCGCTTCCAGCGCCAGTTCCGGCAGGCTCTTCTTGCCGGTCGACTGGAACGGGCCGGAGAGCTCGACCTGCAGTTCGCCGCCTTCCTTGCCTTCCGACTTGATGTTCATCGTCAGGCCGAGATCGCCGCTTTCGACGCCTTCCAAGGTCGCCTCTTCGATCACCTTCTGCGGGTCTTCGCTGCCGCCCCCGCCACCACCGCAGGCGCTCAGGAGGGCCGCCAGCGCCGCGCAGGCCGCCAGCAGGGCGAAGGTTCGTCTACGGCTCAAGGATCCCACTCCTTCGGTCGGAAACGGAGGACGAATCTCCACTGTAGGGGCTGGGGCCGACCGACGTGGCCCGGGTAGTGGGTCAGTTTGAAATCTCGGATCTACAAAATCGAGATTGGCCTCCGGTCGCCACGACTGGACACGCTGTTGGTGCTGACCGACACCTGGGGGGTCACGACGGCCGACCTGGGGCTGCGTCCATGACGAACGTGGCCCTTCCCACCGGCTACCCTTCAGTCGAAGGCGAAGCAGCCCAAGAAGCCTGCCGACCTCAACCGCCTGGCGGCGGCCATCGTCGGGGAGGCGACCGACGAAACGCCTCACCACGCTGCCGAGCAGGCGCCAGCAGGCCGCAACGGCCGCCTCAAAGGCGGTGCTACGCGGGCGGCGAAACTCTCACCGGAGAGGCGCGCCGAGATCGCCAAGATTGCGGCGCCGGCACCCTGGCAGAAAGCTCGCAACGCGGATTAGATCCGCAGGAGACGCTAAAGTCTTCAACTACATAAGCGTGAGACGGGGCGAATCCGCGGCCACGGACTCGCCCCTTCGGGCGTCAGCTGAATACCGACCGGCAATCCGGGAACACCCCGGGACCGATAAGCCGTCCTATCCCACGTTCTCTCGCCCTCCAGCTGGCACAGCTTTCAGGTGAGAAGTCTCTGAAGTTTGCTCTCCGTCGAACGATCCTTGAGGGGAGCCGTTCGACCTGGCGAGGGTCCAGCCCTCTCCCTCTGGGCCGCGTTCCAGGAACCCGTTTGCGCCCATCCGTCTGAGGGCGACACGGATCGAATTCGCCGTCGAGCGCACACCCTGCGCGTGCGCCGCGTCGATTACTTCCGCAGGCGTCCAGACACGCTCAGGCTCGTTCGCGACAATCTCTTTGAGGATCGCGGCGCTGCCATTTTTCTGGCCGCCCGTACTCGGCCGCCTCGGTTTCTTGGGTGCCGTCTCCGTCTTGGAGGACTTGGGCGCCGCGCCTTTCTTCGTCAGAGCGTCGGCGATCCAACGCTTTTCCGTTTTCAACTCCGTGATCTGCTGATCGATCGCCTCGTCCATTTTCTGCAGTTTGGCTACGGAAAGGTCTTGCAACAGGTCTTTGATGTTCGTAGCGGCCATACGAAGCATTAAAGCAGAGCGCGAAGCGTCAAAAGTGTTCCACGCCCAAATTGCTGTGCTACCAGCCTGTACCACGCCGTAACGCCCCGTACCGTCCCGTATAGCGCGGTTTGTACCACGCCTGTTCTGCGACTGTGTCACGGATGTTCCGTTCGAATCGTCAAGCAGAATGATCATTATGAATCGGCTCTCCACCAAGGATCGCGCCCGCGTCATCGGCCTCCTGGCCGAGGGCAACAGCCCGCGCGCGACCTCACGCATGACCGGCGCGGCCGACCAAGCTGCTCGTGGACATCGGCGAGGCCGCTGCCGAGTACCAGGATGGCGCGTTCCAGCTTCTGCCCTGCGAGACGGGTCGAGGTCGAACTGGGCCTATTGCTACGCCAAGCAGAAGAACGCCCCCGAGCAGTTCAAAGGCATCCCCCCGGCTACGGCGACGTGTGGACCTTCACCGCGATCTGCGCCGACACGAAGCTGATCCCGTCGTGGCTTGTAGGCGAGCGCACCGCCGACGACGCCGAAGTCTTCCTTGGTGACCTCGTTTCATCGATGGCTGGCCGCATCCAGCTATCGACGGACGGGCACCGGATCTACGAATTGACGGTCGGCACCGCCTTCGGCAACCAGGTGGACCGGGCGCAGATCCAGAAGGACTGCGCATCCGATCCTTCGGCGGCCGGCAAATACTCGCCCCCGGTCTGCGTCGGGACCAAGCGCGTCCCGCTGAAGGGTTACCTCGATCTCGACCAGCTACGTGGAGCGTCAGAACCTGACGATGCGGATGGGAATGCGCCGGTTCTCCTGGCTCACCAACGGCTTCAGCAAGAAGGTGGAGAACCTCGCCCATGCCGTCTCGCTGCACTTCCTGCGCTACAGCTTCGCGCGTCCGCACTCGGCCCTGAAGGACCCTTACCCGCGCACCCCGGCGAAGGCGGCCGGGGTCGCCGATCACGTCTGGACGCTGGAAGAGATCGCCGGGCTGCTGGACTGAGCCGCGTGCGGGTTCGTACGTGCCGGGAACGCCTATGGTATATCTCCACCCGCATGGGGGGACATCTCAAGGCGTTCGGGCTGTTTGTTTGGCGTAACCTTGACGCGTCGTTTGTCATTGTCGTCGGGCTGGTCGTCGCGGCGTTGGAGATCGTCGGCCATCCGTCGGAGGAGGCGGTCAACGCCGCGATCCTCGGCCTACTCGCGGTCACCGCGATCATTCTTCTCCGAATTCGCGGCCGAAAGGGTGAACTCGACGAGGTGATCCAAGTCGCGCGAGACGCCATGAGCGAACGGCCATTCCAGATGGTCTGGGCGAAGAACGAATGGGACATTCAGAGCCGCGAGCGCGCCACGATCAAGGTTCGCCAACAACTCCGGTTCATTCACAACAAAGTCTCGACGATCGATCATTGGAGCCAGGGTGACGGCGCCATCGAAAGCTATGACGCGTGCTGGCGACGATCTGAGGCTGACGGGTGGGTCCCGGCTAAGAAGATCTACGCGATGCCCATCGAGGGCGGAGAGAAGGTCATCTACAGCTTCGAGGAGGAGAACTGCCGTGGGGACATTCTCGAATGGAAGGTCGAGCGGGAAGCTACCGACCGGTTCCCCACCGCCCACGAGAAGGTTTCGCTGGAGGCTATCGCTCGATCCGACCATCCAAGAGAAATGAGGGTGGTCTGGCCAGCGGACGCGCCACCCAGCCGTGTGGAACTTCGGCAGGGGGGTAATCCGGGTAGACCGCTGACGACGAAGACGAAGAATGACCGAGTCGAAGTGGCCGAGCAGATCCCGCAACTAGCGCTTGGCGAAGTGGTTGAGATCCGATGGATGTGGTGAGCGAGAGCGATTCTTTAAACATCTCTTGAGCAAGAGTCGATAGAGTGGTCAAAGCGATGCGGGCTGCACGCGCATCCACCAGAAAAGGAGAGTGCCCTGTGAGATTCGACGACAAGACGGGCGGATGAAGGAGCGGACGACGACCCTTCTCCTCGATAATTCAGGCTTTCGGAGCGACAGGGCCCCCGCCATCTTAGGCGGGGGCTTTTTTCGTGGCATCCACTACGTTCAGCAACCGCGCCAACTAGCCCTCGCCGCCAGCGACGGCCGCAGCGTCTCCGTCCTCTCTCCTTCGAAGTCCACCAGGTCGTGGTCGGCCAACGAGCATAGGATCGACGCCTCGCGTCTCTCCTCTACCTTGGCCCTGTTCTTCTTGGGGTCCGCCCTCATCCGGGAGCGGTTGAACCTAGGGCGTCGTCACCGCTTTTTGGTGACCGATGCCGGGTCGATTCCAAACTGACCCGCTGGCGTGGTCCGAAGCCGCTTCATTCGCTGAAGCCGCCTTCGATCGCTTCTTCGCCGGGCGGGCTCTTTTCGTTCGACGGGATCCCGGCGGCGAAGGGCAGGAGCAGCGCGCCGACGACGATCAGGGCGATGCCGACGCCGACCAGCCAGCGGACCTTGAACAGGTGCCCGCAGGTGCCGACGGCGAAGCCGACGAGGACGATCGCGATGTAGGCGCCGGGGCTCTGCGGCAGCGCGGCCGACGGCAGGAGAAGGTCTGGCACGGACCCTGATTATCATCGCCGCCATGCCTGACGACTCGGTAGAGGCGGTCAAGCGGTCCCTGGCGGAGGTCGGCTACCTGGCCGACGAGCCCGCCGCGCTGGTCTCCTTCCTCGCCCAGAAGCTGGGAAAGCCGGTCCTCGTCGAGGGCCCGGCCGGGGTCGGCAAGACCGAGCTGGCGAAGGCGCTCTCGCGCTCCACCGGCCGGCCGCTGGTGCGCCTGCAGTGCTACGAGGGCCTCGACGAGGCGAAGGCGATGTACGAGTGGAACTACCGCAAGCAGCTGCTGCGGATCCAGGCGGGAGGCGACGCCGGCTGGGAAGACGTGCAGGAGGACATCTTCGGCACCGACTTCCTGCTGACGCGGCCGCTGATGCAGGCGATCTCCAGCCCCGAGCCGGTCGTCCTGCTGATCGACGAGATCGACAAGACCGACCAGGAGTTCGAGGCGATGCTGCTGGAGCTCCTCTCCGACTTCCAGATCACGATCCCCGAGCTGGGGCAGATCAGCGCGACGACGATGCCGATCGTCGTCCTCACCTCGAACGACTCGCGCGAGCTGACCGAGGCCCTGAAGCGGCGTTGCCTCTACCTCTGGCTCGACTACCCCGGCGTGGAGCGGGAGATGGAGATCGTCCTCCTGCACGCGCCGGAGATGCCGCGCGAGCTGGCCCGGCGGCTGGTCGAGGTGGTCGAGATGGTCCGCGACCTCGACCTGAAGAAGCCGCCCTCGATCGCCGAGTCGATCGACTGGGCGCGCACCCTGCTGCTGATGGGCGCCGACGACATCGACCGCGAGACCTTCGCCAACTCGATGTCGGTCATCGTCAAGCACCGCACCGACATCGACCTCGTCGCCGAGCGCGTCGGGCTGAAACTGCCAGAGCGCACGGGTTGATGGGGCTCGGGGCGGCTGGAGCTGGCGCCCGGGGGGAGGGCCTGGGCCGGTGGGAGCTGGCGCCCGAGGCAAGGGGCCTGGCCACCGGAAGCTGGCGCCCGGACGGGTAAGGGACGCGGCCGTCTCGTCCACGGCCCGGGCAGGCTGTGGCCGTGGCCGAGACGGCCGAGGGTGCGGGAGGTGACGAAGAGGTCGGGAACTCCACATTTCCTTGCGTCTTCTTCAGACGTCACGATCACGTGACCACCCTTTGACCCTGCCATAGGGGGGTCAAGGTCGACAGCGCGTCCCAGGGCCCTAGATATCGGCCTCCGGAGGGCCGGAGAGTGTGACGTTCCCGGCGTCTTCGTCGACGGCCGCGCCATCTGGATCCCGTCCACGGACGGAACTCTCAAGGAAGCGTGGACTTCGTCACGACCTGTCACCGCTTCGTCACGACCCATGACCAAATCCCCACGACCCCCTCACGTCCCGGGCGTCTCGTGGCGGCCACAGCCTGCCCGGGCCGCCACGAGACGCCCGGGACGCACCTCGGACGGCCGCAGCGGCCGTGAAGCACGCCAAGAGCGCCCCTACGCCCCCTCGAGCTCGCTCGGATCGAAGATCTCGGTGAGGACCTCGGGGTCGGGAGGGCCGTCGTAGGCGAGGCGGCCGTCGCGGATCGCGACGCAGCGGCCGGCGGCGGCGATCACGTCGGGGCGGTGGGTGGAGACGACGATCGCGGCGCCCGCCTTCTGGGTCTCGGCGAGCAGCTCGAAGAGGGTGTCGCGGCTCGGCGGGTCGAGGCCGTCGAGCGGCTCGTCGGCGAGCAGGGCCTTGAAGGGACGGACCAGGGCGAGGGCGATCGAGGCCTTCTGCTTCATCCCCTTCGAGAGTTCGGCGCCGAGCGCGTCCTCCCAGCCCTCGAGGCCGAGGCGCTCGATGAGTTCGTCGATCCGCGGCATCGGATCCTCGACACCATGCAGGGCGGCGACGTATTCGAGGTGCTCGACCACGCTCAGGTCTTCGTAGAAGACCGGCGTGTCGGGCAGGTAGGAGAGCGCCCGGCGGGCGTCGAGCGAGCCGGGCACCTCGCCGACGACCTCGACCTTGCCCGAGGTCGGGTCGAGCAGCCCGGCGGCGAGGTTGAGGAAGGTCGTCTTCCCCGCCCCGTTCGGCCCGATCAGGGCGACGAACTCGCCCGCCTCGATGTCGACGGTGAAGGAGCCGAGGGCGATGTAGCCGTCGTAGGTCCGCCCCAGGCCGCGGGCGCTCAGGACCGCGGTCTCGCTGGTCCCGCTGGTCGCCTCGATCGC
Source organism: Solirubrobacterales bacterium (assembly GCA_047601885.1). Lineage (GTDB taxonomy): Bacteria > Actinomycetota > Thermoleophilia > Solirubrobacterales > 70-9 > VAYN01. Next base: position 714,256 of record JASGIK010000003.1, read on the forward strand.
GCCGCTCACATCGCCGCCCGCTCGCGTTTGTCGAAGCGCCAGGCCAGCAGGCCGACCCCGGCGAGAAAGACGAAGACGAGGAAGACGGCCGGGCCGAAGGAGGCGCCGATCGCCGCCGAGTCGCTGTGGTCTTCCCTTTTCACGTGCCCGCCGACGACGAGCCAGGCGACGAAGGTCGGCAGGGTGGCGAAGACGCTGGCGACGATCGGGCCGAAGCTCATCGTCCTTTCGAGCGACGGGATGAGCATGAACTCGAAGGGGTCGTTGGTGGCGCTCCAGGCGGCCGCGCCGGTCAGCAGCAGGGCGACCGGGATGACGCTGATGGCACCGACGCCGAGCGCCAGGCCGGGGTCGCCGCCGATCGCCGCCGCCACCAGGGCGGCGATCGCGACGACGACGGCGCAGCCGACCGCGGGGGCCGCCAGGTGGCGCCTGATCAGCGCCGCCGATCCGAGCGGCAGCAGCAGGCGCCGGGAGGGGTGGTCGCTCTCCTGGGCCAGCGGCTCGATCAGGTCGAGGGCGGCGACGAAGAGCAGCGGACCGACCAGGACGAAGAGGACCGGGGTCTGGCTGAAGCCGGCGACGGTGACGGCACCCGCGGCGGCGGCGACCAGGACGACGCGGACGACCCGCACCAGGGGCCAGCGCAGGAAGCTCTGCCAGTCGCGCCGCCAGATCGGCCGGCGCGAGGCCGCGCCGCCGCCGAGCCGCAGCCAGGGCTTGCGCCGGGGCAGCTCCGAGGCGAGCTGACGGCGCAGGAGGACGACCGTGCGCAGGTCCTGGACCGAGGCCGAGAAGCGCATCTCGGCGACCAGCTCGGCGCGCCGGCGCGCCGCCTCCAGCGCCAGGCCGCCGATCCCGAGCATCCCGGCGGCGAGCAGGGCGAGGGTGAGCAGGGCGCCGAGCGCGGCCAGGTAGGCGCTCGCCCCGCTCTGCAAGGGGAGCGTCGCCAGGTCGCCGAGCATCGTCGTCGGCGAGCTGTTCCAGCCGGCGAGGAGGTCGAGCACCGACCAGCCGACGAGGAGCAGCCCGATCGCGCTCGCCACCCAGACCCGCAGCCGCTGCCCGGAGGCGAAGAGCGCGGCAGCGAGGACGGCGATCGGGACCAGCGCCCCGAAGGCGGCCAGCGAGCCGATCCACTCGACCGCCGACCCGGGGAAGCGACGGAAGAGGAAGTTGCCGACGATGCCGCCGAAGATCGCCCCCGAGACGACCGCGACGCGCAGCTGGGCGATCGCCGCGGGGCGCAGCGCGACGCGGCGGGAGACCGGCGCCAGCAGCGTGTAGCGCACCTCGGCCGCCTCGATCGCCAGCGGCCCGCCGCGCGCCCCGGCGCGCAGCCCGGCCAGCACCAGCGCCGCCACGACGAGCCCGATGATCGCCGGCGCGTCGGCGCGGATCCCGGCCACCGAGCTGGGGTCGGCGGGCACTTCGTGCAGCGCCCCGGCGAGGAAGCCGAGGGCGAAGACGGCGACGATCGCGCCCAGGTAGACGCGGTAGAGCACCTCCATCAGATCGGCCCGGGCGACGTAACGGCGGCGGCGCGCCGCCCGCATCGCCTTCATCGCGGCGACCGGGTCCCCGGCCGCGAGCACCTTTCCGGCCGACCGATCCGCCCCGCTCACCCACCTATTATCGGGGAGGTGAGCCCCGCCTCGCCCTACGGCCCCAAGGCGGACCCCGGACCACCGGGGTTCGGCCCGAAGCTGCTCGGCTTCTGCGAGGAGCTGCGCGGCGAGGGGGTCGCGGTCGGGACCTCGGAGATCCTCGATGCCTTCGCCGCCCTGGAACACGTGCCGTGGACGTCCCAGGACGACTTCCGCGAGGCGCTGGCGGCGACGATCGCCAAGTCCCAGGACGACCGTCGCGTCTTCGAGCTGATCTTCGACCGTTATTTCTTCCGCGCCGCCGAGGCGAGCGCGATCGAGCAGGGCCTCGGCGAGCGGATCCCCGAGGGCGAGGTCAACCAGGGCGCCCAGCCCGCCGGCGAGGCGCCCGAGCGGCTCGATTCCGAGCAGCTCTCGGAGCTGATCCGCGACGCGATGCAGCGCGGCGACGAGAACGCGCTGCGCGACCTGGCGCGGCTGGCGATCGCCGCCTTCGGCCGCGAGGAGGGCTCCGGCGTGGTCGGCGTCGACGTGCAGCGGATCCGCCGCAGCCTCGGGCTCAGCTCCGGCGCCCAGCCGCCGCGCGCCGACACCGGCGAGGAGCGGCCGGCGCTCGACCGCGACCAGCTGACCGGCTTCGAGCGCCACCTGCGGCGCGAACTGGAACGCGACCTGATCGAGCGGACCGAGACGCTGCCCGCCTCGCGGCCGCTGGCCGAGCTCGACCGCGCCCTCCCCACCAGCCCGACCCAGGACCTCGCCGCCGTCCACCGCGCCGTCTCGCAGATGAAGCGCCGACTGGCGACGCTCGGCCACGAGCAGCGCGGCCGCAAGAAGGGGGCGATGGTCGACGTGCGGCGGACGATGCGCGCCTCGCTGGAGACCGGCGGCGTGCCGATGCACCTGCGCTACCGGCCGAAGCGCCCGCGCCGGCCGGAGATCTACGTCCTCTGCGACGTCTCCACCTCGGTCACCTCGGCCAGCGTCTTCTTCCTCTCCGTCCTCCACGCCCTCCACGACTCCTTCCGCAAGCTGCGCAGCTTCGTCTTCATCGAGCGGATCAGCGAGGTGACCGACGTCTTCGAGCACGAGCGCGACTTCTCCGCCGTCGCCCAGCGGATCTCCAGCGAGGGCGGCGTCGCCGACATCTCCGGCTACACCGACTACGGCCGCGTCTGGCTCGAGTTCCTGGCCGAGATCTCAGAGGACCTCGACCCACGCTCGACGGTGATCGTGCTCGGCGACGCCCGCACCAACGGCCGCGAGCCGCACGCCGACGTCTTCGCCCGGATCAGCGAGCGGGCGGGGCGGCTCTTCTGGCTGAACCCGGAGCCGAAGCTCTACTGGAACTACGGCGACTCGGTGATGTCCTCCTACGAACGCTTCTGCGACGGCACCTTCGAGTGCTGGACGACGCGCCACCTGGAGAACTTCGTCGACGTCGTCGCGGGCGCGGCGCCCGCGGCCGAGTGACCCGCGCCGCCCGAGGGTCCCCGGCGGGCGCCCGCCGGAGCTGCGTCAGCTGGTCGGGGCGGCCGTGGGATCGGCGGTGACGATCCGGGTCGGCTCGTCGGGCGAGACCTGCCACTGCTCGTTCACCTCGGCGCCGGGCGGCGGCGCCACCGGGCCGTCGAGCAGCGGGTCGTCGGTCTCCCGCATCCACTCGTCCAGCCGGCGGCGCATCTCGGCCAGCGCCTCGCGGGCGACCGGCTCGGCGGCGAGGTTGTTCATCTCGGCCGGGTCGAGCACCAGGTCGTAGAGCTGCTCGCGGGGGACGCGGCGGTCGGCCCAGCCCGCCTCCAGCCAGATCTCCTTCGAGGCCGAGTCGTCGCAGTTGGCGAGCACCGGGCCGGGGAAGTCGTCGAAGCGGCGGATGTACTTCCAGCGCTCGGTGCGGACGCTGCGCTGGGGCTCGTAGGCGGCGTGGTAGGTCATCTCGGCGAAGGTCGCCTCGTGCAGGCGCTCGACCTCGCCGCGCAGGAGCGGCACCAGCGAGGACCCCTGCAGCCAGTCGGGCGGGTCCACCTCGGCGACCTCGCAGAGGGTCGGGTAGACGTCGAGGTGGGTGACCGGCGCGTCGATCACCTTGCCGCCGGCGAAGGGGCCGGGGCCGCGCATGATCATCATCACGCCGGTGCCGCGGTCGGAGAGGGTCGCCTTCGAGCCGGGGAAGGCGACGCCGTGGTCGGTGGTGCAGATGACCAGGGTGTCGTCGACCAGGTGGAGGTCGTGCAGGGCGTGGAGGACGGCGCCGATGCCCTGGTCGAGCGAGCGCACGCTGGCCTTGAACTCGGCCATGTCGCGGCGCGTCGCGGGCAGGTCGGGGAGGTTGCCGGGCGGCAGCGAGTAGAGCGTGTCGCGGACCGAGGTCGGGGCCGAGAAGTCGCGGTGGGTCTCGAAGAAGCCGACCGACATGAACCACGGCTTGCCGGTCCCCTTCGCCGCCCGCAGCGCCTCGATCGTCAGCGGCGCCACGTCGCCCGCCTTGTTCGTCTCCACCTTGACGATCTCGTCGTAGCCGATCACCGCCGGGTCCCTGGAGATGTGCTGCTCGCCGACCAGGACCGAGTGGTAGCCGGCCCGGCGCAGGGCGTGGACCCAGTGCTGCCCGTAATCGTGCAGCTCCCAGCCGCGGTGGGCCAGCCCCTCCATCCCGTTGTTGTGGCAGTAGAGGCCGGTCAGCAGGCTGGCGCGGCTGCCGGAGCAGGTCGGCGCGGCGCAGAAGGCCTCGCGGAAGAGCACCCCTTGGTCGGCCAGCATCTGGATGTTCGGCGTCGGCACCTGAAAGCCGTAGGGCTGGACGACACGACCGGTGTCGTGCGAGTGGATGTAGAGGATGTTCGGTGCTCTGTCCACTTCTGGCGATGATCCCCGATCTGTGGGGTAATTAGTCTCGGACCGAGAGGAGATCCCTCTCGGTCATATTGTTGATTAACTTACTCAGCAATGACGCCCGACCGCTCATATCTCGTCTGCGCCACGCCGCGAAGCGGCTCCACCCTGGTCTGCCACGCGCTCGGCGAAACCGGCGTCGCCGGCCGCCCCGAGGAGTACTTCGAGGCGCTCCGCCACTCCGGCCGGCCGCGTCGCCCGGAGGAATACTTCCTCGGGGTCGAGGACCAGTCGATCCGCGACCACCTCGGCGAGCGCGCGGTCGGCTCCGACCCGCCGCCGCGCTCGCCGCTCTGGAGCCGCGCCGCCTACGACCGCTACCTGGAATGGGTCTTCGAGGCGGGGACGACGCCGAACGACGTCTTCGGCGCGAAGATGATGTGGGGCTACTTCGGCGACTTCGTCAGCCTCGTGCGCAACATTCCCCGCTACCGCGACGTGCCGCTGGCCGAGCTGCTGCCGGAGGTCTTCCCCAACCTCACCTTCGTCCGCGTCGTCCGCGCCAACAAGGTGCGCCAGGCGGTCTCGCTGTGGAAGGCGGTGCAGACGGCGACCTGGCGCGAGGACCAGGCGAGCTCCAACGCGGTGTCGGTCGAGGACGACGGGTCGCCGCCCTACCGCACCTTCATCGAGGAGCACCGACCGCAGCTGCGCTTCCACTACCGCGCGATCGACCATCTGCTGCAGCAGCTGATCGTCGAGGAGGCCTCCTGGGACGCCTTCTTCGAGCACGCCGGGATCAAGCCGATCCTCGTCCTCTACGAGAACTTCGCCGCCGACTACGAGACCTCGACCCTGAACCTCCTGGACCGCCTGAACCTCTCCCCGCCCGACGACTTCTCTTTCCAGCCGCGGATGAAGAAACAGTCCGACAGCGTCAACGACGACTGGACGAAGCGCTACTCCGAGCTGCGCCTGGGCACCGAGTTCGACCTCGTCCCGGTGAAACTCAACAAGTCGTAACCGCTTTCAGAACCTTCTGTAACACCGCTTGTAACGGGCGTTCTGAGGTGCTTCCATCGGCCCATGAGGATCTTCTGGGACGAGCGACGGATCGACCGGCTGGAGGGGAAAGTGGACGACGGCTTCGCCGGGATCCTCCTCCAGCACCTCTGAGGAGAGGGTTCGGACCGGAGGCGCGGGACCGCGAGGGTTCAGGCCGTGGAGGCTGAGGTTCAGACGTCCCGGGCCGTGACGCTTCCACCTGGATCTGCGCGGGAGACGTGACGCTTCCAACTGGAAGTCCACGGATCCGTCGCACCCCCGGAAACGCGGTCGACCTGGGTGAACCTATGGCTAACCCAGGTCGACCGCTCGGGCGGGGCGCCTGAAGAACCGTGACCTTCGATGAGTCTTCGTCACGGGACAGGACGCCTTCCTCACATCTCCCCGGCCTCTCCGTGACGCACCGGCCGGGACCCGCGCCGTTCCCCACTTCCCCGGCCCGCCGCGCCTACCGGGCGGCCCAGGCGTCGGGCTCGGCGGTGAGGGCCTCGACCGGCTTGGGCAGCTCGCCGGAGACGAGGTCGGCGAGGGTGACGTTCTCGAGGATCGAGCGGATGTTGGCGCGGACGGCGATCCAGACGTCGCGCAGCGCTTCGGCGTTGCCGGCGTATTCGATCGTCTCCGGCGGCATCGACTGGACGTTCGCGATCGGGCCCTCGACCGCGCGGACGACGTCGGCGACGGTCACCTCGGCGGCGGGACGGGCGAGCCAGTAGCCGCCTTTGGCGCCCCGGCGGGCGCGGACCAGGCCCTGATGCTTCAGCTCCAGCAGGATGTGCTCGAGGAACTGTAGGGGGATGTCCTGGGACGTCGCCAGGCGCTCGCCCTTGACGGGTTCGCCTTCCCCGGCGGCGGCCAGCTCTACTGCTGCACGGACGGCGTAATCGGCCTTGGCTGAGACACGCATGTCACGAAGTAAAGCAACCGGCCTGGCGCATGCGGCGATCAGGCGGCCGTCTGGGTGGCCGCCGGCGCCGATTCGGCCGCCTCCCGCTCGACTTCGCGGCGGTGTCGTTTGTTCAGGTAATGCGGGGTGTAGAGGACGGCGCCGAGGAGGACCGCGGCGACGCCGGCGGCGATCGGCCAGACGGTCGAGTCGCCCTTCTGGATGGTGACGATGCCGGAGCCGATCAGGACCAGGCCGAGGGCGATGCGGATGAAGCCCTGCGGGGCCTTGTCGGAGAGCGCGGCGCCGATGATCACGCCCGGGATCGAGCCCACCAGGATGTTCCCGGCGAGGCCGAAATCGACGTTGCCGGCGACGATGTGGGCGAGCCCGGCGGCGGTCAGCAGGATCGCGGCGTGGACGATGTCGGTGCCGACGACCCGCTTCGGCGCCAGCCGGTAGACGGCGATCAACAGGATCGCGATCACGGTGCCGGAGCCGGCCGAGGTGATCCCGATGACGAAGCCGGTGGTGGCGCCGATCACGACGGCGGCGACCTTGTGCCGTTTCTCGACCTCGAAGCGGTCGCGCTCGTCGATCAGGCCGCGCAGGATCAGGGCCCGGGTCAGGGTCACCACGCCGACCATCAGCAGCGTGCCGCCGAGCACCGCGTAGACCAGCGAGTTCAAGCGGTCTTCGGAGATGTGGTCCTCGACCACCGAGATCAGGGCGACGCCGGCGACCGCCGCCGGGACGCTGCCGAAGCTGAGCCACTTGACCAGCTCCAGGTTGACCGTGCCCATCTTCAGGTGCCGCCAGGAGCCGACCATCTTGGTGATCGCCGAGTAGACGATGTCGGTGCCGATCGCGGTCGTCGGCGAGGTGCCGAAGATCAGGATCAGCAGCGGCGTCATCAGCGATCCACCGCCCATGCCCGTCATGCCGACGAGCACGCCTATACACAGTCCGAAGAGGACGATTGCCGGGTCCATGGGTGCCTTTGGGTCTCCTGCCGCTCCGCACCGGTACAGCTTCTCGACTTTCTCGACTTTTTAGGTCGAGTGTGCGGAGTACGCGAGGATAACAGCGTGAGCGTCGTCGCGCGAGGACTTTCACACTCCTACGGCGAGCTCGACTCGCTGCGACGCATCGATCTCGAAGTCGGCGACGGCGAGGCGGTGGCGCTGGTCGGGCCGTCCGGCTGCGGCAAGTCGACGCTGCTGGAGATCGTCTGCGGGCTGCGCGAGCCGAGCGAGGGCGAGATCGCGGTCGAGGGCGACGCGGCGGCCGCGGGCCGGCTCTCCCACTGCGCCTACATGCCCCAGCGCGACCTCCTCCTCCCCTGGTTCTCGGCGCTCGACAACGCGGCGCTGGCGCTGCGCAATCGCGGCGCCGCCAGGGCGGCGGCGCGGGAGCGGGCGGGGGCGCTCTTCGAGCGCTTCGGCCTCGCCGGCTTCGAGGCCGCCGCCCCCCAGGAACTCTCCGGCGGCATGCGCCAGCGGGTCGCCTTCCTCCGCACCCTGGTCGCGGGCAAGCCGGTGCTGGCCCTGGACGAGCCCTTCGCCGCGCTCGATGCGATCAGCCGCGGCGAGATGCAGGGGTGGCTGGCGGCCGCCCTGCGGGCCGAGGCGCGCACCGTGCTGCTGGTCAGCCACGACATCGAGGAGGCGCTCTACCTGGCCGACCGGGTGGTCGTCCTCTCCGCCCGGCCCGGTCGGATCGTCGCCGAGCTGGCGGCGCCCCACCCGCGGGCCGAGGACCGCGACCAGGCCGTCACCGACCCGGAGTTCGTCGCCGTCCGCGAGGCCGCCCTACGGGCGCTCCACGCGGGCGCCGGCGGCGGCGAGGCGACGGCATGAGCGGGCGGACCATCCTCCGCGTCGTCCTCCCGGTCGCCCTGATCGCGGCGCTGATCGGCCTCTGGCAGATCGCCGCCTCGAACGGCTGGATCGCCGAAGCCTTCAGCCTCGAACGGTTCCTCGTCCCCTCCCCCGCCGAAGTCGGCGACGCGCTCTGGGACAGCCGCTCGGTGCTCTGGGAGAACACCTGGGTGACGCTGCGCGAGATCCTCGCCGGGATCGCCGTCGGCTTCCTCCTCGGCATCGCGCTGGCCACCGCGATGCGCTTCTCCCGCCTCCTCCGCGACGCCGTCTTCCCGCTTACCGTCGCCGTCCAGGCGGTCCCGATCGTGGTCCTGGCGCCGATCCTGGTGATCTGGTTCGGCTACGGGATGTGGCCGAAGATCGTCATCGTCGCGCTCGCCGTCTTCTTCCCGATCACGGTCAACACGCTGGAGGGCTTCCGCGCCGTGGATCCCGAGGCGGTGAAGATGATGCGCACGCTCGACGGCTCCCGCTGGGCGATCTTCCGTCGGGTCGAGGCGCCCACCGCGCTGCCCTTCTTCTTCGGCGGCGCCAAGATCGCCGTCGCGGTCGCCCCGATCGTCGCCACCTTCGCCGAGCTGGCCGGCGCCAACTCCGGCCTGATGCTGCTGATCACCCAGGCGAACAACAACCTGGAAGAGCCGCTGGTCTTCGCCGCGGCGACGATCCTGGCCGCGATCGGCGTCCTGCTGGTCGGTCTGACCGCCCTCGCACAGCGGCTCGTCGTCACTTGGCGGTAAAAACCGGGGGATGAAGGCCCTTCCCGCCCGCGCGATCGCGGTTGCCCTGTCCCTGTTGATCATCGGTCTCGGCCTCGCCGCCTGCGGCTCCAAGTCCGACAGCACCGAAGGCGAACCGGAAAAGCTCTCGCTCGATCTGGACTACACGCCGAACCCGGATCACGCCGGGATCTTCATGGCGCAGGAAGAAGGCTTCTTCGAAGATGCCGGGCTCGAAGTCTCGATCAACACGCCGACCGACCCCTCGGCGCCGCTGAAGGACGTCGCCGCCGGCCGCGCCGACCTGGCGATCACCTACGAGCCGGAGGTGATGCTGGCGCGCGAAGAGGGCCTCGACGTGGTCGCCATCGCGGCGCTGGTCAACCAGCCGCTCACCTCGCTCATCTGGCTGAAGAAATCCGGCATCAAGGGCCCGGCCAACCTGAAGGGCAAGACCGTCTCCTACGCCGGGATCTCCTACCAGCAGGCGTTCCTGAAGACGATCCTGCGCCGCGCCAAGGTGCCCGCCTCGACCGTCACCAGCGTCAACGTCGGCTTCGGCCTGGTGCCCTCGCTGGTCAGCGGCAAGGCCGACGCGATGCTCGGCGGCTACTCCAACGTCGAGGGCGTCACCCTCCAGGAAGCGGGCAAGCAGCCAGTCATAACTCCCGTCGACGAACTCGGCGTGCCGACCTACGACGAGCTGGTCTTCGTCGCCCGCCGCTCGACCCTGGAAGCGGAGGGGGAAAGGATCCGCCTCTTCATCGCGGCGCTGCAGCGCGGCACCGAAGCGGCCGTCGCCAGTCCGAAGAAGGCGAGCGAAGCGATCCTCGCCGCCAACTCGAGCCTCGAACCGAAACTCACCGAAGCGGAGATCGAAGCGACGCTGCCGTTGCTGGAAAACACCCCGGAAGGCAAGCCCTACGGCTGGATGAACCCGCAGGAGTGGGAAGAATTCGGCGCCTGGATGCGCGACGAAGAACTGATCTCCAACCTGCCGAAGGCGGGCGAACTGCTGACCAACGACTACTTGATGGACGAAATCCCGGAATAGTCGAGCGCGCCCGCCGCGATCATGCGGCTGATCTCCTCGGCCCGCAGCGCCTCGTGGAAGAGGTGGCCCTGGCCGTAGTCGCACCCCAGCCGGCGCAGCTCTTCGAGCTGGATCTCGTTCTCCACGCCCTCGGCGATCACGTCGAGGGAGAGCGCCCGGGCCATCCCGATCACCGCCTCGACGATCGCCGTCCCCTCCTGTTCGATGCCCAGCGTGTCGACGAAGGAGCGGTCGATCTTCAGCGCGTGGAAGGGGAAGCGGTTGAGGTAGGCGAGCGAGGAGTAGCCGGTGCCGAAGTCGTCGAGGACGAGGCGCACGCCGAGCTCGTTCAGCGCCTCCAGTGAGGCGACCGCGCCGGCCGACTCCTCGACCAGCGCCGACTCGGTGATCTCCAGCCGCAAGTGGACCGGGTCGAGGCCGGTGCGGGCGACCACCTCGGCGATCGTCGTGGCGAGGTCGCGGTGGGCGACCTGGCGGGCGGAGAGGTTGACGGCGACGTCGAGCGGGCGGTCGTCGGGCCGCAGCTCGTGCCATTCGAGGATCTGACGGGCGGCGCGTTCTTGCACCCAGCGGCCGATCGGCTCGATCAGGCCGCCGTCCTCGGCGATCGGGACGAACTCGGCCGGGTCGAGCAGGCCGCGCTCGCGGTGGCGCCAGCGGACCAGCGCCTCGAGCCCGGTGACCTCGCCGCTGCGCAGGTTGACGATCGGCTGGTAGCGCAGCTCCAGCTCGTCGCGCTCGACCGCGCCGCGCAGCTCCCGTTCGGTCTGCAGCCGGCGCTGGGCGCTCGCCCGCATCTCGGCGTCGAAGAGGACAGAGCGGTTGCGGCCGCTTTCCTTGGCCCGGTACATCGCCGCGTCGGCGTCGCGGATCAGCAGCTCGGCGTTGGTCGGGCGGCCGTCGGCGAGGCGGGCGACGGCGATCCCGATCGAGGCGTTGACGTAGTGGTCGACGCCCTGCATCGAGAAGGGCTGGGCGAAGGCGGCGGCGACCCGCTCGGCGATCGCGATCGCCTCGGTGTCGTCGGCGAGGCGGTCGATCAGGATGCCGAACTCGTCGCCGCCGAAGCGGGCGACGATGTCACCGGGGCGCAGGTGGGCGCGCAGGCGCGGCGCGACGGCGCGCAGCAGGGCGTCGCCGGCGTGGTGGCCGAGGCTGTCGTTGATCACCTTGAAGTGGTCGAGGTCGAGGAAGAGGATCCCGACCGGCGAGCCGGAGACGGAGGCGCGGCCGAGCGCGTCGTCGACCGAGTCGACGAAGCTGAGCCGGTTGGGCAGGCCGGTGAGGGCGTCGTGGAGGACGCGGTGGCGCAGCGCCCGGTCGGCGGCGTGGCGCTCGAAGGCGTCGGCGAGGACGTTGGCGGAGGCTTCCAGGAAGGGGACGTCCTTGGGACCGAAGCGCTCGGGTTCGCAGCTGTGGACGTCGAGCACGCCGAAGGGACGGTCCTTGCCGTCGATCACCACCGCCAGCGAGCTGGCGGCGCCGAGCGCGCGGATCACCGGCGGCATCGTGAAGCGCTCCTCGTCGGCCCAGTCGACGACGATCACCGGCACCCCGGCGTCGAGCGCCGCGCCCGCGTGCGAGTCGCGGCCCGCCGAGACCCGCCGGCCGGAGCCGTGCACGGTGTCGTCGAGGCCGGCGCACAGATTGAGCCGGCGGCCGTCGCGCCCGACCTCCCATATACAGGCCTGCTCGACCCCGTCGAGTTCGCCGATCAGCCGCACCGCATCGCGCATCAGCGCCTCGGGGTCACCGTTTTTGAGCGCCCGTTCGCCGAGCCGCGCGACGACCGCCTGCTGGGCGAGCGAGCGATGCAGGTCGATCTCCGCCGTCTTGCGCTCGCTGATGTCGTAGAGGACGCCGTGCCAGACCGGGACGCCCTGGGCGTCGGGCTCCAGCACCGCCTCGTCGAGCATCCAGACGACGCGGCCGCTCTTCGTATACATGCGGTACTCGATCGGGCTGGTTTCACGGTTGCCGAGCGCGTCGCGGCTTTCCACCGCGAGCGCCCGCATACGGTCGTCGGGATGGAGCTGGCGGGACCAGAGCCCGGCGTCGGCGAGGAACTGCTCCTGGGTGAAGCCGAGGATCTCCTCGACCTGCGGGCTGACGTAGCGCCAGCGGCCGTTCTCGCCCAACTCGGAGGCGTAGATGATGACCGGCAGACGGTCGATCAATCGCGCGCTCTCCACGTCCCCACCTCCGAAGCGGTCGAGGAAGGAGCCGATCTCTCCCTCGGGCCATTCTTTGTTCTCGGTCTCGGCCATCGTGTCCTTATCGACAGAGGAACCCGACACTTGACCGGATGTCTCGATTCGGAAAGGAATTTCGGTCCCAACTCGACGAATCGCTAAATCTTCGGGGGCCGCGGTCGATGAACGGGCCAAATCCCCGCATGAGCATCCTCGACACGACCCAGATCACGCTGATGCGCGCCATCTCCGGCGCGACCGAGCGGAACACCGTCCTCGCCAACAACATCGCGAACGCCGACACGCCCGGCTTCCAGCCGAGCGAAGTCGACTTCCACGCGGCATTGGCCGACGCGCTCGAAGGGGGCGACGACCCGGAAGGACTGAAGGGGCTCACCTTCGGCGCCGAAACGGTCGAAACGGGAGCCACGCAGACCGACGGCAACGGCGTCGACAGCGACGCCGAAGCCGCCAAGCTGGCCGAAAACGGCCTCGAACTCAACGCGCTCACGCAGGTTGCAAACACCCGCCTGCAGATTATGCGCACGGCGATGGGAGTGGGTAACGCCTGATGTCGATCTTCTCCGCCCTCAACATCTCGGCCAGCGGACTGACCGCACAGCGGCTGCGGATGGACGTCTCCTCCGCCAACCTCGCCAACGCCGACACGACGAAGACCGCGGAAGGCGGCCCCTATAAAGCCCAGACCGTCGTCCTGCAGGAGTCGGCGGGCTCCGACACCTTCGCCGGCAACCTGGCGGGCGCCCTCGGCGGCAACGAACCGGCCGGCGTCGAAGTCGCCGCGATCGTCGACGACGCCGACCCGACCAAGCAGGTCTACGAACCGGAAAACCCGGAAGCGAACGCGCAGGGCTACGTGACGATGCCGAACATCAACCCGGTCACCGAGATGACCGACCTGATCGACGCCTCGCGCTCCTACCAGGCCGACGTGACCGCGATGCAGACGACCAAGAGCGTCATGCAGAAGACGATCGAACTGCTCTGATGACCCTGCCGATCTCCTCCATCGCCAACCAGGCCTCGCAGTGGGCGGTACCGAAAGCGAGCGGCGGCGACTGGTCGGTCGGCTCGGTCGGCGGCTCCGAAAAAGCGGGCGCGGCGCAGGGCGCCGAAGACCCGGCGGGCAGCTTCGGCTCGATGCTGACCAACGCGGTCGGCAGCCTCGAGAAGACCCAGGAAGCGGCCTCGACGGCCTCCACCGAACTGGCGACCGGCAAGACCGAAGACCTCAGCTCGGTGATCACCGCGGTGCAGGAAGCGAGTCTCTCGATGGAGCTTGCCTCGCAGGTCCGCAATAAGGCCGTCGAAGCGTATTCGGAAATCTTCCACACCCAGATCTGATCTAGATGGCCTCGATCAAATCAGTCCTCGCCCGCCTCTCGACGCGCGGCAAGATCGCCCTCGGCGGCGCCGGGCTCGCCGTCGTGATCCTCCTCTTCGTCCTCTTCCAGATGGCGACCAAGCAGAGCTACACGACCCTGGCGACCGGGATCGAACCCTCGGAAACCGGCCAGGTGACCGAAGTGCTGAGCGAAAAGGGCATCCCGTACCAGCTCGAGGACGGCGGCACCGCGGTCGGCGTCCCCAGCTCCAACGTCTCCGAAGCGCGCATCGCGCTGGCCGAATCGGACACCCTCGGCGGCAGCAAGCCGGGCTTCGAACTCTTCGAATCGCAGCAGTTCGGGGCGAGCGATTTCCAGCAGAAGGTCACCTACCAGCGGGCGCTGGAGGGCGAACTGGAAAAAACGATCGACCAGGTCGACGGCGTGAAGAGCTCCAACGTGCAGATCACCCTGCCCGAAGAACAGCTCTTCTCCGAAGAATCGGTGAAGCCGACGGCGGCGGTCCTGATCGCCACCACCTCGGGCGGCCGGCTCGCCGTCGGGCCGACCCGCGGCGTCGCCCACCTGGTCGCGGCCAGCGTCGAAGGCCTGAGCGCCGACAACGTGACGATCACCGACGGCAGCGGCGCCACCCTCTGGCCCGCCGGCGAAGGCGGCGCGAGCGGCGGCGGCGACACCAAACAGGCGCTGGAGGCGAAGTACGACACGAACATGGAAGGCCGCCTCGACGCGCTGCTGGCGCGCACGATCGGCCCGGAAAAGGGCCGCGTGCAGGTGCAGGCCGAAGTCGACGCCGACCAGACCACGCAGAGCAAGCTCACCTACGCCAAGCAGGGCACGCCGCTGCAGCAGCAGTCGGAAAGCGAGTCGCTGAAAGGCGAAGGCGCCGGGACGACCGCGGGCGGCGCCGCCGGCACCGCGGGGAACATCCCCAGCTACGCCACCGGGACCAGCACCAGCAGCAGCCCCTCCAACTACAAACGGGAAAACGAAGAAACCGAATACGGCGTCGACAAGACGATCGAACACACCAAGGTCGCGCCGGGGACGGTGACCCAGCAGCACGTCGCCCTGATCCTCGACAAATCGGTGCCCGCCGGCGAAGTCGCGCAGCTCGAATCGGCGATCGAATCGGCCGCCGGGATCGAACCGAAACGCGGCGACACGATCACCACCAGCCGCGTCGCCTTCGCCAAGACGCCGGAAGTCGCCGGCCCGGCGGGCCCCGGCATCGCCGACTACGGCAAGTACGCGGTGCTCGGGCTGGCCGCGGCGGGCTTCCTCTTCTTCGCCGGCCGCCACCTGCGCAAACGCCAGGACGAGGTGCTGGCCGAACCGCTGTGGCTGAAGGAACTGAACGCGCCGACCTCGCTGGCCGAACTGGAAGTGCACCGGGGCGAGGACGACTGGGACGAACGGCCGACGATGCCGAACAGCGCCGAAGACGTCGCCCAGATGGACCCCGACCGGGTCGCCCAGCAACTCCGGTCCTGGATGAAGGAGTCCTAGGTGGCGGCGCCGAACGAGCTCGTCCCGCTCGAGCGCGCCGGCGACTCCCTCTCCCTGATCGGGTCGGGGGCGCAGGAGGTGCCGCCGCTGCGCGGCCGCCGCAAGGCGGCGGTGCTGCTGGTCGCGCTCGGCCCGAACAAGGCGGCCGAGGTCTTCGGCCACCTCTCGGAGACCGAGATCGAGGAACTCTCGCTGGAGATGGCGAAGGCCGGGGAAATCCCCCGCGAGCAGGTCGAGGCGGTGCTCGAGGAGGCCTCCGAGAACTCGCTGGCGCTGAGCTCGATCGCCGCCGGCGGCGTCGACTACGCGCGCGAGGTGCTGGAGCGGGCGCTGGGCCCGGAACGGGCGGCGGAGATCACCGGCCGGCTCTCGGCGGTGATCGAGATGCGCCCCTTCGAGTTCCTCGCCCGCACGCCGCCGGAGCAGATCGACGCCTTCCTCCGCAACGAGGCGCCGCAGACCAAGGCGCTGATCATCTCCAGCCTCTACACCACCCTGGCCGCCGAAACGCTGGCGCTGCTCGACGAGTCCGAACAGGCCGACGTGTCGCTGCGGATCGCGCGGATGAGCGAGACCAGCCCGGCGGTGATCCGCGAGGTCGAGACGGTGATGCGGCAGAAGCTCTCCAACGTGCTCTCCGAGGAGTACGCCAGCTCCGGCGGCGTGCGCTCGCTCGCCGACATCCTCAACCACGCCGACCGGCCGACCGAGCGCAACGTGCTCGAGACCCTGGCCCGGTCCGACGAGGAGCTGGCGGAAGAGATCCGCGCCCTGCTCTTCACCTTCGAGGACATCGTCAAACTGGAAGACCGGGCGCTGCAGTCGGTGCTCAAGAACGTCGAGGACGCCGACCTGACGCTGGCCCTGCGCGGCGTCCCGGACGAGGTCAAGGAGCGGGTGCTCTCCAACGTCTCCGAACGGCGCTCCGAGCTGCTGGTCGAGGAGATGGAGTACCAGCCGCCGCAACGCAAATCGGTGGTCGAGGAAGCGCAGAGCCGGATCGTCGCCGAGGTCCGCCGCCTCGAGGAGGAGGGCGAGATCACGGTCGGGCACCGGGGTGGCGATGAGCTCGTCGTTTGAGTTCCCCGAGCTGGCCGTGCCGCGGCCGGCCGAGGAGCAGCAGGCGGCCGCCGAGGCCGAGCGCGAGGCCGAGCTGGACGCGGCGCGGGCCGAGGGCTACAAGGAAGGGCTGCAGGCCGGACGCAGCGAGGTGAGCGCCGCGGCGGCGGCGCTGGCGAGCGCCGCCGGCCAGTTCGACGCGGCCCGCTCGGCCGCGGCCGAGGAGGTCGAGCCGGTGGCGATCGGGCTGGCGCTGCGGATCGCCGAGAAGGTGCTCGCCGGCGAACTGGAGGCGCGGCCGGAGCTGGTCCTGGAGGTCGTCCGCGGGGCGCTCCGGCGGCTCACCGAACCACTGCCCGCCACCCTGCTGGTGAACCCCGAGGACGCCGACCTGGTGCGGGCGAGCCTGGCCGAGTTCAGCGTCGAGCACGGCGGTGAGCTGAGCGTCCGCGAGGACCGCCGGGTGGAGCGCGGCGGCTGCGTCGTCAACACCGCCGCCGGGGAGATCGACGCCCAGATCACGGCCCAGCTGGAACGGGCGGCGAAGGTCGTCGCCCGACAGGCGGGGCAGCGGTGAACGGCGCCCTGGCGACCGCCGGCGCCGCGATCGACGGCGCCGACCTGGTGGTGCGGCGGGGCCGCGTCCGCGACGTGATCGGCCTGATCATCGAGGCCTCGGGCCTCGAGGCCGAGGTCGGCGAGGTCTGCCAGATCGAGACCGGCCGCGACCGGCCGCCGGTGCCCGCCGAGGTGGTCGGCTTCCGCGACTCCCGCACCCTGCTGATGCCGCTCGGCGAGATGAGCGGGATCGGCCCGGGCAAGCCGGTCACCGCCGAGGGCGAGGCCTTCCGGGTGCCGGTCGGCGAGGCGCTGCTCGGCCAGGTGGTCGACGCCTTCGGCCGACCGCTCGACGGCTCGGCGCTGGGCCCGGCGGGCAGCCGCTCGGCCGCCGCCGAACCGCCCGAGCCGCTGGGCCGGCCGCGGATCGAGAAGCGGCTGGCGCTCGGCGTGCGGGCGCTCGACGCCTTCGTCCCCTGCGGCCAGGGCCAGCGGCTCGGCATCTTCGCCGGCTCCGGCGTCGGCAAGAGCTCCCTGCTGGGGATGATCGCCCGCTCCACCTCGGCCGACGTCAACGTGATCGCCCTGGTCGGCGAGCGCGGCCGCGAGGTGCGCGAGTTCGTCGAGCGCGACCTGGGGCCGGCGCTGGAGCACAGCGTCGTCGTCGTCGCCACCTCCGACCAGCCCGCCCTGGTGCGGATCAAGGCGGCCTTCGCGGCGACCGCGATCGCCGAGCACTTCCGCGACCAGGGCGCCGACGTGCTGCTGATGATGGACTCGGTGACGCGCTTCGCGATGGCCCAGCGCGAGGTCGGCCTGGCGATCGGCGAGCCGCCGGCGACGCGCGGCTACACGCCGAGCGTCTTCGCCATGCTGCCGCGGCTGCTGGAGCGGGCGGGCACCAGCCCGGCAGGATCGATCACCGGCCTCTACACGGTGCTGGTCGACGGCGACGACATGAACGAGCCGATCGCCGACGCGGTCCGCTCGATCCTCGACGGCCACGTCGTCCTCAGCCGCGACCTCGCCCACGCCAACCATTATCCGGCGATCGACGTGCTGCAGAGCGTCTCCCGACTGACGACGGAGATCCAGCCCCCCGACTCGATCGCCGCCGCCGCCGAGCTGCGCCGGCTGCTGGCCGCCTACCGCGACAAGGAGGACCTGATCGCGATCGGCGCCTACCAGCCGGGAGGCGATCCGACCGTCGACACCGCGATCGCGATCCGCGACCAGCTGGACGACTTCCTCCGCCAGCGCCCCGACGAGCGCTCCGACCTCGCCGAAGCCGACGCCCGCCTCGCCGACCTGGTCGCGGCCACCTCCGAGGCCCCCGCGAACCTGCCGCCGGAGCCCACCCCACTCCCCACCCCCACCCCACCCGTCGCCACCGCGTAGCCGCCGCCACCCGGCCAGGGGTGTGGAGCGAAACCGTCGCTATGCGACGGAAAGTCTCCACGGCGAACCGTCGCAATGGCTCGCGGGGGCAAGTGGACGAATAGGCCATCGGCCTGACGGTCCCTGGGGTTCAGGTCCTCTAAAGACCTGCTCTTCGCGGGCGATCAACGGGACGTGACGGAACGACCTTTCAGGTTCAGGCTCGAACGGGTGCACGACATCCGCAAGCAGAAGGAGCGCGGCGCGCAGGAGGAACTGGCGGCGGCGCTCGGGCGCGAGGCGGACGAGGAGCGCGGGCTCGCGGGCGTCGACGCGACGATCGAGGGCGCCCGCGAACGCTTCCGCGACGTCGCCTCCGGCGCCGACGAAGCGCTGCCCGGCTCCGACCTGGCGGCGACCAACGCCTACCTCGAACGACTCGCCGGCCGCCGCGCCGTCGCCGTCCGCGACCTCAACGCCAGCCGCGACGAGGTCGGCCGGCGGCGCCGCGACCTCGCGGACGCGGCGCGCGACCGCCAGGCGCTCGACCGGCTGCGCGATCGCCGCCAGAGCGAGCACAGCCGCGAGGCGGCGCGGGCGGAAAGCGCCCAGCTCGACGAGCTGGCGCTGGCCGGGCACCGACGGAGGCAGTCCTCGTGACGGTCGAAAGCGTCAGCCCCGGTGCGGGCGGGCTCGCCGCGGCGAGCGAAGCCGCGGCCCGCGTGGCCGAACTGCGCAGCCTGATCCAGACGGTCGAAGCCGGCGGGAAGACCGGCTCCTTCAGCGACGCCCTCGCCGAAGCGAGCGCCGTCGCCGGCGGCGAAACCGCGCTGGGCGAAGCGGCCGCGGTCACCAGCCCTTCCACCACCACCTCCGCGCTCGCCACCACGGTCGCCAACGAAGCGATCGCGGCGGTCGAAGCCGAAGGCTCGGGCTCGGTCCCCTACCAGTCGATCATCGAAGAAGCCTGCGCCAAGTACGGCATCGAACCGTCCCTGCTGGCCGGCCTGATCGAGCAGGAGTCCCACTTCCAGGCCGACGTCGGCAGCGGTGCCGGTGCCCAGGGCCTGACCGAGCTGATGCCGGAAACGGCGGCCTCGCTCGGCGTCACCGACCCGCACGATCCGACCCAGTCGATCTTCGGCGGCGCCCGGCTGCTGAGCGAAAAGCTCGCCGAATTCGGCGGCGACAAGGAACTGGCGCTGGCCGCCTACAACGCCGGCTCCGGCGCGGTCCAGCAGTACGACGGGATCCCGCCCTACCCGGAAACGCAGGAATACGTGAAGAAGGTGCTCGGCTACGCGGCCGGGTACGCGAACGACTTCGGAGGCGCGGCGTGAACGTGATGAGCTTCCAGGCGCCGGCGCCGCCGGCAAGCGCGACCGTCCCCTCCTCCGCCCCGCCCGGCGCGGGGCCGCCGGAAGCCGGTCCGCCGGACGGCACGTCCCCGTTCGCGGGGCTGCTCGAAGGCCAGACCAACGCCCGGACCGCACCCGCGGAAGGCGAAAAGAAAGGAAGCCGCGAAGCGGCGACCTCCGCCGAAGGCTCGCCGAGGCGCTCGCGCGGCACCGCTGTCGAAGGCAAGGGCGACGCCGCGAGCGGCGAAGGCACGAACTCCGACGAAGGCGGCACCGGTGGCGAAGCGACCGTGGCCCTGGTCGCGGGCGAAGCCGCGGTCGCCGCGACGATGGCGCCCGCCCCCCAGGTCCCGGCCGCGCCGGGCGAAGTGCCGGGCGACCCGACCGCGGCGAGCGTCGCGCCCGCGGCCCCGGCGACCCCGACCACCGCCGGCCCTGGCGCCGCCAGCGCGCCGGGAGCTGCCGACCTCGCCGCGAGCGGGTCCGGGACGGCGGCTGCCGAAGGCGCCGTCGACACCGCGACCGTCCGGTCCGACGGCGCCGCGGCGACCACCGAAGCGGCGCCCGCACCGGCCTCCCCCGCCCCGCCCGCGCCCGGGCAGATCTCCCTGCCGACCACGGCAGAACCGGCTTCTGGAGCCGAAAACTCGCTGCCGAGCGTCATCGCCCGGCCCCTCGCTGGCACCCTCGCGGGCACCACCGAAGCGGCGCCGAAGAGCGCCGAAGCTTCCTCCACCACCCCGACGACCGCGCCCGCCGCCGGCCCGGCGACCGCCACGCCGCCCGCGAACGAGGGCGACGCAACCGGCAAGGGCGGTCGCGGCGCGGGCGGCGGATCCGACACCGGGGGGTCCTCGACCCCGGGTCAGAACCCGGCCGCGAGCGAAGCGGCCGCCGCCGAACCGACGACCGGGGCCACCGAAACCGCCCGCCCGGCGACGGGCACCACCGTGACGACGCAGCCGCCGGCCGCGACCGGCGCGAGCGCCGTCGCGCCCGCGCCCTCCGCCTCCTCCACCTTCGCCGCGAGCGGCACCTACTCGACCCCGACCGTGGTCGCCCCCACCCCCGCCGCGGCGCTCGAAGCGACGCTGCGGATGGTCGGCGAAAACGGCTACACCCGGGCCCGCCTGACGCTCCATCCGGAAGAGCTCGGCGGCGTCGAAGTCCTCCTCCGCCAGGCGAGCGGCGGCCTTACCGCCACCGTCGTCGCCGACAACCCACACGCGGCCCACCTGCTCGAAGGGAGCGCCGCCGAACTGCAGCGCCGGCTCGCCGCGCAGGGGCTCGAACTAGCCTCGCTGCGGATCTCGGTCGGCGGCGAAACGGCGGGCGGCGCCCGGGGCGGCGAAGCCGGCCAGGCCGGCGCCGGCGCGGCGAGTGCGGGAGCGGGCGCGGGCGGGACGACCGAAGCGGTCGAAGCCGGCGAAGAGATCCAGACCATCGACCTCGGCGGCGGCGTCCTCGTCGACGTCCTCGCCTGATCGGAAGGAGCAGCAGATGAGCAGCGTCAGCGATGTCGGCGGCACCAGCGCCGGCGGCGAAGCGGCCCAGGTCCAGGCGCAGAACGAAGCCGACGGCTTCAGCAAGGACGAGTTCCTGCAGCTGCTGGTCGCCCAGATGAAGAACCAGGACCCGCTGAACCCGGTGGGCAGCCAGGAATTCATGAGCCAGATGACCGCCTTCTCGACCCTCGAGCAGATCACCAACGTGGCCGTCGCCAACGAAGAAATGAACCAGATGGCGGCGGTCAACCAGTCGCTCTCGCTGGTCGGCGAGACCGTCACCTACACCAAGGAAGACGGCACCACCGGCGAAGGCAAGGTGGAATCGGTCGACTTCGACGAAGAAGGCTTCTCGCTCACGGTCGACGGCGAATCCGGTGTGGAACCGGGGACGGTGACGAAGGTCGCCGAATGACTCCTCCGGTCGACGGAATCGGCGGCTCCCAGCCGCCCGCCTACGTTCCCGCGCCGCGCTCTCCGCAGAGCCCGGGGTCGACGAACGGCGGCTCCTTCGCGGCAGAGCTGCAGCGCTCCGCGGGCGGCGTGCAGTTTTCCAAGCACGCCGCCGAACGGGTGCAGAGCCGCGGCATCGCCGAAGACCCGCAGACCGTCGAACGACTGGAAAAGGGGGTCGAGATGGCCGCCGCCAAAGGCTCGCGGGCCGCGGTGGTGCTGGTCGACCAGAACGCCTACGTGGTCGCGGTGCAGAACCGCACCGTGATCACGGCCCTCGACCAGGCCCATATGAGCAACCACGTCTTCACCAACATCGACAGCGCCGTCATCGCATGAACGCGTGCGGCCATAACGACAAGCCACGGCCGGACCTCTTCGAGGGGGCCCTGGAGAGAAAGGACACCCCAGACAAATGATGCGAGCGATGGATGCCGCCGTGAGCGGCCTCAAGAACCACCAGCTGCTGCTCGACGTGACGGCGAACAACATCGCC
This sequence comes from Solirubrobacterales bacterium, assembly GCA_047601885.1. Taxonomy (GTDB): domain Bacteria; phylum Actinomycetota; class Thermoleophilia; order Solirubrobacterales; family 70-9; genus VAYN01. The sequence goes on from JASGIK010000003.1 coordinate 736,176, forward strand.
AACGTCAACACCGTCGGCTACAAGGCGAGCCGCGCCACCTTCGCGGACTCGCTGGCCCAGACGGTGATCGGCGCGACCGGGTCGGGCAACGGCCAGGCCGGGCGCAACGCCGCCCAGGTCGGGCTCGGCGTGCAGCTCGGCTCGATCGACAACCTGATGGGCGGCGGCTCGCTCGAGTCGACCGGCGAAACCACCGACCTGGCGATCGAGGGCGAAGGCATGTTCATCGTCGCCGACGGCACCCCGCCGGCGGTCCCGACCCAGGTCGAATACACGCGGGCGGGCAACTTCACCTTCAACTCCGAAGGCTATTTGACCACCCAGTCCGGCGAGTACGTCCTCGGCCGCACCGAAGCGGGCGAAGGCACGCCGAACTCCTACATCCAGGTCCCGGCCGGCGCGACCGACATCTCGATCGGCCAGGACGGCGCCGTCAGCTACATCCCGGAAGGCGGCGAAGAACGCGAAATCGCCGGCTACCTCTCGATCGCCCGCTTCTCCAACGAGGCCGGCCTCGAACGGACCACCGGCTCCAACTGGGTCGAAAGCGCCGCCTCCGGCAAAGCCGAAGACGGCACCCCGGGCGGCAAGTTCGGCCTCACCATCTCCGGCACGCTGGAGATGTCGAACGTCGAACTGGCGACCGAATTCACGAACATGATCGACGCGCAGCGCGGCTTCGAAGCCAACTCGCGGACGATCACCACCGCAGACGAAATGCTGCAGGACCTGGTGAACCTGAAGCGATGATCCGCCTGCACCGACTCGGAGGGTCTGAACACGAGTTCGACCTGAACCCGGACCTCGTCCTCACGGTCGAGGCTTCCCCGGACACCACGGTGACCCTGACCACGGGGTCCAAGCTCGTCGTCGCCGAGTCTGCGGACTCGGTGACGGCGGCGATCCGTGAGTGGCGGGTCGGCATCCTCGAGCGCGCCCTGAAGCGAACGGGCGTCCAGAACACTGAAGCTCGGCTGCGAGCTGTCGATAACCCGGCGGATATCTGATGAAGGCCTCGACCGCGATAGGGATCGGGCTCGCGATCGCGGGCCTCTTGATGGGCGCCCTGATGGAGGGGAGCCAGATCGCTGCCTTCATCGACCCGCCCGCGATCCTGATCGTGTTCGGGGGCACCCTCGGCGCGACCCTCGCCTCCACCTCGATGGAGTCGGTGAAGCGCATCCCGTCGCTCTACAGACGGGCGATGTCGGCGGAGCACCAGGACCCCGCCGGCCGGGTCGAGCTGATGGTCTCGCTGGCCGACAAAGCGCGGCGCGAAGGCCTCCTGGCGCTGGAGGGCGGCGTCGGCGAGATCGACGACGAATTCACCCGCAAAGGCCTGCAGCTGGTCGTCGACGGGACCGACCCCGAGGTGATCCTGCAGGTGCTGGAGAACGAAATCGACGGCGCCTCCGGCCGCGCCGCCGCCGACCGCACGATCTTCGAGAAAGCCGGCGGCTTCGCCCCGACGATGGGCATCCTCGGCACCGTCCTCGGGCTGGTGCACGTGCTGCAGAACCTGGACCAGCCCTCGACCCTGGGCCCGGCGATCTCCGGCGCCTTCATCGCCACCCTCTACGGCGTCGGCTCGGCCAACGTGATCTTCCTCCCGGTCGCCACCAAGCTGCACCACATCGCCGACGCCGAAACCTCGCTGCGCGAACTGACGATCGAGGGCCTGCTGGCGATCCAGGCGGGCGACAACCCGCGCGTCGTCGCCGACAAGCTCGAGGCCTTCGTGCCGCCCGAGGACCGCCAGGCCGCCAAGGAGGCGGCCGCGTCCCCCGCCGGCAAGGCGGCCCGGCCGAAAGCCGATCCGTTGAAAGCGGCCGCCTGATGCGTCCCCCCTCCTCCAGACGACGTCGGCAGCAGAGCCGCCGCGGCGACGGCGGCGGCCACGGCGGCGAGTCCAGCGAGCGCTGGCTGCTCACCTACGCCGACATGATCACGCTGCTGCTGGCGCTCTTCGTCGTGCTCTTCTCGATCTCGGCCGTCAACGTCTCGAAGTTCAAGACGCTGAAGCAGACCCTGGAGCAGGCCTTCAGCCCCCACATCCTCTCCGGCGGCGGCTCGATCGTCCCCGACGGCGGCTCGGAAGCGACCAACCACGCCGCCGGCGCGGCGATGGCGGCACTCGCCGCGGAGCGGGTCAGCGCCTCGGCCGAACGGGCCGAACAGGAACAGTTCCGCGAGCTCAAACACAAGCTCGACACCTACGCCAAGGAACATGGCTTCTCGACCCAGATCGAAACCCGGATCACCGAGCGCGGCCTGGTCATCCGCCTGCTCACCGACCACGTCCTCTTCGAATCAGGTTCGGCGACCCTGAAGGAACAGGCGACGCCGCTGCTGACCGAGATCTCGAAGCTCGTCGACCTCGACCGCGCGCACGACATCTCGGTCGAGGGGAACACCGACGACGTCCCCATCTCGACTTCGCAATTTCCCAGCAATTGGGAGCTTTCCGTGGCCCGCGCGACGGGTGTCGTGCGCTTCATGATCGGCCACGGAGTGGCGGCGCACCGGCTCGAAGCGAGCGGGGTCGCCGGCGAGCGACCGATCGCGCCCAACACGACCGAAAGCGGGCGCTCACGCAACCGCCGGGTCGAAATCGCCCTGCTGCGCGGCAGCAGTCCGGAAGGAGGCTTGCCGCAATGAAAGGCAGGAAGAAAGTGATCGTCATCGCCGTCGCCGTGCTCGTCGTCGCCGGCCTCGCCTACAAAATGGTGCTGGCGCCGAAGTCGGAGTCGAAAGTGAAGGTCGAAGGCACCGTCTACGTGATGCCGAAAGAATTCCTGCTCAACCTGGCGGGCGGGCGCTACGCGAAAATGACCGTGGCGCTGGTGCTGGCGCCGGGCCAGTCGGCGACCGGCGGCGGCGAAGCCGAACCGCCGGAAGGCTTCGGCACGCTCGAACAGGAACCGCTGGTGCGCCAGATCGTCACCGACACGATCACCGGCGTCCCCGCCGCCGACCTCACCTCACGCAAGATCCGGCACCGCCTGCAGGTGCACATCCGCAAAGAAGTCGACAAAACCACCGACGTCAAAACCAAGTCCGTGGTCTTCAGCGACCTGGTGGTGCAGTGATGGAGGAGAGAGGGATGCGATACGAGGAGCTCGATCCCAACCTGGTCCCGGTCGACGGCGGCGCCGACCTCGGCCGCCTGCAGAACGTCCCGGTCGAACTCGCGATCGAGATCGGCCGCACCCGGATGACGATCGGCGAGGCGCTGGCGCTCGGCCTCGGCAGCGTCGTCACGGTCGGCCGCCTGGCGGGCGATCCGGTCGACCTTCTGGTCAACGGGAGGGTGATCGCGAGGGGGGAGGTGGTGGCGATCGAGGAGGAACTCGGCTTGCGGATAACCGAGATCGCGGCCCCGGTGGTCGAGGCGCCACCCGAAAATGTGGAGGAGGCCTCGCAAGAACCAGGCAAAGCCGCTCCAGGAGCGGAGGAGGGGGCATTGCCGGGCTAAAGCGCCGGCAACGCGGGCCGATTACGGGGGTGTCCCGAGCCGGGACATCCCCAAATGAGCCTGCCTCTATCCCCACTTCTGGCCGTCGCGACGGCCCATGGCGAATCGCAGCCGCTCGATCTGAGCGGCTCGTCGACGACCGCCCACGCGGCCTCCGGCGGGAGCATCGCGCGCACCATCGTCGGCCTGGCGATCGTGCTGCTCGTCATCTTCGGCCTGCGCTGGGTGATGAAGCAGTACAAGGCGGGCCGTGAAAAGAAGGCGGCCGGGACCGGCCTCGCCTCGATGGCGACGCTGCCGCTCGGCCAGAACCGCTCCCTGCACGTGGTGCGGGCGGGCCGCGAGGTGCTCGTGGTCGGCTCCGGCGAGCACGGCGTCACCCCGGTCCGCTCCTACTCCGAGGAGGAGGCGCGGGCGCTCGGCCTGCTGGAGATCGGCTTCGACGACGAAGCCGACGACGACGCGGAGGCCCAGAAGCCGCTGAAGATGAAGAGCGACGGCCCGTCCGAGGGCGCCGCCGCCGGCCCGATCACCGTCGGCCAGTTCTCGAAGAAGGCGCTCGAGACCCTGCGCGGCTGGACGGTGCGCGGATGAAAGTTGAAGGCGGCGACGCGGTCCAGCTGCTGATCCTCGTCGGCGGCCTCACCCTGATCCCGGCCCTGATCTTCTGCACCACCGGCTTCACCCGCATCCTGATCGTCCTCGGCTTCGTCCGCACCGGCCTCGGCACGCCGACCGCGCCGCCCAACCAGGTGCTGATCGGGATCGCCTTCTTCCTCACCCTGTTCGTGATGGCGCCGACGCTGAAGGCGATGAAGACCGACGCCCTCGACCCGCTGACCGCCCACGAAATCAACGACAAGGTGGCGCTCGAACGGGCCCAGGAACCGCTGCGCGAATTCATGTTCAAGCAGACCGGCGATTCCGACCTCGAACTCTTCCTCGGCCTGGCCAAGGTGCGGAAGCCGAAAACCCGCGAAGACGTGCCGACCTACGTGCTGATCCCGGCCTTCATCACCTCGGAGCTGAAGACCGCCTTCGAGATCGGCTTCCTGATCTTCCTGCCCTTCCTGATCATCGACCTGGTGGTCAGCTCGACGCTGATGAGCATGGGGATGATCATGCTGCCCCCCTCGTTCATCTCGCTGCCGTTCAAGATCCTGCTCTTCGTCCTGGTCGACGGGTGGTCGCTCGTCATCCAGTCGGTGGTCGAAAGCTTCCACTGATGAACCAGGACGAAGTGATGAAGCTGGCGACCGACGCGCTGATGCTCGCGTTCAAGGTCGGCATGCCGCTGTTGATCGCCAGCCTCGTGGTCGGCCTGCTGGTGAGCATCTTCCAGGCGGTCACCCAGATCCAGGAGATGACGCTCTCCTTCATCCCCAAGATCCTCGCCGTCGCGGTGGTGCTGATCGTCGCCGGGCCGTGGATGCTGAACCAGGTGGTCGGCTACACCACCGACCTCTACCACTCGATCCCGGGCATGGTGAAGCAGCGGTGAACCAGGCGATCGAACAGCTCGACCGCAACACGATCGTCGGCTTCCTGCTGGTGCTCTCGCGGGTGTCGCCGCTCTTCCTGCTGACTCCTCCGTTCTCCTCGACGATGGTGCCGATGCGGGCCCGCGCGATCATCGCGACCGGGATCGCGATCGGCCTCGCGCCGCTCGCCCTGCACGGTCAGCACGTCCCCTCCGACATCGTCCAGATCACCGAGCTGGTGCTGAAGGAAATCGTCATCGGGCTCGGCTTCGCCCTGGCGATCGCCTGCCTCTTCGCCGCCGTCGACACCGCCGGCTCGCTGATCGACAGCCAGATCGGGCTCAGCTTCGGCTCCCTGATCAACCCCGTCGACAACACCCAGTCGGGCTCGATGTCGCAGCTCTACTCGATGGTCGGGATCCTCATCTTCATCGTCATCGACGGCGAGTCGTGGGTGGTCCGCGGCCTCGCCCGCACCTACGAACTCGTGCCGATGCTGGCCTTGCCCTCGATCTCGAAGCTGACCGCGAGCGTGGTCGGCGCCTTCACCGGGATCTTCGGCGCGGCGCTCGAGGTGGCGGCGCCGGTGCTGCTGGCGCTGATCCTCACCGACGTCGCCTTCGGCGTCGTCTCCCGCGTCGTCCCGCAGATGAACATCTTCGCGGTCGGCTTCCCGGCCAAGATCATCGTCGGCCTGCTCGTCGTCGCCGCCGCCCTGCCCTTCATGGGCAACTGGTTCTACGACCAGCTCCAGCGCACCGTCGAAACCGGGCTGTCCGGGATCGGAGTCGGGTGATCCCATGCCGGATACCGCCGATCGCACCGAGAAAGCAACGCCGAAAAAGCGCAAAGACGCGCGCAAAAAAGGCCAGGTCGCGAAGAGCACCGACCTCAGTGGCGCCGTCGTCCTGGTCGCCGCGCTCGGCTCGCTGGCCGTCTTCGGCCCGCACATCGCCGGCGGCCTCGCCGACACGATGCGCGGCATGCTCGGCAACGCCGGGCACCCGGACAAGGTCGCCGGCGGCTCCGGCCTCGGCGAGCTCGCCGGCACCGCCGGGATGGCGATCGTGACGGCGCTCGCCCCGGTCGCCATCTGCTGCCTGTTGGCGGCGCTGGCGGTCAACTTCGGCCAGGTCGGCTTCCACATCAACCCGGCCGGGATGAAACCGGACTTCAAACGGCTGAATCCCGTCCAGGGAGCGAAAAACCTGCTCGGCCCGAACTCCTGGGTGGAGACGGCGAAGAGCATCGCCAAGGTCAGCGCCGTCGGCATCATCGCGGCGATGGCGTTGCTGCCGAACCTCGGGGAGCTCGCCTCGATGACCGGCATGGAGCCCGCCGAATTCGGCGCCGCGCTGACCAGCCTCGCCGCCGGGATCGCCTGGAAGGCGGCCGCCGCCTACCTGCTGATCGGCGCGATCGACGTCTTCTGGCAGCGCTACCGCCACGAGAAACAGCTGAAGATGTCGAAAGACGAGATCAAGCGGGAGCAGAAAGAGGAGTCGGTCTCTCCCGAGGTCAAAGCAGGCCTGCGCAAACGCGCCCAGGCGATCTCGAAAGGCCGGATGATGTCGGCGGTGCTCGGCGCCGACGTCGTCGTCGCCAACCCGACCCACTTCGCCGTCGCCCTCGCCTACGACGGCAAGCGGCCCGCGCCGGTCGTCGTCGCCAAGGGCCAGGACCTGATCGCGCTGGAGATCCGCCGCGTCGCCGAAGCGGCGGGCGTGCCGGTGGTCGAGGACAAACCGCTGGCCCGCTCGCTGTTCGACGCGGTGCCGCTGGAAGCGGAAATCCCGGCCGACTTCTACCGGGCGATCGCCGAGCTGCTCGCCTACGTCTACAAGACCGCCCGTAAGCGGGCGCCGATCGCCCGGACCGAGACCGTGAGGGTGGCCGCGTGAGCGACGGGATCAAGAAGCTGATGTCGCACGCCGACCTGATCGCCGCGGTGGCGGTGGTCCTGGTCGTCGTGATGATGATCATCCCGCTGCCGCCGGGGATCATCGACCTCTTCATCACCCTCAACATCGCCTCGGCGATCACGATCGTGGTGGCGACGCTGTACGTGCCGCGGGCGCTCGACTTCGCCGCCTTCCCGTCGCTGCTGCTGCTGACGACGATGTTCCGCCTCGCGATCAACGTCTCGGTGACGCGGCAGATCCTCCTCCACGGCGACGGCGGCTCGGTGGTCAAGGCCTTCGGCACCTTCGTCGTCGGCGGCAACGTCGTCGTCGGCCTGGTCGTCTTCCTGATCCTGATCGTGATCCAGTTCGTCGTCGTCACCAACGGCGCCGGCCGCGTCGCCGAGGTGGCCGCCCGCTTCACCCTCGACGCGATGCCGGGCAAGCAGATGGCGATCGACGCCGACCTCAACGCGGGCCAGATCAACGATCAGCAGGCCCACCAGCGGCGCGACGACATCGCCCGCGAAGCGGACTTCTACGGGGCCATGGACGGGGCCTCGAAATTCGTCAAAGGCGACGCGATCGCGGGCATCCTGATCGTGATGATCAACCTGGTCGGCGGCATCGTCGTCGGCGTGATGCAGCAGGGGCTCGGCTTCTCCGAAGCGGTCCAGCACTACTCGCTGCTGACCGTCGGCGACGGCCTCGCCGCCCAGATCCCGGCCCTGCTGATCTCGGTCGCGGCGGGCATCCTGGTCACCCGCGCCGCCTCCGAGCGCGACCTCGGCAACGACATCGCCGCGCAGATCTTCGCCCAGAAGAAGGCGCCGATGGTGGCGGCCGGGGTGATCTGCTCCTTCGCCCTCGTGCCGGGCCTGCCGAAGCTGCCCTTCCTGCTGATCGGCGGCGCCCTCGCCGGGATCGCCTACGCGATCAAGGACGGGATGCCGCAGCCGACCGCCGAGGTCGTCCCCGGCGGCGGGCTCGGCCGGCTCGGCCCCGGCGGCGCGCCGGAGCTGCCCGCGGCGCCCGGCAACGAGACCGCGACCCAGGTCGACCCGCTCGAGCTGGCGATCGGCTTCGGCCTCGTGCCGCTGGTCGAAGCGGGCCAGGGCGGCGGCCTGATGGGCCGCGTCGGGGCGATGCGCAAGCAGCTGGCGGGCGAGCTGGGGACGGTGATCCCGGCGGTCCGCATCCACGACGAGCTCGGCCTCGACTCGCACGAATACGTGCTGCGCGTGCGCGGCTCGGAGGTCGCGCGGGGCCGCGTCATGCCCGGCCACCAGCTGGCGATGGACTCAGGCGAGGCGGCGGGCCAGATCGCCGGCGTCCCCACCACCGAGCCCGCCTTCGGCCTGCCCGCGACCTGGGTGCCAGACGACTCGCGGGCCGAGGCGGAGGCGCTCGGCTACACCGTCGTCGACCCCGAATCGGTGGTCGCCACCCACCTGACCGAGACGATCCGCGGCCACGCCGCCGAGCTGCTCACCCGCCAGGAGACGCGCAAGCTGCTCGACTCGCTGAAGGAGACGAACGCGGCGGCGGTCGAGGAGGTCGTCCCCGAGCAGCTCTCCCTGGGCGAGGTCCAGCGGGTGCTGCAGGCGCTGCTGCGCGAGGGCGTGCCGATCCGCGACCTCGGCGCGATCGTCGAGGAGATCGGCGACAAGTCCCGCCTCACCCGCGATCCGGCGGTGCTCGCCGAGTACGCGCGGGCGGCGCTCGGACGGACGATCACGGCGCCCCACCTCGACGGCGCGATGCGCCTGCGGGCGATCTCGCTGGATCCCGCGATCGAGCAGGAGATCGGCGAATCGATCGCCCAGACGCCGGACGGCGAGCAGCTGGCGATGGAGCCCTCGCGGGCGCAGGCGCTGCTCGCCGCGCTGGGCAGCCAGCTCGACGGCGCGCTGGCCCAGGGCTCGCGGCCCGTACTTCTCTGCTCGGCGCGGGCGCGCCGACACCTGCGGCGGCTCTGTGAGCAGTCGCTGCCGCAACTGACTGTCTGTTCCTACAACGAGATCGTGCCCGGAGTCCGGGTCGAGAACATGGGGGTTGTCCAGGTATGAGCGAGACGCTGATGGCCGATGGCCAGATCAAGACCTACCGCGGGGCGTCGATCGAGGAGCTGCTGCCGCAGATCCGCGCCGACCTCGGCCCCGAGGCGGTGGTCGTCAGTCGGCGCGAGGGGCTGATCGGCGGCTTCGCCGGCTTCTTCCAGAAGCGCTGCGTCGAGGTCGACGCGCGGGCCGGCGGCCCGCGGATCGACGTCTACGACGAGGGCGACGCCGAGCTCGAGGGCACGCCGGAGGCGCCGCTGACGGTGCCGCCGAGCTTCGAAGCCCCGGGCCGCGACGCGATGCCGGACTTCGAGCCGCTCGCCGCCGCGATCGCGACCGACACTCCCCCGGTCCGCAACGACGCCGCCACCCGCGAGGGCCTGGCGACGCCCGCGGTGCAGCAGCTGGTCGACGGGGCGGCGCCGTTCTCCGACCTGCTCAGCCAGATGACCGACGGCCCCGCGGCCTCGCCGGCCGCCGGGATGCCGGCGACCTCGGCGACGGTCGCGGCCTCGGCTCAGGCCACGAGCGCAGCCGCCACGCCGGCCGCCGCCACCGCTACCGCCGCGGTCGAGGAGGAGGCCGTCGCCGACGACACCCCGGAGCCGAAGCGGATCGCCAACGTCCGCGAGGGCATGGTCGCCGCCGGGCTCGGCGCCGACCTGGCCGACGAGGTGGTCGACGCGGTCGTCGCCAACGTCTCCCCCTTCTACAACCCCGGCCGGTTGAAGACGCTGGTCCGCAACGAGCTGGCCCTGCGCCTGCCGATCACCCCGGCGCCCGGCCCCGGCCGCCGTCGGCTCGCCGTGATCGGCCCGGCCGGCACCGGCAAGACCGCCGCGGTCGCCCGCATCGCCGCCGCCCACGCGGCCGCCGGCCAGGACGTCGCCTGCTTCACCGTCGAACCGGTCGACGGCGGCGCCTCGCTGCGGGCGCTGCTCGGCGACAGCGGCGTCAAGGTGGAGGCGATCACCTGCGAGGAGCTGGCCGTCTCGCTGCTCGGCGAGAACGCCGCCTTCGTCCTCGTCGACACGCCGTCGGCCTCCTCCGGCTCGGCGACCTCGATCGAGACCCTGGCGGCGACGCTGGCCACCGCCGGCCTCGACGAGATCCACCTCGCGATCCGGGCCGGCACCGCCTCCCCCGCCGCGGTCGAGACGCTGGAGCGGCTGCGCCCGCTCGGCCCCGACCGGATCCTCGTCACCGCCGCCGCCGACACCAGCTACATCGGCGCCGCCGTCGACGTCGCGATCCGCGCCGCGATGCCGATCCACTACGTCGCCGAGAACGTCGTCGACCTGGCCCCGGCCGACCCGCGTGCGTTGGCCTCGAAGGTGATGCCATGAGCGGGCCGGCGGGATACGACGAGGGCCTCGAGACGGCGCCGCGCGATGTCGTCATCAAGCTCAACGACCACCCGCGCGCCTGCCGCCAGATCGAGCTCGCCCGCGGCTGGGGCGGGATCGGCTCCTTCGCGCTGGTCGGGCTGCTCGCCCACCACGCCGGGATGTCGACGGTCTCGGCCGGGTTCCGCGCGCTGCTCGCCGGGGTCCTCGGCTACATGGCCTTCTGGGGGCTGTCGGTGATGGTCTGGCGCCACCTCGCCGTCGCCGAGGAGGCCGCCGCGCGCGTCTCGGCGGAACAGCGCCGCAAAGCCTTGCTGGAGGAGATCGAGCGTCGTAATGCCAGTCTGGCCGACCAGGAGGCCCGCCCATGAGCGCGATGAAGACCATCGACTTCACCCGACCGACCAAGTTCACGCCGGACCACGAGCGCCGGCTGCAACGGGCGCTGACGGCGTTCTGCCGGACCAGCTCGACCCGGCTCTCGGCCGAGCTGCGCCTGCCGATCGAGCTCGACGTGGTCGAGACGACCCAGCTGACCTGGGCCAACGCCCACGAGCGACTCGCCGCCTCCACCCTCTGTGGCGTGGTCGAGCTGCGCCCGGCCGGGACCCAGTTCCTGTTCGGCGCCGACTCCGGCCTGATGCTGACCTGGATCGAGTCGCTGCTCAGCGGCGCCCCCGACGAGCCGCCGCCGGACCGCCGGCTGACCGAGATCGACCTCGCCCTGGCGCGCCGCCTCTTCGACGACATGCTCGGCCAGATGAACGTCGTCTGGCACGACCTCACCGGCACCGAGCTGGCCCTGACCGGGATCGACTCGCAGCTGGAGACGGCCGGGATCGCGCCGGTCTCCGAGCCGACCCTGGAGCTGGCGATGCGGGCGAAGATGCTCGGCCGTGAGTTCGCTCTGACGATGCTCCTCCCGCATCGCGCGATCGCCCCGGTCGAGGACCAGATCCTCGGCCGCCGCGGCGGTGGCGAGGAGGCCCAGGACCCGATCACCGGGCTGCGCCTGCGCGAGGCGATGGCCGGGATCGAGGTCGCGGTGCGGGCCGAGATCGCCGGTCCCCAGATCTCCGCCGGCGAGGTGCTCGGCCTGGCGCCGGGCGCGACCCTGCGGCTCGGCGGGCGGGTCGAGGAAGGGCTGGCGCTCTGCGTCGAGGGCGTGCGGGTGATGAAGGCGAAGCCCGGCCGCAGCGGCAGTCGCCGCGCGGTGCGGGTCCTGGAAGCGCTCGAGCCGGGCGCCGCCGAGGGGCTGGCGCAGCTGGTGACCTCGGCCCACCGGGCGACCGACACGCCGGAGGCGGAGCCGGACGCGGCCCTGCGCAGCTCGCTCGGCCAGGTGCCGATGCGGGTCTGGGCCGAGCTCGGCCAGGCGCGACTCTCGCTGCACGAGGTCGTCGGCCTCGGGGTCGGCGCCGTGGTCGAGCTGGACCGCCGGCTGGAAGACCCGATCGACCTCTACGTCAACGGGCTGCGGCTCGGCCACGGCGAGCTGGAGATCATCGACGACGAGTGGGCGGTCCGGGTCGACGCGGTGACCGGGCTCGGCGAGCCGGTCGGCGCGGCGTCGGGAGCAGAGACGGAGTAGCGATGCCGGCGGTGAGCCTGATCGTCCACCTCGAGGGCGGGCGCGAACGGACCCGTCGCTGCCTCGAGGCGCTGGCCGGGCTGGCGCCCGAGCCGAGCTTCGAGGCGGTCCTCGTCGACGACGCCTCGGCCGACCTGGAGGAGCTGCTGGCGGGGCTGAGCGGCGACCTCACGGTGCTGCGCAAGGAGCGCCGCGAGGGATTCCTCGCGGCGGCGCTGGCGGGTGCCGCGGTGGCGGAGGCGGACGTCCTCGTCCTGCTCCGCGACGGCGCCCTCCTCGCCCCCGGCGCCCTCTCCCCCCTTCTCCAGGCCCTGACCGACCCCGGCTGCGCCGCCGCCGCATGCGTCGACCGCACCGACCGCGCGGTCACGACTTCGCATCCGACCGCGACCCAGGCGCTCGCTCTGCGGCGTGCCGACGCGGAGTGCCTCGCCGGGGCGATCGGGGCACCGGCGGAGCTGGAGATGGCCGCGATCTGCGCCGAGCTGGCCCGTCGCGGACGCGTCGTCACGGCCGCCGAGGCGATCGCCGCGCCGGCCCGGATCGGCGTCGCGGCGCGACGCTCGCCCGGCGAGCGCGCCGAGCTGACCGTCGTCGTCCCGACCTTGGACGCGAGCGCGCCACGGGTGCGCGCCTGCCTGGCGGCGATCGCCGCCAACACCGCCGCCCCCCACCAGGTCGTCGTCGTCGACAACGGCTCGCCGCCGCAGGGCTTCACCGCCCCGGTCAACGCCGGCCTGCGCGCCGTCGACACCGCCTACGCGGTGGTGATGAACGACGACGTCGAGCCGCTCGAGGGCTGGTGGGAGCCGCTGCGGGCGGCGCTCGACGGCGGCGCCGCGGTGGTCTTCCCGCAGACGGTCGAAGGGGCGATGCGGACCGACTTCGCCGCCTGGTGCTTCGCCCTCGCCGCCGCGACCCTGCTGGAGGTGTCCCACGCCCCGGGCGAATTCTTCGACCCCTCGCTGCGCGTCTGGTTCCAGGACACCGACCTGCTGCTGCGCCTGCGGGCGATCGGCCGGCCGCCGCGCCTGGTGGGGGAGTCCCGCATCCGCCACGCGCTCTCGGCGACGGTGCTGAGCGAGGACCCGGCCCTGCGCGCCTGGATCGACCGGACGATCGCGGCCGACCGCATGTCCTTCGAACGCAAGCACCCGACCGTGACCCTCAGCCGATGACCCAGGACGCCACCTACCTCGAACACAGCCGGCCCAAGGTGCGAACGCCGGTGCCGGACGGCGCCCGGCGCGCGCTCGACGTCGACCGCGGGGCCGGCGCCCTGGGCGCCGCCCTGAAGAAGTAACGCGGCGACCTCGACCAGCTGCAGGACCTCCCCTTCGAGCCCGGCGCCTTCGACGCCATCATCTGCGGCGACGTCCTCGAGCACCTCCACGACCCGGCCCGCCTCCTCGCCCTCGCCCCTACCTAGCCGAGGGCGGCATCAAAGGCGCCGCCACCTCCACCTCACCACCTGCCAGTACCCCGGTGGCGCACACGAAGCCCGCCGGGGGTTCGGGAGACGAATCGGGGGCGGGTTCGGGGCGGCGGTGGCTGGGGGTCGGGCGCGCGCGACTCGGTGCCGTGGCGCCCGTCCGAGGTACGTCCCGGGCGTCTCGTGGCGGCCCGGGCAGGCTGTGGCCGCCACGAGACGCCCGGGACGTGAGGGTCTCGCAGGGAAGTCCACACGGACGTATGAGAGATGCCGGGAACGTCACTCTTCCTCATGCGTCCCGTCCCAGGATCGGGGTCCGCCCCGGGTGAGTTCGCACTTTCGCTCGCCATGCGGGCAGAACTGCGAACTCACCAGGGGGAGGCATGAGGAGGACGGGAGGAAGCGTGGACTTCCCTGACTCTTCGTCACCGATCACGCGCCTTCGTGCCCGGACATGCGCTTCTCTGCGCCGGGGCACGCCCGGGCCCTCGCCTCTCCCCACATCCCCGGCCTTCTCGGTGGCGGCCACAGCCTGCCCGGGCCGCCACCGAGAAGGCCGCGTCCCTTTGCCGTCCCTTTGAGCTCCCCCGGCCCCGGGCGCCAGCTCCCCCGCCGCCCAGCTACGCCCCCACCCGCCACCGGACGAACGTCCGAATTTCTCGGCCCCAGAATTCGCTTAAAGGATCGGTCGGGGATGCCGATCACACGACTGCAAAACCAAAGGGGTGACACGGACGTCGCCCCGGGACCATCAACCAACGATCCAAGGAGAGCGATCGAATGTCCCTTCGTATCAACACCAACATCGAAGCTTTCAACGCGCACCGTAACCTGGTGTCGACCAGCGAAAGCCTCGCGAAAGCGTCGGAACGATTGTCCTCCGGCTACCGCATCAACCGTGCCGCGGACGACGCCGCCGGCCTGGCGATCAGCGAACGGCTGCGCGCCCAGGTCAAGGGCATCGGCCAGGCTCAGCGCAACGTCCAGGACGCCGTCTCCGTCGTCCAGACCGCGGAAGGTGCCCTCAACGAGGTCCACTCGATGCTGCAGCGCACCCGGGAACTCGCCGTCCAGTACAAGAACGGCAGCCTCTCGGAATCGGACAAGACCTCGATCCAGTCCGAGGTCAACCAGCTCGCCAGCGAGGTGGAACAGATCGGCGAAGAGACCGAATTCAACGGCATCAAGCTGCTGAACGAAGCCTCGACGATCACGTTCCAGGTCGGCGCCAACGACGGGGAGACCATCAGCGTCTCGACGATCAGCCTCGGCGCAGCCGTGAAAGCGGCGACGTTCGAACTCGGTGAAGAAACCGACATCGAACAGATCGACGAAGCGATCGAAGCGGTCTCCAGTCAGCGCGCAGAATTCGGTGCGGTCCAGAACCGCCTCGAACACACGCTCAACAACCTGGCCGTTTACCAGGAAAACCTGAGCGCGTCGGAAAGCCGTATCCGCGACGTGGATATGGCCTCCGAAATGGTCGAATTCACCAAGCTGCAGATCCTGCAGCAGGCCGGCACCGCCATGCTGGCCCAGGCCCAGCAGTCCGGGTCTGGCGTGCTTTCGCTGCTCCAGGGCTAAGGAGCCGGGTAACGAGGAGGGCGGCCGGGCCGGGGATCCCGGCCGCCCTTCCTCAACGCCCGTCCAAGGCGGAATCCCACTATTGGGACAGCCTTTTCCGACTATTGGGTAACTATCCCAATTCGCTTAAAGGACTCCTGAGGGAAGGCCGAATACATGGCCGATGAGCCTAGAAACCACGCTCGCCAGGATCGCGGCGATCGAATCCGCGCTGTACCCGGCCCAGGCCCAGGCGACGGGCGGGGTCACCTCCACGAGCGCGACCGAAGGCTCCACCTCAGGGGCATCCGGAACCTCCTCGGAAAGCTTCTCGCAGATACTCGGGCAGGCCGCCGAAGGCAGCTCGGCATCGACGCTCGGGATTGGCTCCACGAGCTCGCTGCTCGGCATTGGCTCGACCAGCAGCAGCGCGCCGCTCGCCATGGTCGCCGCCGCGCGCACCCAGGTCGGGCAGCACGAGGAACCGATGGGCTCGAACGAATCGGCCCGGATCACGGAATACCGCAGCGCCGTGCAAGGCGCGGTGGTCGGCCCCTGGTGCGCCGACTTCGCCTCGTGGGCGGCTGCCCAGGCGGGGATCCCGCTGGGCGAAAACGGCGAAGGCTTCCAGTCCGTGGCCGCCCTCTGGAGCTGGGCCGAATCGAGCGGACGCGCGGTTTCCGCCTCGACCGGGACGCCGGAAGCCGGCGACCTGATCGTGTGGGGGTCAGATCACGTCGGCATCATCGAATCGGTCGACCCCGACGGCACGATCCACACGATCGAGGGCAACTCCGACGACCAGGTCGCGCAGCGCACCTACCCGCCCGGCACCAGTGGTGCGACGGGCTACGTCCGGCTCGGATGAACCCGGTCACAACCACCGCCTCGCCCGGCGCGGCGGCGGCCGCTGACGCGTTCGGCGCCGCGCGCGGCGCCGACGCCCGTCCGCCCCTGCCGATCCGCCTGCCGGTCGTCGCCGTCTACTCCGAACGGGCGATCTCCCGCGCCGGCCTCGCCGCCCTGCTGCGGGCGGAGATGATCGAGGTCGTCCTCCCTGAAGAGGAGGGCGGCGGGCCGATCATCGGGCGCCCTGACGTGATCCTGATGGCGGGCTTCGCGCCCGACCGCGAGCTGGCGACGAGCATCAGCCGCCGCCACCGCGCCCCCGCCCTGATCATGATCGACCGCCCGCTCGGCGAGGGCTCGCTCGAGGAGCTCGGCGTCCACGGCGCCGTCTGCCGCGAGTGCCCGCCCGAGCGTCTGGTCGACGGCATCCACGCGATCGCCGCCGGCGGCACCTTCTTCCAGTGCCACACCCACCCCTCCGCCCCGACCCCGGAGAAGTCGCTGCTCTCGCCGCGGGAGCGGCGCGTGGCCGCCGAACTGGCCCGCGGCGCGGGCGTCGAGGAGATCGCCACGGCGCTCTGCATCAGCCCCCACACCGCCCGCACGCACGTGCGGAACATCCGTCGCAAACTCGGCGCCCGCACCTCGGCCGAGGCGGTGGCGCGGGCCCTCACGCTGGGTCTGGTGGCACTACCGACGCACTGAAGTCGGCGCTCGCCGCCGCTTCGTTCTCCTGCTTGACCCGCTCCCAGAGCTCCTCGCGGTAGATCCGCTGTGCCTTCGGCGCGGTGATCCCCAGGCGCACGCTGCCACCGGAGACCTCGACCACCTCGACGACGATGTCGTCGCCGATCAGGATGCGCTCACCCGCCCGCCGGCTGATCGTCAGCATCGGCGCATTCTAGAGGGGGGCGGGGAAGCTGGCGCCCGGAGGGGGAGCTGGCGCCCGGAGGTGAAAGGGACGCGGCCTTCTCGGTGGCGGCCCGGGCAGGCTGTGGCCGCCACCGAGAAGGCCGGGGATGTGGGGAGAGGCGAGGGCCCGGGCGTGCCCCGGCGCAGAGATGCGCGTGTCCGGGCACGAAGGCGCGGGATCGGTGACGAGGAGCGGGGGAAGTCGACGGTTCCTTGCGTCTTCCTCATGCCTTCCCCTGGTGCGTTCGCAGTTCTGCTCGCATGGCGAGCGAAAGTGCGAACTCACCCGGGTGGGGCCCCGATCCCGTCACGGGAGGCATGAGGATCTGTGACGTCCCCGACATCTCTCATACGTCTGTGTGGACTTCCCTGCGGAAGCCTCACGTCCCGGGCGTCTCGTGGCAGGCGGGCAGCCTGCCCGGGCCGCCACGAGACGCCCGGGACCAATCTCGGACGGGCGCGGCGGCCGCGAAGCACGCCGCCCGCGCCCCGCCGCCCGAGCCGCACCCCGCGAAGCTCCGCCGCCTAGGCGGCCACGGGCCGCCGGCCGCCGGAGAGCAGCGGCTCGCGCAACGGGGCCCAGTCGGCCTCGTTCATGACCTGATGGCCGGAGCCGGCGGAGACCAGGATCGGGGCCAGCAGGTTGGCGCTGATCTCCCCCGGGTCGTCCGCGGCGCGGACGACGACGAGGACGTCGGCGGCGGCCGGGTCGGTGATCCCGATCCGCTCCGCCTCCTCGTCGGAGAGCAGCACCTCGTAGTCGGGAAAGAACTGGAAGGGGTCGACGACCGGCAGCGCCAGGTCGGGCTGCGAGGTCTCCTGCAGCCACTTGAAGGCGCCGCTCTCCGCGCGGGTGAGCAGGGCGAAGCGGCTGCCGCCGACGCCGATCATCCCGTCGGGAAAGTCGATCAGCGCCGCGGGCGGGACCTCGAGCTCACCGAACCTGCTGCTGTTGACGATCTCTGCCATCTGCGTCCTCGCCGCCTAGCTTAGGAAATCGAGCAGCGACGGCTGGATGATGGTCGCCGCCGCCTTCAGCGCCGCTTCGTAGGCGTTCTGCTCGGTCGAGTAGTTGATCAGCGTTTCGGCCATGTCGGCGTCGCGCACCGTGGTCAGCTGGCTGAGGCCCGATTCTTCGAGCTGTTCGAGCCGCGTCGTCGCCGTCTCCAGGCGGTTGGTGGTGGCGCCGACGACGGCGCGCACGCGGGTCAGTTCGTCGAGGTTTTCGTCCAGCCGTTCGAGGTCGGTGCCGCGCAGCGCTTCCGCGTTTTCTTCGCTGCCGCCGCGCAGGTCGGTGGCGATGTCGCGCAGCACGTCGAGCAGCTTGTCGTCTTCGGCTCCGGCCCCTTCGCCGAGGATTTCCTTGAGGCTCACGTTCACCCCCAGCGAGACGCCCTTGCCGATCACCCGCACGACCGAGCCTTCGTTGCCGCTGTATTCGTCGTTTTCGCCGAGTTCGTAGGGCTGCGTGTCGGTTTCGGTGCCGGCGAAGATGTAGCGGTCGTCGAAGGTGACGTTGGCTTCCTGCTTGACCGCTTCGGTCAGCGATTCGATCTCGGCCGCGATCCCTTCGCGGGCGACCTGGCCGTTGGAATCGTTGCCGCCCTGGACCAGCAGTTCGCGGGCCCGCTGGACGAGCTGGCTGATCTGCGTCAGCGCCGTTTCCGTCGCCGTCGCCCAACCGAGGCCGTCGGAGACGTTTTCCTTGTACTGGGAGAAGGCTTCGAGCTGCCCGCTCAGCTGCAGCGTCCGCCCGGTCCCGAACGGGTCGTCGGAGGGCTTGGTGATCCGTTCGCCGGAGGAGAGTTCGCGCTGGGTCTGGGTCAGCCGCGCCTTGTTCGCCGTGAGGTCGGCGAGGACGGTGCGCTGCGTCATCCCCTCGGTGATCCGCATCGTCATCAGAGGCCTACCCTTCCGGTCCGGTTGATCAGCACGTCGAGCGCTTCGTCCATCGCGGTCATCGCCCGGGCCGAGGCTTCGTAGGCGCGCTGAAAGGCCTGCAGGTTCGTCATTTCTTCGTCGAGCGAGACGCCGGAGACGGATTCGCGCCGTTCCTGGACCGTGTTCAGCAGGGCCTGGGCGTTGGTTTCGCCGTTGACCGCTTCCTTCATTTCGGTCCCGACCCGGGTGACGAAGGCCGCGTAGGCGCTGTCGATGCTGCCGCCGCGCAGCGCCCCGATCGCGGTCGCGATGTCGTTGCCGCCGGTCGAGCCGTCGCTCGCCGTCTGCACTTCTTCGGCGCTCACCGCGACTTCCAGGGTGGCGGCGCCTTCGCCCGCCGTGTAGGTGAAGAAGGCCGGGCCGCCTGCCTCGGTGTGGATTTCGTTGACCGCGGTGGCGAGGCTTTCGGCGAAGGAGTTCAGTTCGGCGCGGAAGGATTCGATCGTCCCCCCGGCGCTGGTCAGTTCGATCAGCGCGCCGAGCTTGCCCTTCGGTTCGGTCAGTTCCTGGGGCCAGTTCACTTCGGTCCCGGTGACCAGCGCTTCGGCGGCGCCACCGAAGCCGACTTCGACCGTGCCGTCGGCCTTTTCGGTGACCGAAACCTGACCCAGGGCCGAGAGTTCGTCGAGCAGCAGGTCGCGCTGGTCGAGCAGGTCGTTCGGTTCCGAGCCGGAGGTGACCGCGCTGCGGATGGCGCCGTTCAGGAGGGCGATTTCCTTCGCCTTCTGTTCGACTTCGCCGCCGACCCCGGCGATCGAGGTGTATTCGGCTTCCGCCACTTCGGCGGCGTAGGTCAGCTGCTGGTTCAGTTCGGCGACGCTGGTCGCCAGCGCCTTGCCTGCTTCGACCACGGCCTGGCGGGCGGCCGCGTCTTCGGGGTCGTTGGCGAGCCCTTCCCAGTCCGACCAGAAGGTCTGCAGCTCGGCCGAGATCCCGGTTTCGCTCGGCTCGGCGAGCGCCCCTTCGATCGTTTCCAGGGTCTGCACGCGGGTCGACAGGCCGCCCAGCCGCATCGCCTGGGCGCGGTATTGGAGGTCGAGGAACTTGTTGCGGGCGCGGGTGATGCTGGTGACGTCGACCCCGGTGCCGAGTTCGGCGGTGCCGCTGCCGCTGGTCGAGCCGGTGACGATCTTCAGCGACTCGCCGGCGCTGAGGTTGACCGTCTGGCGCGAGTAGCCGGTCGTGCTGGCGTTGGCGATGTTGTGGGAGGTGGTGTCGAGAGCCTGCTGCTGGGCGATCAGCCCGCGCAGCGCAGTCTGCAGCCCCATGAAGGTCGAGACCGCCACGGCTCAGGCCTCCACGTCCATCAGCCGCCTGCCGCTGCCCGGCTCCGGTTCGCCGCCGCTGATCCGCAGCAGGTGGTCGAGGAAGGCCAGTTCCTGGCGCATCAGGGCGCGGTTGATGCCGTGCTCGCGGGCGATCTCGGCGAGCAGGCCGCGCAGTTCGGCGCTGCGCGAGAGCAGGCGCTCCTGGTCGGCGGGCGGGGCCAGGGCGGAGAGGCCGGAGAGGTCGACGGCGATCGGCTCGACCCCGAGCCGCACCGCGGCGCGGCGGATCAGATCGTTCCGTTCGCGCTCCAGCTGCTCGCGCGAGGCCATCTCCACCTGGATGTCGCCGAGCCGCGCCAGCACCGCCTCGACGTCGCGCTCGCGGATCGCCGCGCCCTGGCGCAGGACGAGGTCGAGCAACCGCCGCGCGGAGGCGATCTGCAGGTCGAGGTGGCGGGCGACCGCGGCGGGCAGGATCTGGTCCTGGGCCATCACCGAGGCGTTCACTTGGCGCCCTCGAACGAGGTGTAGAGGTCCTTGGCGAGGCCGAGGCCGCCAGCGCCGACGATCGCTTCGGTGACCGTTTCCGGCAGGCTGGTGGCCTGCGGGTTGGAGGCGAAGGCGTCTTCTTCTTCGCCTTCTTCGGAGCCCATCCCGGCGGTCGCCGATTCCGGCAGCGCCTCGGTCAGCATCTGCTTCAGCAGCATGCCTTCGAACTGCAGCGC
Source organism: Solirubrobacterales bacterium (assembly GCA_047601885.1). Lineage (GTDB taxonomy): Bacteria > Actinomycetota > Thermoleophilia > Solirubrobacterales > 70-9 > VAYN01. The sequence continues at coordinate 756,720 of JASGIK010000003.1, forward strand.
GGCGCGGTACCCGTCGACGGCTTCGGAGCCTTCCTTGCGGACTTCGGTCGGGATCGTCGCGCGGGCGGCGGCGGCGCTGATCGCGCTCGTTTCGCCGCTCATCGGATCAGTCCGTTCGCGACGGCCAGGACTTCGTCCTGGGTGGTGATCGCCTTGCCCGCCATCGCGTAGCCGTTCTGGGCTTCGGTCATTTCCGTCATCACCGACGCCATGTCGACGTTGGAGGACTCGAGCGCGCCCTGCGCCAGGCGGGCGCCGGTGGCCGCGGTGACCGGGCCGCTGGCGGCGGTCGGCAGGTAGCCGTTCTCACCGTCGGCCTGGAGGCCGTCGGGATTCGTCACTTCGACCAGGGAGATCTTGCCGAAGGTGCGACCGCCGGAGCTGACCGTGCCGTCGGGGGCGATCGAGAGATCTTCCGGGTCGACGTTGCTCGGGATCGTGATCGGCGGCACCAGTTCCTGTCCGGTGGAGGTGCGGAGCTTGCCGTCGGGGCCGACCTGGAGGTCCCCGTCACGGGTCAGGGCGACGCCGCCGCCGGGAGCGCTGACGCGGATGAAGCCCGGCGTGGTGAGGGCGACGTCGAGCGACCGTTCGGTCGTCTCCAGCGCCCCGACTTCGAAGTTCTGGCCGATCACTTCCGCGGCCGCCCCGGCGCCCGTCTGGGTGCCTTCGGCGCCGCCCCGCCCGGGCGCCTGGTAGATCAGGTCGCTGAAGCCGACGCGGAGGCTCTTGTAGCCGGTCGTGTTGACGTTGGCGATGTCGTTGGAGAGGGCGTTCATCCAGTTTTCCTGGGCTTCCATCCCCGCCGCGGCCGTGGTCAGCGCCCCCACCATCAGGAGATCGCCCCCACCTGGCCGGCCGACTCGCTGAGCGTTTCGTCGATCGTCTGGATCGATTTCTGGTCCGCTTCCAGCGAGCGGAAGGAGGAGATCATCTCGGTCATCACGCGGGCCGCGTTGACGCCCGATTCCTCCAGGAAACCCGCCCGCGCCGTTCCCGAGGCCTGGCCGGTGGCGTTGCCGGTGAAGAGGTTTTCACCCTGCTTTTCGGCGCCCTGGACTTCGAAGACGCCGAGGTCGGAGGCCGGGACGGTGCCGTCGGCGCGCAGCTTCACCGGCGCCCCGTTGGCGCCCAGCACCGGGTCGCCCTGGGCGTCGGTCAGGATGCCTTCGGCGTTGGCGGTGAACGTGCCGTTGCGGGTGTAGCGGACGCCCGCGGCGGTGTTGACGGCGAAGAAGCCTTCGCCTTCGATCCCGAAGTCGAGCGGTTCGCCGGTTTCGTGCAGCGGGTCGGGGGTCAGGTCGGTCGGCGTTTCGGCGATCTGGGCGCCCATGCTGAGCGAGCCGATCTGGGCCCCGGTGGAGGTGTTGCGGAGGAGCAGTTCGCCGAAGCTCGTCTGGACCGTCTGGTCGGACTTGAAGCCCGGCGTGTTGACGTTGGCCAGATCGTTGGCGATCTGTTCCTGCCGCACCATCTCGGTGAGCATCCCGGAGGCGGCGATGTAGAGACCACTGTCCATGCAGTCGGGTGATCGGCCGCGACCGCCGTGACTTGAGGCGAGTCGCGGCGGCTCTCAGCTTTCTCAGGCGATGGCGCTGAACAGCTCGGCGTCGCGGCGCAGGGAGGAGCGCAGGCGCTTCTTCAGTTCGCCGTGGATCTGACAGACGCGGCTCTCCGAGACCCCGATCACCTCGCCGATCTCACTCAGCGTGCGGCCCTGGGTGTAGAGCATCACGGCGACGCGCCGCTCGCGCTCGGAGAGGTGGGAGAAGGCCCGGCGGAAACGCTCGCGGGCGATCGTCCGGGTGGCCTCGGCCTCCGGGTCGGCGGCGTCGTCCGCGTCGGCGATCGTCTGCACGAGGGCGACGCCCTCGTCGTCTTCGGAAGAGGTGACGCTGTCCAGCGAGGTCAGCTCGGCGGTGGCGAGGTCACGCCGGCGGGAGTTCAGCTCGGCTTCCTCGATCCCCATCTTCTGGGCCAGCTCGACGTCGTCGGGGCGGCGGCCGTGCTCACGGAAGAAGTCCTCGCCCGCCCGCTCGGAGTCGCGCTCGAAGCGGCGCAGGCTGCGCGGCGCCCAGTCGAGGCGACGAAGGCTGTCCAGCACCGCGCCCTGGATCCGGGTCCAGACGAACTGTTCGAGCGAGGCGCCTTTGGAGGGGTCGTAGCGGTCGAGGGCGCCGATCAGGCCCTCGATGCCGCTGGAGACGAGGTCGTCGACCTCGCACCAGGCGGGAAGCTCGCGGACCTTGCGGTAGGCGAGGTGCCGGACGAGCGGCACGAAGGTGAGTACGAGTTGGTCACGAAGGGCCCGGTCGCCGGTCTCGTGATAGCGCTGCCAGATCTTGTCGGTGTCAACTTGGCGTCGATCGGCCGGGGTTCCCATCGAGCGGTCCTTCCTGGTTCGTCCTGCTTGCGGTTGCGCAACAGGTTTCGGCCAATCGCCCGGGTCCCTAGATCGCCAGATTGAGGTAAATCTTCGACGCCAAAACCGTACAAGCGTCCAATTCCTCTGCCTGGCGGCACTTCGGTCGATGAGAGGGGCATGGCTCTGCGACTCGAAGATTCCGGCCCCGCGCCGACCCCGGCCAAGAGCGTGTCCGCCGCCAACCGGCGGGAAGCCCCCTATCGCACCCGCCGCGCCGCGATCGAGACGAGATTGGCCGCCGTCCCGGCGACCGCGCCGCGCGATCTGCCCGCCCTCTACCTGGCGGTCGCCCGCGAGGCGCTCGACGCCCTCGCCGTCGAGCCGCGCGAGCCGGTGCTGCTCAACTACGCCGCCCTGGGACTGCACGAACTGGGAGCACGTGAGGGCGCGATCGAGCTCTTCGAGGCCGCCCTGCGCCTCGATCCCCAGCTCCCCCACGTCGCCGCCAACCTCGAGCGGGCCCGCCTTCGCAAGGGCAGGCCTAACCTGCCCGCCGCGATCGGGGCGCGGCTGCGCGGCCTCGAGGCGGAGGCCCGCTGGGTCGGCTCCCAGGCCCGCCCCGCCGTCGGCCTGAAGCTGAGCCTTTGCATGATCGTCCGCGACGAGGAGGAGATGCTGCCGCGCTCCCTCGCCGCCGCGGGCGCGGTCGACGAGATCGTCGTCGTCGACACCGGCTCGCGCGACCGCAGCGTCGAGATCGCCCGCGAATTCGGCGCCACCGTGATCGAGCGCGAGTGGACCGGCTCCTTCGCCGACGCGCGCAACGCCAGCTTCGAGGCGGCGAGCGGCGACTGGCTGCTCTTCCTCGACGCCGACGAGGTGCTCGACCCGGCCGACGCGCCGCTGCTGCGTGAGCTGACCGGCCGCACCTGGCGCGAGGCCTTCTACCTGGTGGAGATCAACCACACCGGTGAGCTCGGCGACGGTACGGCGGTCACCCACAACGCCCTGCGGATGTTCCGCAACCGGCCCGAGTACCGCTTCGAGGGCCGCGTCCACGAGCAGATCGCCCACCACCTGCCCTCCGGCCTGCCGGAGCGGCTCGAGCCGACCTCGATCCGGGTCGACCACTACGGCTACCTCGGCGCCGTCCGCGACGCGAAGGAGAAGTCGCGCCGCAACATCAAGCTGCTGCGCGAACAGCTGGCCGAGGCCGGGCCGAACCCGTTCTTCCACTTCAACCTCGGCTCCGAGCTGGCGGCCGCCGGCGACGCCGCCGGGGCCTGCGACCAGTTCGAGCGCGCCTGGGCGCTGCTGGCGACCGACCGGCGCCGGGCCGAGCGCCCCTTCGTCCCCTCGCTGGCGGTGCGCTCGACCAAGGCGCTGCGCTTCTGCGGCCGGCTCACCGAGGCCGAGGCGCGCGCGCTCGAAGGGCTGGAGCTGTTCGACGACCTCACCGACCTCGTCTTCGAGCGCGCCCTGGTCGCCGCCGCCGAAGGCGACGTCGACCGCGCCGCGACCCTGCTGGAAGAGTGCATGGAGCGCGGCGACGCGCCCAGCAAGTACTCGCCGACGGTCGGCAGCGGCAGCTTCCTCGCCCTCGCCCGCCTCGCCGAGCTGGAGCGGACGCGCGACCCGGAGCGGGCCGAGGGCCTGCTGCGCCGCTGTCTGCTGGAGCACCCTTCCTACCTGGGCAGCGTGCTGCCGCTCGCCGACATGATGCTGGCGCGCGGCGCCGAAGACGAGGAAGTCGTCGCCCAGATCGAGTGCGGGGTCGCCGAGATGACGCCCTCGGTGCGCTTCATGCTGGCCACCGCCCTCTACGAGGCGGGCCGGGCCGCGGCGGCCGAACCGCACTACGCCGCGGTGGTCGAGGCCCAGCCCGGCAACGGCGGCGCCCGCCTGGCGCTGGCCGAGACGCTGCTCTCGACCCGCCGCTACGAGGAGGCGGCCGCGACCGCCGCGGCGGTCGCCGACCAGGACGCCTTCGCCGTCGAGGCGGCCCGCGCGGAGCTCTTCGCCCGCGTCCTCGCCGCGGCCCCGAGCGAGGAGGCGAACATCCGCGCCGCCCGCGTCGGCCTTCCCCCCGCCGAGCTCGACCTCTTCGCCGCCTGGGCGGCGGCCGACGGCTACCCGTCCCTCGACCCGGCCGTCGTCGACTCGCTGGCGACGATGCTGGAGGCGCTCCTGCGGGTGCAGGAGTTCGAGGCCTTCGAAGCGCTCCTCCCCGCCCTCGCGGCGACCGGCATCCCGGCGCGCCGGCGCCACGGCCTGCTGGCCGAGATCTACCTGCGGCGCGGCTACCTGGAGTCGGCCGGCGACGAGTGGGCGGTCAGCTGCGAGGAGGAGGGCCCCGACGCCGAGGCGCTCCACGGCCTCGCCCGCGTCGCCGCGGCGCGCGGCCTCACCGAGGACGCCGAGATCTTCGCGCAAGGTGCCAAAGAACTCGCCTCAAGTTCGGTCTGACCCGGCCGATTACCCAGAATGAATGACGATCAGCATCTCCAGAGTCGACGGCCCTTGGCCGGTGCGTCCGGTGAGTGATCCGCAGCGTGATGAAACGCGCGGAACGGCAGCCGGGGACTTCGCGAGCGACCTCGCCCAGGCGTCGTCGACGGCGACCTCGTCGCCCCCGCCCGAGGTCAGCGCCGAGGTGCGCGAGGCGGCCGACGCCGCCGCGAGCCTGCTCGAAGAAGGCCGCGAACTGCGCTTCGACCAAGACGACGAAGGCCGCCTGCGGGTGCAGTTGCAGGATCGCCAGGGCAACGTCCTGCGCCAGGTTCCCACCTCCGAGATCTTCGACTTCGCCGAAGGGAAGGTGACCAGCTAGATGAGCGGGACGATCACGATCACGGGGCTCTCGACGACCCTGGAAACCGAATCCATCATCGAAAAGCTGATGGAAGTCGAAAAGATGCCGAAGGTCCGCCTGGAACTGAAGGAGGGCCAGGTCAAGGCGCGCGAAACCGCGCTGTCGAGCATCCTCACCAAGATGCAGTCGCTGCAGACGGCGCTGCAGAACCTCAGCTCGCCGCTGCTCTGGGAAGAAACCCAGACCGTCACCTCCTCCTCGACCTCGATCACCGCCGAACTGAACGGCGGCGCCGGCGCGGGCGGCTACTCGATCGAAGTCAGCCAGCTCGCGCGCGCCGCGCAGAAGACCTACGCCTTCACCGAAAGCGAAGAAGCGTCGACCCTGACGATCGGCGGCCAGACGATCGAACTGGCGGCGGGCGCGACGCTCGCCGAAGCCGTCGAAAAGATCAACGCGAACAAGGAAACCGGGGTCACCGCGGTCGCCGTCGGCGGCAAGCTGGTGCTCTCCTCGCGGACCACCGGCGCCGCGGCGACGATCGAAGCCGAAGGCGCGAACATCAGCGAAGAAGCCTCGAAGGCGAAGGCCGGGCTCAACGCGATCTACACGGTCGACGGGGTCCAGGGCGAAGCGGAATCGAACACGCTCACCGAAGCGATCCCCGGCGTCACGCTGACCCTCAGCGCGACCGGGTCGGCCTCGATCGACGTCACCGAAATGGCGCCGAACACGACCGAAATCGCGGCCAAGGTGAAGGCCTTCGTGACCGCCTACAACGCGGCGGTCGAACTGATCGAGGCGAAGCTCGAAGAAGAACACGTCAACGAACCGTCGACCCAGGAAGAAGCCAACAAGGGCGTCCTGCGCGGCGACGCGGCGCTCACCGACCTGCTCACCGAAATGCGGATGAAGCTGTCGGAATCAGACCTCTCCAAGCTCGGCGTCACCACCGGCGCGCCGAGCACCTCGGTCAGCGCCGGCTCGAGCTCGGTCAAGGGCCTGCTGGTCTTCGAAGAATCGACCCTGACCGCGCTGCTCAAGTCGAACCCGACCGAAGCCAAGGAAGCGCTCAGCGGCACCAACGGCTTCGTCACCGCGCTCGAACCGATCGTCAGCCAGACCACCTCGGTGAGCGGCGGGCTGTCCGAACGGATCAGCGCCGCGACCAAGGAAACGGCGGTGCTGCGGGAAGAGATGACGGCGCTGGAAGAACGCCTGACGCTGCGCGAAGAACGCCTGCACGCCCAGTTCACGGCGATGGAAACCGCGCTCGAGAAGACCAATTCCGAATCGGAATGGTTGAAGAGCGAGCTGGAAAGCCTCGAATAGATGAACCCCTACCGCAGCGCCAGCCAGGCGTACGCCCAGGACAGCGTGCTCACCGCCGCGCCGGAGAAGCTCGTGGTGATGCTCTACGACGGCCTCGGCCGCTTCCTCGCCCGCGCCGCCGCGGCGCTGCGCACCGAGGACATCGCCGCCGCGGGCACGGCGCTGAACCGCGCCGGGGCGATCCTCGACGAGTTGCTCTCGACCCTCGACCCGGCCGCCGGCGAGATCGCCCAGCGGCTGGCCGACATCTACCTCTTCTGCAAGCGCGAGCTGCTCGCGGCGCAGCTGAAGCGCGACCCGAAACGGGTCGAGCGGGTGGCGAAGCTGCTGGCCGAGCTGCGCGAGGCGTGGGCGACGATCGCCGCCGCGGCGCCCGAACCGACGCTGGGCCGGGCGACCCTCGGCGCGGGAGCGCAGGCATGAGCGTCACGGTCGGAATCGAGGCCTACGAGCGCCTGGCGGACATCGCCGAAGCGGAGCTGGCGGCCTGCCACGGCGAGCGGATCGAGGATCTCGCCGAGCTCTACGCGGAAGCGGAACGGATCCGCGCCGCCCTGATCCCCGGCAAGGCCCCCGCCGACGCGGCCCCCGCCCTACGCCGCGCCGCCGCCGCCCAACAGCAGATCGGCGAGGTACTGACCGCGCGGCTGGCCGATCGCGGCAACGAGATCGGCCGCCTACAGACCGCCCGCCAGGCGGCCCGGGCGTACGCGACGACGGCCGACGCGCGGGCGCGGGGGTAGGGGTTCGGGGCCGCTGAAGCTGGCGCCCGAAGCTGAAAGGGACGCGGCCTTCTCGGTGGCGGCCCGGGCAGGCTGTGGCCGCCACCGAGAAGGCCGGGGATGTGGAGAGAGGCGAGGGCCCGGGCGTGCCCCGGCGCAGAGATGCGCGCCTTCCTCCACGAAGTCCCCTGATCCGTTACGAGGAGCGGGGGAAGTCCACGCTTCCTCCCGTCTTCCTCATGCCTCCCCCTGGTGAGTTCGCAGTTCTGCTCGCATGGCGAGCGAAAGTGCGAACTCACCCGGGGCCGGTGCCGATCCTGTGACGGGACGCATGGGGAAGGGTCACGTCCCCGGCATCTCTCCCACGTCCGTGTGACCTTCCCTGCGGGACCCTCACGTCCCGGGCGTCTCGTGGCAGGCGGGCAGCCTGCCCGGGTCGCCACGAGACGCCCGGGACCTATCTCGGACGGCCGCCACGGCCGCGAAGCACGCCGCCGGAGCCCCAACCGCCCCGCCCCACCCTCACGCCGCAAGCGACCCCGGCACCAACGGCAGCCGCGGGCCCTCGGCGACCATGCGGTGGAGGCCGGAGAGGGTGAGCGCGCCGACCAGGCCGCGGTAGGGCTCGTAGGGGGCGTAGAACTCTTCGACCTCGGCGACGGTCGCCCGGCGTCCCAGGCCGGCCAGGTGGCCGACCAGCTTGATGTAGCCGAGGTCACCGGCGGGCAGCGAGTCGGCTTCGCCGCGACCGTAGAGGCCGAGGCAGCGGATCGTCCAGGGGCCGATTTCCGAGATCGCGAGGAAGCGGGCGTCGGACCGCGGCGAGGCGATGTCGCCGTGGTCACGGGAGACCGCGATCGCCAGCTTACGGAGCGCCACCGAGCGCCCGCCGGAGAGGTCCATCGACTGCAGTTCCGCCGGGGCGCGACCGGCGATCACCTCGGCGGCGGGGACGTCACGCATGGCCCCCCGGCCCTCGCCGAGGCGGGCGCCCCAGCGGCCGACGATGCGGCGCTCGATCACGGCCGCCCGGCTCGCCTCGATCAGCTGGCCGCAGACGGCGGCGGCGAGCGCCTCCCAGGGCCAGGGGCGGCGCTTCGGCCGGAAGTCCGGCATCCGCCGGATGATCGGACCGATCAGCGGGTCGCGGCGGAAGCGATGGTGGAAGGCGCTCATGTCGTCGTCGACGCCGAGGGCGAAGCGCATGCGCTCGATCGCGATCCCCAGCTCCTCGCGCCCCGCCCAGCCCGGCTCGCCGCCGGCCACCGGGACGGCGATGCGAGCCGGGTCGACGGCCTCGGCGCGCAGCTTCACCCGCCCCGGTCCCGACTGCCAGGCGCGGACCAGGACCGGCCGGCGGTCGACCTGGAGGAGCCGCCGCGCGACCCCCCGCTCGACCCGCAGGGTGCGGTCGGTAGAGCCGCCGCCGAACCGGAACGGCGAGGGAGGCCGGGCCTCGACCTCGAGCGAAGCGGGCGCGCCCGGGCGGGCCGCCATCTAACGGTCGAGCAGGTGGACGTCGACCAGGAAGGAGCGGCTGGCGATCACCTTGCCTGCCGGGCGGCGGCGGCTGAGCCGGCGCGAGGCGCTCCCGCGCGAGCTGACGGCGGAGCCGACGACGCGGACGGCGGCGACGGTGGCGGCGCCGGCGAGCACCCCCCCGGCGGCGGCGATCGCCGCGGTCTTGACCTCGCCGCGCAGCACCGGCGACGAAGCCGCGGGCGCCGGGGTGGGAAGTCTGCGGACCGGGTCGACGGCGTCCTCGGCGGCAGCGTCTTCCTCGGCGACGATCTCCCCGTCAAGGTCGTGGTCGCTCACCGAACCCAAGATAACGAGGGGTCAGGTCGGCTCCACCCCGTGGGGCCGGGAAGCGCGCAAACTGCGGGTTTCCGGCACTTCCATCCGCCTTCTACCTAGACTTGGCGACATGAGTGAGACCGCCAAGGCCCCGATCGACGTCTTCGAGAAGGCGCGCAGCCACGACCGCCTCGAGCAGCTCGAAGCGGCGAAGGAGCACGACCTCCTCCCCTACTTCCGCCTGCTCACCTCGCAGGCCGGCCCGGTGGTCGAGATGGAAGGCCGGGAGACGATCATGCTCGGCTCCAACAACTACCTCGGCCTGACCGGCGACCCGCGGGTCAAGGAGGCGGCCGCGGCGGCGCTCGAGACCTTCGGCACCGGCGTCACCGGCTCGCGCCTGCTCAACGGCACCACCCCGCTCCACCTCGAACTGGAGCAGGAGCTGGCCGAGTGGATGGGGACCGACGACGCGATCGTCTTCACCACCGGCTACCAGGCCAACGTCGGCGCGATCGGGACGATCCTCGGCCCCGCCGACACGGTGATCTGCGACTCCGGCGACCACGCCTCGATCCTCGACGGCGTCCGCATCGCCGGCGCCAAACTGCGTCCCTTCCGCCACAACCGGATGGATAAACTGGAGCGGATGCTGGAGCGCGCCGTCGACGACGGCGGCGGCGTCCTGGTGATCGTCGACGGCGTCTTCTCGATGGAGGGCGACGTCTGCGACCTGCCCGCGATCGTCGAGCTCTGCCGGCGCTACGGGGCGCGGCTGATGGTCGACGAGGCACACGGCGCCGGCGTGCTCGGCGCCCGCGGGGCGGGAGCCTCGGAGCTCTTCGGGCTGGAGGACGAGGTCGACCTGCGGATGGGGACCTTCTCCAAGAGCCTCGCCTCCTGCGGCGGCTTCATCGCAGGTCCGGCCGACGTCGTCGAGTACCTCCGTGTCTCCTCGCGCGCCTTCATCTTCAGCGCCTCGGCGGTCCCCGCCGCGGTCGGCGCGGCGCTGGCGGCGCTGCGGGTGATCCGCGGCGAGGGACCGGAGCTCTTCGCCCGGTTGCTCGGCAACGCCGAGTACCTGCGCGAAGGCCTGCGCGGCCTCGGCCTGCGCGTGGTCGAGCCGGGGACGCTGCCCGACGGCCGCGTCGCCACCACCCCGGTGGTACCGGTCGTGGTCGGCGACGACTGGCAGGCGGTGCTGCTCTGGAAGGCGCTCTACGAGGCCGGCGTCTACACCAACGTGGCGATCCACCCGGCCGTCCCGCCCGGCGGCGCGCTCTTGCGGACGAGCCTGATGGCGACCCATACCCGGGAGCAACTAGACCGGGCGTTGGCGACGATCGAGAAGACGATCGCGGGCTTCCCCGAGCTGCCGAGACTGTAACGGCTGGTTAACCACCAGTTGACATCCCCCGTCATGGGTAGTTTCAGACTCGTGCGGATGGGGGGCACGTTGCACCGCCTCCGAAATTGTTGCTCTTAGCGGGCGACCCGGGCGTCGATACGCTGACGTCGGGTTGACGCCCCCCACCCTCAGGCCGTAGCTTCGTCTCCTCGCCGCCGCCATCCCAGGGGACGGTCGGACCACCACTCCGGGTCCGTCCAAAGGCAGGGATCTGAAGGTGGATCGCCGGCGAGATACCCAGTTAACGATTCCTTTTGAAGGGAGGAGTCCAGTGGACGCTGCCGTGACGGCACCCCCAGCGACGACCGCATCATCCGAACCGCCTCAGCACATGAGGGCCCTCGAACGCGCCAACTCCGTGCGGCTCGCTCGCGCCGAGCTGAAGCGCGCGGTGGCGCGGGGTGACCTGGACCCTGCCGATGTCGTTCGCGACTGCCCTTGGCAGACCGAGAGCATGACGATCTCCGAGCTTCTGACCAGCCAGCGGCGCTGGGGACGCACCCGCGCCCGCAAGTTCCTGATGCCGCTCTCGCTGAACGAGAACAAGCAGTTGGGCACGCTCACCCCCCGCCAGCGCGCGATCCTCTCCGCCAGCTCGCCGCCCGCCGCGGCGGCTCCCCGCGCACGGCCCTGATCTAGGACTCTCCCCCGAGGCGGTCCCGAACCTCTGCCTAGCCGCGCATTCCACCGATCCGGAAGCTGAGACCTCCGGAAGCACGTTGGAATGCGCGGCGGGCGAGGTAGAAGGTGACCAGGAAGCAGACCGCGCCGACCGGCAGGGCGTAGGCGAGCACCCACCCGACCGCGTAGAAGAGCACCGCGGTCACGACGACGAAGACGAAGCCCGCGAACAGGGTCGTGTGCGAGCGGTAGCCGGCGAAGTGCTCGCGGATCGCCACCTCCATGCCGCCGACCGCGGCGAGGCCGACGCCGACGCCGATCAGCGTCTCGTGCGCGCCGAAGACGCCGATCGCCAGGCAGATGATCCCGGCGAGGATCGCCAGCTCGGCCAGCGGCGCCTTGCCCCACGGCGCCGGCGGCAGTTCGTCCCGTCTGGAGATGTGGGAGGAGCGGCCGCGAGCCGCCCGGTTCTCGGGCATCCCGAGGAAACCTTGACCCGCCACCAGCCCATCAGCATCCCGAGCGGACCGAAGGCGGGACGCGAATGCCAGTGGCCGCAGCCGGGCAGGCCGACGTCGGCGCGGCTGATGCGGACCCAGCGATGCTCCCCCGGGGCGTCGAGCAGGGCGGTCAGAAGCTCGCGGTTGGCGGCCTCGAAGGCGGCGCGCTCGGCGAGCGCCTGCCGCGCCTGCGAGACCCGGGTCACGAGCGAATCGCGGACCTCCTCCAGCTCCCCCAGCCCGAGCACCCGCGGCGGCCCCGCCGCCTCGACCCGGTGCGGGACGACGACCCGCCCGAGCCCCTCGGCGACCAGCGCCCCGAGCTGCCGCTCCAGCCGTCCGATCTGCCGACGCAGCTCGCCGCGCGCCCGCGCCTGGTCCAACCCCGCGTCCTTGGTCGCCCTCTGGGCGACCAAGGACAACCGGTTCGTCTCCCTGTCCAGCAGATCCGGCATGGCCAGATTCTAAGCGGCCTCGAGGGCCGAGGCGGCGATCCAGAGCGCCTCGTCGACGGCGATCGCGGGGACGGCGCCGACGGCGACGGCCGCGATCGCGATCCGCCGGCTGTCGCGCTCGACCGCGCGGCCCGCCGCGGTGGCGCCGAAGAGGAGCGCGACCGGGCCGGCCTCGTCGGCGATCGTCAGCGTCCCCGTCGCCAGCTCGCTCGCCCGTCCCGGCAGCGACTCGCCCGGCGCCGCGTCGCGGATGCAGAGGGCGCCCTCCAGCCGGTCGGCATCGAAGGCACAGAGGGCGACGCCGGTCTCGATCGTGGCGATCGTCAGCGCGTCGGCAGGCAGGCCGCGACTGCGGAAGCAGCCGTCTTCGAGACGTTCGAGGACGAGCTGCTCGACCGGGGTGCGGTCACGATCCGGGTCGAGGCCGATCTGGCGGAAGAAGACCCGGTAGGCCCAGGGGATCGGCCGGCCGCGGAGGCGGATCGCCTCGGCGCCGAAGAGGCGGTCGGAGAGGGCGCGGAGCCGGCGGCGGACCGGCTCGGGGCTGCGGCCGGGGCGGCCGTCGACCTCGACCGTGGCGAGGGCGAGGCCGGGGAACTCGGCTTCGAGGTGTGGCGCCACCCAGCCCGGCGTCGGCGCCGGCTCCCAACCGATCCCCGCCCGTGCCCTTTCGGCGCTCGCCATCTCAGCCCCTTTCCGCCACCCGCGTCGCGCTCAGCAGTTCTTCCACATGGTGACTGAGGCCCCCGACGGTGAGTTCGCCGATGCTGGCGCTCTGCAGGGTGCCGCCGGGGTAGGCGTAGGCGAAGGTCGGGCAGATCGCGATCCGGTAGAGCGCCGCGACGGCGCCGTCGCGGTCGAAACCGACCGGCATCGCCCAGCCCTGTTGGCGAACCAGTTCCCCGACCGATTCGCGTGAGTCGAGAACGTCCAGCGAGAGGAAGTTCACTCGCCCACGGTAGCGCTCGGCGACTTCGCTGACGACCCCCTGCTGGCGCTCGCAGCGGTTTTCGGTGCCGAACCAGAACGAGATCACCAGCGGGCGGTCGAAGAGGTCGCAGACGCGGATCGCGCCGGCGGTGGCGATCTGGCAGGCGGGGACGCGCGGGTCTGGGCAGGGCAGCGTCGAGCTGTCGCAGTCGTCCTGGTAGACGTTGGCGTCGCCTTCCAGGTGGCCGGAGGCGGCGGGGACGGCGAACTCGGGGAGCGGCCAGTGGGGCGGCTGCTGGTCGAGGCCGAGCGTGTCTTCGCCGCCGTTGCCGGAGAGGGTGTGGACCGTCGCGACCGCGATCAGGGCGAGGAAGATCAGCCCGACCGCGACCGAGTAGCGATCGACGCCGAGGCCCTTCACGCCCGCCGCCGCTCGATCAGGGTCAGGGTCGCGGGCAGGATCACGATCACGCCGAGCAGCGCCGCGGCGAGGTCGATCACGGTGACCGCGCCGAAGTCCCGCAGCATGCGGATGTCGGAGGCGACGAGGACGGCGAAGCCGGCGATCGCGGTGAGGCCGGAGGCGAGGACGGCAGCGCCGGTGCGGGCGTAGGCACGGCGCAGCGCCGCGGGCACGTCGAGCCCGACCGAGCGCTCCTGCTCGAAACGGCCGCAGAGGATCACCGCGAACTCGGTGGCGATCGCGATCGTCAGCGCCCCGAGCGCCGCCGACATCGGGTTGAGCGGGATGCCGGTCAGCCAGATCAAGAGCGAGGCCCAGCCGGTGGCCAGCGCGGTCGGCAACAGCGGCACCAGGGCGCGGCGGAAGGAGCGCAGCAGCGCCAGCAGGACGAGGGCGACGGCGCCGAGCCCGGCGAGCGTCAGCCAGTAGCGGCTGGAGTCGAGTTCGGAGGCGGCTTCGGCGGCGATCACCGGCAGGCCCGCGAGGTGGACCTCCACCCCGGCGGGCGGATCGCCGATCTGGGCGCGGACGCTTTCCAGCAGCCGCTCCTGTTCGGCGGCCGTCTGCGAGCGGATGCCGAAGCCCATCAGGGCGAGGTGGCCGACCTTGCCGGTCTTCGGGTCGAGCGGCGCGACCTGTTCCAGCGAGTAGGAGTTGAGCGCTTCCAGCGTCGCTTCGACGCCCGACTTGGTGACCTTGCCTTCGCCCTTGGTGAGGAAGTCCGAGAGCGCCGGCCCGGCGGTGACGTCGTCGGCCTTCAGCACCCGCTTCTTGAAGCCGGCCATCCATTCGATCGTCTTCGGGTCGGTGAGGTCGGGCGCTTCGATCAGGATTTCGAGGTCGCCGGTGGTGCCGGTGGCCTGCTCGAAGGCGTTCAGGTCCTTGACGGCGCCGAGGTTGGCGGGGGCGAGCTGGCGGACTTCGCTGACCGTGGAGATCTGGGTGCCGAGGGCCCAGCCGATCGCGGCGAGAAGGACGCTGACGGCCAAGATGAGCGCGGGCCGGCCGATGGCGAAGGTGACGAGAGATTGGAGGGCGCGCTCCGGCGGGCGGGTCCTGTCGCCGCGGGGCCCCACCATCCTTCCGGTAGCTGAAGCTTCCTCAGGATGGTGCCCCCCACGGCGCCACCCGCCCGAGGGGCGCATGCTCAGGGCGGCGAAGCCGGCGGTCATCGCGAGGATGAACGCGAGGAGCACACCCGCCACCAGCAGAACTCCGAAGCCGCGGACCATCGGGATCGGCGAGAGGAGGAGGACGAGGAAGCCGGCGGTGGTTGCGAGACAGGCGGTGGCGATGGTCGGGCCCGAGAGGTTGGCGGCAGTCCTTGCCGCCGTGGCGCCGGAGATGTCGGAGGCTTGCACCTCGTCGAAGCGGGCCTGGAACTGGATCGCGTAGTCGATCGCCAGGCCGATCAGGATCGGGAGCACGGCGACCGAGGCCATCGTCAGCGCGCCGCCGACGAGGTCGAGCAAGCCGAAGACGATCGCGACCGAGGCCAGCGCGAGCAGGAGCGGCAGCAGTCGCATACGGCTGCGAAACGCCGGCAGCAGCACTATCGCCATCACCACGATCGCGACGCCGACGAGCAACAGCAGCGCGTCCTTCAAGGCTCGCGAGATCGCGTCGACGACGACCGGCGCTCCGGTCACCACGTATTCGCCGTGGGAGAGGGCGAAGCAGGGCTCGGCCTTGCCGTCTTCCTTGCAGGCCTTGCGCGGCTTCGTTTCGGCGACCGCCTCCTTGATCAGGGCGATCGCCCGGCGGCGCTGCGCTTCGCTCAGGCTCGGCTTCAGCCGGATCACGATCTGGGCCGAGCGCGAGTTCGGGAAGAGGTAGGCGAGCCGCGCCTTCGGCGTCCCCCGCTTCTTCGCCAGGTCGAAGACGACGGTGGAGACGAATTCTTCGTCTTCGATGCTGGGCAGCGAGGTGATCCCGTACTTGGTCGCCACCTGGAGCAGGAATTCGTCGAACCGCGCGGCCGGGATCTTCTTCGACATCCGTTCCAGCTGTTCGTCGATCTGCACGACCGCCTCGTTGAGGAAGGTCGCCGGGCCGGCGAGGAACTTGACCGGCTTCGTCTTGGCGATCTCCTCGCAGGCGCCGGGCAGCGGTTCGGCTTCCTTCGGCACCTTGCCCGAGAGGCAGCCCTCGAGCCGGGTCAGCCGCAGCAGGTCCTTGCCGTAGAGCAGCGTCGGCAGGCTCTCCTTGACCAGGACGACCACCGGTTCTTCGCCGAACTCGCCGCGCACCCGCTGGGTCGCTTCGTAGGTCGGATCCCCCTTGTCGACCAGGGTCGAGAGGCCCGCGTCGGTGTCGACCTGGGTCGCGGCGACGGCGGCCGCGATCGCCACCACCCCGGCGACGACGAGCACCGCGCGGGCGTGGCGCACCGACCACGCGGCGATCGCCCCGAACGGGCGGCGGCCGACCACTGCCGGCTAGTCCATCGAGAGCGGGCCGGTGACGTCCGCGTGGAGGAACTGGTTGACGAACGGATTGGACGAGTCGAAGACTTCTTCTTTCGGCCCCGACTCGACGATCTTGCCGCTCCACAGCACGGCGATGAAGTCGGCGATCCGGCGCGCCGTGTTGAGGTCGTGGCTGATCACCATGTAGCAGCCGCCGTTCTCGGCGTGGATCTCCCGGATCAGCTCGCAGAGCAGCGCCGTGCGCACCGGGTCGAGGCCGGAGTCGGGCTCGTCGAACATCACGATCGCCGGTTCCAGCACCAGCGCCCGGGCGAAGCCGGCGCGCTTGCGCATCCCGCCGGAGAGCTCGTTCGGCATCTTGTAGGTGGCCTCGGTGAGGCCCACCTCTTTGAGCCGGCGGTTGACGATCTCACCGATCTCTTCCTCGCTTTTGTCGGTGTGCTGGCGCAGCGGGAAGGCGACGTTGTCGTAGATGTTCATCGAGCCGAACAGCGCCCCGTCCTGGAACAGCAGGCCGAACTTTTTGCGCACCTCGAAGAGTTCGTCGTCGGTCATGTTCGGGATCGATTCGCCGTGCACGAGGACGTCGCCGTGGTCCGGGTAGAGCAGCCCGACGATGTGCTTGATCAGCACGCTCTTGCCGGTGCCCGACGGTCCCAGCACCATCGAGACCTGGTTCTCGGGCAGGCCGAGGTTGAGGCCGTTGAGGATGCGGGCGCGGCCGAACTGCTTGACCAGTTCTTTGATCTCGATCGCGTCCTCGCCGCCGTGGTCGCGCTTGCGGCCGGTGTGGAATTTGTACGGGTCGTGCTCGCGCGGATCGACCCCGGGGATGACGAAGTCGCGGCCCATCACGGCGCCGTCCTCGCTCACGTAGGGGCCCTCGCCGGTGGCACTTTCCGGATGGCCGGCGGTCGCGGGCGCGCCGACCGTCACCGGCTCCTCCGATTCGGTAGCGGCCAGCTCGGCGCTGGTCTCGGCCTCCGCCTCGTACTGCTCCTCCTCGATCTCGTTGAAGCGCTCTTCCTCGTCGTTCACAGCAGTCACCCCCCTATCGGAGCCCTCGGGTTGGCTCCCCAGAAGACAAGGGTCCCAAGCATGCCGATGATGTGGACTAAGACGATGTTCAGGACCATCGACTTCGCCGTCGCGGTCCCCACCCCCACAGGTCCTCCTGAAGCCGTGTAGCCGTAGTAACAGCCGACCAGCACGATCGCGGTCGCCATCACCATCCCCTTGATCAGGCTGAAGACGACGTCGGGCGGGTTCTGGAACTGCCAGAAGATCAGCAGGTAGCCGCCCGAGCTGGCGTCGCCGATCTGCTTGACGACGGCGATGTAGGAGGCCAGGTACATGATCCCGATCGCCACCAGGTACATGAACGGGAAGGCGATCCAGGCGGCCAGCAGGCGGGTCGCGCAGAGGAAGGTGACCGGCGGCACCCCCATCACCTCGAGCGCGTCGATCTCGTCGGAGATCCGCATCGCGCCGAGCTCGGCGACGATGCCGGTCCCGACCTTGGCCGAGAGCATGTAGCCGAAGGCGTAGGGAAGGATCTCGCGCAGGTCGCACCAGGCGGAGAAGACGCCCGCGTAGGCGGGGGCGCCGTTGGCGCGCAACAGGTAGGCGCCCTCGATCCCGCACTGCAGGCCGAGCACGAAGACGAGGCCCCAGATGACGAGGGCCGAGCCGAGGATCAGGATCCCGGCCTGGCGCAGCGCCTCGCCGAAGAAGCGGAAGACGCGGCCCGAGTAGACGAGGCCGGCGACGCGGCCGCCGAAGCGGGCGATCTCGCCGAGCGAGTCGAGCCAGCCCTTCGGGACTTCGAGCCAGGCGTTCATCGGATCGTCTGCAGTTCCGGGTTGGTCGCCAGCAGCGTCTGGGTGAAGACGTAGTTGAAGGCGAAGAAGGCGAGGAAGGAGATCACGACGGCCTCGTTCACCGCGCGGCCGACGCCGGCCGCGCCGCCGGAGGCGGTCATCCCCTTGTAACAGCAGACGACCGAGATGATCGCGCCGAAGAGCGTGCACTTGAGCACCGAGCCCCAGAGGTCGGTGACCGAGGCCTGCGAGAAGAGCGTGGCGAAGAAGCCGCCGAGGCTCTGGTGGTAGAGGAGCTCGGTGAGGATGCCGCCGGAGAGGCCGGCGACGATGGCGAAGATGTCGAGCAGCCCGGTGATCAGCATCAGGGCGAGGAAGCGCGGCACGACCAGGTTCTTGATCGGGTCGACGCCGAGCACCTGGAGGGCGTCGAGCTCCTCGCGGATCTTGCGGGCGCCAAGGTCGGCGGTGATCGCGGTGCCGGCGATCCCGGCCACGCACACTCCGGTCACGAAGGGGCCGATTTCTCGGATCGCGGCGAGGACGAAGAAGCCGCCGAGGCGGTCGAGCGCGCCGAACAGGGTGAGGAAGTTGGCGGCCTGCAGGCCGGGGGCGCCGAAGTTGATCGCCACGGTGGAGACCAGCAGCGGGAACCAGCACAGCTGCAGGGCGAAGAGGAACTGGCCGATGAACTCCTCGCCGTAGGGGTAGGGCGGGCGGACCGCCGAGGCGATCGTGCGACCGGTCAGGAGAACGAGCTCCCCGACCTGTTCGAAAACCGACTTGGCGGGCAGGAACGCCCTGTTCACCGCGGATCCGACCATCTGCTCCTCCAGCAGGCCGCGCCTTTCCGGGCGCGGCAGCCCCACTCTTCGCGGCGAAGTCTATGAGATCGGTCGGCCCACTCCGTTAGCTGCATATTGAGATCGCGCTAACCGTGCGAACGTCGCGAAAATGGCGCTGTTGCGGGGATTCCTCGTGCTATGTTCGCGACGCTTTGCGGGGGACCGGAACACCATCCCGGCGTGCCCGCCTTCGAGCCGCCGCGGTGGGGTCCGCGGTCCTGGCGATGGCGGTGCTGCTGGCTGCCTGCGGCGGATCCTCCTCGGACAACAACGAGCCCGCCGGCAACTACGAAGTGAAGGTGACCGACGCCTCCTTCCCGGGCAAGCAGTTCCTCGGCCAGACCTCGCTGATGAAGATCGACGTCGCCAACACCGGCGAAAAGACCGTTCCCGCGCTCACCGTCACCGTCAACATCGAGGGCAAGGAAGGCGAAGGCGCCCAGATCCCCTTCGCCATCCACGACCCCCAGCCCGGCCTCGCCGGTGCCGACCGCCCCGTCTGGGTCCTCGCCGCCACCTACCCCCGCCTGGCCGGCTCCTCCGAACCGGGAGGCGCGACCACCTCCTCCCCCCGCACCTTCTCCTTCGGCCCCCTCAAGCCGGGCAAGTCGGTCGACGCCGTCTGGAAGCTGAGCGCCGTGCGCGCCGGCAAGTACACCGTCGGCTACGAAATCGAAGCCGGCCTCAACGGCTCGGCCAAGGCCAAGACCGCCTCCGGCGCCCGCCCCGGCGGCACCTTCGTCACCACCATCACCACCGCCCTCCCGGAAACCGAAGTGAACGCCGCCGGCGAAATCGTCGAAATCAAGCCCGCCGGCAAGCAGGGCTCCGGCGGCTAGACGGTTGGTTCCACGCGGGGCGCGCGGGGGGTCCCTGGCGTGCTTCCGGGCGTGGCGGCCGTCCGAGTTGCGTCCCGGGCGTCTCGTGGCGGCCCGGGCAGGCTGTGGCCGCCACGAGACGCCCGGGACGTGAGGGGGTCGTGGGGAAGTGGTCACAGGTCGTGACGAAGTGGGGGCTTCCTTGAGGGTTCCGTCCGTGGACGGGATCCAGAAGGAGCAGCCGTCGACGAAGACGCCGGGAACGTCACACCTCGAGGCCCTCCGGAGGCCGATATCTGGGCCCTGGGACGCGCTGTCGACCTTGACCCCCCTATAGCAGGGTCAAAGGGTGGTCACGTGATCGTGACGTCGTAGGAAGACGCAAGGAACGGTGCACTTCCCGACCTCTTCGTCACCTCCCGTACCCGGCCGTCTCGGCCACGGCCACAGCCTGCCCGGGCCGTGGACGAGACGGCCGCGTCCCTTTCTCCTCCGGGCGCCAGCTTCAGGCGGCCCAGGCCCCTCCCCCACGGAATCAATCGTCCAGCCCGCCGGAGTTGCCGTCCACCAGGTCTCCCGGGGCGATCCCGAAGGCCCTGGCGAGCAGGATGATCGCGTCCAATGGAGCTCATCCCCTCCCTGGATGAGCCCTTCGAGCTCCACGAGGTCAACCGAGACCGGCGAGCCAATTCCTCGACCGACCATCCCCAGCAGCGCGCAGCCTCGTGATCTCGGAGACGAATTCCTTGTTCGCATCTGGACTGCGGTCGGTCATCGACGGGTTCTAGGTCCCGGGTGGCTTGATCCACCCCCCACCCGATCGGCAGGAGATCGCTATCTGCGTCCTTTCCGCCCGCGGAGGTAGGTGGAATTACTTGTCTGTTGAGGCTTTGTCTGCACCAAGGTATCTCCGAGCGATGGACAAGGTCGAACGCAAAGCCCTTCGAGAGGAAGCCGCGCGTCTTCGGCCAGAACCTGAAAAGGGAACGCGAGAGGAAGGGCATGAACCGGGCTGAGCTCGCCAAGAAGGCTACCGATGCGAAGTCCTGACGAGATGGCACATAATTGGCACAGTTCTGTTTCCCACGCGTGTGCGGCTCCGCCCTACAGTGTTTCCATGGACTCGGCACAGGCCTCTCGGAACGACCAGCGGATGGATGAATTCGCTGAGCGCACCGAGGAGAACTTCCGCGAGGTCAGGAGGGAGATCCGAGAAGTCGAGGCTGGCCTGCGCAGCGAGATGAACGCTCGCTTCGCGGGGATCGAGCAACGGTTCAACATCCTCTTCGGGGCGTTGGCGACGGGGTTCGTCGCTGCGGTCGTGCAGCACTTCCTGAGCTGAAGCCGGGGCGGTCGGGTCGCGCGATTCTCTGCCGGCTCGCGCAGCGAGAGCTAACCTTGGCCGACCAGCCAAAGGGGACGGAGGAGTGAGCATGGAGAGCGGGACCGCGGGGACCAGTGCCGAGACCACCCAGGCGAACGGGACGAACGGGGCGGCGGCCGCGGGGGCGGAGACGCTCGAGGTGCTGAACCCGGCGACCGGGGAGACGATCGCGAGCCTGCCGGTCGACGCCCCGGCGGCGGTGACCGCGACCGTGGCGCGGGTGCGGGCCGCTCAGCCGGACTGGGAGGCGATGGGGATCGAGGGGCGCTACCACTGGCTGGGGAAGCTGCGGGACTGGATCCTCGACAACCAGGACCGGGTGCTGGACACGATGCAGCGGGAGACCGGCAAGGTGCGGGCCGACGCTTCCAACGAGCCCGCCTACCTGGCCGACACGATCAACTTCTACGGCACCCAGGCGGCCAAGTTCATCGGCGAGGAGAGCGTCCGGCCGCATTCGCCGCTGCTGGCGGCGAAGAAGCTGCGCATCCAGTACCGGCCCTACCCGGTGGTGGGGATCATCTCGCCCTGGAACTTCCCTTTGATCCTCTCGCTCGGCGACGCGATCCCGGCCCTGATGGCCGGCGCCGCGGTCGTCGTCAAGCCGTCCGAGTTCACCCCGCTGGGGATCGCCGAGGTGGCCGAGGCCTGGAAGCACGAGATCGGCGGCCCCGACGTCTTCGACGTCGTCCAGGGGATCGGCGAGACCGGCGGCGCCCTGATCGACGCCGTCGACTACGTCCAGTTCACCGGCTCCGACCGGACCGGCCGCAAGGTGATGGCGCGGGCCGCCGAGACGCTCACCCCGGTCAGCCTCGAGCTCGGCGGCAAGGACCCGATGATCGTCCTCGCCGATGCCGACCTCGACCGCGCCGCCAACGCCGCCGCCTGGGGCGGGATGTTCAACTCCGGCCAGGTCTGCATCTCGGTCGAGCGCATCTACGTCGAGGAGCCCGCCTACGACGAGTTCGTCGCCAAACTGGTCAAAGAGGTCGGGGAGATCCGCCAGGGTGCCGACGACGCCCGCGACCCGAAGGACGTCGGCGCGATGACCTCCCCCAACCAGACCGCGATCGTCGAGGGCCAGGTCGACGACGCGCTCGCGGGCGGGGCCCGCGCGCTGACCGGCGGCAAGCGCGTCCCCGGCCCCGGCGACTACTTCGAACCGACGGTGCTGGTCGACGTCGACCACTCGATGAAGGTGATGCGCGACGAGACCTTCGGCCCCGTCGTCGGGGTGATGAAGGTGAGCGACTCCGAGGAGGCGCTGCGGCTCGCCAACGACACCCGCTACGGCCTCTCCGGCTCGGTCTTCGGCGAGCGCACCCGCGCCGAAAAGGTCGCCCGCCGGGTCGAGTGCGGCGCCGTCAACGTCAACGACGTGCTGGTCAACTACTTCGCCTCCGACGTGCCGATGGGCGGTTGGAAGGAGTCGGGGATCGGCTACCGCCACGGCGCCCAGGGGATCCGCAAGTTCTGCCGCACCGAGTCGCTGGTGATCACCCGCTTCGCCGGCAAGCGCGAACCGACCTGGTACCCCTACACGCGCGGCCGTCGCGGCCTGATCGCCCGCCTGGTGCAGCTGATCAACGCCCGCGACTGGCGCCGGCGTCTCGGCCTGAAGCGCTAGCGCCCTCCCAGGTCCTCACTGCTCCGGGGGCACGCCACCACCCCGGTAGCCTCTTAAGGTCCCATGGCGGACCGTGACTACATAAGGGCGGTGAACGAGCGGGTCGTCGTCTTCGACGGCGGCATGGGCGCGACGCTGGAGCAATTCGACCTCACCCAGGAGGACTACGGCGGCCTGCTCGGCAAATGCCACGAGGCGCTGGTGCTGAACCGCCCCGACGTGATCGAGGGCGTCCACACCTCGATGCTCGACGCGGGCGCCGACGTGGTCGAGACCGACACCTTCCAGGGCTCCCGTCTGAAGCTCGACGAGTGGGGGCTCGGCGAGCACACGCTGGAGATCAACACCAAGGCCGCCGAGATCGCCCGCAAGGCGGCGGGCCCGGACCGCTTCGTCGCGGGCTCGATCGGCCCGACCGGCTTCCTCCCGGCCTCGACCGACCCGACCCTCGGCGACATCTCCTTCGGCCGCCTGGCCGAGGTCTTCGCCGAGCAGGCGACCGGCCTGGTGAACGGCGGCGCCGACCTGATCATCATCGAGACCGCCCAGGACATCCTCGAGGTGAAGGCGGCGATCTTCGGCGCCCGCGAGGCCTTCCGCCAGACCGGCCGCACGCTGCCGCTGCAGATCAGCGTCTCGCTGCTGCCGAACGGCGGCAAGATGCTGCTCGGCACCGACATCCAGTCGGTGCTCACCACGCTGACCGCGCTCGAGGTCGACGTCGTCGGCCTCAACTGCTCGACCGGCCCGGAGGACATGAGGGACGCGATCCGCTTCCTCGGCGAGACCTCCACCCTGCCGGTCCACTGCATCCCCAACGCGGGCCTGCCGCTGCAGGGGCCCGACGGCGAGACGATCTTCCCGGAAGAGCCCGAGCCGCTGGCCGCGACCCTCGGCGAGTTCGTCGAGCGCTACGGCGTCGGCGTCGTCGGCGGCTGTTGCGGCACCAATCCGGAACACATCCGCGCGATCCGCGAGCGGATCGGCGACGCCCGCCCGACCAAGCCCCGCCCCGCCCGCGGCCCGATCGAGGTCTCCTCGATGATGACCTCGACCCCGCTGGTACAGGAGCCGCGCCCGACCCTGGTCGGCGAGCGGGTCAACTCGCAGGGCTCGAGAAAAGCCAAGGAACTGCTGCTCGCCGACGACTACGACGGCCTCGTCCAGGTCGCCGAAGACCAGGTCGAGGGCGGCGCCCACGTGCTCGACGTGTGCGTCGCGCTGACCGAGCGCCAGGACGAGGACGAGCAGATGGAGTCGGTCGTCAAGCGGGTCTCGCTGACCCAGCCGGCGCCGATCCAGATCGACTCGACCGAGCCCGAGGTGATCCGCGCCGCGCTGGAGACGATCCCCGGCCGGGCGATCGTCAACTCGATCAACCTCGAGGCCGGCCGCGACAAGGCCGACGTCGTCGTGCCGCTGGCCAAGGCCCACGGCGCGGCGCTGATCGCGCTGACGATCGACGAGGTCGGGATGGCGAAGACGGCCGAGCGCAAGGTCGAGATCGCCCGGCGGATCAAGGAGATCGCCTGCGACGAGCACGGCCTCGACCCCGAGTCGCTGATCTTCGACCTGCTCACCTTCACCCTGACCACCGGCGACGAGGAGTGGAAGCCCTCGGCGATCGAGACGATCGAGGGCATCCGCCGGCTGAAAGCCGAGATCCCCGAGGTGAAGACCTCGCTCGGCGTCTCCAACGTCTCCTTCGGCGTCAGCCCGCGGCCGCGGGCGGTGCTCAACTCGGTCTTCCTCCACCACTGCGTCGAGGCCGGGCTCGACCTGGCGATGGTCAACCCGAACCACATCACGCCTTACTCGGAGATCCCCGACGAGGAGCGCGAGCTGACCGACGACCTGGTCTTCAACCGCGCCCCCGACGCGCTGGAGAAGTTCATCGCCTACTTCGAGTCGAAGGGCGATGAGGACGAGGCCGAGGCGGCCGATCCGACCGCCGGGATGGAGCCCGAGGAGGCCCTCCACTGGCACATCCTGCGCCGCAAGAAGGAAGGCGTCGAGGAGTGGATCGACAAGTCGGTGGAGAAGATCGGCGCCGTCCCGACGCTGAACGAAGTGCTGCTGCCGGCGATGAAGGAGGTCGGCGACAAGTTCGGCGCGGGCGAACTGATCCTGCCCTTCGTCCTGCAGTCGGCCGAAGTGATGAAGCGCGCCGTCGCCCAGCTGGAGAACTACCTCGACCGGATCGACGGCCACACCAAGGGCAAGGTCGTGATCGCGACCGTCTTCGGCGACGTCCACGACATCGGCAAGTCGCTCGTCAACACGATCCTCACCAACAACGGCTACACGGTGATCGACCTCGGCAAGCAGGTCCCGGTCGACGCGATCATCGAGGCCGCAGTCGAGCACCAGGCCGACGCGATCGGCCTCTCCGCCCTGCTCGTCTCTACCTCCAAGCAGATGCCTACCGCGGTCGCCGAGCTGCACGAGCGCGGGCTCGACTTCCCGGTGCTGATCGGCGGCGCCGCGATCAACCGCGACTTCGGCCGCCGCACGCTCTACCCCAAGGGGCGCGAATCCGACGAGATCTACGCGCCCGGCGTCTTCTACTGCAAGGACGCCTTCCAGGGCCTCGACACGATGGACGCGCTGGTCGACGCCGAGGCGCGCGAGGCGCTGGTCGAGCGGATCCGCAGCGAGGCGAAAACCTTCCGTGAGAAGCCGGTCGTCGTCGACGACTCGCCGCCGGTCACCGACGCGAGCGTCCGCTCCAAGGCCGCCACCGACAACCCGATCCCGACCGCACCCTACCTCGGTGTGCGCGAGGTCGAGGTCGGCCTCGACGAGATCTACCCCTACCTCGACCGCCACGTCCTCTTCAAGCTGCACTGGGGCGGCAAAGGCATCAAGGGCGAGGCCTGGCGCCAGTTGGTCGAGGGCCACGACGGCGAGGAGGGCTTCGTCCCCCGCCTGGAACGGATGTGGAGCGAAGCGGACTACCTCCACCCGCGCGCCCGCCTCGGCTTCTTCCCCTGCAACGCCGACGGCAACGAGCTGGTGATCTTCGACCCGGAGAACCCCGAGGTCGAGCTGGAGCGGCTGGTCTTCCCGCGCCAGCCGAAGCACGACCGCATCTGCCTGGCCGACTTCTACCGACCGCTGGAGAGCGGCGAACGGGACGTCGTCGCCCTCCAGGGCGTCACCGTCGGCGCCGAGGTGACCGAGCTGATGGACCGGCTCGGAGCCGAAGGCGAGGTGACCGAGCAGTACTACGTGCACGGCATCGGCGTGCAGGCGGCCGAGGGCCTGGCCGAGTGGCTGCACTCGGAGGCCCGCCGCGACCTCCAGATCCCGCTCGACCAGGGGCGCCGTTACTCCTGGGGCTACCCCGCCTGCCCGGACCAGTCCGAGCACGAGAAGGTCTGGCGCCTGCTCGGCCTCGAGAAGATCGGGATGACGCTCTCCGACGGCTTCGCGGTGATGCCCGAGCAGTCGACGGTGGCGATCATCGCCCACCATCCGCAGGCCGTCTACTTCGGCATGAAGTCCGGTTTCATCCCCGCCGACAAGGTCGCCGACGAACTGATCGCCGGGACCGAGCGCGGCGGCGACCTGCCGCCGGAAGAGGACCCGGGCTCCGACGACGGGGACGAAGACACCGCCAAGGCCGAATCCGCCGCCGAGCCGGTCGGCTAGCGCGAACTGCCCTCAGCCGGGGGGCGGGCCGGCGACGATTGGATGGCCTCGTCGCCGGCCACGCGCCTCCCTGCGTTACAGGGGAGCCGGCCTGGGATCGGTGGCGACATCCCCTCGTCGGCATCGTACCCGATTACACGAGAGTTTTTTACAGTTCAGTGAACGCCGCGTCAATAATCACGCCGCCGACCGCGCATGGTGCGGAAACCCGGGCCTGAAGCGGGTTCAGCTGGGACCCGGGAGCTGGCGCCCGGAGCTGCAAGGGACGGGAAAGGGACGCGGCCTTCTCGGTGGCGGCCCGGGCAGGCTGTGGCCGCCACCGAGAAGGCCGGGTGTCGGGGAGAGGTGCGAGGTTCGTGACGAACTCCGGGGATCGGTGACGAGGGGCGGGGGAAGTTGACGCTTCCTCCCGTCTTCCTCATGCCTCCCCCTGGTGAGTTCGCAGAAACCCGCGCTATGCGCGGTTAAGTGCGAACTCATCCGTGGCCGGCCCCGATCCTGTGACGGGAGGCATGGGGAAGGGTGACGTCCCCAGCATCTCTCCCACGTCCGTGTGGACTTCCCTGCGGAAGCGTCACGTCCCGGGCGTCTCGTGGCAGGCGGGCAGCCTGCCCGGGCCGTCACGAGACGCCCGGGAGGCCGGATCCCGCCGCTACGCGACGGAGCTGTGGCTGCGGTCCGAGCGGCGCGGGCGCGGGTGCGGATCGAGGTGCACCGGGGCGGTCGAGAGGGCCTGGACGCGGAGGTCGCTCCAGGTGAGGCCCTCGCGGACCAGGGCCGGGAGGCCGAGGGCGACGGCGGTGGCGATCTCGACGCCCTGCAGGATCACGCCGTAGGCGAGCGCGTCGGCGGTGCTCACCCCGAAGCCGGTGTGGAGGACGCTGATCACGGCGAGCTGGAAGACGCCGATGTTCGACGGGGTCGCCGGGACGACCGCGGTGACGTTGACGGCGAAGAGGACCGCGGCGGCGGCGCCGATCCCCGCCTCGTAGTCGAGCCCGAGCGCGTAGAGAAGGGCCCAGCAGGCCGAGAGCTGGATCGCCCAGGCGCCGAGCTGCGCGGCGGCGGCGATCGTCCCCTGACGGGGGTCGCGGAAGACGTTCAGGCCCGCCCGCACCTGGACCATCGCCCGGTGGGCGGCGGCGCCGATCCGGGCCAGCCGGCCGTTGCCTGCCTGCCGCATCACCAGCGGCGCCAGCAGCACGACGACGAGCAGGATCAGCGGCACGAGGCTGAAGGCGAAGAGCTGCTTGGTGCCGGAGTGGAAGAGCGGCGTGGTCGAGACGATGATCACCCCGAGCAGCGCCAGCGCCACCAGGTTGATCAAGGTCTGC
Source organism: Solirubrobacterales bacterium (assembly GCA_047601885.1). Taxonomy (GTDB): domain Bacteria; phylum Actinomycetota; class Thermoleophilia; order Solirubrobacterales; family 70-9; genus VAYN01. The sequence goes on from JASGIK010000003.1 coordinate 784,039, forward strand.
GAGACCAGGGTGCCGAGCAGGACCGGGAAGGTCTCCCGCATGCGGCCGGTGCGGCGGGCCAGGGCCAGCGCGCGCGCGGGCTCGCCGAGGCGGGCGGGCAAGGTCGCCGACATCAGCACCCCGATCATCGTCGCCGAGGTGACGTCGCGGCGGCGGACCGGGCTGTTCGGCAGCGCCACGCGGGCGATCGCGAACCAGGAGGCGGCGCGGAAGAACATCGAGATCGACATCAGGGCGAAGGCGACGAGGACCCAGCTGAGGTCCGAGCGGACGATGCTTTCGGCGACTTCGTTGATGCCGATCTGCTTCAGCGCCTCCCAGGTGAGGAAGGCGCCGAGGATGCCGGCGGCGCCGAGGCCGAGACGGCGGGCCACGCGACGGCCGCGCTTGCCTTCCCGGGCGGCCGGCGGATCGAGCGAGGGAAGCTTGCGGGCCGGGATCGGCCGGTTGCCGTCGGCGGGGCGCAGGCCGGCCCAGTGGGCGACGCGCTCGGCGGTGCCGACCGGCTGCGGCACGGCCATCGCCCGCTCGTACACGGTCGTCACCTGGTCGGCGACCCGCGGCCAGGCGTAGCGCTTGGCGCTTTGGCGGGCGGCGGCGCCCATCGCGGCCAGCCGCCGCGGCTCGTGGGCGACCCGCTGCAGCTCCTCGGCGAGGCGCTGCGGATCGCCGGGCGGGACCAGCAGGCCGTCGACGCCGTCGGTGACGACGTCGCTGTAGCCGGCGATCGCCGAGGCGATCACCGGGGTGCCGGCGGCGAAGGCCTCGGTGAGGACCATGCCGAAGCTCTCGCCGGAGAGCGACGGCGCGCAGAGCACGTCGGCGCCCGCCAGCTGCGCCCACAGCTCCTCCTGCGAGACGCGACCGCGGACGTCCATCGAGCCGAGCAGCTCGGGGTCGGCGAGCCAGCGCTGCACGTCCTCCTCCTCGGCGCCGATCACGGTCAGCTTCGAGGGCACGTGCTCGACCAGCGCGTTGAAGGCGGTCAGCAGGATCGGCAGCCCCTTGCGCTCCTCGGGCCGGCCGACGAAGAGGATCTTCAGCTCCTCCCCCGGCGCCTTCGGCCCGACCGGCGCCGCATCGATGTCGACGCCGTTGGGGATGATCGTGTACTCGCCGCCGAACCAGCGCATCCCCGTCCAGGCGGCCGCCTCGGAGACGGCGATCCGGGCCGAGAGGCGGTTGAACATGCGGCGCGCGCCGACGGCGCCGGCGATGTAGTTGGGGACCGGCTTGGTCGAGTAGGCGTGGAAGGTGCCGACCACCGGCGTCTTCGCCCCGAGCACGGCGTTCCAGCCGACCAGCGGGGCGAGCGGCTCGTGCACGTGGATGACGTCGAATTCACCCGCCCGGACCTCGCGGCGCGGGGCCAGGTAGCCGCCCGCAGGCCAGGGCGCGATGTTGGAGACGGCGCCGTTGGCGCCGAAGCCGACGGTGCGGCCGAGCGGGACCAGGTACTCGGGCAGCTCGCGCGGTTCCGGCATCGCCCGGTGCGTGGCACGGCTGAGCAGGCCGGGGGGATCGACCGGGGCGAGGACGCGGACGTCGTGCCCCCGCCCGAGGAACTCCTCGGCGAGCGCTTCGACGTGCCGGTTGACGCCCCCTTGGAAAGACCAGGAATATGGCGAGACAAGACCTATGCGCACGAGCACCTAAGGGTAGTTGATGAGGCGGCTCTCACGAGTCCCTTTACCCGTTATCCACCCGACGATTACGCCGCGCGCGGCTTTCTACCTGCCTCCGCCCAGGCCCAGCCGACGAAAACCAACAGATATGCGGCCCCGATCTCCAGCAGCAGGGCACCGGAATCGTTGGCCAGGGTGGCGGTGACCGTGGCGACGACGGCGCCGATCAGGGCCGCCCGCATCGCCGGATAGTCGCGTACCCAGCGGGCCAGGGTGGCCCGCTGGAGCCAGGCGACGACGGCCAGGATCGCGACCGCCGGCAGCATGATCGCGAGGATCGGGCGGACGAAGCTGCGGGCGGTCTGCTCGAGCCGGCGCTGGGCGGTGTCGCCGAGCGAGTGCAGCCCGCCGGCGTCCAGCACCGAGCGGGTGAAGTGGGAGTTGGCGCCGGTGACGAGGTCGGCGAGGGCGAGCAGCGCCACCACGATCAGCGGGATCAGGATGACGAGGACGATCCAGCGCTTGCGCCCGCCGGTGATCGCCACCGCCGCGCAGGCGACCCCGGCCGGGAAGTCGATCGCCGCGCCGACGTCGGCGCCGAACTTGCCGGAGGCGAAGATCGCGGCGAAGAAGAGGCCGACGAGGAGGAAGACGGCGGCGCAGCGGCCGGGCGGGAGGCGCGGCGCGAAGCCCGCCAGGCCGGCGCCGATCCCGGCCACGATGATCACCGCGAGCAACGACTCGAGCTCGTTGCCGATCCCGTAGAAGCGGACGCCGAGCAGCGGGTTGGGACCGAGCAGGGAGAGGGCCGAGAGCGGTGAGCCGAGGATCGCGTCGAGGGCATAGGCACAGACGGTGACCGCGGTGGCGACGGCGAGCGCGCGGTAGTCGCGCAGCGCCGCCAGGGTGACCGCGCCGAGCAGCGGCGCGCCGAACATCACCACCAGCATTTCCGGATATTGCGCCGGTTCGAGCGCGGCGCCGACCAGCAGCAGCACCGGCAGGTAGACCACCGAGAGGCCGAGCAGCCGCACCGCGGGCTTGGCCGATGCGCCGCGCGAGAGCAGCGCCGCCAGCGCCGCCGCCAGCACCCAGGCCAGCAGGCTCCAGCCGATCACCGGCCCGCGCCGCGGCGAGACCACCCTCATCCGCGCCGCTCGGGTCTCGATCCCGGCCGGGTCGACCGAGCCTTCGCTGCGGATCGCCTGGCCGGTCATCTGCGAGGGCACCGCGAGGCCGAAGAATTCGAGGATCGTCGGCGCGATGTCGGTGGAGAGCACGTAACCGTTCGTGCGGGTCGTGTCGGAGGTGAGGTCCCCGTCGTATCCCTTGCCGACGATCCCGATCGGCGGCAGTTCGTCGTCTTCCCCGGTCGGGGCGGCGACGGCGATGACCAGCTCGTGAGGACCGGCTTGCCGGGCCTCCTCGGTCGCTTCGGCGAGGGTGGTTTCGGTCACCCAGAAGACCCCCCGCTTCGCCTTCTTGATCGTGCCGAGGAGACCGGAGCCGTCGGCGGCGATCCCCAGCGGACATCCGGAGGCCCCTTCGCCGGCCACCGCGACCCCCGCTTCTTCGAGCCGTTCGACCAACAGCCCGGGTTCGATTTCGTCCGGGGCCGATTCCGCCCGCGTCACCGCCTGGGCAAACCAGGCTCGGCAGCCGCCGAGATCGGTCGGCGCGGGGTGCAGTTCGTGGTCATAGAGAGAGCTGAAGACACGGTTGCCGGCGCCGATGTCGAGATAGGTCTGATCCGGCGGGACCGATCCCAGGCCCGCGCCCATCAGCCCCGGCGAGAAGCCGGCCCCGGCCAGTTCGGCGACGGTCGTGCCCGCGGGGACGAAGTCGAGGTTGACCGCGGTGGTCCGCGGAGAGACCGCCACCGTCAAGAGCTCTTCATTGCTCGCCGCGCGCGCTGCGCCCGTGTCCACCAACAGGAAAAGCGACAGCGCTATCGTCATGGCGATGCCCGCCGACCGCACTTTCGCCAAATTCACTTTCTTCAAAGTCGATCCCGCCTGGCGCCGCAAACCCGCCGACCTCCGCGCCGCCGACAAGCAGGAGTTCCTCGCCGCCTGCGAGGACTTCGGCATCGACCGGTCGCTGCGCGCCTACTCAACCATAGGCACGCGCGGCGACGTCGACCTGGTGCTGCTCAGCCAGAGCCCCAACCTGGACGACATCCACACCTTCCACGTCGTGCTCGGCCAGTCGGGCCTGGCCCAGTGGTGCACGATGCCCTACTCGTTCCTCTCGATGACGAAAGTGTCGCCGTACTCGGAGGAGAAGGCGCGCCCGGAGATCGCCGTCTCCGACCGCAAGTACCTCTTCCTCTACCCGATGGTCAAGCAGCGCCGCTGGTACGGCCTGCCGCCCGCCGAGCGCGGCCGGATCATGAAAAGCCACATCGACATCGGCCGCAGCTACCCCGAGATCACGGTCAACACGACCTATTCCTACGGGCTCGACGACCAGGAGTTCGTCGTCTGCTTCGAGGGCGACGACCCGGGCCAGTTCCTCGAACTGGTGAACGAGCTGCGCCCGACCGAGTCGAGCGAGTACACCGAGCTGGAGACGCCGATCTTCACCTGTATCAAGATGTCTGCAGGGCGCGCGCTCGACGCGCTCGACGGCGTCGCCGGCGCGGCGACGCTGCCCGCCTCGGCCTGAGGCCGCCGGGCCCGGCCCCCTTAGGGTCGCCTATCCTTCCCGCTCCCCGTCCACGACGCGAATCTGAGAGACATGCCCAAGATCGGTACCCCTGAGAACCCACTTCGAGTCGCCATCGTCGGCGCCGGCCCGTCCGGCTTCTACGCCGCCGAGCACATCCTCAAGGACGGCGACCTCCACGCCCAGGTCGACCTCTTCGACCGCCTGCCCACCCCCTTCGGGCTGGTCCGCGGCGGCGTCGCCCCCGACCATCCGAAGATCAAGTCGGTCATCCGCGTCTACGAGAAGACGGCGGCGCGGGAGGGCTTCCGCTTCTTCGGCAACGTGAAGATCGGGCACGACATCGAGGTCGAAGAGCTGGAAGGGCTCTACCACGCGATCGTCTTCACGGTCGGCTGCGAGACCGACCGGGCACTCGGCATCCCCGGCGAGGACCTGCCCGGCAGCCACGCCGCCACCGCCTTCGTCGGCTGGTACAACGCCCACCCCGACTACGCGGACGAGGACTTCGACCTCTCGGTCGAGCGCGCCGTGGTGATCGGCAACGGCAACGTGGCGATGGACGTGGCGCGGATGCTGGCGCTGACCGACCAGGAGCTGCGCCAGACCGACACTGCCGACCACGCGATCGAGATGCTCGACCGGAAGGGCATCAAGGAGATCGTCGTGCTCGGCCGCCGCGGCCCGGCCCAGGCCGCCTTCACCAACCCGGAGATCAAGGAGCTCGGGGAGATGGAGGACGCCGACGTGATCGTCGCCGCGGAGGACGTCGAGCTCGACCCGGCCAGCAAGGCCTTCCTCGAGTCCGACGAGGCCGACAAGACGACGCGGGTCAACGTCGAGACGCTGACCGAGTTCGCCGGGCGCGAGCCGCAGGGCAAGAAGCAGCGGATCGTCCTGCGCTTCCTCGTCTCGCCGATCGAGATCAAGGGCGAGGGCAAGGTCGAATCGATCGTGATCGGCAAGAACGAGCTGGTCGAGGAGAACGGTCGCCTGGTGGCCAAGGACACCGGTGAGCGCGAAGAGCTCGACTGCGGGCTGATCCTGCGCTCGGTCGGCTACACCGGCATCCCGATCGAGGGCGTGCCCTTCGACGAGAAGCGCGGGCTGATCCTCAACGACGGCGGCCGCATCCTCGACTCCCACGACGGTGGCCACAAGGTCGGCCACTACACCGCGGGCTGGATCAAGCGCGGTCCCTCCGGCGTGATCGGGACGAACAAGAAAGACGCGTTGGAGACGGTCCAGCACCTCTTCGCCGACGTCGGGTCGCAGACCCTGCTGGCGCCGTCGAACCCGGCGCCGGAGGCGATCGAGATGCTGCTCGCCGAGCGCGGCGTCCGCTACGTCACCTTCGAGGACTGGCAGGCGATCGACCAGGCCGAGGTCGGCCGCGGCGAGCCGCACGGCCGTCCCCGGGTCAAGTTCGTCCGCGTCGACGAGATGCTCGACACGGTCGGCGGCGAGGGCTGAGCGGATGCCCGTCGACCTGACGGAGCTGAAGGAGATGATCGAGGCGGCCCTGCCGGGCGCCTCGGTCGAGGTCTCCGACGAAGACGGCGGCGGCCAGCACCTGCGGGCCGTCGTCACCGCGCCCCAGTTCGAGGGCCTCTCGCGGATCGAGCAGCACCGCCTGGTCAAGGCGGCGGTGAAACCGCGCTTCGACGACGGCACGGTGCACGCGCTCTCGGTGAAGACCCAACCAGCCTGACCACAGAGCGCAAAGCGCTCTACCAAGCCAAAAAGTCACACTTTTGGCACAACATGGGGCAGTGTTTTTGCCCTACCCTTGGCCCATGGAGGCAGCGCGCGCCACATGGACCGACTCCCGTCTCGACGACCTGAACGAGCGGGTCGAGGGGATCGCCGACGAAGTGCGACACCAGAGCGATCGGATCGACAAGCTTCAGCACAAGATCATGACGGTTGGCGGCTCCTTGATCGCCGCCCTGCTCACCCTTACCGCCGCGATGCTCGGCACGATGATCACGCTTCTCGTCACGCACCTTTAGCCCGCAAGTCGGACTGGCTACCCTGTGCGTATGGCCGACCAAGAGCTGAAGTCCAAAGTCGAAGAGTTGATCGCAGCCAACCCGGTGCTGCTGTTCATGAAAGGCACGCCGGACGCGCCGCGCTGTGGGTTCTCGATGCGCGTCGTGCAGATCCTCGACTCGATGGACGCCGAGTACGGGGCGATCGACGTGCTGCCCGCGCTGCAGCCGCTGCGCGAAGTGACGACCGAGATCGCCGACTGGCAGACCTTCCCGCAGCTCTACGTCAACGGCGAGCTGCTGGGCGGCGCCGACATCGTGCAGGAGATGTACGAAGCGGGCGAGCTCGGCGAGGCCCTCGGCCTCGAGCAGCCGGAGGCCGCCACGGTCCCGGCCGACGCGCCTCCGGCGCAGTCTCCCCCGCTTCAGATCGAATAACCGAGCTCCGCGTTCGCGCGGCTCAGCACGGTTCCCAGAACCTGGCCCGCGGTGGCCAGGTCGGCCTCCGGCAGGTCGCCCCAGAGGCGCGCCGTGACCTCGGCGACCGCGGTCTGGACCCGCTCCTGCAGCTCGCGGGCGGCGGCGGTGACGACGACCTCGTCACCCTCGCGGACGAGCAGTTCGCTCCAGACCAGCCGGCCGATCTCGACCTCTACGTCCTCGGCCGCGAACTTGGAGAAGGACTCGGCCCGCTCGATCAGCTCCTCGCGGCCGAGCCTGCCGCCCGCGGCGCCCGCCAGTCGCAGGAGGACCCAGCCTCGCTCCGACAGGTCGGTGTCATCCAATTCCCGCATCAGGATCGCGTTCAGGGCCTTCTCCGTCTGGCCGATCAGCGGCGGTCCGAATCCGAGGGTGGGCTGCGTGCTCATCGTCGTTCCTCTCGTCTGGTTTCTCTTCGGTGCGAAGATCGTTGGCCTGACCAACGATCTTTGGTGACCATAGCAAACCATTGGTGCAACCAACGAACTCCCTAGAATGCGGCGATGGCCCCGACCCGGCTCGACGACCTCCCCACCTGGCTCCTCAGCCGCTCCGCGGCTCGCGCCCACCAGTTGCTGGCCGCGGCCTTCGCCGAGGCGGGCACCCGCGGCTACCACTACCGGCTGCTGGCGGCGCTGGCGGACCTCGGCCCGGCGAGCCAGGCGTCCCTGGGACGCAGCACCGAGATCGACGGCAGCGACGTCGTCGCCGCGCTCGCCCAGCTTGAATCCGAAGGCCTGGTCGAGCGTTCCCCCGACCCCGACGACAAGCGTCGCCGCGTCGTCTCGATCACCGCCGCCGGCAAGCGCCGCCTGAAAGAGCTCGACAGAGTCGTCGCGATCGTCCAGACCGAACTGACCGCCCCTCTCTCGACCGCCGAGCGCGAAGAGCTGGTCCGATTGCTCGGACTGCTCGCGGGCGCGGAGCGAAAGGACTAGACGGCAGCGGCGGGAGAGTCCTCTTTCACCTGGAAAGAGGAACCGCAGCCGCAGGCGGCGACGACGTTCGGGTTGTTGACCTGGAACCCGGCGCCCTGCAGGCCTTCGACGTAGTCGACCTCTGAACCGAAGACGAACTGCATCGAGACCTTGTCGACGACGACGGAGACTCCGTCGACGGTGAAGACGTGGTCGTCGGCCTTGGCCTTGTCGAACGCCAGCGCGTACTGGAAGCCGGAGCAGCCGCCACCGCGGACGGCGACGCGGAGGGCCTGCTCGTGGTCCTCCTGCCCGGTCAACAGCTCGCCGATCTTGGCGACCGCTTTGTCGGAAAGGGTGATTGCGTTGGGCATGTCAGTCACTTCACAAAGTGTAGCGAGACGGCGGCGGAAGTCACGCGGGTCGGCGAGCGCGCCCGTCTGAAAGTATTCGCCGCGGTGGCCACCAGCACCGAGACCGCAGTCGTCTGCGACAGCAGCCAGTACCTGCCCGCCGAGGTGATCGCCGCGAAGGGGATCGGGGTGGTCAGCCTCTACGTCTCCATCGACGGTGATCAGCAACGCGAGACCGAGATCACCGACTACGACGACTTCTACAGCCGACTGCGCCAGTCGAGCGCGGGCGCGACCACCTCCCAGCCTTCGGTCGGCGACTTCATCGCCGTCTGGCAGCCGCTGCTGGACGCGGGCAAGGAGGTCGTCTCGATCCACATCTCCTCCGCCATCTCCGGCACCTTCGAGGCCGCCGGCCAGGCGCGCCGGCGGTTGATCGACGACGGCGCCGGCGGCGAGCGGGTCCACCTCTACGACTCCGAGATGGCCTGCGGCGCGACCGGGCTCTGCGTGCTCGCGGCGAGCGCCGCGATCGAGGCGGGCGGCGGTCCGGAGGAGGCGATCGCCCGGGCCAAAGGGGTGCGCGAGACGCTGAAGATGTGGTTCGCCGTCGACACGCTCGAGTACCTGCGCAAGGGCGGCCGCATCGGCGGCGCCAGCGCCTGGATCGGCGGCGCCCTGAAGATCAAGCCGATCCTCACGATCGACCGCGAGATCGCCCCGGTGGAACGGGTCCGCACCCGCTCGCGCTCGCTCGAACGACTGCGCGGCTACGCCCGCCAGCTGCACGAATCGGGCGCCGACGCCTGGGTCGTCCAGCACATCCAGGACCCCGAGACCGCCGCCACCCTGGCCGCCGACTTCCACGAGATCTTCGGCGGGCCGCCCGCCTTCATCTCCGAGATCGGCCCGGTGATCGGCGCCCACGTCGGCCCCGGGCTGGTCGGGATCGGCGCGGTCGACTGGTCGCTCCTCGAAGCGGGCTGAGCGCGCCGAGCCGCGGATGGCGAAGCTGCTGCTGATCTCCGGCAGCCTGCGCGGCGGCTCGACCAACTCGGCGACGCTGCGGACGGCGGCGGCGCTGGCGCCCGCCGGGGTCGAGGCCGAGATCTACGACGGGATGGCCCGCCTTCCCCACTTCAACCCCGACGACGATCCGGCCGACGGGGTCGGGCTCGACCCCGAGGTGGCGGCGCTGCGGGCGGCGCTGGGCAAGGCCGACGCGCTGCTCCTCAGCACGCCGGAGTACGCGGGCGCCCTTCCCGGCTCGTTCAAGAACCTGCTCGACTGGACCGTGGGCGGCGGGCAGATGAGCGAGCTGCCGGTCGCCTGGATCAACGTCTCCGGGGCGGCCGCGCCGAGCGGCGGCGCCGACGCCCACGACAGCCTCCGCAAGGTGCTCGGCTACACCGGCTCGCGGATCGTCGAGGAGGCCTGCCTGCGACTGCCGCTGGCGCGCGGCGACGTCGGCGAGGACGGGTCGATCGCGCCGCCCGAGGCGCGCGCCGCGATCGTCGGTGCGGTCGGCGCCCTGGCCGGCGCCGTCGACTAGTAGCCGCGCTTACGCCTGCGGCGGGAGCGCATCAGTTTGATCCCCACGAGGAAGCCGACCGCGGCGGCGCCGATGATCAGCTGCTGTTTGTGCTCCTCGACCTGGGCGCGCCAGTCGGTCACTTCGGTGACCTTGCCGCGCAGCGATTCGACGTTGGCGCCCAGCTGTCTGCGCTGGGCCTCGATGTCGCGGCGGATCTCCTCGGCCGAGCGACCCGGCTGACCGGCGGTCGAGGGACGTCCCGATTTCGGGTCGACGCTCATTTGTCCTCCTTCGTCAGCACTTCTTTGGTCAGCTTGGCCTCTTCGATCGCCTGGTTCGGCACCGGCGGCGAGCCCGCCTTCACCGCTTTGTAGGCGATCAGCGCGGCGAGCGCGGCGATCAGCAGGAAGACGGCGGCCTCGATGAAGAAGCCAGGCCAGGTCTTGCCGTTGAAGACCTCTTCGTTCAGCAGCCAGGCGATCCCCTCCATCACCAGGATCAGCGCCAGGAAGGCGAAGACCCCGGCGGAGATCCCGACCACGGCGCCTTTGGCGATCTTGCCTGCCTTCTCGGAGACCTCGGCCTTGGCGAGCTGGATCTCCTCGCGGACGAGGCCGGAGATCCCTTCGGTGACGTCGAAGACGAGCTCGCCGAGCTTGCGCTCGTCTTTCGGCCCGCCGTCGGACGGCGGCACCGGGGGTGGGGTCTGTGGACTGGTGGGTGGCGTCTGGCTGTCAGGCATCGATTCTCCCCTTACTCGGGTGGGTCCTCACCGTAGATGCGGCGGAAGACGATGGCGGCGATCCGCGCGGCGGCGATGCTCGCCAGCGCGCCCGTAGCCGCCAGCAACCCGCTCCAGACCAGCCTCTTGACCAACTCGTTTTCCACTGGGTTCGACCTTTCCCCTTGCGAAGTGAGGGGTAAACCCTAGTCAGCGCGGCTCGAGGCCGTCGCAGATCGTCGTCACCAAAAGGTTCCTTGCTTCGTCGAAGCGGTCGTCCGCGGGCGGCACGTCGTCGAAGATCCACTCCGTGAGCAGCTGCTCGACCGCGCCGTAGAAGGCCTGCGAGGCGAAGCGCGGGGCGACGTCGGAGCGGAACTCGCCCGCCTCCTGCCCGTCGGCGACGATCTTCGCGATCCCTTCGTAGGCGCGGCGGATCTCCTCCAGGTGGGTACGGCCGAAGGAGTTCGCGGCCCGCGTCACCTCGACGATGATCACCTTCATCAGCTCCGGGTCGTGGCGGTAGGACTCGAAGATGAAGCCGGCGCAGGCGGCGAGCTTGTCGCGGTGGGAGACGTCGGTCTTTTCCGCCTCCTCGATCGCCGCGAGCAGCAGCGACCAGCGCTCGAGGAAGAGTTCGTTGAGGACCTGGTCCTTGGAGTTGAAGTAGTGGTAGACGAGCCCGTAGGCGACGCCCGCCTCGTCGGCGATGTCGGAGACGCGGGTCGCGTGGAAGCCCTGACGGGCGAAGACGGTGACGGCGGCGTCGAGGATCTGCCGGCGTTTGTCGACGGCGCCGGAGCGCTGGGCGGCGCGGCCCTCCATCAGGCACCTCCCCCGGTCGAGTGGGCGGCGACCTCGGGCCAGGCGTAGGCCCGCGGACGACGATTGGCCAGCGCGGGCAGCGACTCGCGCACGCGCTCCTGGACGGCGAGGTCGAGGTCGGCGGCGACGAAGCACTCCTCGTCGGGCGCGGTCGCGAGGACGACGCCCCAGGGGTCGACGATCATCGAGCGGCCGTAGCAGTCGAAGTGCGGCGGGGCGGTGCCGACCTGGCCGGCGGCGAGGACGAAGACGGCGTTCTCGATCGCCCGCGCGCGCAGCAGCACCTCCCAGTGATCGCGGCCGGTCGCCGCGGTGAAGGCGGCGGGGACGGTCAACAGGCGGGCACCGCGGATCGCGAGGATCCGGTGCAGCTCCGGGAAGCGCAGGTCGTAACAGATGGTCAGCCCGACGTCTATGCCCTCGACCGGCGCCGTGACGATCTCCTCGCCCGGCTGCTCGTGGGCCGACTCGCGGTAGGAGACGCCGCCCGCGTCGACGTCGAACATGTGGATCTTCCGGTAGAGCGCCAGGTCCTCGCCGTCGGGGCCGATCAGGACCGAGGCGTTGAAGGGCTTCTCGCCCTCGCCGGAACGCTCGGAGATCGAGCCGGCCAGCAGGTGGATGCCGAGCTCGCGCGCCCAGGAACGGGCGGCGGTGAGGCTCGGCCCGTCGAGCGGCTCGGCGCCCGCGACCAGCTCCTCGCCGGTGGCGAGCAGGTTCCACTTCTCCGGCAACGCGACGAGCTCGGCGCCGTCGGCCGCGGCGGCGCGCACGAGCGCCTCGGCGGCGGCCAGGTTGCGGGCCTTGTCGGCGTTAGAGTTGAGCTGTACGGCGGCGACGCGCATTTCAGGTGCGTTCGGTGCGATTTACGGGCCTTTCCGGCAAGGAAGAGGCCCGATTGACTCGTCAATCAGTCGGTCAGTATAGGCGTCAGGCCTGACTTCGGGGGGCGGGACGCGGGGAAGCCGCTGGATGATCGGCCTGGGCCTGGGGCGCGTGGTCCGGGGCGGCGTGGTCCGGGGCGGCGTGCTTCGCCGCCGTGGCGGCCGGGGTCCGGCGTCCCGGGCGTCTCGTGGCGGCCCGGGCAGGCTGCCCGCCTGCCACGAGACGCCCGGGACGTGAGGCTTCCGCAGGGAAGTTCACACAGGCGTATGAGAGATGCCGGGGACGTCACCCTTCCCATGCCTCCCGTGACGGGATCGGGGCCGGCCCGGGTGAGTTCGCACTTTCGCTCGCCATGCGAGCAGAACTGCGAACTCATCCGGGGAGGGCATGAGGAAGACGGGAGGAAGCGTGGACTTCCCCCGCTCTTCGTCACCGATCCTCGGAGTTCGTCACGAACCTCGCACCTCTCCCCGACACCCGGCCTTCTCGGTGGCGGCCACAGCCTGCCCGGGCCGCCACCGAGAAGGCCGCGTCCCTTGCCGTCCCTTTCAGCTTCGGGCGCCAGCTTCAGGCGCCCCAAGCCACCCCCTACTCGCCCACCTCAGGCGGTTTCGGGAAGCCCATCGCCTGGGCGACGAAGCGATCGAAGACGGGGGTCGGCAGGATCGCCCTCGCGCGCGCCATCACCTGGGCGTCGATCCCGATCAGGTAGCGGGCGCGCGGGCGGCGCGCCTCCAGCGCCCGCTCGATCTTCGCCGCCACCTTCTCCGGCGGGATGCCACGCTCGGCGGTGTCGCGGACGACCTTGCGGTAGCGCTCGATCGCGGCGCCGTAGAGCTCCCGCATGCGGGGCGGGGCGTCGCCGAGGATGCGGTCGGCGTCCTCCTCGCCGCGGGTCCAGATCGGCGTGTCGATCGACCCCGGCTCGATCAGCACCACCTTGATCCCCCACGGCGCCAGCTCCTGGCGCAGCGAGTCCCCCAGTCCCTCGAGCCCGAACTTGGCGGCATGGTAGGCGCCGGTGAAGGGCAGCGCGACGCGGCCGCCGACCGAGCTGATCAGGACGACGCGGCCGCGGGCGGCGCGTAGGGCGGGCAGCATCGCCTGGGTGACGGCGAGCTGGGCGGTCAGGTTCAGCTCCACCTGGCGGCGGAAGTCCTCGATCGGCAGCGCCTCCAGCGGCCCGGGGACGGCGGCGCCGGCGTTGTCGACGAGCGCGTCGAGCCCACCCTGTTCGGCGGCGACCCGCTCCGCCGCAGCGGCGATCGCGTCGGGGTCGAGGACGTCCAGCAACAGCGGCTCGAGCCGCTCCGAGCCCTCCGCCCGCAGCGCCGCCGCGTCCTCCTCCTTGCGCACCCCGGCGAAGACCTTCCACCCCGCCGCGTCGAGCCGCCCCACCGTCGCGCGCCCGATCCCGGAGGAGGCGCCGGTGACGAGAGCCGTCTTCATCGCCCCACCATAAGGGGCCGGCGCCTCATCCCCGGCGCTTTTCCAGCTCGGCGACCAGGAGCTTGGTGTGCAGCGAGGCGATCAGGTCCTTCAGCGGCTGGGCGCCGGATTCGAGCATCTCCACCACGCGCTCCGGCGGCACCTCGCCGGCGAGGCGGTTCATCACCATGTCGACCTCCTCGCGGACGAGGGTTTCCAGGGCGGTCTTGTAGCGCAGGGTGTCGTAGACGGTGAAGCCGATCTGCTCGTCGTAGCCGCCCGCGCGGAAGCGGCTGATCGCCTCGATGATCGTCACGTCGGAGGGCGAGTAGCCGCGCCTCGTGGGGGTGAGGACGCCGATCTCGGCAAGCCGGTCGAGCACCTCCCTGGGGACGCCGTAGCGCTTGCGCACGTCGCCGGCGCTGACGCGGGTCTTCTCCCCGGCCAGGGCCCGGTCGAGGATCCGGTCCTCCAGCTCGAGCAGCGCCGCGGCCCGGTCGGCGCCGTCGTCGAGCACTCCCTTGATCGCCTTCAGCGGCATGAAGCGCTCCTCCTGCAGGCGCTTGATCAGGCGGATCCGGTCGACGAACTCGGGCGGGTAGTAGGCCATGTTGCGGCTCGTCTTCACCCCTTCCGGCAGCAGGCCCTCGCGCAGGTAGTGCTTGATCGTCGGCGCCGGGACGCCGCTGGCCTCGGCCAGCTCGCTCATCTTCAGCAGCTGCGTGGTGTCGGTCACCATCGCGGGCGACCCTAGGCGGCCGCGGCGGAGCGCGCGGTGATGCCGAGCAGCTCGCGGGCCTCGGCGACGGTGGCCGGGCGGCGGCCGACGTCTTCGGCCATCTGGCGCGCCTTGCCGATCAGGTCGCCGTTGGAGCGGGCCATCGACCCGTCCGGCAGGTAGAGGTTGTCCTCGACCCCGGAGCGCACGCTGCCGCCGAGCACCAGCGCCGCGCCGAGCAGCTTCCACTGGTCACGGGAGATGCCGATCACCTGCCACTGGTTAGGCCCTTCCGGGCCGCCCGGGATCTGGTCCGACATCGCGGTGACGTTGCGCGGGGTCGGGCGGATGCCGCCGGTGACGCCCATCACCAGGGAGATCTGCAGGGGCGGCTGGAGCAGCTCCATGTCCAGCAGCGGGTCGAGATTGGCGACGTGGCCGGCGTCGAAGCACTCGTGCTCGGGCTTGATGCCGAGCTCCCGCATCGCGGTGAGGAACTCGGTGATCGTGTCGAAGCTGTTCTCGAAGACGGTCTTGAAGACGAAGTCTTTGCGTCGCCGCGAGTACTTCGCGTAGTTCATCGAGCTCATGTTGAGCGCCGCGACTTCGGGGCGGCACTCGCGCAGGTACTCGAGCCGCTTCTCGATCGAGATCCCGATCGCCCCGGTCGAGTAGTTGATGATCACGTCGTCGACCGCGCCGCGGATCGCCTCGGTGATCGCGCGGAAGTCCTCGACCTCGTAGGAGGGCGTGCCGTCGGGCTTGCGGGCGTGGATGTGGATCTGGGCCGCGCCCTCCTCGACCGCGCGCCGCGCCTCGGCCGCGTACTCCTCCGGCGTGTAGGGGATCGCCGGGCACTGGTCGCGGTTGGCGATCACGCCGCTGATCGAGCAGCTGATGATCACCGGGTCGTCGTAGCGGCTCATCGCCATCCCTCCCTCGGCGCGCCGGTCAGACCGGCATCACCCCGTGTCGTTTCTGCGGCTTCGTGACGTGTTTCGTGCGGGCCATGCGCAGGGCGTTGACGATCGTCGGACGGGTCTCACGCGGATCGATCACGTCGTCGATCATCGCGTTGCCCGCCGCGATGTAGGGGTCGATGTTCTGTCGCACGGCGTCGAGCATCGCCTCGCGCGTGCCCTCCGGATCGTCACTCGCCTCGATCGCCGAGCGGCCGATGATGTTGACCGCGCCCTCGGCCCCCATCACCGAGATCTCGGCACCGGGCCAGGCGACGATCAGGTCCGGCTCGTAGGCCTTCCCGCACATCACGTAGTAGCCCGCGCCGTAGGCCTTGCGGACGATCACCGTCACCTTCGGCACCGTCGCCCTGCTGACCGCGTAGAGCATCTTGGCGCCGTGGCGGATGATCCCGGCGTGCTCGACCTTCGAGCCGACCATGAAGCCGGGGACGTCCTGCAGGAAGACCAGCGGGATGTTGAAGGCGTCGCAGAGGTTGATGAAACGGGCGGCCTTGTCGGCGGAGTCGTTGTCGAGGATCCCGGCCAGGTGCTTGGGCTGGTTGGCGACGATGCCGACCGGCCGGCCGCCGAAGCGGGCGAAGCAGGTGATCACGCTTTTGGCGAACTTCGGCTTGAGGTCGAAGTACTCGCCGTCGTCGACGATCTCGGCGATCACGTCGTACATGTCGTACGGCTTCCGCGAGGAGTCGGGGACGATTTCGAGCAGCTTCTCGGACATCCGGTCGGCTGGGTCGGCGCTCGGCGCGAGCGGCGGCTTCTCTTCCCAGTTCGAGGGGAAGAACGAGAGGTATTTCTTTATGGACTCGAGACATGCCTCGTCGCTCTTCACTTCGAGGTCGCCGACGCCGCTGACGCGGGTGTGGACCTTGGCGCCGCCGAGGTCCTCCATCGAGATCTCCTCCCCGGTCACCGCCTTGACCAGGTGCGGGCCGGCGAGCGCCATCGCGCCCTGCCCGGCGACCATCGGGACGAAGTCCGAGAGCGCCGGGATGTAGGCGGTTCCCGCCGCGCAGGGACCCATCATCGCCGCCACCATCGGCACGACCCCGGACATTTCGACCTCCTCGCGGAAGAGCGAGCCGGAGCCGGCGAAGAGCGAGCCCGCCGCCTCCTGGATGCGGGCGCCGGCCGAGTCGAGCAGCCAGACGAAGGGCATGCGCTTCTGCAACGCGATCTCGCGCAGGCGGCCGACCTTGAGCTCGCCGGTCATCCCCATCGAGCCGGCCATCACGGTGAAGTCGTAGGCGGCGACGCAGCAGGGGCGGCCGTCGACGTCGCCCCAGCCGGTGACGACGCCGTCGGCGGGGGCCTCGACGTCGTCCATCGCCCGCTGGGCGAAGTGCGGCCGGCCGTGGAGGCCGAGCTCGACGAAGGTGCCCGCGTCGACGAGCAGGTCGATGCGCTCGCGGGCGGTGAGCTTGCCGCGCTCGTGCTGCTTGGCGATCTTCTCCTCGCCGCCGCCGCGGAGCGCCGCCTCGCGCCGCTCGTGCAGCTGCTCGTTGAGCTCGCCGAGCGGCGCCGTCCCCGGCAGCAGGTGCCCGGCATCATTTTCCGCCCGCGTGCTCTGCTCACGCTCGTTCGCGCTCATCGCCACCGGAAGCCTCGCTCACTCGCTGCCGCGTCCGCCGCGGGCGGGTCTGTCACAGGTCTCATCAGCGTCCCTCCCACTTCGGCTCGCGCTTTTCGAAGAAGGCGGCGACGCCCTCGCGCAGGTCCTCGGTGGTGAAGGTGAGGCTGAGCTGGGAGCGCAGGTACTCGAGCGCGTCGTCGACCGCCATGTCGCCCTGCCGGTACATCGCGTCGTGGCCGAGCTGCATCAGCAGCGGGCTCTTCGACGCGAGCCGGCCCGCCCAGTCGGCGACCGCGGCGTCGAAGTCCGCGGCCGCGACGACCTTGTTGGCGAGGCCGAAGGTGACCGCCTCCTCGGCGCTCATCCGGTCACCGAGAAGCATCATCTCGTTGACCTTCTTGCGCGGAACGTTGCGGTAGATGAGCGCCATGATCATGTAGGGGAAGGCGCCGACGTTGATCTCGGGGGTGCCGAAGGTGGCGCCCTCCTTGGCGATCACGAGGTCGCAGGAGAGGGCGAGGCCGAGGCCACCGGCGAGCACGTGGCCGTTGGCGGCGCAGAGCGAGGGCTTCCCCAGGCGCGGCATCAGGCGGAAGAATTCGAGGAAGAGGTCGGAGGCGTAGTGCTTCTGGATCAGCGAGGCATCGGCGGAGAAGCCGCCGAGATCGGCGCCGGCGCAGAAGACCTTGTCGCCCGCCCCGGTGAGGACGACGGCGCGGACCTCTTCGGAGTCGCGCGCACCTTCCATCGCGGCGACGACCTCGGAGAGCATCGCGCCGGAGAGCATGTTGCGCTTGTCCGGATCGTTCAGCGTCACCGTCGCGACGCCGTCCGAGACCTCGTAGAGGACCTTGTCGAAGCTCCCGTCACCCATGCGGACGGGAACGATAGCGCTTTATCGGAAGTAGGAAGTTCTACTTACTGCTTTGGGGCGCCGCGGGCGCACCGCATCATTGCTTCAGCGTGTCGTGCCCACCGCCGCCGCGCAGCTTGTCCCTACCGGAGCCGCCGATCAGGACGTTGGGCCCGGAGTCGCCGATCAGCTTGTCGTCGAACTTGGAGCCGGTGGCGTTCTCGACCGCGCGCAGCGAGTCGTGGCCGGCCGACTCGAGGCTCTTGTGCCTGGCCAGGTCGACCACCACTCCCGCGGGTTCGGTCGAGTAGTCGACGGTGTCGGAACCGGGGCCGCCGTCGACGGAATCGTGGCCCTTTTCCGGTAGAAGCGTGTCGTTGCCGCCGCCGCCGCGCAGCGTGTCGAAGCCGATCCCGGCGGTGATCAGGTCGTCGCCGGGGCCGCCTTCGAGCGTGTCGATGCCGCGTTCGCCGGCCAGTACATCGTTGCCGGGGCCGCCCTTGGTGGTCCCGTCGCCGGCGTTCTCGTCGAGGTGGTCGTCGCCCGCTCCCCCTTCGATCGTCTCGTTGCCGGTTTCACCCTTGACCTGGTCGTTGCCGCCTTCGCCGAAGATGACGTCGCTGCCCTTGCCGCCGAAGATCCGATCGGCCCCACCCCCGGCGCAGATCGTGTCGTTGCCCCCGAGGCCGTGGATGACGTCGTTGCCGCCCTCGGCGACGATCACGTCGCCCGCCTTGGTGCCGGTGATGTCGTCGTGACCTTCGGTGCCGACGATCGTCGCGCGCTTGCCGTCGCAGGTCGGCCGCGCCTTCCGGGCGCCGGAGACGGCGGGCAGGGCGAGCACCAGAAGCGCGAGGAGGAACGCAGGCAGGAGGAACGAGCGGGCGGTAGGCATGGCTCCCATCTGCCCGACCGTCGACCCGCCTAACCACCTGGCTTCATCGAAAGTAGGAAGTGCTACTGTCCACTCGCCTTCGGGGCGGGCAACGGGAGCGCCCCGGTTCAACCAAACGGAGGAGAGAACCGTGGCCACCGCGACTGACGGCTCCAGCGTCATCAAGCCCGACCACGAAGCCGGGCGCAAGCACTTCATCTTCAGCCAGGAGCACGAAGACCTGCGGGAGTCGATGCAGGCCTGGGTGAAGAACGAGCTCTACCCCCACCGCAACGAGTGGGAGGAGACCTACTGGCCGACCTCGGCGATGGAACGGGCGGGGGAGCTCGGCTTCCTCGGGCTCTGCTTCCCGGAGGAGTACGGCGGCCAGGGCGGCGACTACTACTACTCGCTGGTGCGGGCCGAGTGCATGAGCTACTCCGGCTCGGGCGGGACCAACATGGCCTTCGCGGTGCAGTCCGACATGGTGCTGCCGCCGATCCACCTGCTCGGCACCGAGGAGCAGAAGAAGCGTTACCTGGAACCGGGGCTGAAGGGCGAGAAGGTCGGCGCGCTGGGGATCACCGAGCCGGGCGCCGGGTCCGACGTCGCCGGGATCCGCACGACCGCGATACGCGACGGTGACGAATTCGTCATCAACGGCTCGAAGACGTTCATCACCAACGGACCGCGGGCGGACTTCATCGTCCTCGTCTGCAAGACCAACCCGGAGGAGCGCCACGCCGGGATCACCCTGTTCGTGCTCGACCTCAAGGACGAGAACGGCGACCTGGTGCCCGGTTTCAGCGTCTCGGCCGAGCTGGAGAAGATGGGGATGCACGCCTCCGACACCGGCGAACTGGCCTTCGAAGACGTCCGCGTCCCGGCCGATTCGATCCTCGGCGAAGAGGGCAAGGGCTTCTACCACATCGCCTGGGAGCTCCAGGGCGAGCGCCTGGTCGCCGCCGCGGGCTGCCACGCGGGGGCGGAACGGATGATCGAGAAGGCGATCGAGTACGCGCAGGAGCGTGAAGCCTTCGGCCGTCCGATCGGCAAGTTCCAGGCCCTCCGTCACAAGATCGCGGAGATGGCGACGAAGACCGAGGCCGCCAAGGCGCTCACCTACGCGACCGCCTGGCGCTTCGCCAACGGTGAGTACCCGGTGCGCGAGATCACGATGGCGAAGCTCAACGCCTCGCGGATCGCCTGCGAGGTCGCCGACGACGCCCTGCAGATCTTCGGCGGCTACGGCTATATGAAGGAGTACGAGATCGAGCGCGCCTACCGCGACGTCCGCCTCAACCGCATCGGCGCCGGCACCGACGAGGTGATGCTCGACGTGATCGGGCGGAGCTACGGGCTGTAGAGCGCGACTCCGTCAGGTCCGCAGCAGGACCGTCACGAACAACCCGAGGATGGCGAGGATCGTGGTCGCCCACAGCCACCAGTTGAGCGACCGCAGATCCTTGATGTCTCCTTCGACGCGGTCGAAGCGGCGGCCAACCTCGTCGAACCGTCGGTCCACGCCCTTCACCAGGTCGTCGAGTCGCTCGTCGCTCCACTTCGTCCGCTCCGCCATACCTCGAACGTACTCCTGTCCCACCCAGATTTCTCGGTTCGTCACACAAAATTTGCACTTGGGCAGATGACTGACACAAATCGGGTGGTAAAGGACACAGGCGCGCGGGCGGTGCTGCCGCCGTTCGGCGCCGAGCACGAGGAGCTGCGCCAGACGGTGGCGCGGTTCGTCGCCGCCGAGGTGGCGCCGCACGTCGAGGAGTGGGAGCGCGCCGAAGAATTCCCCCGCGACCTCTACCGGCGCTGCGCCGAGCTCGGCTTCCTCGGGCTGAAGTTCCCGGAGCGCTACGGCGGCCAGGGCGGCGACCACCTACATGACGCGGTCTGGGTGGAGGAGTTGGCGCGCTCGGGCGGCTCGGGCGGCGTCGCCGCGGGCCTCAACGCCCACGCCTCGATCGCCCTGCCACCGATCTTCAACTTCGGCACCGAGGAGCAGCGCCGGCGCTGGCTGGTGCCGGGGATCGCGGGCGAGAAGGTCGGCGCGCTGGGGATCACCGAGCCCGGCGCGGGCTCCGACGTGGCCGGGATCGCCACCACGGCGCGGCGCGTCGGCGACACCTACGTCGTCAACGGCTCAAAGACGTTCATCACCAACGGCGTCCGCGCCGACTTCCTCGTCTGCGCCTGCAAGACGACCGAGGCGGGCGGCCACGACGGCATCTCCTTCCTCGTGCTGGAGCGCGAGATGCCCGGCTACGAGGTCTCGCGGAAGCTGGAGAAGCTCGGCTGGCGCTCCTCCGACACCGGCGAGCTGTCCTTCACCGACGTCGAGGTGCCAGCCGCGAACCTGCTCGGCGAGGAGAACGGCGGCTTCCGCCTGATCATGGCCAACTTCGCCTGGGAGCGGCTGCTGATGGCGATCGGCGCCGTCGGCGCCTCGCAGCGCCTCCTCGACCTGGCCGTCGCCTACGCGGGGGACCGCGAAGCCTTCGGCCGGCCGATCGGCAAGTTCCAGGCGATCCGCCACCAGGTCGCCGAGATGGCGACCAAGGCCGAGGTCGCCCGCGCCCTCACCTACGACGCCCTCCGCCTCTTCCACACCGGCCAGCCCTGCATCCGCGAGGTCTCGATGGCCAAGCTCCTCTCCCAGCGCACCGCCCTCGAGATCGCCGACCAGACCCTCCAGATCCACGGCGGCTACGGCTACACCCGCGAGTACGGCATCGAGCGCGCCGTCCGCGACGCCCGCCTCGGCCCGATCGGCGGCGGCACCGACGAGGTGATGAAGGAGATCATCGGTAAAACGATGGGATTGTGAGTGCGGACAACTACCGCCTGATCCGGCGCGCGATCATCGATAAGCGGCAGGTCCGAGCCACATACCAAGGCAGGCTCCGGGAGATGTGCCCGCACGCGCTCGGGACGAAGAACGGACGCCGACAGGCGCTCTTCTTCCAGTTCGCGGGTGAAAGCGCCCGCGGGCTGCCGCCAGATGGCGACTGGCGGTGCCTCCCGGTCGACGAGCTGACCGAAGTCTCGCTGCGCGATGGCGACTGGCATACCGACGACCGATACGGCCGATCGCGACAGACCTGCGTCGACGAGATAGACGTTGCGGTCGCCGCTTGAACCGACGGGATCCGGGTGAGGAAGATGACGAACGTGATCTACCTGCTGCGACACGGTGAGGCGGAGGACGGGAGCGGGGACGACGCGGCGCGCCGGCTGACCGAGAAGGGGGAGCGGCAGGCGCGGGACGCGGGGCGGGCGCTCGCCGCGCTCGACGCCGGGATCGAGGCCTGCCTCGCCTCGCCGAAGGTGCGGGCGCTCGACACGGCGCGACTGGCCTGCGAGGCGCTGGGGATCGAGGTGGAGGTGACGGAGGCGCTGCGGGGCGGGCCGTTCGACGCGCTCGACCTGGCGGCGGGGCGCGGCGACGTCCTGTTGGTCGGGCACGAGCCGGACTTCTCGGGCGAGGTCGGACGGCTGACCGGCGCCAACGTGGCGATGAAGAAGGGTGGGATCGCGGTGGTCGAGGGCCCCATCCTGGTCGCGCTCTGGCGGCCGAAGGAGCTGAAGCGGATCGCCGGCTGAGGCCCCGAGGTCAGGAGAAGATCAAGAAGGCCGCTCCCCTGATCAGCAGGAGGACACCGAGGACCAAGGCGACGCGGCCACCGGCGCGGACGGCGTTCTTGGAGATCCAGGCACGGAAGCGGACCACGGCGTCTTCGGTCCGCCGCGGAGCGATGAAGAAGCCGGCCAAGGGGACCTCGAGGAGGAGCATCTCGACGATGACGAAGACGATCACCGCCAGGGCGGTGGTGAAGGCGGGCCAATCGAGCTTCGCGATCTTGTCGAGGGCGACGAAGTAGGAGGCGCCGGGCAGGGAGAGGAGGGCTCCGGCGACGAAGGAGAGGCGAGCGGATCCGCGGCCCAGGAGGCGTTCGGGGAACGACTGCTTCTTCTCGGCGCCCGGGTGCCTGGCTTCTCGGTGCTCTTTGCGCCGCTCTTTCGCCGCCGCCGCCCGGCCTGACAGCAGCACCCACCCGACGATCAGGAGGATCACGCCGAAGACCAGATCCTCCGCCGGGCTCAGGGTCGTCTTGCCGGATTCCGTGCCCGAACTGCTCCCATCGAGGGAGAAGACGATCGCCAGGCCGACCCCCATCGCCGAGAGGTAGGCGCCGAGGAGGAACCCGGTGATCAGCTTCTTGGGGTCCGGCAGCAGCATCATCACCGTCACCGCCGCCAGCAGGGTCGGGTTGAACATCGCCAGCAGCGAGAGCAGGAAGATGCTGAAGACGTCGCCCACGGCGGCCATTAGTCTCACGCGGCCCGCCTCCGGGCAAGCAAACCTTTCCGGTGGGCGCCGCGGAGAAACTGGCCGGCGGGCCAGGATTCCCCCGATCGGTGTAGCCTCCCCGCCCGACTTCACCAGCAAGGAGAGGGGAACCATGGGACTTCTGGACGGCAAGGCCGCGATCGTCACCGGCTCGGCGCGGGGCATCGGGCGGGCGACCGCGGAGCTCTTCGTCGCCGAGGGCGCGAAGGTGCTGATCAACGACCTCGACGCCGACGTCGCGCAGCAGGCCGCATCGGAGATCGGCGGGGAGACGGCGGTCCACGCCGGCGACCTGACCAAGACCGGCGCCGCCGACGAGCTGGTCGCCGCCGCGGTCGACGCCTTCGGCGCGGTAGACATCGTCGTCAACAACGCGGGCTACACCTGGGACGGCGTCGCCCACCGGATGACCGACGAGCAGTTCCAGGCGATGCTGGACATCCACACGATCGTGCCCTTCCGGGTTGCCCGGGCGCTCGCCCCGTTCTGGCGCGAGGCCGCCAAGAAGGAGCGCGAGGAGGGCACCGAGGTCTTCCGCAAGCTGATCAACGTCTCCTCGACCTCGGGGATGATGGGCAACGCGGGCCAGGTCAACTACTCGGCCGCCAAGATGGGCGTCGTCGGCGTCACCAAGACGCTGGCCAAGGAGTGGGGCCAGTTCAAGATCAACGTCAACGCGGTCGCCTTCGGCTTCGTCGAAACCCGCCTCACCGCCGCCAAAGAGGCGGGCGAAGAGATCACCTCGCCGAGCGGCGAGAAGATCGAGCTCGGCATCCCCGAGCAGATGCGGGCGATGGCCTCGGCGATCATCCCGCTCGGCCGCCCGGCGACCCCGACCGAGGCCTCCGGCCCGATCGTCTTCCTCGCCTCGCCGCTCGCCAACTACGTGCACGGCCAGGTGCTGAACGTCACCGGCGGCATGTTCGGCGGGATGTACACCTGAGCCGACGATGACCGCCGCGGAGGGCGATTCGACGACGGGGCGGCGCGAGCCGCTCTACCTCCGCTACGCCGACCAGCTCTGGCCGATCACCAACCGGCTCGGCCGCGCCCACGCCTTCCTGTATCGCAGGACCGGTGGGCGCGTCGGCGGCGGCATGGGAGGAGCCCGCACCCTGCTGCTCGACCACGTCGGCGCCAAGAGCGGCGAGCTGCGGACGACGCCGCTCCTCTACGTCCGTGACGGCGAGAACCTGGCGCTGATCGCCTCCAAGGGCGGCTACCCGAAGAACCCCGCCTGGTTCTACAACCTGCGGGCGAACCCGCTCACCTACGTCCAGGTCGGCCCCGAGCGGCGCCGGGTGCGAGCACGCCTGGCGACCGCCGAGGAGCGCCCCCGCCTCTGGGACCTCGCCGTCGCCTGCTGGCCGGGCTTCGAGGACTACCGGGCACGGACCGACCGCGAGCTCCCGATCGTCGTGCTCGAGCCGGCGCCGGTCTGAGGGGTAAGGGACCCGGCCTTCTCGGTGGCGGCCCGGGCAGGCTGTGGCCGCCACCGAGAAGGCCGGGTGTCGGGGAGAGGTGCGTGATCCGTGACGAACTCCGGGGATCGGTGACAAAGAGCAGGGGAAGTCCACGCTTCCTCCCGTCTTCCTCATGCCCTCCCCGGATGAGTTCGCAGAAACCCGCGCTATGCGCGGTTAAGTGCGAACTCACCTGCGGCCGGCCTCCGATCCTGTGACGGGACGCATGGGGAAGGGTCACGTCCCCGACATCTCTCCCACGTCCGTGTGGACTTCCCTGCGGGACCCGCCGTCCCGCACCCCCCAATCGACCGCCTACCCCGCGTCGCGCTTGCGCCGCTGCTCGGCGGGGAGGCTGCCGCTCTCGGTCGCGACGTCTCGCGGCGGCCAGGGGCCGACCCAGTTGTCGCGGGCGCCGTCGATCGTGATCGTCGTCCCCGAGTAGAAGTCGCCGGCGGGCGAGGCGAGGTAGGCGAGGAGCCAGGCGATCTCCTCCGGCCGCCCGGTCCGTCCCAGGGGGATCGACTCGGCGACCCGCTCGACGATCTCCGGCGGGTACTTGGTCAGCATCGTCTCGGTCGCGAACTGGCCGGCGGCGATCGCGCAGGTGGTGATGCCGAAGCGGGCCCACTCGACCGCCAGCGTCCGCATCATGTTCTCCACCGCCGCCCGCGCGGCACCGGAGTGGACCATCCCCGGCATCCCGTTGTGGGGCGAGAGGGTGACGCTGAGGATCTTGCCGCCGCCCGCCGGGATGAAGGCCTTGGTCGCCGCCGCGTGGGACATCAGCCAGGTCCCGGTCACGTTCAGCTCGACCACCGTGCGGAAGCCTTTCGGCGTGATCACCTCGGCGGGCGAGAGGAACTGGCCGCCGGCGTTGTTGACCAGCACGTCGAGCCGTCCGTGGCGGCCCAGCAGGCGGTCGAAGAAGGCGTCGACCGACTCCTCCTCGCGGATGTCGAGGGCCTCGTGGTCGAAGGCGCCGGGCAGCCCCTCGGCGAGCGCCGCCGTCTCGGCCAGCGGCTCGGCCCGCCGCCCGCAGCCGACCACGGTCGCGCCCAGGCGCAGCATCTCCAGCGCCGCCTCGCGCCCGAGCCCCGTCCCCGCCCCGGAGACGACGCACACCGTCCCCTCCAGGAGGCCGTCCCGGAACACCTGCGATCCCTGCGAACGCGAGCTTTCAGCCATCCCGCGCCAGCCTACAGTCGCGATCCGCGGGCGTATTTTGGGATCGACATGGCAGTCCACGTCGAACCGCAGCCACTGCGCAAACCGCTCCCCGGCGGCAGCGCGGGCGCCCGCGTCGCGGTCGAACCGCTGATCGCGGGCCACGTCGACTTCCCCCGGGCGGCGATGGTCGACCAGGGCGGCAGCTTCAAGACGCTGCGCCTCGCCCGCGCGATCTCCAGCTCCAAGCAGGCCCAGACGGTGCCCGTCCCCGCCTTCCTGATCCACCACCCGAGCGCCGGGCCGATCCTCGTCGACACCGGCCTCCACCCCTCGATCGCCAGCGGCGGCGGCGAGAACTTCGGCGGCCTCGCCAACCGCTTCGGCCGGCCGTCCCTGAAGCCCGGCGAAGATGTCCCCTCGCAGCTCCGCGCCAAGGGGATCGAGCCGAAACAGGTGCCGATCGTGGTGATGACCCACCTCCACCTCGACCACGCCTCGGCGATCGCCGCCTTCCCCGACTCGACCTTCGTCGTCAGCGCCGCCGAGTGGCAGGACGCCGCGCACGGCTCGAAACCGTCCCTGAACGGCTACCGCCGAGCCCAATTCGACCTCGCCTTCGATTACCGCTCGGTCGATTTCGACGGCGATGCGGTCGGCTCCTACGCGACCTTCGGGCGCACCTTCGACCTCTTTGGCGACGGTTCCCTGCGCCTCGCGTTCACCCCCGGCCACTCGGCCGGCCACTGCTCGGTGATCTGCCGTCTGGGCGACGCCGACTTCGTCATCGGCGGCGACGCCTTCTACTTCGCCGGACAGCTGGAGGGCACCGAAGCGCCGGCACCGCGCCCCTTCGACGCCCACATGCTGCGCCGCTCACTGCAGGAGCTGCGGCTCTTTCACGCCCAGTTCCCGGCGGCCGTGATCACGCCCGGGCACGATCCGGAGTTCTACTCCCGGATCGCTCCCCGCTACGAGTAGCGAGCCCCTCGTAGAGCTCGCGGACGCAGGCGAAGACCTGGTCGGCGACCTCCTGCTGGCGCTCGCGGCTCGGTTCCGTCTCCACCGGGAAGGTCATCGGCTCGCCGTACTCGACCGTGACCTTGGGGAACCGCAGGCGCTTCCAGCCGCGCACCCCGGCGGAGCCGTGGATCGCGGTCGGGATGATCGGCGCGCCGCTCTCCAGCGCGATCCGGCCGACCCCTGGTTTGGCGGTCCCCAGCTCGCGCGAGCGCGAGCGGCCGCCCTCGGCGTAGATCAGCAGCAGCTCGCCCTGGTCGATCAGCTCGTAGGCGGTCTCGAAGGCCTTCTCGTCGCGATGGCCGCGACGGACCGGGAAGACGCCGCCGACCTTGAGGATGTAGGTGAGGACGGGCGGGCCGAAGAGCTGGGACTTGGCCATGAAGCGCACCTTGCGCCGGAGGTAGACGCCGACGAAGAAGTGATCGGCCTGGCTGAAGTGGTTGGGCGCGAGGACGGCGGCGCCGCGCCTCGGCACGTTCTCGCGACCGCGGGCGGTGACCCGGTAGAGCAGGATCGTCGGGATCGTGACGACGAAGCGGGCCAGGGTGTACGTCCACCCCGCCCCCTTGCGCGCCGACTCGTGGAACTGGTCGAAGTACTCCGCCGGGCGGTCGTCGAGGTAAACCTGGGGCTTGATGTCGGGCATGGGCAAGGTCGGGGCGCCGCGGCTCCGTCACCGTTTCTACTCGGCCGGCGGAGCGGGGTTACGGGCGGGCCGCCGGACCCGACGAACGAGGGGGCGCACCGTGGAGACTTGGTCGGCCATAGACCGAGTTTCGCTCCACACCCGGCGCGACGCGGGCGCTCAGCGGGGGCGCCGGAGGCGGGAGGCGAAGGCGAGGGCGAAGTCGCGGAGCTGGACGGCGCGGTGGAGGAAGCCGCGCGCGTCGCGGCCGGTGGCGCGATGGGAGAGGTCGATCTCGTACTCCCCCACCCGGTAGCCGGCGCGGACCGCGTCGACCGTCATCCCGATCTCCATGCCGAAGCCGCGGGCGAAGGGGAGGACCGCGCGCAGCGCCGCCGCGCTGAGGGCGCGCTGGCCGGAGATCGGGGCGCGCGCCTCGAAGCCGCAGAGCCGTCGCTCCGCCCAGCGGGCGAAGCCGAGCGCGACGCCGAAGCCGCCGCCGACCCGACGCGAGAACTCCGCCACCGCGAGGTCGCACTCCCCCACCCCGACCGCCGCGACCAGCGGCCCGAGCCGTGCCGCGCTCTCCCCCAGGTCGCCGTCGCAGAGCAGCACCAGCGTCGGCGCGGGCGCGGCGCTCAGCGCCGCCTCGCAGGCCGCGGTCACGTTGCCGCCCTTGCCGTGGGACCGTCCCCGCCTCACCACCTGCGCGCCCGCCGCCAGCGCCCGCTCGCTCGTCCCGTCGCGCGAGGCGTCGTCGCCGACCCAGATCGCCGCTTCGGGGAAAGCTTCCCGCAAGGCCCGCACCGTCGCGCCGATCCGCTCCGCCTCTTCGTGCGCGGCGACGACGACCGCCAGCTCGGCGGCGCCGGTCGGCCGCGGTGGCGGGCTGCTTTCCGGGTCCGTTCCCATCCACCCCCATTTTCGCCTCACGGGCGGTTATTGTCCCCGCCGATGCCGAACATCGAGGCACACATCACCGGCAACGTCTGGAAAATCGAGGTCGCGGTCGGCGACTCGATCAGCGAGGGCGACACCGTCGTCATCCTCGAGTCGATGAAGATGGAGATCCCGGTCGAGGCCGAGGACGACGGCACGGTGAGCGAGATCCGCTGCGAGGAGGGCCAAGCCGTGAGCGAAGGCGACATCCTCGTCGTCCTCGAGTAGGTCGCGATGCCCGAGCGCTCGGCCGGGGGGACCGAGAGCGGCGCGGGAACCGAGCGCCTGGCGGGCGGCAAGCTGCTGCTCGACCGGCCGGCCGACGCCGTCGCGCGGCTGCGGATCGCCAATCCCGAGCGCCGCAACGCGCTCGACCACGAGATCCTCGGCGCGATCGCCGCGGCGCTGCCGCGGCTCGACGACGGGATCGCCACCCGCTGCGTGCTGATCACCGGCACACCGCCGCTCTTCTCCGCCGGCTACGACATCGCCGGCTTCGACGAGGAGTCCTTCGAGGACGAGACCGAGGCGCTGGTCGCCCACCCCTTCCAGGCGGCGATGGAGGCGATCGTCGCCCATCCCTGGCCGACCGTCGCCGCGATCAACGGGCTCTGCCTCGGCGGCGGCCTCGAGCTGGCGGTCAGCTGCGACCTGCGGATCGCCGCCGCCGGCGCCAAGCTCGGCATGCCGCCCGCCAAGCTGGGCCTCGTCTACGGCCACACCGGCCTACGCCGCTTCCTCGAGACGATCGGCCTCCCCCGCACCCGCGAGATGTTCTTCACCGGGCGCAACCTCGACGCCGCGCGGGCGGAGCGGATCGGCCTCGTCAACGAGGTGGTCGCGGACGAGCGGATCGAGGAGGAGGCGATCGCCCTGGCCGCCGAGATCGCCGCCGCCGCGCCGCTCTCGGTGCGCGGCAACAAGCGGGTGATCGACGTCCTCGCCGCCAACCCGGTGCTGAGCGACGCGCAGGAGGAGGAGCTGGTCGAGCTGCGGCGCGCCTGCTTCGGCTCGGCCGACTTCCGCGAGGGCATCCGCGCCTTCGGCGAGAAGCGCCGGCCGGTCTGGAGGGGGAGATGACGCGCCCGCCGCGGAGCGCCTCAGCCGTGCCGCGCAAGAGCGCCAAGGCGCGGCGCGAGGAGCTCGCCGCCTCCGACCCGGTGATGGCCGGGCTGATCGAGCGGCTCGGCCCGCTCGACTTCGCCACCCGCCTGCGCCGGCGCCAGGAGGAGCGCCCCGCCGACGCCTTCGGCGCCCTGCTGCGCTCGATCGTCGGCCAGCAGCTCTCGACCAAAGCGGCGCGGGCGATCTACCTGCGCATGCTCGGCCTCTTCGACGGCCCGCCCACCCCGGAGGCCGTCCTCGACCTCGGCGAAGAAGATCTGCGCGGCATCGGCTTCTCCCGGCGCAAGGTCGAGTACGTCCACGACCTCGCCCGCCACGTCCTCTCCGGCGAGCTGGAGCTGGACCGCCTCACCGCCCTCGACGACGAGGAGGCGATCGCGGAGATCTCGGCCGTGCGCGGCCTCGGCCGCTGGACCGCCGAGATGCTCCTGCTCTTCCACCTCGGCCGGCCCGACGTGATCTCCGGCGGCGACCTCGGGATCCGCAAAGCGATCATGGTCGAGTACGGCCTGGCCGAGATGCCGACCCCGAAGGAGGTCGAGCAGCGCGCCGCTCGCTGGCATCCCAACCGCAGCCTCGCCTCGCTTTACCTCTGGGAGTCCCTCCACGCGGTGCCGGACTGAGCGCGATCCCGGCAAGACCGCACCCAGGGTCAATGCTCCCGGCCGCTTCGCCGAAGATAGGTCCATGCGTCTCCGTTTTTGGATAGGGCTTATTGCTGCAATCGTGGTCGGGGTCGGCGCCGTGGTCGGCTCGGTCCTGGTCTACAACCATGACGAGAGCGAATTTCACACCCGCCAGCGGGAAGAGGCGGCGCGGGCGGCGAAGCAGGCGCAGTCGATGGGCGCGCTGTCGGTCGGCGAGCTCGCCGCCGTGGCCTCCTTCATCAAGGCCGACCACAACATCTCCAAACGTGAGTTCGCGATCGTCGGCCAGTCCCTGGTCAAAGCAGAAGTGCTCCACGCGGCCGCCTTCATCGACGTCGTCCGCGCCGACGAACGGGCGAGGTACGAACGCGAACACGGCTTCCAGATCACCGAAAAAGACGCCGAAGGAAACCTGGTCAGGGCGAAGGAGCGGCCCGTCTACTACCCGATCACCTACCGCGCCTCCAGGCGCGAACGATTCGCCGCCCAGGCGATGGGCTACGACCTCGGCTCCGACCCCGCCCGCGCCCCCTACCTGCGCCGCGCCGCCGGCGACGGCAAGGCGACCGCGACGCCGGTGGTCAGGCTGCTGGTCGGCGGCGAAGGGATCAACGTCTTCCGCGCGATCTACCGCGACGGCGCCCCCGTCGCGACCCCGGCCGAGCGTCGCCGCGCCCTGATCGGCTTCGCCGCCGGCAGCTTCCTGCTCAAGGACCTGGCGAAGGCGGCGGTCACCTCGCTGCCGCGTGACGTCACCACCCAGTTCGACGTCGCCCACCAGACCGTGATCGGGCCGCAAGGCGAGCTCGAAGACTCCGCCTCGGCGCGGTTCCGGATCGCCGACCACACCTGGCTGCTGGTCGTCCGCGACCCGAACCGTCCGGACGGCAGCCTGCCGATCCTCTTCGGCG
The DNA here is from genome assembly GCA_047601885.1 of Solirubrobacterales bacterium. Taxonomy (GTDB): domain Bacteria; phylum Actinomycetota; class Thermoleophilia; order Solirubrobacterales; family 70-9; genus VAYN01. The sequence goes on from JASGIK010000003.1 coordinate 814,723, forward strand.
CCGCCGGGCTGGCGATGGCGGCCGTGCTCGGCTCGCTGATCTGGGTCTGGAGCCGCGAGGAGCGGATGCGCAAGCTGCAGCGCGAGGCCGACGAAGACTCGCTCAGCGGACTGCGCACGCGGCGCCGCTTCGAGGAGGAGGTGCGCGCGGCGATGGCGCGCTCGCGGCGCGACGGCTCGACCGGGGCGCTGCTGATGCTCGACCTCGACCGCTTCAAGAACGTCAACGACTCCTACGGCCACCCCGCGGGCGACCGGCTGATCGAGGAGGTCGCCCAGGTCTTGCGCCGCCGTACCCGCGCCGGCGACGTCCTCGGCCGGCTGGGCGGCGACGAGTTCGCGGTGGCGCTGCCGACCTGCCGACCGGACGAGGCCAACGTGGTCGCCAAGGCGATCGTCAGCGCGATCCGCGAGCACCAACCGGACGACCCGGAGATCGATCCGGTCACCGCCAGCGTCGGCGTCGCGGTCTTCGGCGTCGATCCGCTGATGAGCTACGCGACGCTGGTGTCGGAGGCCGACACGGCGATGTACGCGGCCAAGGACGCCGGCGGTGACGGCTTCCGCGTCTTCCACCCGGCCGAGCTGCGGGTGACGGCGCCCGGCAAGGGCTAGCCCGCGAGGGAGCGGCGGAGGCTGAGGACCCGGCTTGCGGCCGCCTCGAACGGAGCGCGCTTCAGGCCGCCGCGGTGGAGCTGCTTGACCAGGGCCTCGTGGCCGGCGAGGGCGCTCGGCAGGTCGTCGAAGAGGAGCAGGTCGTCGCCGGCGGAGGCGCCGTCCACCGCGGCTTCGCGTTGCCCGCCGAATTCGGCGACGGCGGCGCTGCCGAGGCTGTCGGTGATCGTCACCCCGCGGAAGCCGAGCCGGCCGCGCAGCTCGCCGGTGACGATGCGGCGGGTGAAGGCGGCGGGCCGCGGGGAGAAGGCCCGGTAGATCGCGGTCGAGAGCATCACCAGCTTGCCCCCGGCGGCGATGTAGGGGCGGTAGGGCGCCTCGTCGACGGCGCGCAGTTCGTCCCGGGTCAGGGACAGGTGCTGCGCTTCGAAGTCGGTGTTTTCGCTCGCCGTCCCGAGGCCGGGGAAGTGCTTCGCGGTCGCCGCGACACCGCCGGCCTGGAGGCCCTGGGCGAAGGGCACCGCCGTCCGCGCCACCGCCGCCGCGGTTTCGCCGAAGGCCCGTCCCGTTTCCGCGATCACCCCGCCGGGGCGGCCGACGTCCAGCACCGGGGCGAGGTCGACGTTGACCCCGAGGCTCGCCAGGTTGGCGGCGGTGGCGCGGCCCTGGCGACGCGCGTAGGCCGGGCCTTCGGCGCCCATCTGCGCCGCCGATGCTTCCGGCGCCCCGTCGAGACGCTTCACTTCACCGCCCTCCTGGTCGGTCATCACCAGCAGCGGCAGCCGGCGCAGGCGCCTCGGCCGCGGCACCGCCTGGATCGCCGCGATCAGCTCGCGGCCGGCGGCGCGGGTCGGGAAGTCGGCTTCGAAGAGGAGGACGCCCGCGACCTCCCCCTTGTGGATCGCCTTGCGCAGTTCCGGCGTCAGGCCGGTGCCGTCGACGCCGGCCACGATCCGCTCCCCGGCCAGCTCGCCCGGCGAGAGCCGTTCGGCGAGGGACGGCCGCGCTTCTTCTTCGGCGCTCGACGAGGTCCCAGAGGACGAGCCGCCGCCCGATCCCCCCGAACGACCGCCCCCCGAACCGCCGGTTCCGGAGCCGCCGCCGACGATCGCCCCGACCGCGAATCCGCCCGCCGCGAGCAGGGCCAACGTCGCCAGGGCAAGCCGCCTGCGCCGCGCCCTCGCCCTCTCCATGGCGCCGATGCTAGCCGCCCACCCGAGCGCGTTCGCACTTTCGCTCGCTATCCGGGCATTTCTGCGAACGCCTTGGGCGGGCAGCATGGATCCGCCCCGCGTCATAGCCTTTCCTCGGTCGGACACCGGGAAAGGAACGCCATGCCCTCGCTGATCACCACCGAAGAAGCCCTCGAGCTCGGCCGCCTCACCGAGCCCGCCGAGATCGAAGCGCTGGTCGAACGCGCCTGGGAGGTGCGGCGGGAGAACTTCGGCGACTCGACCGACATGTGCTCGCTGGTCAACGCCAAGTCCGGCGGCTGCGCCGAGGACTGCGGCTTCTGCGCCCAGTCGCGCTACGCCGACGCCGACACGGTGATGCACGCGATGATGGAGCCGGAGCAGATCCTCGAACACGCGAAGGCCGCCGAGGCGGCGGGCGCGCACCGCTTCTGCATGGTCACCCAGGGCCAGGGCCTCTCCAAACGGGACTTCCAGAAGATCCTCGAAGGCGCCGAACTGGTCGCCGAGAAGACGAACCTGAAGCGCTGCGCCTCGATCGGCCACATGTCGGCGGAGCGCGCCAAGGCGCTCAAGGAGGCGGGCATCCAGCGCGTCCACCACAACGTCGAGTCGGCCAGGTCCTACTACCCGGAGGTCTCCACGACGGTCCGCTACGAGGGCCGGCTGCGGACGATCCAGGCGGTCAAGGAGGCGGGGCTCGAGACCTGCGTCGGCGGCATCCTCAACCTCGGCGAGACCGAGGAGCAGCGGGTCGAGATGGCCTTCGAGCTGTCGGAGATCAACCCGACCTCGGTGCCGATCAACCTGCTGATCCCGAAGGCCGGGACCAAATTCGGCGACCGCGAGGTGATGGAGCCGATGGAGGTCGTGAAGTGGATCGCGATCTTCCGGCTGATCATCCCGGGGGCGCTCTTCCGCCTCTGCGGCGGCCGCGTGGAGAACCTCGGCGAGCTGCACGGCCTCGCCGTCAAGGCGGGCCTCAACGGGGTGATGATGGGCAACTTCCTGACCACGCTGGGGGCCGAACCGGCGGAGGACCGGGCGATGTTCGAGGAGCTCGGCCTGAACGTCGCGCGCCAGCCCGACAACGGCTCCAACCCGCGCCCCGACAACCGCTCCGGCTGGCTCGAGGGCGACTCGCCGGCGACGCCGATGGAGGAGCTGATCGACCGCCAGGACGAGGCGCCGATGTGGGACCCGTCCACCCAACTGCGGGTGGTCAAGAAGGGCGAGCGGTCGCCCTCATATCCGGCTGCTCCGATCTCCCGCCCGCCTCCGCGTCCGGGGGCAGCCGCCCGATGACCGACGTCGCGGCCGCCCTCGAGGAGCTGCGCGAGCGCGGGCTGCACCGCCGGCTGCGCCTGATCGAAGGGCCACAGGGCCCGCGGGTGACGCTCGACGGGCGCCAGGTGCTGCTGCTCTGCTCCAACGACTACCTCGGCCTGGCGGCCGACCAGCGGGTGCGCGAGGCGGCGGCCGAGGCGGCGCTGCGCTGGGGCGCCGGGTCGGGCGCCTCACGGCTGATCAGCGGCAACATGGCGCTCCACGCCGAGCTGGAGGAGGCGCTGGCCGCCTTCAAGGGCTACGAGCGGGCGCTCCTCTTCGGCTCCGGCTACCTCGCCAACAACGGCACGATCGCGGCGCTGGCGGGGCCGGGCGAGGTCGTCTTCTCCGACGCCTTGAACCACGCCTCGATCATCGACGGCTGCCGGCTGGCGCGAGCCGAGACGGTGGTCTACCGCCACAACGACGTCGAGCACCTCGGGTCGCTGCTGCGCGGGGCATCGGGGCGGCCGGCGCTGATCGTCACCGACGGGGTCTTCTCGATGGACGGCGACGTGGCGCCGTTGGCCGAGCTGCTGGAGCTGGCGCGCCGCCACGGGGCGCGGCTGATGGTCGACGAGGCGCACGCCACCGGGGCGCTCGGCCCGGGCGGCCGCGGCGCCGTCGCCGCGGCGGGGCTCTCCGGCGAGGTCGACGTGGTGATGGGGACGATGGGCAAGGCGCTCGGCTCCTACGGCGCCTACGTCTGCGCGAGCGCGGAGATCGTCGACTACCTCGTCAACCGGGCGCGCAGCTTCGTCTTCTCCACCGCGCCGCCGCCGCCGGTCGTCGGCGCCGCGCGGGCGGCGCTCGGCGTGCTCGAAGCCGAACCGGAGCGGGTCGACGCCCTGCTCGCCAACGCCCGGGTGCTGCGCGAGGCGCTCGCCGCCGAGGGTCTCCTGGCGACCGCCTCGACCACCCAGATCGTGCCGATCGAGATCGGCGAGGCGGAGCCGACGATGACGCTCTGCGAGCGGGCGCTGGAGCGCGGCGTCTTCGCCCAGGGGATCCGCCCGCCGACCGTCCCCGAGGGCTCCTCGCGCCTGCGCTTCACGGTGATGGCGACGCACGAGCCGGAGGAGCTGCGGCGGGCCGCCCGCGAGGTCGGCGCGGCGGCGCGCGAGGTCGGCCTGCTGAAGGCGCCCACCCTGGCGGCCTGATGGGGATCACCCGCGGGCAGTGGAAACTGGCGCCGCTGACCGCCGACATCGGCGAGGAGGCGCCCCGCTCGGCGCGGACGCCGGGCGTCTTCGTCACCGCGACCAGCACCGAGGTCGGCAAGACCGTCGTCGCCTCCGCGATCGCGCGGACGCTGGCCGGGGACGGCAGGCGCGTCGCCGTCTTCAAGCCCTGTGTGACCGGGATGGACGAAGTGCCGGGCTACGACGAAGCTGCCGCACGCGCCGCGGCGGCGAGCGGCGACGGACCCGACTCCGACGCGCCTGGCTCGACGATGGCGCCCGCGGGCGGCTCCGGCGTCGGACTCCCCGACCACGCCCTGCTTCGCCTGGCGTCGCGCTCGTCCCAGACCGACGAGGAGATCGCCCCCTACCGCTACGACCCGCCGATGTCCCCCCACCTGGCGGCGGGGCTCGCGGGTGAGGAGATCGACCCGGAGCGGGTGATCCGCGCCGCGGGCGCGGCGGCGGCAGGGGCCGACTTCATCGTCTGCGAGGGCGTCGGCGGCCTGCTCGTCCCGCTCACGCCGAGCTGGAGCGTGCGCTCGCTGGCGGTCGAGCTCGGCTACCCGCTGGTCATCGTCGGCCCGCCCGGCCTGGGGACGATCAACCACACCCTGTTGACCGTCGAATCGGCCCGCCAGGTCGGCCTCAAGGTCGCCGCGATCGTCCTCAACCCCTGGCCCGAGTCGCCGACCGAGATCGAGGCCGACAACCGCGAGACGATCGCCGCCCTCGCCGGCGTTCCCGTCCTCACCTTCCCGAGCGTCGACCTCGGCGACCTCTCCGCCTGGCCGCCCTTGCGCTTTCCGTAACACCCCCTGGCCGACGGGCTGAGGCGAAAGGCGCGCGGGTTATGCCGGGACGATCACGTCGAGGGTGCTCGGGGTCAGCTCGATCGTGAAGCCGGCGGCGCTCGCCACGTGCGCGGCCGCCTCGGGGTCCTTCGGGACCGCCTTCGACTTCAGCAGCGCCCGGGCGACTTCGCCGCGCACAGCCTTCGCCATGTGGCTGACGACCTTGCGCTTCCCGTCTACCTCGGTGAAGGCGCGCACGCCGAGCAGCGTCGCCCGCCGCGGCTTCCAGGCCGCCGAGTAGGCGCCGGAGCGCATGTCGACGACCAGCGTCCCCGGCTCGTCGGGGAGCGCCTCGGCGAGCGCCGGGCGCCAGAAGGCGGCGAGGCCGCCGACTCCGTCCAGCTTCGCTTTCGCCGAGAGCCGGTAGTAGGGGATGTGGTCGCCGGGGCGGACGACGCCCCAGAGGGCGGATGCGATCAGCACCCGCCCCTGGGCCCGCTTCGGCAGCTTCGGCAGGCCGAGGCGGTCGTAGAGGACGCCGGTGTAGACCGCGGCGGCCGGGCCCGCCGGGGCGGAGCGGAGCTCCGCGTCAACGGCGACCTCGGCCGCCTGGCCCGGAGAGACTTCGAGCATCGATACCGCCCGCTCGAGCGGCAGCTCCGCGAGCGCGGCGAGCGCCCCAAGCAACTTCCGCCTCGACGGCGTCAGCGCGTCGGCGTAGGCGAGCGCTGCGAGATCGACGGGCGGCCCCGTCGTCGGTGCGGTCTTCCCCTCCGAAGGGGGTAACAGGATCAACATCGCGGCAGGACATTAGGCCTCCTTCAAGTGTTCGTACGTCTGGGCGATGTCCTCGCGGTCCATCAAGGCCTCGACGGCGGCGTCGAGCTTGCGGCGTTGGGCGGCGGTCAGGGTCGCGGCGAAGGCCTCGAGGCCGTTGCGCTTGACCGTCGTCAGCTGCTCGACCAGGCCGCGGCCGTCGGCGGTTATCCGCACCAGGCGCACGCGGCGGTCGGTCGGGTCCTCGACCCGCGTCGCCAGCCCTTTCTTGACCAGGCCGTCGACCGCCCGGCTCATCGCCGGCAGCGAGGCGCCGAACAGCTCGGCGAGGTCGGTGACCTGCCAGGTCGAGGGGCAATCGCCCAGTCCTCCCAGCTCGAGCAGCGCCTTGCACTGGGTCGAGGTCAGGCCGCTTTCCTCGACGACCCGCAGCTGGTTGCCGCGGTCGTAGAGGAAGACATGCCGCATCAGCGCGCAGATCCGCGCGGCCGTGTCACGGGCTTCCGCCCCGACCTCCGCGTTCGCAGCACCGTCAGCCTGCTCGATCGCTTTGACATCGCTTGCTTGCATCGCGGTAATTGTTGCACGAGTGAAACCATTTTGCAAGTGCAATTGTTGCGCGAACGAGAGGGGTTCGGGAGATGCCCACCCTCCCCCGCGCGGGTGGTGCCGACCCGCCTCGCCGCGGCGCCGGCCGCGGCCGCCGGCTAGGGTCGGGTCGATGAGCGACGCCGCCCGCCTCAACCGGCTCGACCAGCAGTTCGTCTGGCATCCCTTCACCCAGCAGCAGGGCTGGAGCGAGGAAACGCCGCTGATGATCGAGCGCGGCGAGGGCGTCTACCTCTACGACGTCGAGGGCAACCGCTACATCGACGGCACCTCCTCGCTCTGGTGCAACGTCCACGGCCACCACCACCCGGCCCTCGACGCCGCCGCCAAGGCCCAGTTCGACAAGGTCGCCCACTCGACGATGCTGGGCCTGTCCCACCCCGGCGCCACCGAGCTGGCGGCGCGCCTGGTCGAGATCGCGCCGGCGGGGCTGACCCGCGTCTTCTACTCGGACTCCGGCTCGACCGCCGCCGAGATCGCCCTGAAGATGGCCTTCCAGTACCACCAGCAGCGCGGCGACACCGCCCGCACCCGCTTCATCCGCATGCGCGAGGCCTACCACGGCGACACGATCGGCTCGGTCTCGGTCGGCGGCATCGACCTCTTCCACGCCACCTACCGCCCGCTGCTGTTCGAGACCCTGGCGGCGGACCCCGGTGACGCGGCGCAGATGGAGCAGCTGCTGAATGCGCACGAGGGCGAGGTCGCGGCGGTGATCATGGAGCCGCTGGTCCAGGGCGCGGGCGGCATGATCGTCCACCCCGAGGGCTATCTGCGCGCGGTGCGCGAGCTATGTAACCGCCACGGCGTGCTGCTGATCTGCGACGAGGTGGCGACCGGCTTCGGCCGCACCGGGACGATGTTCGCGGTCGAACGCGAAGGCGTCTCGCCGGACTTCATCTGCCTCGCCAAGGGGATCACCGGCGGCTACCTGCCGCTGGCCGCGACGCTGACGACCGAGGCGGTCTACGACGGCTTCCTCGGCGCCCCCGCGGAGGCGAAAACCTTCTTCCACGGCCACACCTACACCGGCAATCCGATCGCCTGCGCGGTGGCCTTGGCGAACCTCGACATCTTCAGGGACGAGCGCACCGTGGAGGCGCTGCAGCCGAAGATCGCCCTGCTCGAGCGCCGACTGGCCGAGATCGCCGAGATGCCGGGCGTCACCGAGGTGCGCTCGCGCGGCGTGATGGTCGGCATCGACCTCGGCGAGCACGACCCGGAACTGCGGGTCGGCCATCGGGTGACGCTGGAGGCGCGCAAGCGCGGCGCGATGATCCGCCCGCTCTCCGACGTCGTCGTGCTGATGCCGCCGCTGTCGATCACCGAGGCGGAGCTGGAAGACCTGCTCGACATCACGGTCGAGTCGATCGCCGCCGCCCTCGCCTCCCTCCCCACCCCCGAGCGCGCCTAGCCCCGGCCGCCGCCCCGAAGGCGTTCGCACTTCCCCGCGGATAGCGCGGGCTTCTGCGAACTCACCGGCCGCCGCCCCGCGCGCGTTCGCACTTTCGCTCGCTATGCGGGCATAACTGCGAACTCACCCGGGCGGAGTCGGCAGCCGCGAACATGCCATGTGATGAATCTGGGGCGGCGCCGTAGTAGGAGCGTGAGTCAGACCGCGGTCGCAGAGGCGAGGGAAGCTCCCGGGGAGGCCGAGCTGGCCTTCGACCAGCTCTATCGCTCCAGCCGCGACGACGTCTACGCCTACGTCGCCGGCCTCCTCCGCGACGGTCCGGCGGCGGAGGAAGTGACGGCGAGCGCCTTCGAGCGCGCCTACCGCAAGCGCCGCCGCTTCGACCCGAGCAGGGGCGAGCCGCGCGCCTGGCTCTTCGGCATCGCCCGCAACGCGGCGCTCGACGAGCTGCGCCGGCGCGGCCGCCAGGCCGAGCTGGCCGCCGAGCCCGCCGACCTCGACGGCGCCGCGGTCGAGGCGGGGGCCGAGGGCGCCGAGCGCCGCCTCGCCCTCCGCACCGCCCTTGCCCGCCTGGCGCCGCGCGAGCGCGAGCTGATCGCGCTCAAGTTCTTCGCCGGCCTCGACAACGCCGAGATCGCCGCCGTCCTCGGGATCAGCGACTCGAACGCCGGCACCCGCCTGCACCGCGCCGTGACCAAGTTGAGAGAGGCCCTCGATGGACAGATTTGACGACGACATCCTCTTCGCCGAGCTGCGCGAGCTGCGGCCGAAGCCGAGCCCCGAGTTCCAGACCCAGCTCGACGAACGCGCCGCCGCGGGCTTCCCCCGCGGCGTCCGCCCGTCCACGACCGCGACCCCTTTCGCCTGGCTCGCCGACCGCTGGCGCGAGGCGAGCACCCGCGGTCGGCTGATGCCGATCCTCGCCGTCGCCGTCGCCGCCCTGGCGGTGGCGACCGGGGTGATCGCGATCGCCGGGTCGGGTCGCCAGTCGCACCCGGTCGAAGACAGCATGCTCGGTGCGGTCGAATCCGGCGGGGCGAGCGGCGGCTCCGGCGTCTACGCCGAAGAAGAATCGAGCTCCGCGGTCGAAGCGGGGCCGGCCCAGGCGAGCCCGGCGCACAAGTCCTCGAGCCACGCAAACTCGTCGGGCGGCGGGGCTCGGGAAAGCTCGAGCGGCACCGTCTACGAACCGGAAGTCGAATCGCTGGAAGAGGCGCCGCCGTCCAGCAAGGCGAAGAACTCCGAGGAGATGGAAGAAGAAAGCGCCGAAGAAAGTTCCGCCGCCGGCTACGCGCCGGCGAATTCGAACGCGTCGTCGCTCGCCGGCGGCCGGGACATCGAACGGTCCGCCTACGTCGTCCTCGGGACCAAGCCCGGCGAAGTCTCGGGGGCGGCGGCGAAGGTCTTCGAAGCTGTCCACGCGGCGAACGGAATCGTCCTCCACTCCTCCGTCCACAGCGGCAAGACGGGGGCTACCGGGGCGACCTTCGCGCTCCTGATCCCGAGCGCGAAGGTGAACGACGCGCTCTCGGCGATCTCCCAGATCGCCGAAGTGCGGGAGCGTCACGACGCGACCAAGGACATCACCGCGCCGACCGTCAATGCGACCGAAGAACTACGGGATTCCAACGCATCGATCGAAGGACTGTTGAAGGAGCTGGGCAACGTCGAAACCGAAACGGAACGGGAATCGGTCGAAAAGCAGCTGCGGGAAGAGCGCCGCCATCACGCCGCGATCCGCGCCAAGCTCGACAACCTGAACGAACGGGCGGCGATGTCGGAGGTGTCGGTGCGAATCGTGACCAGCAAGCGCGCCAACGCCACGCCACCCGCCAAGAGCTCCGGCGACGGCAACTGGGGTGTCGGCGACGCCCTCCACGACGCCGGCCACATCCTCACGATCGCCGCCGGCGTCCTCCTGATCGCGCTCGCCGTCCTCGCCCCGATCGCGCTGATCGCCCTGCTGATCTGGCTGTTCAACCGGATCCGCGTCCGTCACCTCCGCGAGCGCGCCCTCGGCTGACCCGGGCCCAGCGCATAGGGTTGGGCGATGCCCGCCGTCCCCCGTCCCGCCGCCTCGATCGTCCTCCTGCGCCGCGGCGGCAAGCACGGACAGCGGGCGCTCGAGGTGCTGCTGCTGCAGCGCACCACGGAGGCGAGCTTCTTCCCCGGCGCCTGGGTCTTTCCCGGCGGCTCGGTCGAGCCGGAGGACGGCGAGGGCCCCGACGGCTTCCGCGCCTGCGCCGTGCGCGAGCTCGGCGAGGAGGCCGGGATCTCCCTCGACGCCGAGGAGGAGCTGATCCCCTTCTGCCGCTGGATCACCCCGGAGGCGGTCTCGAAGCGCTTCGACGCCTGGTTCTTCCTCGCCCTCGCCCCGGCCCACACGCCGCCGCGGATCGACGGCGGCGAGATCGTCGACGCGCGCTGGTTCGAGCCCGCGGCGGCGCTCGCGGGCGCCGACGGCGGCGAGCTCAGCCTCGCCTTCCCGACCCGCGTCCAGCTCGGCTGGCTGGCCGAGCACGCGACCTCCCACGACGCCCTCGCCGCCTACCGCGGCCGCTCGGTCGAGCCGCTGCAGCCGGAAGTGATCGGCGAGGGCGCGAAGACGCGGATCGTCATCCCGGGCGTCGCCGACTCGCGCGAGCTGAAGAACCTCGCCGAGCTGGACTGAGCGCCTGCCGGTGGCGGCGACTTCGGGCTGGGAAGCTGGCGCCCGGAGCTGAAAGGGACGGCAAAGGGACGCGGCCTTCTCGGTGGCGGCCCGGGCAGGCTGTGGCCGCCACCGAGAAGGCCGGGTTCGAACGAGAGGCCGGCGATTCGAACGGTCAGGAATCTGCCGTGTTCGTTATCCGTCGTATGGGCGGACAACGAACAGCGCAGATTCCTGACCGTTAAGGCCCTGGCCTCTTCCCTGCGAGACCCTCACGTCCCGGGCGTCTCGTGGCAAGCGGGCAGCCTGCCCGGGCCGCCACGAGACGCCCGGGACGTACCTCGGACGGCCGCGGCGGCCGCGAACCACGCCCTTCCAACAGACCGGGGACCGGACCCGCGCCGCTCCCGACTACCCCGGAACGACCGGGGAGGAGTCCACCGGCCGCGCGTCCGGGAACGGGGCCAACCCCGCGTGCCACGGCCCGGGCGGGTAGGTGTGGATGCCGCTCTCCTCCATCTCCGACTGCAGGCGCCGGAACAGCTCGCCGGCGTTTTTCAGCGCCAGTTTCAGTTCTTCCTCGGAGCGCTCCTTCAGGTGCCAGTTGAACCACAGCTGGCGATCGTTGACGCCGAAGTCGATCTTCCCGGTCATCGTCGTCACCCAGGCGAGGAAGCCGGGGCCGAACAGCTCCCGCAGCGCGATCGGGTCGAAGTCCTTCGGCACCGTCGTCCAGAAGCGCTTGTTGAAGTCCAGCGACTCGAATTCGACCTTGCGCGAGAAGCGCTGCTGGACGTGCTCGGTGCCCTCGATCGACTCGACGTTGAAGGCGGGCACGACCTGCGCCAGGTCGGGCATGTGCGCCTTGGCGAGGATCGCCGTCGGCAGCAGCGCCTTGTTGAGGAAGCCGCCGACCTCGCGTTCGCCCGCGTCGCAGGACGAGCCCCAGAAGCCCTCCACCAATTGCCCGGTCAACCGGTTCACGCCGCCCACGCAGAGCGCCACCGGCCCGTCTTTCGGATTGATCCCGCCGACCGGTTCGTAGGTCACCTGGTGTCGCTCGCCGTACCGGCGCACCAGCTCGGCCCACTCCTGCGCTTCCTGCTTGGCGCCCATTTCTCAGATCCTAGGCAGGTTTCGGCGCTAAGGTTCTCCCAAGTCGATCGAACCTCCACAGGGAGCCTCAATGGTCATCGTCATCATCGTCGTCGTAGTCCTGATCCTGCTCGCGGTCTTCTATTACATCGCCAAGCGCAACGGGATCATCGCCTCCCGCAACCGCGTCGACGAGAGCTGGAGCGGCATCGACGTGCAGCTCAAACGCCGTCACGACCTCGTCCCCAACCTGGTCGAGACGGTCAAGGGGTACGCCACCCACGAGCAGGCCGTCTTCACCAAAGTGACCGAAGCTCGGGCCGAGTCGATGGCGGCGCAGAGCGTCCAGGACACCGCCACCGCCGAGACCAAGCTGACCGGCGCGCTGACCGACCTGCGGGCGGTCGCCGAGCAGTACCCGAACCTGAAAGCGACCGAGAACTTCCAGCAGCTGAGCCGGAACCTGTCGGAGCTGGAGGACGAAATCCAGGCCGCGCGCCGGATCTACAACTCCAACGTGCAGTCCTACAACACCGACATCCAGCAGTTCCCGGGGTCGATCATCGCCAACCAGGGCGGCTTCACGGCGCGCCAGTACTTCGAAATCGAAGACAAATCCGAGCGCGAGCCGGTCGCGGTCAGCTTCGACAAATAACTAGGATCCGCCGGGATGACGACCGAGACCAAAGACGCGACCCTCTGGATCTGCGAGAGCTGCGGCTTCATCTACGACCCGGCGATCGGCGACCCCGACGGCGGCATCCCGCCCGGAACCGCCTTCGAGGACATCCCCAACGACTGGTTCTGCCCGGTCTGCGGGGCGCGGACGAGCGATTTCCGGCCGGTCGAGCCGGGCGAGGTTTGATCTAGAAGCTGACGCCGCTTGCGGGGGCGGGCAGGCACCCCCCGCCCGAAGCCGTCGCGCAGCTGGGGTGGCCGCGAGGGCTCGCCTTCGGGGAACATGAGCTTCGTTCGGGGGGTGCCTGTATCCCCGTTCGCGATCTGGGACGGTCTGAGCTTCGACACCGCTTTCAAGGAGCTGCAAGCGAGCGCCGTGACGCCCTTCGTGCGCCGCTCTTACCGCGGGCGGGCGAACCCTTGGCACCTGTCGTAGGGCATCCCCAGAGCTCCCAACGGCTAGGGTCTTGGCTGATGAGCCAGTTTGACTACGACTGGGTTGTGGTGGGAAGCGGGTTCGGGGGGAGCGTCTCGGCGCTGCGGCTGGCCGAGAAGGGCTACTCGGTGGCGGTGCTCGAGTGCGGCAGGCGCTTCCGCGACGAGGACTTCCCCAAGTCGACCTGGGACCTGCGCCGCTACTTCTGGGCGCCGCGCCTCGGCCTCAAAGGGATCTTCCGCCTGACCCAGTTCAAAGACGTCGCCGTGGTCAGCGGCTGCGGCGTCGGCGGCGGCAGCCTCGGCTACGCCAACACGCTCTACGTCCCGCCGACCGAGTTCTTCAAGGACCCGCAGTGGGCCGACCTGGAGGACTGGGAGCAGACCCTCGCCCCGCATTACGCCGAGGCGCAGCGGATGCTCGGCGTCACCGAAGTCGACCGCGACGACCCGGCCGACCAGCTGCTGAAGGAGCTGGGCGAACACCTCGGCGTCGGCGACACCTACCGCAAGACCCCCGTCGGCGTCTACCAGGAGAACCCCGGCAAGACCGTCCCCGACCCCTTCTTCGGCGGCGAGGGCCCGGACCGCACCGGCTGCCTGCAGTGCGGCCGCTGCATGGTCGGCTGCCCGCACGGCGCCAAGAACACGCTGGTCAAGAACTACCTCTGGCTGGCCGAGCGGCGCGGCGTGAAGATCCAGCCGGAACGGACCGTGACCGAGGTGCGCCCGCTCGGCGCCGCCGACGGCTCCGAGGGCTACGCGATCACCAGCGAGCGCTCCGGCCTCCTCCCCGGCCGCGGCCGGCGCACGATCACCGCCCGCGGCGTCGTCTTCGCCGCGGGCCCGCTGGGCACCAACCGCCTGCTGCAGCGCTGCCGCCTGAACGGCGCCCTGCCCAAGGTCTCCAACCGGCTCGGTGAGCTGGTCCGCACCAACAGCGAGATGATCCTCGCCGTCACCGTCCCCGAGGACTATCCCGAGGACCTGACCAAGCGGGTCGCGATCACCTCCTCGATCTATCCCGACGCCCACACCCACATCGAGACCGTCACCTACGGCCACGCGGGCGACTCGATGTCGACGCTCTACACGCTGCTGGTCGGCGACGGGACCAAAGTGACGCGGCCGCTGAAGCTGCTCGGCCAGATCCTCCGCCACCCGGGCAAGTTCGCCCGCGTGATGTGGCCGAAGGGCTGGTCGGAGCGGACGATCATCGTCCTCGTCATGCAGACGCTCGACAACGCGATCGCCCTACGGCCGAAGCGGCTGCCGAACGGCGGCGTGCGGTTGACCACCGAACAGGATCCCGAGCGCCCCAACCCGACCTTCATCCCGGTCGCCAACGAGGCGGCCGAGTGGCTGGCCAAGCGGACCGGCGGGATCGCCCAGTCGAGCGTCTCGGAGGCGCTCTTCAACGTGCCGAACACCGCCCACATCCTCGGCGGCGCGACGATCGGCCACTCGGCCGAGGACGGCGTCGTCGACTCGCGCCAGCGCGTCTTCGGCTACGAGAACCTGCTCGTCTGCGACGGGTCGGCGGTGCCGGCCAACGTCGGCGTCAACCCGTCGCTGACGATCACCGCCCTGGCCGAGCACGCGATGTCTCACGTGCCGGCCCAGGGCGAAGGCGACGCTCAGGCCGCCGCGTACAGCTCGTTGACGTAGTCCCAGTTGACCACGTTCCAGAAGGCGTCCAGGTAGTCGGGACGTTTGTTCTGGTACTTCAGGTAGTAGGCGTGCTCCCAGACGTCGGCGCCGAGCAGCGGCGAGGAGCCGTCCGACAGCGGCGTGTCCTGGTTCGGGGTCGAGACGACCGCGAGGCCGGAGCTGTCCTTGACCAACCAGGCCCAGCCGGAGCCGAAGCGATTGACGCCCGCCGCTTTGAACTGCTCCTTGAAGGCGTCGAAGGAGCCGAAGGTGTCGTTGATCGCGTCGGCGATCGCGCCGGTCGGCTCGCCGCCACCGTCGGGGCTCATCATCTTCCAGAAGAGCGAGTGGTTGTAGTGGCCGCCCGCGTTGTTGCGGACCGGGCCCTGCTTGTCGCCGGGCAGGCTGGAGAGGTTGGTGAGGACGTCCTCGACCGAGCGGTCGGCCCACTCGGTGCCCTCCAGCGCCGCGTTCGCTTTGTCGACGTAGGCCTGGTGGTGTTTGTCGTGGTGGACGCGCATCGTCGCCTCGTCGATGTGGGGCTCGAGAGCGTCATACGCGTAGGGAAGATCAGGTACCTCGAAAGCCATCTGGGGTTCTCCTCTCACTCGGTATATGGAGTCCCCCAGAGCCTATCCAGCGGCGGGTCTCGCGAAACTCCCGGTGCCCCAGGGATACCCCATCCGGGACGTCATTCGAGGCCGGTCGCTTCCGGCACCGCTTCCGGGTTGCCGCCGGTCCATTCGACGAAGCGGTACCAGGCGGGCTTCGCTTCGTAGTGACGGGTGAGCAGGCCGGCGGAGCCGCAGAAGAGGCAGGTGCCGCCTTCGTCGGTCCAGGTGAACCACCAGACGCCTTCGACTTTCCAGCGGATGCGGTTGCGGGAGAGCATTTCGAAGGCCTCCGACAGTTGGTTGGCCTGGCCTTGGAGGCCGCGCTGCCAGCGGGTCGGGCCGCTGGCCGATCCCCAGCCGAGCTCGGTGATGTAGATCGGCGTCTTCGCGTCGCCGTGCTGGCGCATGATGCGGCGGAAGTTGTTCAGCTCGGCACCCATCGCCGACGCTTCGGCGACGTACGGGTGGAGCGCCACGCCGTCGAAGTAGGGCTTCACGTCGCCGGCCCGGTAGATCCGCTGCAGGTAGTCGCCGGAGGCGACGTTGGGCGGGATCTGCAGCGGCCGGCCGAAGAGGCCACCGATCAGCACCTTCGATTCCGGCTGGACGGCGTGCAGGGTGCGGCCGGAGATGCGGATCAGCCGCGCGTATTCCTTCGGTTCCGGCGCGTGGGCCTGGGTGACGATGTTCTCCTCGTTCCAGATCTCCCAGTGGGTGATCGGCAGGTAGGTGATCTTCGTGTGGGCTTCCCAGAATTCTCCTTCGGGGCCGTAGCGGCGGGCCGCTTCGCGGAGGAATTTCTGCCATGCCCAGCGCTGCCAGGACGTCTTCGCGGGCAGGTCGATCAGTTCCGCCGCCACCCATTCGGGCGAGCCCCAGACGAACGGCATGATGCGGATGTCGTGTTCGGCCGCGAGTTCGACCTCCTTGTCGAAGCCGGACCAGTCGGGGCGCGCGAGCAGCGGGCTCTTGCCCTCGATCCCGGGCCAGAACATCGGCAGCCGCACGTTGTCCACGCCGGCTTCGTGCATCAGTTCGAAGTCCCTGTGGCCGAGCGGGTTCTGGGGCGAGAGCCCGGCGAAGCCGGGCGGCAGGTAGGCGACGGCGCTCGCGGGCACCGCCAGCGATGCCGCCAGGGCGACCATCAACAAACCGAGCCTGCGCATCATCTTTGCCTTCAAACCCCCCGCACCGCAAAGTAGCGGGCGCCGTCGACGGCCGGCCTCACCGCCCCGCCCCACCGCCTTTGACACAATCCCCTCCTCTCGGGGCGTGGCGCAGCCTGGTAGCGCGCACCGTTCGGGTCGGTGAGGTCCCCGGTTCAAATCCGGGCGCCCCGATTGCAGGAGGCCCGCGAAGGGACGCGAACAGGGGCGAAAAGCCCGCAGTTTGCGACCCTTCGCGGGCCTCGGTTCGGGAGCTTTCGGGCTGTTCGGTGGCCTTCCCCTTGCGGCCTGCGGGGCGATCGAGGCCTAGTGGGCGAGGTTGACGTGAGCGCGGTGACGGTCGCCTTGCTCGATGAGGTCGACGAATCCGATTGCGTAGTCCGCGGCGGAGATCGCCCCACCGTCCTCGGGTTGGACGGCGACATCGTCCCCAAGCCGGCACTTACCCAGCCGCTCCCCCGGCGCGAACGAGCCGAAGGCCAATGCCGGGCTCACGAACACCCAGTCGAGGGTCTCCGGGGCGGCGGGCAGGTCCTCAATGATGAGCGCCGCCCCGGCGAGCACCTCATCGCGAACCTCGGCGGGAACGTGGCTGAGGTCCTCCACGAAGCGCGGTCCCCCGGCAAACGGGCGCAGCGACGAGTAGCCGCCGACGACGAACAGCCGTGCGCTCTCGGCATCAGCGAGACGCGCGATTGCGCGGTTCACCTCGCGGAAGGGCTCGGCGAGCGGTCCTCGCGGCGCAAGCGCGGCCACCACCACGTCCGCGCCGGAGACGACCGATGCCAGCGCCTCCTCGTCCGTGGCATCCCCCTGGGTGTAGTTGACGCCCGGGACGGGGTTCTTCGGCAGTGAGCGACTGAACGCGGTGACCTCATGACCGCGCGCGGCGGCCTCCGCGACGATGGCCGATCCGGCGTAGCCGGTACCTCCGATGACGACGATGCGAGACATGGATGCCTTTCGTTGGGGAGTCCAGAACCCTTCGGCCGGATTATGTGGTCACCATAAGAGAGTAAGCATCGTTTGGGAAGAAGGCACTCTTTAGTAACCTCGACTTCGTGCTGTGTGGCAACCCATACAAGGCCGACTGCCCGACCCGTCGCATCCTCGATCGCATCGGTGACCGCTGGACCGTCCTGATCGTCGGCGCCCTGAGCGACGGTGACGCCCGCTTCTCCGAGCTTCGACGCCGCATCGATGGCATCTCGCAGAAGATGCTGACCCAGACCCTCCGTGGACTCGAGCGCGACGGCCTCGTGCGCCGCACGGTCCACCCGGAAGTGCCGATCCGCGTCGAGTACTCCCTCACCAGCGCCGGACGGACGCTGCTGGAACCACTCAGCGCACTCCAGGCATGGGCGATCGAACATCTCGGCGACGTGTCCGCTTCGCAAGACGCCTACGACCGAGCGGAACGACCATCCTCGTCCCAGGCGTCCCGCACGACCGCTCCACCACGGGCAAAGTGACCTATCGGCAGCGACGCCGCGCTCGTCTTCGACAGCATGAAGGTGATCCGGTCGGCGGCCTCGGGCCGCCGAGGTGCGGTTCAGTCGAGCGGGTAGACGCGCAAAGCGGTGCATCCCGCGAGCCGGTCGAAGTCGGCGTCGGCGTGGAGGAGCGGTGCCCCGGTGCGCACGCAGGGCGCAGCGATGAGGCAGTCGAGCGTCTTTCGGATCGTCGTCCCGGTCGCCCTGGCCGCACGGTAGAGCGCGGCCGCCAGAGCGAAGTCCTCGAGGCCGTCGAGGCGGAGGATCGGGAAGGCCCGTAGGTGTTCCTCGACCAGCCTCGCCTCCTCCTCGGTGCGCAGGCCCTGGAGGATCTCGGTGAAGACGATATCGGTGAGGGCGACGGGCTCACCGGCCTCGATCAGCTCGACGCAACACGCCGCGGCGGGGTTCGGCCGCTCGTTCAGGACGTCGATCCAGACGCTGGTGTCGACGACGATCATCGCCGCTCAGCGGGCGCGGCGACTCTCGGCGAGGTCACCCTCCCAGTGCACCTTGCCGCGCAGGTCGAGGATGCCGAGGCGGCGGTGGCGGGCGACCAGCTCGCGCAGCGCCGTGTCGACGGTCTCGCGCTTGGTGCGGGCCCCGATCAGCTCCTGGGCCTCGGCGATCACCGCGTCGTCGATCTCGATGTTGGTCCTCATACACATGAGGATACACATCATGATGTGCGTGGCCGTACGCCCGATGCTCGCGGCGGCCAAACACGTCCGGACAAGCCCCCGGATCGAAGCCTGGAATTTCCCGGATCGACCCAGATCTGGGGATACAGATGGGATGCAAGTGCGCGCAAACCCACTTCCCATGCGGAGGCCGAGACCCGGTCGAGGACGGGGAACTGGGGCTCACGGCTCGGATTGAAGTCGGGAATGCCCGGACTTGAACCGGGCGCCCCGATCAGCCGCCGGCCGCTTGCCATCGCGGTCAGCGCGCTTTTCACCCTCGGCGTAGCTCTATGCCGCGCCGGTCACCCGAAACGCCTTGGTGACCGGCGCGGCCCTGTTGCCCGCGGCGTCGACCGCGACCAGCGCCAGCCGGTAGGAGCCGCGCGCCAGCGTCCTATGGCCGAGACGACCGGTGAACGTGAAGCGATCGGCGCCCGCTGCCTTCACGGTCCGGGTGAAGGCGCCCTTGACGGTGACGTAGCGCGTACAGCGCCTGGCCTTGTCGAGCTTCTTGACCGGCTTGACGCACGACTTTCCCTTGCGCCGTCCAGGCTCCGGACGCTGCACGGTGAAGGTGATCCTGGCGGCCTCGTCGATTTTGTAGGACACCACCGCTCCCGGATCCTTGCGAGCTTTCCTCTTCGCGACGGTCGGGCCGCCCTTGCGCGCCGCGCGGAACGACGACGGTCTCAACTTAAGCGCCGACACCTTCGGCGGAGTGCGGTCGCGCAGCGGGGATGCCCCGGCCTGGACCACCACGCCCGCGCTGTCGACGCCCGCGCTCCCGCCCAGATTGCGCGCCACGACGCGGCACGCCAGCGTGTGGCCGACATCGGCCGCGTCGGCCACGTAGCTCTCACCGGTCGCCCCCGCGATCACACCGCCGTCGCGCAGCCAGGCCAAGGTGGTCGACTGTGGCTGCGCACCGCCGAAGGAGGCGCCGGCGCACGTCAGCGCACCACCCACGACCGCGTTTCCGCCTACCGACGGCGGGGCGATGACCGCCGGCGGGTCGCTGTAGGAGGCGAATCCTGAGGCAGCGCGCAGCTCGGTCGTCGTGAATTCGCCGCCTATCGTGACCGAGCCGCTCGGGTCGGCGGAAAGGGCGTACACCGTCACGTTCGGCCTGGGGTCCCACGGCATGACCGCGCCCGTGGCGGCGTCGACCGCCGCGGCGTTCCTACGTGCCACATCGTTCACGGATTCGAAATCCCCACCCAGATAGAGGGTGTCGCCGGCGACGGCGACCGAATCCACTCCGGCGACGCTCAACCCGAAGCCGGGCACGGCCGCACCGGTCGCATCGTCGACCGCCACCACGCCCGTCTCCGACGCCAGGTAGAGCGTGCCGCCGCGTTGCGCCATCGAGACCACTCCGCCCGGATCCGGGTTCCATGCGGTCGGGGTGTCTGATGTGGGCGTCGTCGGGAAGGCCGCCGCGCCGGCGCGCGGGACGCCGCCGGCTTCGGTGAAGACCCCGCCGACGTAGAGCGTGGACCCGTGCACGAGCAGCGCATACGGGGTCCCGTCGAGCCGCGCGTCGAACGGCGTCACCGTGTCGATCGAGACGTCGATCGCGCCGAGCTCCCAGCGATATTCGTTGCCGAGCTGCAGGAACGCACCGCCGACATAGAGCGTGTCACCCGCGAGCGCCAGCGCGGTCACCCGCCCGGAGGCGGGCGTGTTGAAGCTCGTCACGGCGCCGGTGCCGGCTTTGACCTGGGCCAGCCCGGAGCGCACCACGCCGCCGTTGAGGTGTTCGAAGGCGCCACCGATGTAGACGACCCCCGAGCCGTCGTCGACGATGGCGTCGACGTAGGCGTCCGGGTCCGGGTTCCATGGCAGGAGGCTGCCATCGGTGGCGCTGAACGCGGCGACGTACCTGCGGGCCACCCCGCCCGCCTGGGTGAATTCTCCGGCGACCGCGACGTTCGTCCCCGACAGCGCCACGAGATTCGTCGACCCCGATTGGTTCGGCGTCGGCGCCCAGCCGGTCGCGGCGCCGGTGACCGGGTCGACCGCGGCGAACCCGCTGCGCGCCACCGACCCGTTGACGTGGGTGAACCCACCGCCGAGGTAGACGGTGGTGCCGTCGGTCGCGATCGACCAGACGTAGTCGTCGGCATCCGGCGCCCAGGCGGGCTTGAGGTTGCCGTCGAGGTCGAAGGCGGCCGCGTGGCCGACAGCCGTCGCGCCGGCGTGGGTGAACAGGCCGCCCACGTAGATCGTCGAGCCGCTGATCGCCAAGGTGATGACGGTGCTGTCGAGCTGCGCTTCAAAGCCGGTGTCGGCGCCGGTGGTCGCGTCGACGGCGGCGAGATATTTCCGCGTCGACCCTTTGATCTGGGTGAATTCTCCGCCGAGGTAGACCTCGCCCCCGGCGACCGCGAGCGCCACGAGACTCCGGTTCGGTTCTGGGTTCCAGGGAAGGGTCGCGCCGGTCGTCGCGTCGACCGCGGCAGCTTGCGTGCGAGGGACCCCGTTGACCTCCGAGCCGCCCGAGTAGGAGAAATAGACCGACGAACCCGACACCGCGAGGGCGGAGACCCACCCTTCGAGCTGCGGCGCGAACGACGTCGCCTGGCCGGTGGTGGCGTCGACCGCGGCGAGATTCGAGCGCGGCAGCCCGTCGACGGAGGAAAAGTGGCCGCCGATGTAGACGGTGTCGCCCGAGCGCTGGACCGCCGATATTTCCCCCGGCACGCTCGGGTCCCAGCTCGGGTCGACGCTGCCGTCGGCGAGGATTCGCGCGGCGTCGAGACGCGGCAGGCCGTCCACGTGGGTGAACGAGCCGACGATGTAATAGCCGCCCGCGCCGTCCGGCACCATCGCCGACACCCGTGGCCGCCCGCCCCCCGACACATCAGGGGTCGGCAGCCGCGGCGCACCCGCCGCGTCGGCGAGGAAGAACGGGCCCGTCGGCGCCGATACGTGGGTGAAGTTGCCGCCGACGTAGATCCGTTCCGGCGTGCGCAGGACGGTCTGGACCGTGCCGTCGACGACCGGGAGATCGTCGGCGCGGTCGGGCAGCGCCCGCGCCGATGGCGCCGGCCATGCAGCCATGACGACGGCCGACACGATGAGGGACGCCGCGCGGCGAATCGATCGGCCCCCCGGCCTCGTGCCCACCCGACCGAGGCGGGTCGGGATCCTTGACGCGGTCGCGAAGCGCATGACGACCGGACCGTACGGGGAGTATCGACACCGCACATCGGGAATTTCCCTTGTCATGCTCGCGGGGGGACGGTCGTCCAGCCCCGGTCAGACCCGGACCGTAGTGGCATCCTTACCGACTATGCAATCGTCGATCGTCGCCCGGGACGCGGAGCTCGATGCGATCGAGCGACTGCTGGAGAAGTCGATCGATTCGCCGTCGCTGCTCGAACTGGAGGGCGAGGCGGGGATTGGTAAGACCACCGTATGGACCGAGGCCTGTGGCCGCGCGCGGGCGGCCGGACGGACGGTCCTGGCCGCCCGTGGCGCCGCCGCCGAGGTGCGGCTCGGCTATGCGGCTCTCGGCGACCTCCTCGCCGGTCTGGACGACGAGATGCTCGGCACGCTGCCGACGCCGCAGCGTCGGGCGCTCCAGGCAGCCCTCCTGCGTGGCCAGGCAACCGGCCCGCCGAGCGATCCACGCGCCGTCGCGACCGCGCTCTGGTCGGTCCTCGACGCCATCGGCGCCATCGGGCCGGTGCTGCTTGCGGTCGACGACCTGCAGTGGCTGGACCCCTCCTCCGCCGACGCCCTGTGCTTCGCCGTCCGCCGGGTCACCGGCCCGATCGCGGTGCTCGTCACGCGCCGCGATGACAGCTCCGCCGGCCCTGATCGTCTCGAGCTCCGCGACGCCGACGCCGCCGACCGCCTCTCGCTCGCTCCCCTGCCGGACGCGGCGATCGAGACCCTGCTGCGAAACCGCGCCGGTCCGCTCCCCCGCACCGCATCGGGACAGATCGTCACCGTCGCGGCAGGCAACCCGTTCATCGCCCTGGAGCTGGCCCGTACCGTCGAGCCCGGCTCGCCCGAAGTTCCGATCGAGCTCCCCGCCGGACTGCGCGAGCTGGTCGACGCCCGACTCGGCGTCCTCGGCGCCGACGCGCGCCGCGTCGTCCTCCACGCCGCGATGTCGACCCGGCCGACCGTCCAGCTGGTCGCGGCGGCGCTTGGCGGGGCCGACATCACCGAGCACATCGCCGACGCTGAAAGCACCGGCATCCTGCGACTCGACGGCGCGCGGATCGAGTTCTCCCACCCGCTGGTCGCCGGAGGTGCCTACGCCGCGGCATCCGGACCGGAGCGCCGTGAGGCGCACCGCCGCATCGCGGGCGTCACCGCCGGGGAGGAGCGTGCTCGCCACCTCGCGCTCGCCAGCGTCAGCGCCGATCCAGACGTGGTGCGAACCCTCGACGAGGCGGCGTCCGCGGCGCGTGCGCGCGGTGCCTCCTCGGACGCGGCGCAGCTGCTCGAGCTGGCGCTCCGCCTCGGTGCGGTCGAGCCGGCACGTCGGCAGGAGGCGGCCGAGCGTCACCTCGACGCCGGCAACGTCGGCCGCGCCCGCGAGCTGCTGCAGGGCCTGGTCGAGGAATTGCCGGCCGGTGGCGCCCGCGCCCGGGCGCTCGGCGGCCTCGGCACCGTCCACCGTCTCGCCGACGACCTGCGCGGCTCCCGCGCCTTCCTCGAACAGGCGGCGGCCGAGACCGACGACGCCGGGCTGCGGCTGCTGCTCTCGTTCGAGCTCGCCTTCACCTGCACCCAGGGCGGGCAGCTGCAAGATGCGCTGGCGCACGGCGACGCCGCGGTCGGCCAGGCCGAGAGCCTCGGCGATCCCGGCCTGCTGGCGCAGGCACTCGCGGTCCGCACGATAACCCGGTTCCAGGTCGGCGAGGGCCTCGACGAGGAGTCGATGCGGCGCTCGCTGGAGCTCGAGGACGACGTGGCGCGGACGCCGGCGGTGCTGCGGCCGACCTTCATCGCCGGTCTGTTGTTGCGCTGGACGGCCCGGCTCGACGAGGCGCAGGAGGCGATCCAGTCCGTCCGCGACCAGTATCGCGAGCGCGGCGAGGAGAGCGACCTGGTGATGACGACCATGCACGCCGCCTCGCTGGCCTGCGCGCGAGGCGATATCCCGCTCGCCCGGGAGCTCGTAGGCGAGTCGATCGAACGGGCGGCCCAGCTCGGCTCGCCCTCCTCGCGCGCGATCGCATTTCAGAACCGGGCCGAGTTCGCAGGCTGGGTGGGGGACGTCGAGTCCGCTCGGGAGGCCGCCGCCGAGGCATTGACGCTGGCGAGGCAGGTCGGCTCGCCGATCTCCGAGATCTTCAGCCGCTCGGCACTGGGCCGGCTCGAGCTCTCGCTGGGCGACGCCGACGCGGCGGCGGGCGAACTCCAGCCCGCGGCCCGGCTCGCGCTCGAGATCGGCAGCGGCGATCCCGACATGCTGCCGATGATCCCCGACGCGATCGAGGCGTTGGCCGCCCTCGGTCGGGTCGCCGACGCGGCGCCGATCCAAAGCTGGCTGCGCCGGCGCGCGGACGCGATCGGACGCCCCTCCCTGCTGGCCCTCGCCGCGCGCGGTGAAGGGCAGATCGCGGCCGCCGAAGGGAAGCTGGAGACGGCGGAGACGGCATTGCGGCGAGCGCTCGCCGAACACGGCCAGACGCCGCTCCCCTACGAGACCGGGCGTACGCTGCTCTCGCTGGGACAGGTGCAGCGCCGCCGCCGGCGGCGGGCCGCCGCAGGCAAATCCCTGCGTCGCGCCGGCGACCTCTTCGCCGACCTGGGCGCGGTGCTCTGGGCCGAACGAGCCGAGGCCGCGCTGGAGCGGATCGACGGCAGCCGCTCCCTCGGCGACGGGTTGACGGCCGCCGAGGAGCGCACCGCGATCCTGGCCGCGGGCGGCCTCACCAGTCGCGAGATCGCGGTCGAGCTCTTCGTCAGCCCGAAGACGGTCGAGGCGACGCTCGGCCGCGTCTACCGCAAGCTCGGCATCCGCTCCCGCGCCGAGCTCGGTGGCTGGCTGGCCACCCGCGAGGCGGCGTCGACCTAGCGGTCCCGCCCTCAGTCGGGGCCGGGCGCGACGGTCACCATGCCCGCCGCCGGTGCGGGCTCGGACGCCGACGGGGGGCGTCGGGCCGAGCGGCGACGACGGGGATCGGTGACCTCGCTGAGCGCGTCCCCGACCATGCCGAAGCCCATGACCGTGAGGGCCAGCATGATCCCCGGCGGGACCGACGGCCACCAAGCTCCGTTGTCGATCAGGGACGGCGCCCCGATCGAGATCATCGAACCCCACTCGGGTGTCGGCACCCGCACACCGGCGCCGACGAAGCTGAGGCCGGCCGTGAGCAGCATCGCTGTGCCGACCGTGACCGATGCCATCGCGAAGACCGGCCCCATCGAGTTCGGCAGGACGTGCCGGAGCATGATCTGGCGGTCGGAAAGCCCGCTGGCGCGGGTGGCCTCGATGAAGGTCCGGCCTCGCACGTAGAGGCTCTGGCTGCGAAGCAGGCGGATGTAGATCGGCGCCTGGACGAGGGCCACCACCCCGACGACGTTGATGATCTTCTGGCCCGACAGGACCACCAGCGCCATCCCGAGGACGAAGACCGGGAAGGACTGGACGATGTCGCTGATCCGCAGCACGACGGAGGTCAGCCAGTTGTCGTAATAGCCCGCCACGAGGCCCAGCGGGAGGCCGATCGCGATCGCCAGCACGGTCGCCGAGACCGCCAACGTGAGGTCGATCCGGGGGGCGTAGATGAGTCGCGAGAGGACGTCCATGCCGGAGCTGTCGGTCCCCAGGAGATGCGCGGCGCTCGGCGCCTGCAGGATGGCCCCCGGGTGGGCCAGTTCCGGGTTCTCGGGAGCGAGAAGCGGCGCGAAGGCGGCGATCAGCGCCACCCCGAGGATGATCGCGATACCGACCAGCAGCCGCGGGTAGAGGCGCCCGACCTGCCACCCGGCGGCGAGCCTGCTTCCGACCTGACCGAGCTTGGGTCGCATCGCCTAGTAGCTCACCCGCGGATCGATGACGACGTAGAGGACGTCCATCAGCATGTAGACGACCAGCGCGAAGGTGGCGAACGCCATCACCGAGCCGGTCACCGCGTAGTAGTCGGAGTTGCCGACCGCCTGCACGGCGTATTCGCCCAGCCCTCCCCAGGCGAACAAGGTCTCGATCAACACCGCGCCGCTCAGGGTCGAGCCATAGGCCAGTCCGGCCAGGGTGATCACCGGAAGCAGGGCGCTGCGCAAGGCGTAGGCGTGGACCCGACGCGAGGAGAGGCCGCAGGCTCGCGCGTAGCGGACGAAGTCGGAGCTGAGCATCTCCCCCATCTGGGTCCGGGTCATTTTCACGATCGCCGAGGAGTAGACGAACGCCAGCGTCAGACCGGGGAGGATGAGGTGGCCGATCGCGGAACCGAAGGCGGCGAAATCCCCCGTCAACAGCGAGTCGACCGAGTACATGCCGGTGATCGTCTCCGGCGGCGTGAGCTCGATCGAGAGCCGCCCCAAGGGGGCCGGCGCGACGCCGAGCACGACGTAGAAGACCCCGATCAGCATCAGGCCCCACCAGAAGTCCGGCAGCGCGCCGGCGGCCATGCCGTAGCCGAAGGTCGCGCCGCGGGTCAGCTTGTTGAACACGCCGAAGCGCCCGCGTCCTTTGCCGATCGCCGACAGCACCCCCATCGGGATCGCCACCGCCATCCCGATGAGGAAGGCGAAGGTGACCAGTTCGAGGGTCGCCGGGAAGCGCTGCCAGACTTCGGCCGCGACGGAGCTGTGGGTGAAGCTCGAGGTGCCGAGGTTGCCGTGCAGCGTGTCGTCGAGGAAATGGAGGTAGCGGTCGTAGATCGGTTCGTCGAGACCGAGCTGATGGGTGAGCCGGTCGAGGGCCTGGGGCGTGGCGTTGCTGCCGAGGATCAGGTAGCGCGGGTCCCCAGGAAGCAGCTGCAGCATGACGAAGAGCACGCTCGCCAGGCCGACGACCTGCACCGGCAGCAGCGCCAGCCGGCGGGCGATGAAGCGCAGCTTCATCGCGACTCCCCGCCGTGGCCGCAGATCCTCGGCAGCGCCGACCAGTCGTGGCCGGCGGAGAGGACCTCGGCCCCGTCGGCGCCGACCAGGATCATCTCCTCGACGTGCACGATCTCACCCTCGGGACCGAGCGTGTCGGGCTCGATGTTGAGGACCATGCCCTCCTCGAGCACCGTGTCTTCGCCGGCCTTGAGCATCGGAAAGTCCTTCGGGTTGACCCCGATCGCGTGGCCGATGCCGATCAGTGGTTGATCGAGGAGGTCCGCCCCGAGCCGCTCGGCGACGCTTCGGCACCGCTCGAACACGACCGCCCCGGTGACCCCGGGGCGGATCGAATCGAGGACCTCGCGATTGAGGTCGAGCTGGAGCCGGTAGAGCTGCTCCTGCGCGGGCGACGGCCGGCCGGCGACGGCCATCCGGCCGATGTCGACGAAGTACCCGTCCTTGACCGCCAGCAGGTCGACCCGGACCAGGTCGCCGTCGGCGATCACCCGGTCGGTGGGCGGCATGAAGCCGCGCGTGCCCTCGCCGGCGCCGAGCAGCACATAGGGGACGTCGCTCGCCCCGGCACGCCGGATCTCGACGCCGATCGAATCCGCCAGCTCCTTCTCCGAGCACCCGGGGCGGGCCAGCTCGAAGGCTCGTGCCACGCCCTGCTCGGCGGCCAAGGTACCCGCGCAGATCGCCGCCAGGCCGTCCGGTCCCGGGGCGACCCGCAGTCCCTCGAGCGTCCGGTCGCAGGCGACCAGCTGCGCCGCGGGAAGCCCCCGCCACAACTCTTCGTAGAAGGCCACCGGCATCGCCTCGAGCTCGACGCCGATCCGCGCGCTCGTCAGCGACAGCCGGCCGAGGGTCTCGACCAACGCCCGCACGATCTCCCGTGGCGGGCGGTGCTCCCGCTCGGCGTAGCCGCGCACGTCCTCGATCCACGAATCCCGCCGAGGCGCCTGGACCTGGTCGGCGCCGACCAGGATGACCGGCTCGCCGCGCACGGGCCAGACGACGATCCCCGGGCGGGTCGGATTCATCCGCGCCGAGCGCGCCCAGTAACCCGACAGGTAGCGGAAGCTGCCGAACGAGGTCGCGATCACGGCTTCGCAGCCGAGCGCGCCGATCGCCCGCGAAACGCGCCGGCGCCACTCCGCGTCGGCGGGCGTCGAACCGACCTCGGCGCTCACGGTGCCGGAAAGATCGGCGGCGCGCATGCTCCGGCGGGGTCGACGATCGGGGCGTAGAGGAGGGGCCGGCGATTGTGGAAGGGGTGGGTCCTACCCCGGACTTCGAGCAGGGTCTGCACGTCGGCGGTCGCACGCAGAAGCGCCTCCTCCCCCCGCGGGGCCTCGGCGACGACGCGGCCGTCGGGGCTGAACAGCCGGCTGCCGCCGAAGAACTCGGCCCCGGGCTGGTTGCCGACCACGGACGCGTGCAGGACCCAGACGGCATTCTCGGTGGCACGGGTGAAGAGGGAGTGGGTCCAGATCTCCTCCCGCCCCCGCGAGGCCGCCGAGACGTTGACGATCAGCTCCGCCCCCCGCAGGGTCAGCGTCCTCGCCACCTCGGGGAAGGACACGTCGTAACAGATTTCGATGCCGATCCGGCCGAGGGCGGTCGCGAACACCGGCAACTCGGCGCCGGGACTCCACCACACCTTTTCCATCACGATCCCCTCGGCATTGATCCGCGCCCCGATGTGGGCCTTCCGGTAGGTGCCGATCAGGCCCGGCGGCCCGAGGAGCAGGGCGGAGTTGTAGACGTCGCCCGGGAACGTGCCGGCCCGGGTGGTCGCCCCCATGATCACGTGGACGTCCCGCCGCCGGGCGGCGGCGAGGAGGGCCGCCACGAAGGGGTCCTCCTCGCTCTCCGACACCGCGTACCGCGCCGTCCACTGTCCGGTCTGGAACCCGTTCAGGAACGCCTCGCCGAAGACGACCAGCTGCGCGCCCGCGGCGGCCGCCTCGTCGATGGCGGCGATCGCCCGTTCGAGGTTCGCGGGTCGCGGGTCGTACTCCTCGTCACCCACCTCCGAGCCCAGTTGGCACACCGCGATCTCGAGCGTGCCCATCGCCGCGTCGGTAGGAGTAGGAGTCGACTGCCGCGGCTCCTCCGTCATGACTTGTACAGCGGATAGAGCCACAGCAGGCTGTCGATCTTCCAGACGAAGCCGTGGACATCGGAGCGCTGGGCGAAGTCATAGCTCTTGAACAGGGCAAACGCCCACGGGACTTCGCTGACGATGATCTTGTGCGCTTCGGTCGCTTTCTGTTCGCGAGTCGAGGGGTCGGTGCTGCGGGAGCCTTCGGCGAGCAGCCGGTCGACCTTGGCGTTGCTGTAGTTGGTCCAATCGGCCACCCCCACTTCTTCGGAGGAGAAGTAAAGGGAGAGCGCGTAGGGGCCGTCGGGGATGTTCGCCTGGTCTTCGACGAACTCCGACTGCGCCTTGCGGCCGAAGAATTCCTCCTGGTACCGGGCCGCGGGCAACTTGTTGATTTCCAAGGTGATGCCCAACGGGGCCAGCGCCGACTTCTCGATGATCGCCATCTGTTCGAACACCGGTTCGGCGGAGCTGATCGTCAGCTTGAAGGAGAAGTCCCCCACTCCCGCCTTCTTCAGCAGTTCCTTCGCCTTGGTCGGGTCGTACTTGTAAGGCCAGTCGGTAAGGGCGCCAGGGTAGTTTTCCGGCAGGTAGCCGCCGGTCTGCCTGACGTTCGGGTCGTCGAGGAAGACCGCCTTGCGCATCTTTTCGACCGGGCTGGCGTAGGCGATCGCCTGCCGCACGAGCACGTTGTCGAACGGCTTCTGCACGGTGTTCAGGCCGAAGAAGATTCCCCGCACGCTCTTCACCGATTCGACCGAGACGTCGGAGTTGCCTTCCACCTGCTTGATCTCCTGCGGGGTGAGATTGAGCGCGATATCGACCGACCCTGACTGCAGGAGCGCCGTGCGGGTCGAGGATTCCGGCACCTGCTTGATGATGATCTCGCTCGACCTGGCGGGCTTGCCGAAGTAGTTCGGGTTGCGTACCCAGGTGATCTGGTTGCCTGGCGTGAACGATTCGACCTCGAGCGGGCCGAAGCCCGCGGTGTGGGTCGCCAGCCACGACTTCGCCCAGGGGTCGGAGGAGGTCGCGTGCTTTTTCACCTCGACCGCATCGAGGGTCGGCGCGTTCAGGTTGGGCACCGCGAAGACCTTGGGCAGCAGCGGGTTGGGTTCGGTGAGGTTGATCGTGAACGTGTACTTGCCGGTCACGGTGATCGGGTCTTCGGTGTCGACCGAGGCCGCGGTGAGGCCGCCGATCGACTGGCCGATGCCGATCGATCGTTCCCACGACCACTTCACGTCTTCGGCGGTCAGTTCGTTGCCGGCGGAGCTGAGTACCTTGGGGCGAAGCGTCACCTTCCAGGCGGGCTGCGAGGAGTCGTAGGAGAAGGACTTGCAGAGCAGGCAGGTCGGTTCCTTGCTGACGTCCTGCGTGCTCACCCCTTCGGAGTTGCGGGTGATCGGGAACTGGAAGAGGCTGTCGTAGGCGTTCTTGTAGACCATCCCGCTTTCCGAGGCCTGCGCGTACTCCATGTCCAGCGTGGTCGGGACGGCCGGCGCCGCGATGACCAGCGGGCTGCCCCCGCCGGAGCCGCCGGCGGCGCTGCTGTCGGAGCTGCTGCCGCAGGCGGTCACGGCGATCGCCAAGGCGAGGCAGAGCGCCGCGGCGAGCGCGCCCTTCCACCAGCTGTGTGACCTGCTTTCGTCTCGCTGCCTGCCGTTACCGCTTGCCATCGGCCATGCTCTCCTCTGTTGGTGTGGGGTCGGTTGCAGTGTTCGTCGGGGCGCTCGGTCCCAAGGTCTTCTCGCCCGCGTCCCAGCCCGGCTCGCCGGCGCGTATGCACGCCACGCGGTGGCCCGGCGAGAACGCGGCCAGCCGCGGCGGTGCGGCGCCGCAGGCCTCGATCGCCACCGGGCAGCGGGCGCACAGGCTGCAGCCCACCGGCAGGTCGATCGGGCTGGGGATCTCGCCGGCGAGCCGGTAGCGGTCCTTCCTGGCTCCCAGCTCGGGCAGCAGGACCGCCGAGAGCAGCGCCTTCGTGTACGGGTGCCGCGGGGCGGCGAAGATCTCCTCGGTCGGGGCGACCTCGACGATCCGGCCGAGGTACATCACCGCGACCCGGTCGCTGATGTGACGCACCGCGGTGAGGTCGTGGGAGATGAAGATGAAGGCGACCTTCGCCTTGCGCTGCACATCGCGCAGCAGCGCCACGACGGTGGCGCGCACCGATACGTCGAGGAGCGAGGTCGGCTCGTCGAGCACGATCACTTCCGGCTCGGTCGCCATCGCCCGGGCGACTCCCGCCCGCTGCAACTGGCCGGCGCTGAGCTCGTGGGGAAAGCAGCGCAGGTCCTCCTGCTCCAGCCCCATCAGCTCGGCGAGCTCGCTCACCCGCCGCGACCGCTCCTTGCGGCCCACCTCGCCGGCGGCCTTGAGCGGCAGGGCGATCGAGTCGCCCAGCCGCAGGCGCGGGTCGAGCGAGTCGTAGGGCTCCTGGAAGACGATCTGGATGCGCTGCCTGATCGAGCGCAGGCCACGGCGCCCGAGCCCGGCGATGTCGGTGCCGTGAAACCGGATCGAGCCGTCCGTGGGTCGCTCCAGGCCGAGGACGCAGCGACCGACCGTCGTCTTCCCCGAGCCGCTCTCGCCGACCAGGCCGAGCGTTTCACCCCGCCGCAGGTCGAACGAGACGCCGTTCACGGCGTGCACGTACTTGCGCCGGCGTCCGCGCACGCGGAAGCGCTTGGACAGCTCGTCGACCTCCAGCAGGGCGCCGGTCACCGTCGAACGCCCGTCGCCCGACTGTGTTCCCCGAGGGTCGCGGCGGCCAGCAGCGACCTCGAGTAGGGATGCGTGGCGCCGGCGAAGAACTCCTCGACCGAGGTGACCTCCAGCACTTGCCCCTGGCGGATCACGCCGACGGTCTGGCAATAGTTGGCGACGATCCCGAGATCGCGCGTGACCAGGCAGAGCGAGGAGGAGAGCCGCTGTGTCTCGGCGCTGAGGACATCCAGCACCTGGGCCTGGATGGTGACGTCCAGGCCCATCGTCGGCTCGTCGGCGAAGAGCACCGCGGGGCCGTTGATCGCGGCCATCGCGATCAGCACGCGCTGGGCCATGCCGCCGCTCAGTTCGTGCGGGTAGGCGCGGGCGCTGCGCTCCGACAGCGCCACGCGGGCGAGCATCTCGACCGCCGCCGCGCGCGCGTCGCCCGCCGAGACCCCCGGCCGGACGCGGGCGACGTTCGCCAGCTGATCGCCGACCCTGACGAGAGGGTTCAGGTGCGCGCGGGCGTTCTGGACGACGAGCCCGATCTCGCTGCCGGCCAGGCGCCTGCGGACGCCCTCGTCGAGGGTTCCGTCCTTGACCAGGGATCGGCCGCGAAAGGTCACCTGCCCGGCGACGATCTCCCCCGGCGGCGGGGTCAGGCCGACCGCGCTCCAGGCCAGCACCGACTTCCCCGAACCCGACTCGCCGACCAACCCCATCACCTCGCCGGGACGGAGCGAGAGGGTTGCCCCGCGCAGGGCCCGGACGGTGCCGTTGGTCCCCTCGAAACTGACGCTGAGGCCGTCGACGCCGAGGATCGGCTCCGTCTCGGAACGTTTGTCTATGACCTGCATGTGGATTGCATTATTTGCGCACGCAGATCACATTGTCAAGCTGAGGGCGCGGCCGACGCCGATCCGAAGGGGTGAAAGGTGGGAGAGCCGCGCTCAGGAACGCGCGTCGCGCAGGAGCCGCTCGATCAGCGCGGGCGTCTTCTGGCCCGAGCCGGTCAGCACCACGACGTGGCGACCGCCGCGATCCAGGGCCCCCGTCGCAAGCAGGCGCCGCAACCCGGCGAGGGCCACGGCGCTGGTCGGCTCGACATAGTGGCCGTGGCCGACCAGCGTGTCCGTCGCCGCGGCGATCTCGGTCTCGGGGACCATGATCGCGGCGCCGTCCGAGCCTCGCAGGGCAGCCAACACCGCCCGACCGCGCACCGGCCGGACGCACTCGATGCCCTCGGCCACCGTCTTCGTCCCCGGTAGCTTCGCGACCCCTTCCCTACCTGCCGCGAATGCCGTCGCGATCGCCGGGAATGACTCGCTCTGCACCGCGTAGAGGCGCGGCAACCGGCTGATCTGCCCGCTCCTCCGCAGGGCCTCCATCCCCCCGGCGACGCCGAGCAGAAGGTTGCCGTAGCCGACCGGCATGATCACCGAGTCGGGCGGCTCGCCGCCCAGCTGCTCCACCAGCTCGATGCCGATGGTGCTGACGCCGGCGGTGAAAAGCGGATGCCAGTTGTGGCCGACGTAGCGAACGTCCGGGGACTGCTCGGCGAGCCGCTGCACCTCGCGCTCGACCGCTTCGCGGTCGCCGTCGACGAGCGTCACCCGGGCGCCGTGGGCGCGCGTCTGTGCCAGCTTCGCCGGCGAGTTGGCGGCCGGGGCCAAGACGTTGCAGAGAATCCCGGCCGCGGCACCGTAGGCCGCCATCGCCGAGGCGGCGTTGCCGGAGGAATCCTCCAGGCATTCGCGCGCCCCGAAACTGCGCAGCGCCGAGATCAGGAGAGCCGCGCCGCGGTCCTTGTAGCTGCCGGTCGGCTGCAGGTGCTCGAGCTTCAAGAGCATCCTCATGCCGTCCAGCTCGGCCGGCACCAACGGGGTCTGCGCCTCCCCCAAGGTCACCCGATCGGCAGCGGGGATCCGCGGCAGCGCCGCGCCGTACCTCCAGATCCCCGGCGCCCCCGACTCGAGGTCGGCGAGCGTCAGGGCCGCGGCCGGATCCATGCGCAGCGGCCCACCACAACGCGGGCAGCGCCAGACCGGCGCGCTCAGCTCGAAGCGCTCGCCGCAGGATTCGCAGCGGTAGCCCGTCGGCCGACTCGGACCTATGCCTGCGGCGGCGGAAATCGGTCCTGCCAGTGCAGCGCGATCGCGTCGCGGCCGGTGATCCAGACATCGTCGTGCTTGCGCACGTGCTCGAGGAAGCGCGCAAGGCCGCTGATCCTGCCGGGCCTGCCGATCAGGCGCGGGTGCAGGCCGACGGAGAGCATCCGCGGCGCCTCGGCGCCCTCTCGATAGAGGGCATCGAAGGCGTCGCAGGCGTACGAGGAGAAATCCTCGGCGAGGAAGAACTGGTCCTTGAAGTACTTCGAGTCGTTGACGTCGAGCGAGTAGGGCACGACCAGCAGCGGGTCGCCGGCGACCTCGTCGTAATAAGGCAGGTCGTCGGTGATCGAGCCGCTGTCGTAGAGCAGGCCCGCCTCGGCGACGAGGCTGCGGGTGTTGATCGTGCTCGGCGGTCGCGCGAACCACCCCTTGACCTCGTAGCCGGTGGTCTGCTCGATCGCGGCGACGCAGCGGCGGATGTCGGCGAGCTCCTCCTCACGGCTGAGTCCGGTCGGCGGCAGCCAGCGATAGCCGTGACCGACGAAGTCGCAACCGCGGCGGGCGAACTCCCGGGCGATCTGCGGGCTGCGTTCGAGCGCCAGCCCGCAGGCGAAGACGGTCGGAACGATCTCGAAGTCGTCCAGCGTCCTCAGCAACCTCCAGATCCCGCGGCGGCTGCCGTACTCGAAGACCGACTCGAGGTACAGCTCCCGCACTCCGGGCGGGACGATGTAGCGGGTATCGACCTCCTGCTCCGTCTCGAGGTCGCCGTCCATCGGGTTGCGTTCCGCTCCCTCCTCCCAGTTGACGACAACGTTCAGGGCGAGCCGGGCATCGCCGGGCCAGGCCGGCGGCGGCGGCGACTCGGCGTAGCCGACGAAATCCCTGGGCTGGTCGCCGGTCACGGTGCCTCCACCGCCTGCGGCCGCCCGTCGGCCGCCGGGGGGGCGACGTTCGCGGCCCAATGCTCGGCGATCTCCGTCCGCGTCGCGAGCCAGACGTCGTCCCGTCCGCAGGCAAAGTCGAGGAACCGTTCGATCCCCGCGATCCGGGCCGGCCGGCCGATGATCCGACAGTGCAGCCCGACGCTCATCATGCGGGGCTCGCCATCGGCCAGCAGCGCCTCGAGGCTGTCGATCGCGTAGCGACTGA
Organism: Solirubrobacterales bacterium; assembly: GCA_047601885.1. Taxonomy (GTDB): domain Bacteria; phylum Actinomycetota; class Thermoleophilia; order Solirubrobacterales; family 70-9; genus VAYN01. Next base: position 849,196 of record JASGIK010000003.1, read on the forward strand.
AGTCCTCCGCGACGAAGAGCTGGCTCTTGTGGAACCGGGCGTCGTTGATGTCGAGCGAGTAGGGAACCACCAGGAAGGGGTGACCGTCGACGTCTTCGTAGTACGGCAGGTCGTCGTTGAAGGCAAAGGTGTCGTAGAGGAAGCCCTCCGCGCGGAGGATCCGGCGGGTGTCGACGGTGTTGGGCGGCCGCCAGAACCAGCCCCGGACCGGCTGGCCGGTGCAGCGTCTGATCGCCTCGCGCCCACGCCGGATCTGCTCGCGCTCCTCGTCCGGCGACAACCCGGTCGGCGGCAGCCAGCGATAGCCGTGGCCGACGAAGTCACAACCGCGCGCGACGAAGGCGGCGGCCACCTCGGCGTTGCGCTCGAGCGCCTGGCCGCAGGCGAATATCGTCGGCGTCACCCCGTACCGATCGAGCGCGTCGAGCACCCTCCAGACGCCCGTCCGGCTGCCGTACTCGAAGGTCGACTCCAGGTACAGCTCCCGTTCGCCCGGCGGCACCGCGTATTTGGCCTCGACCAGCCACTCGCGGTCCTGGTCACCCTCCAAGGGGCTGCGCTCGGCGCCTTCCTCGTAGTTGAGGACGCAGTTGACGGCGACCCGCGCGCCACCCGGCCAGGTGACCGTGGGGGACGAGCCGCCGTAGCCGACCAGGTCGCGCAGCGGGGACCGCGAGGACTCCGACGACACTCAGCTCGCCCCCTCTTCACCCGGCGTGCCGCTGCCGCGGACGGCGATCGCGTCCACCTCGACCAAGATCCCCCGCAGCTGAGATCCGACGGTGGTACGCGTCGGAAACGGCTCCTCGAAGAACTCCCGGTAGACGAGGTTGAGCTCGTCGAAGGAAGAGATGCTCGCGAGGTGGACGGTGACCTTGACCACGTCCGACAGCGCCGCTCCGGCCCCGTCCAGTACCGATCGCAGGTTGGCGAACACCTGGCGCGCCTGCTCCTCGAACCCGCCGGCGACGACCGCCCCGCTCCGATCCACCGGTCGCTGACCCGATACGAACAGCAGGTCGCCGACGGCGATCGCCGGCGAGTAGGGGCCACCGGGAGGGGGCCCCGCCTCGGCCGCGATCGCGCGCTTCGCCCCGCGTGTGGTCAATTGGCCCTCGCTGCTCCAGCTCACGAATCGGCAGAGCGCAGGAACCGCGACGCGTCGAGGTAGTTGAAGTTGTCGTACTGCTTCTGGGCCGCACTGATCACCTGCTTCTGACTGTTGGTGCTCCCCTTGCCGAGCTTTTCGAGCAGTTCCTCGGATTCGGCCCGGTACTTCATCAGGTCGGTCCACACCTTTTTCGCCCCGTCCACTTCGGCGACGGTGTGGTCTTCGTGCAGCACGCCGGTCTTCTTCAGGTGCTTGAGGATCAGTTCTCCGGAGTAGTAGATGTTGTCGACGCTCTGGCCCTCGAAGAACGCCTTCTGCTGGTCGAGATCGCGGATCAGGGCAAGATTTTCGAACTGCGTGCCGAGCGCCTTCGGGGTGAGCTTCGTGCCGGTCTTCGCGTCGAGCCAGGGCAGCTGGGTTTCGAGGGCTTCCATCCGCTTCTTCTCCCCCGCCCCCAGGAGGTCGTTGAGGATCCGGTACATGACCGAGGAGATGCGGAGGACCGTGTCGTAGTTTTCGTCGTAGAAGTCTTCGGTTGTGACCAGTGAATCGTGGTTGACGTAGAGCGCCAGGGCCGCCTGGTCTTCGGCCAGCTCCAGCTGATCTTTCTGCAGGAACACCGGCTTCAGCCCCGCTTCCAGCGCCGCCACGTACTGTGGCCCGTTGGCGATGCCGCCGAAGTCGAGCTTCCCGGCCTGCAGCAGCTCGAGGATGTTGGTGTTTTCCAGGCGTTCGGCATCGCTTGGATCGACGCCCCCGATTTCGAAGAGCGAGTTCCAGTACGGCTGGTTGACGACGTCCGAGGCGACCGCGATGCGCTTGCCCTGCATCTGGGCGAGCGTTTCCTTGGCGGCCTGTTCGTACGTCGCGGCGGTCTTGGCGAATTCGGTGAGGTCTTTCACCTGGGCGTCCGCCGGGGCGAAGAAACCATGGCCGACGTAGGTGTCGATGATCAGGTAGGGCCGCACGTTCTTCACCGTGTCGAGCTGTTGCAGCAGCACCTCGTAGACGAGTGAGCCGGTTTCGACCTGCCCGTTCAGAAGCGGCGCCAGCGATTCGCCGAGGATGTAGTTGGCGCCGGTGGCGGAGGGCCCGATCGTGATGCCGACGTCATCGAAGTAGTGGTCGTACATGCCGATCACCGCGAGCCCGTCGTCGGCGGCCGGGGCGACGGTGAAGTTGACGGTGGTCTTCGGGATCGAGGTCCCCGCCGCGGTCGTGCCGGCGCTCGTCGCGGCGGTCGATCCCGTCGATGAGTCGGAGCCACAGCCGGCCAACACGCCGAACGATCCGAGAACACCGAGAGAGAGCGCGGCCCGCGCGGATTTGTCGAGGAGGTCACGCCGGCTGAGGGCGCCGAAGATCGGGGTTTCGGTGGGCATCTGGATCTGCTCCGTCTGGTCGGTGATGATCGTATGCAATGGCGATGCTATCTGCATGCGATTCGCATGTCAAATCTCCGGGCGCGGGCGGCGCCGATGCCACCCGGTGGCGCCCTGGTAGGCGTGCCCGACCCGCAGGACACGGGCCTCGTCGAAGGGACCACCGATCACCTGCAGGCCCGCGGGCAGACCGTCCGAGGTGAACCCGCATGGCACCGTGAGCGCGGGCAGGCCGGTCAGGCTCGCCGGCATGGTGTACGGATTGAACGACGGCAGGTCGCGGTCGCCCCGCATCTCGGCGAGCGGGATCGAGGTCCGCGGCAGGGTCGGTGCCAGCAGGGCGTCGAGCCGGGCCAGGCGGAACGCCAGGTCGATCTCGGCCCGGATGCGGACCCGCATCCTTTCCGCCACCTTCACCTCGGCGGCCGGCAGGAGGGCGCCGAACTCGAGTGCCCGTCGCGTCCCCTCCTCGTAGGCATCGCGGCGAGTGCCGAGCAGATGTCGGTGCGCCGAGGCCGCCTCCGCCGCGAGGATCGTCAGCCCGGCCGGGAGGGCGTGGTCCAAGGTCGGGATCGCGACCGGCACGAGCTTCGCCCCGAGGCCCTCGCACACTTCGATCGCCGCCTCGACGAGGCTGCGGATCTCCGGTTCGAGCTCGGACCCGAAGAAGTAGTCACAGAGGCCGAGCCGCATGCCCGCGACTCCCTCCTCCAGCCCGACGAGATAGTCGGGGACGGACTCGGCGCTCGCCGAGGCGTCGCCGGCGTCCGGGCCCGCCAACGCCTGCAGCACGAGGGCACAGTCCTCGACCGTGCGCACGATCGGACCGACGGCGTCGAGCGAGCCGCTCGGCGGGACCAGCCCGTGCCGGCTGACCCGGCCGGCGGTCGGCTTCAGGCCGACGACGCCGTTCAGCGCCGCCGGCTTGCGCACCGAACCGCCGGCGTCGGTGCCGAGCGCGGCGAGGCTCGATCCGACCGCGACCGACACCCCGGCCCCGGCGCTCGAACCGCCCGGGTAGTGCTCGAGGTTCCACGGGTTGCGGGTCGGGGGCACGTTCTGGCCGAGCGCGAACTCGTGGGTGACCTGCTTGCCGATCATGATCGCCCCGGCCTCCCGCAGGCGACGGACGGCGGTGGCGTCCTCGGGGGCGCGAAACCCGGCGAGGACCCTGGAGCCGGCCTCGGTCGGAGCGTCCTCGGTCCAGAACAGATCCTTGACCCCGAAGGGGATGCCGTGCAGAGGCCCACGTGCCCGCCCTGATCGCAGCTCGCGATCGGCCCTGCTCGCCGACACCCGGGCGGAGTCGGCGAGCACGCAGGCGTAGGCGTGGACGACGGGCTCGGTGTCCTCGAGCCGCCCGAGCACCCCCTCGATCAGCTCGACGACGCTCAGCTCGCGCGCGGCGATCAGCGCCGCGGCGGCGCCGATCGTCAGCTGGTCCAGGTCCACGGTCACCCGCCGGCCTCCGGCTCGAGCATCATCAGGCGCAGGTCCTCCGCGAGCATCGCGGCGATCCGCGTCCGGTGCGCCTCGATCGCCGCCGCGAGCTGGTCGAGGTCCTCTCGCGGGACCTCGATCCCGGCCCATTCCGCGTAGGCCTGGACCTCCTGCGGGGTCACCATGCTCAGCGGATGCGGAAGAGCTCTGACCAGTCCTCGGTCGAGGTGATCACGTCGGGCCCGTCGGCGCCGATCAGGACCATCTCCTCGACGTGCATCAGCTCCCCGGCGGGACCGATCGTGTCGGGCTCGATCGCGAAGATCATCCCCGGCTCCAGCTCGGCCGGCTCGCTGGCCTTGAGCGCGGGCCAGTCCTGGCTGTTCAGCCCGATCGTGTGCCCGATGCCGATGTTCGGCTGCTCGAGCAGCTCGGCGCCCAGCGAGGCGGCCGCCGACTCGGCCCGCTCGAACACCGCCGACGCGGGCGCACCCGCCTGCATCGAGTCGATGATCCGGGCGTTCAGCTCGAGCTGCCGCTGGAAGGTCGCGTCCTGCTCCGCGCTCGGCTCGCCGATGAACGCCATCCGCGCCATGTCGGCGAAGTAGCCGTTGACGATCGCCGTGGCGTCGGTGCGCACGTATCCCTCCATGACGTTTTCGCTGGTCGGATAGAACCCCGACGCGGCCTTGCCCGACTGCACGGTCACGAGGACGATCGTGCCGGCACCCCGGGCGAGCGCCTCGGTGCAGATGGCGTCGTGGAGCTGCTTCTCCGTCCAGCCAGGCCGAGCGCTCCGGAACGCGGCCATGATGCCCTGCTCCACCGCCGCCGCACAACGTCGCATGGTCGCGATCTCGTCCGCCGACTTGATCGCCCGCAGGTCGTCGAAGAATCCGTCGCAATCGACGAACTCGGCGTTCGGCAGCTCACGCAGAAGCTCCTGGTGCAGGGCGACGTGCATCGACCCGAACTCGATCCCGATCACCGCTTCGTCGACCCCGACCTCCCGCAGCACCGCGGCCAGCTCCTCGGTGACGCCTCCGGGCGGGCGGCGGCCACTCTGGTCATAGGAGCGGACGTCGGTGATCCAGGAATCGCGTTCGGGCCCGGCGACCTGGTCGCGACCGACGAGGATGATCGGTTCCTGTCCCTTGGCCCAGACGACGATGCTCGGCCGGTAGGGGAAGCTGCGTCCGTACTGGTACCAGTAGCCGGTCAGGTATTGGAAGCCGGCGTAGCTGACCACCACGACCGCGTCGAAGTCGGACTCCTCGATCGCCGTCCTTACCTTCTCGGTGCGCTCCTCCATGGCTGAGGGGGTCGATATCTGAGTCATGAAATCTCTTCTACCTCCGATACGTCGTTGCTTTGTCTGTGAGCGGGTCGTCGGGACCTAGTCGGTCCAACGGATGAAGCGATCGGCGAGGGCGTTGAACGCCGACACGCTGATCGCGGCGAGCAGCACGTAGATGCCGCTGATCAGAACCATCTGGTCGAGCTTGGCGAGCTGGGAGGCGCGGTGGAGGAGGTATCCGAGCCCGCTTTGCAGGCCCAGCAGCTCACCCCCGAGCGCCAAGGTCCAACAGACCGTGAGCGCCAGCGAGACGGCGCCGCGCAGCTCCGGCACGATCGCCGGGATCACCACCGTCCGGTAGATCTTCAGCCGCGAGGCGCCGAGCATCCGGGCGGTCTCGACCCAGACGGTCGGCACGTTCTGCACGGCGTTGACGGTCATCCGCGCGATCAGCACGGTCCCGCCGAAGGCGATGAAGAAGACCGCCCCCCGCATCGTCGCTCCGAACCAGAGCTCGAACAGGGGCAGCAGCGCCAGCGTCGGCAACAGGGACGCGGCGATGATCGGGGCGTAGGCGAAGCGCCGCACCGTCGGCGCGAAGCCGATCACCAGGCCGAGGCCGGTGCCGACGATGAACGCCGCCGCCAGCCCGATGAGCAGGCGCAGCGCGGTCTGGGCGCCGTTGACCAGGAGCACCAGCGCGGCTCCCTCCAGGGTTTCGGCGCCACCCGCCTGCGGCACCGGCACACCTGCGCCACCTTCCCAGAAATCCGACAGCGAGCGGAAGGAGCCAAGCGCCTGGCCGAGGGTCGGCAGCACGTGCTCGTCGGCGATCAGGTGCGCGACCAGCTCCCAGGCCAGCAGCGCGGCGAAGGCGGCGGCGAGGAGGCGACGGTATTCGAAGGTCGTGCGGAGCCTCTGCCCGTACCTCAAGTCAGGACCTCCGCGTTCAGCCCGAGGCGCAGGAGCAGCTGCCGCCGGATCTCGATCGCGGTCGGGTCGCGACGCAGCTCGTCGCCCCGCGGCCGCCCGAACGGCATCTCGATCTCCTCGACGATCCTGCCGCCGCCGAGGACGACGATGCGATCGGCCAGGAGCAGCGCCTCGTCGACGTCGTGGGTGACGAAGACGATCGTCTTGCCGGTCTGCCCCCAGAGGTCGAGCAGGAGCTGGTGGAGCATCGCTCGGGTGACGAAATCGAGCGAGCCGAACGGCTCGTCCATCAGCAGGATGCGCGGATCCGGGGCGAACGCCGTCGCGATCGCCAGCCGCTTGCGCATCCCGCCGGAGAGCTCGCGGGGCCACGACGAGGCGAACTCGTCGAGCCCGACCGCGGTCAGGTACCGCTCGACGATCCGTCGGCGCTCCTCCGCCGGCATCCGCCGCGGCAGCCCGTAGCCGATGTGCTTGCGCACCCGCATCCACGGGAACGTGCTGTCGACCTGGAAGACCATCCCGCGCTCCGGGTCGGGGCCGGTCACCTTGTTCCCGTGCGCGTAGACGGCGCCCGCGGTCGGCTCGAGCAGGCCGGCGATGACGTTCAGCAGGGTCGACTTGCCGTGGCCCGACGGGCCGAGCAGGACGACGAACTCGCCGTCGGTGACGGTCAGGTCGACATCGGTCAGGGCAGCGACCGGTTCCTGCCCGGGTCGCTGGAAACTGACCGTCAGGTCGCGAGCCTCGAGTGCGGGCGAGGACGCGCTCACGTCGACACCGTCGCCTGCCAGCGGCCGAGGTAGCGGGCCCCGCAGACGAGCACCAGGTCCAGCAGGGCGCCGATCGCCGCCAGGAGGAGGATCACGGCGATCGTGCCGGCGCTGTACGCGATTCCCTGCGAGGCGAGGATCACGCGACCGACGCCGAGCTTGGAGCCGAAGAGCTCGGCCGCGACCTGGAGGCTCCAGGCGGTGGCGAGGGCGACGCGGGCGGCGCCGAGTACCGCCGGGATGCTCGCCGGGACGAGGATGGTGAAGACCCGGCGCGGCGGCGACACCCCCAGGGTCGCCGCCGATTCCTCGTAGCGCGGCGCGAGGGTCAGCGCCGCGTTCTGGGCGCCGATGCCGACGATCACGAAGACGCCCAACACGACCAACGGCCGCTGGCTCCCCGGCCCGACCCCGAACCAGATCAACATGAACGGGGCCATGACGAGCGGTGGGATGGCACCGAAGAGGATCAGCAGCGGGCTGACGACGTTGCGCATGACCTGCAACCGCGCCGAGGCGAGGCCGAGGACGAATCCGATCAGGCCGCCGATCAGGAACGCCTCGAGCGCGTTGCGGACGGTGTAGAGCGCGTTCGACCAGTAGCCGCCGGGGATCGCCTGCAGGTGCAGGTAGGGGGCGTCGGAGAAGTTGTCGCGCAGGGCTTCGAAGACGGGGCCCGGGCCCGGTAGTCGGGCGACGCCGAGGTTTGCGGCGGCCACCAGCCAGACGACCACCACGAGCGCCAGGCCCGCGGCTCGGAGCGCGACCGTGATCGAGAACTGGCGGAGGAGTGCGGGCGAAGGGACCAAGCGCCTCTGCCGGGGCCGCGCGACCCGGCCGGCCACCCGGGGGTCGGCGCCTGCGAATTGCTGGGCCAGCTCCGTTCTACCCATCGTTCCGCGCGGGGGGAAATTGAACTCTAGTGCGGGGCGAAGGCAAGGGTTAGAAAAGATCGCATGCAATTTGCATTACGCGGCGAAGACTAGCGCATCCTCCCCTCCCATGCCATGGCCCGAGAGGCAGACGGAGTGGCGAGGGCACCGCCCGCGTGGCGGTCGCCGCTAGTCGCTGAGGAGCACGCGCAGCATCGCGTTGTGGAGATGCTGCTCGCTCGCCGCGAGCGCCGCGTCGCGGTCGCGCGCTTCCAGCGCGGCCAGCACCGCGCGGTGCTCTTTGAGCGACTCCTCCTGCACGGGCTGCTGCTGCATGATCTGCCAGGAGCAGCGGACCACCTGGTCCCAGGTCTGGCTCAGCGCCGCGTCGAGACGCGGATTGCGGTGGAGGCCCAGAACGCCGAAGTGGAAGGCGCGATCGGCTTCGATCTCACGCTCCATGCCGCCGTCCCCGTCGGGGAAGTGGGCGAGCGCCTCTTCGTGCGCCTCGACCGCCGCCTTGATCTCGTCGAGATCGAGCTCCCGCTCCGAGCGCAGAGCCTCGAAGATCGCGTGACGCTCGAGGCAGAGGCGCAGGTCGTAGAGCTCGCGCACGTCTTTCATGTCGAGCCCGGTGACGATCGCGCCGCGGTAGCGCTCGATTCGCACGAACCCTTGCGCCTGCAGGACCTGCAACGCCTCCCGCACCGGCGTGCGGCTGACGCCGATCGCGCGGGAGATCGCCTCCTCGCTCAGCGTCTCCCCCATCGCCGCTTCGCCGGAGAGGATCAGGTTCTTGATGTAGGCGATCGCGCGATCCGAGGCGCTGACCGAAAGGTCGCCGTTGCCGGACGAGGATTTTGCGCCGGCCTTGGGGCTCATCGGACCGGCTCCGCCGTCGCGGCCGCCAGCGCCTCGATCTCGATCATCAGCTCGGGACGGGCGAGCGCCGTGACCTCGACGATCGTGTCGGCCGGGTAAGGCGGCGAGAAGTATTGCCTGCGCATCCTGACGACGGTCTCATAGTGGGACATGTCGGTGACGAAAATCGTCACCTTCACCACGTTCTCGAGGCTGGAGCCGCCCGCCTCGAGGACGGTCCGGAGATTGCGAAAGGCGCTGTGCGCCTGGGCCTCGAAGTCGCCGGGGGGAACCGGATCGTCGCCGTCGCCGCTCGCCGCCTGACCGGAGACGACCAGGAAGTCGCCCACCCTGAATCCCTGCGAGATGGCGATGTCCTCGAAGCGATCCGCCTCGAGCTCGATCGGCGTCACATTGCATTCCGTGTTCATTTCCCTCCTTCTTTGCACCTATCGCAGGCGGCTATATCGATGTCGACGAGCGTGTCGAGAAGCACTTCAGCCCCGGCGTGACAGGACGCGGGCGCCGTGTACTCATCCCGGCGATGGCTGATGCCTCCTCGACTCGGCACGAAGATCATGGCCGCATCGGCGATCGATGCCACCTGCATGGTGTCATGGCCGGCGGCGCTCGGCAGGCGGAGCGTCGTCAGGCCGTGACGCCGTGCCACGGCCATCGTCCGCATCAGCAGATCCTCGGAGAGCCGCACCGGCTCGACCCGGCTGTCGGCGGCCCAACCGGCGCCGAGCTCGAGGGCGAGCGCTCGCAGCTCGGCCTCGGCGGCGTCCGCGGACCGATCGCTCGCCGAGCGCAGGTCGAGCGTCGCCTCGACCAGACCGGGGATCACGTTCGGCGCTCCCGGCCTGACCTCGAGCCGCCCGACCGTGGCGACGACCCCGTGCCGGCCGGCGATCCCCGGGACTTCGGCGACGAATCTGGCGGCATCGACGAGCGCGTCCCGCCGGCCGTCCATCGGCGTGGTCCCGGCGTGGCCCGCCAGGCCCGCGAACCGGATCGAGAAAGTGCGCACGCCGACGATCGACTCGACGATGCCGATCTGGGCACCGGCCTGCTCGAGCAGGGGGCCCTGCTCGATATGCAGCTCCAGAAATGCGGCCAGGCTTCCGGGGGCGCGCCGGGCGCCGCCGATCCGGGCGATGTCGATCCCGGCCGCCGCCAGCCGCTTGCCGACCGTCGACCCTCCCCACGCCGGGTGCGTGCCGATCTGGCCCGGCAGCCGACCGGTCATCGCGCGACTGCCGAGCAGTCCGCCGCCGCAGGTCGCCTCCTCGGCGACGAAGTTGATCACCTCCACCGGGTGCGAGAGTCGCTTGCCGACCGCCGCGAGGGCCTCCACGCAGGCAAGCGCGGCGAGCACGCCGAGCGCCCCGTCGTAGATGCCGCCGCCCGGCACCGTGTCGGTATGGGAGCCAAGCGCGATCGGTGCCGCCGCCTCCTCGGTCCCCGCGTAGGTACCGATCGTGTTGCCGATCTCGTCCCGGCGGACATCCATCCCCGCGGCCACCATCCGCCGCTCGATCCAATCGCGCGCGGCGAGGTCCGCCGCCGAGAAGGCGAGGCGTTCGACTCCGCCGTCCGCGAGACCCCCGATCAGCCCGAGGCTCTGGAGGTCGGCGTCGAGCCGGTCGGTGTCGATCGCCGCGCCGACCTGCGAGTCCGTCGTCGTCATCGGGCGCATACCTCCGCGGCGGGCGGCGAGGCGGGCGCGCCACAGGCGAGTTCCCGCACCACGTCGAAGAGGATCTCGGTCCCCAGCTCCAGGTCCGCGGGGTCGGTCGCCTCCTCGGCGCAGTGGCTGTGGCCGCCGATGCTCGGCACGAAGATCATCCCCACCTGCGTCAGATCGGCGAACGACTGGGCGTCGTGGCCGGCGCCGGAGGTCATGCGGATGCTCTCGACGCCGGCGCGCCGACAGGCCCGCTCGACCGCGGAGCAGATCTCCGGACTGAGCGGCGCCGGCTCCACCCGGGTGTATTCGTCCCGGCTCAGCTCGACCCCGCGGGCGCCGGCAAGGCGGTGCGCCAGTTCACCGACCGCGGCGGCGACGGTGTCGATCGTCTCCTTGTCGGGATCGCGGACCTCGCAGCTGAGCTGGGCCCGGCCGGCGATCGCACAGTCGACGTTCGGCTCGACCGTCAACCGGCCGAAGGTGATCCTGGTCTCGGGTCCGCCGACGCGAGCGCGCAGATCCTCGGACGCGGCGATCGACTCGGCCGCCGCCATCAGCGCGTCCTGGCGGAGATCGTGCGGCGTGGCGCCGGAGTGATCGGTGCGGCCGACGAACTCGTAGCGGGTGCGGCTGACCCCACAGATGGAGTCGACCGCACCGACCCGGATCCCGCGCGACTCCAGCACGCTCCCCTGCTCGATGTGCAGCTCGAGGTAGGCGAGCAGGTCGCGCCGCGGGCGGGCCGCGGTCGCCACGTCGGCGGCGTCGAGGCCGAGGCCGGCGGCGGCGTCGAGCAGGCGCACGCCGTCGGGCGCCTTGCGCTCGGGGAGGCCGACCTCCCCTGCGAGGCGGCCGGCCATCGCCCGCGACCCGAGATGCGGGAGGAAGCGTCCCTCCTCGTCGGCGAACGCGACCACCTCGAGGGCGCGTCCCAGCCGCGTCCCCTCGTCGCGCAAGGCCCGCACGCACTCCAACCCGGCCAGCACGCCGAGGGCGCCGTCGAGGGTGCCACCGCCCGGCACGGTGTCGATGTGCGATCCGATGACGATCGCCGGACCGGGGGGCCCGATGCGACCGATGAGGTTCCCGGCCGGATCGACGCGGGTCGACAGGCCGGCCGACGCCATCCGGGCGGCTAGCCATCCCTCGGCCTGCGCGTACTCGGGGCTGTAGGCGAGGCGCGTCACGCCGCCGTCCGGTCGGCGCCCGAACTGCGCCAACGCATGCAGGTCCGCCTCGAGGCGATCGCCGTCGATCATCGGGCGGCCCCTTGGCTCGTCGGGCGAGGCTCCTCAGCCCGGGATCGGGCGAGCGCTTCGACCAGGGGCTCGAGGTTCGGCAGGTCGTCGACCGCGGTGATCGTCTCGTAGAGGGCCTCCGGGTCCGCGACCCCGGCGACGCGTTCGAACTTGTGGCGCAGATCCTGCGGCGAGGGCGGATTGCGCCAGTGGCCGTAGGGGTTTTCGACCAGCGCGGTCAGATCGCTGTCCGCCAGGTGCACCGTGACCCGTGCCGGGCCGGCGTCGGGCCACACCCGGTCGAACTCCGGCGCGGCGCCCACGCTCACCTTCTCGGCCAGCTCCAGCACGCGCCGATCGGCGACGAACGCGTCGGGGTCGGCGTGGCCGTGGAGGAGCGCGGTGGCGACCGCGAACCCGAACGAGAAACGCCGCGAGAGGGGTGCATCGACGGGGTCGCGATCGATCTTCAGGTTGTTGGAGACCGTCTCCACCTCGATGCTCTCGACCTCTTCGGGGTCCAGCGGCGGCAGCGAGAGCACCGCGTCGATCGCGCTGTGGGACGAGGCGCAGCAGCTGTGCAACTTGAAGTAATTGTGGATGATCCGCATCCGGGTCGGGTCGATCGGATCGCTGAGGGCCGACGGGTTCACCTCTTCGCCGACGAGGCCGCCGAAGGCCGCCTCCAGCGATTCGACCGATCCGGTGAACCCGGAGTCGGCGAGCTCGTTCGCGAGCAGGCCCAGGAAGGCGCCGACCCCCGACCAGGTGTTGCGGACCGTCGCCCCCTCGAAGCACGGCTGCCACACGGTCAGCAAGGGGAACGAGGCCGCCACCAGAGCGGGCTCGACGCAGGGGCGTCCCCGCAACCGAGCCACCGCGACGGCGGCACCGACGTTCGCGAGGTTGCCGTGGCAATGAAGAGGAAAGCGCAATCCGTAGGCGGTGAAGAGGCGGGCCGACACCTCGTAGCCGAGGATGATCGCGTCAAGCAGTTCGCGCCCCGATGAGTTCAGCACCTGTCCCGCCGCCAGCGCCGCCGGGACGATGTGGACCGCCGGGTGGCCGGTGGGGCGCGAGCCCTCGTCCAGCTCGAGAAAGGTCCCGGCCGCCCCGTTCATGAGGGCCGCGCGGCCGGCGGCCGCCGACGGTGCCCCAGGAACCAGCAGGGCGGCCCCGCGGTCGGCGGGGCCGTGGGTCCCGAAGGCAACCGACGGCGCCTTCAGCAGGGCAGCCATCTCGGGCTCGCGATGCCCGGCCATGGCGGCCCCGATGGTGTCCGCGAGCACGCGCGCCGCATGCTCACGCACCTCGTCTGGAACCTGCCCGGCGTCGAACGCATCCACCCGGGCGAGCAACTCGGCGGCTCCTGCTCCTGTCGCCTTCGTTCCGCTCATCCAGAGGTCGCCGGCGGACTGTCGCGGTCAAATCGCACGCGACTAGTATACAGTTGCCATGCTACTCGTCCGCGCGCCATCGACAGGCCGCGCCGCCGTCCCGAGACAGATCGGTCTTCGACCCTTGGCCCTGAAGCGACGGCCCGCGCCGCGTGCGGATATTGTTCGCGCATGAGGAGATATGTGCGCCCGGTGATTCTCGGGGCGGCGCTGGTGCTTGCCGCGATCGGCGTGGTCGGCGCCGGCGCGGCGACGGCCGCCGAACCGACCCCCTTCGGACACACCTGCACGGTGCAGAACGGCGTCCGCTTCTGCCCGACCAAGACGCTCGGCGAACGCGTCCCTTCCTTCGACGGGATCCCGATCGACGTCGACGTGACGCTGCCGGAAACCGGCACCGGGCCGTTCCCGACGATCGTGATGCTGCACGGCTTCGGCGGCAGCAAGACCGACTTCGAGACGACCTCGGCGGCCGGTCCGGCCCCGGAGGAATCCGGCACCGGCTCGGCGCTCTTCGACTACAACAACGTCTACTTCGCCGAACAGGGGTACGCGGTCGTCAACTACAGCGCCCGCGGCTTCGGCAACTCCTGCGGCGGTGGCAGCACCGGCGACCACGAAGGGGCCTGCGCGGCCGGCTACATCCGCCTCGCCGACGCCCGCTACGACGCCCGCGACGCCCAGTACCTGCTCGGCCTGCTCGCCGACGAAGGGATCGTCAACCCGCGGAAGATCGGCGTCACCGGGATCTCCTACGGCGGCGGCGAGAGCCTCGAGCTCGCCTACCTCCACAACAAGGTCCTGGGGACGAACGGCAAGCTCGGGCCGTGGCGCAGCCCGGACGGCAAGAAGATGCAGATCGCGGCCGCCTACCCGCGCTGGCCCTGGTCGGACCTGACCTCGGCCCTGATCCCGAACGGGCGCTTCCTCAACGGCAAGGTCTCGCCCCTGGAACAGAGCATCGACCCGTTCGGCGTGCCGATCTCCAGCTACCTCAATGGCCTCTACATCACCGGCGTGCTGAACGGCTACTACTGCGGCGGCGCCCCCGCCTCGACGCCCTGCACCGAAAGCGAAGCGAACATCACCCAGGACAAGAACTGGATCGAAGCGGGCCAACCCTTCTCGGCCGAAGCGCAAGCGGCCCTGAAGGCGATCTACCGCTACCACGGCGGCTACCCGCTGCGCTTCCTCAAGGGCCGCGAAACCACGGCGCCGCTGCTGATCGAGAGCGGCTGGACCGACGAACTCTTCCCGGTCGAACAGGCGCTCCGCGTCTACACCTCCCTGCGCGCCGAAAATCCGAAGGCCCCGGTCAGCCTCCAGATCGGCGACCTCGGCCACAGCCGCGGCACCAACAAGCCGGGGCCGAACCACCACTTCGACGAACAGGCGGGGCGCTTCTTCGCCCACTACCTTCTGGGCGCGAGCAAGAAGGGCCCGGCACCCGGATCGGTCACCGCCTACAAGACGACCTGCCCGGCGAGCGCCCCCGGCGGCAAGCCGGTGAAGGTCAGCCGCTGGAACGAACTGTCCCGCGGCCGCTTCTCCTTCGGCTCGGCCGCCACCCAGACCTTCACCTCGACCGGCGGCAGCACCGAAGTCGCCAAACAGTTCGACCCGGTCTTCGGCACCACCGAAGCCTGTAAGACGATCCCGGTGACGGCCGAGGAAAACACCGCCGCCTACACCCGCAAGGTCGGCAAGGGCTTCACCCTGATGGGGATGCCGACCGTCTCCGCCCGGGTCTCCACCAGCGGCCGCTATGGCCAGATCGACGCCCGCCTCTGGGACATCTCCCCGGAAGGCACCCAGCTGCTCGTCACCCGCGGCGTCTACGCGCTGGAACCGTCCCAGACCGGCACGATCAAGTTCCAGCTCCACGGCAACGGCTACCACTTCGCCCCCGGCCACAAGGTCGAGCTCCAGCTCCTCGGCCGCGACGCCCCCTACTACCAGGCCTCCAGCTCCGCCTTCACCGTCCACACCTCCGAAGTGAAGGTCGAACTCCCGACCCGTCAGCGCGAACCGCGCTGAGCGAAAGCTGATCCTGGATTATCGGGATCGCGCAACGACGACTGGCATTCCACCGCCTTCAGTCCTCGGCCGCGTCGAGGTCCTCCAGGTCGGCAAGGTCGCGCGTCCGGCCGGCGGCGCGCTTCATCGCCTTCAGATCATCAAGTGAACAGACCGGCACTCTGGATCCGAGGATCTCGGCCTCGGTGGCCCTCTGCCTCAGTTCTGCGAAGCCCGGTACGCCGTCGAGTCCCTGGATGACGTCAAGACGTCCGAGGTCGGTCTCGATCGCGACCTGATCGCCTTCCGCGAGGACGGCGGCGATCGAGAACTCGCTGCCGAGTAGGGCTTCTCCTTCCTGCACGTGCCCGTTTGCCTCGACGGCGACTGCCGCCACCCGTTTGAGGTTGTCGGCTCCCTGCGCCACGACCACATCGACATCCTTGGTGCCACGGATCACTCCCCAAGCGTTCAGGGCCAATCCGCCGACCACGACGAATTCGACGTCCGCCTCGGCGAGACGCCGCAACAACTCATCAAAGGCCGGCTCGCTCAACCTTTGAGTGCCGCGCCGGTGAAGCGCATCAGCTTGTGGCTCAGGGCGATGCCCTCGGCAAGGTTGACGCTGATCGGCCGGCGGGCGTCTGCGCGGAGGCGCTTGATCCGCATCGCCTCATTCTGGACCGCTCCGACGTCGCTGCTCTGAGCATTTCCCGCCATGCGAAAAATGCTACTCGCGATCGGCGGGCTATTCGACCTTTTCGATCGCCGCTTCGACTTCGGCGAGACTGGGGTTTTCCTGCAGGGTCTCGCTGCCGTGGGGGCCGTTGATCACCATCGCGAGGCCGTAGCGGATGCCGAGCTTGGAGCCGAGTTCCTCCTGGGCGAGGAGGCTCTGATCCATCGCGCTGCCCGATTCCTGACCTTCTTCGAAGGCTTCTTTCCATTCTTCGGTTTCGAGTTCCTCGACCCCGCCGGCGAGCGTCTCGATCAGGGTTTCGCTGAGGCCGGAGCGACGGTTTTCGGCTTCCGAGACGCCGTACTTGTCGGCCTCCTTCTGGTTGACGAAGAAGAGGTAGGCGTACTCCCAGCCGTAGCCCTGTTCGGCCGCCGCTTCGGTCGCGTAGAAGCTGTACTCGACTTCGTTTTCGCTGTTCGAGTAATGGCGATAGAGGAACTTGACGTCGCCCGGCCGGGCGTACTTTTCGGTCAGCGTCGGGATCGTCGCGAGGAAGCCTTCGCGGACCTCGGAGCTCTGCTCGTCGGCGAAGACCTGGACCGTCACCGGCGCGTCTTCGGAGCCGAGGCGCGCCCCTTCCTGCGGCACGCCACCGAAGAGTTCCTGCGCATGCTGCACCCCTTCGACCTTCATCAGATTCTTGTTCGGCTTCTGGGTCGCGATGTTGACCAAGGCGTACCCGAGCGCGATGAGGACCAGCAACGCGATCACGATCACCCAGACGCGGCCGCGGCGCGGCATCGGCCGCTGCGGGGGCTCCCGTCGCAGCTCGGGCTCGGTCGTCAGATCGCTCACCCGCCCATTATCGCGACCGGCGATCGTCGGCATCCCCCAACCTGCGTGGAAACTCGTTGACAGGCCCCGCCCGCGGGGGTAGGAAGAGATACCCGCTTTCCTCTACATCCGGGAGGGTCTAGATGGCCAACCACCTCACTCCGGGCGAGCTCGCCGACCAGCTGCACATGAACCAGCAGGAAGTGATCGGGAGGTGCGTCGAGATGGGCGTGCCGATCTACCACGGGCGGATCGACCGGACCCTCTTCGAATCGTCGCTGCGCCACCTGAGCGCGGCGAAGAAGGGAAAATTCGCCACCGACGCCCGTCTCTGAATAAACTGCCCCCGATGGAGGGGAGGGGGACCCACTCGCAGACGTTGGCCGACCTGTTGCCACGCGCGGCGGCGCTGTACGGCCCGAAGCCGGCTGTACGCTTCAAGCAGGGCGACGCCTGGGTCGACCGCAGCTTCCAGGAGGTCCTCGACACGGTCAAGCCGCTGGCGCTGGGCCTGGTCGCGCTCGGGGTCGAGAAAGGCGACCGCGTCTCGATCCTCGGCAACACCCGCCCCGAGTGGACCTACTTCGACTTCGCGGCGCTCTCGATCGGCGCCACCGTGGTGCCGATCTACCAGACCAACTCCCCCGAGGAGTGCGGCTACGTGCTCGAGAACTCCGACGCCAAGGTGGTCGTGGTCGAGAACGACGAGCAGCTGGCGAAGGTGCGCGAGGTCCGCGCCGGGCTTCCGGCCCTGGAGCACGTCGTGATGATGGTCGGCGACGCCGACGACGTGATCTCCGCCGACGCGCTCGCCGCGAAGGGCGCCGCGGTCGACCCGGCGACCTTCGAGCGGCGCAGCGAGTCGGTCACCTCCGACGACATCTGCACCTTCATCTACACCTCGGGCACGACCGGGCCGCCGAAGGGCTGCATCATCAGCCACGGCAACTACCGCGCGATGCTCGACATGGTCAACGAAACGAGCGTGATCGAGGAGGAGGACGTCACCTACCTCTACCTGCCGCTCGCCCACTCCTTCGCCCTGCTGATCCAGCTCGGCAGCTTCGACCTCGGCTCGACGATCGCCTACTGGCAGGGCGACCCGAACAAGATCGTGCCCGACCTGGGCGAAGTGAAACCGACCTACTTTCCCTCGGTCCCGCGCATCTTCGAGAAGATCTACACCGCCGCCAACAGCGGCATGGAAAAAGAGGGCGGGCTCAAAAAAGCGATCTTCGACTGGTCGATCAAGACCGGCAAGAAGATGCGCGCGGCCGAACGCTCCAGCCACAAGCCGGGCTTCCTGCTGCAGCGCGAGTACGCCTTCGCCGACAAGAAAGTGCTCTCCAAAATCCGCGGCCTGTTCGGCGGCAAGGTGCGCCTGGCGGTCTCCGGTGCCGCCCCGATCAACCCCGAGATCCTGCGCTTCTTCGACGCCGCCGGCGTCTTCGTGGTCGAGGGCTGGGGGATGACCGAGACCTCGACCGCGGCGACGATCGCCTCCGAGGACAGCTTCAAGGTCGGCACGATCGGCAAGCCCTTCCCTGGCTGTGAAGTGAAAGTGGCCGAGGACGGCGAGCTGCTGGTCCACGGCCCCAACGTCTTCCAGGGCTACCACAAGAACCCCGAGGCGACGGCCGAGACGATCGTCGACGGCTGGCTCCACACCGGCGACATCGGCGAGATCGACTCGGAAGGCTTCATCAAGATCACCGGCCGCAAAAAGGACATCATCATCACCGCGGGCGGCAAGAACATCACCCCGGCCAACCTCGAGGCGGAGATTCGCCAGCACCAGCTGGTCTCCCAGTGCGTGGTGGTCGGCGACCGCCGGCCCTACCTGGTCGCACTGGTCACGCTCGACCCCGAAGAAGCGGTCGCCTACGCGAAGGAACACGGCCTGCCGGAGGACCTGGCGGCGCTCGCCCGCAGCCCGGAGATCCGCAAGGTGGTCGAAGACCACGTCGAGCAGATCAACCAGAAATTCGCCCGGGTCGAGCAGGTGAAGAAGGTCGCGATCCTGCCCCGCGACCTGACCCAGGAAGACGGCGAGCTGACCCCGACGCTGAAGGTCAAGCGCGCCGTCGTCACCGAGAAGCACACCAAAGAGATCGACGAGCTCTACGCGGCGTAGACGATGGATCCACGACCGCGCTTTGCGGTGGTGGGGTTCGGGGCGGCGTGAGTTCGGGGCCGTGGCGGCCGTCCGAGGTGCGTCCCGGGCGTCTCGTGGCGGCCCGGGCAGGCTGTGGCCGCCACGAGACGCCCGGGACGTGAGGGTCCCGCAGGGAAGTTCACACGGGCGTGGGAGAGATGCCGGGGACGTGACCCTTCCTCATGCGTCCCGTCACAGGATCAGGGGCCAGCCCCGGGTGAGTTCGCACTTTCCTTCGCTATGCGGGCAGAACTGCGAACTCACCAGGGGGAGGCATGAGGAGGACGGGAAGGACCGTGGACTTCCCTGACTCTTCGTCACGGATCCCGGGAGTTCGTGACGGATCACGCACCTCTCCCCGACACCCGGCCTTCTCGGTGGCGGCCACAGCCTGCCAGGGCCGCCACCGAGAAGGCCGCGTCCCTTTCAGCTTCGGGCGCCAGCTCCTCCTCCGGGCGCGAGCTCCCCCGCCCTAAAACGAACCATCTAGGCGCCAACCATCACCACGGTCGCGTGGGCGGTCTTGCCACCCGACTTGGCGGTGAAGGTGACGGTGAGGTGGATCTTGAGCGAGTGGCCCTTCGCCAGCAGGGCCTTGGCGGCGGCGCTCGGAGCGAGCTTCAGGGTGACCGGGCCCTTGGCCTTCGCATGGGCGGTCGCGCTGCCGTAGACGATGCTCCTGGTGTGGGCGGCACGCGGATTGCCGGTCGGCACCACGACCACCCCCTCGGCGTGGAAGACGCCGGCCGAGGGAGCGCTGGGGGCGAGCGAGAGCGCCCCGCCGGCCTTCGCGACCTTGACCTTCGGCAGCTTGAACCTGGCCGCGCCGGACTTGGATTCCGACGGCGTCGGTGAGGGCGACGGACCCGGGTTCGGCTGGACGGGCGTTTCGGCGGGCTTCGTTTCGGCTCCGCCTCCGGAGCCTCCCCCACCCGAGCCGCCCGTCGATTCGCAGCTCTTACCTTCTTCTTCCAGTTCTTCGCATTCTTCTTCTTCCTCGATCCGTTCCTCTTGTTCCCGTTCTTCTTTTTCTTTCTGCGTTTCTTCGTGCGTTTCTTTCGGCCCGTAGGTGTAGCCGTCGACCAGCGTCGCGGTGCCGCCCGCCGTCTTCAGCACCACGTCGACCGGGCCTTCGGCCCGCCCGGCCGGGACCCTGATCACCGCGGTCGTATCGGTGTCTTCGTACTTGCCCGCGTCGTATTCGCCGACGTGGACGTTGCTGTATTTCAGGTGCTCGCCGGTGATCGTCACCTTGTTTTCGCCGTTCAGCGGCCCCGTCGCGGGCGAGATGCCGGTGATCACCGGGGCGTCGTATTCGACTTCGGCGCCGAGCTCGAGCAAGTAGTCCGGGTCGGCGGTTTCTTCCGGTTCCCCGGCCGGACCGGAATTGGAGACCAGCGGCGGCGACCAGAGCACGTTGTTGGCGCCGAAGGCGGTGGCCGATCCCGCCGTGCAGCCGATCCAGGCCTCAGATTCTTCGTTGGTCGGATTCGATTCGAGGTCGACCCCGATCCCGTCGCCTGCCTCGACCGCCTGGGTGAAGGAGTTCGAGGTGATCCCGTCGAGGTACGTCGCCGCCTGCGACTCGGCGATCTTGGTCGGGTGCCGACTGGCGAAGGGTCGCAGCAGGTCGAAGCGCACGTAGGCGTCGGGCGGATCCGACGCCGGGTCGTTGTCGGCGGCCTGGGTGTAGCCGAGCGCCGTCCAGGCCTTGATCACCCCGTCGTCGACGATTTCGAAGGCGCTTTCGGGCGGCCCGATCTGGCCGACCGTCTCCCTCGTATGCGCCAACCGCGGCGAGACGCCTATGCACTCGCCGCTGAATCTTTCCTGGAACCCCTTTTCCCCGGTGACCCCGACCCAGACGGTGTTCCCGGCCTCCGCCAGGGGCGCCAGGACGAGGACGAGGAGCAGGGCAGGGGCAAGCGCGAGGAGGCAACGGACTCTCATGGCACCGGACGCTAGGCGCGGCGGCGCGACCTCGCATCCATGGCGCCCATAGAGATCCGAGGGCGGGCGCGCTCCTCGCTAAGACGCCTCGCCGCTCTGCCGCAGCAGCACACTGGTCGTCTGCTCGAGCACGCGCCGCCAGGCCGAGGTCTGGCCCGGCTCTGACTCCTCGGCCTTTTCCACCACCCGGCGCAGGCGCCGCTCGGAGATCTCCAGGCCGTGTTTGGCGGCGATCTCGGCGTAGCGCTCGTAGTCCTGGGCGAGGGTCGCGGTGACCGATTCGAAGCCGTGGCGGGCGATCTCCAGCCGATGGCCATAGTCCATGATCGGCGTGCCGAACATCAGCTCGTCGGTCTCCTCCGGCTCCAGCAGCAGGATGTCGACGCCCGGATAGCGTTCCTGCCAATGTTCGACCGCCTGGTGGAGTCGGGCATGGGCGATCAGGCGGAAGGTCTGGTTG
Organism: Solirubrobacterales bacterium; assembly: GCA_047601885.1. Classification (GTDB taxonomy): domain Bacteria; phylum Actinomycetota; class Thermoleophilia; order Solirubrobacterales; family 70-9; genus VAYN01. The sequence goes on from JASGIK010000003.1 coordinate 870,284, forward strand.
CCGATCGCCGGCAACCCCATGTCGGAGACGCGCCGCACCCGACTGCCGAAGATCGTCGGGATCGTCTTCTCGAAATCGTTGATGTACGGCACCAGCGGGTTGACGACGACGATGAATTTCGCCCCCGCCTCGACCGCGATGTCGACGTTGGTGGTCGAGCGGATCCCGCCGTCGACCAGCTGCCGCCCCTTCAGGTCGACCGGCTTGTAGACCATCGGCAGCGCGGTCGAGCACTCGACCGCCTTGGAGATCGGCACGTCGCGCCAGCCCTCCTCGCCGAAGACGATCCGCTCGCAGGTGTCGAGGTCGGTGGCGGTCAGGTAAAGCTCCGGGTCGATCACGCGGAAGTCGTTGGAACGGCCACCGTCGGTCAGCGCTTCGGCCACGTAGTCGCCGATCCCGCCGCCGTTGTAGAGCCCGGTCGGCAGGTTCTCGGCCAGCGCGACGCCGAGGTCGATCGCCGAGAAGTCCTTGATCCGCAGCAGCGCCCGCGCCGCCTCGACGCTGCGAAAGGGGAGCTTGGCGATGCTCTTCGCGAACCCCATGTAGTTGGGGCTGAGCATCTTCCCCAGCGCGAGGTCCTCCAGCTCCGACTCGACCCGGGTATTGATCACCTGCATCATCTCGTCGGGGGTGATCCCGTTGGCGAGCATCGCGGCGACGAAGGAGCCGGCGCTGGTGCCGACGTAGACGTCGAAGCTGTTGACGGTGCTGTTGACGGCGAGCAGGTCGAGCGCGCGCAGGGCGCCGATCTCGTAGACGCCGCCGGTGAAGCCGCCGCCGCCGAGGACCAGGGCCGTCTTCGACGGCTTTTTCCGGCGCCGGGTTTTGCGGCGCGGTTTCGACTCGATGTCGACAACTTGGCCCATCTGCGTACCGAAGTATCGCCGATTCGCCGGGCGTCCACGCATGAATCGGCCCGATCGCGCCGCTACCTTGGGCCTTTGAGGTGTTGGTACGGACGATGAGATTCGCGCGTCTGCGCCCCCTGGCGGCGCTGCTCCCGGCCGTGGCGGCCTGCCTGGGACTGCCCCTGGCGCTCGCCGGGCCCGCCGCGGCGGCCAACTCCTGCGCCCAGATGAAGTCCTGGCTGAAGGCCGGAGGCGGCGCCTCGAGCGGCCTCTTGGTCGTCAACGCGGAAACCGAAGAAGTCGTCTGCGCGCAGGGCGCGACGAAGAACCTGCCGCTGGCCTCGAACACGAAGCTCTTCACCACCTCGACCGCGCTGGCCAAGCTCGGGCCGAAGACGCGGATCCCGACCAAGGTCCTCACCGACGGCACGATCAACGCCGAAGGCGTCCTCGAAGGCAGCCTCTACCTGAAGGGCGGCGGCGACCCGACGCTCGGCACGCCCGCCTTCTACGACAGCTACCTGGCGGGCCTGGGGACCAATATCTTCGCCCTCGTCCCGCAGCTGAAGCGGGCCGGGATCAAGTCGGTGACCGGCCGCCTCTACGGCGACGCGACGATCTTCGACCGCAAGTTCGGCGTCGCCGAAACCGGCTACGCGACCAGCGAGTACATCGGCCCGCTCTCCGGCCTCGACTTCAACTCGGGCTTCGCCGGCAACACCAGCTCGACCCACTTCTCCTCCAACCCGGCGAAGCTGGCGACGCAGACGCTGGACAACAGCATGCGCCACTCGGGGATCAAGATCTCCTCGACGATCGCCCTGCGCAAGACCCCCGCCGGCGCCAAGTCCCTCGCCGTGGTCCGCTCCCCGTCGCTGAGTGAAATCGTCAACACCACCGACGTCTACTCGGACAACTTCTTCGCCGAGATGCTGCTGAAGCTGCTCGGGGCGCGCCTCGGCGGCGCCGGGACGACCGCCGCCGGGACCAAGGTGACGGAGGCGTTCGCAAAGGAAATGGGCTCGGAAATCCAGCAGGTCGACGGCTCCGGCCTGGAGCGCGCCAACCAGGCCTCGCCGGAAGACGTCGTCCACCTGCTGCTCGGCGTACAGAAGAGCGAAATCGGCGAAGAATTCATCCAGGATCTGGCCCTGTCGGGCAAGGAAGGGACGACCGCCGGGCGGATGAAGGGCACCGCCGCCTACGGCCGCTGCCGGCTCAAGACCGGGACGCTCACCGGGGTCTCCAACCTCTCCGGCTACTGCTTCAACAAGGACGGCAAGGTGATGGTCTTCTCGACCCTGATGGGCAGCGTCGGCAGCACCGAAACGGCGCACTACTACCAGGACCTGATCGCCGGCGCCGTCGCCGGCTACTAGCCGCGACGCGCGGGGTTGCTCGGCGTTTGGCGGGGTGCCTGAAGCTGGCGCCCGGAGCTCAAAGGGACGGACAAGGGACGCGGCCTTCTCGGTGGCGGCCCGGGCAGGCTGTGGCCGCCACCGAGAAGGCCGGGGATGTGGGGAGAGGCGAGGGCCCGGGCGTGCCCCGGCGCAGAGATGCGCGCCTTCCTCCACGAAGTCCCCTGATCGGTGACGAGGAGCGGGGGAAGTCCACGCTCCCTCCCGTCCTCCTCATGCCGCACCCGGGTGAGTTCGCACTTTCGCTCGCTATGCGAGCAGAACTGCGAACTCACCCGGGTGCGGCCCCGATCCCGTCACGGGAGGCATGAGGAAGGGTCACGTCCCCGGCATCTTCCTCACGTCCGTGTGGACTTCCCTGCGGGACCCTCACGTCCCGGGCGTCTCGTGGCGGCCACAGCCTGCCAGGGCCGCCACGAGACGCCCGGGACGCACCTCGGACGGGCGCCACGCCCCCGAATCACGCCGTCCCGAACCCGGCCGCCACGGCCCCGAAGCACGCCGCCGCCGAACCCCGGCCGCGCTCCCGAACACCACCCGCGGCTCGGCCTAGCTCTCCGCCTCGTCGGCAGGCGGACCGTTGACGAGCAGGTCCTTCAGCCCGTCTTCGTCGAGCACCGTCGTCCCCAGGTCCTGCGCTTTGGTCAGCTTCGAGCCGGGGCTCTCCCCCGCCACGACGAAGTCGGTTTTCTTCGACACCGAGTTGACGACCTTGCCGCCGGCCGCTTTGACCAGCGCCGCCGCCTCCTCCCGGGTCAGCGTCGGCAGGGTGCCGGTGAGGACGACCGTCTTGCCTTCCAGCGGCCCGCCCTCGACCCGCCGTTCGGACTCGTCGGCCTCCAGCCGCAGCCCTTTCGCCCGCAGCTTCTCGACCAGCGCCCAGGTGGCGTCGTCGCCGAGGCTCTCGGCGATCTGCTCGGCCATGATCGGGCCGACGCCGTCGACCTCGACGATCTTCTCCGGGTCGGCCTCGTGGAGCGCGTCGATCGAGCCGAAGTAGTCGGCCAGCGCCTCGGCGGTGACGAAGCCGACGCCGGGCAGGCCGAGTGCGTAGAGCACCCGTTTGAACGGTCGTCTGCGCGACTCGTCGATCGCCGCGACCAGGTTGCGGGCCGAGGTCTCGCCGAAGCGGTCGACCTCCACCAGGCGCTCCTCGGTGAGGTCGTAGATGTCGGCGACGTCGGTGATCAGCCCCTGGTCGAGGAAGACGGAGGCCTGTTTTTCGCCCAGCCCCTCGATGTCCATCGCCCCCTTGGAGACGAAGTGTTTGACGTGCTGCCAGTTCTGGCCCGGGCAGCCGGTGCGATTCGGGCAGATCGTGAAGACCGAGTCCTCCGGCTTCACCGTCGGCGTCCCACAGCTCGGGCACTTCTTCGGCGGCTTCGGCTTGCGGGCGCTCTTGTTCTTGCGCGGCAGTTTCGGCGACACGACCTGCGGGATCACGTCGCCGGCCCGCATCACCACCACCTCGTCGCCGTCGCGGACGTCCTTGCGGGCGAGGTCCTCCTCGTTGTGCAGGGTCGCGGTGGATACGGTGACGCCGCCGACGTGGACCGGCTCCAGCATCGCGAACGGCACCAGGTGGCCGGTCCGCCCCACGTTCCAGACGACCTTCAGCATCGTCGTCACCGCGGTCGTCGGCGGGAACTTCCAGGCGATCGCCCAGCGCGGCTCGCGGCCGACCACGCCGAGCTCGCGCCAGAGCGCCTTCTCGTCGACCTTGATCACGACGCCGTCGATCTCGTAGTCGAGCACCTCGCGCCGGTCCTCCCACCAATGGCAACGCTTGACGACTTCCTCGACGCCGCGGTGGTGGGCGGTATCCGGGTTGACCTTGAAGCCCTGTTCGCGCAGCCAGTCGATCTCGGCCACGTGGGTCGGCAGGTCGAGCCCGTCGACCGCGCCGATCCCGTAGATCCAGGTGGAGAGCGGCCGTTCGGCGGCCAGCGCCGGGTCGAGCTGGCGGATCGAGCCCGCCGCCGAGTTGCGCGGATTGGCGAAGGTCGGTTCCTCGTTTTCGGCACGCCGCTCGTTCAGCGCCTTGAAGGCGGCGATCGGCAGGTAGGCCTCGCCGCGCACTTCGATCAGCCGCGGCGGCGAGGAGGTCTTGAGGCGCAGCGGCACCGAGCCGATCGTGCGCAGGTTCTGGGTCACGTCCTCGCCGATCCGTCCGTCGCCGCGGGTGGCGCCGCGGACGAGCACCCCGTCCTCGTAGGTGAGCGTGATCGCGAGGCCGTCGATCTTCGGCTCGGTCGTGTAGCTGAACTGCGAGGCGGTGATGTCGAGCCGTTTCAGGTAGTTGGCGAGGCGCGTCTCCCAGGCCCGCAGCTCCTCCTCGTTGCGGGCGTTGGCGAGCGAGAGCATCTGCTCGTGGTGGGTGACCGGCTCGAAGCGCTCGAGCGGCGCCGCGCCGACCCGCTGAGTCGGCGAGTCGGGGGTCTGCAGCGCGGGAAACTCGCGCTCCAGGTCACGCAGCTCGTTCAGCAGCTCGTCGTAGACGTCGTCGCCGACCTCCGGTTCGTCGAGGACGTAGTAGAGGCGGTTGTGGCGGTCGAGCTCGGCGCGCAGCTCGGCCGCGCGGCTCGCGACCTCGGCGGGGATCTCCGCCGCACCGCTGTCGGGGGCGGCGCTCATGCGGCCGGGGTCGAGGCGCCGAGCAGCCCCTCCAGGCCCCAGCCGCGCAGGCGGTCGAGGCCGCCGTGGTCGGTGAGGTCGAAGTGGATCGGCGTGACCGCGATCCGCCCCGCGGCGACGGCGCAGAGGTCGGTCCCCTCGGCCTCCTCGTAGCCCGGTTTCCAGCCGTAGATCTCGTAGACCTTGCGGCCGCGGCCGTCGCGCTCGTCGAGCAGCTTCAGCTCGTCGTTGTAGATCCGTTTGCCGAGGCTGGTCACCTCGACGCCGGTCACCTCGACGCCGGGGAAGTTGACGTTGATCAGGGTCGCCTCGGGCATCCGCTCGGTGCGCAGGCGCTCGACCATGCGAGCGGTGAACTCGGCGGCGAGGGTGAAGTCGAAGCGGCCGCTGACGTAGCCCATGCCGCCGCCGGAGGACTGCTGCGAGAGGGCGATCGCCGGGATGCCGAGCACGATCCCCTCGAGCGCCGCGGCGACGGTGCCGGAGTAGGTGATGTCGTCGCCGAGGTTGGCGCCGTGGTTGATGCCGGAGACGATCAGGTCGGGCCGGCCGCCGCCGAGGCCGAGGTCGGCGAAACGCACGCAGTCGACCGGCGTGCCGTCGGTGGCGAAGCCGACGTTGCCGTCTTCGAAGGTGACCTCCTCGACCGAGAGCGGCGCCCGGGTCGTGATGCTGCGGGCGGTGGCGCTGCGGTTGGAGTCGGGGGCGATGGTGACGACGTCGAGGTCCTCCAGCCCGACCAGCGCCCGGCGCAGGGCCTGCAGGCCGGGGGCGGCGATCCCGTCGTCGTTGGTGAGCAGTACGCGCATGTCGTCGATTCTAGGTGTCGGAGATACTGCCGCCGGTGACCACCGTGAGACTGGACATCGAATACGACGGCGCCGGCTTCCGCGGCTGGGCCCGCCAGCCCGAGCTGCGCACCGTCCAGGGCGTGCTGGAGGCGGCCCTGGCCCAGATCCTGCGCGAGGAGGTCCAGCTGACCGTGGCGGGCCGCACCGACACCGGGGTCCACGCCCTGGGACAGGTGGCGAGCTTCGAGACCGAGGCGCCCCTGCCGCCCGACCTGGCGCGGAACCTGAACGGGGTGACGCCCGAGGACGTCGCGATCCGCCGCGCCGAGGTCGTCCGCGACGGCTTCGACGCCCGCCGCGACGCCCGCTCGCGCTCCTACCTCTACCGCGTGGCGAGAACCCGGGCGGCGAGCCCCTTCGAGCGCGGCCGCGCCCTCTGGTGGCCCCACAGCGTCGACCGCGAGGCCCTCGACGCCTGCGCCGCCGCCCTCCTCGGCACCCACGACTTCACCGCCTTCACCCCGACCCAGACCGACCACGTCCGCTTCGAGCGCGACGTCCTCGCCGCGAGCTGGCGCGACGAAGCCGAGATCCTCTCGTTCCGGATCACCGCCGACGCCTTCATGCGCAACATGGTCCGCGCCCTGGTCGGCACGATGCTCGAAGTCGCCTCCGGCAGGCGCTCCGTGGAGAGCTTCACCGAGCTCCTCTCGGGTCGGCCACGCAGCGAGGGCGGCGACACCGCCCCACCCCACGCCCTCTACCTGGAGAGCGTCGGCTACTAGACCAGCTCGAGGTAGACCATCTCGGTCGAGTCACTGCGCCTCGGACCGAGCTTGACGATGCGGGTGTAGCCACCCGGGCGCTCGGAGTACCGCGGCGCCACCTCGTCGAACAGCTTGTGGACGATGAACTTGTCGTTGTGCAGCGCCGCGAGGGCCTGACGACGAGCGTGCAGGTCGCCCCGTTTGGCGAGCGTGATCAGTTTCTCCACGTCGGGCTTGACCGCCTTGGCCTTGGCCTGGCTGGTTTCGATCCGCTCGTGCTCGATCAGCTGCTTGGACAGGTTCGAGAGCAGCGCTTTCCGCTGCGCGGAGTCACGACTCAGCTTGTTGCGCTTCTTCTGGTGCCGCACTTTCTTCCTCCGTCGCCGCTCTCGTACCGGTCCTAGATTAGGCCCTGCTAGTCCTGCTGGAGATCGAGGCCGCGGGCGTGCAGCGTCTCGATCACTTCCTCGATCGACTTCTGGCCGAAGTTCGGGATCGCGTTCAGTTCCGCGCGCGACTTGCGCACGAGGTCGCCGACCGTCTGCACGCCGGCCCGCTTCAGGCAGTTGTAAGAACGGACGCCCAGTTCGAGCTCCTCGATCAGGATCTCGTCGAGGCCGTTGTTGGCGCCGACACCGTCGCCGGAGCCGTTCGAGGCGAGGCCGTCGGCGGGCAGCACCGCGACCGGCTCACGCGCGGTCAGTTCCTCGACCCGGTCGGCGTCGGTGAAGATCGCCAGGCTCTTGATCAGGATCTCGGAGGCCTCGCGCAGCGCCGCACCCGGCTCGATCGAGCCGTCGGTCTCGAGGTCGAGCTCGAGCTTGTCGAAGTCGGTCCGCTGGCCGACGCGGGCGCCGGAGACGGCGTAGGACGCGCGGCGGATCGGCGAGAAGATCGAGTCGATCGGGATGACCCCGATCGGCTGCTCGTCCGACTTGTTCTCTTCGGCGGGCGAGTAGCCGCGGCCGCGGCCGATCGTCAGGTAGACCTCGAGTTTGGTTTTTTTCTCGAGCGTCGCGATCGGCGCCTCGGGGTTGAGGATCTCGACGCCCGAGGGCAGGTCGATGTCCTTCGCCTTGACCTCGCCGGGGCCGGTCGCCACCAGCGGCGCCTCGACCTCGTCGGCATCGGTGTGCATGCGGACGACGAGGTCCTTCAGGTTGAGGACGATGTCGGTGACGTCCTCCTTCACACCGGGGACGGTCGAGAACTCGTGCGCGACCCCCTCGATGCGGACGCTGGTGATCGCGGCGCCGCCGAGCGAGGAGAGCAGGACGCGGCGGAGGCTGTTGCCGAAGGTGTAGCCGAAGCCCTTGTCGAGCGGCTCGATCGTGAACGTGCCGCGACGGTCGTCGACTTTCTCAGCGGTGATTCTGGGGACCTGGAAATCAGTGGTCATGAGTTCCTTACGTTGCTTCTTTTCTGAATTGCGTCTGGCCCGGACTACTTGGAGTACAGCTCGACGATCAGCTGCTCCTGGACCGGCGCCGAGATCTCTGAGCGCTCGGGGTAGCGCAGGACCTTGGCGGTCAGGGCGTCATGGTCGGCCTGAAGCCAGGCCGGGACGGTCGAAACCAGTTCCGTGGCGCGACGGACCGTGTCGGTCGCGGTGGAGGTCGGTTTGATCGAGATGATGTCCTCGGGACGCACCTGGTACGAAGGGATGTCGACGCGGCGGCCGTTGATCAGCCAGTGGCCGTGATTGATCAGCTGGCGGGCCTGACGGCGCGAGGCGGCGAAGCCGAGCCGCACGAGCACGTTGTCGAAGCGGGACTCGAGCAGCCGCAGCAGGTTCTCGCCGGTGACCCCGTCCTGGCGGGAAGCGTGTTCGTAGTAGGAGCGGAACTGCTTCTCCAGCACCTGGTAGTAGCGGCGCGCCTTCTGCTTCTCGCGCAGCTGCAGGCGGTACTCGCTCTGCCGCAGGCGACCGCGGCCGTGCTCACCGGGCGGGTAGGAGCGACGCTCGACGCCGCACTTGTCGGTGAAGCAGCGCTCGCCCTTGAGGAAGAGCTTCTGCCCCTCGCGACGGCACTGCTTGCACTGCGGGGAAGTGTCGCGGGCCACTAGACGCGCCTCCGCTTCTTCGGCCGGCAGCCATTGTGGGCCTGCGGGCTGACGTCCTTGACGGTGGTCACGTCGAGGCCGGCGGCCTGCAGCGAGCGGATCGCGGTCTCACGACCGGAGCCGGCGCCCTTGGCGAAGACTTCGACCCGCTCGAGACCGTGTTCCATGCCTTTTTTGGCGGCCGCGTCGGCGGTCACCTGGGCGGCGAACGGAGTCGACTTGCGGGAGCCTTTGAAACCGGCGGAGCCGGCGGACTCCCAGGCGATCACGTTGCCCTCGGTGTCGGTCAGCGTGACGATCGTGTTGTTGAACGAAGTCTTGATGTGCGCCTGGCCGTAGGTGATGTTCTTTTTGACGCGGCGGCCTTTGCGCCCTTTGGCGGATTTTTTCTCCGGCACTCTTCTCTCCTACCTGGGTTTCTTCTTGCCGGCGATGCTGAGGCGCCGCGGGCCCTTGCGGCCGCGCGCGTTGGTCTTCGTGCGCTGGCCGCGGACCGGCAGGCCGCGGCGGTGACGCAGGCCGCGGTAGGAGCCGATCTCCATCAGTCGTTTGACGTTCTGCGAGCGCTCGCGCCGCAGGTCGCCCTCGACCTCGCGGGTCTCGACCGCGTCGCGCAGCTTGATGGTCTCGTCCTCGGTGAGATCCTTGCCCTGGATGCCGGGATCGATCCCGGTCTCCTCGAGGATCTTCAGCGCGGTCGAATGACCGATCCCGAAGATGTAGGTGAGCCCGATCTCGATCCGCTTGTTGTCGGGGATGTTGACCCCCGCGATCCGTGCCATGCCTAACCCTGCCTCTGCTTGTGGCGCGGGTTTTGGCAGATGACAAGGACCGCTCCGTTACGGCGGATCACCTTGCACTTCTCGCACATCGGCTTGACGGAAGCTCGAACCTTCATCGCTCCGGTTTCTCTCTCGAATACAGGACTCCCGCGCGCCCCATGAGTCGGACGGCAGGGTGAAACGTGGCCCACTGGGCCGACCAGGAAAGATAGCAGGGACGGAGCTTCAGGCGCGAGGACCCTGCGGGGACGGCAAGAGCGACTTGCATGAGATTAGCGGGTGGCCGTCACGGTTCGAGGCGTGCTCCGAACCCAGGCTGACGCTCAGCGAGAGACCGAGTGAGTTCGCAGAACCCCGCGCCAGCCGCGGTTAAATGCGAACGCACCACGTGAGGGGCCTCGTTTGCCCCTCCCGGCAGGCTCATGGGCCCCGAAACCGAGCCCAGAGCGGCCGTCCAGCTGCGCGACGGCCTGCAGGGAGGGGCAAACGAGGCCCCTCCCCACCCAAGCTCGTCCCTCACCCAGCCGCCCCTATTCCCGCCCCAGCTTCTGCGTCAACGTCACGACCTGCTGGAAGGTCGGGCGGTTCTGGAACGGGAAGTCGCCCAGTTCGATGCCCGCGGTTTCCGTCGGCCGGTTGGCGTCGAAGCAGGACGGCTGCGGGTCCGACGCGCAGGCGCCGTCGCCGCCGCCGTACAGTTCCGCCGGCGTCACCTTCAGCGCTTCGGAGAGGCTCTTTTCAAGCACCGCCTTGCACTTCTTCTTCGACCCGCCGCCGCAGTACTTGCGGCTCCAGGGCGCCTTCGGCGTCGGCCCGAAGACGTCGCGCAGGTCCTTGGAGACGTAGCCCCACCAGCCGTCGTCGAAGCTCGGTTCGGTCGGCGAGCCACCGGTGTAGCTGCCCGTTTCGAGCATCCCTTCCAGCTTTTCGTAGGCCTTCGCCCCGAGCGCCGGTTTGAACTCCGCTTCGAGCAGCTTCGGCCACCAGGCGTCCATCAGCTCGATCGCCGGCGTTTCTTCGTCTTCCCCGTTGCGGTCGAGATCGCGCCGGTGGGAGCCGTGGGACCGCCAGGTCTTCAGCTCCGCCAGCGCCGCCTTCAGCTTCGCCGACTTCGGCGTGCCGATCCCCTTGAACAGGAGCGGCAGGATCTTGTCGCCGCGCAGGTCCTCGGTCGCCGGTTCCTCCATCGCCTGCACCAGCTGGGCGATCGTCATCTTCTTGTTGCCCTTGATGTCGTTGCGGATGTGGTCGGCGATCATCTGCTGGCGCTGCACCGGCCCGTAGTCGTACTTGTCGTCGGCCGCCGCCCATTCCGGCGCCTGCTTGTTGTTCCAGGAGACGAGGAATTCCGGGTCGACCGCCTGCGGGTGTTTCTTGAACGGCAGCCAGTCGGCTTCATGCGTCTTCGGGTTGTAGCCCTTCCAGTCGTACTGGCCGGTACCGAGGATCGGGAAGTCCGGCGAGGTCCCCTTCGCCCGCTGCGGCATCGCCCCGGACAACGCGTAGGCGATGTGATTCGCGTCGACGTAGCTCCAGTTGAAGAGGAAGTTGATGTTGGAGATGGCTTTCTTGAAGCCCTTCACCCCGGTCACCACCCCCGGTTCGTTCAGCTCGCCGAAGCCGATCACCGAGTCGGCCTCGTGGAAGTACGTGCTGCGCGCGTGGACGAAGGCGACTTTCTTGCCGTCGGCCTTGCCGCGGGCGTAGACGATCCCGTGCACCGTCCGGTAGGCGGTCAGCGTCTGCGACCCGGCCCTGGTCTGGTCGATCGTGTTCGGGGTCCAGCTCTCCTTCTTGACCAGCTTTTCCATCTTCAGGCACTTGCCCTTGTAGATGTAGTGGAACTTGTCCTTGCAGAGGACCTCGGCGAAGGTGTCGGTGTTGTCCGAGGTCGCCGTCGTCGCGCTCCACGCGTAGTCGCGGCCGTGGCCGAGCTCGACGTAGAGGTTGACCCCCGGGAAGGCCGCCCCGCGGGCGTCGATCCCCGGGCCGTGCAGGTCCTCCTCCATCAGGATCTGCGGCACGTAGTAGCCGACCTGCGGGCCCATCACCGCGATCGGGTGGCCGTCGGCCGAGTGCTTGGCGGAGACGAGCTCCCAGTTCGAGGCGTGCCCCGCTTCTTCGAGGCCGCGGGTGAGCCGGCCGCCGACCGTGTTCAGGCCCGGCATCGTGCCGTCGTCGGCATCGGCCGAGGAGCCCGAGGCGATCGGCGGTTCGTAGATGCTCTTCGGTTCCGGCAGCGCCAACCCCTTCTTGGCGAAGGCGCTCCGCGTCTCGTACGGGAACGCCTTGGAGATCGTCGTCGGCGCTTCCGGATCGTTCTTCGAGCGGAAGCCTTCCCAGGCCTTGCGGCCCGCCTTCTGGCCCATCCGTTCGACCATCGCCTCCATCGTCAGCGCCGAGTTCAGCTCGTTGCCGCCGCCCTTGCCGAAGATGCCGCCGACCAGCGAGGCGATCGCGATGATGTCGGTCGGTTTCCACGGTTCCATCGGCTTGTTGATGAAGCCGTACTCCGCCGGCTTCAGTTTCGGGTCGAGGCCGGCGGCGGCGATGTAGGCGTTGATGCCTTCGACGTAGCTGTCGAGGTCTTCGACCGCCTGCTTGCCCGCTGCGCCGTGTTCGGTTTCCATCATCCGGATCTGCTTTTCCAGGTCGGCTTCCGTGTACGGCGCGAAGCCCCATTGACTGGCGTCGGCCGAGGCGTTCGAGCCGCCCAGGAAGGAGGCCAGTTCGGCGCGGCCGGTATGGCGCAGCACGTCCATCAGGAAGAGGCGGTCCTGGGCCCCGGCGTAGCCCGCCCCGAACTCGGTGTCGGCCCGCGTTTCGCCGTAGATGTGGGGCACGCCGTAGGCCTTGTCGCGGAGGATCGTCACCCCCGCTTTCGGTTCGATCGACGATTCGACTTCGCCTTCCTTGACCCCGAAGGTGGCGTCCTTGAAGTAGTTCGGAATCTGTTCATCGGTCAGCGTCGGCGCGCCGTAGAGCAGGTTTTCGTAGAGCGGCTGCTGGTCGTCGAAGTGGTTCGGGATCGTCTTCGACGCTTTGTATTCGAGTACCTGGGTCAGGTTGTCGAGCCCGTTCTCCCCCGGCGGCAGCACGTTGCGGAACCCGCCCGCGTCGTTCCAACCGTAGGGCTGGACCGCGTTCGCGGCGGCGGAGCCGGCGAAGACGGCCGCGCCTACGGCAAGGCAGGCGAGCAGGGACGAAAACGCGCGCAGCGGACGACCAACCAAAGCGACCTCCTCCAAAAGTTCCCTGGCAGCCTCCCGAGCCGCCCCGGCAATATATGCCCAGCGGCGGACCGGGGCAAGCCGGCCGGCCGGCTCTACTCGTCGACGTGCCAGGGGGTGAGGATGCGGGGACCGTCCGGCGTCACCGCGACGGTGAACTCGAAGTGCGCGGCGAGACTGCCGTCCTCGGAGAAGACCGACCAACCGTCGTCGCCCATCCGCACCAGCGGCCCGCCGGCGTTGACCATCGGCTCGATCGCCAGCACCGTGCCGATCTCCAGTTCCGGCCCGCGCCCGGCCTCGCCGAAGTTCGGCACCTGCGGCTCCTCGTGCATCTCGCGCCCGATGCCGTGGCCGACCAGGGTGCGGATCACCGACAGCCCGTTCGCCTCGACCGAGCGCTGGATCGCGTTGGAGACGTCGCCGAGGTGGTTGCCGGCGACCATCTGCTCGATCCCGTCGAAGAGCGAGTTGCGGGTCACCTCGAGCAGGTTTTTCGCCTCGGTGGAGATCGGCCCGATCGGCACCGTCACCGCCGCGTCGGCGACCCAGCCGTCCTTGGTGACGCCGACGTCGATCGAGAGCACGTCACCGCGCTTGCACTGGTAGTCGTCGGGGATCCCGTGGACGACCATCGAGTTGGGCGAGGCGCAGATCGATCCGGGGAACCCCCGATAGCCCTTGAACGAGGGCGTCGCGCCCTGCGAGCGGATGAACTTCTCCGCCGCCTCGTCCAGTTCCAGCGTCGTGATCCCCGGCCGCGCCTTCGATTTGAGCATCCTCAGGGTGCGGACGAGGATGTCGCCGGCGGCGGCCATCTGCTCGACCTGCTCGGGCGTCTTGCGGATGATCATCGGATGAACGTTAGAGCGTCGCCGCGCGGCGCCGGTCAGGCCGTGATCCCGCCGAGGATCTCGCGCAGCTCGGCGGTCACCTCGTCCGGTGCGCGCTCGCCGGCGACCCGCTTCAGCACGCCGGTGCCCTCGTAATAGGAGACCAGGGGCTCGGTCTTCTCGTGGTAGGTCGCGAGCCGCCGGCGGATCACGTCAGGTTGGTCGTCGTCGCGCACGATCAGCGGCGAGCCGTCGATGTCGCAGACGCCCTCCACCTTCGGCGGGTTGAACTCGACGTGGTAGACGTGGCCCTCGGCCTCGCAGGTGCGGCGGCCGCCGAGCCGGCGCACGACCTCGTCGTCGGAGACGTCGATCAGCAGCACCGCGGTCACGCCGCGCTCCAGCTCCGCCAGCTTGGCGTCGAGCGCCTCGGCCTGCGGCGTGGTGCGCGGGAAGCCGTCGAGGATGAACCCTTGGGCGGCCTCCTCGGAGTCGATCCGCTCGACGATCACGCCGACGATCACCTCGTCGGGAACGAGGTCGCCGCGGTCCATGTACTCCTTGGCGCTCTTCCCGAGCTCGGTTTCGTCGCGGACGGCGCCGCGGAGGATGTCGCCGGTCGCGTAGTACGGCAGGCGCAGGTCAGCGTTGAGGCGCTCGCCCTGAGTCCCCTTACCGGAGCCAGGAGGGCCGAGCAGGACAAGGTTCAGCTCAGGCATCGGGGGAGCCTATTGGTATTGCGAGCGAGCCGCCTGGTCGCTCGATGGAGGGGTCGGAACGGGGAAGCTGGCGCCCGGGGGCGCAAGGGACGTGAAAGGGACGCGGCCTTCTCGGTGGCGGCCCGGGCAGGCTGTGGCCGCCACCGAGAAGGCCGGGGATGTGGGGAGAGGCGAGGGCCCGGGCGTGCCCCGGCGCAGAGATGCGCGTGTCCCTCCACGAAGGCGCGTGATCGGTCACGAAGGCGCGGGATCCGTGACGAAGAGCGGGGGAAGTCCACGCTTCCTCGCGTCCTCCTCATGCCTCCTCCGGGTGAGTTCGCAGTTCTGCCCGCATAGCGAGCGAAAGTGCGAACTCACTCCCGGTCGGCCCCGATCCCGTCACGGGACGCATGAGGAAGGGTCACGTCCCCGACATCTCCCTCACGCCTGTGTGGACTTCCCTGCGGAAGCCTCACGTCCCGGGCGTCTCGTGGCGGCCACAGCCTGCCCGGGCCGCCACGAGACGCCCGGGACGCACCTCGGACGGGCGGGGCCGGCCGCCACAGCGCCCTCGGGCTATTTCAGGAAGCCCTCGTAGTTGCGCATCATCAGCTGGGCCTCGAGCTGCTTGACCGTGTCCAGGGCGACGCCGATCACGATCAGGATCGAGGTGCCGCCGAAGTAGAAGTTGGCCGAGGTCTGGCTGATCAGGATCGTCGGCAGCGCCGCCACCGCGCCCAGGTAGAGGGCGCCGGGGAAGGTCAGCCGGGAGAGGATGCGGTCGAGGTACTCCGCCGTCGGCCGCCCCGGGCGCACGCCGGGGATGAAGCCGCCGTAGCGTTTGAGGTTGTCCGCCTGGTCCACCGGGTTGAAGGTGACCGCGGTGTAGAAGTAGGTGAAGACGATGATGAAGAACACCTCGCCCAGCACGTAGGGCCAGCTGTTCGGGCTGAAGAATTCGGCGAAGTCGAGTGCCGCCGGGGTGTTCAGCAGCTGCCCGATCGTCGGCGGGAAGGCCATGATCGAGGCGGCGAAGATGACCGGGATGACGCCCGCCATGTTGACCCGCAGCGGCAGGTAGGTCGACCCGCCCGAGGTCATTTTGCGCCCGACCATGCGTTTCGCGTACTGGACCGGGATGCGGCGCTGGCCCTCCTGGACGAAGACGATCGCGACGATCACGGCGAGCGCGATGAACGGCATCATCACGACGAAGACCTGGTCGGGGTTGTTCCACCACTTGGTGATCCCGTTCGGGATCGAGGAGGCGATCGAGGCGAAGATCATCAGCGAGATGCCGTTGCCGATGCCGCGCTGGGTGATCAGCTCGCCCAGCCACATCAGCAGCGTGCAGCCCGCGGTGAGGCTGATCACGATCAGCATCGTCTTCGGGAAGGTCAGCGTGCCGACGACGTTGGCGTTCGATTCGTTGCCGAAGGAGCGGAAGAGGAAGACGTAGCCGATGCTCTCGAAGAAGGCCAGCCCGACGGTCAGGTAGCGCGTGTACTGGGTGATTTTCTGCTGCCCGACCTCACCCTCTTTCTGCAGCCGCTCCAGCGACGGCACGACCACCGTCAGCAGCTGCAGGATGATCGAGGCGGTGATGTAGGGCATGATCCCCAGCGCGAAGATCGACAGCCTCGAGAGGCTGCCGCCGGAGAACTGGTTGAGGAAGTTGAGGACGCCGCCGCCGCTGAAATTGCTCGACACTTCCTTGACGGCGTCGACGTTGACGCCTGGCGCCGGGATGTAGGCACCGAGGCGGTACAGGAGGAGCATCGCCGCGGTGAAGGCGAGTTTCTTCCTGATGTCCGCAACGCTGAACGCGTTGAGAATAGTCCTGAGCATTACGGCTCCAGAGCCTGACAGCTTCCGCCGGCGGCCTCGATCTTCTCTTTGGCCGCCTTGCTGAAGGCGTGCGCACTGACCGTCAGTTTGGTGGTGAGCTCGCCGCGGGCGAGGATCTTCACCGGGTCGGTGCGGGTCGCGAGGCCCTTTGCCTTCAGCGTCTCCGGCGTCACCTCGTCGCCCGCCTCGAAGCGCTGCTCGAGGTCGGCGAGGTTCACCGGCTGGGTCTTGGTGCGGAAGTTCTCGAAGGGCATCGACTTCTTCATGTGCGGGCCGCGAAGCTTTCGCATCCGCATATGGATCGGGTTCTGCCCGCCCTCGTAGCCGGCCTTTTCCTTGGCGCCCGAGCGCGCGCCCGCGCCCTTGTGGCCGCGGCCGGAAGTCTTGCCGTTGCCGCTGCCCTCGCCGCGACCGACGCGCTTGCGACGGTGGGTCGAGCCGGGCTTCGGCTTCAGGTTGTGGAGACCGATCTCCTCGGAACGCGGGGTATCAGCCATCACTCGCTCACCTCGACCAGATGCGAGACGACGCGGATCTGCCCTTGCAGCTGCGGCGTGTCCTCGCGCTCGACGGATTTACCGATGCGCCCGAGACCGAGGGCCTTGAGCGTCGCTTTCTGCTTCGGGTTGGTCCCGTTCGGAGACTTGACCTGAGAGATCTTGACGCTCACGAAGCATCACCCTCCGGGGGGGCCTCCTCGGTCGCGACCACTGCGCCGGTGTCGGCGGCCTCGGTCGCAGGACCCGCGTCCAGGTGCTCGCCCTCAGCAGCCTTCTCGGAAGTAAGTCCCAGCACCTGCGTGACGGTGAGGCCGCGCAGCTCGGCGACCTCCTCCGGGCGGCGCAGGCGGATCAGGCCGTCCATCGTCGCCTTGACCAGGTTGATCGGGTTCTGCGTGCCGATGCTCTTGGTGAGGACGTCGCGGACGCCACCCAGCTCGAGCACCGCGCGGACGCCGCCGCCGGCGATGACGCCGGTACCGGGGCTGGCCGGGCGCAGCACCACGTGACCGGCGCCGTAGCGGCCGATGATGCGGTGGGTGATCGTCTGCCCGTATTTGGGCACGCGGACCAAGTTCTTGCGGGCGTCCTCGACGCCCTTCTGGATCGCCAGCGGCACCTCGCGCGCCTTGCCGTAGCCGATTCCGACCACGCCCTCTTCGTCGCCGACGGCGACCAGCGCGGTGAAGGAGAAGCGGCGACCGCCCTTGACCACCTTGGCGACGCGATTGATCTCGATCACGCGCTCCTGGAGGTCGAGGCCGCGCGGGCTGACCGTCTCGACGTTGTTCATGTCCATGCCCTTCATCAGCGGGCCACCGTAGCGGAAGTCGAACCGAGGCGGGTCATCAGAACTTCAGCCCCCCCTCGCGCGCGCCCTCGGCCAGCGCCTTGACGCGGCCGTGGTACTGGTAGCCGCCGCGGTCGAAGACGCAGGTCTCGACCCCGGCCGCCTTGGCGCGCTCGGCCAGCAGTTCGCCGGCCTTCGTCGCCTGGGCGGCGGCGGTGAGGCTTTTCAGCTCCGGCTCGATCCAGTTGACCGCCGCCAGCGTGTGGCCGGCGCGATCGTCGATCAGCTGGGCGAAGACGCCCTTGTTGGAGCGGTAGACGGAGAGCCGCGGGCGCTCGGCGGTGCCGCTCACGCGGGAGCGGACACGGCGACGACGGCGCAGACGACGCTGCTCGGAAGTGAGAACGGTCATGCGCGCTTACCAACCTTCCGCAGGACTTGCTCGTTTTTGTAACGGATCCCCTTGCCCTTGTAGGGCTCGGGCGGACGACGCTTGCGGATGTCGGCGGCGACCTGGCCGACCAGCTGCTTGTCGATCCCGCGGACGATGATTTCGGTCGGCTGCGGGACCTCGAACTCGATCCCCTCCGGGGCCTCGATCGAGACCGGGTGGGAGAAGCCGAGCGCCAGCTCCAGGTTCTTGCCTTTCGCCGCGGCGCGGTAACCGACGCCCTGGATCTCGAGCCGCTTCTCGAAGCCGTCGGTGACGCCCTCGACCATGTTCGCGATCAAGCTGCGGGTCAGGCCGTGGAGCGCGCGGTGCTCGCCGCGATCGGTCGGCCGGGCGACGAGGATCGTGCCGTCCTCCTGGGACACGGTCATGTCCTGGGAGTAGGTCTGGGTCAGCTCCCCTTTCGGGCCCTTGATGGCGATGTTGCCGGGGGCGATCGTCACCGTGACGGCGTCGGGGACTGCGACAGGTTTTCTTCCGATTCGGCTCATCTCAAACTTTGGTCCTGTTGATTCGATCCTGTTGGTGACCCGGGGTCACCAGACGTAGGCGACGACCTCGCCGCCGACGCCCTTCTGGCGCGCTTCGTGACCGGTCATCACACCGTGCGAGGTGCTGACGATCGCGGTCCCGGTCCCGCCGTCCACGCGCGGCACGCTTTTGTGGTCGACGTAGCGGCGGCGGCCCGGACGGGAGATCCGTTCGATTCCGAGGATGACAGGCTTGCGGTCCTCGGTGTACTTCAGGTCCACCTGGATGGCCTCGCCCACCGGCGCCGGCTTCTTGTGGAAGTCGGTGATGTAGCCCTGCTCCTTGAGGATGCGGGAGATCTCCATCTTCACCTTCGACGCGGGGATCTCCACGTCGTCGTGGCCGGCGCGGATCGCGTTGCGGATCCGGGTCAGGTAATCGGCGATCGGGTCGGTATGCATCGTCACCAGCTCGACTTCGTCATGCCGGGGACGTAGCCCTCGTGGGCAGCCTCGCGCAGGCAGATCCGGCAGAGGCCGAATTTGCGGTAGTAGGCGCGCGGCCGGCCGCAGCGACGGCAGCGGTTGTATTCCCGGCTCTGATACTTGGCTTTGCGGCCCTGGCGGACCTTCTGGGAAGTCTTGGCCATCTTGGTCTCTAACTCTCCTCGGTGGCGCTCTCGCCACCCTCGGCGGCGCTGTCGCCCGCGGTGTCCTCGCCCTCCGGACGCGCGTACGCCTCGGGGTTCTCCTCTTTCAGCTCTTCGAGGGCCGCCTGCTCGGTTTCGGCCTTCAGGCGGGCCTCCTCTTTTTCGCGCTCTTCCTCGGCCGCCTTTTCCTCGGCTTCGCGCTCGGCCTGGCCGGGACGGCCCTCCTGCGCGAACGGCATGCCCAGGGCGAGCAGCAGCTCGAACGCCTCGAGGTCGGTCTTCGCCGAGGTCGTCATCGTCACGTCGAGGCCGCGCACGATGTCGACCGAGTCGTAATCGATTTCGGGGAAGATCAGCTGCTCTTTGATGCCCATCGAGTAGTTGCCGCGGCCGTCGAAGCTGCGCGGGTTGAGGCCGCGGAAGTCACGGATGCGCGGCACCGCGATCGAGGTGAGGCGATCGAGGAACTCCCACATGCGGGCGCGGCGCAGCGTCACCGAGACGCCGACCGGCATGCCCTCGCGCAGCTTGAAGGAGGCGATCGACTTGCGGGCGCGGCGCACGTTCGGGTGCTGGCCGGCGATCGTCGCCAGCTGTTCCTGGGCGAGTTCGAAGGAACGGGTGTCCTGTTTCTCCTTGCCGAGACCCATGTTGAGGGTGATCTTCAGCAGGTGCGGCACCTCCATCGGCGTCGTGTAGCCGAATTTCTTCGTCAGCGCCGGGAGGACCTCGTTCTCGTATTTCTCGCGCAGGCGCGGCGGCGGCGCCGCCTGCGAAGTCGGGGTCACGGTTGCAGACTCCATCAGTCGACCTCCACCCCGGAGCGACGGGAGATGCGCACGCGCTTGCCCTCGTCGGTACGGCGCACGCCGAGCCGGGTGCCTTTGTTGCCTTTCGGATCCAGCACCATCACGTTGGACACGTGGATCGGCCCCTCCTTCTCGACGATCCCACCGGGGTTGGCGGTGGCCATGTCGCCGGTCGAACGGGGACGTTCGTGCCGCTTGATGATGTTGAGGCCCTCGACGTAGACGCGGTTCTTCTTCGGCTCGGTGCGCAG
The DNA here is from genome assembly GCA_047601885.1 of Solirubrobacterales bacterium. Lineage (GTDB taxonomy): Bacteria > Actinomycetota > Thermoleophilia > Solirubrobacterales > 70-9 > VAYN01. Next base: position 890,121 of record JASGIK010000003.1, read on the forward strand.
CACTTTGCCGGTCTTGCCGCGGTCCTTGCCGCTGATGATGATCACCTGATCGTCGCGTCGGATGCGCATCGTCTTCGGCATCAGAGGACCTCGGGCGCGAGCGAGATGATTTTCATGAAGTTACGGTCGCGAAGTTCGCGGGCGACGGGGCCGAAGATGCGGGTCCCGCGCGGGTTGTTGTTCGCCGGGTCGATCAGCACCGCGGCGTTCTCGTCGAAGGAGATGTAGGTGCCGTCGGGCCGGCCGAGCGGCTTCTTCGTCCGCACGACGACGGCCTGCACGACCTCGCCCTTGCGGACGCCGCCCTGCGGGCTGGCCGATTTGACGGTCGCCGTGATGATGTCGCCGACCGAGGCGTAGCGACGGTGCGAGCCGCCCTTGACGCGGATGCAGAGCAGTTCGCGGGCGCCCGAGTTGTCGGCGACCTTGAGCCGGGACTCTTGCTGGATCATCTCGGACTACCTCGCCTTCTCGACGACGTCGACGAGACGCCAGCGCTTGGTCTTCGACAGCGGACGGGTCTCGACCACGCGGACCACGTCGCCCTCGCCGGCCTCGTTGCGCTCGTCGTGCGCGTGCAGCGTGCGCGAGCGACGGACGATCTTCTCGTAGGTCGGGTGCCGGCGGGCGATGTCGATGCGGACGGTGATCGACTTGTCGCCTTTGTTGGAGACGACGATGCCCTGGCGCACCTTCGCGGCGTTCGACTCATGCTCGACCGGCGCGGTGCCGGTGCCGGGCTTGTGGGCGGCCTTGATCGCGGCGCGTTCCTTGCGCCGCTCGGCCGCCTTCGCCTTGCGGCGGCTGTCGCGCTCGGCGGCGCGCTCCTCGGGCGAGCGCTGCGGCTTCGCCTCGTGCGGCTCGCGCGACTTGAGCACCCGCCGGCGCTCCTTCCAGGGAAGGTCGTCGAGCGGATCCGGCTCGGCCGGGGCAGCCTCAGCTTTCGGAGTCGAGTCAGCCGAGGCGTCGGCCGCCTCCGCCTCGCCGGCGGGTGACGCGGATGAGGGGTCTTCGCCCGCAGCCTGCGAGGACGAGGACCCCTCGTCCGCGGCAGGACCCGCCGTCGCTACGGCCTCGTCCTCAGTCGTCTCGGTTTTCTCGGTGCTCTCGTCGCTCATGCTCGTCGCGTCTCTTTCTCCACATCGATACCGCGCTCGCGGGCCACGGTGGCCAGTCGCGCGATGTCGCGCTTGGCCTGGCCCAGGCGGGCGGTGTTCTCGAGCTCGCCGGTCGCGTGGCGAAAGCGGAGGTTGAACGCCTCTTCCTTCGCGTCGATCAGTTTGGCGACGAGCTCGTCGTCTTTCAAGTTGTGAACTTCTTGGGCCTTCACTGTCCCTCGGCCCCCTCGCGTTTGACGAATTTCGTCTTCACCGGAAGCTTGTGCCCGGCGAGGCGCAGCGCTTCGCGCGCCAGGTCCTCGGGGACGCCGGCCAGCTCGAACATGACCTTGCCCGGCTTGACCACGGCGACCCAGCCCTCCGGGTTGCCCTTGCCGGAGCCCATCCGCGTCTCGGCGGGCTTCTTCGTGTAGGGCTTGTCCGGGAAGACGTTGATCCAGACCTTGCCGCCACGTTTGATCTTGCGCGTCATCGCGATACGGGCGGCCTCGATCTGGCGGTTGGTGATCCAGCCGCGCTCCATCGCCTTGATCCCGTACTCGCCGAAGGCGACGGTGCTGCCGCCCTTGGTGTCGCCGCGCATGCGGCCGCGGAACTGTTTGCGGTGCTTGACCCGCTTCGGCATCAACATCAGCGACCACCTCCACCGGGTCCGCGATTGCCACCACGATTGCCGCCGGGACCGCCGGGGCCGCGACCGCCCGGGCCACGCCCGCCGCCACCGCGGTTGCCGCCGGGACCGCCGGGGCCACGCCCGCGACCGCCGCCCGGGCCACGCCCGCGGCCGTCGCGATCGCCACGGCCGCCGCGATCGCGGTCGCGGTCACGGCCGGGGCCGCCGGGACGGCCCGCCGGGGCCTCGTCGGCGCTGACCAGGTCGGAGCGGAAGCCCTCGGGCATCACTTCGCCCTTGTTGATCCAGCATTTGACGCCGATCCGGCCGGTCGTCGTGCGGGCCTCGAAGAAGCCGTAGTCGATGTCGGCGCGCAGCGTGTGCAGCGGCACGCGACCGTCCGAGTAGCTTTCGGTCCGCGCCATCTCGGCGCCGCCGAGGCGACCGGAGACCTGGACCTTGACGCCCTTGGCGCCGGAGCGCATCGCCGAGGTGAGCGCCCGTTTCATCGCCCGCCGGAAGGCGACGCGATTCTGCAGCTGCTCGGCGATCGACTGGGCGACCAGTTTGGCGTCGAGCTCGGGCCGTTTGACCTCGCGGATGTTGACTTTCACCGGGCTGCCGGTGAGCTTGTGCAGCTCTTTGCGCAGCGCGTCGACTTCGGAGCCCGATTTGCCGATCACGATGCCCGGCCGCGCCGTGTGGATGTCGACGGCGACCTCGCCGCGGCGCTCGATCGTGATGTTCGAGAGGCCGGCGTGCGAAAGCTTGTTTTCGATGTGGTCGCGGATCGCGAGGTCTTCCTGGAGGACGTCCGCGAAGTTTTTCTCCTCGAACCAGTTCGACTTCCAGTCGTGGATGTAGCCGACCCGGAATCCCTCGGGATGGATCTTCTGTCCCATTGCTCTACTCGTTCCTAGTCGTCTTCGACGGGGGTCAGCGCCACGGCGATGTGGCTGGTTCGCTTGTTGATCGGGGTGGCCCGGCCGAGCGCCCGCGGGCGGTAGCGGCGCAGGGTCGGCCCTTCGTCGACGGTGATGGAGGTGATCCGCATCTCGTCGCCGACAAGGTCGTGGTTGTTCTCGGCGTTCGCCGCCGCCGAGTCGATCAGCTTGTGGATGTCGCGGGCGGCGCCGCGGGGCGAGAAGGCGAGCAGCGCGCGGGCCTGCTCGATGTGCAGACCGCGGACCTGGTCGGCGACCAGGCGCGCCTTGCGCGGGGCGACCCGCACGTATTTGGCGCTGGCGCGGACGACCGGCAGCTCTTCGGGAGCGCGCGGGCGGCGTTTCGCCGGTTTCTCGTCTTTCGCCTCGGCTTTTTTGCGCGAGCGTTTAGCCGGTTTTTTGTCGGCTTTCTCGTCTTTGGCCGGTTTCTCGTCTTTGCCTTTGTCGGCTTTCGGCTCTTTTTTCGCGGCGGCTTTTTTCGGCTCTTTTTTGGCCGATTTGTCGTCCGAGCCTTTTTTGGCGGCGTCTTTTTTCGCAGCCGGTTTCGACTCTTTCGACTCTTTTTTGGCAGCCGGTTTTTTTGCCGCTTTCTCTTTCGGAGCAGCGGCTTTTTTCTCTTTTTTGTCTTTCTCGTCTGCCATCAGTCAGTCCGTGTGCTTAGTCGCGACCGCCGTGCGAGCGGAAGGTGCGGGTCGGGGCGAACTCGCCGAGCTTGTGACCGACCATCGACTCCGAGATGAAGACCGGCACGTGTTTTTTGCCGTCGTGGACGGCGATCGTGTGGCCGACCATCTCCGGGAAGATCGTCGAGGTCCGCGACCAGGTTTTGAACATCTGTTTTTTCCCGGCCTCGTTCATCGCGTTGATCTTCGCCATCAGGCGCTCTTCGACCCACGGGCCCTTTTTCATCGAACGCCCCATCAGCGGCCGCCCTTCTTCTTGCCGCGACGTCGGCCGCGAACGATGTAACGATCGGACTGCTTGCCCTTCTTCCGGGTCCGGTAGCCGAGCGTCGGCTTGCCCCACGGCGTGACCGGGTGGCCGCCCGGGGTGTGGTGGGCCTCGCCGCCGCCGTGCGGGTGGTCGACCGGGTTCATCGCCACGCCGCGGCTCTGCGGGCGCTTGCCCTTGTGGCGACTGCGACCGGCCTTGCCGATCTTCATGTTCTGGTGCTCGGCGTTGGAGAGCACGCCGATCGACCCGCGACACTCGGCGCGGACCATCCGCATCTCGGTGCTGGGCAGGCGCAGCGTGACCATGTCGCCCTCCTTCGCCACCAGCTGGATCGCGGTGCCGGCGGAGCGGCCGAGCTTGCCGCCCTGGCCGGGGATCAGCTCGACGTTATGGACGATCGTGCCGGTCGGCATCTGGCCGAGCGCCATCGAGTGGCCCGGTTTGATGTCGGCCTCGGGGCCGGATTTCACCGTGTCCCCCACTTTCAGCGCGGCCGGCGCGAGGATGTAGTCCTTGTGCCCGTCGGCGTAGTGGAGCAGGGCGATGTAGCAGGAGCGGTTCGGGTCGTACTCGATCGTCGCGACCTTGGCGGGCACGCCGTCCTTGAGCCGCTTGAAGTCGATCTTGCGATAGCGCCGCTTGGCGCCGCCGCCACGGTGCCGCGCGGTGACGCGACCGTTGACGTTGCGGCCGCCGGACTTTTTCAAGCCTTCGGTCAGCTTCCGTTCCGGCTCCTTCGCGGTCACCTGCTCGCGCAGGGGATACGTGGCGAAGCGGCGGCCCGGGCTGGTCGGTTTGGTTTTGCGGTTCGGCATCTTTCAGTCTCTCCTAGGCGGTCTGTCCGCCTTCGAACAACTCGATCCGCTCACCCGGGGCGACCTGGACGATCGCCTTCTTCCAGGCGCGGGTGCGGCCTTTGGTGAGGCCGCGGCGCTTCGGCTTCGAGCGCACCTTGGCGGTGCGCACCTCGGCGACGCCGACGCCGAAGACCTCTTCGACCGCCTGCGCGATCTGGGTCTTGTGGGCACGGTCGTCGACGCGGAAGGTGTACTTGCCCTCGGCGATCAGCGCGTAGGACTTCTCCGAGATCACCGGGCGGATCAGGATCGTGCGGGCGTCCATCAGGCCACCGCCTCCTCTTTCTTCGCGCTCGCGCCGAGACGCTCCTCGAGCGCCGTCAGCGCGGTCTCGGAGATGACGATCGCGGCGGCGCCGATCACGTCGGCGACGCCGGTGGCGCCGACCTCGAGCACCGTGGTGCGCGGGATGTTGCGGAAGCTCTTCATCGCCCCGGTCTCCTCGGCGGTGAGGACGATGAGGACCGGGTTCTTGGCGCCCCATTTGGCCAGCGCCTGGGCGGCCACTTTGGTCGACGGCGTCTCGAAGTCGGACGCTTTGAGGACGGCGACCGAGCCGCGCTCGGCGTGGACCGAGAGCGCCGAGCGCATCGCGCGGCGGCGGGCTTTGCGGTTCACCTTGACCGTGTAGTGACGCGGCTTCGGACCGAAGGCGACGCCGCCGCCGAAGCGGTTCGGCACGCCGAGCGAGCCGACGCGGGCGCGGCCGGTTCCCTTCTGCCGCCAGGCCTTGGCGGTGGTGAAGGCGACCTCGCCGCGGGTCAGGGTCGAGGCGGTGCCGCGACGCCGCGAGGCGAGGTCGGCGCGAGCGGCCTCGTGGACCAGCGACTGGTGGAAGGGCTCACCGAAGAGCGCCTCCGGCAGGTCGGCTTTGGTGGTCTTGCCGAGAACGGCGGCTTTGCTAGGCATCGGTCCGGACCTCGACGATCGAGTTCTTGGCGCCGGGGACGGAGCCTTTGATCAGGAGCAGGTTGCGCTCGGCGTCGATCGCCGAGATTTCGAGCCCCCGCTGGGTGCGCCTCTTGTTGCCCATCTGACCCGGCATCCGCATCCCTTTGAAGACGCGGGCGGGGAAGGCGCTGGCGCCGATCGAGCCCGGGGCGCGGACGTTGTGGGAGCCGTGGGTGACCGGGCCGCGGGAGAAGTTGTGGCGCTTGATGCCGCCCTGGAAGCCCTTGCCGATCGTGACCCCGGCGACTTTCACCTTCTGGCCCGCCTCGAACCCCTCGACCGTGACGTCGTCGCCGATCTTCGGGCCCTCCTCGGCGCCGAGGTCCTCGTCGCGGAACTCGACCAGGTGGCGGAGCGGCGGGGCGCCCGCCTTTTTCAGGTGGCCTTCCTCACCCTTCGAGAGCTTGCCCTGCTTGACCGAGCCGAAGGCGAGCTGCACGGCGGCGTAGCCGTCGCGCCCGGTCTCACGGACCGCGGTCACCTTGCAGGGACCCGCTTCGATCACGGTGACCGGCACCAGGGTGCCGTCCTCCTGGAAGACCTGGGTCATGCCGAGCTTCTTGCCGAGGATCGCCGCCATCAGGTCACCTAGAGACGGATCTCGATGTCGACGCCGGCGGGAAGCGAGTCGAGGCGCTGGAGCGAGTCGACCGTTTTCGGCGAGGGCTGCAGGATGTCGATCAGACGCTTGTGCGTGCGGATCTCGAAATGCTCGCGCGAGTCCTTGTCCTTGAACGGGGAGCGGATCACGCAGTAGACGTTTTTCTCGGTGGGCAGGGGCACGGGACCGGACACGGTGGCGCCGGTGCGCTCGGCCGTCTCGACGATCTCGCGCGCCGCGCGATCGATCGCGTCATGGTCGTAGGCCTTCAGCCTGATTCGAATTTTCTGTGCCGCTATGGCTGCCACTTGTGTTCTTTCTTCTCGTCTCGGTCTAGAGGCGCAAAGAGGGCGGGGCCCCTTGCTTATGGGGCGCCGCCCCGGTCGTATGTCCTTGCAGTTGTGGAGTTCGCCCCGAAGGGCGCGAGGCGGGTGTCACGAACCCGCCCCGCTTACAGCAGGGTCGCTACTCGATGACCTCGGCGACGACCCCGGAGCCGACGGTGCGGCCACCCTCGCGGATGGCGAACCGGAGACCCTGGTCCATCGCGATCGGCTGGATCAGCTCGATCGTCATCTCGACGTTGTCACCCGGCATCACCATCTCCGTGCCCTCCGGCAGGTTGGCGATCCCGGTCACGTCGGTGGTCCGGAAGTAGAACTGAGGACGGTAGCCGGAGAAGAACGGAGTGTGGCGACCACCCTCCTCCTTCTTCAGGCAGTAGACCTCGGCTTTGAACTTGGTGTGCGGGGTGATCGAGCCCGGCTTGCAGAGAACCTGGCCACGCTCGATCTCCTCGCGCTTGGTGCCGCGAAGCAGCGCGCCGATGTTGTCGCCCGCCTGCCCCTGATCGAGGAGCTTGCGGAACATCTCGACGCCGGTGACGGTGGTTTTGCTCGTCTCCGGGTGGATGCCGACGATTTCGACCTCGTCGCCGGTGTTGACGACGCCCTGCTCGACACGGCCGGTGGCGACGGTGCCGCGGCCGGTGATCGAGAAGATGTCCTCGATCGGCATCAGGAAGGGTTTGTCGAGCTCGCGGACCGGCTCCGGGATGTAGGAGTCGAGCGCCGCGGCCAGCTCGAAGACGGCCTTCTGGGCCTCCTCGTCGCCTTCCAGCGCCTTCAGCGCGGAGCCTTTGATGATCGGCGTCTCTTCGCCCGGGAAGTCGTACTCGTTGAGCAGGTCCTTGACCTCCTCTTCGACGAGCTCGACGAGTTCGTCGTCGTCGACCTGGTCGATCTTGTTGAGGAAGACGACCACGTGCGGGACGTTGACCTGACGGGCGAGCAGGATGTGCTCGCGGGTCTGCGGCATGACGCCGTCGGCGGCGGACACGACCAGGATCGCGCCGTCCATCTGCGCGGCGCCGGTGATCATGTTCTTGACGTAGTCGGCGTGGCCCGGGCAGTCGACGTGGGCGTAATGCCGGTTCTCGGTCTGGTACTCGACGTGGGAGGTCGCGATCGTGATGCCGCGTTCCTTCTCCTCGGGAGCGTTGTCGATCTCCTCGAACGACTGCGCCTCGGCACCGCCCACGGTCGAGAGGGTTTTGGTGATCGCGGCCGTCAGCGTCGTCTTGCCATGGTCGATGTGACCGATGGTGCCGACGTTCACATGCGGCTTATCGCGCTCGAATTTCTCCTTGGCCATCTCTTTCCGTTTCGCCTTTCGAAGTTGGTGTTTCTGTCTGGTTTAAGTGCTTGAGTTCTTTGGGCGATGCCTGGCAGGGAGATTTTCCCTGCCTGCGGGCGAACCTGAGAAATATAGCCAGGTTCGGCCCTCGGCAGCTTTCCGCCCCTTGGTTGGGTCTATGCAGCCGCCCCCGCCGGGTCCCCAGAGCGGGATGCGACGATCTCTTCCGCGATGTTCGAGGGAACTTCCTCGTACTGCTCGAACTGCATCGTGTACGTCGCGCGGCCCTGGGTCGAGGATCGCAGATCGGTCGCGTAGCCGAACATTTCGCCCAGCGGGACGAGCGCCTGGACGGCCAGGGCGTTGCCGCGCTGGTCCTGCCCCTGCACCTTGCCGCGCCGCCGCGAGAGGTCGCCGATCACGTCGCCGAGGAAGTCCTCGGGGGTCACGACCTCGACCGCCATCACCGGCTCGAGCAGAACCGGGTTGGCTTTGCGGGCCGCCTCCTGGATCGCCATCGAACCGGCGATCTTGAAGGCCATCTCCGAGGAGTCGACGTCGTGGTAGGACCCGTCGACGAGTTCGGCTTTGACGTCCACCATCGGGTAGCCGGCCTTGACGCCGTTCTCCAGCGCCTCCTCCATGCCCTGCTCGGCCGGGCCGATGTATTCGGCCGGGATGACGCCGCCTCTGATTTTGTTCTCGAAGACGAAGCCCTCGCCGGGAGCCGGCTCGAGGTTGATGACGACGTGGCCGAACTGGCCGCGGCCGCCGGTCTGGCGGACGAAGCGGGCGACGACTTTCTCGACCCGCTTGCGCACCGTCTCGCGGTAGGCGACCTGCGGTTTGCCGACGTTCGCCTCGACTTTGAACTCGCGCAGCATGCGGTCGACGATCACCTCGAGGTGGAGCTCGCCCATGCCGTGGATCAGGGTCTGGCCCGTTTCCTCGTCGGTTTCGATGCGGAAGGTCGGGTCCTCCTCGCCGAGGCGCTGCAAGGCGTTGCCCATCTTCTCCTGGTCGGCTTTGGTCTTCGGCTCGATCGCGACCGCGATCACCGTCTCCGGGAACTCGATCGACTCCAGCGCGATCGGCGCGTCCGGGGCGGCGAGCGTGTCGCCGGTGCCGGTTTCTTTGAGGCCGACGCCCGCGCAGATGTCGCCCGAGTAGGCCTCCTCGATCTCCTCGCGGGAGTTCGCGTGCATCATCAGCAGGCGGCCGATGCGCTCGGTGCGGCCGGTTTTGACGTTGAGGACGCGGCCGCCGGCCTGCAATTTGCCGGAGTAGACGCGGAAGTAGGTGAGCTTGCCGACGTAGGGGTCCGACATGACCTTGAAGGCCAGCGCCGCGAAGGGGCCGTTGTCGTCGGCCGGGCGGGTCGCCTCGGTGGGGGCGTCCTCGCCTTTCTTGGCGGGCTCCTCACCGGTCACGGCGGGCACGTCGAGCGGCGAGGGCAGCAGTTCGACGACCGAGTCGAGCAGCGGCTGCACGCCTTTGTTCTTGAACGAGGAGCCGCAGAGGACCGGGGTGACCTTGGTCGTCAGGGTCGCCGCGCGGAGCGCGTTGATCAGCTTCTCGGTCGGGATGTCCTCTTCGCCGAGGAACGCTTCCATGATCTCTTCGTCATGGTCGGCGGCGGCTTCGACCAGCGCCGTCCGGTACTCCTCGACTTTGTCGGTGAGCTCGGCCGGGACCTCGTCGCTTTCTTCGAATTCGGTGCCGAGGTCGTCCTTCCAGATCAGCGCCTTCATCCGCACCAGGTCGAAGCAGCCGAGGAAGTCGCCCTCGGCGCCGATCGGCAGCTGGATCGGCAGCGGCGTCGCGCCGAGGCGGTCCTTCATCGTCTCGACCGCGTTGTAGAAGTCGGCGCCGGTGCGGTCCATCTTGTTGATGTAGGCGAAGCGCGGCACGTGGTACTTGTCGGCCTGGCGCCAGACGGTCTCCGACTGCGGCTCGACGCCGGCGACGGCGTCGAAGACGGCCACCGCGCCGTCGAGCACGCGCAGGCTGCGCTCGACCTCGACCGTGAAGTCGACGTGGCCCGGCGTGTCGATGATGTTGATCCGGTGGCCTTTCCACTCACAGGCGGTCGCGGCCGAGGTGATCGTGATCCCCCGCTCCTGCTCCTGCTCCATCCAGTCCATGACCGCGGCGCCCTCGTGGACCTCGCCGATTTTGTGGGTACGGCCCGTGTAGTAGAGGATGCGCTCGGTCGTCGTCGTCTTGCCGGCGTCGATGTGCGCCATGATCCCGATGTTCCGGGTCTTCTCCAGTGGAAAGCTGCGTGCCATGGTTCCGTTCGGTGGGAGTTGAAGTCTTGGTCTGTGAAGTCTTGGTCGTGCGGGTGCTGCGGGGATGCTCAGGGTGAAACGGCGACGACCCGGCGCTGCTCGGGGATCGGCGCAAAAAAAGGCCCCAGGGGGCCCGGCGAAGCGAACTACGGCAAAACGGCCTGAGCGACGCGCGATGATAGCAGCGCTCGGGCCTCGCGTCACGCGCTTCAACCGGCGCATCGACAGGGTTGCAAATCGCGGCCTCGAACGGGCCGAGCCGGTGCTGATGCGGGTCTGGGCGGTGACGCCGCCGATCCTGCTCGCCGCGGCGGCACTTCTCTGGCGGCTGTCGCGGCCCGCCCTCATCTGGTGCTTCCGGGGGCTGGCCTTCGGCGAGGCGGCGCTGCGGGCGCTGGGCCGGGGCGCGGCGCGGGGGGCGACCGCGGTCGCCGGCGTGCTGACGCCGCGGCGCGGGCTCGGGCTGGCGCTGGCCGCGGCCGGCGCCCTGCTGGTCGTCTCCCAGTTCCTCGACTACCACGGCGTGCGGATCGGGCAGTCGGGCTACGCCGGCCTCCCCCAGGTGGCGAAGCCGCCGACCGTCGACCTGCAGACCGCCATCCACGCGCACTCATATGTGCTGGTCGCCGTCGGCGCGATCGGGGCGCTGCTGGGGCTGGTCCTGATCTTGCGCGGCGGCCGCGCGGCGCGGCTGGCGGCGCTCGCGGCGATCGTGCTCGGGGCCGCCTCCCTCGCCGTCATACTGCTCGTCGATCTACATAAGGGCCTGGATGTCGGGGCCCAGTCGTCGCGCTTCGCGGGCGCCTCCGCGGTACTCGAAAGAGGGTTTTCCGCCGAGGTCGCGGCAGCCGGGGCGATGCTTTTGTGCGGCTTGCTCTACTATGCGCGGCCGTGCCTAATACGAATCAACTTGTCAGGAAGGGCCGCAAGCGCCCGAAGAAGAAGACCACGACGCCGGGCCTCAAGTCGGGCCAAGGTCGCAAGAAGCGCGTAGCTGCCCCGCAGCGCCGCGGCGTCTGCACCCGCGTCGCAACCGTCACGCCGAAGAAGCCGAACTCGGCGCTGCGCAAGATCGCGCGTGTCCGGCTGACCAACGGGATGGAGGTCACGACCTACATCCCCGGCGAGGGACACAACCTTCAGGAGCACTCGGTCGTGCTGATCCGCGGTGGTCGCGTCAAGGACCTGCCGGGCGTCCGTTACAAGGTCGTCCGCGGCACCCTCGACGCCGCCGGCGTCAGCGATCGCAAGCAGGCCCGCTCCCGTTACGGCGTGAAGGCCAGCTGATGCCACGCCGTTCCGCAGCCACCGTCCGGGCGATCGAGCCCGATGCCCGCCACCGCAATCGGCTCGTCCAGCAGCTGATCAACAAGGTGATGAGCGACGGCAAGAAGAGCCTTGCCGAGCGGATCGTCTACGACGCCTTGGCGATCGTCGGCGAGCGCACCGGCGACGACCCGGTCGAGGTCCTCGAGTCGGCGATCAAAACGCTGACCCCCGCCCTCGAGGTCCGCTCCCGCCGCGTCGGCGGTGCGACCTACCAGGTGCCGGTCGAGGTACCCGCGCGTCGCGCCCGCACCCTCGCCGTCCGCTGGCTCGTCCAGTACGCCCGCGCCCGTCGCGAGTACTCGATGGCCGACCGCCTCGCCGGTGAGATCCTCGACGCGAACCAGCAGCAGGGCAGTGCCTGGAAGCGGAAGGACGACATCTACCGCATGGCGCAGGCGAACAAGGCGTTCGCCCACTACCGCTGGTAGAGCCGCGCGCGGATGAGACGGCCGATCCTCGCGGTCGACGTCGACGGAGTCATCTCGCTGTTCGGATATGACGAGCCGCCGCCTCCTTCGGAGGCGCGGTTCGAGCTGGTCGAAGGGATGATCCACTGCATCTCGCTGCGCGCCGGCGAGCGGCTGCAACGGCTGGCCGAGTACTTCGAACTGGTCTGGGCGACCGGCTGGGAGGACAAAGCGAACTTCTACCTGCCGACGATGCTGGGGCTGGCGGAGCTCCCCCACCTCAGCTTCGAGGGCGCCGCCCGCTTCGGCTCGGCGCATTGGAAGCTCGGCCCGCTGGACGAGTACGCGCGCGGCCGGGCGATGGCCTGGGTCGACGACAACCTCGACGACAGCTGCTACCGCTGGGCGCGCGGACGGGACGAGCCGACCTTGCTGGTGCCCACCGATCCGGCGCTCGGCCTGCAGGAGGCGGAAACCGAAGCGCTGCTCGCCTGGGGCCGGACCCTCGTGGCGGAAGCCGACGAGGGAACTCCCTAGACTCACTCCCTTGACCGGATTCTGGCCAATCTTCTTCCTCATGGTCGTGCTGAAGATCCCCGTCATCGGGTCGATCTGGCTCGTCTGGTGGGCAGGCAACCAGAACGAGGAACCGGTCGGGGAGAACGATGACGGGGGCAGCGACAAACGGCGCAAGATGCCGCCGAAACTGCCCCGGGGGCCGCGCCGCGGGCCGCACGGCGGTGGCGTCGCCCAGCCGCTGCCGGACTGCCCGCCGGGCGGCCGCACCCGCGTCGTCAGGCCGGCGCCGCTGCCCGCTTTCGCTCGCGCCGGATCTCACGGAGATACGGATAGAAGTCGACCTCGACGGTATGACGCTTAGAGGCGACGAACCGCTTCCGCTGCTTCTCTTCCTCCGCCTCGATCTCCCGCTCCATCTCCGCCACCGGCGGCAGCACCGCCCGGCCTGAGATCAGGTCGGCGACCCATTCGCACTGGGCCTCGGCCAGCGGCATGATCGGGCCGAGCGGCTGCACCAGGCCGATCACGTAGAGGCCGGGCCGGTCGACCGGGACGACGCGGCGGTAGAGCGGCAGGACGTTGTCGGGGGCCGACAGGACCTCGGGGCGCAAGAACGGGAAGCTGATCTTGTAGCCGGTGCAGTAGACGACGAGGTCGACCTCCTCTTCGCTGCCGTCGACGAAGCGGACGGTGCGGCCGCCGGTGAAGCGGTCGATGTTCGGCTTCGCCGTGATGTCGCCGTGGCCGAGCCGGGGCAGGAACTCGGAGGAGACGGTCGGGTGCGCCTCGAGCAGCTTGTGGTCGGGCTTCGGCAGCCCGTAGTCGGTGGGATCGCCGACGGCGACCTTCAGCGACCTGTTCATCACCGCCCGCATCACCGGGATCGGAGCGAGGCCGGTGACCGAGTTGGCGATCTCGTCGATCGGCTTGCCGTTCAGGTACTTGGGGATCACCCAGGCCCCGCGGCGGGTGGCGAGGAAGGTCTTCTCGCCGATCCGCGAGGACTCGACCGCGATGTCGACGGCGGAGTTGCCGATCCCCAGCACCAGCACCCGCTTGCCGCGCAGGGCGTCGGGCTCGCGGTATTCGTGGGCGTGGATCTGCTCGCCGGTGAACTCGTCGGCGCCGGCGAAGGCCGGTTCGGGCCAGCGCGGGTCCCAGTGGTGGCCGTTGGCGACGAGGACGGCCCCGTAGCGCTCGGTCGAGCGCCCGTCGGGCCCCGCGACGGTGACGTCCCACTCTCCCCCGCTCCCGGCGACCGGCTCGACGCTCAGCACCTCGGTCTTGAACTTGATCCGCTCCTGCAGTCGATAGCGATCGACGACTTCGTCGAAGTAGGCGGCCATCTGGAAGTGGTCGGGATAGTCGGGATAGCCCTCGGGCATCGGCAGCGACTTGAACGCCATCACCCGACGCGACGTGTTGATGTGCAGCGACCGATACGCCGACGACATCCCGTTGTCGTTTTCGTAGCGCCAGTTCCCCCGGTCCGCGACCCCTTCTCGAAGCAGTCGAAGTCGATCCCGCGCGCCTGCAGCACCTGCGCCGCCGCGATCCCCGAGCTCCCCGCCCCGATGACGCAAGCCTTCATGGGGGCAGCCTAGCTCAGGGTTGCGGGGGAGCCGCGGGGAAGTCCTCCCCGTCCGCCCGTCCGCCCCACACTGGGCGCAGGTACCAGGGAGCTCCCAGCTCCCAAAGGCTCCGGGGAGGACTTCCCCGCGGCTCTTCGACACGATGCGAGGTTCCGCGGCTCGTGCAGCAGGGTTCGCGTGGAGCGAAGGTGGCTATATACGCCACTTAGGTTCCACGCACTCGCAGAGGGCGTGGGTGCGCGAGCGAAAGTCGGGCATAGAACCGAGTAAGTCTCCATCGCTCCTGCTTGCCGCTCCACCGTGGAGCCTTTCCGTCGCTATGCGACGGTTTCTCTCCACACCGCCGTCCGAAGCTGGAGAAGAGGACGCGGACCGGCGAGACGCTCGCGCGCTCGGACACGATCCGTCCTTCGAGGCCGAACCCTTGGAGCGTGCTCGCAGGAGCGGCGGGGGTCCCTCCCGCGAGCCTTTGGGAGCTGGGCGCTCGCCCGCACCCTTGCCGGGGTCCGCGGCGGACGGGCGTAGCGGGAGGGACCCCCGCCGCTCTCCCCGCAGACCCGTCCCTCAACGACGAAGGGCCCCTTCCGGGGCCCTTCGCCTACAGCCTGTTGTCGGCGACGCCCTATTTGGTGTCGCTGTCGGAGGTCGACTCGATCTCCTGGGCGAGCTCCTCGAGCTCCTCGGCGAAGGAGAGGCCGAAGCCCTCGACCGGGGCCTCGACGCCGTCGACGCCGAGTTCCGCCGCGAGGTCGTCGTCCTCGAGCAGGTCGTCGTCGCTCGGCGGCTCGATCGCCACGGCCGGCTCGATCGCCACCGTGCGGTAGTGCTTCAGCCCGGTTGCCGCCGGGATCAGCTTGCCGATGATGACGTTCTCCTTGAGGCCGACCAGGCGGTCGCGTTTGCCCTCCAGCGCGGCGTCGGTAAGGACCTTGGTGGTCTCCTGGAAGGAGGCCGCCGAAAGGAACGATTCGGTCGCCAGCGAGGCCTTGGTGATCCCGAGGATCACTTCCTCGGCTTTGGCCGGCGTGCCGTTCTCTTCTTTGGTCTTCTTGTTCAGCCGTTTGAGCGAACCGCGGTCCTCCAGCTGGCCCGGAAGCAGGCTGGTCGAGCCCTTGGTCTCGATCCGCACCTTCTTCAGCATCTGCCGGGCGATCAGCTCGATGTGCTTGTCGTTGATGTCCACCCCCTGGGCGCCGTACACCTTCTGCACCTCGTCGACCAGGTAGAGCTCGACCGCGGTGCGACCGCGGATCGCCAACAGGTCGGCCGGGTAGAGGGAGCCCTCGTTGAGCTGCTGGCCGACCTCGACCTTGTCGCCGTCGGCGACGTGGAGGCGGGTCCGCAGCGGGAACGAGTAGCTCTGCTCTTCGCCGCTCGACTCGGTGACGACCACTTTCAGGGCTTTGTCGGTTTCCTCGATCGAGACTTTGCCCGCGGCCTCGGCCATCTGGGCGAGCCCCTTCGGTTTGCGAGCCTCGAAGAGCTCGACGATGCGCGGCAGACCCTGGGTGATGTCCTGGCCGGCGACGCCGCCGGTGTGGAACGTACGCATGGTCAGCTGCGTGCCCGGCTCGCCGATCGACTGGGCGGCGATGATGCCGACCGCGTCACCGATGTCGACCATGTCCCCAGTCGCCGGCGAGATGCCGTAACAAGCGCGGCACACACCGGTCTCGGCCTCGCACTTGAGCGCCGAGCGCACCGGGATCTTGACGCCCTCCTCGTCGCCGAAGGCCTCGGCGATCTCCTCGACGTCGGCCTGCGTGATCAGCTGGTTGCGCTTGAGCAGCTCGCGACCGCGTTTGGTCTCGAACTTTTTCGCCGCCAGCCGGCCGTACAGGTTGTCGTTGAGCGAGCCGTCGTCCTTGCGCAGGACCATCTCGATGTGGTCTTTGGTCTTGCAGTCCTCATCGCGCACGATGACGTCCTGGGCGACGTCGACCAGACGGCGGGTGAGGTAGCCGGAGTCGGCCGTCCGCAGCGCCGTGTCGGCGAGGCCCTTGCGGGCACCGTGGGTGGAGATGAAGTACTCGAGGACCGAGAGCCCCTCCATGAAGTTGGCTTTGATCGGCCGCTCGATGATCTCCCCTTTCGGGTTGGCCATCAGACCGCGCATCCCGGCCAGCTGACGGATCTGTTTGAAAGATCCGCGCGCGCCGGAGTCAGCCATCATGAAGATGGGGTTCAGCTCGTCGAGGTTGTCCTCCATCGCCTGCGCGACCTCGTCGGTCGCCCGGTTCCAGTGGGCCGTCACCGCCTCGTGACGCTCCTCGGCGGTGATGTAACCGTCGTCGTACTGGGCCTGGATGGCTTCCGTCTCCTTCTCGTACCGATCGAGGATTTCCTGCTTCTCGGGCGGTGAGACGACGTTGTTCTTGGAGACGGTGATGCCCGCCTTGCTCGCGTACTGGAAACCGAGGTCCTTGAAGGCATCGAGCACCTGCGAGACCACCGGCGCGCCGTAGGACACGACGAGCTCGGAGACCATCGCGTTGATGTCCTTCTTTTTCAGCGACGAGTTGTTGAACACGAACGAGCTGGGATCGAATTCGTCTTCCAGCGCGTCGGCCAGGGCGCGTTCGATCTTCTCGTTGAAGATGATCCGCCCGACCGTGGTCAGGAAGTGACCGCCGCTGCCGCCGCGGTACTCGGCCTCGTCCTGCAGTTTGCAACCGCCGTTCTCGTAGACGAGTTCGGCCTCCTGCGAGGAGCGGAACACCTGCACCGGGCCGGAGCCGTTACGGCCCTTGCCTGACTGGAGCTCCTCTTCTTTCGCCTTCAGCTCAGCCTCGTTCGGACCGTAGGTCAGGTAGTAGATGCCCAGCACCATGTCCTGGGATGGGGTCGCCAGCGGCGCCCCGTGGGCCGGGGACAGGATGTTGTTGGCGGAGAGCATGAGGATCCGCGCCTCGGCCTGGGCCTCGGAGGACAGCGGCACGTGGACCGCCATCTGGTCGCCGTCGAAGTCGGCGTTGAACGCCGAGCAGACGAGCGGGTGGACCTGGATCGCCTTGCCCTCGACCAGCACCGGTTCGAAGGCCTGGATGCCCAGGCGGTGCAGGGTCGGCGCGCGGTTCAGCAGCACCGGGTGTTCATGGATGACTTCCTCCAGAACGTCCCAGACCTCGGGGATCATCGACTCGACCATCTTCTTCGCGGCCTTGATGTTCTGGACCGCTTTGCGCTCGACCAGCTGGGCCATGATGAACGGCTTGAAGAGCTCCAGCGCCATCAGCTTGGGCAGGCCGCACTGGTGCAGCCGCAGGCTCGGGCCGGAGACGATCACCGAGCGGCCGGAGTAGTCGACGCGCTTGCCGAGCAGGTTCTGACGGAAGCGACCCTGCTTGCCCTTGAGCATGTCGGACAGCGACTTCAGCGGCCGGTTGCCGGGGCCCGTGACGGGGCGCCCGCGACGGCCGTTGTCGAACAGCGCGTCGACCGCCTCCTGCAGCATCCGCTTCTCGTTGTTGACGATGATCTCGGGGGCACCGAGGTCGAGCAGCCTTTTCAGGCGGTTGTTCCGGTTGATCACCCGGCGGTAGAGGTCGTTGAGGTCGGAGGTCGCGAAGCGACCGCCGTCCAGCTGCACCATCGGGCGCAGCTCCGGCGGGATCACCGGCACGGCGTCGAGGATCATCCACTCCGGCTTGTTCTCGGAGTGCAGGAAGGCCGAGGCGACTTTCAGCCGCTTGACCGCGCGCGCCTGTTTCTGGCCTTTCGAGGTGTTGATGATCTGCTCGAGTTCCTCGCAGTCGGCTTCCAGGTCGACCTGTTCGAGCAGGTCGCGCACCGCTTCGGCACCCATGCCGCCGCGGAAGTACTCGCCCCAGCCGAACGGGGAGCCGAACCGGTCCTTGAGCTCACGGAAGACCGTCTCGTCGTTGATGACGTCCTTCGGCTTCATCTCCGTGAAGATCTTCCAGACCTCGTTCATCCGCTCCGCGGCCTCTTCGAGGTAGGCCTCGGTGTCGGAGATCTCCGCGTCGAACTGTTTGCGCAGTTCTTTGATCATTTTGCTGCGCTCGTCGTCTTTGAGCTTGCGCAGCTGGGCGGCGGTCAGTTTCAGCGAGTCGGCCCAGATGTGGTCTTCGTCGTCGAATTTGGACTGCTCGCCGTCCTCGAGGTACTGCACGCGCCGCTCCAGCGACTCGTTCAGCTCCTGGGTCCGTTTCTGCCGTTCGACTTCATAGGAGTCGACGACTTTTTTGACCTCTTTCTCGAGTTTGCCGACGTCCTTGTCGCGCGCCTCCTCGTCGACCCAGGTGACCATCGAGGCGGCGAAGTACAGGACCTTCTCCAGCTCTTTGGGCGCCATGTCGATCAGGTAGCCGATCCGGCTGGGCACGCCCTTGAAGAACCAGATGTGCGAGACCGGCGAGGCCAGGTCGACGTGCCCCATCCGCTCGCGGCGGACCTTGGAGCGCGTCACCTCGACGCCGCAGCGCTCGCAGACGATGCCCTTGTAACGGACCCGCTTGTACTTGCCGCAGTAGCACTCCCAGTCCTTGGTCGGACCGAAGATGCGCTCGCAGAAGAGGCCGTCTTTCTCCGGCTTCAGCGTGCGGTAGTTGATCGTCTCCGGCTTCGTGACCTCGCCCCAGCTCCAGGAGCGGATCTTTTTCGAAGACGCGAGACCGATCTCGATCGCGTCGAAATTGTTGATGTCGATCATCAGTCCTCCACCTCGGCCGAGGCGGTCTCCTCGACCGCTTCGGCTGAATCATCAGTACCGCCCTCGCCCTCGGCGACGACCTGCTCCTCTTGCTCGTCGGCCGCTTCCGGCGTGCTCAATCCGTTGCCGTCGGGCCCGTTGTCGGCGCGGACCCCGGTGAGGTCCATGCCGAGCTCCTCGGCAGCTTTGAGGAGGTCGTCCTCCTCGTCACTGATCTCGACGTCGGTGCCCTCGGAGACGACGTTGGCGTCGAGCGAGAGGCTCTGGATCTCCTTCAAAAGCACTTTGAAGGACTCGGGGATCGACGGCTCGGGGATGTTCTCCCCCTTGACGATCGCCTCGTAGGCCTTGACCCGCCCGACCGTGTCGTCGGACTTGACGGTGAGCATCTCCTGCAGCGTGTAGGCGGCGCCGTAGGCCTCCAGGGCCCAGACCTCCATCTCGCCGAAGCGCTGACCGCCGAACTGCGCCTTGCCGCCCAGCGGCTGCTGGGTGACGAGCGAGTAGGGGCCGGTGCTCCGCGCGTGGATCTTGTCGTCCACCAGGTGCAGGAGCTTGAGGATGTACATGTAGCCGACCGTGACTTTGCCCTCGTACGGCTCGCCGGTGCGGCCGTTGTAGAGCTGGGCGGTGCCAGAGGCCCGCGCGCCCGGACGGCCGTCCGGATCGATGCCGAGGTCGATGCCACGGTCTTCGTTCTCTTTCTGCCAGTACACGAGGGCGTCGTCGACGTCCTCGACGGTCGCCCCGTCGAAGACCTGCGTCGCCACGTAGACCCGGCCGTCGCCCTCGTCGGAGTGGGCCTGCTTGTAGGCCTCGGTGCCGTCGTCGTACCAGCCGTTCGCCGCGACCCACCCGAGGTGGGTCTCGAGGATCTGGCCGATGTTCATCCGGCTCGGCACGCCGAGCGGGTTGAGGATGACGTCGACGGGGGTGCCGTCGGCCAGGTGAGGCATGTCCTCCTCGGGCACGATCTTCGAGATCACACCCTTGTTCCCGTGGCGGCCGGCGAGCTTGTCGCCCTCGGAGATCTTGCGCTTGGTCGCGACGTAGACGCGGACCAGGTCGTTGACCCCCGGCGGCAGGTCGTCGCCCTCGTCCCGACTGAAGGTCAGGACCTCGATCACGACGCCACCCTCGCCGTGGGGCACTTTCAACGAGGTGTCGCGGACCTCTCGCGCCTTCTCCTTGAAGATCGCGCGGATCAGCTTCTCCTCGGCGGTCAGCTCGGTCTCGCCCTTCGGCGTGACCTTGCCCACCAGCAGGTCGCCGGACACGACCTCGGCGCCGACGCGGACGATGCCGCGCTCGTCGAGGTTGCGCAGGCTCTCCTCGCTGCGGTTCGGGATGTCGCGGGTGATCTCCTCGTCGCCGAGCTTGGTCGTGCGGGCGTCGATCTCGTACTCCTCGATGTGGATCGAGGTGAGTTCGTCTTCCTTGACCAGGCGCTCCGAGAGGATGATCGCGTCCTCGAAGTTGTAGCCCTCCCAGGACATGAAGGCGACCAGGCAGTTCTTGCCCAGGGCGATCTCGCCGCCACCGGAGGAGGAGCCGTCGGCGAGCACGTCGCCCGCCTTCACCTTCTGCCCGCTCTTCACGATCGGCCGCTGATGGATCAGCGTGCCCTGATTCGAGCGCATGAACTTGTTGAGCTTGTGGTCGTCCTTGCCTTCCTTGTGGACGACTTCGATGCGATCCGCGTCGACGTAGCCGATCTCGCCGTCGTGCCTGGCGACGACCACGTCACCGGAGTCGATCGCGGCGCGACGCTCCATCCCGGTGCCGACGAGCGGCGGGTCCGGTTTGAGCAGCGGCACGGCCTGACGCTGCATGTTCGAGCCCATCAGGGCGCGGTTCGCGTCGTCGTGCTCGAGGAACGGGATCAGCGAGGTCGCCACCGACCAGATCTGCGACGGCGAGACGTCCATCAGGTCGACTTCCTTGGGAGCCGCGGTCGCGTACTCCTGCTCGCCGGCGCGGACCAGCACCTGCGGGCCCTTGAGTTTGCCGGTCTTCTCGTCGACCTCGGAGTTCGCCTGGGCGATGATCTTGTCCTCCTCCTGGGTCGCGTCGTAGTGGACGATCGTGTCGCTGACGACGCCGTCTTCCACGAGGCGATAGGGGGTGGTGACGAAACCATGCTCGGAGATCTCCGCGTAGGAGGCGAGCGAGCCGATCAGGCCGATGTTCGGTCCCTCCGGGGTCTCGATCGGGCACATCCGGCCGTAGTGGGTCGGGTGCACGTCGCGGACCTCGATCGGGGCGCGCTCACGGGTCAGACCGCCGGCACCGAGGGCCGAGAGGCGGCGACGGTGCGTCAGCCCCGAGAGGCTGTTGGTCTGGTCCATGAACTGCGACAGCTGCGAGGAGCCGAAGAACTCTTTCATCGCCGCCACGACCGGGCGGATGTTGATGATCGTCTGCGGCGTGATCGCGTCGGAGTCTTCCGTCGTCAGACGCTCGCGGACGACGCGCTCCATCCGGTAGAGGCCGATGCGGAAGGCCTCCTGGATCAGCTCGCCGACCGTGCGCAGGCGCCGGTTGCCGAAGTGCTCGTACTCGTCGAGGTGGTCGTAGACCTGCTCGCGCGGGTAGGTCAGCGCCTCCGCGGCATAGTCTTTGATCGGGTTCTCCTCGTCGACCTCCTCGGGGATCCCGAGCAGTTTCGGCAACGAGACGAGCTCCTTGACCAGGGCGATGATGTCGTCGTGGGTGAGCACCCGCGTCTCGAGGTCGATGTCGAGATCGAGGCGGGCGTTCAGCTTGTAACGGCCGACCCGGGTCAGGTCGTAGCGCTTCGGGTCGAAGAACAGCTGGTCGAGCAGGCCGCGGGCGGCGTCGACGCTCGGCGGCTCGCCGGGGCGCTGTTTTTTGAACAGCTCGACCAGGGCGCCCTCTTCGGTCCTGGTCGCTTCGCTGTCGGCCTCGATCGTGTGACGGATGTAGATCGAGTTGTCGAAGAGGTCCAGCAGTTTCTGGTCCTCGACGTAGCCCATCGCGCGCAGCAGCACCGTCACCGGCAGTTTCCGCTTGCGGTCGATCCGCACGAAAACTTTGCCTTTTTTGTCGATTTCCAGCTCGAGCCAGGAGCCGCGGGCCGGCATCAGGTTGGCGATGAAGACCTGCTTCTCGGGGTCCTTCGGGGCCATCACGTAGGCGCCCGGGGAACGGACCAGCTGCGTCACGACGACGCGCTCGGTGCCGTTGATGATGAAGGTCCCGCGCTCGGTCATCCACGGGAAGTCGCCCATGAAGACGGCCTGCTCGCGGATCTCTCCGGTCTCCTTGTTCTGGAAGGCGACGGTCGCGGTCAACGGCCGCGAATACGTCATGTCCTTCTCGCGACACTCCTCGATGGAATGCGGCGGCTCCTCGAATTTGAACTCGCCGAAGACGATCTGCAGGTTCCCCGTGTAGTCCTCGATCGGGGAGATGTCGTTGATCGTCTCGCGCAGTCCACCGTTCACCGGATCGGTCAGTTCCTCGAAGGAACGACGCTGAATGTCGATGAGATGTGGGACTTCGAGAGGGTTCTCTAGGCGGGAAAAACTCCTACGGGTTACGGGGGCAGCGTTGGAACGTGCCAAGTCGGCGACTCCTCGGACGGTCAGAGGGAATGTGAAAAGGGCCCGTGCGGCGGGCAGGCGTACTCAGAAAAGCGCGCGACCGGGGAAAATAGCACGCGGCTATCCCCGGTCGCAAATTTGGCTCTGCGACTGACTCCCAGTCGCGAGGCGCGCAACTTGTCGGCTATTTGAGCTCGACGGTGGCGCCGGCCTCCTCGAGTTCGGCCTTGAGTTTCTCGGCCTCCTCGCGGTCGACACCCTCTTTGACCGGGCCCGGAGCGGCGTCGACGACGGCCTTCGCCTCTTTGAGGCCGAGACCGGTCGCGTTGCGGACGACTTTGATGACCGGAACTTTCTGGCCACCGACCTCGGTGATCACGACGTCGACCGTCGACGACTCTTCGCCGCCGCCGGCCTCCTCACCGCCGCCACCGGCGGCAGCGGCCGGCGCGGCGGCCGCCACGGCGGTCGCGGAGACGCCGAACTCCTCCTCGAGCGCCTTGATCCGCTCGGAGAGCTCGAGGACGGAGATGCCTTTCAGCTCCTCGATCCACTCAGCAGTTGAAGTTGCCATCTGGTGCTACCCCTCTTCCTCGTTTGAATTCTCTGAAGTCGTGTCCTCGGCGGGAGCCTCGCCCGCCTCGGCCTCGGCGGCCGGTTGCTCCTCGGCGGGAGCCTCGGCAGCGGGCTCCTCGGTCGAAGTCTCCTCGGCCTCGGGTGCCTCCTCGGCGGGCGCGGCCTCCTCGGCCGGGGCCTCCACCGGGGCGGCGGCCGGAGCCTCGCCGGTGACCAGGCCCTTCTCGGCGATCTGGCCGAGCTGCGTGGCGAGCCCCTGGATCAAGGCGTTCAACCCGCGGACCACACCGGTCAGCGGGCTGGCGACGATGCCGGCGAACTGGCCGACCAGGACTTCGCGCGAAGGCAGGCGGGCGATCGATTTGAAGGCCGCGTCGTCGAGCACGGTTTCGCCCATCAGCCCACCCTTGTAGGTGAGGATGTCGTGCTCTTTGTTGAAGGTCGTGATCGCTTTCGCGGCCGCCGCCGTGTCGCCGCGGACGAAGGTCAACGCGGTCGGGCCGCTCAGCAGCTCGGCGAGCCGTTCCTCGCCCACCTGCTCGGCGGCCAGTTTCGTCAGGCGGTTCTTGACCACCCGGAAGCTGGAGTCCGTCTCACGCAGCCTGCCGCGCAGCTCGGCGGCCTGGGGAACGCTGATCCCGCGGTAGTCGACGGCGAAGATCGCTTCCGCGCCCTCGATCTGGGCAGCGATCTCTTGGATGGTTGCTGACTTTTCCTCGCGGTTCATCGTCTCTCCTGCACCGGGCTTAGAGGCATTGCCACGCCGGTGGTCTTAGGTGGGCGGCGACGCAGTGTAGAGCAAACCCGCTCCTTGCGTCCTCTGCCGCTGCTATCTGGTCTGAAGCTCTGCTACTCGCCGGCGGCGCCGACCGGCTCGCGGTCGACGGCCTTGGCGGTGTCGACGCGGACACCGGGACCCATCGTCGTGGCGAGGGTCGCCGAGCGGATGTATTTGCCCTTGGCGCCCGACGGCTTGGCGCGGATGATCTCGTCGATCACGGCGCTGTAGTTGTCGAGCAGCTGGTCGTCGGGGAAGCTCGCCTTGCCGATCGCCATGTGGACGATCGCCTGGCGGTCGGTGCGGTATTCGACTTTGCCCGACTTCGATTCCTCGACGGCTTTCTCGATGTCTTCGGTGACGGTGCCGACTTTGGGATTCGGCATCTTGCCCTGCGGGCCGAGGATGCGGCCCAGCTGGCCGACCACCGGCATCATGTCCGGGGTCGCGATGGCGACGTCGAAGTCGGTCCAGCCGCCCTGGATTTTCTCGGCCAGGTCCTGGGCGCCGACGAAGTCCGCGCCGGCGGCCTCGGCGTCACGCGCCTTGGCGCCCTGGGCGAAGACCGCGATCGTCACCTCTTTGCCGAGCCCGTGCGGGAGGGCCAGCGTGCCGCGCAGCTGTTCGTCGGCGTGGCGGACGTTGACGCCGAGGAAGACGTGCAGCTCGACCGTCTCGTCGAACTTGGCGCTGGCCGTCTCCTTGATCAGGCCGATCGCCTCCGCCGGCGGGTAGAGGTGGTCGCGCTGGACCTTCTGGTGCTGCATGCGGAAGCGTTTGCCGTGGGCCATCGCGGAAATCTCCTATTTGACGTCGACGCCCATCGAGCGGGCGGTGCCGGCGATGATCTTCGAGGCGGCGTCGAGGTCGTTGGCGTTGAGGTCGGGCATCTTCCGTTCGGCGATCGCGCGGATCTGCTCCGGGGTGATCGTCCCGACTTTGTTGACGTGGGGCTCGCCGGATCCCTTCGGGATGCGGATCGCCTCCTTGATCAGTACGGCGGCGGGCGGCGTCTTGGTGACGAAGGTGAAGGAGCGGTCCTCGTAGACCGTGATTTCCACCGGGATGATCGTGCCGCCTTCGCCCTGCGTCTGGGCGTTGAAGGCTTTGCAGAAGTCCATGATGTTGACGCCGTGCTGGCCCAGCGCGGGGCCGACCGGCGGCGCCGGATTGGCGTTGCCTGCCTGGATCTGCAGCTTGATGACGGTGAGTACTTTTTTGGCCATGAGCGGTCGGGTAGCGTAGCGGGTCGCGCTCGCTAAATCTTCTTGACCTGGTCGTAGCCCACCTCGACCGGCGTCTCACGGCCGAAGATCGAGACCAGGACTTTGAGTTTCGCGCCGTCCTCGTTGATCTCGGCGATCTCGCCGGAGAAGTCCGAGAGCGGGCCGGAGATGACTTTGACCGATTCACCGATCGAGAACTGTGCCTGGGTGCGCGGCCGCTCGGCGGTCTCGCGGTGGAGCAGGCGGTCGACCTCCGGTTTCGAGAGCGGCACCGGCTTGTTCCGTTCGGCGCCGACGAAGCCGGTCACCCCGGGGGTGTTTTTGACCAGGCTCCAGGCGTCGTCGGTCATCTCCATGTTGACCAGGACGTAGCCGGGCATCGTCCGTTTCTCCTGGGTCACTTTCTGGCCGTCCTTGACCTCGGAGACCTGCTCGGTGGGAACGACGACCTGCCGCACGTTGCGGTTCTGGCTCATCGTCTGCACGCGGTGCTCAAGGTTGTGCTTGACCTTGTTCTCGTGCCCGGAATAGGTGTTGATCACGTACCAACGAAACATCAGATTGGGAAGCCTTCTTGGTTAGAGGATCTGCTTGACAAGCCAGTTGAAGAGCGCGTCCAGGGCGCCGAGGTAGGCCGCGGCGACGGCGACGAAGATGATCGTCACGGCGGTGGCCTGGACCAGCATCTCACGATCGGGCCACTGGACTTTCTTCAGCTCGGCCCAGCAGGAAAGCAGGAAACCGATGACGCCGCCACGCGCCCCGCTCTGCCGTTCGGCGGTGGCTTTTTTCTGCTGCCGCGCGAGCTGGTCGCGCTCGCGCTGTTTCTGCTGGTCACGTTTTTTGCGTTCCGCCTGTTTGGCGGCTTTGGCCTCGGCGCGCCGCTCCGAGCGCGAAGGCTCGTGCGGTGCGTCGGGGATCTCCAGGTCGGCCTCCGAGGCGCCCGCCGCGATCCCGGCCTCGACGGCCTCGATCTCGGCGACGTCACCGGAGACGCCGACTTGGGTGTCGTGCTGCGCCCGCGACTCGGCGCGGCGCTCGGAGCCGGAGCGTTTCTGCTCCTCGGCTTCGCGAGCGCGGCGTTCCGCCTTGCGCTGTGCGCGGGTTTTCGCCATCGACCTCTACCGGGTCTCTTTGTGCGGGGTGTGATGCCCGCACCAGCGACAGAACTTGCGCAGCTCGACTCGGTCGGGCGAGTTACGCCGCGACTTGTTGGTCTGATAATTCCGCCGCTTGCAGTCTTCGCAAGCCAGCGTCACCGCGATGCGGACATCTCCGCGAGCCATCTGTCCCCTCGACAATGTTCTGTGCCCGAAGGCACTCGTTACAAAGGAAAACCTCGGGCCGAGGCGCGAGGCTCCGACAAGGATAGCGAGGTACGGGAGCTTAAGTGGGAAGCGCCTGAGCGGCGGGTGTCAGCCTGCGACGCGGGACTGCGATTTGACCTGCGTGGCGATGATGTTCGCGTATTTCGCCGTGGCCCCCGCGGGCGCCGCGCAGCTGAGCGTCGCGTTGCCGGCGCCGCCCAGGTTGCGGGTCACCGAGAGGGTCAGCGTGGTCGGCACGCCCGATTCGACGTGGCCGACCGCTTCGCCGCCGCCGTTGAGGGTGCAGGTGACCTCGGTGGCCGCGGTGGCTTCGATCGCGACGTCGGCGCTGATCACGTAGGCGCCCTGGGCGAGGTTCTCGGCGATCACGGTGCCGCCGCCGGCCGCGATCGACTTCGAGGTGCCGAAGACTTCATAGGCCGGGCCGCTGCCCGCCGCGCCGGTCGCCCCCGTCTTGCCCTGCGGGCCGCGCGCGCCGGTCTTCCCGGTCTTGCCCTGCGGGCCCGTCGGGCCTCGGTCGCCGCGCAGCTGCCTGCGCGTCTTCTTGGCGATTTTCGAGGCGGTGACGGCGCTCTTCCTCAGCTGCGCGTTGCCGACCGAGTTGCGCGGCAGCCGCGTCGCGGCGTAGGCGGCGCCGCCGAGGGCGAGGAAGAGCGCCAGGGTCGCCGCCACGTTGGCGTAGGTGAGGTGGCGGCGGACGAGGCGCATCCCCACAACCCTAACCTCAATTCAGATCGCCGCGGGTGATCCGCCGCAGGCCGATCGCCAGCGGCAGCACCATCCACAGGGCCAGCGTCACCAGCGCCTGCGCCCATTCGTGGCCGCCCATCACCATCGTCGTCAGCGGTTCCAGCGATTCGCCGCTGTTGATCCATTCGATCGTGCCGTGCAGCGAGTGGATCGAGCCGAGCGCGCTGATCGCCGCGGGCAGCCCGAAGTAGATGACGATCGCCGGTGCCGAGGCGAGCAGCGCGGCACCGAAGCCGATGCCGATCACCATCGCCGTGATCACGTAGACGAAGTCCTGGCCGAGCAGCCCGATCGGCAGCGACCAGACGTGCGGCGCATTCGATCCGGCGAGGGCGGTGCCGATCGCCGCGACGACGATCGCCACGAAGGTCGCGGCGATGCCGAGGACGATCCCGGCGAGGACCTTGGCGGCGATCAGCCGCGGCCGGTCGGGGACGAGGGAGAAGCTGATCAGCGCCGTCCGCTGCGACCACTCGGAGCTGACCAGGAGGATGCCGACCACCGGCAGGAGGGTGGCCGCCGGCACCAGCGCGTTGGAGAGGATGTGGCGGAAGGTCATGTCGTCTTCGTGGCCGGCGAGGACCGTGATCACGACGACGAGGACGGTCAGGCCGACCACCGCCAGCTGCAGCCAGAAGCCGCTGCGGGTGTCGACCATCTTGCGCAGCTCGACCTTGGTCAGGCGGGTGAGGGTGGGTCGCTCGTTCATCACGACACCTCCCCTTTGCCGCCGCTCGTCAGGTCGAAGAAGAGCTGCTCGAGGCCGGCGTCGCCGGCGGGCGCCAGGTGGACGAGGGCGACGCCGCCGTCCCGGGCCGCGACGCCGACCGCGCGCGGCTCGGCGTCGACGAGGTAGCCGCCGCCTTCGGCCTCGCGGGCCTCCAGCCCGGCCGCGGCGAGCGCCTTGCCGAGGCCCTCCTGGTCCTCGGCCTTGACCAGCGTCCCGGCGCCGGAGAGCAGCTCGTCGCGGCTGCCCTCGGCGACGATCTTGCCCGCGCCGATGATCACCAGCCGATCGGCGATCGCGTCGACCTCGTGCAGCAGGTGGGAGGAGAGCAGCACGGTGCCGCCGCGCTCGGCGAAGTCGCGCAGCAGGCCGCGCATCCA
This sequence comes from Solirubrobacterales bacterium, assembly GCA_047601885.1. GTDB lineage: Bacteria > Actinomycetota > Thermoleophilia > Solirubrobacterales > 70-9 > VAYN01. The sequence goes on from JASGIK010000003.1 coordinate 917,935, forward strand.
GCGCATCCCCTCCGGGTCGAGCCCGTTGGCGGGCTCGTCGAGGATCAGCACCTCGGGCTCGCCGATCAGGGCGTTGGCGATCCCCAGCCGCTGGCGCATCCCCAGCGAGTACTGGCGCACCCGCCGCTTCGCCGCCGCGGGGTCGAGCCCGACCCGCTCCAGCAGCTCGTCGACGCGGGCCTCCTCGACCCCCATCGTCTGCGCCGACACCGCCAGCGCCTCGCGGCCGCGGCGGCCGTCGTGCTGGGCGGAGGCGTCGAGCAGCACGCCCACCCGGCGCCCCGGGTTCGGCAGCGCGCGGTACTCGCCGCCGAGCACGGCGGAGGTGCCGGAGTCCGGCCTCGCCAGCCCGCAGATCATCCGCATCGTGGTCGACTTCCCCGCCCCGTTGGGCCCGAGGAAGCCGGTCACGGTGCCCGGCTCGCAGCGGAAGGAGACGTCGTCGACGACCGCCCTCCCGCCAAACCTCTTGGTCAACTTCTCGGCTTCGATCATGACCAGAGCCTCCCTGCTCCGCGCGGCGCCCGCATCGGCCACCGGTCGCCTTCTCGCCCCCTCCTTGGTCGAGGGCCGATCCCTACTTTGGTAGTGGCTCCGGACCCTCCGCCGTCCCTACGCTGTGGAGATGGCCACCGCGGACCTGAAGCAAGGCCTGGAGCCGCCTGGCTGGCAGCGGCACCTGCTGCCGGGGACGATGGTCGACGGGCCGGGCGCCCGCCGCAGCCTGCGCGACTGGATCGTCGACGCGATCGTCACCGTCGGCGCCTTCGTCGTCGGAGCCCTGACGCTCGCCTCCGGCTGGCACGAGCACGGAACCATCGTCAAAGTCGTCGACATCGTCCTCGGGATGGCTTCGCTGGGCGCGCTCTGGGAGCGTCGCCGCCACCCGGTCGGGGTCGCCGCCTTCGTCGTCCCGGTCTCGGCGATCTCGGCGCTGGCGGGCGGCGCGGCGCTGATCGCGCTCTTCAACGCGGCGATCCGCTGCGACCGCCGCACCCTCGCCTGGGTCGCCCTCGCCACCCTGCTCGCCTCGATCCTCGCTTCGCTCCTCTACGAGAACGGGGAAGCCTGGGCCGGGGTCGTCATCAGCTTCCTCGCGGTCGGCGTCACGGTCGGCTGGGGACTGTTCGTGCGGGTGCGGCGCGACCTGGTCGAGTCCCTGCACGAGCGGGCGGCGCGGCTCGAGGAGGAGGGTCGGCTGCGGGCCGAGCGGGCGCGGGCGGCGGAGCGCGAGCGGATCGCGCGGGAGATGCATGACGTCCTCGCCCACCGGCTCTCGCTGCTGAGCCTGCACGCGGGGGCGCTCGAATACCGGCCGGAGGCGCCGCCGGCGGAGATCGCCGCGACCGCCGGGGTGGTGCGCGAGGCCGCGGCGGCGGCGCTGGAGGAGCTGCGCGACGTGATCGGCGTGCTGCGCGAGGGGACCGACGGCGAGTCGCGGCGGCCGCAGCCGACCCTGACCGACCTGCCCGCGCTGATCGAGGAGTCGCGGGCGGCGGGGATACGGATCGAGGCCGAGCTGGAGCTGCCGGAGGGGGAGGTCGAGGACGGCGCGGCGAGCGCCGGGCGGACCGCCTTCCGGGTCGTCCAGGAGGGCCTCACCAACGCCCGCAAGCACGCGCCGGGGGCGCTGGTGCGGGTGCGGGTCGCGGAAGAGGAGGACGGCGAGCTGGCGGTCGAGATCCGCAACCGGGCGCCGCTGCGGCCGGTGCCCGCGCCGGCGCTGCCGGGGGCCGGAAGCGGGTTGATCGGCCTCGGCGAGCGAGTCGAGCTGGCGGGCGGCGAGCTGCGCCACGAGGTCGCCGGGGACGGCGACTTCGTCTTGACCGCGACGCTGCCGCGGGAGCGGCGCGCACGATGAGCGCCGCCATCGGGGCGCGGCCGATCCGGGTCGTGTTGGTCGACGACGACGCGCTGGTCCGCTCCGGCCTGCGGATGCTGCTCGGCGGGGCCGAGGCGATCGAGGTCGTGGCCGAGGTCGAGGACGGCGACGGCGTCCTCGCCGCGGTCGATCGCCACCGCCCCGACGTGGTCCTGATGGACGTGCGCATGCCGCGCCTCGACGGGGTCTCCGCCGCGGCGCTCCTCGCCAGGCAGCCGTCCCCGCCCGCGGTCCTGATGCTGACCACCTTCGACGCCGACGAACTGGTGCTGCGGGCGCTCCGCGCGGGGGCCGCCGGCTTCCTGCTGAAGGACACGCCGCCCGCCGAGATCGTCCGCGCGATCGAACTCGTCGCGGCGGGCGACTCGATGCTCTCCCCGGCCGTCACCCGCCGGCTGATCGACCTGGTCGCCCGCGAAGGCGAGACCGGAACCCCGCGAGCCGACGCCGACCGCCTCCTCGCCGGCCTCAGCCCGCGCGAGCTGGAGGTCGCCCGGGCGGTCGGCCGCGGCCTCTCCAACGCCGACATCTCCGCCGAGCTCCACCTCAGCGTCGCCACCGTGAAGGCCCACGTCTCCCGCCTGCTGGAGAAGCTCGGCGTCGACAACCGTGTCCAGGTCGCGTTGCTGGTCCGCGACGCGGGACCGTCCGAGTAGGGAGAGCTCCCAAGGGACGGGAAGGGACCCGGCCATCTCGGCGGCAGCCCGGGCAGGCTGTGGCCGCCGCCGAGATGGCCGGGTCTCGGGGTGACGGCGAGGGTGCGTTCGCACTTTTAGTCGCTATCCGAGCCAAAGTGCGAACGCACGTCGGGGAGGGACGGTGCACTTGACGAAGACGCCGGGATCGCCGCTGGAGACGCGAGGGAGATGTCACGAATGTGACGGTCTCTCCACGGTCACAAACACGTGACCACGGTTTGACCTTGCCATAGCAAGGGGATAGGGGATAGCGGTCGCGGAACTTCCGCCCAGTTGGCTTTCTGCCTGATTGCGATCCCGAGCGCAAAGCTCATTCGCCTAATCAAGAAAGCCCCAGACAACCCGCCCCTGTGCCAGCTAGCGTTCTGGTATGGCGCGCAATCGAATCTGGATGGGTGGCGTTGGCACCGGTGTGGACGTCATCGCTCTGGCCTTGGCGGGCATTGGAACCTCGGCGGCCGTCTGGTTGATCCTGCTGGTCTTCGGCGGCGTATTGGTCGCCTATGCCTTCTTCATCGGTGACGACGAAAAACCAGAGCCTTTGCCCTCGACCGATATGGTCGCCCAGTCCGAGCGGGGGATTTCAATCGTGACTGGAGACGATGCCGTGGTTATGCCTCCAGAGAGCACGATCGCCGACGGCGGGATGGGCGATGGCGACTTCCGCGGCAATGTCATCGGTCCGAATGCCACGATTTCGATTGATCGCAGTGTCCGACATGATCGGGACCCTGATCCGTTCGCAGGTAGACGACGAGTGAGAAAGAGCCTGGACGCGCTGAAAGACGAGTCACGCAACAAAACCACGGTCCAAAGAGAACAGATCATCGGGCCTCACCTCGGAGCCTGGCTCCGTATGACTGCATTTGTACGAGACGTGAGCCCTGCTTATCGCGAGGGCGAGTACACGGTCTCAGTGATGACCGAGCGCGAGGATGAGGAGGGCGGCGGTAGCAATCATCTGCTGCTCCTCAAGTTCGCGAAGGAGCAGCAAGAGGGATTAACTGCATTAGACAGAGGCGAGGAAATCGAGTTTGTGGGCCAGCTAGCCAGCGTCGACGAGTTGTACGTCCAGCTCGATGCTTGCGAGCTTCTGAGATAGGGCGCGACCTGCTGGATTTGAATGTGGGCGCGGCTCCCGAATCCAACTAGCGCGTCGAACTTCGGAGCTGAAGTCGGGGCGACGCCCAAAGCACCCTGAAAGCGGCGCATGATCTCTCTCTGGAACAGCCAACGAGCGGAGACTCGATTCGTATGCTCGAACTCCTCCCACTCGAAGCCTGCGGGACCATCGTCCCCGATGGTCCGCTGGATAAGCACTCGGCTGCCTTTACTGTCGACGTTGACTCCGGGGTCACCGCGATAGTCGGTTAGGCCGTCGATTAGTGCTTCTATTGGACCGATGGCCTCATCGGTGATGTATCCCGTCTCGAATATTTGTCTTGGTTCCTTGGCGTCGATCAGCTCCGGTTTCGGTTTGCCCGGTTTGCTCACCACAAGCTTGATCCCCGGTGCGTCGACAGCAAGCTTTCGATCTACCGACTCCAGAATTTCGTTGAACACGCCGCGCCTGTCCACTCGGACGTAGAAGTTGGCAGTGTTCAGTCTCTCGTCGGGAAGATGCTCCGCCCCCGGCTGGCGGAGCAAGCGGCCGATGATCTGCTCCACCTGAATTTTCGATTCCATGCTTTTGTCGATGTAGGCGAAGTAGGCGAGGGGGTCGTCCCAGCCCTCCTGCAAGCTCAAATTGAAGATGACGTGACGAAATCCGCCTTCCATGAAGGCGTCGTAGTCCTTGTCTTTGCCGATGAACAGACGGAAGTCAGACGGAGCAGGAAAGTCTTTTGCGAATTTGAGCGAGCAGTAGACGGCGATCTCCGATGGATCGACGTCGCAAGCCTCGGTGAGATACCGCCAGATCAATATCGGAGGAGACCTGCGCTGATTGAAAGGCTGTTTCGGGTCGTCTTTTTGAAGCGTGTTTCCTTCGACCATGTTCGTTTTGCAGACGTAGATGGCCTTCGGCGGCTCGATGCCGAGAGCTGACGCGGCCTCTTCGGTCTTGCGCATGTCGTCGATCAGTGCGTCAATCGTGTCTTCCATCGGCGCCTGATCTGGATGCGACTCTTGACAAGTCCTGAATCGGCGACAGCTTTAGGACTCACCGTGGTCACTAGACGCTCGTCAGTCCAGCCTGCTTCTTTCAGCGCCCTAATCTCCTCCGCGAGCTGGGCCGATAGTTTGAGCGTCGCGCTAGCAGCGACGAGCGCGTCCGGCTCAAGTTCGAGCAGCAGTTCCATCTGAAGATCCGTGAGGTTGTGGCCCTCGTCGTCGCAGTCCAAAGCGAGGAGCCTCGGCGGCAGCAGATCGAAAGCGTGGCCCCAGGAGGCGTTCATTGGAGGGGCGGAAGTTCTGCGACCGCTATCCCCTATCCCCTTGCCATAGCAAGGTCAACTCACGCAGCGCGATCTGGAGGGCGTGAATGTGCGACGGAAGGCGCGCGTCTCCAACTCAAGGCGCGCGTCTTCCCTGCGATCTTGGCCTCTGTGACCTACGCCCCATCCCCCCGCAGATGGCCCGAAGCCCGGGCGTCTCGGAGGCGGCCACAGCCTGCCCGGGTCGCCTCCGAGACGCCCGGGCGCTTCGTCCCCAATTGGCCCGGCCTGAATGGCCCGAGCCGTTGCGCCGCCGTCCCCCTACGCCGCCGCGGCGGCGGCTCCGCGCAAGCGCCGCAGCGCCAGGGCCTGGGCCTCCGCGAGGGGCGTCGTGCCTCGGCGTTCGGCGGCGTCGAGGACGAGGCCGACCGTCGCGCCGATGCCGTCGACGAGGGCCGCGACCGCGCGGCGATCGAGCTGGTGGAGCTCGGCGTAGACGTTGATCAGGCCGCCCGCGTTGGCGATGAAATCGGGGGCGTAGACGATGCCGCGCCGCGCCAGGTCGAGCGCGAGGCGGTCGTCGGCGAGGACGTTGTTGGCCGCCCCGCAGACGACCCGACAGCGCAGGCGGTCGACCGTCGCCGCCTCGATCACGCCGCCGAGCGCGCAGGGTGCGAGCACGTCGCACTCCGCCAGGATCGCCTCCTCCGGCTCGATCCACCGGGCGCCGAGCTCCGCGGCCAGGGCGCGGCGCCCCGGGTCGACGTCGGCGAGCACCAGCTCGGCGCCGCAGCCGGCGAGCAGCCGCGCCAGCCTGCCGCCGACGTGGCCGAGGCCGACCACGCAGACGCGCCGCCCGGCCGGCGAGGGGTCGCCGAAGCGGTGGTCGAGGCAGGCGCGCAGCGCCGCGAGCACGCCGCGGGCGGTGACCGGGCTGGGGTCGCCGCTGCCGCCGCGCTCGCCCGGCAGGCCGACCACGTGGGTGGTGCGCTCGGCGATCACCGCCATGTCCTCGGCACCGGTGCCGACGTCCTCGGCGGTCACGTAGCGGCCGCCGAGGGAGGCGACCGCGTCGCCGAAGTCGAGCAGCATCGCGCGGCGCAGCTCGCCCTCCGGCCGGGCGGGCGTCGGGGCGCAGATGACGCCCTTGCCGCCGCCCAGGAGAAGCCCCGCCGCGGCCGCCTTGTAGGTCATCGCGCGGGCCAGCCGCAGGGCGTCGGCGACCCCCTCGTCGACCGAGTCGTAGTGCCACATCCGCGCCCCGCCCAGGGCCGGGCCGAGCGCCGTCGAGTGGATCGCGATCGCGATCGTCGCCCCGCTGCGCTCACCTTCGCGGATCAGCGTGCTCATCGCTCACCGCCTCCCTGCTCCAGGCCTTGCCTCAGCTCGCCGAGGAAGCGGGCCGCCTCGGCGCCGTCGAGCGCCCGGTGGTCCCAGGACATGCAGAGGTAGGACATCGGCCGGATCGCGATCGAGTCCTCGCCGTCGCGCTCGACCACCACCGGCCGCTTGACCACCGCCTCGAGGTCGAGGATCGCGACCTGGGGCGGGTTGATGATCGGCGTCGCCAGCACCGCCCCGAACTGCCCCGGATTGGTGATCGTGAAGGTGCCGCCCTGGACCTCGTCGGGGTGCAGGCGCTTCTCCCGCGCCCGCGCCGCGAGGTCGCCGATCGCGGCGGCCATCCCCTCCAGGCTGAGCCGTTGCGCCCGGCGGATCACCGGCACGATCAGGCCGTCCTCGAGCGCCACGGCGATGCCGAGGTTGACGTCCTCGTGGTGGACGATCTCCTCGCCCTCGATCGAGGCGTTCAGGATCGGGTGGCGCTCCAGCGCCGCCACCGTCGCCTGGGCGACGAAGGCCAGGTAGGTCAGCTTGACCCCGCGCGCCGCCATCCGCGGGCGGAGCTCGTCACGGCGCGCGGCGAGCCGGCCGAAATCGACCTCGACCACCGTGGTGCAGTGCGCCGCCGTACGCCGGCTCTCGACCACGTGCCGGGCGATCTGACTGCGCATCGGCGACATCGGCTCGCGCCGCGTCGGGCCGAGGAGATCGGCCGGCGCGGGCGCCGATGGCGCGGCGGACGGCGGGGGCGCGGCAGCCACCGGCTCCGGCTCGGCCGGCTCGGGCCGGTAGGGCGACTCGGTGTGCAGCGGCCGCTCGCTCCCCCGCTCGAGGAAGGCGACGAGGTCGGCCTTGCGCACCCGTCCGCCGACGCCGTGGCCCTCGACCTGCTCGAGGTCCACTTCGCGCTCGGCCGCGATCCGCCGGACGACCGGCGAGTAGACGTGGGAGCGGTCGACCTCTCGGTCGGGCGGGCCCGATGCCCCACCCGCAGGCGGGCCGGACGGCGGCGTCGGCGGCGACTCCTCCGGGTGCGCCTCGCCCGGTTTCGCGGCGGTGTCGAGCTCGGCGAGCAGGGCACCGACCTCAACCGTCTCCCCCGGTTCGACCGCGATCCGCCCGAGCCGACCGGCGGCGGGCGAGGGGATCTCGACGTCGATCTTGTCGGTGCTGACGTCGCAGAGCGGCTCGTCGGCGTCGACCCAGTCGCCGGGCCGCTTGCGCCACTCGACCAGCGTGCCCTCGGCGACCGAGATCCCCATCTGCGGCATCGCGATCTCGATCATGGTCCCGGACTCAGTAGGCGAGGAGCTCACGGCAGGCCTCCTTCATGTCGTCGAGCTGGGGCAGGACCGCCGCCTCCAGCGGCGGGCTGAACGGGATCGGCAGGTCGGGCGCGGTGAGGCGACGGATCGGGGCGTCGAGGTCCTCGAAGGCCTCGGCGCCGATCAGCGCCGCCACCTCGGCGCCGACCCCGCAGGCGCCGGTCGCCTCGTGGGCGATCAGCACCTTGCCGGTCTTCCGCGCGCTCGCCAGGATCGCCTCGCGGTCGAGCGGCCAGAGGCTGCGCAGGTCGAGCACCTCGATGTCCTCGCCCAGCTGCGCGGCCGCGTCGAGCGCCAACGGCACCGCCGAGCCGTAGGCGATCACGGTCAGCTCGCCGCCCTCGCGGGCCACCCCCGCCTCGCCGATCGGCACCACGTGCTCGCCCTCCGGCACCTCTCCCCGCACGTGCCGGTAGAGGCCCTTGTGCTCGAGGAAGCAGACCGGGTTGGGGTCGCGGATCGCCGCCGCCAACAGGCCCTTGGCGTCGGCCGCGGTCGCCGGCGCCACCACTTTCAGCCCCGGCGCCTGGAGGAACCAGGCCTCGGGGTTCTGCGAGTGGAAGGGGCCGCCGGAGAAGCCGCCGCCGGACGGCAGGCGGACGACGATCGGCACGCTCTGGCCCTGCCGGTAGTGAAGCTTCGCCGCCACGTTGACGAGCTGGTCGAAGCCGCAGGCGATGAAGTCGGCGAACTGCATCTCGCAGACCGGCCGCATGCCCTCGATCGCGGCGCCGGTGGCGGCGCCGACGATCGCGTTCTCGGCGAGCGGGGTGTCGAGCACCCGTTCCGGGCCGAACTCCTCGGCGAAGCCGGCGGTCACCTTGAAGGCGCCGCCGAAGGCGCCGACGTCCTCGCCCAGGCAGAACACCGATTCGTCGCGCCGCATCTCCGTCCGCAGGCCGTCGGAGATCGCCTCCAGGTAGGTGAGCTCGGCCATCAGGCGGCCCTCCGTTCCGGCGCGGTACGGGCGGTCGGCTCCGCCCAGCCCGACCACGGCGCCGCCCCGTCGCCGAGCGGCTCCCAGCCCACGGCGAAGACGCCTTCACGCGCCGACGTCGGATCGGGCAGCGGCGAGGCGAGCGCCCGCTCGGCGCACTCGGCGACGTAGGCGCGCACTTCCTCGTCGATCCGCTCGACCTCGTCGTCGGCGAAGTCGAACTCCTCCAGCAGGCGCGCCGCGTAGTTCTGGATCGGGTCACGCGCCTCCCACTCGGCGACCAGCTCGGCCGGGACGTAACTCATGTCGTCGTGGGCGCCGTGGCCGTGCATGCGCATCGTCTGGCACTCGACCAGCGTCGGCCCGCCGCCCTCGCGCGCCCGCTCGACCGCGGCGTGCACGGCTCCGAACACCGCCTCGACGTCGTTGCCGTCGACCTCGATCGCAGGGAACCCGTACCCCTCGGCCCGGCGCGCCGGATCGACCGCGAACTCGAGCTCGTTCCGGGGTCGAGTAGGCGAAGCGGTTGTTCTCCAGCACGAAGACGACCGGCAGCCTCTGCACCCCGGCGAGGTTCATCGCCTCGTGCCACTGGCCGTTGGCGGTCGAGCCCTCGCCGAAGAAGGTCAGCGCCACCCGCGGCTCACCGCGCATCTTCATCGCCAGCGCCATCCCGTTGGCGACCAGCGCCATGTCGGGCAACATCGAGACCATCCCCACGCAGCCGAGCTCGCGGGCACCGAAATGCAGGTTGCCGTCCTTGCCGCCGGTCACGCCGCCGGCTCGGCCCATGTAGTTGGCCAGGTAGCGGTCCGGAGTCACGCCGCGCACGAAATGCGCGCCCAGGTCCCGGTGCAGGATGCAGAGCCGGTCGCGCGGCGACAGCGCGAACGCCGCCCCCACCGAGATCGCCTCCTGCCCGCGACCGTCGTAGAAGGAGCCGGGGACCTTGCCTTGCTTATAGAGACTGAGGGCCCGTTCCTCGGCGGACCGCATCATCGTCATGTACCTGAGCAGCTCGGCCCGATCCTCGTGGGTGAGCAGCGCGGGGTCGAGCGGAACGGCGGCACCCATCACCGCGCTCGCGTCGCTGAGCGTCATATCTCTCGCCTCTCGGTTCTGACCTGGCTTCGGGATCGCCTCCGCCTGGCCGTTTTGCCGCGGCTCCGGGATCACCGGGGCACCGCGCCTATGGCGAGGGAGTCGAGGGATCCCCTCTCCTCCCCATGTGTCTTTTGCAGCTTACGCCCCTCGGCGGCGGGTGCCAAGGGGGGCTGGAGCTGGCGCCCGGAGGTGCAAGGGACGCGGCCTTCTCGGTGGCGACCCTGGCAGGCTGTGGCCGCCACCGAGAAGGCCGGGGATGTGGGGGAGGCGGGGGCCCGGGCCGGTGCGTCACAGAGAGGCGCGGGAGTTGTGAGGAAGGTGCCCTGTCCCGTGACGAAGAGTCCACGAAGGTCACGGTTCCTCAGGCACCTCGCCGCGCGGTCGACCTGGGTTAGGAATAGCCTCACCCAGGTCGACCGCACCCTCGGGGGTACGACGGATCCGTGACCTTCGAGGAGGCTTCGTTACGCCTTCCGCGCAGATCCCGGCGGAAGCGTCACGGCCCGGCGGCGGTCCCGCGGGAAGGCCTCGCGTCCTGTGATCTTCCCGGCGGAAACCTCACATCCCTGAACCTTCCCGCAGAAACCCTCACGTCCCGGGCGTCTCGTGGCGGCCACGGCCTGCCCGGGCCGCCACGAGACGCCCGGGACGCACCTCGGACGGGCGCCGCGGCCAGAACCCTCGCCCGTCCCCCGTCCGCCCCTACGGCTTCGTCGGTTCGAGCCCGATCACGGTGTAGTAGCCGACCAGGATCAGGCGGCGGCCGTCGGAGATCATCGGCGTGTAGCCGGCCTGGTCGATCTCGAAGTCCTTCTTGTGGGTGCGGACGTCGATGCCGATCGTCTTGCGGGTCTTGAAGCTGGAGAGGTAGACGGTGTGGCCGATCACGGTCGCCGTCCCCGGCACCGGGCCGCCGACCTCGTAGGTCCACTCGACCTTGCCGGTGCCGGCGTTCAGGGCGTAGAAGCGACCGTTTTCGGAGCCGATGTAGACGGTCGGCGGCGTCCCCGGCACCTTGGCGACGGCGGGCGAGCCGTAGACGTCGCCGCCGGTGGAGAAGCTCCAGCGGACCTTGCCGGTCTGCTCGTCGAAGGCGTAGACGGTGCCGTCGTCGCGGGCCGCGTAGACGTCGCCGAAGGCGATCGCCGGCGAGGAGAAGAAGCCGCCCTCGCCGTAGGGCGCGACCTGGCTCGTGTTGGTGCGCCAGGCCGACCTGCCGGTCTTCGCGTCGAGCGCGAACATCGAGCTCTGGTAGTCGCCGACGAAGACCTTGCCGGCATCGAAGCTGGGACTCGCTTTGACCGCGCCCGGGGTCTTGAAGCTCCAGACGTCGTGGCCGTCGGCGGCGTCGACGGCGAGCACCTCGGCGGTGTCGGTGCCGAGGTAAAGGTTGCCGTCGACGGGCAACGGCGAGGATTCGAGGTGGGCGTGCAGGTGGCGTTCCCAGACCACCTTCTGCGTCTTCACGTCGCCCGCGGTGAGGGTGCCGTCGAGAAAGGCGCCGTAGACCATGCCGCGGTAGTAGGCCGGGCCGGTGACGTCGACCTGGTGACCCCTGTTCCCCGGGTCGAGCTCCATCCTCCCGACCACCTTGTGGGTGTCGAGCTCGACCGCCGTGCCGTTGCCATACTTGTTGATCGCGAAGGCGACGCCGTCGGCGATCGCGGGCGGGAACTCGATCAAGGCGTGGGTGTTGATCGTCCAGGCCTGCTTCAGCGGCGGGTCGAGCGGGCGGTCGACCGAGCCCTGGTTCGTCGGCAGGTAGTGGGTGCGCTGGGGGACGCGGCCGAAGTAGGGCCAATCGATGTAGCGCGGTTCGAGCGGGGTCGCGGGGACGGTCGCGGCACCCCCCTTGGTCGCGGCGCCGTCGCTCGTGCTCGATTCCGCCGGGCTCGACGATGACGAGCCGCCACCGCACCCCACGACGAGCGACGAGAGAAGCGCGACGAGCGCGAGCAGGGCAGCGGCGTGGCGGGGCATCGATCCTTCGTCCATCAGCCACTATTTTCGGCCGACGGGCGGGCAATCTGGAGTGGATGGAGGAAACTCGGCTCGCACCGGAACCGTCCCTGGTCGCGACCAGGCTGGGCCGGGAGCGGATGGCGGACGCCCTGCGACGGCTCTACCAGGCCGTCGACATCGTCGGGCCGCCGCGGATCGAGGAGTACTGGATCGTGATCCCGGCCGATCCCGCGCTCGTCTACCTGGGCCTGCAACGGGCGGTGCCGGACTGGTTCGAGCTCTTCGTCATCCCCCGCGAGGAGCGGACGCGGGAACGATGATCTCGCCGTAGGCGTCGGTGCGGCCTTCGGTGTGGAGGCGGGCGACGAGGGCGGCGGCGACCGCGTCGCGGTCGTCCTGGGAGAGGTGGCGATCGGGCAGGCCGACGAGGCCGAGGCGGGCGAGCGCGGCGGCCGACCAGCGGGCGCGCCGGACCTTGCCGCGCGGGCCCGCCCAGATCGTCCAGGCGGCGGTCGGGAAGACCTCGACCAGGCCCGCCGCGGGGAGGCCGGCGGCGGCGAGGGCGGCGTAGAGCTCGAGGCCGTGCTCGACCCACTCGTAGTAGGGGTTGCCGGCGAGGCGCGAGCGCTCCGGCGTCCAGCGGATGCCGCAGACGGCGCGGGCGAGCGCCCGCTCCCCGGCGCGCGAGGACTCGCCCTGCGGGGCGCAGGCGCGCGGGCTGTCGAGGGCGACGACGCCCGGCGCGAGCGCCATCACCCAGGCCACAGCGGCGGCGATGTCCGGCAGGCGCTCGGGACCGGCGACGATCTCGCGGCCGCGCACCGCGCAGGCGTGGAAGCCCTTGCGCCGTCCGCCGACGTCGATCCCGACCGCGATCGGCGCCGGGCCGCCGGACGCCCGCCCCTCGTCGACCGAGGCGGGATCGTCGCGCCGATCGAGGTCGCGCGCCATGAAGAGGTCGTCGACGTAGGCGCCGGAGAGCAGGAAGACCTCGCGCAGGGTGCCCTCGACGGCGAAGCCGTGGCGTTCGTAGAGCCGGCGCGCGCCCTCGTTGGTGGAGAGGACGCGGAGCAGCAGGCGACGGGCGCCGAGCTCGCGGGCGCGCTCGACCCCGGCCGCGACCAGCCGTCCGCCGATCCCCTCTCCCTGGCGCTCCGGGTCGACCGCGAGGCCGTTGACGATCAGCACGTGGCGCGCCGACTCGAGCTCGGTCCAGCTCTCGAGGATGAGCAGGCCGACGACGGCCTCGCCGTCGGCGGCGACGATCAGGTTCCCGGCGCCGAAGCGGGCGAAGTCGAAGGGGCTCCCAGGGTCGGGGGCCGGCCCGGGACTCGTCCGCGACGACCAGGTCGCGACCTCGAGCCGGCGCAGCGCCGGCCCGTCCTCCTCGCGCGCGGTTCGCAGCTCGACCATCCGGCGATCTTGCCGGATGGCCGGGCCCGGCTACCCCACCGCGGCCGGGGTCGATTCGGGATCGACGCCGAGCGCGATCTTCGCCGTGATCCCCGATTCGACCGTGCCGCCGAGCTTCGGCATCGAGCGCTTGCCGCCCTGCTGCGAGTAGACACGGTCCTGCGAGTTGGGCACGCGGGTGACCGTGCTCTCGTTGTAGGGGGCGGTTTCGTAGACCTCGTCGGTCACCCCTTCGTGGAAGAGCATCTGCCCGGTGTGACAGACGTGCCCGCCCTTGTAGGTCTTCTTCGTCCGCTTGCCGCCGATGTGGACCTTGACGTGGATGTGGGTCGCGCGGCCCTGGTAGTGGCCGGGGTAGATCGTCTTCAGCTCCGCCCAGCCTTCGGAGTCGGTGAACTGGATGCCGCGCAGGTAGGTCTTGCCGACCGTGTTCTCGGACTGCTCGTCGCTGTAGATGCCGTAGGCGTTGCACTGCCAGATGTCGACGGCGGCGTTGTGGATCGGCACGCACTTCTCGTGGTCGATCACCCGGATCTTGAGGTCGAGCGGCACGCCTTCCTGGCCTTCGACGACGTTCGAGCGCACCTTGCCGAGGTCGACGTAGAAGGGCCCCTCCTCCTGCTCGGGCATCAGCCGCAGGCAGGTCTTCGCCGCCTCCGCGACGTCCTCTTCGTCGGCGCCGACGAGGTCGCCGAGCCTGGTCCCGGCGCCCGCCAGGAAGAGCCCCGCGCCGGCCGCGCCGGCGGCGCCCAAAGTCTGTCGGCGAGTCAGCCCCCGCCGCTCCGTGTCCTTGTCTCCCCACATGCTTTCGTCCTCCTTCGTCTTGGGGAACCGAAATTAGGTAGGGACCCTGGGCGAAGCCTGGGAGCTTGCCGAGGCTGCCGCTCAGGGTGGCGGGCGGCGCTCAGGTGTACTTCGAGGGTTCCTGCCGGCAGTAGCGGAATTCGAAGGGCAGGACCTGGACGTTGGCCTTGTTGGCGACCTGGGCGATCTTCGCGGTGTCGTGCTCGGCCGCCGCCTTTTCGCCCGTCTTCAGCTTCTTCCCCGCCGAGGCGAAGAGGTCGGCCTCGGTCTTCAGGTAGCCGAGCCACTTGCCGAGGCGCGCTTCGTCGGCGGTCGGCCGGGGCAGCGCTTCCAGTTCGTGCAGGGCCTTCGCCTGCACCTTGGAGGCCTGGGCGAACTTGCCCGCCGCCGACTTCAGCTTCCCCGTCTTCACTTCCTTGCGCGCGTTGGCAAGGATCCGTTCGTTTTCCTTCGCGCTCTTCTTGCAGATCGGTTCCGCCGCCGCCTTGAATTCCTCGCGGCTGACCGCGGCCGCGAAGGCACTCCCCGCCAAGACCATGGCGACGAGCAGCGACCCGGACACGGTGACGATGGTTCGCATCAGCGCAATCCCCCTGCGCCGACGATAGCCCCTCAGCCGACCGGATGCATGTGCGTTTCCAGCCAGTCGAAGACGCGTTCGTTGCGCAGCTGCGGGGCCAGCGGCTCGCAGTGCCACTCCGCCCCCTCCTCGATCGTGAACCGGAGCAGTTTCTTCGACGTCTTCAGCCACTTGAAGACGCGCTCCGGCTGGCCGGGGAAGAACTGCTCCAGCTCCGGCGCGCAGACCGCGGTGGGGGCGGTGATGCGAGCCGCGAGCTCGGGCGTGAGGACGAACTTCTGCGCCAGTTTCATCTTTTCGTAGCCGCCGCCGTCGCCGTAGATCTCGCCCCGCTTGAGGAAGCCGAAGCGTTCGTTCGTGCTCAGGTGGGACGGGATCTCCTTCCAGATCTTGTTGAAGGTGGCGCGGTCGCCGGCATCGAGGATCTCGAGGATTTCCTTCGGCAGGCCGTTGCTCCAGCTGACGAAGGCGTCGGTGACGCCAGGGTCGGTGACGAGGCCGGCGAGCCGGTGCTCGAAGGCCGCGGCGCGGGCGGTGAGGTAGCCGCCGAAGCTCGAGCCGGTGAGGCAGATCCGCCGCTTGTCGACCTCGGGGCGGGCGTGGAGGAAGTCGACGACCGCCGTGATCACCCGCTCCCACTCGGGGATGAAGGGCCGGTTGTGGAGGAAGAGGTTGGCGCCCTGGCCGGGGCCTTCGAAGATCAGCGCGTTCCAGCCGCGTTCGACCGCGGCGGCGCCGCCCGAGACGTAGACGTCGACGTTCTGGGCGTCGCTGCCGTTGTTGATGATCACCGTCGGCCGCCGGCCCTTGCCGCCGGGCGTGAGCAACCAGCCGGGCAGGTGGTAGCCGTCGAAGGGGATCTTCACCTGGTGCGCGGCCGGTTCCAGCAGGGCCATCGCGCGCGCCCAGGCGGCCTCCATCTCCTGGTAGGCGCGGCCCTCGTGGGCGCGGGTCGGCTTGTCGGTGGCGAGCACGTAGAAGAGCGACTGGTCCAGGTACGTCGCCGCCCGCAGGTAGTTGGAGCGGGCGGCGACGAGGCGGCCCGCCTTGCGGTCCTCGTCGCCGCGGGCGCGGGCGCGCCGGCCGAGCCGCAGGAACTCCTCGTAGACGGCGGCGAGCCGTTCCTTCTTGCCCTTGATCCGGTCGAAGGCGGCGAGCACTTCGCCGGTCTCCGAAGCGCCGTAGCCGGCCGCGCCGACGACGAAGAGCATCTCGAAGTTGAGCGCCGATTCCTTGAAGAAGGTCGTCGCGGGGAAGGTGCGCGTCTTGGTCGCCTTGCCCGGCTCGGTGGCGTCCGCGAAGGGCACCCGCGCGAGCGTCGCCGCGGCGCCCGCCGCGGCGGCCCCGGCAAGGAGCCCGCGCCGGCTGAGGCCGTTGGTGGAGGTGGTCTGGTCGTCGTCGGTCGGCCCGCAGGCCCGCAGGAAAGAGTTCATTGCCTGATCCCTCGACCGGGAACGAGGCGGTCTTTAGGACCTATCCCGGTAGGGAGGGTGCCACTGGGACGGTCCAGGACCAAGCGGGGCGGTCACGGCGCGAATCCCGCATGGCAGCGCCATGTGTGATTCGCGACGGGGCCGAATCCGCGCCGTGTCCTGGGCCGGATCCAGGGGTGCGATCCCTACCGGGATAGGTCCTTAGGAAGGCACCCAGGCGAGCGCGCGCCGCTCGAGCGCGGTGACGTGGTCCTCCTTGCCGTCGATGTAGGCAAGGCGGTCCCCGGGGTGGCGGCTCGCGACCGCCCGCTTCAGCGCCGCGTAGCGCTCCACCTCGCCGGGATGCGCGCGAAGGTAGTCGCGCAGGGCGAGGTGGCGACGCTCGTGCTCGCTTCCCGCGGCGCAGACGTGGACGTGGAAACGACGCGGCCGAGCGGCGGGCTTGGCGAAGAAGTGGAAGTCGGGCGATTCGGGGTCGGGGACGAAGAGGTAGCCGATCCCTGCCAGCGGCCCCACGTATAGGTCGCGCCGCTCGACCTCGCTGACCGCGAGCTGGAGATCGACGATCGGCTTCGCTGCCAGGCCCGGCACCGCGGTCGAGCCGACGTGGTCGACGCGCACGGCGGCCTCCCCCACCGCCGCCTCGATCCGCCGGATCTCGGCGGCCGCGATCGTCGCCCAGGCCGGGTCGTGGTCGACGATCCGGACCGCCGGGTCGAACCGTTCGTCGAGCGAGGGATGGCGGGCATCGGCCATCCCGTCAGGCCTCCGCCCGACTCAGAGCTCGTACTCGAGCGCGTAGCGGTGGGTGCCGTCGTCCTCGATCGTCAGCTCGAGCGCGCCGGTGATCCCCTCCAGCCCGTCGCGCCCGGAGCCGGGGACGACCTCGTAGCGCAGCGTCTGCGTGCCCCCGTGCATCGTCCCGAACTGCTGCAGGGCGAAGGAGCCCTCGCGGCCGGCGAGGTTGCCGGCGAAGGTCTCGATCGCGACGTAGCCGGCGCTGCCGCTGCCCGGATCGCCGGCCGAGAGCATCAGCCCGCGCCCGGCGCCGTCGAGGTCGCCGTAGAAGTCCTTGGCCAGGTCGATCCGCGCCACCGCCCCGTCGAGCTCCCCCTCGACCGGGGTCAGCTCCACCTCGAACGTCCCTATCGCCACCTGCGCCATCGTCCCCGACCCTAGCGATCGGGGGTGCTCGATCGAGCAGGTGCCCGAAGCGGGAAAGGGACGCGGCCGGGGGCTCGACCGGTCGGCAAGGCGCTAATGCGCCTTGCCGACCTTCACGGTCACCGTCTTCGACTTCGACGCGGCGGCCGTGGAGGAGCCGAGGAAGCGGGCGCTCAGCTTGTTCGAGCCGCGCGCGAGCTTCAGCGTCACCTCGGCCTTCCCCTTCTTCAGGGTCAGCGTCTTAAGCACCTTCGAGCCGTCGTACACGGCCACCTTGCCGCTCGTCGAGCTGGGCGAGACCGTGACGGTGACCGTCACCTTCTTGCCCGCCGACAGGTGCTTGCTCGACACCTTCACGGCGGTCGTCGTCTTGGTCTTGGTCTTGGACGAGCTCGTCGTGGTGCTCCCGCTCGAGGTGCTCGTGCCGGTCGAGCTGCTGCCACCCGACGACGAGGTAGTTTCGCCGGCGCTCGAGGCGGGCGCGGTCACCGTGATCGCCTCGGACACCGGCGTTTCGGTGAAGGCGCCGACGGCGACGACCTCGTAGGTGCCGGCAGTGGCGGGCGCGGTGAGCGTCGTGCTCGCCGCTCCCTCTTCGTCGGCTTCCAGCGTCCTGCTGGTGCCGTCGAAGGAGAGCGTCACTTCCTCTTCGGGGGCGAAGCCGCTGAGGCTGACATCGATGGTGCCACCGGTCTCCACGCTGCCGGTCGCCGTGATCGCCGGCGCGAAGCCGCTCACGGTCACTTCGGCGGTCAACGGATAGCCGGATTCTTCCCCGGTCACCGTCAGGGTGTAAGTGCTCGACGGAACGCTGCCCGGCACGTAGAACGTGGTGCTGATGTCACCCGACGCGTCGGCGACGGCGGTCGAGGTGGCGACCGTCCCGCCGCTTCCGGAGAGCGTCAGTTCGACGTTCTCTTCCGGAGTGAATTCGGCGCCGGTCACGCTCAGCGATTCGCCTACGTCGACCGTGTCCGGGGTGACCGACATCGTCGGGATCGCCAGCGAGTGCACGCCGACGGCGAAGATGTGCTCGATCCCGCTGGTCACGTTTTCGGGCAGGATCACCTCTTCCACCAGCTTGGTCGATTCGAGCGTCACCGGCGTCGTCGCGAAGACGTCCGCGGCGGTCGTGTCGGAGCCGCCCGCGGAGGTGTTGCGACCGCTGACCTGGGCGACGATCGTGTTGCCGTAGGAAATCGCGCTGGGGGTCCAGTCGGTGAAGTTGACCGCCACTTCCTGGCTCGTCCCGTCGCTGTACACGACCTTCGCGGTGCCGGTGGACGGCCCGTTGGTGGCCAGGCCGAGGAACGAGATCTCGCTCGCCCGGACGTCGTTCATCGGCACCACCTGGCCGTGCGGCACCCAGCTGTCGAATTCGCCCGGTTCGGTGTCCGGCCAGGTGAATTCGATTTCCTGCAGCGCCGTCGAGGCAGTGGTCGGGATCGGCACCGGTTCACCCGGGACGAGGCCCTTGGCGGCGAGTTTTTCGCGCGAGAGCGAGTTGCCGCTGAACTCCAGTGCGCCGCCACTGACGGTGCCGTCCTTGGTGGTGGCGATGCCGTTGTAGCCGTTCGTGCCTTCGTCGTAGGAGGGCGGGATGTTTTCGCTCCCGGTGCCCCAGCTCGACGCGGTTTCGCCGAGCGTGTATTCGAGCGTGCCGCCGTCCTGGGCGAAGCTCTCGGGCAGCCAGCTGTGCTGCGATTCGACGCCGTCCACCTTGGTCGTGGTGACGTCGCGCTCGGTCGCCGCGCCGGGCGCCGAGATCGTGATCGAGCGGTCGGAGCCAAGCGAGTTGATTTCGATGCTTTCGAACGCGGGCGCCGCCTCCAGCAGTTCCGAGCGACCGTAGATCGCCGGGTAGAGGCCGAGGCTCGACCAGACGTAGTAGGAGGACAGCGAGCCGAGGTCGTCATTGCCCTGGAGGCCACCGGGTTCGTCGGAGTAGAGCTGCGCGCGGACCCGGTCGAGCGTCGCCGTCGTCTTGTCCGGTTCACCCAGCCAGGAGTAGATCCAGGGGGTGATGAAGGCGGGCTCGTTGCTGAGGTAGTCACCGGTGACGTCGTAGACGCCGGCGTCGAGGGTGGTCAGCAGCGTTTCCAGTTTGCTCTTCGCTTCCGCCTTGCCGCCCAGCTTTTCGATCAGCCGGGTGACGTCGAATGGCACCGACCACTGGTACTGGTAACCGGTCGACTGGTCGAACTGCTGGCTGACGTCGGCCGAGTTCACCTTGTTGGCTTCTGAGCTGCGTTCGGCGAGGTCGAACTGGGACCAATAGCCGGAGCGGTCGCGCGGGACGATCGCGTGGGTCGTCGGGCTGACCAGGTTCTGCCAGTGCTGGGCGCGGGTCATGAAGTTTTCCGCGTCCTTGGTGTCACCGAGTTCCTTGGCGAGCTGGGCGATGCCGAAGTCGGCCGTCGCGTATTCCAGGTTCGTCGAGGCGCTGTTTTCGGTGCGGTCCTCGATCCAGCCGACGGCGACGTTGCTGAGCAGGCCGGTCCGGGTCGAGCCGGTGCCGGGCAGCGACTGGGTCGAGACCATCGATTCGAGCGCCTTCTGCTCTTCGAATTCGGTGTCGCCGAAGGCGGCGTAGGAGGCGACCATCGTCTCCAGCGCGTCGCCGTTCATCTTGTTCTGGCCGGAGCCGAGGTGCGGCCAGTTGTACCAGTGGCCGGACTGCGTCGCCAGGTCGGTGATCGACTGGGCGATGTCGGATCCGACCTTGGGGAAGAGCAGCGCGATCAGCTGTGACTGGCCGCGGTACTGGTCCCAGCCGGAGTAGGTCGCGTACTCGTGTTCCTGACCCGTGGCCAGTTCCTTGACTTCGCTCGACATCGTCGTCGCGGCGCCGTAGGCGCGGTACTTGCCATCGACGTCGTCGTAGATGTTCGGCTGCAGCAGCGCGTGGTAGAGCGCCGTGTAGAAGATCGACCGTTCGGTTTCGCTGGAGGTGCTGATCGAGACCGTGCCGAGCGCTTCTTCCCAGGCTTCCCGCGCTTCCGCGCGCACCGTTTCGAAGGACTTGCTTTCCGGCGCTTCGGCTTCGCGGTTTTCGGTCGCGCCTTCGACCGAGACGTAGGAGATGCCGGTGCGGACGGTGACGGTGCTGCCGGCGGCGAAGGAGACGTAGGCGCCGGCCTGGTCCTTGCCCGCCGAGGAGGTGACTTCGGTGCCGCTCGCGGTCACCGTATTCGAGCTCCAGGTGCCGTAGTGGGCGAATTCGGTGTCGAATTCGGAGGAGAAGTAGATCCGGTAGGTGCCGCCGCTGCAGACCGTCTTCGAGGTCGTGTAGCCGGAGATCGTCCGCGTCGCCGGGTCGATCGTGACCTGGGTTTCCCCGGAGTCGTTGTTGGAGCCGGAGGCGTTCAGCAGCATCGTCGCCGAGCTGCCGCTCGCCGGGTAGGCGAACTGGCCGACCGTCGTCCGCAGCGTCGCGCCGAGCTGCGCTTCGACGCCGTCTTCCAGCCCGACCTTGTAGTAGCCGGGCGAGCTTTCCTCGTTTTCGTGCTTGAACGGGAGGTAGTAGTTGGAGATGCTGGTGCCCGGGGAGACCGTCGGTTCACCTTCGCTGCCGACCGTGCCGGTGTAGGGCAGCAGCGGGATGTCGAAGGCCGAGTTGGTGCCTTCGCAGCCGGTGCCGGAGAGGCGGGTCATGCCGAAGCCGCGGAGCTCGTCGGCGCTGTACTCGTAGCCGCCCGACGCTTCGCCGTTTTCGGTCTTGTAGGTGGTCGGGGTGAACTGGGTCATCCCGAACGGCATCGTCGCCCCCGGCCAGGTGTTGCCGTAGGCGGAGTTCCCCTTGTTCTGCGTCGTGTCCTTGTAGGTGCCGATCCACGGATTGACCGCTTCGTAGGCTTGCGACGCCGTCGTGCCGGTGGCTTGGCCGGCGGCCGTTCCGATGCCGGTGGAGGCGAGCACGGCGAGCGTCAGCGCGGTCGTCAGCAGAACGGCGAACAACTTCTTCGAATGGGGGGAACTCAGCTTCATCAAGTCCTCTTCGTGTAGGTGATAGCCGTGAAGGTTGGCGTGGGGATCAGCGAACCGTATGGAGGCGGCACACCATCGCTGTTAAAGAAGGGAGAAATTGCACCTCAAGGTGCTCACACACCAAAAGGTGCAAGGGCCCCGAGCCGGACCAAGGGAACAGACCAGCTTGGGGGTGCCGCTCGATTGCGGCAACGGTCAGCGACTGCCGGTGATCTTTACCCTGACCGACGCGCTGGTACTACTCGTAAAGGATCCGTTGCCGAGGTAGACGGCTTTCACCTTATGGATACCACGGGAAAGGCCCGTCAGGGTAAAGGTGACGGTGCCATGTCGGAGGGCGACTGTCTTCAAAGCCTTCGAACCGACATAGATGCGTACAGTGCCCGCGACGGTTGCTCCAGACGCACCCACCCGGATGGTCACCTTCGGATGCTTTCCACCCTTCGCGTCAGAGATCCGCAGTGAGGTCCGGGTCTTGGTCTTCGTCTTGCCGGTCGAAGTGCCGGCCGACGATGTCTGCTGGGTGTCAGAGGTCGACGAGGAGGAGCCGGTGGCAGATTCTTCCGCGACCGATTCACCTCCCGTCGTCTCCTCTTCTACGGGCACCACCTCGGCGGTGCCACCGACGCTCGCCACCCGGATGCTCCCGTCCTCCTCGAGCTCGACCTTCGCACTCATCGCGGCGGCGAGGTTCAGCCGCTGCCAGGACCCTTCGCCTTCGGACTGGTCGAGCGGATAGCCCGATTCGATCTCCGTCTGCGCCAGCACTTCGGTGCGCTGGGCGGTGGTGAGGGTCGGGAAGGTGGTGATCAGGAGGTTCGCGGCGTCGGCCGGGACCGAGGGCGCCAAGCCGGTGGTGCCGGGCTTCGGGAAGCCGTAGGTGAGCCGTTCCGTGTAGACCGAGACAGCCGAGGCCTCGTCGGTCACCGTCTGCGATCCCCCGTCGGGGATTTCTGCGCCGTCGTATGGATCGTCTTCGTAGGGCGTCTGGCGCGCGATGCATTCGGCCAAGGTGCCGCCGCATTCTTCTTCCAGGTAGGAGACCAGCTCTTCGCGGGCCGGCTGCAGGACTTCTTGGCGGTACTGCGTGTCCGACCACCGCGTCGCGACGCCCACCTCGCCGTCCATGCGGCCGGCGATGATGTCGAGCGGGTAGTGGACGCCTAGGACGATCCGGTTGTTGGCTTGCTCGGAGGCACGCGCGAGCATGGAGGGGGCGAGCTGGGGAACCAACGTGGCCAGGGTCAGGTCACCGAGATAGGCGCCGGTCGTGTGACCGCTGGGGAAGGAGCCGCTGCCGCAGAAGGAACTGTAGCCGGCGCCGATGGCGGTTCCGGCGGTGACGTATTTGCCGGTCTCGTCGAGCTCGTCGCCGACCCGCTCGATTTCGAGGTTCCCGTGCGCGTCGGCGTAGGACTTGCCTTCGCGGATCGACCGCAAGGATGACGCGTTGTACGAGGAGGTACTACAGGAGGTGTCTTCGGTTGCCGTATCCGAGCGCAGGTAGGGACGCGGGTAGCTGTAGTGCGTCTTTGCTTCTTCGGTGTTTAAGTAGTTGATGATGTTGCCGAGCAGTTCGTTCGTCAGCGGCAGTTCATCCGACTGCAACCCATGGAGATAGATTTCCCCGAGTTCGGAGCCAAGGCCTTCCGAGCCCACCTGATAGGTGGTGTAGTTGGCATCCTGAAGCGCTTTGAACTGCTGGGCGCTGGTCGCGTGATTGTTGATCCACACCGCGATTTCGTCGTTGTGGTCGAGCACTTCGGCGTTCTTCACCGAGCCGTGCAGGTTGTTCGTGCCTTCCGATTGCCACAACTGATTCATCCCCGAGAGCAGTGAGACGAGTTCAGGCTTTTCGCTGTCACTCGGATAGGTGACGGCCTGCGCGGCGGCGGCCAAGATGCCGAACAGAATGGCAATGCCCGCGGCCAAGGTGAGGAGTCGGACAGTTGGGAACCGGGGGAGGAAATTCATCGGCGCCGAGTTTGGGCATCGCCGCCCCGGACCCGGTTACGGAGATGTGAAACCCAGTCTCAGATTTTTGCCAGGTACGTCCAGACGCCGCGGACGAGAAGGCGGCCCGCCGCGTGGCGCCAAAGGGTCGAGGCGCCACGGTGGCCCCGGTGTCCACCGCGATTCGGCATCCAGCAGACGCCGGCGGGTCAGGGACCGGTGGCGATCGCGAGGCCATGCGCTTTGGTCTTCTCGGGGGCGCCGAGGCGCCCGGGCCACGGACGAAGATCCGAGCTCCGGGCGGGTCTCGTCATCCGTTGGCCCACACCGGGAGGACTGGATAGGTCGGCGCGACTCTCCGGTCCCAGACGCAAGAAAACCACCCATAGAGCGGTTTCCAAAAGAGCCCGGAACGAGACTCGAACTCGTGACCCCTTCCTTACCATGGAAGTGCACTGCTCGAACTGCGCTACCCAGGTGGACTCCCGCAATCACACCTGGGAAGCGGAATCGGGGGACCTCCGCTGTCCATCCTACAGGAGTGCGATGAAGCACCGATACCGGCAGATCCGGGCGGATTTGGTGGGGTTTGGGTCATGAAGCCGCACCTCGTGACCCAAACCCCGACACTGGCCGCAAAGGGATCACGGAGAGGCTTGGGCTCGGACCCGCAGTAGTTTTGGATGACGGCACAGCGGAAGACTCTCAATGCGAAACAGGTCGATCTACTCCGGTGGGTCCGCGACGGGTGTCCCGAGGGCGTCTACGGCGACGACCATCACCGCATCTCGGCAGCGGCCCTGCGCCGGCGCGGCTTCCTCTCGATTTCGGGTCGCGGGTCGAGCTGGGGCGCGCACCTGACGAAAGCCGGGCGGGATTACCTGGACCGCGTGGAAGGACCCGACCCCCCGACCCCACGGCAGGCCAACGTGTCGGTCACCCAGGAACTGGTCGACGACGTGATCGCCGCCGGGGGGACGCTGGTCGTGCCGTCGAAGAGCTGGCGGGACCCGGACCCCGTCGACTACAGGCGCCGTGCGAGGCTCGCCGAACACCTCGGGAAGCTCCCGACGGGAAAGCTGTTCGCGATCAGGAACCTTGACGATGGCAATCTCGAGATCGAGCTGGTCAGCGGTCCCACGATGCCGGGCGGTGGGGAACCGAAGCCGATCGAAGTCCCGGAGAAAATCTCCCGGTACCACCCGGCAGCAAAATCCTTCCGCGACGGGAAGGACCGTCACGAGATCTCCGGGGAGCTGGTGCAGAGGGCGACCCGCATCGTCCATGTCCTCTCGCGCGAGGCGACGGCGCGCGGCTGGGAGGTTCGGGCGCCCGGCCGTAGCCCGGATTCATATGGACGCGGGAGCTGGACGCCAAGCAAGAATGGACACCTCGTAATCGAGACCGAGGACGAACGGTTCTGGTTTCGCCTCCGCGAGGGCAAGGTCCACCTCCGCGGCCACTGGGAGCAGGAGGTTGAGCATCACCGCAATATCGACCCCAACAGCTCTTGGTGGCGGGACCGCGAGATTCCCCGAGGGCCCTATGACGCGGACGCCGACGGCAAACTCGATCTGGTGCTCTTCTGCACGCACTACTACGTCTACAACGGACGTCAATCGCGATGGGGCGACCGCCAGCGCTGGAGCCTCGAGGATCGCCTCACGGACATCGTGCTGGAGATCGAAATCCGCGCCGCCGAAGCGACCCGCCGCGGAGAAGAAGAGCGCGAGGCGGCGGCCGAGGCAAAGCGACGTGCCGAGGAGGAGGCCAGACAACGAGAGCTCGACTTCAAGGTGCACCTCAAAGAGGCCTGGCGGCGCCTCTTCGAGGCCCGGAGGGCGAAGGAGCTCAGATCACAGGCGTCAGCCTGGTCCGAGGCCGGAACGCTCCGCGGCTACTGCGATGCGGTCGAGGCCGCGCACGGCGACGACCCCGAGGCCCGCCGTTGGTTGGATTGGGCTCGTGGCTTCATCGAGGAACTCGACCCGCTCGACGAGCCTCCGTCGCTGCCGGAGATAACCGAGGCGCCCGAGGACGAGCTCCAGCAACACATGCCGGATGGCTGGAGCGTGCAAGGACCTGAATATCCGGACCCTCGGAAGGTTCGCGCAAGTTTCGGCGCCAGGAGGTAGGCATCACATCTGGGCCCGGATGTCCGTCCCCGACCGATGAAGCCAGAGTTGGCGACCCCATAAATGTCGGGCCAACCGGCGGCCCAAGCGACGGCAAAGTTGTCTATTAATGTCCATATCTGTCCAGTTCTGACCGATCCTGCCTATACTTTGCAGCGGAGATCCGATCACTGGAGAAGGCGCATGGCAACCACCGCATCTAAACCGCAACTGCTAAAGGTCAATGAGGCGGCCGCCCTGTTGAAGGTCAGCGAAAAGACCATCCGTCGCTGGATCGAAGCCGAGTCCATCCCCTACCTCAAGCTGCCAAGCGGCAGCTATCGGATCCCCCAGGGGGCCCTCCTGGCGTCGTTGCGCGGCAACTATGACCTGGGCGCGGAGCTGCGGAAGCTGGACGAGCGCAACGCCGACGTGACCGACGAGCAGATCCTCACCGCTCTCTCCGAGGATTAGCACGCCGACCCGCCTGACGGCGACCTAGGCTGGCTGGTCGCCATGCCCAACGTCGTCGTCGACACGAGCGTCTCCCTGCCCGCGACCCTGAGTCCGGGTGGGGCCAGGCGCAAGCTATGGGTCGTGCTCGCCTTCGGAGCACTCACCTACGAGATCGAGCACGGGCGGCTCGAGCTCGACGCGCTCGGCGCTCAGGTCGACCAGGAGGGCGGCATCGTCGGAGGCATCGAGAATTCGCTCGACCGCCTGGAGCGGGCGAGCGATCGCCGGGCGGCATTGTCGGAGCGACTCCCGTACGGCACGCCCGACGACTGGGTCGCCGTCGGCTCGCGCCCGCTCTTCGACGAGTACGAGCGGAAGTTGAGGGAGGTCGGCAAGAGGCTCGACCCGAACCTCCGTGAGGAGGACGTCCCGCTCCTGCGACGTCAGATGGAGGCGGTCTGCATGATCGCCGCACCGCCCTTCGCCGACTCCGGAGTGCCGACTCTGACGGCGGACCCGAAGGACGATCCGATCCTCTACACCGCACTCGTCGCCGATGCCGATCTCCTCGTCTCAAGCGACAAGCATTTGGTGCCCGACCGGAAGGAAGAGCTCTGGGAACACGAAGCCGGGACGGTCTTAGCGCTGACCTTCGAGACCCTCCTTGCCGATCGCCTCGGCGGGGTCGATTGGGACGGGATCGACGGCTCCTGGTTGGCACTGGCCTACGATCAGCGCGACTGAATCGACGCCTCCTCGGGTGCCCTTGGTAGGAATCTTCGCCCGAGAACAGGCCTTATGTAGAGCTACCATCGATGAGCGATGCCTAAGGAAGATCGCCGAGCCTCGATTGCTCGATGGTGAGGTCGCCAACGGTCCCGCAGATCCGACAGGCGCCCTCGGCGTAAGACGTGGAGTCACCCCGCGGATCGATCCTCATCGCGGCGAGGGTAGCGGTCCATCTCCCGGTCAGCTCGTCGTCGTCGCCCTCGGTGCGGATGGGTGGGCGGCGCAGCGCGTGAGGAACGAGAGAGTCGAAGGACCCACCTCGACGATCGACCACCTGGCCCGCCTGCATGGGCGGTGGGTAGGTTCGGTCAGGGTCCCAATCGATTTGGACCCGCTCTTGTGATTCACGTGGTGAGACGCCATAGCCAGCCCTCCGGCAACCAGGTAGGGCCAGCCCTGCAGACCTGCTTCACTTGGGTGTCCAGAGGTCCGACGCGATGACCGACACCGCCTCCCTGCGTGCCGCGACCGGCCTGGATCGCGGCGCCCGCGGCCTGATCGTGCGGGTGGTCGCGGAGGTGGCAGGCATCGGGCCCGAGGAGATCGTCGGCCACTTCTTTTCCGATCGCTTCGGCGGTCTCGAAGACTATTTCGGTGCTCTCGATCAGGTATGGGGTCAGGGAACCGGCTTCCAGCTCGCCCGACAGGTCGAGGACGGCGGGATCAACGCCGAATTCCCGGCGGGCCTCGGCCCCGGACCCAGCCCGCACCTTGTGCGCGCGACGATCCTCCTCTACGGGGCGCCGGAGCCCGACTTCAGGACCGCGATCGGGGACGCGCTCGAGGCGAGGAAGAAGGTGGGTGCGGCGTCGGACCGCATCACGAAGATCTGCCGGAGCCGTGGGATCCCGTGGGAGTTCGACCACCTGCATGGCTTCCGCTACACCGGCGATGAGACGGTGGAGCGCGAACTGATCCGGCCGGCGCTGGCGGCGATCAATCGGCCCGAGTTCTCCGGCGGGGTTCGCTCGGAGTTCGAATCGGCGCGCCAGGAGCTCGGGACCGGCACCCCGGCGGCGCTGAAACAGGCCGTCCACGAGGCCGGCTGCAGCGTCGAGAGCGCGATGAAGGTGATGCTCGAAGCCCATGGCGTCGCCTACGGCAACGGCGACACGGCCAACCCGCTTTTCAACCACCTGGTCGACGCGGGCATCGTGCCGCGGCATATGGAGAAGCTCGTGCTGTCGGCGATGACCCCCCGCAACCGCAAAGGCGGCCACGGCGCCGGTGCCGTGGCCCACGCCGTCGACGCCGATGAAGCGGGAGCGATCGTGGCGGGTGCCGGCGGTTCGATCTCCTACCTGGCGAGCTGCCTTCCCTGAGGCCGGGCAGGCTTCCGGAGTCGTCGAGGAGGAGCTCGCGAACCTGGCCCGAGCGCGCCCTATCCGCGGACCGGCAGGCCACTGGGCGCAAGTCAGTCGAGCTCGGATGAGGTGCCGCCGTCGAGAAGGTAGACCGGCGTGCCCTTCCGTAGCTCGTCATTGAGGAGTCCGCTCTTCAGCCCGATGCGCCCCTCGGTCGGGCTCTCCGCCAGCTGCTCGAACTCGACCGGCCGACGAATCTGAGTTCCGCCCCCATCCACGCACCCCATGCCCATGCCTTTTGACCGGCACCAGCCGGTCTCTTCCGCATCGGCATGGGGTGCGGACCCGGACTCGCGGTCCGGTGGACGCGCCGATCCCGATGCCGTCTCCCGGGATTGCAATCTTCCAGACCGGTGATGACGCAGGGTGAATCCGAGCCGGCGCCCCCTGCCGGCATCCGAGGGTCCGAACCCCGGCCCGTCCGGATGAGCGGTCGGCAGCGAGCGGTGTTCGAGGGGCTGGTCAACTTCGGCCCGAAGGACGGACCCCGGCATCTGGGCACGATCTATGAAGGAACGCTGGCTCGACTGGCCGACACGGCCGCGTCAGACAATGCCGCCTACGTGGCGCACGGCGCGCGGGAGCTGATGGAGAAGTTGGGCTGGCGCGTCAACGATGACACCCCCGAGCAGCGCGGAAGCCTCGGTGACCGGGCGGTCGAGATCGAAGTCGCCTACGAGGCCGCGGTGGGTGCACTGCCGCCCGAGCGGGCGCTCTGGGGCGAAGCGGAGATGGCCCCCGAGGTGATCGGGGTGATGGACACGGTCGCCCACATGATCGAGTGGAGGCAGAGCAAGACGCTCAGCCGGGAGCTCGCTGGCGACCCTGATGGTCGACTTCTCGATCGGCCAGATCCCGGACCATCTGCAGTTCGAGAAACAAAGGGAGTGGATGGATCTCAGAGATTTCTTCACCAAGGTGGCCCACCACGGGACGATCGACGGCAACGTGCAGACCCTCGGCGACGTCGCAGAGAGGTTCGGGCAGCTCGAGGATTTCCTCTACGCGCGTTGGGCGCCCGAGACGGTCCGAGACTTCGCCGAGATCGACGCCCTGATCGCGTCCGAGGAGGCGTGATGCCGTCGGCGGAGTCGATCGCGCGGGCGCTCGAGTTGATCGCGAAGGGTCGATCGCAGTACGACTATTTCTTCGACAACCTCGAAGACCCGGCCTGGATCGAGCCGCTCTTGAAAGCGGGCTTCTTCACCTCGCCCCGTCCGCCGGTGGTGGTCTCGGGCGAAGGGACCATGCACCCGTATTGGCCGGAGTCGCAGTACCTTCTGCGCATGGCGGAGCGTGCCCCGGACGCCGTCGCGGCGGCGGTCAGGGAGATCCCGGAAACGGAGAACGTCCGGGTGACGACCGACATTTGCCAGATAGGGGCCGCCCTGCCCGGCGAGTTTCGGCTGGAGATCGGAAAGAAGGTGCGCACCGAGACGCGTGACCGGCCGATCTTCTTCCTCCTGCCGGAAGCGATGAGGGAGCTGATCGCGGCGATCGCGGCCGCGGGCGAGTCGAAGTTCGCCGTGCACTTCGCGGCGGAGCTCCTGGAGCTGAAGACACCGGAGGCCGAGGAAGCACTTCCACCGCGGCCGGTGGGCCGCATGGGTGCGTACGAATATGAAGAGCTGGCCCGCAAGTTGATCCCCGAATTGGCCCTCTCGGCGGATACGGAAGCGCTGGACCTCGCTTGCGACCTGCTCCAGGGGACGATCGAGGCCCGCGGAGAGCGTGAGTCCCCGCGCGACTATTCCGACTTCTGGAAACCCATGATCGAGGACGAGCAGGGAAACCGTGCCGCCGATGTGGTCGACGGCCTCGTGGCCGCGACCAGAGACGCGTCGCTGGCCCTGATAGACGAGGGGGACGCGGGGCTCGGGGAGGTCGTCGAGCGCCTGAGGGCTCGTGGGTGGCAGATCTTCGTCAGGATCGCCCTCTACGCCGCCGCAGAGTGCGCGGACTCCGACGCCGATGTCGCCCGCCGGTTCGCCGTCGATCCGTCACTGCTTCGTGAAGCTCCCATCGATGTAGAGCGCGATCGACTGGTCGCGGCAGTGGCGAGGGATCTCCACTCATCCCAACTCGAGAGCTACCTGGGCGGGGTCGGGGAGGGACCGACTTTCCCTTCATCCGAGGACGCGGATCGAGATCGCCAGCGGATCGAGATCTGGCAGCGCGACCGCCTGGCGCCGGTGGCCGAGCGCCTCGACGATCGATGGAAGCAGAGATTCGACGAGCTGGTCGAGAGCTACGGCCCGCCCCAACCCGGGCGCCCTCGTGCGACCGCCTACTGGACCGGGCCGACATCACCGATGAACGAGCAGGAGATGGCGGGGATGCCGGCGAGCACGGTGATCGATTTCATCGCGGACTGGACGCCCGAGCAGACCCTGCGGAGTCCGAGCGCCGAAGGTCTGGCCCGGGTGCTGCAGGAGCGCGTGAAGAGTTCACCGATGGAGTTCAGGACGCTCGCCGAGAGGATCTCGGGACTCGATCCGACCTACGTGCGCGCCGTGCTGGAAGGCTTTGCCGCCGCGGCGAAGGACGGCGTGGAGGTGCCGTGGCGCGAGGCGCTGGCGCTGATCGAGCTTGCGGTCGAGAGTCCGCCGCTCGAGGAGTCGCCTGAGCGAAGAGAACATGACGATCGGGATCCCGACTGGCGTTGGACGCGAAAGGCGGCGGCAAGTCTGATCGAGAACGTCACGCAAAACGACCTTCTGGCGCCGGAGCTCTCGGAGCAGACCTGGGGGTCACTCCGGGAGTTGAGCTGGGACGGCGAGCCGGACGCCGCCTACGAGAGGCGCTACGGCGGCACGAACATGGATCCGTTGACCCTGTCGTTGAACACCACGCGGGGTGAGGCGATGCATGCGGTGGTGGCGTTCGCCGTCTGGGCGGCACAGCATGAGGACACCGAAAGCCTCAAGACGTCGCTCGGGAACCTGGCCGACCATCTGGATCCGACGGTCGAGCCGTCGGGGACGATCCGCGGCGTCTTCGGGGCGCGACTCAATCAGCTCCACGCAATCGCCCCCGAGTGGACCGCAGAGAAGATGGAGCTTCTCTTTCCCGCTGATGAGGGACTCCGCCACCTGCGCGTCGCCACCTGGGACACCTACGTGATGTGGGGTCGCCCAAGTCCGACCCTCTTCGAGCTGCTCGAAAGCCAGTACCGCACGGCGGTCGAGGAACTGCCGGTCGAGGCCGCGCGGGTCGAGGCGGCGCGGAGAGACCCCGGGGAGGCGCTTGCCGAGCACCTCGCGACGTTTTTGTGGTGGGGAGCGATCGGGACCGAACCGGGCGGCCTCGCCGCGGACTTCTTCGCCCGGGCCAGCGCCAAACAGGCAGCCCATCTCCTCACCGTCCTCGGCCGCTCGCTGGCCGAAGAGCGGAACGCGCCCGTGGGAGCGGAGGTCATCGCCCGGATCGAAGCCCTGTGGAGCGCCCTACCGGGGTGGATCGCCGGAAGATCCCTCGAGGAGCGCTCGGAGATCTTGGCGGGCTTCGGCGATCTCTACGCCTCGGGAGCCTTCGAGGATTCATGGGCGGATCGGGAGTTGCTCGCCCTGGCCGGGGAGGGGGTGTTGGCCGGGGCGGAATATGTCGTCTTCGACCGTCTCGTCGCCCGCGCCGCCGTCGCGGCCGAGACCCCGCTCAGATTTGCGCTCGCGCTCGTCGACAATCCGCCCAAGCCCTGGTCGATCGATGCCCATCGCGAGGATCTCGGCAAGATCGTCGAGATCGGGTTGGCAGGCCCCGAGCGCGAGTTGGCCGAACAGCTGGTCAATCAGCTGGTCGCGAAAGGACACCGGGAGTTCCGCGACCGGTTGATAGCCGATCCGGATGAATAGGCATTCGTTCGGGGGCGCCGAGCCGGCGCGACACGCGGCCGCCTAGCTAGCCGAGGGCCGATGCGGCCCACCTGCGATCGCGGCTCTCGGCCAGCCGTTCAACTTTCCTGCGCCTCGGCCCTTCTCCTTTTCCGACCTCGATGACGACGTAGTCGCGTCGTTCGCCCGCCTCGTTTGCGACGTAGGCAGGCCACCCCCGGGCGACGTTTGCGCGGGCAAGGTGGTCATCCTCGGGGTCGGGACGGATCATGATCGCCTGGCAGAACGGACGCGGGCGATCGACCGCCGCAGGCCTACGTCTCGCGATCCCCTGGAGCGCCACGAGGCCGGCCTGCGTCTTGCCGAAGACGTAGCGGTCTGCCCAGCCGTAGATCCGGAGGTTGATCGCTTCCACCTCCTCGGGTCCCACCTCCCGCCCTGAGAGCGAGGCGCCCATCGAGCCCGGACGGAGGAGGAGACATGCGTCGTCACCCAGGGGAATGGCGGTCTCGCTGTCATCGGAGCTCAGGATTCCCTGAGCCGCCCACGGGACCGGCGGGTTCGGATCGTGGATCGAATAGCCACGATCGGAGGTGACGAAACCCCCGGAGCGGGAGCGCAGCAGAGTCCACTCGAAACCGATGATCGCGGGCACCAGCTCGATCGCGTGGGAGAGACCCTCTGCGATCGCACCGCCCGGACCGGCGACGACCCGCAACTTTTCCTCACGGACACTTTCCACGATCTCCTCGCGGAGCGCTTCGATGTCGGTCTCGGAGGCATCGCCTTCGGCGAAATCGCGATACCGATCGGCGAAGGCAGCCCGATCGGAGACCATCTCGTCGACGGCGTTCTGGAGGGCGAGGCCCGCGACCGCCGTCACCTGTTCGGCCGCGGCGGGCGTACGCCCGGTCTGGATCGCGCAGAAGAACGCGATGGTGGCTCGGTCGCCCGGCTGGAGGGAGTCGGGATCGGCGAGCAGGGAATCGAGCGCCGGCGCGGCATGTCTCTCGATCAGGGCCAGATATCCCTCGTGGCGGTTCGACAGCCCGCCCTCTCCGTCGGGGATCGAGTAGAAGCGCTTTCGCGAGGCGGCGCCGCGCAGGCCGACGCGACGCGGTGCGCCTCGGCCCGTCACTCCCATCTGAAAGATGCCGTCTCCCCCGTCCCGCTCGAAGGCAAATCTCCGCAGGAGAAGCTGGGGCAGGAAGTGGTGCCGTTTCGCCTGGTTTGCATCGAGGGCGCTGAAGTCCCCCGACACGGACATCTCGGTGAAAGCCTGCGTCACCGGACTCTCGCGCAGCGCGGTCACTATGTCGTCGAACTCCCCCATGCAGGTCAACGGTAGCGGCGAGTCGACCTAAGATCGTCGGCATGAAGTTCCCGACCGGGCGGTGCCTCTGTCACTACACGACGCGCGAGGCGGCGTTCGGCCACATCCTGCCGATGCGCGAGTTGCGGATGCCTTCGCTCCGGCAGATGCGCGATCCATTGGAGAACCAGTCCTGGCTGATCGGAACAGGCGGCCCTGCCGCCGCCGAAGTCGATTCGGCCAGGCGCAAAGATCAAGAATTCGCCTACTTCCACTTCAACCTGCTTGCGAATTCGATCCGAGAAAGGGCCCGGCTCCTGGCCCTGACGACCGATGCGGAGGGGTATTCCCCCGATGCGATCGACTTCAGTCGAGGTTGGGCTCGCCCGAGAATGTGGGAGAACTACGGTGAGAATCACTCGGGCGTCTGCCTGATCTTCGACAGAGACAGGCTCATCGAGAACTTGACGCGGGCACTTCAGGCGATGGACCTACCGACGCCGTATCACCAAAAGGTCCGATACACCGAGACGGGCGGGAGCGAGCTGACCTTGGATCTCGACGAACTCGTCGGGAAGGTCGACTCGGATCTCGTTGCCCGCTTTATCGAAGCCCACCACGAGGAGATGTTCTTTCGGAAGGCTCTCGACTGGGCGACCGAGTACGAGTACCGATTCTTGGTAACTGTCCCCGAGCATCACGGCGCCCTACAGATCGACTACGGAGACTCGCTGAAAGCTGTCGTCGTCGGCGAGAGGTTCCCCGGCTGGGAGCGACCGGCCGCCCACTCCGCCTGCCGCCAGGCCGGAATCGAGGCGATGAGACTCGAGTGGACGTTGGGACGTCCTGCCCTCGCCGAGCTGCCAGCCGCCGGGGTCACTCGCGAGGACGCCGAACGCTTCCAAGCCGCCCTGCAGGCTTCGGCGAAGTCGGGGCCGACGGGTTCGGCCTGAGCTTTAGAGCCCCGATCAGAACACCGCGTAATAGCGGTATTGCCGCCGATCGGAAGACCTGAGATTTGAGTTGCTGCTTCTGCGCGGGACCCGTTTCACGCTCCGAACCCGAACGAATGGACAGCCGGACTAGCCGGGCTCAGATTGTCCTGTTCCAGTGTTGCCACCGGCAGAGCCCAGCCTGTCCCTCACTAATTTTCGAACTGGAGACCCCTTCCCCCGCAAGGAAGGTGTCTTTCGTTCGATGAAGTCGGGGCGAAGACGTCCAAACCGCTTGAGGCTGCCGAATCGGCGAATCCCGATGCAGACAAAAACATTCCTGACGTGACCCGAAACCGACCCCAAAACGGCCTAAAATTGTCCCGTTTGGGTCACGGCCGGATCGCTCGTGACCCAATCAGATACTCGAGAACGGAAGTTGTACGACGGGAAATCCCTGCAAATCAGCGAAGCCCGGAACGAGACTCGAACTCGTGACCCCTTCCTTACCATGGAAGTGCTCTACCAACTGAGCTATCCGGGCGGGCAACGGTCCCCTGCGGCGGCCGCAGGGGACGATCTTAGACGGCGGGCGGGGATTTCGTGCGGCGGGGCCGCGGCGGGCGGAGGATGATCGGGTCATGAGCCAGCGGAACCGGGTCGCGCCGACCGGCGAGATCGTCGCCACGGCGCTGCGGGGCGCGTGGACGGGCAACCGCGGCGTGCTGCACGAGGGCCAGGAGATCGTCCGCTTCCACGCGGGCAACCTCTGGATCATCTGCGCACTGCGGTTCCGCGGACGGCATCGCGAGCTCTGGGCGCCGAACCGCTGGACGCCGCTCTTCTTCCACGACGAGGCGGTCGCCTTCGCCGCCGGGCACCGGCCCTGCGGCGAGTGCCGCCACGCTGAATACCTCGCCTACAAAGGGGCGTGGTCGAAGGGACTGGGCGTCGCGCCGCCTTCGGCCCGGGCGATGAACCGGCGACTTCATCGGGAGCGCCTCTTCCCCGGCACCCATCGGCGCCGCTTCCACGAGCTCCCCTGGCCGAAGCTTCCCGACGGCGCCTTCGTCCTCCACGAGGACGGCCCGCGCCTGGTCCGCGGCAAGGAGCTGGTCAGCTGGACCCTCGACGGCTACGGCGAGGCGCAGCGGCGACCGCGGCGCGGCACCGCCGTCGCGATCACCCCGCCGGCGACGCTGGCGGTGCTGCGGGCCGGCTACCCGGTCCA
The DNA here is from genome assembly GCA_047601885.1 of Solirubrobacterales bacterium. GTDB lineage: Bacteria > Actinomycetota > Thermoleophilia > Solirubrobacterales > 70-9 > VAYN01. The sequence goes on from JASGIK010000003.1 coordinate 952,924, forward strand.
GATCGCGGCGCCCTGACTAAGCGGCGAAACGGCGTTCCGAGCGCGTCCGCGCCTTGGCCGCCTCGACCTCGCGGTTCTTCGGCGGCGCCGTGGTGACCAGCTGGTCGAGCAGCTTCCGGGTCGCCGCCTCGACCGCCACCACCGCCTCCGCGAACGCCGCGGCGTTTGCCTGCGAGGGCTTGGTCGAGCCGCTGATCTTGCGCACGTACTGCAGGGCCGAGGCGTGGGTCTCCTCGGCGGTCGCGGGTGGATCGAAGTTGTGGAGGGTCCTGATGTTTCTGCACATGCTTCGATCCTAGGCCCGCGACCGCACGCCGGTAAAGGCCGCGACGCGGCCGAGGAGGGAGCAGCCGCGACGCCGGCTAGAAGGCGGCGCCGAGGCTGGTGACGATCTTCGGGGTCGCCGTCTTGCGCAGCTTCTTGGAATCGTCGAACTGGACCTTGTACTTGGCGCTCTTGGGGCCGTGGCCGGGGAAGAGCTTGGCCTTCACGTGGAGGATGCCGCAGGCGCCCGTCGCCTTGCCGAACTTGTGGGTGAGGACGAGGTGGCCGCCGCGGGAGTAGTGGCCGAAGATCGGCTTGCCGGGGCGGAAGCCGGCGAAGGCGTACTTGACGGTCTTGCTGTAGGGGGCGACGGCGGGCTTGGTGGCGACGGCGAGGTTGGTGATCTGGAAGGACGTTTCGGCGTAGACCTGTTCGGACAGGATGCCCTCGATCTGCACGGTCATCGTTTCGGCGACCGGGTCGATGGTGCCGGGGAAGACGTTTTCGATCGTCGTATTGATCGTGCCGTCGGAGGCGACGGTCACGGTCGAGTAGCCCTCGAGGCCGTCGGGCGCCGGGATCTGGGCGAAGACTTCCTCGCCGGGCGTGAAGCCGGATCCGGTCACACCGACGCTGACTCCTTCGTTGCCGGTGGCGACGAAACAGGCGCTGGTCGTCGACACGGTTCCTGCCGCCGCGGCGGGCGGAGCGGCGATCAAGGCGCCGAGGACGCAGAGGGCGGACAGGGTCAGTGGAAGAGGCAGACGAGATTTCATGGCCGCCGCCTACCCAGCCGAGACTGGGTCTAATCGAGGCCGCGGAGGCGGCCCATACGCCCCTAAGGCGCCGACGGGCGCCGGTCCTCGAACCCGAGCGGGTAGGGCGGCTGCGGGTAGCGACGGGCGGCCAGCACGCCTAGTGCTTCCTGCCAGTGTTTCGAAGGGATCGGTACGGCTTCCAACGCATCCGCCGCGTCCCTTTCGTGTGTGTTCTTGGCCGGCGGGCGTTCTTGCGGTGTCAGACGACGACCGGGCTTTTGATAAGCCCGGCCTCGATAACCGCAACGACGACGACCGCGGGGGACGCGCAAAGAACCACGTTCTGTCCGCCCTGGGCCGCCATTGGGCAGGCAGTGTAGCGCGCGACGTCCGGTCGCGCTTAACTTTCCCCCAAGCTGGCCCCGAGGAGAGGATCGACATGGACCTGAAAAGCCTGTTCAACAAAGGCAAGAAGATCGTCGACGAACGCGGCGGCGTCGACTCGTTGAAAGAGGACGCCGAGGAACTGGCCGACATCGCCAAAGGCAAAGGCAGCCTCACCGACAAAGCGAAAGAGGCGGCCGCGGCGGTCAAGGATCCGGGCACGAACGAGCCCGAGGCGAAGGAGCGCCACCCCAACCGTCAGGCGACGGAGGAGCGCCACGCCGACGCCGACCGACAGGAGTCGAAGGAGCGGCGCCATCCTTGAGTAGCGCCGCCAGGTAGATGTCGCGTCCGCATCTGCCCCCGTCAGGCGGGGGCAGATGCGGACACCCGGCGCCTAGATGGTTGATTCCACGGCCTCCAGGCCACCTGGGCCCGAGCGGGGGCCTAGGCCGTTGAAGCTGGCGCCCGAAGCTGGAAAGGACGGGAAAGGGACGCGGCCTTCTCGGTGGCGGCCCGGGCAGGCTGTGGCCGCCACCGAGAAGGCCGGGTGTCGGGGAGAGGTGCGAGATCCGTCACGAACTCCGGGGATCGGTGACGAGGTGCGGGGGGAGTTGACGGTTCCTCCCGTCTTCCTCAGGAGGGGTCCTCACGTTCGTCGAGTTAAGCCGCCCATGGGCGGCTTAACTCGACAGTCGTCGCCGGCACCCTCCGAACCCGCCACGGGAGGCATGAGGAAGAGTGACGTCCCAGGCATCTCTCCCACGCCCGTGTGGACTTCCCTGCGGGACCCTCACGTCCCGGGCGTCTCGTGGCAGGCGGGCAGCCTGCCCGGGCCGCCACGAGACGCCCGGGACCTATCTCGGACGGGCGCGGCGGCGCGGAGCACGCGGCCCGAACCCCAGCGCGGAATCGACCGTCTAGGCGACCGCGGCGCCGTTCGCCGTCAGCGTCACGTCGATATTGCCGCGCGTCGCGTTCGAGTACGGACACACTTTGTGCGCCTCGCGGACCAGCTCGACGGCCGCGTCGCCCTCGACCGACGGCAGCGTCACGTCGAGCTCCACCGAGATCACGAAGGTCCGCTCCGGCCCCGGGTTGAGCGACACCTTGGAGTCGATCTCGACGTCCCCGGCCTCCAGTTTCAGTCGCCGCGCGACCGCCCCGATCGCGCCCTCGAAGCAGGCCGCGTAGCCGACCGCGAAGAGCTGCTCCGGATTCGTCCCGCCGCCTCCGCCGCCCATCTCGGCGGGCAGCCGCAGGTCGACCTCGAGCGCCCCGTCGCTGGTCCTGCCGTGGCCCTCGGCCCGCCCCCCGATGACGTGCGCCTCGGCGGTGTAGATCACTTTGCTCATCACGGCCCTCCTCGGAAGTTGACTGTGGGACGAACCCTACGGAGGTCGACCCACCGGCCGGGCTAATCCGGGGCGCTCTCACCTTTCCAGTACTCGACCCGGTCGTCGAGGTCGAAGAAGGCGTGGAGGCCGCCGCCCTCGGGGAGGCGCTCGGCGGCGCCGAGCTTGTTCGAGTCGGGATAGACGACGACATCGGCGGCGCCGTTGGTGGAGACGGCGAGGAAGCGGACCTCCTCCTCGGTCGGGTTGGAGATCTGGTGGGCGCCGCGCTCGCCGAGCGGGAAGTGGACCGCCTCGCCCGGTTCCAGTTGTCGCGTCCCCTCCGGCGTGCGCAGCGTCGGCCGGCCGCGCAGGACGAAGACGAGCTCCTCGTCCGAATAGTGGAAGTGGTACGGGTAGGCCGCCTGCCCGGGCGGCAATTTCCAGACGCTCGCCCCGACGCGCTCGCTGCCCAGCTCGTAACCGACCCGGGCGCGCAAGGCCTTGAAGCCGTCCGGCGCCCCGGGGCGCTCCTCGAAGTTCGGCTCCTCGATATTCGGCACGTGCGCAGCATAGGCGTCGCCCCCTTGTAAGTTCCCCTCCGATGCGCTGCCGCCTCGCCCCCCTGCTCGCGCTGACCGCCCTCGGTGGCGCGCTGATCGCGGGCTGCGGCGGCGGCGAGGGGGAAACGCGCCCCGCCCCCTCCCCCACCGAGTTCCCGCAGGGCAAGGGCAAGACGATCTCCCAGCTTCTGCACAAGAGCGGCGCGACGCCCTCGGAACTGGTCGTCGCCCCTGCCTCGGAGGTCTTCGACAAGGGCGTCGAACGCTATCCCTTCGGCGTCTTCACGGCGGGACAGGAACAGGTCGAAGACGTCGAAGTCGCCCTCTACTTCGCCAAGGACGGCAAGTCGGAAGCGATCGGCCCACTGCCGGCCAAGCTGGAAACGCTGCAGACCAAGCCCGCCTACCGCTCCCAGAACGGCTCCGGCCCGGGCGAGGCGAAGTCCGTATATGTGGTGCCGAAGGTCGACTTCGACAAGGAAGGCTCCTGGTTGGCGATCGCGATGATCAAGACCAAGGGCGGCAAGCTGGAAGCGTCGCGGGTCCCCAGCCCGGTCGTCGGCGAATTCCCCGACGTGCCGCAGGTCGGCGAACGCCCGCCGAAGATCACCACGCTGACCGCCGCCGACGTCGGCAACGACCTGGAAAAGATCGACACCCGGGTGCCTCCCGACCAGATGCACAAGGTCGACTTCGCCGAAGTCCTCGGCAAGAAGCCGATCGTCCTCGTCTTCGCCACCCCCGCCCTCTGCCAGAGCCGCGTCTGCGGCCCGGTCGTCGACGTCGCCCAGCAGGTGGCCGACAAGTACGAACCGGAAGCCGACTTCATCCACCAGGAGGTCTACGTGGAAAACGAAATCAGCAAGGGGATCCGCCCCCAGCTCAAGGCGTTTCACCTGCCGACCGAGCCGTGGACCTATCTGATCGGCTCCGACGGGGTGATCAAGGATCGGCTCGAGGGCGCCTACGGAGTGGACGAACTGGAAGAAGCGATGAAGACGATATTGCCTGGCTGACCAGCCGAAGCCGGTTCAGCCTTCGATACAGTCCCGCGCAGGCGCCGATCGCAGGGGGAAATCTCGGCACCGATCCCGGCCTTGGAGGGGGCGGGACGCAGTCAAACGACGCTGCAGAGGAGAGAAATGAAGCACCGCTTGTCAGTTTTCGCACTCGTCCCAGTGCTCGTGGCCCTTGTCGGCCTCGCCGCACCGGCGACGCCGGCGGTCGCGGCCAAGTCGACGAAGACGAAGCCCGCCGTCTTTGAAGCCTGCAAACACGGCTGCCACTACCGCACGATCCAGAAGGCGGTCGAAGCCGCCGGCCGCTACGCCTTCAAGAACAAGAAGGCCAAGGTCGTGGTCCGGATCCGTCCCGGCAAGTACGTCGAAGGCGTCGTCGTCGACGGCACCGAAGAACGCGAGCGCTACGACGGGATGACGATCGAAGGCACCAAGAAGAATCCGAAACGGACGATCCTCGAAGGCAAGAACGCGAAGGGCGAACTCGGCGCCGCGCAGAACGGCATCGAGGCGATCAGCGTCGACGGCCTGATCCTGAAGAACATGTGGGCGCGCAACTACGAGTCCAACGGCTTCTTCATCCACGCCTCCAACGAAGAAGGCCAGCACTGCGACGGCTACACGATGAACAACCTGGTGGCCTCGGGTAACCGCTCCTACGGCCTCTTCGCCAAGAACTGCTTCGGCGGCAAGATGATCAACTCGGTCGGCTACCACCAGGGCGACTCCGCCTACTACGTCGGCGAAACGCCGTGCGACTCGAAGAAGTGGAACGTCTACAGCAACAAGCCCTGCCAGAAGAAGCCGGTGTGGACGCTGCTGAAGAACGACAAAAGCTACGAAAACGTGCTCGGCTACTCCGGCACGAACTCGAAGTACGTCCGCATCATCGAAAACGCCTTCTACAACAACGGCGCCGGGATCGTCCCGAACACGCTCGACAGCGAGGGCTACGAGCCGAACGGCTGGAACGTGATCGAACGCAACGACGTGTTCTGGAACAACTACAACTACTTCCTCAAGGGCTCGGCCTTCAAGACCGTGTCCGAGGGGCTCGGCGAACTGGGCGGTCAGACGGTCAACTACCCGACCGGCGTCGGCATCGTCCTCTACGGCGGCGACAACAACGTCGTCCGCGGCAACCGGGTGTTCGGCAACTACAAGTGGGGCATCGCCTCCTTCTCCGGCCCCGGTGAAACGTTCGTCGCCAACGAAGGCAACGAAGCGAAGAACGTCAACAACGAAATCGTCGAAAACGTGATGGGCCGCGAAGGGGCCGACCCGAACGGCGAATACGACATCTGGAACGACGACACCGGCGGTGGCAACTGCTGGGGCGCCAACAGCGCCAACTCGACGTTCGCCCCGGGCAACGGCAAGGTGCCGCTGAGCACGATCTACCCGGTCTGCCCGCAGAACGAAATCGAATACGCCGCGGCGAAGAGCATCAACCTGGAAGCGGGCCTGCAGATCGCGAGCCTGACCGAAACCGGAGACCCGACGACGATCCTCGGCTACGCCGGGACCAGCCCACCGCAGAACCAGCAGTGCACCTGGGTCCGCAGGGTCGCCGCGCATCCGGCGTTCCAGAAGTACAAGCCGGTCGAAGTGACGCCGCAGGCCGGGGAAGTGACCTGCTGATGCGGGTACTCACCCCGACGCGGGCGCTGAAGCTCCTGGCGGTGGTGATGGTGGCGGTGCTGGCCCTTTCGGGGGCCGCCGCCACCGCCGCCAAGGCGCCCAAGTCGAAGCCGAAGGAAGTGACGGTCGCCGACTTCTACTTCAGCCCGGAAAAGCTGACGATCAAGGAAGGCCAGTCGGTCAAGTGGGTCTGGGCGGAAGCCAACACCTACCCGCACGACGTGCACCTGAAGAGCGGGCCGAAGGGGCTGAAGAACAAAGCCTCCTACTCGACCAAGACGACCGCGGTCACCGACGCCGAATTCACCAAAAAATTCACGATGCCGGGGACCTACAAGTACATCTGCACCATCCATCCGACGATGATGCACATGACGATCATCGTCAAGAAGAAGTAGGGCCGCTTCGATGGGCATGGACATGGATCGGCGCGGGTTCCTCGCGCTCGGCGGCGGCATGTTCTTCTGCACGCTCGCCGGGCACAAGATCAGCGCCGGCGAAGGCGAGATCGACATCGACGCCCACGCCAAGGGCGTGGCCGTGCCGCCGAAGGTGGCGGCGGCCGAAGCGGCTGCGCAGAGCCCCGTCGCCCGGGCGAGCGCCGGCACCACCGAGCTCGTCGACCTGGAAACGACCGGCACGACGGCGAAGGAGTACTGGATCACCGCCGAGCCGGTGAAGTGGAACATCTGCCCGACCGGCCGCGACCAGATGATGAACATGCCGATCAAGGGCAAGACCAAGTTCACCGCCTGGGCCTACCGCGCCTGGACCCCCCACTTCAAGGAGCCGCTGGGCCCGGCGAAGGTCCCCGGGCCGCTGCTCGAAGTCAGCGTCGGCGAAACCCTCGTCGTCCACTTCCGCAACAAGCTGAACACGCCGGTGACGATGCACCCGCACGGGCATCTTCTACTCGAACGAAATGGACGGCGGCTACAAAGGCAAGTGGACCGAACCGGGCGGTTTCGTCCAGACCGACCGCACCTTCACCTACGTCTGGGAAGCGAAGCCGGGCACCGAAGGCACCTGGCTCTACCACGACCATGGGCCGATGGACCCGCTGCCGGTCTTCAAAGGCCTGTTCGGGCCGCTGATCATCCGCGCCCCCGGCGAGCAGGCGCCGGAAGCCGAGTTCTTCCTCGGCTTCCACTCCTGGGAACCGCCGATCACCGGGCTGAAGGAAAGCTTCTCCTGCATCAACGGCCGCGCCTACGCCGGGAACACGCCGGACCTGCGGGCGAAAGTCGGCCAGCGGGTCGGCTTCCACGTCTACGGGCTCGACAACTTCTTCCACACGTTCCACCTGCACGGCCACCGCTGGACGGAAAAGGACGGCTCGATCGTCGACACCAAACCGTTCGGCCCGGCGGACTCGTTCCGGCTGGAATTCGTCGAGGACAACCCCGGGCGCTGGTTCTACCACTGCCACGTCTTCACCCACTTCCACATGGGGATGAACGGTTGGTACATCGTCGACTAGCGCGGTGGGCGGGGCTGCTCGCCTGCCTCGCCGTCCTCGCCGTGCCGGGGGCCGCCCTCGCCAACGTGCGGGTGGCGATCTCCAACTACGAATGGTCGATCAAGGAAGTCCACATCAACCTGGACGAAAAGGTCGCCTGGGAGTGGATCGGGCCTGACCTGATGCACTCGGTGACCGGCGTCTCGCCGAACGCCGTGCAGTGGGACTCGAATCCCGGCGAAGACGTACCGATGCACGAAGCCGGCGACGAATACGTCATCCAGTTCACCGAACCGGGCGAATACCTCTTCCAGTGCAAGATGCACCCCTTCGTGCGCGGCAAGGTGATCGTCTCCGACGTCCCCGGCGATCCGGAATCGAGCTTCGGGCCCAAACCGGCGCTGCGGATCAGCCTGACACCGCCGACCTTGGGCGAAGTGAAGCTGCACAAGACCGAACTGCGCGGCACCGGCGGGGTGGCGATGAAGGCCTCGATCAGCGAAAAGGGCATCCTCGACGCCGAGTACTACCGCCTCGACTCGAAGGGCCGCCGCGTCTACAACGGCTACCACGAATGGCGCTCCTACGTCGGCATCAACCACGTCCGGCTGGCGAAGCGATGGAAGCACTTCAAGGCCCGGCCCGGCCGCTACGTAGCGGTCCTCCGCGCCACCGACGAAGACAACAACACCTCGAAGCCGGTCACCAAGGCCTTCACGATCCTCGGCAAGGACCCGCCGAAGACCCGCCACGCCGGGCAGAAGCTCTAGCGGCGTCTGCGGGAGCGGGAGCGGCTGCGCTGGGGTTTGCCGGCGTTGCGGAGGGTGCGCTCGGCGGCCTTTTCGGTCTCCTCGCCCATCGTGATCTGGAACATCGCCAGCAGCGCGTCGGAGGCGAGCGGCCGCAGCGCCTCGAGCGCCTCGAGCACCATGTGCCAGTCCTCGTCCGGGCGCCCCGCCTTGTCGAAGGGCTCCCAGATCTGCTCGGTGAAGAGGTCGACGTAGGCGCGGGCGACGGCGTCGGCGTGCTCGTGCAGCTTGCCCGCCAGGGCGATCGCCGCGGCCGGGCTGATCCCGAACTCGATCATCCGCGACGCCGCCCGGTGCAGGCGCGGGCTGATCACCTCGATGTTGCCGTCGGCGAGGACGCGCAGGGCGCCCAGCTTTTCCGCCCGCTTCAGCAGTTTCTCCTCGACCGAGTCGACGCTCCAGGACTCGGCGAAGTCCTCCGGGCTGAAGATTTCCGGTGTCTCGTCCTCGAACGGGGCGCGGACGGCGCGGGCGAAGTCGACCATCTCCTTGGAGGAGCCGCCGGTGCTCTCCAGCACCCGCCGGATCGCCTCCAGGTTCAGCCCCTCCTGCTGCATTTCGCGCGTCAGTTCGATCCGCGCGACGTGCTCCTCGTTGTAGTAGCCGGTGCGGCCCTGGACCTCCGGCGGCGGCAGCAGGCCGCGGGTCTGGTGGGCGCGGATGTTGCGGATCGTCATCCCGGTCCGCCGCGCCAGCTCGCCGATCGTCATCTTGCCGTCGGGCGCGGTGCCCTTCGTCTCGGTCGCCATCAGGGCATCGTAAGGGCCAGCCGCCTGCCGTTCATCTCCGCCGCGCCGTCGGAGCAGAGCCAGGCGATCGCGTCGGCGACGTGCTCGACCGGGGTGAAGGTCGGGAACTCCCTGTCGGGGCTTTCGGCGCGCATCTGGGGAGTGAGCAGCGCATCGACCACGACGATGTTGGCGGTCGCGCCGCCAGGGCCGAAGCCGTCGGCGTAGGCGAGGGTCCAGGCCTCCGCCGCCGCCTTCGCCGCGGCGTAGGCGGCGTTGCCGTTGCTCGGCTTCTGCGCCTGCTTGGCGGAGACGAGGACGAAGCGCCCGACGGCGCTCGCCGCGAGCTGGTCGTGGAAGGCGCGCGTGGTCAGCTGCACGGTGCGGATCAGGAGCGCCTGCAACAGGTCCCAGTCCGCCAGCGGCTCCTCGTGCAGCGGCTGCCCGCCGCGCCAGCCGCCGACCAGGTGGACGAGCCCGTCGACCCGGCCGAAGCGCCCGACCAGCGCGTCGCGCCAACCCGCCACCGCGTCCTCGTCGGTGAGGTCGACGGCGTGGCCGTCCCAGCGCTCGGGGCCGAGCCCGAGCCCCTCCCCCACCGCGTCGACCTCGGCCTGGCCGCGGTTGGCGCCGGCGACGATCGCCCCGGCCGCGGCCAGCCGCGCCGCCACCGCGGGACCGAGCCCGCCGCCGATCCCGGCGATCGCGATCACCCGTTCGGCAAGTGTCCCCGCGTCGGCCACGCCCTCATCCTCTCGCATTCGTGTTCCAATGAGCGGATGAGCGTGGAGCTGAGGGAGAGCGTCTCCGGCGACGTCGAGGGCGTCCTGGCGCTGGAGGCCGACCCGGCGGTGGCGCCGTTCGTCGAAGCGTGGCCGGCGGAGCGGCACCTGGTCGCGATCGGCGACCCGGGCTTCGCCCACCTCCAGGTGGTGGTCGACGATCGCCCCGCGGGCTTCGTCATCCTCGCCGGGCTGCACGACCCGAACGACTGCATCGAGCTGCGCCGGATCGTCGTCTCGCCGCCCGGCCGCGGGCTCGGCCGCGCCGCCCTCGAGCTGGTCGTCGAGCACGCCTTCGGGCCGCTCGGCGCACACCGGCTCTGGCTCGACGTCAAGCCCGGGAACGAGCGGGCGCGGCGGCTGTACGCGTCGCTCGGGTTCGCCGAGGAGGGCGTGATGCGCGACGCGCTGCGCACCGAGGACGGCTACGAGCCGCTGGTCCTGATGGCGAAGCTGCGCCGCCAAGAGCGCCCGCGCCGCGGCGCGGGCCGGACAGTGGGGGAGAGAGGATTCGAACCTCTGTAGGCAGAGCCAACTGGTTTACAGCCAGTCCCCTTTAACCACTCGGGCACTCCCCCAGGACGGGCGCCGGATTCTAGACGGGCGCGCTCAGGCGGGCGGCGCGGCACCGAGGCGGGCGCCCATCAGCTCGTTGAAGGCGACGACCGCGCGCTGCGGGCGCATGAAGACGGTGAGGTCGGTCACCCGGCCCTCGTCGTCGAGGGTGAGGTAGTCGACCCCTTCGATCTCGTACTTGTCGTCGACCCGCGCGGCGAAGCGCAGGACCACGGTGCCGTCGCCGCGGGCTTCGTCGAGGTAGCGGAAGCCTTCGAAGATCTCGACCACGTTGGCGAGGATCACCATCGTCATCTCGCGGCCCTCGTAGGTCTTGAAGACGACCGGGCTGTGGAAGGTGACGTCCTCGGCGAGGGTCTCGCGCATGAGGTCGAGATCCTTGGCCTCGGCGGCGCGGCGGAACGGGTGTGGTTCGGGCATCTGCCCACTCTAACCCCGTCCCGGTGGGATACTGCGACCGGGATGCTGAGCGATCGCTTCGTGGCGAGGTTCTCCAACACGATCGGGGCGCGGGGACTGCGCCTGATCGGGCGGCTGAACGTGCCCGCGTACCGGCTCACCGGCGGGCGGATCGGCAACAAGATCGGCGACGGGCCGGTGCTGCTGCTGACGACGACCGGGCGCAAGAGCGGCGAGCCGCGCACGGCGCCGGTCCTCTACCTCGCCCACGGCGAGGCGATGGTCCTGATCGACACCAACGGCGGCAACGAGAAGCTGCCCGGCTGGTCCTACAACCTGCGGGCGAAGCCGGAGGCGGAAGTGGAGATCGGCCGGCGCAAGCTCAGCGTCACCGCGCGCGTCGCCGAGGGCGAGGAACGCGAAGAGCTGTGGCGCGCCGCCGTCGCCCAGTACGCGGGCTTCGACGACTACGTCGTCTGGCTGAAACGCACGCCGTCGGTCTGGGTGCTGGAGCCGGCCGCGACGGCGAGCCACGACCCCGGCGAGGAAGACGCCGACGTCGGCACGACGCGCGAATCGGCGGCCGCCGCGGGTGACACCTCGCCCAACGACCTCATTTGAGCGAGCGCCCCGAGAGCGCGGGGCAACAGATCACGCGCCGGCGCCTGCTCGCCGGCGCGGCCGGGCTCGGGGCCGCGGCACTGCTCGGCCCGGAGAGCCTCGCCCGAGCGCGTGAGGTCGGCGGGCCGCGGATCGCGATCGTCGGGGCGGGGCTGGCCGGGCTCACCTGCGCCTACCGGCTGCACCAGCGGGGGATCGCGGCGACGGTCTACGAGGCGCACGGCGAGCGGGTCGGGGGACGCTGCTGGACGGCGCGTGAGTTCGCCGCCGGGCAGACCGCCGAGCACGGCGGTGAGTTCATCGACACCGCCCACCACCGCATCCGCGCCCTCGCCACCGAGCTCGGCCTCACCCTCGACGACCTCGAAGCGGCGGCGCGCAAGCGGCCCGGCCTCCACCCCCGCCTCTTCCTCGACGGCAAGGTGCGCCGCTTCACCAAGGTCTACCGGGGCCGGCGCCTGATCGAAGCCCGGGCCGACGCCGACGGCCGGCGCGTGCGGAGCTTCCGCTGGGACCGCGCGACCCGCGCCGCGCGGGAGCTCGACGAGATGACGGCGGCCGAGTGGCTCGACGCTGCCCTCCCCGAGCGCTCCCACCGGCTCCTCCGCCTCGCCACCGAACAGTTCATGGCGGAGGAGTACGGGCTCGACGTCGGGCGGCTCTCGGCGATCTCGATGCTGATCGAGTTCGGCCCCTTCGGGATCGAATCCGACGAACGCTTCCACGTCCACGGCGGCAACGACCAGCTCGCCTGGGGAATCGCCGAACGCCTGCCGGCGGGAACCGTCCAGCTCGCCCATCCGCTCAGCGGCCTGCGCCGGCGCGGCTCCCGCTACGTCCTCTCCTTCGCCGGCTCACCGACCGAGGCGCGCGCGGACGTCGTCGTACTCTGCCTGCCCTTCACCGCGCTGCGGCGGGTCGACCTCGACGGCGCCGGGATCGGCCCGCGCAAGCGCCGCTGCATCGAGGAGCTGGGGATGGGCACCAACGCGAAGCTGCTCCTCCAGTTCCGCCGCCACCTCTCCCGCTACGACCGCTGGAACGGCGAATTTTACGACGAGGAGATCGACACCTGGTGCAGCTCGACCGACGAGCCGGGGCGCCCCGGCCTGCTCACCGTCTACTCCGGCGGCAGCTACGGCGCCGCCCAGTCCGGCCGCCGCCCCCACGGCCCGGCGCCGCGCGGCCGCATCCGCGCCGCGCTCGCGAGGATCGACCGCGCCGTCCCCGGCCTGGCCGCCGGCTTCGACGGCGACGCCTGGCTCGACCACTGGGCCTCGGACCCCTGGACCCACGGCTCCTACGCCGCCTTCGAACCGGGCCAGTACACCCGCTACTGGGGCTTCGTCGACCGCCCCGAAGGCCGGCTCCTCTTCGGCGGCGAGCACACCGCCCTCAGCGCCCAGGGCTTCCTCGAGGGCGCGGTCCGCAGCGGCGAGAGATGCGCCAACGAAGCCGCCGTCCTGGCGTCCTGAGGGAGTTCCGGGCAAGGACGCAGGGAGCGCAGTGTGCTCCGCACATAAGCGACCGAGGACGCCGCCCGGGGCTTCCTCAGCGCGTCAGGACGCGTCGCGAAGCATCTGCGCCTCGGGCAGTCGCTTCAGCTTTTTCAGCGTGTTGTTCTCGATCTGGCGGATGCGCTCGCGGGTGACGCCGAAGGTCCGTCCCACTTCCTCCAGGGTCAGCGGCTCGGCGCCGCCGAGGCCGTAGCGCAGTTCGATCACCTGGCGCTCACGCTCCGGCAGCGCGTCCAGCGCCCGCCGCACGCCCTCCTTCTGCAGGTGCTCGCTCGCTTCCTCGAACGGCTCGAGGACTGCCTCGTCGGCAACGAAGTCGCCGAGCTCCGATTCGTCCTCGTCGCCGACCGGTTTCTCCAGCGAGACCGGCAGCTGCGCCACGCGCAGGATGTCGCGCACGTCGGCGACCGGCCAGCGCAGCTCCTCGGCGATCTCCGCCGGGTCGGGCTCGCGCCCCAGCCGCTGCACCAGCTGCCGTTCCACGTGCGCCACCCGGTTCAGCTTCTCCACCATGTGGACCGGGATGCGGATCGTGCGCGCCTTGTCGGCGATCGCCCGCGTCACCGCCTGGCGGATCCACCAGGTCGCGTAGGTCGAGAACTTGTAGCCGCGCCGGTAGTCGAACTTCTCCACCGCCCGGATCAGCCCGAGGCTGCCCTCCTGGATCAGGTCGAGGAAGCTCAGCCCGCGCCCCAGGTAGCCTTTCGCGATCGAGACGACGAGGCGCAGGTTGGCCTCGACCATCTGCCGCTTCGCCAGCATGTCGCCGCGCTCGATCCGTTTCGCCAGTTCGACCTCCTGCTGCGCGGTGAGCAGGTCGACCCGGCCGATCGAGCGCAGGTACAGCCGCAGTGAGTCGAGGCTCGGTTCGACCGTCAGGTCGAGTTCCTCTTTTTTCGAGGCCCCGGCACCGTCGCCGCCCGAGTCGCCGCCGCCGCGCTGCTCCTTGTAGGCGCTGACGCCGTCCTCGGCGATCACGTCGACGCCGTGCTCGACCAAGTTCGCGTGGAGCTGGGACACCTGCTCCTTGGTGATCTCGACCTCCTCGAGGGTCGAGCTGATCTGCTCGTAGGTGAGGTAGCCACGCTCGCGGCCGAGCGCGATCAGCCCGGCGAGCTCCTCGATCTCGGGCGCGCTCGTCGCGTCCTCACGGTCAACGACTTCCACCGTCTCCATCGGTTCGATGATCGGTGCCTCCTGAAAAAAACTTCGGTTCCCCCGGTCCCCCGGCTGCCGGCCCCGAAGCTCCGGCAGACAGCGGATTATAGGCAGGGTGCTACTCCATAGGAGGCCGATGGAGAGCGTCGCCTAGGCTTTGTGCATGGCGAACGACACGAGCACCAGCATCCGCACCGTCCCCGACGTCCAGTCCGGCCTGCCGGCGACCCAGGTGAGCCTCTCCCGCGTCGGCGTGACCGGCGTCGAGAAGGTGATCCGGGTCCGCGACGGTGCCCAGGACAACCTCTTCTACGCGGAGATGGAGTGCTTCGTCGACCTCGAACCGCGACAGGCCGGGGTCCACATGTCGCGCTTCGAGGAGATCGTCGGCGAGGCGATCGACGAGGTCGTCCTCGGCGAGGCGTTCAAAGCCGAGGTGCTGGCGGCGCACGTCGCCGAGAAGGTGCGCGAGCGCCAGCACGGCCGGCGCGCCGAGGTCTCGCTGACGGCCCGCTACCCGGAGACGGTGGCGACCCCGGAGAGCGGCATCGAGACGCAGGAGATCTACGTGCTCTTCGGCACCGCGGTGGCCTCGGAGACGGGGACGCGGACGCTGACCGGCGTCCAGGCCCAGGGGATGACGGCCTGCCCCTGCGCCCAGGAGATGGTGACCGGGCTCTCGCGTGAACGGCTCGCCGAGGCGGGCTTCGACGACGAGCAGATCGAGAAGATCGTCGGCGCCGTCCCGATCGCCACCCACAACCAACGAGGAATAGGCACCCTCCACATCGGCCGCCCCGACGGCGAGGCCGACTGGATCGAGGCGCCGGAGCTGCTGCGCATCGTCGAGTCCTCGATGTCCTCGGAGATCTACGAGCTGATGAAGCGCCCCGACGAGATGTCGGTCGTCGTCAAGGCCCACGAAACCCCCCGCTTCGTCGAGGACTGCGTGCGCGAGATGATCCGCCAGGTGGTCGAGGGCTACCCCGACCTCCCCGACGACGCCTTCGTCATGGCCCGCCAGGAGAACCTCGAGACGATCCACCGCCACAACGTCGTCGCCGAGCGCTACGGCACCCTCGGCGAGCTCCGCACCGAGCTGGCGAGCGGCAACCACTCCGCCCACCACGTCTCGATGCGCGAGTGGCTCGAGGCGTCGGGCAGCTGAAGCTGGCGCCCGGGGCTGGGGGAGCTCAAAGGGACGGGCAAGGGACGCGGCCTTCTCGGTGGCGGCCCGGGCAGGCTGTGGCCGCCACCGAGAAGGCCGGGTGTCGGGGAGAGGTGCGTGATCCGTCACGAACTCCGAGGTCCCATGACGGAGAGCGGGGAAGTCCACGCTTCCTCCTCTCTTCCTCATGCCTCCCCCTGGTGAGTTCGCAGTTCTGCTCGCATGGCGAGCGAAAGTGCGAACTCACCCGGGGCGGGCCCGATCCCGTCACGGGACGCATGGGGAAGGGTGACGTTCCCGGCGTCTCTCCCACGTCCGTGTGAGCTTCCCGGCATCTCTCCCACGTCCTTGTGAACTTCCCTGCGGGACCCTCACGTCCCGGGCGTCTCGTGGCAAGCGGGCAGCCTGCCCGGGCCGCCACGAGACGCCCGGGAGGCACCTCGGACGGGCGCGACGGCCGCGAACCGCGCCGTCCCCGAACCCCCCGCCTAAGCCGCCCCCTGGGCCTTGCCCGAAGCGGCGGCGCGTTCGCGCTGCTGCTCCTCGATCCGGCTGCGGAGGCCGAAGAAGTAGTCGGCGCCGCTGAGGACGGTGGCGGCGACGGCGACGTAGACGAGGACGTCGACCCAGATCGGGGCGGGGTCGGCGGCGATCAGGGCGAAGACGGCGGCGGTCTGGAGGACGGTCTTCGCCTTGCCGAGCCAGGAGGCGGCGATGACGAGACCGCGCTCGGCGGCGATCGTGCGGAGGATGGTGACCGCGACCTCACGGGCGATGATCACCATCGCCACCCAGGCCGCCAGCCGGCCGAGCGAGACCAGGGAGACCAGGGCGCCGACGATCAGGAGCTTGTCGGCGAGCGGGTCCATCAGCTTGCCGAAGGTGGTGATCGAGTTGCGCGAGCGGGCGATGTAGCCGTCGAGGCCGTCGGTCAGCGAGGCGAGGGCGAAGACGACCGCCGCGATCACGTCGCCGTCCGGGGTCGCCACCAGCAGGGCGACGACGACCACGGGCACCGCGAGGATGCGCAGCATGGTCAGCGCGTTCGGCAGGTTGAGCGGGAACACCGCCGCTCAGTCTGACGCAGAGGCGCCCGTCGCGGGCGCGGCGACCGCCGCCGCAGTGGCGGCGTCACGGGCGGCGAAGAACTCCTCGCCCTCGATGCTGACGTGGGGGACGAGGCGATCCAGCCACTTCGGCATCCACCAGGCCCACTTGCCCATCAGCTCCATCACCGCCGGCACCAGGAGGCAGCGGACGACGGTCGAGTCGAGCGCGATCGCCACCGCCAGCCCGACCCCGAACTCCTTCACCACCGGATCGCCGCTGAGGACGAAGCTGGCGAAGACGCAGACCATGATCCCGGCCGCCGAGGTGATCACCCGGCCGGTGTTGGCGAGCCCTTCGACCACCGCCCGCCGCGGGTCCCCGTACTCGACGTAGTGCTCCTTCATCTGCGTCATCAGGAACACCTCGTAGTCCATCGAGAGCCCGAAGAGGATCGCGAACATCAGCAGGGGCACGAAGCTGACGATCGGGATCGCGTGGTCGAGGCCGATCAGCGACGACCCCCAGCCGAGCTGGAAGACCGCGGTGACGACGCCGTAGGAGGCGGCCACCGAGATCAGGTTCATCGCCGCCGCCTTGATCGGCACCAGCACCGAGCGGAAGGCCATCAGCAGGACGAGGAAGCTGAGCGCGATGACGACGATGATCATCAGCGGCAGCTTGTCGGCGATCTGGTTGGCGAGGTCGATGTAGCCGGCCGTCTGGCCGCCGACGTAGGAGGTCGCCTTCGTCCCTTCGACCACCCCGGGGATCACTTCGTCGCGCAGATCTTCCACCAGCGAGACGGTCTCGTCCGCCCACGGCTCCGACTTCGAGATCACCGTGAATACGGCGACCTTCTTGTCTTCGGAGAGGCTCGGTTCGGTCACCGCGGCGACGTCTTCGGCGCCGCCGATCGCCTTCTGCAGCGCCGGCAGCACCTGCTGCGCTTCCTGTGGCGAGGCGAACTTGGAGGCGATCAGGAGCGGCCCGTTGACCCCCGGGCCGAAGCCGGAGTTGAGGCCGTCGTAGGCCTGCCGCGAGGTCGTTTCCTCGGGCAGCGCGCTGATGTCGTTCTGGCCGAGGTCGAGCTTGAAGATCGGCAGCGCGAGGATGCCGAGCACGACCAGCGCGGCGATCGCCGAGCGCCACGGCATGCGGACGATCCGTTCGGCCCAGCGGCGCCGAGCCGTGCGGCTCGCTGTCGTCCGGGTGCGTCTTGCCGAGGTGGACCCGCAGGCTGTTGATCCGCGGCCCGAGCGCGCCGAGCATCGCGGGCAAGAGCGTCGCCGCCGCGCAGACCGCGACCACCACCGCGACCCCGGCGGTGAAGCCGAGGGTCGAGACCAGCGGGATCCCGGCGACGGCGAGCGAACAGAGCGCGATCACCACGGTGAAGCCGGCGAAGACGACGGCGCCGCCCGCGGTCGCGGTCGCGCGGGCGATCGACTCGTACATCTCCATGCCTTCGCCGAGCTGCAGTTTGTGGCGGGTGACGATGAACAGCGCGTAGTCGATGCCGACGCCGAGGCCGATCATCGTCGCCAGCGTCGCCGCCACGCCCGGCACCTCGAGCACGTGCTCGAGCAGGCGGATGATCGAGAGCGCGCAGGCGAGCCCGATGATCGCCGAGACGATCGGCAGCATCATCGCCGTCGCCGTGCCGAAGGCGAAGAGCAGGATGATCACCGCGGCGATCAGGCCGATCACCTCGGATTTCTCGGTCGACGGTTTGGAGAGCTGGTTGCCGACGTAGCCGCCGATCGAGGCGTTGCCGCCCGCCGCTTCGAACGGCTTCGCCGCGTCGAGGATCTCCTGCGACTGGGCTTCGGCGATTTCGCCGGGACCGATCCCGAGCACGACCGGGATGTAGCCGATGTTCGGGTGCGTCTGGCTGAGCGTCGGGGAGCCCTTGGCGAGCGGGCTCGTGGCCGAGTTGACATCGGGCAGCGCTTCCAGATTCTTCGCGGTTTCTTCGACCGCCTCGGCGTACTTCGCTTCGGTCAGCTTCGCCCCGGCGGGCGCTTCCAGCACCAGCGGGTTCGATCCGTAGGCCTGCTCGGGCAAGTTTTCTTCCAGCAGTTCGGTCGCCAGGGTCGAGCCGGTCCCCGGCAAGGTCAGGTTTTCGCTCGTCTTCGAGCCGGAGGCCTGGCCGATCGCGACCAGCGCGATCGCGAGCACGATCCAGAGACCGATCACGGGCCAGTGGTGCCGCGAGCACCAGCGGCCGATCGCGTAGAGGGGACCGGTCACGCCGGGCAGTATTCCTTAACCGGCAGTCGCCGGCCACCGCAATTTTCGCGTTACCGCTGAGACCCCGTCTCTATTTCTATTCGGTCGGGGTTGCTTCCGGCGGCGGCGCGGTGCCGTTCTCGAAAGCTTCCGGGACCGAGGCCAGTGGACCGGCGCCGAGCGCCTGGCGAAGCAGGGTCCGATGCTGGCCCTGATCGGCGACGACGGAGGCGAGCAGCGAGCGCGGCCAGCTCGCTTCCAGCTTCGAGATCGCGCTCAGCTCCTCGTCGATCGTCGCCCCTTCGACCTCGTAGAGGAATTCGACCCGTTCGCGCTCGGTCTTCAGTTCGCCCGGCTCGAGCGGTTCGGCCTGCGGTTCGGCCGCCGACTTCAGTCCGCGCAGGGCCTTGATCGTCGCGTCGACGTGTTCCTGTTCCTGGGCGCGAAAGTAGGAGGCCATGTGGGACAGCCGCGGCGACAGCGTCGGGATCACCTTGGCGAAGGCGGCGACCGCCGCTTCCTGGCGGGCGAGGACCTTGTCGAGCAGCAGCGCGTCGGCCGATTCCCCCGTGGAGGGCGTCGGCGTGCTGACCTCCTGGGCGGTGCCGCCGTGGCCGTTCGGCCGGGCCACGGCGGCCGCCGTGGCCTTCGTGCCGTCGGGGGATGACCCGCCGCCGCAGCCCGCGAGCGCGGCGACGAGCGCGACGGCCGCCGCGACCGCGAAGGCGATGCGGCGACGCCGCTTCGCGCCGCGCGACGTGATTCGGTTCGGGGCGATGAATCCCATCGATCGGCCTCCCACCTTATGAGCTCGGCCCGACCGGTGGGCCTCGAGGCGCTCGCCGATGAGGTTCACGGCTGCCACCGCTGCCCGCGGCTGGTCGCCTGGCGCGAGGCCGAGGCGGCCGATCCGCCGAAGCGCTACCGCGGCCAGGACTACTGGGCGCGCCCGGTCTCCGGCTTCGGCGACCCGGCGGCGCGGATCCTGATCGTCGGCCTCGCCCCCGCCGCCCACGGCGCCAACCGCACCGGCCGCATGTTCACCGGCGACCGCTCCGGCGAGTGGCTCTACGCGGCGCTCCACCGCGCCGGGCTCGCCAACCAGGCGACCTCCGAGCACCGCGGCGACGGCCTCGAGCTGCGCGACGCCTACATCACCTCCGTGGTCAAGTGCGCGCCCCCCGCCAACAAGCCGACCACCGAGGAGCGCGACAACTGCCTCCCTTATCTGGAGCGGGAGCTGGAGCTGCTCGGCCGCGGCCGCGTCGTCGTCGCGCTCGGCAAGTTCGGCTGGGACGGCTTCCTCACCGCCGCCCGCGCGATCGGCGTCCCCACCCCACGCCCGAAGCCGCGGTTCGGCCACGGCGCCGAGGCCGACCTCGGCCGCTTCACCCTGCTCGGCTGTTTCCACCCGAGCCAGCAGAACACCTTCACCGGCAAGCTGACGGTGCCGATGATCGACGCCGTCTTCGCCCGCGCCGTGGAGCTCGCCGGCAGCTCTGGTCAGCCCGTCCACCCACTATTCGAATAATCGGTTCAAGTGAGGGAACGGTTTCTCCTTTTCCGTCACTCTCCGGGATATGGCCATGCAACGACCGCGGATCAAGCGGACGACGGAGTCGTTTCGCTCACCTGAAGGCGACTATTACCTGCGGCGTCCGAGCGCCGCCCAGGACATCAAGATCGAGCAGCCCGACGAGCAGGAACTGCAGCTGATCGACGCGCTCGACGGCAGGCACACGCTGGAGCGGCTGCACGCGGAGTTCGGGACGGAGAAGGTCGACGACGCGATCGCCCAGATGGAGGAGCTGGAAGTGATCGAGGACGCGGCCGACGACGACCTGGTCGAGCCGGCCGAGCTGGCCCGCTTCGACCGCCAGCTGCGCTACTTCTCCGACATCGGCCACGGCGGGCTGCTGCCGTCGGAGTGCCAGCGGCGGCTGCGCGAGGCGAAGGTGGCGGTGCTCGGGGTCGGTGGGCTCGGCGGCTGGGCCGCCTGGTCGCTGGCGACCTGCGGGATCGGCGAGATGTGGCTGGTGGACGGGGACCGGGTCGAGATCTCCAACCTCAATCGCCAGATCCTCTACACGCCGGCCGACATCGGCCTGCTCAAGGTCGAGGTGGCGGCGGCGCGACTGCGCGCCTTCAACCCGGAGGCGCGGATCACGGCGACGGCGCGGCGGCTCGGCAGCGTCGCCGAGATCGCCGACTTCATCGCCGGCGCCGACGTCGTCATCGACGCGATCGACTGGCCCGCGATCGAAGTGGAGACATGGTGCAACCAGGCCTGCTTCGAGGCCGGCATCCCCTACATCACGATGAGCCACTTCCCGCCGATCGCCCGGGTCGGGCCGCTCTACGTCCCCGGGGTGACCGGCTGCTACGTCTGCCAGAGCATCGCCTGGCGGCGCGAATATCCGCTGCTCGACGCGGCGATGGACGCGCAGCGGGCCAAGCCGAGCCCGGCGGCGACGATCGGCCCCGCCTGCGCCCTGATCGGCGGCCAGATCGGGATGGAGGTGATGCACCTGCTCACCGGGCTGGCGACGCCGGCGGCCCAGGGCATCGCCCACATCTACGACCTGCGGACGATGGAGGCGGAACGTCAGCCGGTGGTGCCGGAGCCCGAGTGCCCGATCTGCGGCGATCTCCCCCACGCCGGGGTCGAGCCGGCGGTAAAGGAGACAACGGGCGGGTAGTCGGACGGGATGAGGCGCTCCGCGATCGTCCTGCTCCTCGGCGCCATCGTGGTGGCGGGCTGTGGCGGCGGGTCGAGCTCGTCCGGCACGACGTCGCCGGCCGGCGGCACGCCGAAGAAGGCGACCGCGCCGAACGCCCCGGCGGGTTCCGAGGTCGTCACCTGCAAGGTCGGCGCTGCCGGGGCGAGGGAACTGCGCGCGACCGCGCTCGATTGCGCCACCGCCCGGCGGACGATGCGGGCCTGGGAGCGCAGCCGCGCCTGCGCCCTCGGCGAGGGCGCCTCACGCGGCTCCTGCGACCTCGGCAGGTTCCGCTGTCAGGCGGTGCGCAGCGGCGGGGGCGCCGCGGTCAGCTGCGCCCGCTCCGGCGGCGACGTCGCCTTCCTCGTCGAGGGGCGCTAGGGCTCGTAGGTCCCGGTGATCCGCTCGATCAGGTGGGCACGTCCCTCGAAGAAGAGCAACAGCCATATATATGGGGCGATGTGCGCGTCGAAGAGGGCGACGACGATCGAGAGCAGGAAGACGGCGCAGATGAAGATCGAGCTGTAGAGGTCCTCGCGGGCCGAGGCGGCGTCGGCGGTGGCGAGGCCGGCATGTCGCGCGTCCCACCTCATCCACTGGCCGATCATCACCACGCCGGTCAGGTTCGCCGAGTAGAGGATCACCGCGGGCAGCTGCCCGCCGTAGTCGCCGAGCACCTGGCTGGAGAAGGGGATCAGGACGATCCAGCCGAGGTAGAGCATGTTCAGCGCCATCAGCCTGCCGTCGAAGGCCTTGACTTCGCTGAAGAAGCCGTGGTGGACGACCCAGAAGCGCCCGATCACGGCGAAGCTGATCGCGTAGGCGAGGACCGCTTCGTGCTGGTTCCAGATCGCCTGGCCGAGCCCGACCTTGTCGACGTCTTCCGGCCTGACGACGATCGCGAGCACCAGCAGCGTGATCGCGATCGAGAAGACGCCGTCGCTGAAGGCGACGATGCGGCCGAACTCGACCTCGTGCTCCTCGCGTCTCTTCGCAATCCGCTCGCGCGCCACCCGGGGATCATTCAGGTCCGCCTCGACGGAATCGCGGTCGGCGAGGAAGCACCGGCCGATCCCTCCTACAATGGCTCGCGTTGCCGGCGTAGCTCAGTTGGTAGAGCACTTCATTCGTAATGAAGGGGTCCTCGGTTCAAGTCCGAGCGTCGGCTCTCTCCCGGCCTTGAACGACCAGCCCGCAGCGACGATCCGCCCCGGTCGCCCGGCCGACGTGCTCGCGGTGCTCGACCTCTGGCGCCGCGCCGAGGCCTCGGCGTCGTCGACCGAATCCGCCGAGGACGTCGGCGGGCTGCTCCTGCGCGATCCCGGGTCGCTGCTCCTCGCCGAGGCCGACGACGGCGATCTCGTCGGCACCCTGATCGTCGGCTGGGACGGCTGGCGCGGGACGTTCTACCGCCTCGCCGTCGACCCGGCCCAGCGCCGACGCGGGCTCGCCACCGCCCTCGTCCGCGCCGGCGAGGAGCGCCTCCGCGCCCTCGGCGCCCGCCGCCTCAACGCGATCGTCGAATCCCACGAGCCCGACGCGATGGCCTTCTGGGCTGCCGCCGGCTACGACCTTCAGGTCAGCCGCAGCCGCTTCGTCAAGAACCTGCCGTAGGGCGGACGGCGGTCAGAGTTGGCAGCGCTCGCACCACCAGGTGGTGCGGTTGGCGTCGCCTTGGCCGTGGTGGCGGACGGGGCCGCGGCAACGGAGGCAGGGGCCGCGGTGCTTGTAGACGGCGAAGCGGTGGCGGCCGGCGACGGCGACGAGCATCTGCTCGCGGGCCGCCTCGAGGACGCGGCGGAGGTCGTCGTCATCGACCTCCGCCAGCGGGCGCCAGGGATCGACCTTGGCGGCGAAGCAGGCCTCGCTCTTGAAGATGTTGCCGATGCCCGCGGTGAGGCTCTGGTCGAGCAGCGCCTCGCCGAGGGTGCGCGACCGGTCGGTGGCGCGGAACTTCGCCGTCACCTCGTCGAGGTCGAGGTCCGGGGCGAGGATGTCGGGGCCGAGGCGGGCCAGCTGCGGGTCGACCGCGACGCGGCTCGCGCGCAGGACGCGCAGGGTCGGGCCGCCGAACTCGACCGCCTCGGCGTGCTCGCCGGCGAGCACCGCCCAGGCGGAGGAGCGCGGCCGGCGCCAACGGGCGCCGGGCTCGTAGACGTGCCAGCCGCCGCTCATCCCCAGGTGGCTGTGGAGGACGAGGTCGCCGAAGCGGAGGAGCAGGTGCTTGCCGTGTGCGTCGACCGCCTCCAGGGTGCGGCCGTCGAGGCGCTCGATCCCCGCCGCGCGGCCGCGCGGGTTCGGCGCCGAGACGGCGACCGACCCCCCGACCAGGGCGTCGGCGAGGCGCCGCTTCGCGCGCAGGATCGTGTCGCCCTCGGCCATCCCCCCATGATTACCCGCCGCCACGCCCGACCATCGGCCGGGTGTGCGATCTCCGCCTCCCGCCGACGGCCCGCGCGGGCTAGGTTTGTCAGGTGCCCTTCCTCCGCCGCCCGGCCAGGCCCGACCCGCTCGCCCGCGCGGCGGTGCTGGGGATCGCCGCCGGGCGCGTCGCGATCGGGGTCGGCGCACTGCTCGCCACCCGGCCGGCGCTGAAGGCGCTCGGCTTCGAAGCGGGCAACACGCAGACCCGCGCCCTCGCCCGGATCGCCGGCGGCCGCGACGTCGCCCTCGGCCTGATCGCCTTCGCCGGCCGCGACGACCGCGATGCCCTGCGCCAGGCGAGCGCCGTCGCGGCGGCCGTCGACCTCGGCGACGCGCTCTGCTTCGCCGTCGCCGGCCGCGATCGGGCGGCGGGACGGGCCGCCGTCCAGGGCATCCTCGCGGGCGGAGCCGCCGCCGCGGTCGGCGCCTGGGCCGTCCGCCGCCTCTCCTGAGCGTCTGCATTTGACCGGCCCAGGGCCGGTCAAATGCAGACGGTGGCGCTCAGGCCAGGTCGAGCTCCATCTGAGGGCGCGCCCGCAACCGCTCGATCGCCTCGGCGTAGGCGCCGTGCAGGGTGCTCCGGGTCGCGACGCCGCGCACGCCGTAGCCCTCCTCCATCGCCCGGGCCAGGGTCAGCTTGAAGGTCCGGCCGTGCCAGGCGTGCGCCTCGCGCGCCCGCCCTACGTGCAGGTGGACGAGCTCATGGAGCAGCGTCTCCAGCACGTCCCCGGGCCGGATCCCCGGATAGGAGGTGACCTGCATCCGGTGTTCGGTCGGGACGGCGAAGCCGACCCGGTTGGGCCGCTTGCTCGCCCGCCGCACCTTCAGCTCCGGCCGCCGCTCGGCCAGCGGGCCGTCGGCGAAGACCGGCAGCCCGCGCAGCCGCTCCAGCTCCTGGTCGAGCCGGATGCCCGCGACCTCGTAGTACGCCGGGGGTCGCCTGACCGGCGGGACCGGCGACCGCTTGGCGGGCGGCCGCCGCTCGGCCCGGCGCCTACGCAGCCGCGGCGTCGCCGCCCCCGTCCGTGTCGCCGCCGCCGTCGGGATCGCCGCCGCGGATCTGGAACCCGGTCTGCGTCTCCTGGAATTCGTGCGACTCGATCACCCGATCGATCAGCCCGTACTCGCGCGCTTCCTCCGGCTTGAAGAATTTGTCCCGTTCCATGTCGAGCGAGATTTTCTCGATCGGCTGGCCGGTGTGCTCGACGTAGATCTGGTTCAGCCGGTCGCGCAGCTCGAGCACCTCTTTGGCGTGGATCTCGATGTCCGAGGCCTGGCCTTCGAAGCCGCTCGAGGGCTGGTGGATGAGGATGCGGCTGTTCGGCAGCGCCATCCGTTTGCCTTTCGCCCCGCCGGTGAGGATCAGCGACCCCGCCGACATCGCGATCCCGTAACAGATGGTCTGCACGTCGGGCTTGATGAACTGCATCGTGTCGTAGATCGCCAGGCCCGCGTAGGCGGAGCCGCCGGGCGAGTTGATGTAGAGGGAGACGTCCTTGTCCGGGTCGTCGGCCTCGAGGTGCAGCAGCTGGGCGATGATCAGGTTGGCGAGGTCCTCGGTGACCGGCTCGCCGAGGAAGATGATCCGCTGCGCCAGCAGCCGGCTGTAGATGTCGAAGGAACGCTCGCCGCGAGCGGTCTGCTCGACGACCATCGGGACCAGTGGCATTTCGTCTCTCTTTCTCGGTGTTGCGTGAAGCTTTGCGTGCTCTTGATCCGCAACCAAAGGGTTGCGCGTTCCCCAGCCTAGCAGGTGTGCAACCATCTAGTTGCGCATCCGTACTCGACACGAGAGGAGCAGTCCCATGACCCTATCCAGGAGCGAACGTGGAGCGGCGGGCGCCGAGCGCGTGAGCCGCAGCGTCGAGCTCGACTCCCCGCCCGCCGACGTCTGGGACGCCCTCACCGAGGAGGCCCTGCTGGGCGAGTGGCTGGCCGACGAGGTCGAGCTGGAGGCGGAGCCGGGCGGCGAGATCGTCTGCCGCTACGCCGACGGTGAGGAACGCCGCGGCGAGGTCGAGCTGGTCGAGGAGGCCGAACGGCTGGCCTGGAGCTGGTGGCGCGAGGGCGAAGGCCCGAGTCGGGTCGAACTTATCCTCGACGCGGTCGCCGACGGCACCCGGCTGACGGTGATCGAGACGGCGCCCCTCCGCGCGGCCGGCCCGCTGCTCCTCGCCGCTTCCTGGGGACCGCGGCTCGCCCGTCTGCGCGACGCCGTCGGCCTCGTCCTCGCCTGAGGGCGACGGTGGCGCGGCCTCAGGCACAGCCGACGTCGGGGGACGACGCGGGGGCGGTCTTCGCCGCCCTCGCCGACCCGACCCGCCGGCACCTGGTCGAGGCGCTCGCCACCCAGGGCGGCGCCACCGCCACCGGGCTCGCGGCCGAGCTGCCGATCAGCCGCCAGGCGGTCGCCAAGCACCTGGCGATGCTCGGCCGCGCCGGCCTCGTCTCACAGAGCAAACGCGGCCGCGAGTCGCTCTTCGAGCTCGACCCGCGCCCACTCGCCGACGCCGCCGCCTGGCTCACCACCGTCGGCGCCGAGTGGGACACCCGCCTCGCCGACCTGAAGCGCCTCGTCGAACATCAGTCTTCGTCGCCGCTGAACTTGTAGCCGACGCCGCGCACGGTCACCACGAGTTCCGGCTTCTGCGGGTCGCGCTCGACCTTCTGGCGCAGGTTGGAGATGTGGACGTCGCAGGCGCGCTCGTCGCCGTCGAACTCGGTCTGCCAGAGCTCCTCCATGATCTGGGAGCGGGCGAAGACCTCCCCCGGTCGGCCGACCAGCAGGCGCAGCAGCTGGAACTCGGAGCGGGTCAGGTTGACCGGCACGCCGCGCACCGTCGCCACGTGCCGCACCAGGTCGATCGAGACCGGGCCCGACTCGATCTTCACCTGCTGGGCCATCGGCGAGCGGTCGAGTTCGCGCCGGCGCAGCTGCGCCCGCACCCGCCCGAGCAGCTCGCGCACGGAGAACGGCTTGGTCACGTAGTCGTCCGCACCGACCTCCAGCCCGACCACCTTGTCGACCTCGGCGTCCTTCGCCGTCAGCACGATGATCGGCACCGCGCTGCGCGCCCGCACGTCGCGGCAGATGTCGAGGCCGCTCGGCCCCGGCATCATGATGTCGAGGATCAGCAGGTCGAAGGGAATGCCCTCGCCGAGCAGATCGCTCGCCTCGTCGCCGTCGGCGGCGGGCGTCACCTCAAAGCCCTCCTGGGCCAGCGCGTAGCCGACCGAGTCCCGCACCGAAGGCTCGTCGTCGGCGATCAGGATCCTGCCGCTGCTCATCGCGATGGGAACTCCGCAAACGTCATGCTCACATTTCCTTTATACGGGCCAAACATCCAAGTTCGCTTGTTATACGCCTCTCGCTCACGCGATGGGGGTCGGACTGGGCTGTGCAAGCGGCAGCCGCACCCAGAACGTGCTCCCCTCCCCCAGCACCGATTCCGCTCCGATGGTGCCGCCCATCACGTCGACCATC
The DNA here is from genome assembly GCA_047601885.1 of Solirubrobacterales bacterium. GTDB lineage: Bacteria > Actinomycetota > Thermoleophilia > Solirubrobacterales > 70-9 > VAYN01. The sequence continues at coordinate 980,011 of JASGIK010000003.1, forward strand.
CGCCGCGCGATCGCCAGCCCGAGCCCGAAACCCTCCTGCTTGCGCGACTCGCTGCGCCGGTAGAAGCGCTCGAAGACGCGCTCGATCTCCGGCCCCGGGATCCCGGTCCCGGTGTCGATCACCTCGAGCACGACCTCGCCGACCCCCTCGTGGCGGCCGCGCACGATCACGGTGCCCGGCGGCGGCGTGTTCTTGAAGGCGTTGCCGAGCAGGCCGATCATCACCTGCCGCAGCAGGGTCGGGTCGCCGGTCGCGGCGAGGTCCTGCTCGACGTCGACGACCAGCTCGATCCGCGGCGGCGGCTCGACCGCGGCGACCACGTCGCGCACCGCGATCGCGACGTCGACGACCTCGCTTTCGGCGGCGCCGCGGCTCTCCACCCGGGCCAGCGTCAGCAGCGACTGGGTCAGCGCTTTCATCCGCTCGGCGTCGTCGGAGAGCCGGTTGAGGAAGTGGTCGCGGTCGAGCGGGTTGTTTTTGGCGCCGCTCTGCAGCACCTCGATCGCGCCGGAGATGCCGGCGAGCGGATTGCGCAGCTCGTGCGCCGCGTTGGAGATGAAGTCGGCTTCGGCGAGCTCGCGGCGGAGCTCGTCGGTGCGGTCGCGGAGCACCGCCAGGACGGCGCGCTCGTCGGGCAGCGCCCGCGCCGTCATCGCGTAGGCGCGGTCGCCGATCCGCAGCGCCGGGTGGGCGGCGAAGCCGACCTCGGCGGCGCGCCGCATCTGCGGCTCGACCACTTCCGGCGGCTCGCCGCCCGCCCCGAGCAGCCGCCCGGCGGCGCTGTTGGAGAAGCGCACCGGCCCCTCGTAGTCGACCACGATCACCGCGTCGGTCAGCCCGTCGAAGATCGCCGCCAGCTTGTTGCGGTCGGCGGTCAGCACGCCGAAGCTCTCTTTCAGCGAGGCGCGCATCGCGTCCAGCGAGCGGGCGAGGTCACCGATCTCGTCGACCCCGGAGGTGTTGAGCGGCGCGTCGAAGGAGCCTTTCGCCATCTCCCCCGCCGCCCGCGCCAGCACCTGCACCCGGTGGGAGATCGCCACCGCGATCAGGAAGCCGCTGCCGACGCCGATCAGCACCGCCGCCAGCAGCGCCTGGTGGTTGTCGCCGAGGAAGTAGACGATCGCGGCCGTGATCAGGCTGACGGCCGCGAACGCGCCGGTGAGCCAGAGCCGCATGCCGAACCGTGGGACCTCGACCTGCGGCCGCGAGATCTGTGGGGCATCGCCGCTCGCCATGAAGGGTTACTAACACAATCCTCTCAGACCGGTCCCGAGCAGCTTTCGGGAACGCCCCACATGGAACAATCGCTTGCCCTTGCGGACTCTCGTCTTCATCCCTGCCTGGCACGAGGAGGACCTATGAGCGCCGTGCTCGTCCCGCTCGCCGCCCAGGCCGACCACGTCAGCCTCACCCCGCGGACGCGGGTGATCGCCGCCGTGCTGGCGATCCTCTTCATGGTCTGGATCCTCGACCTGATCCGCCGCGACCGCCTGCAGGAGCGCTACAGCGTGATCTGGTTCGTCTTCGGCCTGGCGCTGCTGGCGGGCGCCGCCTTCCCCGGGCTGCTGAAGGTGGTCGCCGACGCGATGGGCGTCCGCGACACCAACGTCGCGCTGTTCTCGATCTTGCTCTTGCTGCTGCTCGGCCTGGCGCTCAACTTCAGCGTGATCATGTCCCGCCAGGCGGCCCAGATCACCCGCCTGGCCCAGGAGCGGGCGATCGAGCGGGCCCGCGAGCAGGGCGCGCGGGAAGCGCTCGAACGGCGCCTCGACGCCACGGCGGAGGCCGACGAGCCGACCGCTGGAGACGCTCGCAGCGCTCCAGGCGAACAGTCCACTCAAGCGTAGGGGTTTTCCAACCGATACCCAGGGGTGATGGCAACGCATGCCGAGCCCCTGCCCGGAACCGGTTCCGGCGCCGAATTGATGGCCGCCCTGGCAACGGGGATCCACTCCGTCTATCAGCCGATCGTCCGGCTCGGCGACCGTCGCGTGATCGCCTACGAGGCGCTCGCCCGCGGCCCGGCCGGCTCGACGTTGGAGTTCCCCGACGTCCTCTTCGCCACCGCCGCCCGCGAGGGATTGGAGACGACACTGGACTGGGAGTGCTGGCGGGCGGCCCTGCGCGGGGCGCTGCAGGGCGGCCTGGCGCCGGAGCGGGCGCTCTTCGTCAACGTCGAGCCCTCCTCCGCCGCCTCCTGGGTGCCGGAGATCGGCGATCCGTTGCTGGAGGAAGCGCTGGGCCGCTTCCCGCTGGTGGTCGAGCTGACCGAGCGGGCGCTGCCGAACCACACCACCGACCTGATCCCGCTGGCCGAGGACCTGCGCCGGCGCGGCGCCCGCATCGCCCTCGACGACGTCGGCACCGATCCCCGCACGCTCGCCCTGATGCCCTTCCTGCGCCCCGACGTGATCAAGCTGGACCTGAACCTGATGCACGACAGTCCCTCGCGCGAGATCGCCGAGGTCGTCCACGCGGTCAACGCCGAGGCGGAGCGGACCGGGGCACTGGTCCTCGCCGAGGGGATCGAGACCGAGGACCACCTGCGGCGGGCGCTGGCGCTCGGCGCCTCCTACGGCCAGGGCTGGCTGTTCGGGCGGCCGGGTGAGCTGAGCGCCGACCGCCACCTCCTCGGCGCCCGCTTCCCGCTCGGGCGCGACTCGGTCGTCGCGCCGGCCGCCGAGCGCACCCCGTTCGAGATCGTCGCCGAGCGGCGGCCGCTGCGCCGCGCCGACAAATGGCTGCTGCTGGAGCTGAGCCGCTCGATCGAGCGCCAGGTCTCCAACCAGGGCTCCTCCGCGGTGGTGATCTCGAGCTTCCAGGAGGCCAGCTACTTCACCCCGGAGACCGCCCACCGCTACGGCAAGCTGGCCGAGGACGCGGCGCTGGTCGCGGCGCTCGGTAGCGGCATGGAGCCGGAGCCCGCCCCCGGCGTCCGCGGCATCCACCTGACCGACGACGAGGCGCTGCGCGGCGAGTGGAACGTGACCGTGCTCGGTCCCCACTTCGGCGCCGCCTTCGTCGCCCGCGACCTCGGCGACCGCGGCCCCGACCGCGAGCGCCGCTTCGACTTCGCCCTCACCCACGACCGCGAGCTGGTCACCGAGGTGGCGCGGTCGATGATGCGCCGCCTCGCCGCCTGAGCGTCTCGCCTAGGTGGTGCGGGCGAGGCGGTAGAAGAGCGCTTCCAGGGCGAGCTCCTCGGCGACGTTGAGGTCGAGGCCGCGGCGGGTGTCCTGCACCGCGGCGGCCCCGGCGCGCGCCCAGGCCGGGTCGGCGCTCGCCGCCTGGCCGCGGAGGAGGTCGAGGCGGTCGACGTCGAAGACGACCTCCTCGGCGCCGGCGGCGAGCGCCGCCAGGTCGCGTAGCCAGAGCGCGCAGAGCTCGAGGCCGAGGTCGAGGATCTCGGTGCGGCGCCGGCGCCCGGCCCGTTTGGCGCCGTCGGCGATGTCTTTCGCGGTGCGCTTGATCCCCGCCTGGGATTCCTCCTCGAGCGCCTCGCGGGCGGCCGCTTCGGCCTCCTCCCCGGTCGCCGTGGCGCGATCGAGCAGTCGTCTCCAGGGAGCGCCCGCGAGCTCGTCGGCGAGGACCGCGGCCAGGCAGGCCTCGACCTCGGCGCGCAGCTCGCGACCGGTCGGCGAGAGCAGCAGGCGAGCCCGCTCGAGGTCGCCGGCGGCGAGCCGGGCGGCGGCCGAGATCTCCTCCGGTCTCGCCCCCTCGCCCTCCGGCGTCGCGGCGAGCCGCGCTTCCAGCACCGCGGCCGGGAGCGGCGCGAAGTCGACCGGCTGGCAGCGCGAGGCGATCGTCTCCAGGAGGCCCTCGGGCTCGGAGCTGAGCAGGATCAGGTGGGCGAAGGCCGGCGGTTCCTCCAGCGTCTTCAGGAGCGCGTTCTGCGACTCGTCGCGCATCGCCTCGGCCGTGTCGATGACGAAGACCCGGTGCTCACCTTCGAAGGGCCGGTAGGCGGCGGCGCGGATCACCCGCTCGCGCACCTCGTCGACCAGGTGCTGGGCGCCGCGCGGGGCGAGCCAGACGAGGTCCGGGTGCGGCGAGGGGTCGAGCAGCGCGCGACGACGGGCGTCGTCGGGATCGGCGGCCCCGGTGGCGACGATCTCCGCCGCGAAGGCGCGCGCCGCAGCCCGCTTCCCGGCGCCCCGCGGGCCTCGGAAGAGGTAGGCGTGCGACGGCCCGGCCTCGAGCGCCGCGCTCAGCGCCACCCGCGCCCGTCCCTGGTGCTCCGTCGCCTCCTCCAGCGCCGCGCTAGCCACGACCCACCCCACGTTCGCAGAAATGGTCGCTATGCGGCCAAAAGTGCGAACTCACCGGCGCGCCTCGACGGCGGCGACGATCCGCTCGTGGACCTCCTCGACCGTCCCGCCGGCGTCGATCACGACGACGCGGTCGGAGGCGATCATCGCGATCTCCTCGTAGGCCTGGGCGACCGTCCGCTGCAGGTCGAGGCCCTCGGCCTCGAAGCGGTCTTCGCTCTTCGCCCGCCCCAGCCCCGTCTCCGGATCGACCTTCAGCAGCAGCGTCAGGTCGGGCCAGAGGCCGTCGGTGGCGGTGTCGCAGAGGCCGATCACCTCGCCCACCCCGAGCCCGCGCGCGGCGCCCTGGTAGGCGACGCTGGAATCGGAGAAGCGGTCGGAGACGACGTCGTGGCCCGCCTCCAGCGCCGGCCGGATCACCCGCTCGGTGAGGTCGGCCCGCGCCGCCAGGAACAGCATCAGCTCGGCCAGCGGCTCCAGCTCGGTCGCCGGGTCGGCGAGCAGGTCGCGGATCTTCTCGGCGGCGTCGGTGCCGCCCGGCTCGCGGATCGCCACCGTCCCCTCGCCGAGCGCCTCGACCAGCAGGCGCGCCTGGGTGCTCTTGCCGGAGCCGTCCACTCCCTCGAGGGAGATGAACACCTCGCGCCTCAGCCTTTGCTGGCCGCTTTGGCGCGTTTGACCCCGCGCGTGGCGGTGTCGGCTTTCGAAACTTTGGCTTTCGCTTTGGTCTTGGCCCGTTTCGGCGGTGCCGCGTCCTCGTCGCCTTTCGGCTGCGGCTGCTTGTCCATCTCTTCTTTCGCCGCTTTCGCCGCTTCCCGTTCGGCGCGCCGTTTCTTCATCTCCTGCATCGACTCGCAATCGTCGTTCAGGCAGAGGTTCCAGGGACGGCCGCGGAACGGCTGGACTTTCAGCCGCGGCGTCTTGTCGCAGATCGAGCAGCGTTCCTCGAGTCGGAAGATGTCACCGCGCTGGGGCAGCGGGAAGGTCTGATCGCACGAGTTCGGATCGTCGGGCTCCGCGTCGGCCTTCCAGCCGCTGCAGCCGACGAACCGTTTGCCCGATTTTTTCGCCCGGATGATCCGCAGCATGTTCGGCGAGCCGTCCTCCTTGGTCCGCCCCGCTTCTTCGCAGACCTTGCAGGGGCCGAGGATGCGGTCCTCGTCCATCCCTTTCCAGACGACTTTGGCGAGATCTTCTTTCTTCTCGTCGATCTCCGACCAGGTCTTGTGCAGCAGCTCGCGCGAGTCACCGACGACCTTCGATTTGGTCATCTCGCCCGCCGCGATGCTGTCCATCTCGGCCTCGATGTCGGCGGTCATCTCCGGCGTCGCCATCCGCGGCACGTACTGCTTGAAGGCCTCGTAGAGGGCGATCCCGGTCTCGGTCGGGATCGGCGGGTTGCCGTAGACGTAGCCGCGATCGAAGAGCTTCTGGATGATGTCGGCGCGGGTCGCTTTGGTGCCGAGGCCGCGCTCCTCCATCAGCTCGATCAGTTTGCCCTGTGAGATCCGCGACGGCGGCTGCGTCTCCTTGGCGACGATCCAGGGGTTGGCGTCCGGCTCGTCCTCGGCGCGGAACTCGGGCACCGCCGCCAGCTGCAGCGTCTGGCCCTCCTGCAGCGCCGGGATCTCCTCGTCGGCGGAGCGCGCGTAGGTGTAGATGCCGGCGTAGCCGGGGTCGACGACGACCGAGCCGCGGACGAAGTAGGTCTCCGAGCCGGCCTCGATGTCGGCGCGGGTCGACTCGGTGATCATCGGCGGGCTGAAGGTGGCGAGGAAGCGCCGCACGACCAGTTCGTAGACCCGTTTCTTCGGCCCCTCGAGGGCGCCCGGGTGGATCGCCTGGGTCGGGTAGATCGGCGGGTGGTCGGTCGTCTCTTTTTTGCCCCGCGTCGGGGTCAGCTCGGCCAGGTCGTTGAGCCCGGACGCGGCCGAGAACTCTTTGACGTTGGTCAGCGAGCGGATCAGCTCGCGCACCGGCAGCGAGCTCGGGTAGACCGTGTTGTCGGTACGCGGATAGGAGATGAACCCGTCCATGTAGAGGTCCTCGGCGATCCGCATCGCGCTCGCCGGGGTGATCCCGAGCCGCGAGGAGGCGTCGGTGGTGAAGGCGGTGGTGTTGAAGGGGCTCGGCGGTTTGCGGGTGTTTTTCCGCGCCGTGACCGCTTTGACGATCCCCGGCGAGGTCGTTCCGGCGAGCGCCTTGTCGGCTTCCGCTTTCTCCCAGAATTTGTCGACCGTGTGGTGCGTCTCGAAGACGCCGTCGGGATGCTCGAACTTGGCGAACAGTTCCCAGAACGGCACCGCGACGTGGGCGCGGCGCTCCATCTCGCGCTCGACGATCAGGCCCAGGGTCGGGCTCTGGACGCGGCCGACGGAGAGGAAGTTGGAGCCGAAGCGGCGGGTCGAGAGCGAGACCGCGCGGGTCAGGGTCGCGCCCCAGAGCAGGTCGATGTCCTGCCGGGCGGCGCCCGCGTTGGCGAGCGGGTAGCTCAGGTAGTCGAGGTTGTCGAAGGCGCGGAGGAGTTCCTCTTTGGTCGTCGCCGAGTAGCGGGCGCGGAGGATTTTCAACGTCCCCTTGGCGGTGTCCTCACGGCTGCCGAGCGCCGGATTGGCGTCGAGCATCTCCTCCAGGGCCTCGAGCCCGATCAGCTCGCCCTCGCGGTCGAAGTCGGTCGCGATCACCAGCTCGTCGGCCCCTTTGGCCATTTTTTTGATCGCTTTGACGACGTTTTTGTCGGTCGGCTCCTTGATCAGGTCGGCGTCGATCAGATCGTGGAGGTCCGTCTTCTGCCAGTTCGAGTAGCCCTCGGGGAACGCCGGGCCGAGGACGTGGCCCTTCAGGCCGATCGCCATTTCCTCGTTCCCTTCGGCGTCGGTCCAGGTGTAGAAGGGGACTTTGTACGTTTTGTCCGCTTTCGGGCCGCCACTGGCCGCGCCCAGAACCTCGGCGATTTTTTTCGCGCTGCTGTTCTTCTCGGTGACTATGAGCCTCATCGGGCGGCGAGGGTAGCAGGGCCGCGCGGCCGTCTTATCGGCGTCCTCTCCGTTTACTCCCTGCTTGTCGCCGGCCGATCCGCTTAGGATCGGCAGCCTGATGAGAAGCTTGGTCACCGGCGGAGCGGGGTTCATCGGCTCCAATCTCGTAGATGCCCTCCTCGCCCGCGGGGACGAGGTGACGGTGCTCGACGACCTCTCCACCGGGCGTCTTATGAACCTCGAGGGAGCGCTCGCCGGCGGCGCCCGGCTGGCCGAGGTGGACATCCGCGACGGCGCCGCGGTCGCCGCCGTCTTCGCCGAGGCCCGCCCCGAGCTGGTCTTCCACCTGGCCGCCCAGATCGACGTCCGCAGGTCGGTCGCCGAGCCGGCCTTCGACGCCGCGGTCAACGTCGGCGGCACCGCCAACGTGCTGGAGGCGGCGCGGGCGAACGGGGTCGACCGGGTGATCTTCATCTCCACCGGCGGCGCCCTCTACGGCGAGGGGGCCGACAAGCAGCTGCCGCTGCCGGAGTCGACGCCGATCGCGCCGCTCTCCGGCTACGGCCAGTCGAAGTGGGCGGCGGAGGGCTACGTCGGCCTCTACGAACGGCTGCACGGCCTCTCGGGGATGTCGCTGCGGCTGGGCAACGTCTACGGCCCGCGCCAGGACCCGCTCGGCGAGGCGGGCGTGGTGGCGATCTTCTGCGGGCTGCTGGAGAGGGGCGGCGTACCGACCGTCTACGGCGACGGCACCCAGACCCGCGACTACATATATGTGGGCGACGTGGTCGCGGCGGCGCTGGCCGCGGGCGCGACGCGACTGGGCGGCGCGGTCAACGTCGGCACCGGCCGCGAGGCAAGCGTGCTCGACATCGTCGCGATCCTCTCCAGGCTGGCCGGGCGCGAGGACTTCGAGCCCGAGTTCGCGCCCCCGCGGGCGGGCGAGGTGCAACGGATCTCGCTCGACGCCTCGCTGGCCGAACGCGAGCTCGACTGGGCGCCGGGGACGCCGCTCGAGCGGGGCCTCGAGCTTACCCTCGCCGCGGTCTAGGCACCCGGCCGTTCAGCTGCCGCCGAACCCACATCACTAACCTGTCAGGCGATGCCAGCCCAGGCTTACGCCGGTAAGGAGTGCGTCTGCCAGTTCCGTAAGGGGATCTGCGATCAGTCCTGCGTGCGGGACATGCTGGAGACGCCGTTCTACATCGCCTGCCTGAAACTGACCGGCCGCAAGTGCCTGGTCGTCGGCGGCGGCGACATCGGCCTGGAGAAGGTCGAGGGCCTGCTCGCCTGCGGCGGCTCCGTCAGCCTGCTCGCGCCGGACGCGCACCCGGAGCTGCAGGCGCTCGCCGAAGAGGGCTCGATCGAGTGGGACCGCCGCGAGTACGCCGGCCCCGAGGACCTCGAGGGCGCCTTCATGGTGATCGCCGCGACCGACGACTCCGAGGTCAACATCGGCGTCTACTACGACGCCGAGAAGCGGGCGATGCTGGCCAACGTCGTCGACGTGCCGCCGCTCTGCAACTTCATCCTCCCGGCGATCGTGCGCACCGGCCCGCTGGCGATCGCGATCTCCACCGCGGGCGCCTCGCCCGCCCTGGCGAAGCGGATGAAGCGCGAGATCTCCGACCTTTTCGGCGAGGACTACGCACGCCTGGCGGTGATGCTGAACGACGTCCGCGGCTGGGCCAAGGGCACGCTGCCGACCTACGACGACCGCAAAGAGTTCTTCGAGGGCATCGTCAACGGCGATCCCGACCCGATCGAGCTGTTGCGCGAAGGCCGCGAGGCCGACGTGCTGGCGATCATCGACGCCGCCAAAGAGCACGCCGCGTCGACCCTCGCCGCCTGAGTTCGCACTTCACCGCGCCAGGCGCGGTCAACTGCGAACGCGGTCCTAGCCGCCGCTGCAGGCGGTGCCGCGGACCGAGTCGAGCGTCGTCCGCAGATCCTCGGCCTGGCGCTCGGAGAGGCGCGCGGCGAAGGTCATCTCGAGCTCGGCGGAGACGACCGGGACCATTTCTTCGAGCAGATCGGCGCCGGCCGGGAGCAACGTCGCGTAGCTGACGCGGCGGTCCGTCTCGCAGAAGGTCCGCTCGATCAGGCCCGCCTTGACCAGGCGGTCGACCAGCTTGGTGAGGCCGCCGCGGGTGATCACCAGCGCCTCGGCCAGGTCCCCCATCCGCATCCGCTGCCCTTCCGTCGCGGCGATCGCGGCGAGCATCTCGAACCAGGCGAGCGGCGGCAGCTCGGCGGCGGCAAGCGCCTCCTGCAGCCGGCCGCTGACCGCGGCGTGCGTCTGCGCCAGCGAGCGCCAGGCCTGGTGGTGGGGCGAGCAGGTGCCGAGCGGATCGCGAGTGAGAGTGGGTGCATCGGACATAGACCAATAATGACAGATGGTACTTGTCAGGGCAATAGTTGCCTATACAAATAAATCTGCTATGGTCATTTCTGCGTCAACTATTTGTTGAGAAACGACTTCAGAGAGCAACGAAAGAAATGAGCACCGACACCGTCAACAAGCAGGTCCCGGCGGGCACCTGGACCGTCGACCCGGTCCACTCCTCGATCTCCTTCGCGATCACCCACAACAACGTCGCCACCTTCCGCAGCGGCTTCGAGACCTACGAGGCGACGCTGACGGGCGGCGAGGCGGCGCAGCTCGTCGGCAGCGTCGACGTGCAGTCGATCGACATCGACGAGGCGCAGCTGAAGGGTCACCTGATGACCCCCGACTTCTTCGACGCCGAGCGCTTCCCGAAGTTGAAGTTCAGCTCCAGCCGGCTCGACATCGCCGACGACGGCAGCGTCCGCCTCGCCGGTGAGCTGGAGATCAAGGGCAACGTCCGTGAGGTCGAGGCGACCGGCCGCTTCGGCGAGCTCCCTGCCGACCTCGGCGGCAACCCGCGCGTGATCCTCTCCCTCGCCGCGGCGGTCGACCGGCGCGACTTCGGCATCAAGTTCAACGCCGACCTGCCGAGCGGCGGCCAGGTCCTCGAGTGGGAGGTCGCGATCAACGTCGACCTCGAGCTCGTCGCCCAGGAGGCCTAGTCATGAGGGTCCTGGGCATATCCGGAAGCCTGCGCCGGGACTCCTTCAACGCCGCCCTGCTGCGGGCAGCCGCCGAGCGGCTGCCCGACGGGGTGGAGTTCGAGCTCTTCGGGCGGCTGGCGGAGATCCCGCCCTACGACTCCGACATCGAGGAGGCGGGCGAGGCTCCCGACGCGGTGGCGGCGCTGCGCGACGCGATGCGTGCGGCCGACGCGGTCCTCGTCGCCACCCCCGAGTACAACAGCTCGATCCCGGGCGCGCTGAAGAACGCGCTCGACTGGGCCTCGCGGCCGGCCGGCGAGAGCGCCCTGATGGGCACGCCGGCGGCGGTCCTCGGTGCCTCGACCGGGATGTTCGGCGCAGTCTGGGCGCAGGCCGAGACGCGCAAAGCGCTCGGTGCCCTCGGCGGCCGCGTGCTGGAGCGCGAATTCCCCTTCCCCCGCGCCCAGGACGCCTACGAAGACGGCGAGCTGAAGCTGAGCCCGGAGCAGTCGGGTGCCCTCGAGGAGCTCCTCCGCGAGCTGGTCGCCTCCGCCGAGGAGGCCGCCGAAGCGCGCACCGCGGCGGCATCGGCCTGAAACGCGGTCCCTGGCGCCGGTCGGGACGACCGCGCAGCGGCCTGAGGCGCTCCGGGCGCGTCCAACCCCCCGGGCGCGCCCGGAGCGCCTAGCCGCTGTAGACCCAGGCGTAGCGCTTCGCGGTCGGTTCGTGGGCGCGGTCGCGCGCCTTGGCGAAGGCGAGGTTGCGGGTCCGTCCGACGCCGGCGACGAAGACGCCGTTGCGCTTCAGCACCAGCGCCGCGTAGCCGTCGAAGACCCAGACGGCGAGCTGGCAGCCGAGCTGGTGGCACTCGTGCAGGGCCCGCTTCTTCGCCCGGTGGGCGGTCGGGTAGTCATAGGAGACGCCGACCTTTCCGGTTCGCGGGCTGACCGCGATCGCCCCCCAGTCGGCGGCCGCGAGGGCGGGCGCCGCCAGCGACATCGCCGCGGCGGCGATCAGCGCGATGGACAGGACACGGATACGTCTCGCTCTCCCTGACATGGGACCGTCCCTACCCGATTCCGCTGCGCTAAACGCGCGCTCAGGCGTGCGGGAGCGCCCAGAAGGCGATCACCGAGAAGTGGACCAAGGCGGCGGCGATGACGAAGGCGTGGAAGACCTCGTGGTAGCCGAAGATCGCCGGGCTCGGGTTGGGGCGCTGGACCGCGTAGACGACGGCGCCCGCGGTGTAGAGGAGGCCGCCGGTGACCAGCAGCAGGGCGCCGCTCGGGCCGAGGGCGTGCCAGAGATCGGGGAAGGCGGCGACGGCGACCCAGCCGATCGTCAGGTAGACGGCCGCCGAGACCCACTTCGGGTGGCCGATCCAGACCATCTCGACGATCGCGCCGACGATCGCGCCGGCCCAGACGGCGACCAGGATCGCGGTGGCGATGGTGCCGTGCATGACCAGCAGGGCGAAGGGCGTGTAGGTGCCGGCGATGAGGAAGAAGATCATCGAGTGATCGAGCCGGCGCATCCAGGTGCGCACGTTCGGCCGCTTCCAGTTGACCCGGTGGTAGAGGGCGCTGGTGCCGAGCAGGGCGGAGAGGCTGATCGCGTAGATCGCCACCGCGAGGGTCGCCTTCGGCGTGCTGGCGAAGAAGATCAGGGCGGCGCCGAAGACCAGCGAGACGAAGAAGGCCCACTCGTGGGAGACGCCGCGCAGTTTCGGTTTGACCGCGGCGATCGCCTCCGCCGTCGCCTCTTTGGCGGCGACGGCGCGCTCGGTGGCGGCGTCGCGGGCGTCGCGGGCGGCCTCGTTGACGGCGACGCGGGCCTCGCGGGCACGCCCGGTGGCGGCGTCGCGGGCGGCCACGGCGCGCTCGTTCATCGCCTCGCGGGCGTCCCTCGCGCGCTCGTTGACCGCCTCGCGGGCGTCGCGGGCGCGCTCGCCCATCGATTCGGCGCCGCGGCGGAAGTCGTCGACCATGGACGGAGGGTATCCACCCTCCTTAAGTTCCGCCCGAATTGCGAGGTTGTCACAATATGTGTTGAGAAAAAGGTGCCCGGAGGGGTCCAGAATCACCGGTTCCGTCCGACGCGGGGAGGAACCTCATCAACCCCTAAAAGACGCCTGCGAGAGGAGCAGTTCAGATGTCCAAGACCGCCACTACCAGTCCCAAAAACGGTCTGCGGGGCCTCTCCGTGGAGCGTCGTTTCTCGACGCCCGGCGTGCATCCTTTCGACCAGATCGAGTGGGAGATCCGCGACGCCCTGATCGGCGATCCGGCCAAGCCCGCGTTCGAGCAGCGCGGCGTCGAGTTCCCCAGGTCCTGGTCCCAGAACGCGACCAACATCGTCGCCCAGAAGTACTTCCGCGGCCGGCTCGGCAGCCCCGAGCGCGAGGGCTCGGTGAAACAGATGATCGGGCGCGTCGCCGGGACGATCGCGGGTTGGGGCCGCGCAGGCGGCTACTTCGCCTCCGAGGAGGACGCCGAGGCGTTCGAGATGGAGCTGACCGCGATCCTGCTCAACCAGAAGGCGGCCTTCAACTCGCCGGTCTGGTTCAACGTCGGTTTCGAGGAGCAGCCGCAGTGCTCCGCCTGCTTCATCCTCAGCGTCGACGACACGATGGAGTCGATCCTCGACTGGAACACCAAAGAGGGGATGATCTTCCGCGGCGGCTCCGGGTCGGGCATCAACCTCTCCAACATCCGCGGCTCGGTCGAGCACCTCTCGAAGGGCGGCCTCGCCTCCGGCCCGGTCAGCTTCATGCGCGGCGCCGATGCCTGGGCGGGCACGATCAAGTCCGGCGGCAAGACGCGGCGGGCGGCGAAGATGGTCGTCCTCGACGTCGACCACCCGGACATCGAGCACTTCATCTGGTGCAAGGCCAAAGAGGAGGAGAAGGCGGCCGCGCTGCGCGACGCCGGCTTCGACATGTCGATCGACGGTGAGGGCTTCACCTCGATCCAGTACCAGAACGCCAACAACTCGGTGCGCGTGACCGACGAGTTCATGGAGGCGCTGGCGGCAGGCGAGGACTGGAACCTGACCGCGCGCACCGACGGCTCGGTGACGAAGACGCTGAGCGCCCGCGACCTGATGAACCAGATCGCCGACGCCGCCTGGCGCTGCGCCGATCCGGGCATCCAGTACGACACCACGATCAACCGCTGGCACACCTGCCCCGAGTCAGGCCGGATCAACGCCTCGAATCCCTGCAGCGAGTACATGCACGTCGACAACTCGGCCTGCAACCTGGCCTCGCTCAACCTGATGAAATTCCGCCTCTCCGACGGCAGCTTCGACGTCGACGACTTCGAGCACGCGGTCGACATCGTCTTCCTCGCGCAGGAGATCATCGTCGGCCCGTCGAGCTACCCGACCGAGGAGATCGGCGACAACGCCCGCGCCTTCCGTCAGCTCGGCCTCGGCTTCGCCAACCTCGGCGCCCTGCTGATGGCCGACGGCATGCCCTACGACTCCGACGAGGGCCGCAACGTCGCCGCCGCGATCACGGCGCTGATGACCGGCCGCGCCTACCGCCAGTCGGCGCTGATCGCCGAGGCGGCGACCGGCCCGTACGACGAGTACGCGAAGAACCGCGAGGCCCACAACGGCGTCATGCGGATGCACCGCGACGCCTCCTACGAGGTCTCCGGCGAGGGCATCAAGGGCGACCTGCTCGAGGCGGCCCGCCGCTCCTGGGACGAAGCCGTCGCGCTCGGCGAGGAGCACGGCTACCGCAACGCGCAGGCGACGGTGTTCGCGCCGACCGGGACGATCAGCTTCCTGATGGACTGCGACACGACCGGGATCGAGCCCGACTTCTCGCTGGTCAAGTTCAAGGAGCTGGTCGGCGGCGGCTCGATGACGATCGTCAACCGCTCGGTGCCGCTGGCGCTGCAGACGCTCGGCTACTCGCAGAACGAGATCGACCAGATCGACGCCTACATCTCGGAGAAGAACACGATCGTCGGCGCGCCGGGTCTGAAGGACGAGCACCTGCCGGTGTTCGACGTGGCGGTCGGCGAGCGGGCGATCTCCTACACCGGCCACATCGACATGATGGCCGCGACCCAGCCGTTCCTCTCCGGGGCGATCTCGAAGACGGTCAACCTGCCGGAGTCGGCGACGGTCGCCGACATCGCCGACGCCTACACCCGCGGTTGGGAAGGCGGCCTGAAGGCGCTGGCGATCTACCGCGACGGCTCGAAGACGGCGCAGGCGCTGCGCACCGACGCGCAGAAGGACAAGGAGGCCGAGGCGGAGGCCCCGGTGGAGACGCCGCGGCCCGAACGGCGCAAGATGCCGCGCGAGCGCGAATCGATCACCCACAAGTTCTCGATCGGCGGCCACGAGGGCTACATCACCGCCGGCAAGTACGAGGACGGCTCGGTCGGCGAGATCTTCCTCACCGACATCGGCAAGGAGGGTTCGACGTTGCGCGGCATGCTGAACGCCTTCGCGACGGCGATCTCGATCGGCCTCCAGTACGGGGTGCCGCTCGACACCTTCGTCGAGAAGTTCAGCTACATGCGCTTCGAGCCGGAGGGGATCACCCAGAACCCGGAGATCCCGTTCGCCAAATCGATGCCGGACTACATCATGCGCTGGGTCGCCAGTCGCTTCATCGACGACGTCGAAGTGCTCGAAGACCTCGGCATCCAGACCGCCGACGTGAAGGCGCGCCAGGAAGCCGACGCGGCGCAGCTGGCGCTCGGCTCCGACACCGCGGGCCCGACCAACGCCGGCAACGGGGGTGGCGGCGCCAAGCCCGCGGCGGCGGCGTTCACCGAAACTCCCCCGGTCCGCCCGGCGCGGATGAAGGGGATGGAGCTCGGCCCGGCCTGCGACCAGTGCGGCGGCATGATGCAGCGGACCGGCAGTTGCTACACCTGCAGCAGCTGCGGGAACAACACCGGCTGCGGATGAGCCGGAGCCCGCAGGGTGCGGGCGCGGATGAAGAAAGGCTTAAAGCCGGGTACTAAGCTCGGCATATGAAGCTCTTGAGGACGGCGGCGCTGACGGGACTCGTCATCGCCGCCGTCGTCGTCCTGGCCCTCGAGCCGGCCTCGGGGGCATCCGCGGACAAGAACGTGGCCAGCTGCGACAACGTCTTCGTCGGCCACGGCAGCGCAGGCTGGCGCCGCGAATCGAGCGCCGCGGGGCCGGTCGGTCTGAGCCGCCGGCCACTGCGGCGGATGTCGGCGATGAAGAACGGTGACCTGGTGGCGAAGAGTCCGCTGCTGGTCGAAGGCCACGAAGCGGTGACCGTCAAGGTGCCCGAGGCGCTGCGCGAAAGGGTCTTCCTCTACTACGGCCGCTCAGGCTCGAAGACGATCTCCTTCGCCGACTCGAACGGCTTCGAGGAGGTCGAATTCCGCCCCTGCGAAGACCGCCCACGGACGATCTGGCCGGGCGGCATCCGGGTCCGCGGCGGCGGCTCGGTGCACCTCGTGGTGGAAGCCGAAGGCAGGAAGAGCGTGCTGAAGCTCGGCCGGCCGCAGGCCTACGAGCCAAAGTCCTGAGCGGCGCTAGGCGCCGATCCCGCGACCGGCCAGGTAGTCGGCCAACTGACGCGGGACCTCCTTGCCGAAGGCCATCCGCACGCCCTCGCGCAGGACGTGGTCGGCCTCGTGATCCTCGTTGCGGTCGCGCGGGTGCATGCCGATCCAGGCGGCCGCGGCGGCGCAGGCGAGGACGGCGCCGTCGTCGCCTTCCGGGTCGATCCCTTCGGCGGTCGCGACCAGCGTCCCGGCGAGGTCCTCGACCGCCGTCACCGGCCGGTCGTCGTCCTCGTAGATCTCGTACAGCGCCATGATCGCGTCGTCGCCATCGCCGGGATCGACGATCGCGGCGGCGTCGCGGACGGCTTCGGAGACGGTCGGGGTGCGGTGGTGATCGCTCTCGGGCATGGCCCGCAGACTACCCGGGTGGCCGCCGCCGCAAGCTAGGCGAGGACGACCTCGGCGTTGCGGCGCGGGGTCTCGGTGATCGCGCGGCGGAAGTTGCGCTCGGAGGTCGGATCGGCGGGCCTCACCGTGCGCCGCCCGACCAGCTCGCGCAGCACGATCGCCATCTCCTGCTGGGCGAAGGCGGCCCCGATGCAACGGCGTACGCCGCCGCCGAAGGGGATCCAGGTGTAGGTCCCCGGCGATGTCTCGAGGAAGCGCTCGGGCCGGAAGGCATCGGGCTCCGGGTAGATCGTCGGGTCGCGGTGGACGAGGTGGATGCTCGGCACCACCGAGACGCCGGCGGGCAGCTGGTAGCCGCCCAGCTCGACGGCGGCGGTGAGGCGGCGGAGGACGATCGAGATGACCGGCCGCAGTCGCAGCGTCTCCTGGATCGTCGCGGTCAGGTAGGCGTCCTCGCCGGCCTCGACCTCGGCCCGCAGCCGCTCCAGCCTGGCCGGATGGCGGACCAGCCGCTCGACCGCCCAGGAGAGCGCCGTCGCCGTCGTCTCGTGGCCGGCGACGAGCAGGGTCAGAAGCTCGTCGTGGATCTCGTCGCCCGTCATCGGCGACCCGTCCTCGTGCCGGGCGGCGACCAGCAGCGAGAGGATGTCGTCGCGCTCCTCCAGGTCGGCGGCCGCGCGCCGCTCGTGGGTCTCGGCGTTGATCAGCGTCCGCACCCGCTCGATCCGCCGGGCGAAGGGCGGGTAGGAGCCGATCCGGTCGGGGCCGATCGCCAGCATCGGCACCAGCATCCGCGGGCTCGTGGTCAGGTCGAGGAACTCGCGCAGCGCGTCGCGCAGCTCGCCCAGGCGCGCCCCGCCGCGGATCCCGAAGACGGTCTCGAGGATGATCTCCAGCGTCAGCGCCTGCATCCGCGGCCGCAACCGGTAGGGCACCCCGGTCGGCCAGCTCTCGATCTCGCGCGCGGCGATCTCCCGCATCGTCGCCTCGTAGCCCGCCATCCGCCTGCCGTGGAAAGGCGGCAACAGCAGCTTGCGCTGGCTCATGTGCGCAGCCTCGTCGAGGGTCAGCAGCGAGTTGACGCCGAGCAGCGGCCGCAGGATGTCGTTGCCCTCGCCCGCGTGGAAGACCTTCGGGTCGCCGGTGAAGACCTGCTTGATCAGCTCCGGATCGGAGATCACCACCCACTTGCCTTCGTAGGCGATTTCGAGCGTGAACATCGGCCCGAGACGGCGGCGGCTCTGGATCAGCATCCATTGCGCCTGCCGCGACCAGATCGCGGTCTGCAGCGGGCGCGGCATGCGCGGCCGCGGCGGAAGCCCGGTTTGCGCGGACATATGTCGACCATACGCCCGCGGATCGCGTGACAGGTGTGACGTTCATCGCACAATTCCGTGTCACGTCGAATAGGTTTCGGGGCGATGGCCAAAGAGCTGCCGCGCCTGCCGGTGCCACTCGAGCACCACATCCTCAAATGGGCCTGCGGCCTCTCACCGCGGACGAGCCGCATGCTTTTCGGCACGCCGCCGACGATCGACGGCCAGACGCTCTCCTCCGAGACCCACGCGCTGCTGACCCTGGCCCGCCTCTCCGGCTCGAACGGCTTCTTCGCCGGCAAGAACGTCGAGGAAGCCCGCGTCCAGGCGCGGTACGAGGCGCAGGTCTCGGCGCGCCGGCCGCCGATCCAGATGGCCGAGGTGCGCGCCATCGACGTCCCCGGGCCCGCCGGCCCGCTGCCCTCGCGCCTCTACGTGCCGCCGCTGCCGGCGACCGAGGACCCGGCTCCGCTGCTGGTCTACTACCACGGCGGTGGCTGGGTGATCGGCGACCTCGACGTCTACGACGGGGTCTGCCGGCTCTTCGCCTCGGCGGCCGGCTGCCGGGTGCTCTCGGTCGGTTACCGGCTGGCGCCGGAGCATCCCTTCCCGGCGGCGATCGAAGACGCCTTCGCCGCCTTCGAGTGGACGGTGGCGAACACCGACTCGCTCGGGGCGGACCCGAGGCGGATCGGCGTCGGCGGCGACTCGGCCGGCGGCAACATGGCGACGGTCGTCAGCCACATGGCCCGCGACGGCGGCGGCGCGATGCCGGCGATGCAGTTGCTGATCTATCCGGTCACCGACTCGGCCGAGGACACCCGCTCGCGCAAGCTCTTCTCCGACGGCTTCATCCTCACCAAGGCCGACATGGAGAAGTTCGAGGCGGCCTATCTGCCGCCGGGAGTGGACGCGTCGGACCAGCGCATCTCGGTGCTCAAATGCCCAGACCTGCGCGGGCTGCCGACCGCCTACGTCACCACCGCCGGCTTCGATCCGCTGCGCGACGAGGGCGAGGCCTACGCCCTGATGATGCGCGAGTGCGGGGTGCGGGTGGCGCTGCGCCGGCACCCGGGACTGATCCACACCTTCGTCAACCAGACCGCGGTCAACCCGACCGCGCTGGGCGCGGTGCTCGAGGCGGCCGGCGCGGTCCGCCTCGGCCTCGCCGGCCAGCTGGCCTAACGGTCGATTCCGCGGCCGGGAGTTCGGGGCGGCGGCGTGTTCGGTCGCGGGGTTCGGGGCCGCCGCGCCCGTCCGAGATGGGTCCCGGGCGTCTCGCGGCGGCCCGGGCAGGCTGTGGCCGCCACGAGACGCCCGGGACGTGAGGCTTCCGCAGGGAAGTCCACAAGGACGTATGAGAGATGCCGGGGACGTGACCCTTCCCCATGCGTCTCTCATGCCTCCCGTGACGGGATCGGGGCCTCCCCCGGGTGAGTTCGCACTTTCGCTCGCCATGCGAGCAGAACTGCGAACTCACCAGGGGGAGGCATGAGGAGGACGGGAGGAAGCGTGGACTTCCCCCGCCCTCCGCCACGGATCTGAGGAGTTCGTGACCGATCACGCGCCTTCGTGCCCGGACACGCGCATCTCTGCGCCGGGGCACGCCCGGACCCTCGCCTCTCCCCACATCCCCGGCCTTCTCGGTGGCGGCCACAGCCTGCCCGGGCCGCCACCGAGAAGGCCGCGTCCCTTTCACCTCCGGGCGCCAGCCCCGGGCGCCAGCCGGCGTGCCCGCCCCCCGGTGAGATAGACCCCGCCTACGCCCCCGCGCCGAGCGCCTCGGCGCGCAGCGCCAGCTGCAACTCGAAGCGCGCGTCGGGATCGTCGAGCTGGTCGCCGAGCAGCTCGCGCAGGCGGGCGATGCGGTAGCGCGCGGTCTGCGGGTGGACGTGCATCGCCGCCGCCATCGCCACCGCGTTGCCGTCGTGGCGCAGGTGGGCGAGCGCCGTCTCCCGCATCCGGGCGCGGGCCTTCGGCGTCAGCTCGGCGAAGGCGGCGAGCCGGCGGTCGGCGATACGCGAGGCGAGGTCACGCGATTCGAAGAGCAGGAGCGAGGCGAGGTGGTCGTCGACGCGGAGCGGGGCGGCGGCTTTTGCCGAGCGGCCGGCTTTGCCACGACGAGACCGGGCCGCGGCGCCGTCGCGACCACCGCCGGCGGTAACCGCCTGGCCGCCATCGCTCGCCACCAGCGCGCCCGCCGTCGCCGCGCGCATCAGAGCGACCGCCAGGGCCCAGGATTCGGCGACGCCGGTCGGGGCGACGGTCGGTCCCAGCACGACGGTGCCCTCGGCGGCGGCGCGGGCCAGCGCCTCGCCTCGTCCCGGACCCTCTGGGTCCGGCAGCAGCACGCAGCCCTCGCCGTCGACCGCCGTCGCCAGCGCCTCCGGCGGCAGCCGGCGCGCGACCCGCGCCAGCGCGTCCTCGGGACAGGCGAGCGCCGCCAGCCCGGCGGGCACGTCCCACCTCGCGGCCCGGGCCGCCGCCGCCAGATCGGCCGCGTCGGCGGGCGGGTCGGCGAGCAGCAGCGCGACCAGCTCGCGCCGGCGCCGGCGGCGCAGGTCCTCGACCTCGGCCTGGGCCTGGGCATAGCCCTCGACCGAATCGGCGGCGAGCTCGTCGATGTAGGCGAAGACGGCCTCCGCCAGGAGCGCCAGCGGTTCGGCCCCGACCCCCGCCCGCCGGCAGGCGTCGGCGAAGCGGCGCCAGGCCACCCGGGCGCCGATCCGGTAGGCGGCCTGCAGCGAGTCGAGCGTCCGCCCCGCCCGCTGCTCCCCCCGCCCCAGCGCCAGGTAGACCTCGCGCCCCGCTTCGCGCCCGGCGTCGGGGTCGCGGATCAGCGCCACGAACTGGGCCAGCGCCTCCTCCACCCCGCGCCGGATCCCGCGGCCGAAGCGCCCCTCCAAGGGGCGCGCGTACTCCGGCACCTCGCGGGCGATCGAGTCGAGGATCTCGGTCGAGATCGGGTCGACTTCCCCTTCGATCAGGTCGGCGACTTCGACCGAGAGGCCGCGCCAGGGGTCGGCGTCGAGGGCAAGGTTGGCTTTTTTTGGCATCTGCCTGATAAGTCTTCGAGTGCTGAACTTGGTTCAGACGCTAATACATATCGCCCAGGTAGGCGTAACTTGGTTCCCATGCCCGAGATGACCCGATTCGAGAAAGCGGCCAACCTGGCCGGCGTGGTGATCCCCTTCATCGCCACGATCGTCGCCATCGCCCTCCTCCCCTCGAGCCTGGTCAGCCCCGGCATCCTCGCGATCGCCTTCTTCATGTACCTGATCACCGCGATCGGGATCACGGTCGGTTTCCATCGTCTGCTCACCCACCGTTCGTTCCAGACCTCGAAGCCGCTCGAGTACACCTTCGCCGTGCTCGGCACGATGGCGGTGCAGGGCCCGGTCCTCTCCTGGGTCGCCGACCACCGCAAGCACCACGCCCACACCGACAAGGAGGGCGACCCACACAGTCCCCACGTCGGCCACGGTGAGGGGCTGCGCGGCTTCTGGCACGCCCACACCGGCTGGCTGATGGAGACACAGGGCCGCGCCGACTGGAAGAAGTACGCGAAGGACCTCTACGAGGACGACGGCATGCGCTTCATCTCCCGTCACTTCGTCGCCCTGATCGTGCTCAGCCTGCTGATCCCGGCGGCGCTCGGGTTCGCGATCACCGGCACCTGGGTGGGGGCGCTCGCGGGCTTCCTCTGGGGCGGCCTGGTGCGGGTGTTCTTCGTCCACCACATCACCTGGAGCGTCAACTCGGTGTGTCACTTCCTCGGCAAACGCCGCTTCGACACCGATGACCAGTCCACCAACGTCTTCTGGCTCGCGATCCCCTCCCTCGGCGAGTCCTGGCACCACAACCACCACGCCTTCCCCCGCTCCGCGGTGCACGGGCTGAAGAAATGGGAGATCGATCCCTCCGCCCTGATCATCACCGGCATGGAGAAGGTCGGCCTGGCGCGGAAAGTGGTCCGCATCTCACCCGAGCGCCAAGCCGAACTCACGCGTTAGCGACAACCGTTCGGTACTCGAACGTCACCGTTTGGCGACTTGCGCAAATCGCCCAGGCCGACCTCGCCAATTGGTTTATTGCATTGGCGTATTGGGTTAAACAGTGTGAAGGTTTGTATGCCAGACTCGTTTCACAGCAGTGTTAAACCCCCTGCGGCATGTGGATGGAAAGGAACTAGATGCCAAGCACGACGAACGTCCTTGACGAGGCTCGCGAGCTTCTCGAGCGACGCCTTGCCGATCTTCACGAGGAGCGCCAGCGACTCGAGCGAGCGCTCGCCGAGCTCGGCGGGAAAGCGAAACGGCCCGGCCGGCCGCGCGGCAGCGCCTCCACCAGCGCTCCCAAAGCCTCCGCCGGCGCGCGGAAAAAACGTCGCCGCCGCCGCGGTGGGACCCGCGCCGACCAGGCCGTCGAGCTGATCGCCTCGCAGCCCGGGATCAGCGCCTCCGACGTCGCCAAGACGATGAAGATCAAACCGAACTACCTGTACCGGGTGCTCGGTGACCTGGAGAAAGAGGGCCGGGTCAAAAAGGACGGCCGGCAGTACTACCCCGCGGGCTGACCCCGCCCGGCGCGTTCGCAGTTATCCGCGGCAGGCGCGGTTAACTGCGAACGCGTGACCTCGGCCTAGATCAGGCCGAGGTTCGAGACCGCGTCGCGCTCCTCCTGGAGCTCGAAGACGCTCTTCTCGATCCGCTCGCGCGAGAAGTCCGGGACCTCGAGGCCCTGGACGATCGAGTACTCGCCGCCGCTGCACTGGCAGGGGTGGCCGCAGATGATCCCGTCGCCGATCCCGTAGGAGCCGTCGGCCGGCACACCCATCGAGACCCAATCTCCCTCCGGCGTGCCGAGCACCCAGTCATGGACGTGGTCGATCGCCGCGTTGGCGGCCGAGGCGGCACTGGAGCTGCCGCGCGCGTCGATGACCTCGGCGCCGCGTTTCGCCACCCGCGGGATGTACTCCTCGGTGATGAAGGCCTCGTCGTCGACCTGGGGCCAGGCGCTCTCGCCGTCGACCTTGGCGTTGATCAGGTCGGGGTACTGGGTGGTCGAGTGGTTGCCCCAGACGGTCATGTTGGTGACCGCGGTGACCGGCTTGCCGAGCTTGTTGGCGAGCTGGATCTTGGCCCGGTTGTGGTCGAGGCGCATCATCGCGGTGAAGCGCTCGCGCGGGACGTCGGGCGCGTTCGACATCGCGATCAGGCAGTTGGTGTTGGCCGGGTTGCCGACCACCAGCACCTTGATGTCGTCGGCGGCGCCGGCGTTGATCGCTTCGCCCTGCGGCTTGAAGATGCCGCCGTTGGCCTCCAGCAGGTCGGCGCGCTCCATGCCCGGGCCGCGCGGCCGGGCGCCGACGAGCAGTGCCACGTTGGTGCCCTCGAAGGCCTTCTTCGGGTCATCGGTGATGTCGACGCGGGAAAGCAGCGGGAAGGCGCAGTCGTCGAGCTCCATCGCGGTGCCCTCGGCGGCTTTCAGCGCCTGCGGGATCTCCAGCAGGCTCAGCTCGACCGGGGTGTCGGGGCCCAGCATCTGACCGCTGGCGATCCGGAACAGCAGGGCGTAGCCGATCTGCCCGGCGGCGCCCGTAACGGTGACCTTCACGGGGGTGCTCACTAGATTGTCTCCTCGGGATCGGATTGGGGCGACGGCTACGCGGCCATCGCCTTCTGCAGGTTGTCGTCGATCGACGCCAGGAACTCCTGCGTGGTCTGGTAGGCCTGATCGCCGCCGACGAGCAGCGCCAGGTCTTTGGTCATCTTGCCTTCCTCGACCGTCTCGACGCAGACGCGCTCGAGCGTCCGGGCGAACTCGCTGACCGCGGGCGTGTCGTCCATGCGGCCGCGGGCGTCGAGGCCGCGGGTCCAGGCGAAGATCGAGGCGACCGGGTTGGTGGAGGTCGGGTTGCCCTGCTGGTGCTGACGGTAGTGACGGGTGACGGTGCCGTGCGCGGCCTCCGCCTCGACCGTCTTGCCGTCGGCGGTCATCAGCACGCTGGTCATCAGGCCGAGCGAGCCGTAACCCTGGGCGACGGTGTCCGACTGGACGTCACCGTCGTAGTTTTTGCAGGCCCACACGTAACCGCCCTCCCACTTCAGCGCGGCGGCGACCATGTCGTCGATCAGCCGGTGTTCGTAGAAGATCCCGGCGGCCTCGAAGTCGGCCTTGAACTCGGTCTCGTAGACCTCGGCGAAGATGTCTTTGAAGCGACCGTCGTAGCGCTTCATGATCGTGTTCTTGGTCGAGAGGTAGACCGGATAGCCGCGGTTCAGCCCGTAGCGCATCGAGGCGCGGGCGAAGTCCCGGATCGAGTCGTCGAGGTTGTACATCGACATCGCCACCCCGCCGGCGGGGAAGTCGTAGACGTCGAGCTCGATCGGCGCGGAGCCGTCCTTGGGGGTGAAGGTCATGGTCAGCGAGCCCTCACCCGGCACCACCAGGTCGGTGGCGCGGTACTGGTCGGCGAAGGCGTGACGGCCGATCACGATCGGTTTGGTCCAGCCCGGCACCAGGCGCGGCACGTTGGAGATCACGATCGGCTCGCGGAAGATGACGCCGCCGAGGATGTTGCGGATCGTCCCGTTCGGCGAGCGGTACATCTCCTTCAGGCCGAACTCCTCGACCCGCGCCTCGTCCGGGGTGATCGTCGCGCACTTGACGCCGACGCCGTACTCCTTGATCGCGTTGGCGGCGTCGACCGTGATCTGGTCGTCGGTCGCGTCGCGGGCCTCGATCCCGAGGTCGAAGTATTTGAGGTCGACGTCGAGGTAGGGAAGGATGAGCTGCTCTTTGATGAACGACCAGATGATCCGGGTCATCTCATCGCCGTCGAGCTCGACGACAGGGTTCACAACCTTGATCTTCGGCATCGAGCGGCGATGCTATAGGGCTGCGGGTCTCGCCGCGTTACTGGCTGCCGAGCCGGCATCATGAGTACCCGATGGCCACCAGGGAGCGCCACACGTTCGGCAACCACACGGTCGCCAACCAGCCGCCGCCGCTGAGCGACTACAACGTCTTCGAGACCGACCGCGTGCTGGTCGAGGCGGTCGAGCGGGAGGGGGCCGAGTGGGCGGTCGGGCGGATCGGCGCGGTCGGCGAGTTCGCCGGCTCGGCCGAGGCGCAGGAGCTGGGCCGGCTGGCCAACGACAACGGGCCGAAGCTGAAGACGCACGACCGCTACGGCAACCGGGTCGACGAGGTGGAGTTCCACCCCGCCTGGCACGAGCTGCTGGGGACGGCGGTGGAACACGAACTGCACTGCTCGCCCTGGAGTGACCCGCGGCCGGGCGCCCACGTCGCCCGCGGCGCCGCCTTCATGTGCATGTCACAGGCCGAGGCGGGGATCGGCTGCCCGATCTCGATGACCTACTCGGTGATCCCGGCGCTGCGCGCCCAGCCGGAGTTGGCGGCGCGGTGGGAACCGCACATCCTCACCAACGCCTACGACCCGCGCAACGCGCCCGCGGCGCAGAAGCGCGGCGCCCTCGCCGGGATGGGGATGACGGAGAAGCAGGGCGGCACCGACGTGCGCGCCAACACCACGATCGCCCGGCCGGTGGACGGCGGCGGTCCTGCTGCCGAGTACGAGCTGACCGGCCACAAGTGGTTCATGTCGGCGCCGATGTGCGACGCCTTCCTGGTCCTGGCGCAGGCCGAGGGCGGCCTCTCCTGCTTCCTCTTCACCCGCTGGACGCCGGACGGCGAGCGCAACCGCTTCCGGTTGCAGCGGCTGAAGGACAAGCTCGGCAACCGCTCCAACGCTTCCAGCGAGGTCGAGTTCGACGCGGCGTCGGCCTGGCTGGTCGGCGAGGAGGGCGCCGGCGTGCCGACGATCATCGAGATGGTCAACCACACCCGGCTCGACTGCGTGCTCGGCAGCACCGTCAGCATGCGCGCCGGGCTCGCCCAGGCGATCCACCACGCCTCCAACCGCTCGGTCTTCGGCACCGTCCTGGTCGAACAGCCCTTGATGCAGAACGTGCTCGCCGACCTGGCGATCGAGTCGGAGGCGGCGACGATCTCGGCGATGCGCCTGGCCCGCGCCTACGACGAGGCGATCGCCGGCGACGCCGAGGCGCAGAGCCTCAAGCGGGTCGCCAACGCGGTGCTCAAGTACTGGATCACCAAGCGCGCCCCGGCCCACGCCGGCGAGTGTCTCGAGTGCCTCGGCGGCAACGGCTACGTCGAGGAGTCGGGGATGCCGCGCCTCTTCCGCGAGAGCCCGCTCAACTCGATCTGGGAGGGCAGCGGCAACGTCCAGTGCCTCGACGTCCTGCGGGCGATGGTGAAGAGCCCCGCCGCGGTCGAGTCCTTCTTCGCCGAGGTCCTCGACGGCGCCGCCGCCGAGCCCCGCCTCGCCGCCTTCGCCACCGAATTGCGCGACGAACTGCCCGGCGACGTCGCCACGATCGAGATCCGTGCCCGTCGCGTGGTCGAGCGCATGGCCCTCGCCCTGCAGGCCTCCCTCCTGGTCCGCTACGGCGACGAAGCCGTCGCCGACGCCTTCTGCGCGACCCGCCTCTCCGGCGACTGGGGCCGAGCCTTCGGCACGTTGCCCGCGGGCCTCGACTACACCCGCATCATCGACCGCCACCGCGCGGCGTAGTTCAAGGGACGAAGCGGTGCGTTCGTCGCTTGTAGCCGTATTTGGGACAAGCGACGAACGCACAGGGCCCTCGAAGCTCCTCATTCCGGGGTTGTGGGCTCGCCCTACGCCCGAGTCTGGGCGTCTCTCAGCGCTCGGCCCACTTGCTCGATCGTGATCACGCCGGAGAGGCGGCCTTCGGCGTCGACGGCCATCAGGGCGCCGAGGCGGCGGAGGTTCTGGTTGGAGAGCAGGGTGTCGAGCGGGGCGTCGTCGCGGACGAAGAGGGAGCGGTCGTCGTCGACGGCTTCGCTGACCAGGGAGACGGCGCGGGAGACCTCGGGGACGTCGTCGGCGGCTTCGCGGTTGAGCAGGCCGAGGAAGCGGTGGGCGGCGTCGACGACCGGGAACCAGGGCCAGCGGTAGCGGAGGAAGTACTGATCGAGCGCCTGCTCGATCGAGAGGTCGCCGCGGATCGTCACCGGTTCGCGGTCCATCACGTCGGCGACCGAGATGTCGTGGATGCGGCCGGTCATCCGGCTCTGCACCGCCGCGCCTTTGGCGGCGCCGTTGATCATCACCCCGATCAGCGCCAGCCAGATGCCGCCGAAGGTGCCGAGGATCGCCCCGGTCAGCGCCATGTAGATGCCGCCGGCGATGAAGGCGTAGCCGAAGAGCCGGCCGAGTTCGGCGGCGAAGCGGGTCGCGGCGTTGCGGTCCCCGGTCGTCTTCCAGGCGATCGCCCGGGCGACCCGGCCGCCGTCCATCGGGAAGGCCGGCAGCAGGTTGAAGATCAGCAGCAGGAAGTTGATCGAGGCGAGCCAGGCGAGCATCGCCAGCACGCCGGAGGCGCCGGAGCTGGACTCGATCAGCGCCGCGCGGCTAAAGTCGTGCCAACCGCCGGAGATCGTGCCGACGACCATCAGGGTGACGAAGATCGCCGCCGTCACCGCCGGCCCGGCGAGGGCGACCCGCGCTTCCACCCCGGGACTCTCGGCTTCGCGGTCCATCCGCGCCATGCCGCCGAAGATCCAGAGCTGGATCGAGCTGATGCCGATCCCGTTGCGGGTGGCGACGGCGGCGTGGCCGAGCTCGTGCAGGAGGATCGAGCCGAAGAAGCCGGCCGCGCTGGCGACGGCGAGGGCGAAGGGGGTCGTCGAACTGCCCGAGACGCCCAACAGTTCGCCGTAGAAGTTGGACATCCAGAAGATGACCAAGAAGAGGATCAGGAACCACGACCAGTCGACCGCGATCCGGATTCCGCGGACGTGGAAAAGGGTGATCGAGCCGCCGCCCAACATCACTCAATGGTAAGCGGGTAGCGTGGCCGGCTACATGGCCAGTCACATGACTGACACACCTTTGGCTCAAGTTGTGGGAGAGCCGGACCAGAGTTGGCTGAGAGCGCGACTGGAGGAACTCGAGCGCGTCTACCGGCCCTCGGCCTCCGACGGCGAGCGACGCGCGGCCGAGTGGCTGGTCGGCCGGTTCCGCGAGCTCGGCGCCGAGGCGCGGATCGAGGCGGCCGACGCGCACGGCACCTACTGGTGGCCGCTCGGGATCGGCACCGCGCTGGGCGCCCTCGCGGGCATCCTGACGCTGCGCGGCAGGCGCGCGCTCGGCGCCGCCCTCGGGGCGATCGGCGCCGCGGGCATCGCCTCCGACTTCCCGCCCCACCAGCGCCGGCTGCGGGCACCGCTCCCCAAGCGCACCACCTACAACGTCGTCTGCGAGGTCGGCGACCCCGACGCGGCCCGCACGATCGTGATCGGGGCGCACCACGACTCCGCCCACTCCGGCCTCGTCTTCCACCCCGGCCTGCCGAAGATCGCCGACCGCCTCGGCCTGATCGAGGGGGTCGAGACCAGCCCGGCGCTGATGGCGCCGGTGATCGGCGGCCCGCTGCTCGTCGCCCTCGGCGCCCTCACCAAGATCAAGGCGCTGACCAGGCTCGGCACCGGCCTCGCCGCCGCCTCGACCGCGGCGATGGCGGAGATCGGCTCGCGCAAGGTCGTCCCCGGCGCCAACGACAACGGCACCGCGGTCGTCTCCCTGCTCGCCCTGGCGAAGCGCCTCGCCGAGTCCCCGGCCCCCGGCATCCGCGTGATCCTCCTCTCGGCCGGCGCCGAGGAGTCCTTCAGCGAGGGGATGAAGGCCTTCGGCGAGCGCCACTTCGGCGAGCTCCCCAAGGACTCCACCTTCTTCCTCTGCCTCGAGTCGACCGGCTCGCCCCACCTGCTGGTGCTGCGCGGCGAGGGCTTCCTGAAGATGTACGACTACCCGGCGCCCGCGCTCGAGCTGCTCGACACCGCCGCTGCGGAGCTCGACATCTGGCTCTATCCCAACCTGCGCCTGCACAACGGCACCGACGGGCTCGAGTGGCTGGCGGCGGGTTACGAATCGGCGGTGATCGCGGGCTGCGACGAGCTCAAGCAGCCGGCCAACTACCACTGGCCTAACGATCTCGCCGAGAACGTCGACTTCGGCACCGTCGCCGACGGGATCAGGCTCTCCGAGGCGGCGATCCGCCGCCTCGCGGCTATGTGATCGATTCCGCGAATCCCGACTACCTGGTCGGATATTCCTTCAATACCATCCGGCCTCGTGCCATCCCACGACGTACTAGTCATAGGGGCCGGGCTCGCCGGCCAGCGGGCCGCCCTCGCCGCCGCGGAAGAGGGCGTTTCGGTCGGGATCGTCTCCAAGGTCCACCCGGTCCGCTCCCATTCAAACGCCGCTCAGGGCGGGATCAACGCGGCGCTCAACCCTGACGACACGTGGGAGTCCCACGCGTTCGACACCGTCAAGGGCTCCGATTACCTCGGCGACCAGGACGCGATCGAAATCATGGCGAGGGAGGCACCGGAAGAAATCCTCCACATGGAGCACCTCGGCGTGACCTTCCACCGCAACGAGGAAGGCAAGCTCGGGACCCGCGCCTTCGGCGGCGCCTCCGCCGCCCGCACGTACTACGTCGCCGACATCACCGGCCAGGCGATCATGCACGTGCTCTACGAGCAGCTGATGAAATATTCGGAGCAGATCGCCCGTTACGAGGAGTGGTTCTCCTCCTCGCTGGCGATCGACGAGAAGGGCGAGTGCTGCGGCGTCGTCACCCGCAACGTCGCCGACGGCTCGATGGAACTCTTCACCGCGAAGTCCGTGATCCTCGCCACCGGCGGCTCCGGCCAGATCTGGAAGCCGACCACCAACGCCCTGATCTGCACCGGCGACGGCATCGCGATGGCCTACCGGGTCGGCGCCAAGCTGATGGACATGGAGATGATCCAGTACCACCCGACCACGCTGGCGGGCAAGGGATTCCTGATCACCGAGGGCGCCCGCGGCGAGGGCGCCCTGCTCCTCAACAAGAACGGCGAACGCTTCATGGAGAAGTACGCGCCGAACAAAATGGAGCTCGCCTCGCGCGACGTCGTCTCCCGCGCCGAGCAGACCGAGATCGACGAGGGCCGCGGCTTCCCCGACGGGACCGTCGCGCTCGACATCACGGTGGTGCCGAAAAAGCGCATCCACGAGGCGCTGCGGGAGATCGTCCTGGTCGGCCGCGACTTCGCCGGCGTCGACATCACCCGCGAACCGATCCACATCAAGCCGGGCAACCACTACACGATGGGTGGGGTCAAGACCGACGTCGAGGGCCGCACCGACATCCCCGGCCTCTACGCGGCGGGCGAGACGGCCTGCGTCTCCGTCCACGGCGGCAACCGGCTCGGCGCGAACTCGCTGCTCGACACGCTGATCTTCGGCAAGCACAGCGGCCGCGACGCGGCCGCGCGGGCGAAGCGGGTCGACTACTCGCGGCCGTCGGGCAAGGTGCTCGAGGACGAGCAGGCGATGATCGACGACATCAACGGTCGCGAGAAGGGCTCCGGCCGGCGGGTCTCCGAGATCAAACTGGAGCTCGGCCAGACGATGGACGCGAAAGTCGCGGTGTTCCGCGACGAGGCGGGCATCACCGAAGCGCTGGAAACGGTCCGCCGCCTCAAGGAGGAGGCGAAGACCGCCTACATCGACGACCACGGTCAGGTCTTCAACCAGGACCTGACGGGCGCGATCGAGCTCGGCTACATGCTCGACTGCGCCGAGTGCTCCTGCATCGCGGCGCTGGAGCGCAAGGAGAGCCGCGGCGCCCAATACCGCACCGACTACCCGGAGCGCAACGACGAGGAGTGGCTCAAACACATCGACCTCCAGCGGACCGAGGACGGCCCGGAGATCTCCTACTCCGAGGTCACCATCACCCAGTGGCAACCGGAAGCGAGGACGTACTGATGGCCGAGTACACGATCAAAGTCAGGCGCTACCAGCCGGAGAGCGGCGAGGCCGCCTACTGGGAGGAGTTCGGGGTCGAGCTCGATCCCTCGCTCTCGGTCCTCGACGGCCTGTTGCAGGCCAAGGACCGCGACGACGGCTCGCTCGCCGTGCGCTGCTCCTGCCGGGCGGCGATCTGCGGCTCCTGCGGGATGAAGATCAACGGCCAGTCGGGGCTCGGCTGCCAGACCCAGATCGGCGAGGCGCAGGAGCTGGCCGACAAGAAGGCCGCGGCCGTCGGCGGGGCCGCCGAGGGCAACGTGATCACGATCGAGCCGATGGGCAACATGCCGGTGATCAAGGACCTGGTCACCGACATGGAGTCGACCCACTGGACCAAGATCCGCCGCGTCACCCCCTGGCTCCTCCCCCACGGCGAGGCGCCGGAGCGCGAGTACATCGTCGAGCCGGAATCGATGGTCGACATCACCCAGTCGATGGCCTGTATCCAGTGCGGCGCCTGCGTCTCCTCCTGCCTCTCGATGGAAGCCGACCCGCTCTTCATCGGCCCGGCGGCGCTGGCCAAGGCCTACCGCTTCGTCGGCGACCCGCGCGACGCGGAGACCTCGGAGCGGCTCACCGACCTGGCCGACGACCCGCACGGGATCTACGACTGCACGCACTGCTTCAGCTGCGTCGACGCCTGCCCCAAGGGCGTCGCGCCGATGGACCAGATCATGCGCCTGCGCCGCAAGGCCGGCGAGAACGGGATCGAGGACCCGAACAGCGGCCACGCCCACGAGATGGCCTTCGTCAAGATCATCGAGAAGAAGGGCACGCTGGACGAGTCCCTGCTGCTGCAGGAGTCCTTCGCGCCGGGCCTGCTGGGCAAGCTGATGCCGACCAAACGGGCGATCAAGGAAATGATCGGCTCACTGCCGACCGCAGTCCGCGGCATCAAGACCGGCAAGATGCGCTCGCTGCCGAAGCTGATCCCCGGCGTCCACCACAAGCTCCCGGGCGATGCCCAGGACCAGGTCAAGGCGATCTACAAGCGCGCCGAGGAGTCGAACGTCGAATTCAACCTGTACATCAAGGGCGAGGAGGGCGACGAGGAGGCCGCCGTCGAGGAGGGCCTGGAGCCCGCCGCCGCCCCGGGAGGCGAGGAGGCCTCGAATGGCTGATCAGATCAAAGTCGCCTACTGGCCGGGCTGCGTCTCGCGCGGCTTCACCCCCGAGCTGCACGGCTCGATGGCGCTGGTCGCCGAGAAGCTCGGCATCGAGCTGGTCGAACTCGACCGCGCCAACTGCTCCGGCGCCGGCGTCATCGCCGAGCACAACCAGGAGCTGGCCGACACGCTGAACGCGCGCACCTTCGCGCTCGCCCAGCAGACCGGGCTCTCGATGATGAACATCTGCTCGACCTGCCAGGGTGCCCAGTCGGAGTGCCAGCAGCGCCTCGACGCCGACTCCTCCTACCGGGCGCACATCAACGAGGTGCTCTCCGGCCAGGGACTCTCCTACGAGAAGTCGGCCGACGGCTCCTGGAACAACAAAAACTTCCTCTGGCTGCTGGTCGAGGACTACGGGCTGGACCGCCTCGCCTCTCAGGTGAAACGGCCGCTCTCCGGCCTCCGCGTCGGTCCCTTCTACGGCTGCTACATCGTGCGGCCGAAGGAGCGCCTCGGCTACGGCGCCTACCCCGACCGCGACGTCTACCTGGAGAAGGTCATCGAGACCCTCGGCGGCGAGATCGTCGAGTACGACGGGGCGCGCAAATGCTGCGGCTTCCCGGTGATCACGATGAACCGCGAGACCTCCCTCACCCAGGCGGGCACCCACGTCGGCGACGCGATCGACGCCGGCGCCGACTGCCTCGTCACCCCCTGCCCGCTCTGCCACCTCAACCTCGACATGCAGCAGCCGGAGGCGGCGAAGGTCGTCAACCGCGACCTCGGCCTGGCGGTCCTCCACCTCCCCCAGCTGGTCGGCCTCGCCCTCGGCGCGACGCCGAAGGAGCTGGGGATGGAGAAGCACATCGCCTCGACCAAGTGGGTCGAGGAGCGCCTCGCCGCGGTCCCGGCCTAGCTCGCACCACACCGCACGCTTCACCGAGCCCGGGGGCGAAAACCTCCGGGCTTTTTTGCGTCCGCGTCCCCAGCGGCCGCCGGCGCGTCGCCCTCGCCCGGTAACGGCAGCGCTCACCCGAGCAGCAATTTCGCGGCGACCGCGACGAAGATCCCGGCCCAGATGGTCCGGTTCGTCGTGTCCACCTTGCCCTGGAGCCGGTCGAAGCGATCATCGACCTTGTCGAACCGCCTGTCGACGTTCTTTTCGAACCGATCGACCCGGTCGGAGAAGTCGTCCATGCGCTTGTCGGTCCAGTCGCGATCCATCGTCATGCTCACCTCTTCGAGGGTAGGCGAAAAGAACGCGCGTGTGGTGCGCGGAAGTGTCAAATTTGCAGGCACTTTTGTGCCTGAATACGCACGAAACGCGCGGAAGTGTGCCGTCTAGCGCTGAGAGGAGAGCCAGCCGCGCTCGACCAGGATCTCGGCGACCTGGACGGCGTTGGTGGCGGCGCCCTTGCGCAGGTTGTCGCCGGCGACCCAGATGTTCAGGCAGCGCTCGTGGCCCGGGTCGCGGCGGATCCTGCCGACGAGGACGTCGTCCTCGCCCGCGGCGTCGATCGCCAGCGGGTAATCCGCGTTGCCGGGGTCGTCGACGACGCGCACGCCGGTCGCCGCGGCGAGCAGGCCGCGGCAGTCCTCGGGCGAGAGGTCCTCTCGGGTCTGGACGTTGATCGACTCCGAATGGCCGACGAAGACCGGCACCCGGGCGCAGGTGGCGGAGATCCCGACCTCCTCGCCGAAGCCGAGGATCTTGCGCGTCTCGGCCATCACCTTGCGCTCCTCGGTGGTGTAGTCGTCGCCGTCCTTGAAGCTCTCCACCTGGGGCAGCACGTTGAAGGCGATCTGGCGCGGATAGACCTGCGGCGCCGGCGGCTCTCCCCCGGCGATGATCGCCTCGGTCTGCGCGCGCAGCTCTTCGATCGCCTTCTGCCCGGTCCCCGACACCGCCTGGTAGCTGGAGACGATCAGCCGCTCCAGCCCGACCGCGCGGTGGATCGGCGCCAGCGCCATCAGCGCCGTCATCGTCGTGCAGTTGGGGTTGGCGACGATGCCCTTGTGGGCCTCGGCCGCCTCGTCGTTGACCCCGGCGACGACCAGCGGCACGTCCTCGTGCATGCGCCAGTAGGAGGTGTTGTCGACCACCGTCGCCCCGGCCTCGACGAAGCGCGGCGACCACTCGGCGCTGACCGCGCCGCCCGGCGAGGACAGCACCACGTCGCAGCCCTGGATCGTCTCGTCGTTCAGCGGCCGCACGGTCAGCGTGCCGCCGCCCCACTCGAGCTCCCTCCCGGCCGAGCGCTCGGAGGCGTAGGCGACCACCTCGCGCGCCGGGAACCCGCGCTCGTGCAGCAGCGCCAGGATCGTCGTCCCGACCGCGCCCGTCGCGCCCATCACCCCGACTCTGTAGCCGTCGCCCGCCATCGCTATCGGCCGGCCGCTACGCGACCGTCGAAGTGTGGCCGGAACCGGTGGCGTCTTCGGGCCGGATCGTGTCGGCGCCCAGCTCGAAGGCCTTGTGCAGCGCCTGCACCGCGTCGGTGACCCGATCGGCGGCGATGACGCAGGAGATCTTGATCGGCGAGGTGGAGATCATCTCGATGTTGATCTCCTGCTCGCCCAGCGTCTGGAAGACCTTGGCGGCGACGCCCGGGTGCGAGCGCATCCCGGCGCCGACGATCGAGACCTTGCCGATCTGCTCTTCCGCCCGCACCTTGACCGCCAACTCGGTGCCCAACCCGGCGATGACCTCCCGCGCCAGCGGCAGCTCGCCGCGGTCGACGGTGAAGGAAAGGTCGGCCAGCTGGTCGCCGCCCACCGGCTCGTTCTGGATGATCACGTCGACGTTGACGTTGGCGTCGGCGAGCGCGCTGAAGATGCGGCCCGCCACGCCCGGCTCGTCGCGGACGCCGGTCAGCGTCACGCGCGCCTCGGCGTCGGAATGGGTGACTGCGGTTACGAAAGGTTGCTCCATGGTCTCTTCCTCCGAGACGACGAGGGTACCGGGACCGTCCTCGAAGCTGCTGCGGCAGTGGATCTGGACCCCGTGGTTGCGGGCGTACTCGACCGAGCGCAGCTGCAGCACCCCGGCCCCCGAGGCCGCCATCTCCAGCATCTCCTCGAAGGAGACCATCGGCAGCATGCGGGCATCGGGGACGATCCGCGGGTCGGCCGAGTAGACCCCGCGGACGTCGGTGTAGATCTCGCAGACTTCCGCCCCGAGCGCCGCCGCCAGCGCGACGGCGGTGGTGTCGGAGCCGCCGCGGCCGAGCGTGGTGACGTCGCGACTTTCGGTCGAGACGCCCTGGAAGCCGGCGACGAGGACGATCCGGTCCTGATCGAGCGCCTGGCGGATGCGGTCGGCCCGGACGTCGATGATCCGCGCTTTGGTGTGGGACGAATCGGTGACGATCCCCGCCTGCGAGCCGGTCAGCGAGATCGCCTCGTGGCCCATGTCGTGGATCGCCATCGCGCAGAGCGCGCAGCTGATCCGCTCGCCGGTGGAGAGCAGCATGTCCATCTCGCGGGCGACCGGGCGCGCCGAGATCTCGTGCGCCTGGGCGACCAGCTCGTCGGTCGTCTTGCCCCGCGCCGAGAGCACGGCGACGACGCGCTTCCCGCTTTCGCGGGCGGCGACGATCCGGCCCGCGGCGCGTTTGATGCGCTCCGCGTCGGCGACAGAGGTGCCGCCGAACTTCATCACGACTATGTCCGAACCCTGCTCGGGCATGGCCACTGAGCATAGAGAGCGGTCAAGGGTTTCCGTCCCCTCGCCGATAACCCGTGGGTAGTGGAGCCACGAACCAGCCACATGCCGATGGTCGGCGCCGAGCCCGGGCGCGCCCCGCAGGGCAGCAGACTGCTGGTCGCGAGCCGCCTCGCGACCTCGCTCTCGCGCGCCGCCTCGATCGACAGCGTCGCCCGCGAAGCGGTCCGCACCCTGCACGAGTCCTTCGACTACTACCTCGCGGTGGTGCAGCGGCTCGACCCCGACGGCGTCCTCCGCGTCGTCGCCGCGGCGGGCCCGCTGGCCGAAGAAGTCGCCGACTTCCTGGCGCTCGAGCAGGCGGTCGAGCACGGCGTCAACGGCCGCGTCGCCCGCACCGGTCGGCCGGCGATGGTCAACGACACCGAGCGCGACCCCGACTACCTGGGCCGCGGCGACGGCACCGATCCGGGCTCGGAGCTCTCGCTGCCGATCGTCGTCGCCGAGTCCAACTGGGGCGTGCTCAACCTCGAGCAGCGCGACATCGGCGCCTTCGGCGAGGAAGACCTGCTGCTGGCCCACGTCGTCGCCGGCCAGATCGGCGCCGCGATCCACCGCTGCCAGCTGGTCGGCGAACTCGAGCACGCCTTCCTCACCACGGTCGGGGTGATCTCCGACGCGGTCGAGATGCAGGACTCCTACACCGCCAGCCACGCCAACGAAGTCGCCGAGCTGGCGGTCCGGGTCGGCGAACGGCTCGGCATCCACGGCGTCGAGCTCGACCGACTCCGCTACGGCGCCCTCCTCCACGACGTCGGCAAGATCGGCATCCCGGCGAAGATCCTGCGCAAGCCCGGCCCGCTGACCGACGAGGAGCGCAACCGCATGGACGAGCACACGGCGATCGGCGCGCGGATGCTGGAACGGATCCCGTTCCTCGCCCCGGTCGCGCCGCTGGTCCGCTCCGCCCACGAGCGCTACGACGGCGGCGGCTACCCGGACGGCCTGGCGGGCGAGCAGATCCCGCGCGGGGCGATGGTGATCGCCACCTGCGACGCCTTCCACGCGATGACCTCGGACCGCAGCTACCGCAAGGCGATGAGCCTCGACACCGCCGAAGCCGAGCTGCGGGCCCACGCCGGCACCCAGTTCGAGGCGAGCGTGGTCGAGGCGCTGCTCGACGAGCTCGCCGCCCGCCCCCTGCCGGGCTTCTAGGCCCGACGCCTCCGGCGCCGCTCAGCTGCCGCCGAGGTTCCCCAGCATCGCCTGTTCGGCCATCCGGATCAGGCCGAGGCCGCTGTGCGGGCGCATGTCGCTGGAGCGGACGCGGACGTGGGACCCATGCGGGCCGATCACCTCGACGATCGTGCAGACGTCGCCGATCTCGCATTCGTCGCCGTAGTCGGCCTCGATCGCCTCCATCTGCTCCGCCACGACTTTCCCGATCTTGCTCTGGTCGAGCATCAACGTCCTCCTGTCAGTTCTCCGGTTTCGATCCTGACCATAGGTGATCAGGTTCCGTACCCATTCCCCAGCATCTCGATCCAGATTGACGCTTTCTTGACCGGAAATCCGACAATTTACGAAACCGTTACCGAGGGGCGTCGGGACTCCCGTTAGATGAAGCCATCGCCCATTACGCACTCCTCGCCCTGCTCGGCCTCGTGGTCGGAACCTTCGGAACCCTGGTCGGGGCCGGCGGCGGCTTCATCCTCACCCCGGTCCTGCTGGTCGTCTACCCGGAACTGACGCCGGCGCAGATCACCTCGATCAGCCTCCTCGTCGTCTTCTTCAACGCGCTCTCGGGCTCGATCGCCTACGCCCGGATGAGGCGGATCGACTACCGCTCCGGGCTGCGCTTCGCCGCCGCCGGGATCCCCGGCTCGATCCTCGGCGCGCTCGCCGTCCACCTGGTGCCGACCAAGGTCTTCGACCTGATCATGGCCCTCGTCCTGGCGGTTCTCTCGGTCGCCGTGATCCGCCTGCGGCCGCACGCCGAGCGCTCGCTGCCGCGCGGCGAGACGACCGCGCGCGAGCTGATCGACGCCCACGGCGAGGTCTACCGCTACCGGGTGCCGCTCGCCCGCGGCACCGCCTACAGCGCCGGGGTCGGCTTCCTCTCCAGCTTCCTCGGCATCGGCGGCGGCGTCATCCACGTGCCGCTGATGGCGGGGGCGCTCGGCTTCCCCACCCACATCGCCACCGCGACCTCGCACTTCGTCCTCGTCTGGATGTCGGGGACGGCGAGCGCCACGCACCTGATCGGCGGCACGCTCACGGTCGGCCACGGACTGCGGCGGGCGGTCGCGCTCTCGGTCGGGGTGCTGCCCGGCGCCCAGCTCGGCGCCCGCCTCTCGCGGCGCCTCACCGGGCCGACGATCCGGAAGTTCCTCGGCGTCGCCCTGTTCGGGCTGGCGATCCGCCTGCTGATCTCAGCCCTTGGCTGAGGACTTTTCCGCTTCCGCTTCTTCTTCTTCTTCGACTTCTTCGGTGGTCTTGAAGAGCGACGGGCTCAGCGTCGGCATCACGCTTTCGGTCGCGTAGCCGAGCGGTTCGACCCCGAACATCCCCTCCAGCGTCTTCAGCAGCGTGAAGTGGTTGGCGTAGGTCGATTCTTCGACGGTCCCCGCTTCGACGTAGGGCGAGATGATCAGCAGCCCGACCTTGCCGCCGCCACCGCTTTCGGCCACCGATTCTTCGGTGTAGGTCGTCGCTTCTTCTTCTTCGGTCGTTTCTTCCGTCGAGGTGGTGGTCGAGGAGGTCGACGTCGCGGGCACGTTCGGGTAGGTCGGCGCCAGGCAGCAGGCGCTCGGATCGGCACGTTCGCCGGACTGCAGCGCCTCGGCGGAGGTGATCACGATCATCCCGCCTTCTTCGTAGGCCGGCGACGCCATGATCGCCGGGACCAGCGTCTTCAGCAGCGAGGCGGCCCCCTGGGCGCCCTTCGCCGCGCCCGGTTCGCATTCGGTTTCGCCGCCCGAGTGGCAGGCGTCGGGGAAGATCAGCGACAGCGCCGGGGTCTTCTTCTTGAACTGCAGGTCGCGGGTCAGCAGTTCGAAGCCGACGTCGACCTTTTCGCATTCGCCGCCTTCGGCGATCGCGCCGAAGTAGACGACCGGGTTGCGCCAGGTCACGTACTGGTCACCGACGGACGGGGACGGGCTCCAGTCGGGACCGCCGAGGGCCGGCTTGCGGCACCGGTACGGCTGACCGATGGAGCCGCCGCTTTCCATGTCCTCGACGTAGGCGCGCCAGCTCAGTTCCTTTTCCGCCAGCTGGGTGGGCAACGATTCGACCGTCTTGGCGTAGACGCAGCCGCTGCCTTCCACCTGTTCGGCGGTTTCGGAGACGGTGCCGGGAGAGATCGCGTCGTAGTTCGGACAGTCGACGGCGGTTTCGGCGGTCGGACCCTGGCCGCTCAGCAGCGCGATCTCGTTGGCGAGGACGCCTCCGGTGACGCCGTAGTAGTTGGGGAT
This sequence comes from Solirubrobacterales bacterium, assembly GCA_047601885.1. Lineage (GTDB taxonomy): Bacteria > Actinomycetota > Thermoleophilia > Solirubrobacterales > 70-9 > VAYN01. Next base: position 1,018,707 of record JASGIK010000003.1, read on the forward strand.
CAGCAGGCCCTTCTTCGGCAATACCTGCGACAGGTAGGGCGAGGTCGAGGAGGTGCCGAAGGTTTCTTCGTAGCCGCCTTCGCCGAGCACGATCACGAAGGCGTGCTTGATTTCCGGCAGCGAGGGTTCTTCGAATTCTTCGGTTTCTTCTTCTTCGAAGGGGTTGAAGGGGACCAGATTTTCTTCTTCTTCTTCTTCACCCCCACTCGATTCTTCCGGCAGCGCTTCTTCGAATTCTTCCGGCAGCGCTTCTTCGAAGGATTCTTCCGGCGGCGCTTCCGGCGTCTCGGCGACCACCGGTTCTTCTTCTGCGACTTCTTCCGGTTCTTCTTCGGCGGGGGCTTCGGTCGCGTGGCCCGGATACTCGAGCAGGATCGTCGAGATCGGCGCCGAGTCGGCGATTTCGCTCATCGCCGAGCCGAGCCCGACGCCGAGCGCCAGCATCCCGATCACCGCGATCGCGATCGCCGACGGCGAGGGCATCCACGACCAGCCCCCCTCCTCCTCCTCCGCCTCGCCGTCGCCTTCCGGCTTCGACGCCTTCGCGCCCGCCGCCGCGGCGATCGCCTTGCCCTTCGAGGAGAGCGTGGCGAGGGTCCCGGCCACCGCGCCGGGCAGGCGGCCACGGCGCGCGCCGCAATTCAGGCAGTAGCGCTGGTCCGGCGCGAGGGGACCGCCGCACTCCTCACAGGCGCTCCGCGTCCGCCCGCGGACCCCGTCCCCGGCAGGCCCCGCCGGCTCGGGGATCTGGTCGTCTTTGCGGTCGGCCACGCGTGGGGCGGATTATCGGCGGCGACCGCGGGTGGGTTGTAAAGATTTTGCATCGACGCGGTTCCGCCTGTGAAGCGGTATCCAGACCGTTATTCACAACTCTTAAACACCGATTGACGGACCGCATCTGAAGATGGCGGCGTGAGTGCCGGTTCCGACCAGACCGAGCCGGCAGTACCGGCTCGCCCCACGCCCCCCGCCCACCTCGTCCGATCGCCGGTGATCGCGTGTCGGTGACCCCTTCGATGGCCGGGATCGGCGGCGGCGATTCCTGTCCCAGCTGCGGCGCGCAGATGGCGGCCGACCAGCGCTACTGCCTCAATTGCGGCCACCGGCGCGGCGACCCCCGCCTGCCCTTCATGGACGCCGTCGTCTTCATGGAGTCGATGAACGCGCCGGGCGGCGCCGCGGGCGCGACGCCCCCGCCGCCGCCCGCGGAGCAGAAGTCGAACCGGATGAACGCCAACGCGGCCCTGATCGCCGGCGTCGCCACCCTGGTGCTGGCGATCGGCGTCGGCTTCCTGATCGGTCGCTCCGGCCACGAAAACTCGACCCAGGCGGCGGCGCCGCAGGTGATCAAGGTCGAAGGCGGCAGCGGTGGCGGTGGCGAAGAAAGCGCCACGGCGACCGCGTCCGAAGAATCGACGACCGGCGGCAACGGCTCCGAAAGCAAGGCCAACAACGGCGGCAAGTCGGGCGGCAAGGCCCCCTCGAAGAAGAAGGCTTCGGAAATCAAAGAAGGGTCCAAGGAAGAAGAAGAAAGGGCGCAAGAAGCGCAACAGGAAATCCTCCACTCCGAAGGCCCGGAAGCGAAAGTCGGAGCCCAGGTCGGCGAAAAGTGTGAAAAGGGCACTCCCGGCTGCAGCAACGGCGAAGAATTCACCGGTAACTTCTTTGGCGAATGAGACTTCCAGGCTCGAAGAGATCATCCACCGACGGTGCGCGTAGATCGCCGCCGCCCCCGGGGGCGCCGCCGCCCAGCGCCGGCCCCGTCTCGTTCGCGACGGGCGGCACCGTCCGGGCCGGCGGGCCGCCTCCCGGCAAGACCCTGGGCTCGGCCCAGGGCGAGCAGTTCATCGTCGACCTCAAACGGCGCCGCGAGCAGCTGGTCGCCCGGGTCGCCGAGCTCCAATGGGATCTCGGCGGGCTGACCTACGAGATGGCGATCCGCAACAGCATCCGCGTCGAGGTGCTGGTCAAACGGGCCGCCGAGCTGCAGGATGCCGACGCCGAACTGAACGAGGTCGAACGGATCCTGCGCATGGAGGAGTCCGCCACCGCCGGCTCCTGCCCCTCCTGCGGCGCCCCCCACTCCAGCGGCGCCACCTTCTGCTGGCAGTGCGGCAAACCGCTGCTCGAGCAGGTCTCGGGCGACACCATCGTCAGGCGTTAGGCGGCCGATCGCGCGGTCGGGGGTCGGGGGTCGCAGCTGTGGTCCAGGGCGGCGGCTGTGGTCCAGGCGCGTGCTTCGCGGCCGGTGGCGGCCGTCCGAGGTGCGTCCCGGGCGTCTCGTGGCGGCCCGGGCAGGCTGTGGCCGCCACGAGACGCCCGGGACGTGAGGCTTCCGCAGGGAAGTTCACACAGGCGTGGGAGAGATGCCGGGGACGTGACCCTTCCCCATGCCTCCCGTGACGGGATCGGGGCCGGCCCCGGGTGAGTTCGCACTTTCGCTCGCTATGCGGGCAGAACTGCGAACTCACCCGGAGGGGACATGAGGAGGACGCGAGGAAGCGTGGACTTCCCCCGCTCCTCGTCACCGATCCCGGGAGTTCGTGACGGATCACGCACCTCTCCCCGACACCCGGCCTTCTCGGTGGCGGCCACAGCCTGCCCGGGCCGCCACCGAGAAGGCCGCGTCCCTTTCCCGTCCCTTTGAGCTCCGGGCGCCGGCTTCCGCCGCCGCCCCCCATTACGACTTCTAGCCGAAGCGCCCCGTCACGTAATCCCGCGTGCGCGGGTCGCGCGGCGAGCCGAAGATCTTCTCGGTCTCGTCGAACTCGATCAACGCGCCGATCGGCTTCTCGCCGCGCGTCTCCAGGCTGAAGAAGGCGGTGCGGTCGGCGACGCGCGCCGCCTGCTGCATGTTGTGGGTGACGATGACGATCGTGAAGCGGCCTTTGAGGCTGTGGATCAGGTCCTCGATCGCGCCGGTGGCGATCGGGTCGAGGGCCGAGGCGGGCTCGTCGAGCAGCAGCACGTCCGGTTCGATCGCGATCGCGCGGGCGATGCAGAGGCGCTGCTGCTGGCCGCCGGAGAGGCCGAGCGCGGAGTCCTTGAGGCGGTCTTTGACCTCGTCCCAGAGGGCGGCGCCGCGCAGCGCCTTCTCGACCCGCTCCTGCATCCCCTGGCGCATGCCGAGGTTGCGCGGCGCCCAGGCGATGTTGTCGTAGATCGACTTCGGGAAGGGGTTCGGTTTCTGGAACACCATCCCGATCCGCCGCCGCACCTCGACCGTGTCGACGTTGGAGCCGTAGATGTCGTGGCCGTGGTAGCGGATCTGGCCCTCGATGCGGAAGCTCGGCACCGAGTCGTTCATCCGGTTGAGGCTGCGCAGGAAGGTCGTCTTGCCACAGCCCGACGGGCCGATCAGCGCCGTCACCTGGCCGCGACGGATCCGCATCGTGACGTCGATCAGCGCCTGTTTGGAGCCGTAGAAGATGCCCACGCTCTCGGCGTCGAAGACCGTCTCCGGGGCGACCTGGACCTGGCTTTCGGTGGCGCTCTCGGTCGCCGCCGGGGAGTCGACCAGGCCGGGCAGCGGCGCGGTCCGGATGCGCACCCGGCCGGGCGCCTGGCGGTTGCCGTTGGCGGCGGGCGGATCGAAGGTCTGATCGTCGATGCTCATCTCGTCATTTTCCTTTTGCTGCGATTGAGGAGGTAGCGGGAGCTGAGGCCGAGGGCGAGGATGATCGCGATCAGGATCAGCGAGAGGCCCCATGCTTCGGTGAATCCTTCGGGGTTCGCTTCTTCCGACAACTGGAAGATACGCACCGGCACGTTCGGCACTTCCTTGAAGGGGTTGAGCTGGAAGCTGTCGCCGCCGGCCAGCGAGCTGATCAGCAGCACCGGCGCGGTCTCGCCCGCGGCGCGGGCGACCGAGAGCAGGGTCGCGGTGACGATGCCGCCGAGCGCGGCCGGGAGGATGATCGTCAGCACGCTGCGCCAGCGGGCGACGCCGAGCGCGTCGGCGGCTTCGCGCTGGGCGCCGGGGACGAGCCGCAGCACCTCCTGGGTGCCGCGGGCGATCAGCGGCACCATGATGATCGCCAGCGCGACCGAGGCCTTGATCCCGGCCTGGCCCTTGCCGTCGGCGACCAGGAGGGCGAAGACGAAGACGGCGATGATGATCGAGGGCAGCCCGTTCATCACGTCCATCAGCAGCTGCACCGGGCGGGTGCTGCGCGGGCCGGCGTACTCGGAGAGGAAGAGCGCGATCAGCACCCCGACCGGCATCGCCATCAGGGTGGCGATGCCGACGATGACGCCGGTGCCGACCAGGTTCGGGGCGACGCCCTTGGGCGCGGGCTTGGTGATGAATTCCCAGCTGATCGCCTTGACGCCGTGGCTGACCACGGCCCAGATCACGATCACCAGCACCGCCACCGCAGCGATCGCCGCGGCGACGGCGAGGCACTGGATGATGCGGCTGACGAGATGGCGACGGCGCAGGTTGCCGGTCGCCACCAGCGGCTGGGTCGGGTCGAACTCCAGGGCCGCCTCCGCGCGTCCGAACCTCATCGCGTCGCTCCCGCGGCGTTGCCGAAGCGGTAGCCGACCCAGCTGGCGAGCAGGTTGGCGGCGACGCCGATCACCAGCAGCAGGGCGGCGAGGTAGTAGAGCGAGGCTTCGTGCAGCGCCGAGACCGGGCTGGGGAACTGGAGGGCGATGATCGAGGCCATCGTGCCGCCGTTCTTGAACAGGGAGAGGTGCGATTCGGTGCCGCCACCGACCACCTGCGAGACCGCGATCGCCTCGCCCAGGGCGCGGCCGAGCCCGAGCAGGCAGGCGGCGATCATCCCCGACATCGTCGTCGGCAGGACGACCCCGCGGATCACCTCCCAGCGGGTCGAGCCGAGCGCCGCGGCGCCGTCCTGCAGGTCGCGCGGCACCGCCATGAAGAGGTCACGCGAGACCGAGGCGATGATCGGGACCACCATGATCGTGAGGATCAGCCCGGCGTTGAAGATGCTGGCGCCGGTCGTCTGCGGGGAGCCGAAGAGAGGGATGAAGCCGAAGGTGTCGTGAAGGAACGGCTCGACCGTGCTGACCAGCACCGGCCCGAGGACCAGAAGGCCCCAGAAGCCGAGGATCACGCTGGGGATCGCGGCCAGCATTTCGACCAGCGGCGAGATCAGGTTACGGACCCCGGTCGGCGCCAGCAGCGCCAGGAAGATGCCGATCGAGATCGCGACCGGGCCGCCGATCGCCAGCGCCATCGCCGAGGTGATCAAGGTGCCGAGGATCAGGCCCTCGCCGCCGAACTTTTCCAGCGGCGGCGCCCATTCGTGATGGGTCAGGAAGCTGAAGCCGTACTTGGCGAAGGAGGGTTGCGCGCCTTCGACCACTTCCTTCGCGATCAGGACCAGGACCAGCGCCGCCAGCAGCGCGGCGGCCAGGCAGATCAGGCGCAGGGCGAGGTCACCGACGCGGTCGGCGCGTTTGCGAGTGTCGCTCTGGCGGTTCGATCGCGCCAATTTCAGCGACGCCGAGCCGGCGGGCGGGGTGGCGCTCATCGGCGCCAATGTAGAGGAGGGAACGCGCCGGCGAGCCGCCGTGGCGCCGATTTTCACAAGATTGAAACAACTGACTGTGTGTTCTTTCGCCGCGGGACCAGTCCGTCAGTTGTGTGTGACAGTTTTGTTACAGATATGTAACTGCACTTGTTGCCGATTTGTAACCAAGTTCATTCACGAGAATGAAACAAAATCGGGTTTCAAGGGGGAGAACCTACGCGCCGACAATTCCACCCTTGAAAGGAAACGCTTTTGATTCGCAATAGGTTGCTTGCAATCCTCATCGCGGTCGGAGGAACGGTTGGAGGCACGGCAGCCGTCGCTACCGCGAGTGCCTCGGCCGCGGGCCTCACCGGCGCGGGTTCGACGCTGGTCGCGCCGCTGATGGCGAACTGGATCAACGGCTTCGAAATCAAAGAAGGCATCCCGGTCAAGTACTCGGCTGTCGGCTCTGGCGAAGGCATCAAACAGATCTCGAACGGGACGGTCGACTTCGGCGCGTCCGACGCTCCGATGACGCCGGAACAGGAATCGAACTGCAGCGGCTGCGTGACGATTCCGTGGGCCCTCTCGGCCACCGGCCTGGGCTTCAACATCCCCGGGATCAAGAAGCTCAACCTGAGCGGCAAGGTCATCGCCGGCATCTACTTCGGCAACATCACCAAGTGGAACGACGCGAAGATCAAGAAGCTGAACCCGAAGGCGAAGCTGCCGAACCTGAAGATCACGCCGATCTACCGTTCCGACGGCTCCGGCGACACCTACGCGTTCACCAACTACCTGTCGAAAGTCAGCCCCGCCTGGCGCTCCGAAGTCGGCTACGCCACCACGGTCGGCTGGAAGTCCGGCATCGGTGCCAAAGGCAACGCGGGCGTGACCTCGACGGTCGCCAAGACCCAGGGCGCCATCGGCTACATCTCGGCGTCCTACCTGATCGCCGCCGGCTCGCTCGGCGTCGTCGCCGTCCAGAACAACGCCGGCAACTACGAGTTCCCGAACCTGAAGAACATCGAAGAAGCCGGCACCTCGGTGAAGCTCGAGCTCCAACAACACGGCCAGCATCACCAACCCGCCGAAGAAGTACAAGAAGGCGTACCCGATCTCGACGTTCACGTACGCGATCGTGCCGCACAGCGCTCCACAGAAGACGTACCTGGAGCAGTTCCTGAACTACGCCGTCACGAAGGGGCAGGTCTACGGTGCCGCCCTCGACTTCGCGCCGCTGCCGAAGGTCGTCGTGACGGCCGCGAAGAAGGCGATCGCCTCGCTCTAAGCGATTGATCGCGGCGCCTCAAGGCGCAGCAGCATCCCGCCGGCGCGGGGCCTTCGGGCCTCGCGCCGGTTTTTTGTCGGGCCGGCGCGGCGCCCCGAGGGCGCCGGTCGACAAGTCCTAGGCGAACGCCTGAGAGGCGCGGCGGCGGAGGTCCGCGTTCAGCATGCCGGTGACCTGGCTCGGGGTCTCGCCGGCCGAGGGGACGGCGGCGCCGATCAGACCGCTGGCGCGGAAGCTGAAGAGCGGGGCGACGAAGCCCATCTCGCGGATCTTGCGGACCAGGCCGACCGCGTCGCGGGTCTCGGCGCCCGGGCCGCAGAGGACGATCGCGGTCGGGTCGAGCGCGCCCAGCGCCCGCTCGAGGCGCTCGTCGCCGAGCTCGTTGGAGAGGACGAGGACGCGGAAGCCGGCGCGACGCAGCGAGAGGTCGAGCGCCTGGGTGTGGACCTCCTCCGCGTCGAGCCCCTTGCTCGAGTCGATCAAGAGGATCCCGGCCGGGCGCGAGGCCGCGGCGGCAAGGCGACGGGCGCCGTGCAGCCAGCCGGTCGCCCAGCGGGCGGCGAACTCCAGCTCGGCCGCCGCGGCGGGGTCGGCGGCGAGGCGGTCGACGGCGGGCAGCAGCAGCTCCTCCACCGTCCGCTCCAGCGGCCGCACCGCGAGGCTTTCCTCGATCGCGCGGTCGGCGGCGTCCTCGTCGAAGGTTTCGAAGGCGGCGAGCAGCGAGTCGTCGCCGACCGGCGCCTGTTGGCGCTGGCGGGCGAGCGCCACCGCCGAGGAGATGTTGCCGGTCTGCGCCAGCGCGTCGCGCAGCGTCTGCAGCTCGATCAGGTCGTAGTTGCGGTGGTTGCCGACCGTCCGCTTCGGGGTCGGGAAGCCATAGCGGCGCTCCCAACTACGCAAGGTGTTGGGGCTGACGCCCAGAACTTCGGCGGCTGCGTTGGTGCGGATGCCCGGCATGAGTGGCGAAATCTTGACAGCGGTTCGACAGGTTTACGGCAGTTATCGGCAAATTTGCCGAAATCGTTAGCGATCTTGCAAACCGCCGACACCCACCGGCTGGCCCACCGCCCGCGCCCGCCACATCGCCGCGTCGGCTTTGTGCAGCAGCTGGTCGGCGTCGGCACCGTGGTCGGGACAGGCGACGACGCCCGCCGTCACCGCCACCCGCAGGCCCCCCGCCCGCTCCAGCTCCTCGAGCTGGCCGAGCAGCCGCTCGCACATCTGCATCCCTTCGACCGTACGGAGGTTGGGAGCGAGGACGCAGATCGCCTCCTCCTCCAGTCGGAACGCTTCGTCGACGATGCGGATGCTGTCGCGCAGCGCCGCGCTGACCACCGCCAGCGCCATCTCGCCGTCGACCTTGTCCCTGGTGTCGGGACCGGAGGTGTCGAAGACGGCGAGGCCGAAGGGGTGGCCGTAGCGGCGGTTGGTCTCGATCAGCTGGTCGAGCCGGCGGCGCATGTGGCCGGGCCGGTAAAGGCTCGGCAGCTCTTCCCGCGGTGAGCGGATGAACTCGACCGCGCCCCCCGAGGTCTCCTCGCGGACCGCCTCGTAGGCGGCTTCGACCGCGGTCGCGGTGACCTCGCCGAAGTCGGCGGCCAGTTGTCGGGCGGCATCGGCGAAGCGGGCGCCCGCCCCCTCACCCAGCTCTTCGCGCAGCGCGGCCAGCAACGAAGCGTGGCGCTCGGCCACCTCGATCGCCATCCGCCCCGGCCGGCCCAGCCGACCCTCCACCCCCGGTTCGCGACCGTTCAGATCGTCAGGAGTTCCGGCCACGTCGGCACTCTGCCGCATAGGCCGGACACCCAGCAAGCGGAAATCCGCATTTTGCCGGATGACATTCGTCTAATCGGTATTGACTCAGTCGAGGCTGCGGCGTCCGGCGAGCGCCTTGCCGAGGGTCACCTCGTCGGCATGCTCGAGGTCGGCGCCGACCGGCAGGCCGCTCGCCAGGCGGGTCACGGCCAGCTGGGGACCGCGCAACCGTTCGGCGATGTGGAGGGCGGTCGCCTCGCCGGTCGTGGTCGGGTTCGTGGCGAGGACGACCTCGTCGATGCCGCCCCGCCCCACCCGCGCCAGCAGCTCGGCGATTTTCAGGTCCTCGGCGTCGATCCCGTCGATCGGCGAGAGCGCCCCGCCGAGCACGTGGTAGAGGCCGCGGTATTCGTGCGTGCGCTCGATCGGGATCACGTCGCCCGGCTCCTCGACCACGCAGATCGTCGTCCGGTCGCGCGAGCCGTCGGCGCAGATGCGGCAGAGCGGCCCCTCGGCGAGATTGAAGCACTCTTCGCAAAGTCCGACCTTTTCCTTCACTTCGCGGATCGCCTCACCGAGCGCGAAGGCCTCTTCGTCGGGCGCCCGCAGCAGATGGAAGGCGAGCCGCTGCGCGGTCCGCTGCCCGATCCCGGGCAGGCGTGAGAGCTCGGCGACCAGGCGCGCGAGCGGTGCCGGGCCCTCGGTGCTCAAGCGGGGGCCTCCGTCGAGAAGGGAGCGCTCAACCGCCGAGCATCCCGCCGAGGCCGCCGCCCAGCCCGCCGGTGACGTCGCCCATCTTCGAGCCGGCCAGGTCCTGCGCCGCGCGCAGACCCTCGTTGACCGCCGCCTGCACCATCTCCTGGAGCAGCTCGACGTCCTCGGGGTCGACCGCCTCGGGGTCGATCGTGATCGAGCGCAGCGTCAGGTCGCCGCCCATGGTCACTTTGACCATGCCGCCGCCGGCGCTCGCCTCGACCGTTTCGTCCTTCAGTTTCTCCTGCGCCTCCAGCATCTGCGCCTGCATCTGCTGGGCCTGTTTCATCAGGGCGTTCACGTCGAAGCCCCCGGGACCGCCTCGTGCCACCTAACTGACCTCCTCCGCGTCGAACTCGCTCTTCAGCCGATTAAGCAACTCATCCTCGTCGATCTCCTCGCCGCCCGGCGCCGGGGTCTCGGACGGCGCCGGCGCCGCGGCCGCCTCGTCCTCCTCCAGCATCACGTAGCGCGGCGCGACCCCTTCGCCGGTGACCGCTTCGAAGGCTTCGATCAGCTCCTGGCGGCGGTCCGGCGACTCGGCCTTGCGCTTGTTGAAGGGCTGGTCCGGGGGGAAGCCGATCTCGAGGCCCTCGTCGTCGAAGGCGACCGGGCGGGCGCCGTCGAAGGTCGCCTTCAGGGCGGGGGACTTCTCGTCGAGCTTGGCGAGGACGCTGGGCCAGATGCGGGTGACCTGCTGCAGATCCGGATTGGACGGAGGCGTTGCGGCCGCGGGTCCCGCCGCCGCAGGGGACCCACCATCGCCTCCGGTAGCTGAAGCTTCCTCGTCGACGGTTCCCCCTACGGCGTCACCTGCGGCGCCATCGTCTACGGCAGACGGCGAGGGCTCGGGCGCTTCCGGCTCGGGCGCTCGGGATTGGGCTGGAGCGGGTTCGGGCGCCTGAGGCTGCGGTTCTGGCGCTTCAGCGGCCGGGGGCTCCGGCGCTTGCGCCTGGGGTTCGGGCGTGGCGGGATGGGGTGTGGTCGGGGACGGCTCGGGCGGCGCGGGGCGGCTCGGGACCGGGGTCGGGGCCACGGGGGGCGGCGGGGCGGTGCCTGCCAGCTGGGCCTCGAGGCGCTCGATGCGGCGGAGGAGGCCCTCCATGCTGGGGTCGAGGTCGGGGCGGGCAGCCTTCAGCAGGGCGATCTCGACCGCCATGCGGGCGTCGTCGCCCTCGCGGACGGCGGTCAGAGCCGCGGCCAGCTCGTCGATCGTGCGGACCAGCGTGGCGGCGCCGACGGCGTTCGCCTGGCGGGCGATCCGCTCCGTGTCGGTGGCGGTGACGACGAAGGTGCTCGGCACCTCACCGGTCGTCTGGGCGACCAGGAGGTGGCGCAGGTGGGCGAGCAGATCGCGCGCGAACTGCGACGGATCGCGCCCCGATCGCGCCATCTTCTCGACCCCGAGCAGGACCGCCTTCGGGTCCGAGGCGGCGACCGCGTCGACCGCTTCGAAGAGCAGGTCGGCGTCCGCCGCCCCGAGCATCTCCAGCACCTCGTCCAACCCGACGTCGTTGCCGCCGAAGGCGACCAGCTGGTCGAGCGTCCCCAGCGCGTCGCGGAAGCTGCCCTGGGCGGAGCGGGCGATCATCGCCACCGCCCCGTCGTCGATCGTGATCGACTCCTGCCCGGCGACCCGGTTCAGAACCTCGGAGATCTGCTCCAGCGAGGGCCGCTGGAAGTCGAAGCGCTGGCAGCGGTCGGCGATCGTCGCCATCACCTTGTGCGACTCGGTCGTCGCCAGCACGAAGACGGTGCGCGGCGGCGGCTCCTCGAGCGTCTTCAGGAAGGCGTTCCACGCCTCTTTGGTGAGCATGTGCGCCTCGTCGAGGATGTAGACCTTCCAGTGGCCGCCCGCGGGCGCGTAGGCGACCCGCTCCCTCAGGTCGCGGACATCGTCGACCGAGCGGTTGGAGGCGGCGTCCATCTCGATCACGTCGATCGAGGTCCCCGCCGCGATCGTCACGCAGGACTCGCATTCGCCGCACGGCGTCACCGTCGGCCCGCCCCGTTCGCAGTTCAGCGAGCGGGCGAGGATCTTCGCCATCGAGGTCTTGCCGGTCCCCCGCGAGCCGACGAACAGGTAGGCGTGGTGGACCTTGTCCTGTTCGACGGCGTTGCGGAGCGTGCGCACGACGTGCGTCTGCCCGACGACCTCGTCGAAGGACCCGGGGCGATGGCGGCGGTAAAGGGACGTGGACTCGGTGCTCATGAAGGGCTCCAGCCAGTCTAGCCGGGGCCGATTTGGCCCCCGTTCAGCCCCGGCCGGTAGGTTGCGCGCCGTGTCCCCGAGCCTCCGCAAGTGGCTCACGCCTGCGGCGTGGGTCGCCGCCGTCACGGCGGTCCTGCTGATCGTCTTCCCGGTCGGCTTCCCCAATTACGACACGATCTACGCGCTCGTCTGGGGACGGGAACTGGCCCACGGGCACAGTCCCGACTACGGCGCCGCCCTGCCCCCCACGCCGCATCCGCTGATCGACTTCCTCGGCGCGATCACCTCGCCCTTCGGCGAAGCGCCGATCACGGTGACGATGATCGTCGCCTACATCTCGCTCGGCCTGATCGCCTACTTCGTCTACCGCCTGGGGACGGTCTGGTTCGACCGATGGGTCGGCGTCCTCGCCGCGGCGATCGTCCTCACCCGGGCGCCGTTCCTCTCCAACGGCCTGCGCGCCTACGTCGACCTCCCCTACATCGCCTTCTGCCTCGGCGCCCTCTACGTCGAGGCGCGCAAGCCGCGGGCCGGCTGGCCCGTCCTCGCCCTCCTCGTCCCGGCGGGCCTGCTCAGACCCGAGGCCTGGGGCTTCGCGATCGCCTACTGGCTCTGGCTCGCCTTCGACGTCGTGCGGGAGGACACCCCGGCCTCGCGTTGGCATACGTCCGCCCTCTGGGGATGGCGGATCGAATGGCGCGGCGAGCGCTCGAACGCCGAGCTCGCCTGGCTCGCGCTGCTCGCCCTCGGCGGCCTCGTCATCTGGGTGCTCTTCGACGCGATCACCACCGGCAACCCGCTCTACTCGCTGACCGGGACCCAGGAAACGGTCGAAGACCTGAAGCGCCAAACCGGCCCGGTCGACCTCGTCCTCTACGGCCCGCGCCGGCTCGGCGAAGTGATGCAGTGGCCGGGGATGATCGGCGGCTTCGGCGGCCTCCTGCTCGGCATCTGCCTGCTGCGCAGGCGCTCCGCCCTCGGCTTCGCCGCCGTCGTCCTCGCCCTGCTCGCCTTCGCCGTCCTCGCCGCGGCGGGCCTGGCGATCATCGCCCGCTACACGATGCTGGCGAGCGCGATCCTCTCGATCTTCTTCGCCCTCTCGCTGCTCGGCTGGCGCTTCCTCGACCGCGGCAACCCCTGGCGCCTGCGCTGGCAGATCTTCGCCGGGATCGTCCTGCTGATGATCCTGATCTGGTTGCCCAACCAGTGGAACCTCGACAAGCAGGTCCACACCGACATGGTCAACCAGGGCAAGATCGAGGGCGACCTCACCGCGCTCGTCAACCAGGGCGCCTTCTCAGGCGACTGCGGGCCGATCGCGGTGCCGAACCACCGCGCCGTGCCGCGCCTCGCCTTCGGCCTCGAAGTGAAGCCGACCGACATCGTCAGCGCCAGCGAGGCGGTCTCCGGCGAAGAAAAGGAAAAGCTCGAAGAAGCGGGCTACTGGGTCGAACCGGCCAGCCAATTCGTCATCCACAACTACATCCTCGACCCCAACGACAAGACGGACTTCGAAAACCTCGAAGCCCCGGCGGGATTCACCGAAGTGGCCCGCAACGAGAGCTGGATCATCTACAGCCGCTGCGGGGGGTGAGCGGGGGCGGGGATTGGGAGCCGGCGCCCGGAGGTGGGGGAACTCAAAGGGACGGGCAAGGGACGCGGCCTTCTCGGTGGCGGCCCGGGCAGGCTGTGGCCGCCACCGAGAAGGCCGGGTGTCGGGGAGAGGTGCGTACCTCGTCACGAACTCCCGGGATCCGTCACGAGGAACGGGGGAAGTCCACGCTTCCTCCCGTCTTCCTCATGCCCTCCCCAGATGAGTTCGCACTTAACCGCGCATAGCGCGGGTTTCTGCGAACTCATCCGGGGAGGGCCCCGATCCTGCGACGGGACGCATGAGGAAGGGTCACGTCCCCGGCATCTCTCATACGTCCGTGTGACCTTCCCGGCATCTTCCCACGTCCGTGTGGACTTCCCTGCGAGACCCTCACGTCCCGGGCGTCTCGTGGCAAGCGGGCAGCCTGCCCGGGCCGCCACGAGACGCCCGGGACGCACCTCGGACGGGCGCGGCGGTCCCGGGTCGCGCGGCCCCGAACCACGCGGCCGAACCCGCCGCCACGCCCCAAACCCTCCCCGTCCCGCCCTCACCCCAGCGGTTCGGCCAGCTCGACGATCGCTCCACCGGGGCCGCGGACGTAACAGAGGCGGTATACGTCGCGGTAGGCCTCGACCTCACCGACCATCTCCACACCGCGCGCCCGCAGGCGGGCGAGCATGTCGTCGAGGTCGTCGACGGAGAAGGAGAGGTGGCGGATCCCGAGCCGGTTCGACGGCTCCGGGCCGCCGCCCTCGGTGGGCGGCGACTCGAACTCGCTCAACTCGACCCGCCCGTTCCCGTCCGGCGTCGCCAGCATCGCGATCTTCGCCCGCACCCCTTCCAGCCCGATCACGCGGTCGACCCAACCGCCCTCGACCGACCCTTCGCCCTCGGGCTCCAGCCCGATCTCGACGAAGAAGCCGATCGCCTCGGCGAGGTCCTCGACCACGATCCCGACGTGCTCCATGCGACGGACCCCCATCGGAGGATCGTAAGGAACTGAGATGGTGTCGACGATGAGGTTTCGATCCGAGGTGGAGCCACCAGAGCCGATGCGCGGCCTCGAGGTCCCGGCGGAGGTCGTCGACGCCCTTCGCGGCGGCAAGCGCCCGCCGGTCACGGTGACGATCAACGGCCACACCTGGCGGACCCGCCTCGCGATCATGCGCGGCCGCCACCTGATCGGCTTCAGCAAGGCGAATCGGGCCGCGGCCGGAGTCGACACCGGCGACGAGGTGGAGGTCGATCTCCGGCTCGACACCGAGCCCCGAGTCATCGAGGAGCCCGAGGACCTCACCCGCGCCCTCGACGCCGACCCGGTCGCCCGCGCCGCCTTCGACCGCCTCTCCCCCGGCAAGAAGCGCGGCCACATCCACGCGATCGAGGGCGCCAAGAAACCCGAGACCCGCGTCCGGCGGATCGAGAAGGCGGTGGAGTCGCTGCGCGACGGTTCGTCCTGAGCCCAAAGATCGGGTAAACGCCCGATGGCGACAGCCAGGTGCCGCCATAGCGTCGGTCTCGTCAGTTCCACCGAGAGGAAAGGCGAGGCCGGAAGATGACCGAGCAGGTCCCGAATCCGAACAAGGCGCTGTGGGAGAAGGGTGACTTCACCCGCATCGCGGAGACCATGCGGGCGAGCGGCGAGGCCCTGGTCGCCAAGCTCGACATCAGTGGCGAACTGAGGGTGCTCGACCTCGGCTGCGGCGTCGGCGCGTCGAAAGGGCAGATCATCAGCCTCGACGGGCTGACCTGGAGGGCCGCGTCAAGCGAATGAGTGGATTCAGCGCCGGGCGGACCGCGCGACCAGACCGTCGAGGAAGACGTCGATCGCGAAGTGGAACCGCTCGGCGCCGTCGCCGGCGACCAGCTCGTCGGCATGCGAGACGACGTTCGGGTAGTCGTCCGGCGGCATCCCGGCGAAGGTGCGCCGCAGGCGCTCGACCAGGTCGTCGTCGAAGTGCAGGCCGGCGGCCCTGCGGACGTCGGCCTCGGTCGCCGTCGCGGTGACGATCAGCATCAGGATGTCGCAGGCCCAGGCCGCGTCCTGGGGCGGGATCCCACCCGCGACCACCAGCCCGAGCAGGTTCTCCAGCGTCGCCAGGGCGCTGTCGGTGGCCAGCGGTTCCTCTGGCAGCACCGTGGCCAGGCCGGGATAGGTTTCGAGCGCGACGCGAAAGGCGTCCAAGATGTCGTGCAGCTGCCTGCGCCAACGCCCGCGGTCCGGCTTGACCAGCGGGATTTCGCCGGCGACGCGGTCGAGCATCGCCCGCAGCAGGTCGTCGCGATTGCGCACGTAGACGTAGAGCGAGGCGGCGCCGGTGTCGAGTTCGGCGGCGACGCGGCGCATCGTCACCGCCGGCAGGCCCTCGGCCCGGGTCACCTTCAGCGCGGCCTCGACGACCGCCGCTTCGCTGAGCGGCGCCTTCGCCGGGCGGTCGCGGGTGGAGCGGGTGCGGACCGATGCGTCCATCGCCGGAGATCTTACTTGACACGAACTCTGTTCGTAACGTACGGTGTTCGTACCGAACGCTGTTCGTCCGCCCGTTCGCCCCTCCCCAAGGAGTCCCCGATGCCCGAGACCCTCACCGCCCCGCCCGTCGAAACCGCCAAGCCCTCGACCCTCGCCGACCCCCTGCGCTGGTTCGTCCTCGCCGTGGTGATGGCGGCGAACATGATGGACCTGATGGACGCGACGATCGTCAACGTCGCCGGTCCCTCGATCCGGTCGGCGCTCGGCGGCAGCGACGCCGCCCTGCAGTGGCTGAGCGCCGGCTACACCCTCGCCTTCGCCGTCTTCCTGATCACCGGCGCCCGGCTCGGCGACATGTTCGGCCGCCGCCGCCTCTTCCTGATCGGCTCGGCGGGCTTCACCCTGATGTCGGCGGCCTGCGCGCTCGCCCCCTCGACCACGGTGCTGATCGTCCTGCGGATGGCCCAGGGCGCGTTCGGCGCGCTGATGATCCCGCAGGGCTTCGGGATGATCAAAGAGGTCTTCAGCGAGGAGGAGATGGGCAAGGTCTTCGGCGCCTTCGGACCGGCGATGGGCATCTCGATGCTGGCCGCGCCGATCCTCGCCGGCGCCTTGGTCGAGGCGAACCTGTGGGGGATCGGCTGGCGCCTCGTCTTCCTCATCAACGTGCCGATCGGCATCGTCACCTTCGCCGGTTCCCTTCGCGTCCTGCCCCGCACCGTCGCCCACCCGGGGATCAAGCTGGACAAGCTCGGCATGGTCCTGGTCGGCATCGCCCTGACCGCGATCGTCTACCCGCTGATCGAAGGCCGCGAGGCCGGCTGGCCCGCCTGGACCTTCGTCTCTCTCGGCGCCGGGGCGCTGGTGCTGGCCGCCTTCGTCCTCTGGGAGCGCCAGGCGACCGGCGACGCGCTGATCGAGCCGGGGCTGCTCGCGAACCGCACCTACGTCAGCGGCATCCTGGTCGCCCTCGCCACCTTCGGCGCCTTCGGCGGGCTGCTCCTCTGCGTCTCGCTCTTCACCCAGCTCGGCGAGGGCTTCTCGCCGATCCACGCGGGCCTCACCCTGACCCCGATGGTGGTCGGGATGGTCGTCGGCATGACCGTCTCCTTCGCCCTGGTCAAGCGCCTCGGCCGGCGCCTGATCCAGATCGGCGTCACCCTGATCGGCGCCGGCGCCGTCACCCTCGCCCTCACCCTGGCCGGCGCCGACTCCGCCTCGACCTGGGACCTCGCCCCCGGCCTGGCCCTGATCGGGATCGGCGCCGGCGGCAGCCTCGGCCAGCTCTTCGACTTCATCCTCGCCGGCGTCGGCATGGACGAAGTCGGCTCGGCCTCCGGCGTCCTCGAGGCGGTCCAGCAGCTGTCCAGCGCGATCGGCGTGGCGGCCCTGGGGACGATCTTCTTCTCCGCCTTCTCGGGCCACCTGCCGACCGATGCCCTGGCGATCACCGCCTGGGCCTGCCTGGTCCCCCTCCTCGTCGCCTTCCTCCTCGTCTTCCGCCTGCCGATGCAGGCGCGCGAGGAGGGGTGACGGTCGGCCCGGCGACCGGGGCCGACCGACCGAGCCGCCAAGGCCGGCCGATCGAACCCGGGATTTCAAGTCGACGGCCGAGGCGCCGCGGTCGGTCCGCAATACTGGCCCTATGGCGACGTTGCGTGCCGTTCGGTTCTCCGATACCGGCGTCGCTGCCTGGGGCGAGCGCCTCGCCGACGGCATCGCGCGCGGAATGCAGCTGGAGAGGGGGATGCTCCGGATCGCGCTGTGCACGGTTCTGGCCGGCGGCCACCTCCTGCTCGAGGACCGGCCGGGGGTCGGCAAGACGCAGCTGGCCCGCAGCCTCGCGGCCGGCATCGACGGGCGCTTCGCGCGGATCCAGGGCACCGTCGACCTGCTCCCCACCGACATCCTCGGGACGACCATCTGGCGCGCCAGCACGGAGACCTTCGAGTTCCACCCCGGCCCGGTCTTCGCCAACGTCGTCCTCGTCGACGAGCTGAACCGGACCACGCCGAAGACGCAGTCCGGTCTGCTCGAGGCGATGGCGGAGATGCAGGTCAGCGTCGAAGGGAAGGCGCACCCTCTGCCCCGGCCCTTCACGGTGATCGCCACGCAGAACCCGACCGCGGGCTTCGACGGCACCTACGCCCTGCCGCCCGCGCAGCTCGACCGCTTCATGACCCGTCTCTCGCTCGGCTACCCCTCCGCCGGCGCCGAGGCCGACCTGCTCGACTCGCCCCCGGCGGCGGCCCTGGCGCCGGTCACCGACCTCGACGAGGTCGGGGAAGCGATCGCCGCCGTGGCCACGGTGGAGGCGCGCCGACCGCTGCTCGAATACATCGTCGCCGTCCTCGACGCGACCCGCAAGCATCCGCTGAGCGAGGCGGGGGCGAGCCCGCGCGGGGGGCTGATGCTGCTCGCCGCGGCGCGCGCCCACGCGGCGCTGGCCGGCCGCGACTACGTCGTTCCCGACGACGTGCAGGAGCTGGCGGGCCCGGTCCTCGCCCACCGGATCCAGACCGTCGGCGGCGTCGGCGCCGAGGCGCAGATGGCGATCGTCGAGGACGCCCTGGAGGAAGTCCCGGCGCGATGACCCGTGGGCTCGCGACCTGGCTGCTCGGGTTCGCGTTGCTCCTCGCCGCGGCCCTGCTCGGATCGGTCGCCCTCTTCGCCTTCGCCCTCGGGCTCCTGGTCACGATCGCGGGCTGCCTGGCGGCGACCGCGCTCGCCGCCCGCCGGGTCGCGATCACCCGCCGGGTCGACCAGGCCGAGGTGCTGGAGGGCGCGCCGCTGACCCTTCGCTTCAAGGTCGCGGGGCTGCGCGCCCTTCCGGCGCACGTCGAGGCCCGCGACGAGGACGGCGTCTGGCGACGGCTGGATCGGTCCGGGTCGAGGCGCCTCACGATCGAGCGGCCGGGACCCCACCTGATCCGACCGTCCGCCGTCCGCGTGCGGGACGATCTCCGCCTCTTCTTCCGCCGGCTGAGCGCCGGCGACGCCGAGATCGTGCTGGTGCTCCCGGCACCGGCGAGCGCGGGCGTCGAGCCGCGCCCGGGCGGCATCGGCCTCGGCGGCGACCCCGAGCCCGAAGGCCTGCAGCCCTATTCCCGCGGTACCCCGGTCGGCCGCATCCACTGGCCCAGCGTGGCCCGCGCCGGGGAGTGGCAGGAGCGCCGCCTGGTCACCGCGCCGCGCGGCCTGCCGCTGGTCGTCGTCGACCTCGCCGGCGCCCCGTCGGAGGAGGCGATCGACTGGGCGCTGCGGACCGCGGCGGGCCAGGTCCAGGCGCTGGCGTCCGCGGGAGGCTGCCGCGTCCTGCTGCCGGGAGAGCGGCTGCCGATCCCGGTGGAGAACGTGGCCGCGGGCTGGCCCGCCATGCACCGCCGGCTGGCGAGCCTGCGCGGCGGGGTCGAGCTGATGGCGCCCCCCGCCCCGCCCGGCGCCCTCCAGATCAGGGCGGCGCAGGCGCCGCGACTCGGAGGGGGCCGCTCGCGGCGCGCCCCGGCCGAGGTCGTGCCGCTCGAGCAGACGACCTTCGGACATGGCGTGGGCCGGCGTTGAGCGCGAGCCCCGCTGGGGTGATGCCGCCGCGCTGATCCTGCCGGCGGGCGCGGGCCTGGCGATGTGGTGGGGCGACTTCGGCGCCCGGCTGCTGTGGTCGGCGCCGCTGGTCATCGTCGCCGCGCTGACCGCCGCCGGCGCCCTCGGCCGGAGGCCCGCGACGGTCCTGGCGATCGCCTGGTTGCCGGGCGCGATCCTCGTCGCGGGCTTCTCGCCCGGCACCTTGGCCCCGGCCGCCCTCGACACCACGACGGCCTCGCTCCGCGCGGGCTTCCAGGCGCTGCCGACCGTCGGCGACGCGACGCCCGTCGTCCAGGGGCAGGCGCTGGCGGCGGTGCTGCTCGTCATCGGCGTCTCGGTCTGCCTCGCCGGCCTCCTCTGGCGCGGCCCCGGCTGGGGGCGCACCCTCGGCGGCTTCCTGCTGCTGCTGGTGCCGCCGGCCGGGGCGATCGCCGCGGCCCAGGCCGGGGATGCCTCCTGGCAAGGAGCGGTCGTCCTCGTCGCTCTCGTGCTGCGGGTCGCCCGCGGCAGGCTGCTGCCGATCGTCGCGGCGACGGCGATGGTCGGCGCGGTCGCCCTGTTCGGGGCGCAGGTCGCCGCCCCCCGGGCCGGCTGGCAGCCCTTCGGCGGCCACGGCCAGCTCGCCCGCTTCCACGAATTGGACACGAGGCAGACCTACGGGCCGCTCGAAAGCAAGCGGACCGGCGCCGTGATGCTCGACGTCACCGCGCCGCGGCCCGCCCTCTGGCGGATGCAGGTCCTGGAAGCCTTCGACAACCGCCGCTGGCTGGTCTCCCACGAAGAAACCCACCTGCCCGAACCGGCCGCCCGGAGGACCTCGATCAAGGTGGAGGTGCGGGGGTTGGAGAACCGGCTCGTCGTCTCGCCCGGCCGCATCGACGCCGTCCTCGGCGCCGGCCCCGCGGTGCCGGAGGGCGGCGACGGGCACCTGCTCGTGACACTGCCGCCGGAAGGCCACAGCTACCGGGTCGTGGCCGAGACGGTGCACGTGTCGGCGGCCCGCCTGGCGGGGATCCCGGTCCCGGCGGGAAGGCGCTACGAGACCCTCACCCAGATCGGCCTCGGGACCATGCCGGCGTCGATCCCCTTGCCCTTGGCCAGGCTGGCGGACGCGATGCCGCCGCCGCTGGAAGGGACCGACTGGGCCCGCCTCTTCCGCCTCGCCTCGCGCCTGTCGACGGGCGTCGGGTCGGAGCTCGGCGTGGTCCGCCGGGTCGAGGACTACCTCCTGCGGGGCGGGCGCTATCGATACACCACCGAAGTCGGCGCCCCGGGCGTCGAACCGCTGCTCGAATTCCTCTTCCACACCCACGCCGGGTACTGCCAGCACTTCGCCGGGGCGGCCGCCCTGATCCTCCGCGTCGCGGGCGTCCCCACCCGGGTCGCGGTCGGCTTCGCCACCGGCGAACCGATCGGCCATGACACCTGGGCCGTGCGCGACGAGGATGCCCACGCCTGGATCGAAGTCTATTTCCCGGGGGTGGGATGGGTCCCCTTCAACCCGACGCCGGCGGCCGCCCAGGCCGACGTCGCCACCGGCCTCGACGTCCTCCGACCGACCGTCGCCTCCCCGGCCGGGTCAGGCGTGACCCTGCCCCTCCTGGCGGCCGCCGTCGTCGCCCTGGCCCTCCTGGCCGCCGCGGCCCGCTCGATCCGCCGCCGCCGTCCCCGCACCCGCCTCGCCGACTACCTGGTCAGGCTCGCCCCCCGACCCTCGAGCCCTCGGACCACCCTGCGCACCCTCCACCCGACCCTGACCGAGATCGGCCCCGCCACCGCCGACCTCGCGCTGCTCGCCGAGCGCGCCCGCTTCGCCGCCGGGCCCGCCGAACCCTCCCATCCCGGCCTCCTGATCTTCCGCGCCCTGCTCTCCGACGTCGGCCTCCCCCGCGCCCTCGGCCTGATGCTGATGGCCCAGAGGCGCGAAAACCCCGCGTTCGCGGGGCCCGCGTGAATCCTCATTGAGGATGGCGTCGAAGCCACGGTCTCGGCCGCCGCCGCAGGGGAGGTGGCGACCAGTCTCCGGGAGCGCTTTCGGCGACGATCCAGTCGAGGATCTTCAGGACCTCGAGGTCGAAGCCCTCGCTCGGCAGGTCCATCAGGAAACACGTCGCGAAGCGCGCCACCAGTCGTGAGGACGGCACCTCGCCGGCAGCGCGGCGGAGCAAGACGTTGCTCAGCTCGACGGCCGGGAGATCGGCACGCCAGTCGAGCTCCTCGGCCCCGAAGCGGCCCTCGGAGCGCAAGACCTCGACCCCCTGGTCGGAGAGGGCATGGAGCTTCGCGGCGCCTTCCTCCCGCCTCCCGACGAAGACCGTGGAGTGCGCCTCGAGCACGTCGATCGGACCGGCGCCGCTCACGCCGACCGCCGCCTCCGCCGCGGCGGCGCCGGAACCGCGAGGAGAACCGCCGCGAGGAGCGCGAAGCACGCGCCGAGGCGCAGCGGCACCGCAAACGCGCTCGCCGCGGTTCGCTCGACGATCGAGTCGAGCTCGCCGTGAAGGCCGTCGAGGTCGCTCCGTCCAGCGCCGTCCGTCCGCGTCGCCGCGCGGTCGAAGGCGGGCCCGAAATCAGGGAGGCGCCCCGCCGGGCCCGCCTCGTAGTCGGCGATCAGGTCGGGCACCAGCGACAGCTTGAGGGCCACCGGCATCGGCGCCGCGAGCACCGCCTCGGTCGCCTTCGGGACCGCCTTCTTCGGCGCCTGGTCGAGCCGGGCGACCAGGATCGGGGTCAAGGCGAGCAGCACGAAGACGATCCCCGCCTCGTGCGCGACGACCGTCTTCGCGGCCGCGGCGACCGGCGGTCCCGGCGCCCGCAGCGCCGCCCTGGTCAGCCCCGGCACGGCGAGGCCCAGCCCCGATCCGACCAGGAGCAGGCCGACGAGCAGCCAGATCGTCCGCTCCTCGGAGAGCAGCGACAGCAACAGCAGGCCGGCGGCGATCGCGGCCGCCCCGACCGTACCGCCGGCGGTCGGCAGGGAGCGCCCGAACCGGTCGACGACGAGGGTCGCCAGGGGGATCGCCGTCATCGTCACCGCGGCGAGGATCGGCGCCACTCCCCAGACGTCGATCAGCATCAGCACGACCAGGAAGAGCGCGCAGGTGAGCGCCGAAGCCAGCAGCGCGAGGCCCGCGTAGGTCTGCAGCGGAACGGCGGCGGCGCGGGGCGAGGCGCTCGGCGGCGGGGCGGCGGATCCGGCGCGCCCCCAGGCCGAGACCGCCGGCAAGGCGAGGGCGGCCACCGGCGCCTGGGCGAGGAAGATCGCCCGCCAGTCGAAGAACTCGGTGAGCACGCCGCCGACGGCAGGCCCCGCCGCCAGCCCGATCGCGGCCACCCGCGCCCACGTCTCGACCGGCTCGCCGTCGCTGCTTCCGGCGATCGACAGCGAGGCGCCGAGCAGCAAGCCGCCGCCGACACCCTGGACGCAGCGCATCACGATCAGCGTGCCGATCCCCTGGGCGACCCCGCAGGCGAGCGAGGCCACCCCGAAGAGGACCAGTCCGGCGATCATCGCCGGCCGCGGCTCGAGCCCCGGACCGATGCGGACGAGCACGACGCCGGTGAGGAGCAGGGCGAGGCTGTAGGCGATGATCACCCAGCTCGCGGTCGAGATCGAGGTGCCCAGATCGCCGATCACGTCGGGCAGCGCCAGGACGACGATCGAGACGTCGGCGAAGGCCGCCGCCACCGCCGGCCAGAGCATCGACCCCTTGCGCGGCCGGGCCGCCATCACCCCGCCATCTCGGTCGGCTTGAGGCGATCCACCATCCGCGCCAGGCGGACGGCCATCGCCGCCGGGGACAGCCCGAGGACCCTGCCGATCTCGTCCGCCGGTTCGCCCGCCAGCCGCATCGAGAGGATCGGCAGATCGTCGGCCTCGAGTCGGCCGGCCGCCTGCCGCTGCATCTCGAGCGTGACCGGCGGCGTCGTGCGCGGGTCGCGGGCGATGGCGCGGATCACCTCGATCAGCGTCGCCGTGGGGCTCTCCTTGCCGACCACCGCGGCGGCGCCGGCGATCGCCGCCGCGACGACCACCTGACTCTCGTTCGACTCGGAATAGATGACCACCGCGGGTGGATCGGGCTGGCGGCGGATCTCGAGGCAGAGGTTGAGTCCGATCTGGCCGTGGTGGAGCAGATCGAGGACGACGACGTCCGGCCGGGCCGGACCGAGCAACGTCCACAGCTGCGCTTCGCCGGTCGCCGCGCCGACCAGCTGCAGGTCGGGCTCCGAGGACACCACCGCCCTGATCCCGGCCCGCACCGCCGGCTGATCGTCGAGCAGGACGATCTGCGTCGGGCGGGACATCGGTGACACCTTCCGTTCCGCGGTATGGATCGCGCCCATCCGGCTCAGCCTCCGCCCCACTCGCGGTCCCCGGGCAAGGCCTTCATCAGCCGCGCCATCACGGCGGCGCCGCTCGCGTCGGGGAATTCGCGGATCGTCTGCGCCCGCAGCGCGCGGATGCCCACCGCGGCGAACCCGGCGAGGGCGAGGGCGGTCAGCGCGGTGCGGATCCCGTCGGCCGCGCCCGAGAGGAAGTAGAGCCCGAGGATCGCGCCGAGGCCGAGGTAGAAGAGGAGCGGGAGCCGGCGCAGGCTCGGCGCCAGCAGCCGCCGCGCCTCGGTCGCCGACGCTCGCGCCGAGGCCAGCCAGCCGGCCGCCAGGAAGAGCCCCCCGGCGACGACCGCGGTCCGGGCGATCTCGGCGAGCAGCGAGGTGCCGATCGACCAGGCCGCTTCGGCGGCCGGTTCGGCGTCGCCGTTCGTGACCAGCTGATCGAGCAGCAGGTGGCCGGCGACGATCCGCAGCAACAGCACCGCCAGCCCCGCCGTGACCAGCCCGGCGCCGACCAGGAAGACGGTCGCGCCGCGGGCGTCCCGCGAGAGGTAGATCGCCAGCGCGAAGACGGCGAGGGTGAGGAGCGAGAGGATCAGCGCCAGGCCCTTGATCGCGGTCACCGCGGTCTCGGCCGAGCTCAGTTGGTCGGAATGGACGATCTCGATCTGGGCCGCCCCGGCCGGCAGCTTTTCGACCACGCTCTGGTCGACGCCGAGCTGTTCGGCCAGGTTCTTGAGCAGATTCGAGAGGTTGAGGGTGACGTCGCCGCCGCCGGTGCCGACGAATTCGTTCTTGTCTTCGAGAACTTCGAGCAGCTCTTCGTGGGCGGTCCGGTTCGCCGCCTCCCAGAGGGTCTGCGCGACCGAGGTTTCGAGCGCCGCTTCGGCGCCGCCCTCCGCCAGGCCTTCGGCGCCGTCGGCCAGGCCCCCGGCGAGTTCCTTGGTGACGCCCGGGAGGACGCTTTCGAGTTCGGCTTCGACGTCGACGTTTTCGTAGAGCTTTTCGACCAGGAAGTCGCTGACCGCACCGCGGATCCGAGAGTTCTCGAGCATCCCCGAGCTGGTGTGGACCCAGTCGTCGGTGTTCAGCGCCTGCCTTTCGATCCAGATCGCGAAGACGCTGAAAAACGCGAGCAGGGCCCCGAGCGCCACCAGGGCCTTGGCCGCGCGTCGCCGGCCGGCGGGGAACTCGGGCTGAAAGAGGCGAGTGTCGAAACGGCGGCGCATCCTGCTCCTCGGATCGTGGACAGCAGTGTCTCATTTCGCAACCTAGACACATCTGTCGCACTTGTCAAGGTCCATTGCCGCACCCCCGCCGTTCGGCGGAGGCGGCGGGGACTCGGGGCTCGGAAGCTGGCGCCCGGAGCTGGAAGGGACGTATAAGGGACGCGGCCTTCTCGGTGGCGGCCCGGGCAGGCTGTGGCCGCCACCGAGAAGGCCGGGTGTCGGGGAGAGGTGCGAGGTTCGTGACGAACTCCCGGGATCGGTGAGGAGGAACGGGGGAAGTCCACGCTTCCTCCCGTCTTCCTCATGCCTCCCCCCGGTGCGTTCGCAGTTCTGCTCGCATAGCGAAGGAAAGTGCGAACGCACCGGGGGCGGGCCATGATCCCGTCACGGGAGGCATGAGGAAGAGTCACGTCCCCGGCATCTCTCCCACGTCCGTGTGGACTTCCCTGCGGAAGCCTCACGTCCCGGGCGTCTCGTGGCGGCCACAGCCTGCCCGGGCCGCCACGAGACGCCCGGGACGCACCTCGGACGGCCGCGACGGCCGCGAACCCCGCGGCCGCAAGCGCTCGGTCCGCGCCGCCGAACCTCGCCGCCCCGAACCCCTCCCCGCGCAACGGGACCGGCGGAGCTCAGGCCAGTGCGTCGATCTTTGCCGCGAGCTCGAAGTCGGCGGCGGTGAGGCCGCCCTCGGAGTGGGTGGAGATCGTCACGGTCACCGTGTCCCAGGAGATCTCCAGGTCCGGGTGATGGCCCATCTGCTCGGCCGGGGCGACCAGCGAGTCGACGAACTTGACCGAGCCGACGAAGTCGCCGCGGCCGAAGGCCTTGACGATCGCCGCGTCGCGTCGCTTCCAACCGTCGAGGTCGGCGAGCCTCGCCTCGATCTCCTCGTCTCCGAGCAACGCCATGACCACACGCTACCCGGGGCGGCCGTTTCGACTCACGGCGTGAGGACGATCTTCAGCGCCTCGCGCCTGTCGTAGAGGTCGTAAGCCTCGACCGCGTCGTCCAGCTTCATCCGGTGGGTGACCAGCGGCGTCGGGTCGAGCTTGCCGCTGTCGAGCAGCGCCAGCACCCGGTCGACGTGGGCGATCACGTTGGCGAGGCCGAGTCGCAGGTCGAGCCCCTTCAACCAGGCCAGCCCGAGGTTCATCTCCGCGCGGCCGACCTGCACCCCGATCCCGGAGACGGTGCCGGCGTTCCGCGCCAGCCCGATCGCCGCCTCGACCGCGGCCGGGGCGCCGACCGCCTCGACCACGACGTCGGCGCCGCGGCCGCCGCTCGCCGCCCGCACCTCGGCTTTCGGATCGCCCTCGGTGAGATGGACCGGCGTCGCCCCGAAGCGCGCCGCCAGCTCCAGCCGCTGCTCGACCGAGTCGACCGCGAAGACGTGCGCCGCGCCGCCCGCGACCGCCGCCTGCACCGCGCAGAGCCCGACCGGCCCGAGGCCCAGCACGCAGACCGTGTCCCCCATCTTCATCCCGGCGTGGGCGACGGCGTGGTAGCCGGTCCCCATCACGTCGCCGGCGAAGAGCGCCGTCGCGGCCGCCATCCCCTCCGGCACCTTGCGCAGGACGACGTCGGCGAAGGGCACCAGCGCCCGGTCGGCCTGGGTCCCCGGCAGCGAGCCGAGGGTAGAGCCGTGGCCGAAGGTCCGCCCCCGCTCGCAGCGGTGGTAGTCGCCGCGCAGGCAGGCGGCGCAGCTGCCGCAGGCGACGTGGAAGCAGCCGAGCACGCGGTCGCCGACGGCGACCCGGGTGACCGCGTCGCCGACCGCCAGCACCGTGCCGACGTACTCGTGGCCGATCACCGTCCCCGGCTCGACCGGCACGCGGCCGTGGAAGATGTGGAGGTCGGAGCCGCAGACGCCGCTCGCCTCGATCGCGACGATCGCCTCGTCGGGGTGCTCGAGCGCCGGCTCCGGGACCTCGTCGACCCGCACCTCACCCGGCGCCTGAAAAGTCACCGCCCGCATGCGGGCAACCTATCCGAGGACTACTCGGGCTGGACGCCGGCGACCTGGAAGCGGCTCGCCTGGCCGCCGTCCGGGCTGGCGGTCTCGGCGATCCGCGACTCGAGCGCCAGCTCTTTCTCGAAGTCGGCCGCCTCGCCATGCTGGAAGGAGACGTCTTTGCCCTCGAGCAGCTCGATGAAGATCTCGACGAAGCGGGCATCCAGCTGGGCGCCGGCGACGCGGCGCAGCTCGGCGATCGCGTCGGCGCTCGACATCGGCGTCCGATAGGAATCGCGGGCGGTCATCACGTCGTAGGTGTCGGAGACCGAGATGATCCGCGCCAGCTCCGGGATTTCGTCACCTTTGAGGCCGCGCGGATAGCCTTTGCCGTCGATCCGCTCGTGGTGGGCGAGGATGATGTCGGCGACCGGCCCGTAGCCGTCCAGCGAGGAGACCACGCGGGCGCCCTGCTGCGGGTGGCGCTTGATCAGCATCCAGTCCTCGTCGGTCAGCGGCACGTTCGCCTTCAGGATCCGGTCGGGGAGGATGAACTTGCCGATGTCGTGGAGCAGCGCGGCGATGTGGACCAGCTCCTCCTCCTGGCGCGAGAAGCCGGCCCGCTGGGCGATCGCCCGCGAGTAGCGCGCCACCGCGGCCGAGTGCCGCGCCGTCATCTGGTCGCGCAGGTCGAGCGTGCGCAGCAGCGCCGACAGCATCCCGACCTGGAAGCTGGCCAGCTGGTTGGAGCGGTGCTCCAGCTCCTCGGCACGCTGCCTGGAGATGAGCAGGGCGCCGATCAGATACTGGAAGGTGATCAGGACGATTCCGAAGAGCGTGACCCCGGCGATCCCGACCTTGGCGTAGAGGAAGGCGACCCCGACCGCCATCATCCCCGCCATCAGCTCGGAGGGCAGCAACGGGAACAGCGTCCGCTTCACCTGCCAAAAGACCGGCGTGCCCTCGGCGTAGCGCACGTAGACGGCGAGCATCGAGAAGTTGATCGCGAGGGAAAGCAGGAAGACGCCGAAGATGAGGACGTAGAAACTGACGTCGTTGTCGCCGATGTCGTTCGAGCTGGTGACGGCGTGGAAGAGGACACCGCCGACCAGGGCCAAGAACGAGTAATTGAGGAGATTGTGGATGAAGTAATCCGTGGCTTCCCGCCAACGAAGCCAGGCGGCGATGCTCGCCAGAAGGCCGATCAGGACGGCCGGCGTCCCGCCAAGGAGCACCATCGACAAGATCAGGGCGAGGAAGCTTCCCGAGATCTTCATCTTGTCGTCGACCCGGGTGGCCGTGAGATCGCTGAAGATGCAGAAGCCGAGCAGAATGGCCAGGAGGGCGAGATCCCAGTTGGCGGAAGGCGCAACGGCGATCGCGACGGCAATCACGGCGAGGAGACCGACAACCTGTGCGGCGATTACAAATCGGGTGGGGCGGTCGTGAGCCATTGGCGGCGGAGACCCTTCGGTCCCCGAGGGTGTTCCTTGTTTGTCGGCAGATACCTGCGCTGGTCTCCGGCGGGGAAAACCAGGATAAAGCGGGAAAAAATGCTCGACAAGACGCTGAGGACGAATGGCTCGCGAATTGCAGTCCAAAGTTCACCGGCGCAAACCTGGACCTGAAAAGGAAAGGGCGCCCATCTGGCGCCCTTTCAAAGTTTTGCCAGATGAACCTGGGGAGGCTCATCTGTTTGGAATCAACCGCCGCGGAAACCCATGTTTACGCCCCTTTCCTTCGTTGAAGCCCGCAACCTGTGCACGGCACCGAAAAACTTCCAAAAGCGACACAGAAGTTGTAGCACAGTTTGGCGGAAACTTGTGCAACTGCAGGAAATCTTGTGCATAAAGTAGGTATTCAGAGGGTCAGCCATGCCTGAATCGACGATCACGGCACCCCTGCGACGACCGCTCTTCCGGCGGCTCGCGACGACCTACGCGATCAACGAGATGGGCGACTGGATGGGGATCATCGGCCTCTCCGTCCTCGTCTACGAAGCGACGAACAGCCCCCTGGCGACCGCCGCGCTCTTCCTCGGAACCCGCTTCCTGCCCGGCCTGCTGGCGCCGCTCCTGGTCACCCGGATCGAGAGACCGCCGCCGCGCCTGGCCCTGCCGCTGGTCTACTGCGGCGAGACCGCGGCCTTCGGCGCGCTCGCCCTGCTCGCCAACCACTTCTCGCTACCGCTGGTGATCGTCCTCGCCACGATCGACGGCACCCTGGCGGTGGCGGGGCGCGCGCTGACCCGCTCGGTGGTCGCCAGCCTGCTCGAGCCGTCCGGCGAGCTGCGGGCCGGCAACGCGGTGCTGAACGTCTCCTTCACCGCGGGCGCCGCGCTCGGGCCGGGCCTGGCCGGGCTGGTGGTCGCGGGGCTCGGCCTGCAGACGGCGCTCTTCCTCAACGCCGCGTCCTTCTACCTGGTCGCCTGGATCCTGGTGACCGCGGGGACGATGCCGCGGGCCGAGCCGGAAGAGGGAGGCACGGTCGCCCGCATCCGGGCCGGGGCGAGGTACCTGCGTGAAAACGCGATCCTGCGCCGTGTGCTGATCGCCCAGGGCGCCGCCTTCATCTTCTTCTCGGCGGTGATCCCGGTCGAGGTCATCTATGCCAAGGAAACGCTCGGCACCGGCGACACCGGCTACGGCGTGATGCTGGCCAGCTGGGGGGTCGGGATGCTGCTCGGCAGCGTCGTCTTCGCCCGCGCCCGGCGGGCGCCGCTGATCCTCCTGCTCGGCCTCTCGACGATCGCCGTCGGCGCCAGCTACCTCGGCCTCGCGGCGGCACCGAGCCTGGCCGTCGCCTGCGCCGCCTCGGTCGTCGGCGGGACGGGAAACGGCGTGCAGTGGGTTTCCGCGATCAGCGCGGTTCAAGAGTTGACCGAGGCGGGTATGCAGGCGCGGGTCATGGCGGTCCTGGAGTCGATCGGAGCGGTGATGCCCGGGGTGGGGTTCGCCCTAGGCGGCTTGATAGCTGCGATCGCGGCGCCTCGCACGACGTTTCTCGTCGCCGGCCTCGGAGTCCTGGCGATCGTCGCGCTGATCGCGCCGACCCTCGGCGGGAAGCGCGCAGGGCGCCTTTCCACGGCGCAAGGATTTCCGCTTGACGAAAGCAACGACGTTGTGCTGGAGTTGCTCCCAGGAGGCATGCCAATACCTAATTCGGAGGTCGAGTCTTGAAGAAGCTCCCTGTTTTTCTGACGATCGCTGTACTGGCAGCGGTCACGGCGGTCGCGTTGGCCGCGTGCGGCGGCGGGAGCAGTAGCTCCAGCTCCGAATCGACGACTTCCTCCGGTGGGGCCGGCACCGAAGGCGAAGGGAACGAAGGCGGCACGCTCAAGGGCGCCTACACGTCGTTCCCCGACTACATGGACCCGCAGATCTCCTACACGGCCGAGGGATGGACCGCGATGCGTCCGGTCTACATCCCGATGCTGATGTACAAGGCGGCCGGCGGCGAAGAAGGCGCGGAAATCCTGCCCGGCCTGGCCAAAGAACTGCCGAAGGTCACCAACGGCGGCAAGACCTACACGATGTTCATGAAGTCCGGCCTCAAATACTCGAACGGCGAAGAAATCAAAGCCGGCGACTTCAAATACGCGGTCGAACGCTGCTTCCTGACCAACTCCGGCGGCTCGCCGTTCTACACCGACATCGTCGGCGCGGAAAAGTTCGCGAAGACGAAGAAGGGCGGCATCTCCGGCATCAAGGTCAACGAAAAGACCGGCGAAATCGTCATCAACCTCGAGAAGCCGCGAGGCACGTTCAACAACGAGCTCGCGCTGATGTTCGTCGCCCCGGTGCCGCAGAACACGCCGGACGAAGATCAGTCGGCGAGCCCGATCCCGGCCTCCGGCCCGTACATGATCACCCAGTCCAAGCCGGGCAGCGGCTGGACCTACGAACGGAACCCGTACTGGGCCAAGGACAACGGCAAGCAGATCGAAATGCCGGCGGGCCACGTCGACAAGATCGAAATCGAAATCCTGCGCAACCAGTCGACCCAGGTCAACGAGATCGAATCGGGCCAGCTCAACTGGATCTTCGATCCGCCCCCGACCGATCGCTACCAGGAAGTCAAATCGAAATTCGAAGGCACCCAGTTCCAGGAAGAGCCGACGATCTCGACCTACTACTTCTGGATGAACAACACGACGGAACCGTTCAGCAACAAGAAAGTCCGGGAAGCGGTCAACTACGCGATCGACCCGGCCGCGCTGGAACGGATCTACACCGGCCAGATCAAGGGCACGCAGCAGATCCTGCCGCCCGGGATGCCTGGCTACAAGAAAATCGAACTGTATCCCCACAACGTGAAGAAGGCGAAGGAACTGATCGCCGAATCGGGGGTCAAGGACAAAGAAATCACCGTCTGGACCGACTCGGAGAGTCCGAACAACGACGCGGGCACCTACTACCAGGGCGTCCTCAACGAAATCGGCCTCAAAGCGGAATTGAAGATCGTCAACCCTGACAACTACTTCACCGTGCTCGGCAACCTGTCGACCCCGAACCTGGACACCGGGTTCTCCGACTGGTTCGAGGACTATCCGCACCCGAACGATTTCTTCGACATCCTGCTCAACGGCGAAAGCATCCAGCAGACCAACAACGAGAACTTTTCGCAGACCGACATCCCGGCTCTGAACGAAAAGATCAACAAGTTGGCCTCTGAACAGCTCGGTCCGCAGCAGGAAAAGGAATACGCGGAACTGGACGAAGAATTCATGAAGGAAGCGGTGTGGGCGCCGTACGGCACCCGGACGCTCTCCCTCTTCGTCTCGGAAAACATCAACCTGGAAAGCGCGATCTGGAATCCGACCTTCGAGACCGAACTCACGAGTCTCGAATTCACGGAATAAGCCGGACCCGGTTGTTGGTTGTTTAGTGCCCCCCGAGCCTGAGAACACTGGCGCCGAGGCGTCGGCCCCCATCGGGGCCGACGCCTCCGGAGCCGGTCCGGGGATCGAGTCGGACGGAGCCCGCGTCGTCGCTGCCGACGCGGGCGACGGCCGCCGCGGTGGCGCCGGCCCCTGGGTTCTCGCCGGGCGGCGACTGCGGCGCAACAAGGTGGCGCTGTTCTCGCTCGGCGTCTTCCTCGTGATCGTCATCTGCTGCGTCCTCGCCCCGGTCTGGGCCAACCACGTCGCCCACACCGGGCCGAACAAGACGCACACCCTGGAGAAGCTGCACGAGGGCTCGGAAACCAAGGAAGTCGTCGAACCGAGCGGCGTCGCGATCGGCCCGCAGTGGTTCGCCGCGGGCGGCAAGTTCTTCCTCGGCGCCGACGGCCACCTCGGCCGCGACGAGATGGTCCGCCTCCTCTACGGCGGCCGCACCTCCCTCGTGATCGGGATCGTCGCGGCGATCGTCACCCTGATCCTCGCCGTCACCTGCGGCCTGCTCGCCGGCTACTACGGCGGCTGGATCGACACGCTCATCTCCCGCACCATGGACGTGATCTGGTCGTTCCCGGTGGTGCTCCTCGGCCTCGCCCTCGGCATCGCGCTGGCGGTGGGCGGGCTCAGCATCGGGCCGATCCACCTGAAGTCGAGCTCGATCTGGATCCCGACCCTGATCATCGGGGTGGTGACGACGCCCTACATGGCGCGTCCGTTGCGCGGCGAGGTGCTGGCGCTGCGTGAGAAAGAGTTCATCGAGGCGGCGATCGCCCAGGGCGCCAGCGGCTACCGGATCATGTTCATCGAACTGATGCCGAACCTGATCTCGACGATCGTCGTCTTCTTCACCCTCAACATCGCCAACAACATGCTGTTGGAGGCGACCCTCTCCTTCCTCGGCGCCGGCGTGCAGCCGCCGAACTCCTCCTGGGGAACGATGATCTCGGAAGGCTTCGAAGCGCTCTACAGCCAGCCCCTGCTGACGATCATCCCGGGCACCGCGATCCTCCTCACGGTGCTCTCGATCAACGTCTTCGGCGACGGCCTGCGCGACGCGCTCGACCCGAAATCGAAAGTCCGCTTCGAGGCCCGCGCCGGCAGCACCGCCGAGAAGACCGAGTTCGCCGAGATCGAGGGGACGGGGATCTAGGTGCTGCGCTTCCTCCTCCGTCGCCTGGTCGGCGCGATCGCGGTGCTGTTCGCGATCTCGGTCCTCGTCTTCCTGATCTTCAACGTCGTCCCGGCGACCAACCCGGCGCAGCGGATCGCGGGCAAGAACGCGACCCCGCAGCTGATCAAGAACGTGGAAAAGGAATGGGGCTTCGACAAGTCCCTGCCGGGCCAGTACTGGACCCAGATGAAGCTGATCTTCACCGCCAAGGCGACGTCCTACAACGACCACGCCAACGTCGACAAGCGGATCCTCGAAGGCATCCCGGCGACCGCCTCCTTGTGTATCGGCGCGGCGATCATCTGGCTCACCTTCGGCATCCTGTTCGGCTACCTGTCGGCGATCAGGGCGGGTGGATTCACCGACCGGGCCCTTACCGTGGTGGCCCTGATCGGGATCTCGATGCCGGTCTTCTGGCTGGCCTCGATCCTGCTCTATTACTTCACCTACAAGATCGAAATCTTCCCCTCCCACGGGTACGAACCGCTGTCCAACCCGAGCGCCTGGTTCAGCCATCTGATCCTGCCCTGGATCACGCTCGCGGTCCTCTTCGCCGGCTTCTACAGCCGCGTGCTGCGCTCCAGCATGCTCGACGTGATGAACGAGGACTACGTGCGCACCGCGCGCGCCAAGGGGCTGAGCCAGCGGCGGGTGATGATGCGCCACGTGCTGCGCAACTCGCTGATCCCGATCGTCACCCTCTTCGGGCTCGACTTCGGCGCCGTCGTCGGCGGTGGCGCGATCGTCACCGAGTACATGTTCAGCATCGAAGGCGTCGGCCTCTTCACCGCGGAAGCGCTGAAGCAGCAGGACTTCCCCTCGATCATGGCGGTGACCATCTTCGGCGCCTTCTTCATCGTCCTCTTCAACACCCTGGTCGACGTCGCCTACGCCTACCTCGACCCGCGCATCCGACTGGGCACCTCGGCCGCATGAGCGTCACCCCGGAGACCGCGCCCGCCACGCCCGGTTCGGGCGGTGGCCCGCTGCTCGAGGTCAACGACCTGCGCGTCGGCTTCGCCACCGAAGACGGGCGCGTCCAGGCCGTCGACGGGGTCCACTTCCAGCTCGAACCGGGCGAAGTGCTGGCGATCGTCGGCGAGTCCGGCTCGGGGAAGAGCGTCACCGCGCAGACGATCATCGGCCTCACCCGCGGCCACAACTCGCGGATCGAAGGCTCGGTGAAGCTGAGCGGCGAAGAGCTGACGACGCAGACCGAATCGCAGCTGCAGAAGGTCCGCGGCTCGAAGATCGCGATGATCTTCCAGGACCCGATGACCTCGATGAACCCGGTCTACACGGTCGGCAAGCAGATCGTCGAGGCGATCCGCACCCACGATTCCTCGACCAGCAGGAAGGCGGCGCACGAGCGGGCGGTCGAGCTGCTGGACGCGGTCGGGATCCCCGACGCCGGGCGTCGCGTCGACGACTACCCGCACGAATTCTCCGGCGGCATGCGGCAGCGGGCGATGATCGCGATGGGGCTGGCGCTGGAACCGAGCGTGCTGATCGCCGACGAGCCGACCACGGCGCTCGACGTGACGATCCAGGCGCAGATCCTCGAGCTGATCCAGGACCTCAACCGCAGCCGCGGCCTGGCGACGATCCTGATCACCCACGACCTCGGCGTGGTCGCCGAAGTCGCCGACCGGGTGCTGGTGATGTACGGGGGGAAAGTGGTCGAGCAGGGCTCGCTCGACGACATCTTCTACGACCCGCAACACCCCTACACCTGGGGCCTGCTCGGCTCGCTGACCCGGCTCGACCAGCCGCGGCCGCACCGGCTGCCGCAGATCTCCGGGGCGCCGCCGTCGCTGCTGAACCTGCCGAACGGCTGCGCCTTCCGGCCCCGCTGCCCGCACGAGTTCGGCAAATGCGCCCAGGTGCCGGACCTGGTCGCCCACCTGCCCGAGAACACCGGCCACCTCGACCGCTGCTGGCTGACGCCGGACCAGAAGCGCACGCTGCGCGAGGTCGAGGGACGGATCGGGCTGGAGAAGTCCTCGTGAGCGACGTCGCGACCGGCGAGACGCTGCTCGAGGTGACCGACCTCGTCAAGCACTTCCCGATCAAGAGCGGCCTGCTGATCGACCGCGAGGTCGATCAGGTGCGTGCCGTCGACGGGGTCAGCTTCACGGTCAGGAAAGGCGAAACGCTGGGGCTGGTCGGTGAGTCCGGCTCGGGCAAGTCGACCACCTGCCGAGTGGTGCTGCAGCTGCTGAAGCCGACCTCCGGCTCGGTCAAGTTCGAGGGCCAGGAGATCGCCGGACTCGGCCGGCGGGCGCTGCGACCGCTGCGGCGCGAGATGCAGATGATCTTCCAGGACCCCTACGCCTCGCTCAACCCGCGCAAGCGCGTCGGCCAGATCGTCGGCGACCAGCTGAAGGTGCAGAAGGTCGCCGGCGGCAAGGAGCTGCGCTCCCGGGTCGAAGGGCTGCTCGAGCGGGTCGGCCTCTCCCCCGAGCACTACAACCGCTTCCCGCACGAATTCTCCGGCGGCCAGCGGCAGCGGATCGGGATCGCCCGGGCGCTGGCGCTGGAACCGAAACTGGTCTTCTGCGACGAGCCGGTGTCGGCGCTCGACGTCTCGATCCAGGCGCAGATCGTCAACCTGCTCGACGACCTGCAGGACGAACTCGGCCTCACCTACGTCTTCGTCGCCCACGACATCGGCGTCGTCCGCCACATCTCCGACCGGATCGCGGTGATGAACCAGGGCAAGATCGTCGAGACCGGCGCCGCCGACCAGGTCTGCGAGCACCCCCAGGACGCCTACACGAAAAAACTCCTCGCGGCGGTGCCGATCGCCGACCCGCGCGAGAGCCGCGCCCGCCGCGAACGCGCCACCGCCGGTTAGCCTGGCGGGGTGGCCCTGCCGCTCTCGCCGCCGATCAAGCCGCAGCTGGCGCTGACCCGCAAAGCGCTGCCGAGCGGCGAGGAGTGGGCGTATGAGCCGAAGCTCGACGGCTTCCGCGCGATCGTCTTCGTCGACGGCGAGGAGGCCTACGTGCAGTCGCGCGGCGCCAAACCGCTGGGGCGCTACTTCCCGGAGCTCTCGTGGACGCCGGGGCGCTGGGTGCTGGACGGCGAGCTGGTGATCCGCGGCTCCGGCGGCGAGATCCAGTTCGACCTGCTGCAGCAGCGGATCCACCCGGCCGAGAGCCGGATCAAGCTGCTCGCCGAGGAGATCCCGGCGACCTACATCGCCTTCGACCTGCTCGCCGAGGGCGACGAATCGCTGCTCGAGGCGCCGCTGCGCGAGCGGCGCGAGCGGCTGGAGCGGATCGCCGCCGAGGCGGGCCTGGAGCTGACCCCGCTGACCCCCGACGAGACCCAGGCGGAGGAGTGGCTGGCCTCGATCGAGGGTGTGATGGCAAAGGACCTGGACGCGCCCTACATCCCCGGCAAACGCAAAGGGATGGCGAAGGTGAAGCGCGAGCGGACGATCGACTGCGTGGTGATGGGCTGGCGGCCGGGCAAGGAGGAGGGCACGGTCGGCTCGCTGATCCTCGGCCTCTACGACGGCGACGAGCTGCGCACGGTCGGCCACATCTCCGGCTTCAGCGCCTCCGCCAAACGGGCGATGCGCTCGATGCTGGCGCCGCTGGAGACGGGCGAGAGCGGCACCGCCGAGCCGAGCCGCTGGACCGGCGGGCGCGAGCTCGAGTGGGTGGCGCTGCGGCCGGAGCTGGTGATCGAGGTCGGGTACGACCACGCGGCGGGCGGGCGGATCCGGCACGGGGCGCGGTTTCATCGGTTCAGGGATGACAAAGCGCCCACCGACTGCAAATTCGAGCAGCTCGACGAAGGGTCTTAGAAGAGGGTGCTCTGGGCGGGCGCGGATCGCGTTCCGGATCGCTGGTCGCTGTCGCCTCTGTCCGTTCGGGATGAGCGGAGGGGGGACGAGCGCCAGCCGCGGACGGCGCGGGTGGCCTTTTTGCGGTCTTCGGGGCGCATGTAGGCGCGGCGGCCGTAGAGGCGTTCGTAGGCGGGGACCAGGTCGGGGCGTTTGGCATGGAGCCAGCCGAAGAAGACCTCCTTGACCTCGCCGCGCAGGTGGAGGGCGACGCCGCCGAGGAAGGTGGCGCCCGCCTCGCGGGCGCGGGCGACGATCGGCTCGACCTGCTCGGGGCTGTCGTTGATCCCCGGCATCAGCGGTGCGATCAGGATCCCCGAGTCGATCCCCCGGCGGCGCAGCTCGGCCACCGCGTCGAGCCGCGCCGAGGGGCTCGGCGTGTGCGGCTCGGTCAGCCGCCAGGCCTTCTCGTCCAGCGTCGGCACCGAGAGGTTGACCGACACCCGCAGGCCGGCCTCCTTGAAGCGTTCGAACAGCTCGACGTCCCGCATCACCAGCGGCGACTTGGTCAGCACCGAGACCGGCGTGCCCGAGGCGAGCAAGGCCTCGAGGATCTCCGGCAGCATCCGGTAGCGGCTCTCACACCACTGATACGGATCCGTGTTGGTCCCCAGCGCGAC
Organism: Solirubrobacterales bacterium; assembly: GCA_047601885.1. GTDB lineage: Bacteria > Actinomycetota > Thermoleophilia > Solirubrobacterales > 70-9 > VAYN01. Next base: position 1,055,915 of record JASGIK010000003.1, read on the forward strand.
CAGCTCCCGCTTCCAGCTCGGTCGCGCCAACTCCGCCCGCACCAGCTCCGGCACGTTGACCTTGACCACGATCTCCCGCTCGAAGTCCCGACCGGCATCCAAGTCAAGAAAGGTGTGCGTCTTTCGGGCGAAGCAGAAAACGCAGGCGTGGGTGCAACCCCGGTACGGGTTGATCGTCCAGCTGAAGCCGTAGGCGTCGCCGGGGACGTGGTTGAGGGCCGAGCGGGCGCGGACCTCGTGGAAGTTGATGCCCATCGCCTCCGGCGCGTCGAAGGTGCGGACGACGGTGCCGTCGCCGATGCCGGGCAGCCTCATGTCGTTCTCGACCCGTTGCTCGTCCCACCTCATACGAACATATGTTCGCATACGGGCACGATCGTCAGGCGAGCAGAGCCTGAAGGTCGGCCGCAAGCTCCGCGGGTTCGCCGAGGACCTGGTCTTCGGTGACGCGGACGACGGTGAAGCCACGCGCCTCGAGGCGTCGATCGCGCCTGCGGTCCCTGCGGAAGGCGCGCCTGGTTCCATGGGACCCGAAGCCGTCGAAGCTCGCCGGCGAGGCGGGCGTCGGGCCAGAGGCAGTCGACCTGGAAGCGGTCTTCGCCGACGGTGAGCCAGGCGTTGAGACGTGGCCGCGGGATCCGATGGGCATCGAGGAAGGGGAGGAAGAGCTCCTCGAGCGGGCTCCGGATCCGTCCTCCGGGGTCGTCGCGCAGGCGTTCGAGGCAACCCGCGACGCTCGCCGCCCCCCGGTGCCGCGGATGGCGCTCGAGCAGCGCGGGGATCGAGACCGGGCCGTAGATCCCGAGGTATTCCGTCTCCCGGAGCGCCGCCTCGGCCGCCGCGGCACCTCTGTCCGCCGCCAGGTCCAGGACGGCGCGGGCCGCGGAGGTCACCGGGATCCCGTCGTGGACCGTGACCTCGTCCCTCGGCAGGACCCCGTAGCGCCTCCGGATCGAGCCCTGGGGGCGCGTCTTCCTCGGAACGGTCACGTGCACCTCCCCCGCCCCCGATCCCCAGATCCCCCAGAGCGCCGTCGCGGACCGGTGACTCAACACCGCCCCGTCCCCCGAGGCGAGCACCGCCGCCATCCATCGCCCCCGCATCGTGATCGCCGTGTGCCCAACCGCGTACACGCCCCGATGAATCACGTGAAGGCCGCCGACGGACACACGCCGGTCGATCTCGTCGCGAGTCACGCCGAGCCCCAGGAGCTGTCCCCGTCCCACGACCCCATGCTGCCGACCAGCCAACGCGGCGATCCGGCCCTCGACCGTCTGCAGTTGACCGGCTGTGGGCCGGTGAGATGCAGACGGTCCGGGCATGGGACCGAGGCTGACGACCCATTCCGCGCACGTGGGACGTGGAATGGGTCAATTCAGATGCATTTCTGTGGCGGGACTGTGACGAGGTCACAGTTGGGGACGCGACTCGGTCGCGCTAAGCTAATTGACGTGAACGTAAGAAAGAGATTTAGCGGAGCCGGGGTCGACGCCGACCATCAGAACTACAAGTGGTGGGCGCTGAGCTGCACCAGCCTCGGGATGCTCCTCGTCGCCACCAACTCGGGGACGCTGATCATCGCCCTGCCGGATCTCGAGCGGGCGCTCGGGACCAGCCTCCTGACCCTGGTCTGGGTGATCCTCGCCTACATGATCAGCTCGACCGTGCTGGTCCTCACCGCCGGTCGCCTCTCCGACCTCTTCGGCCGCAAGACGGCCTTCGTCGCGGCCTTCCTGATCTTCGGCGCCGCCTCGCTCGGCGCCGGGTTCGCCGCCGACGGCACCCAGCTGATCCTCTGGCGGATCGTCCAGGGCATCGGCGGCGCCTTCATCTTCGCCAACGGCCCCGCCCTCGTCACCGACGCCTTCCCCCGCGAGCAGCTCGGCCTGGCGATGGGGACCAACACGATGGTCGCCGCGATCGGGCTTGTCGTCGGCCCGGTCCTCGGCGGCGCCCTCGTCGGCATCTCCTGGCACTGGGTCTTCTGGTTCAACGTCCCCTTCGCCCTCCTCGGCGCCCTCTGGGCCGCCACCGTCCTGCGCGAGCTCGCCACCCCCGACGCCCACCGCGGTCTCGATATCCCCGGCACGCTGACCTTCGTGGTCGGGCTGACCGGCCTCGTCTACGGGATCTCGCGCGGCGGCATGGAGGGCTGGAACGAAGGCCCGGTGATCATCGGCCTGATCGCCGGGGTCGTGCTGATCCCGCTCTTCGTCCTGATCGAGGCCCACACCGAGTCGCCGATGCTCGACCTCTCGATCTTCAAGAACCGCCTCTTCGCCGCGGCCACCGCCGCGGCCTTCATCAACGGGCTCTCGCGCTTCGCCCTGATGTTCATCTTCGTCTTCTATTACCAGGGGGCGCAGGGCGACGACCCGATCCTGGCCGGGGTCAAGCTGGCGCCGATGGCGGTCGGGATGCTGATCGCCTCGCCGATCGCCGGCATCTACGCCGATCGCCACGGCTCCAAGTCCCTGGCCGCGGTGGGGATGCTGGTGACCGCCGCGGGCCTCGCCCTGATGACCACCCTGCAGGCTGATTCCTCCTACTGGCTGGGCGGCTTCTTCCTCTTCCTGGTCGGGGTCGGCTCGGGGATGTTCAACTCGCCCAACACGGCGGCGATGATGGGCACCGTGCCGACCGAGCGCCGCGGCATCGCCGCCGGCGCGCGGACGATGCTGCAGAACACCGGCGCGGTCGTCTCGATCGCCTTCGTGCTGGCGATCATCACCGCGGCGGTGCCGTCGGACGTGCTCTTCAAGATCTTCTCCGGACTGGCCAGCGGCCTCTCAGCCGAACAGCTCGATCCGTTCATCACCAACATGCACACCGCCCTCTGGGTCCTTGCCGCCACCTCCGTCCTCGGCGCCGGCGTCTCGCTGATGCGGCCGAGCGAGAAGTCCCAGGCGCCGGGCTCGCGCCCCTCGCGCGCGGTCACGATCGAGGAGGCGATCGCCGAGGAGATCGAGGCGACGCCATGAGCGGCGACGAGCCGGCGCGCCCCGCCGAAGGGCGCCCCGCGCTGAAGATCGGCGACGTCGCCAAGCTCGCCGGCGTCACCCCGCGGACGATCCGCTACTACGAGGAGATCGGCCTCCTCCCCGCCCCCGACGCGCGCGAGCCCGGCGCCCATCGCACCTACGCGCAGTCCGACGTCGACCGGCTGATCGAGCTGATCCGGCTGAAGAACCTGCTGGGGATCTCGCTCGAGGGCCTGAAGGATCTGGTCGAAGCCGAGGACGATCGCGCGGCGCTGCGGCGCGAGTGGCACGAAGGCGTCGAGGACCCGGTCCGCCGGCGCGAGATCCTCGAACGGCTCGACGATCACGCCGAGCGCCAGCTGGAGCTGGTGCGGGCGCGTCGCGAGGAGATCGAGGCGCTGGAAGCGGAGCTGGGCGAGCGGCGCGGGCGGATCGGCCGGCGGCTGCACGAACTCGACGACGAGCCCGCCACCGCCTGACGCGTCAGACGCCGGCCGTCTGCTCCTCGAAGTGCTTGGAGAGCATCGTCACCTGGCCCTGGTAGTTGGAGCCGAGGTCGGTGCCGTAGAGGCGCTCGGCCGGTGACTCCATCCACTCCAGTCCCAGCTTGCAGACCGGCTGACGGTGCTCGACCATGAACGGCACGTCGCGGGCGCGCACCTCGAGCGCCGCGCGGCTGCCGGGCCGGGCGCCCGCCGGGTCGTAGCCGAAGCCGGGGTCGAAGAAGCCCGCGTAGTGGGTGCGGAGCTCCCCCGCGGTCGGGTCGTAGGCCATCATCTCGGCGGCGATCTGCGGCGGGATCGAGACCCCCTCGGCGGAGAGCAGCAGGTAGAAGATCTCCGGCTCGAGCACGATCTTGCCGCCCGCCTCGGGGTAGACCGGATCCCAGAAGTCGCTCCAGCGGTAGGCGCGGACCTTGCCGAGGTCGACCGGCAGGCTGTTCTTCTTGGCCCGGTAGCCGACCACGCGGTCGGCGGGGCCGGAGACGTCGAGGCTGAGGAAGAGACCGTCGGAGACCGCGAGGTCGGCCTCGGCGACCGGGTCGGAGCCCAGGTAGACGAGCGGGTCCTCGCTCTGCAGCTCGCGGATCCGCGCGTCGGAGAGGCGGACGTCGCCGCGGGCCAGGCGCAGCTGGTTCAGCGAGAGGCCGGTGCGCACCTGGACGGCGAAGGAGCGCGGCACGACCTCCAGGTAGAGCCGGCCCTCGTAGCCGGGGCGGATGTCGTCGAAGCGATTGTGGCGGTCGGTGATCACGCGGGTGAAGACGTCGAGCCGGCCGGTCGAGCTCTTCGGGTTGGCGCGGGCGCGGACGTCCTGGGGGAGCGCGAGGCGCTCGATCAGCGGCACCAGGTAGGGACGGTCGCGCTCGAGCACGGCGCCGTCGCGGAGGTCGACCTTCTGGAAGGCCAGCCCTTCGACCTTTTCCTCGACGGTCGAGTCGACGTCGGGGAGGAACGAACAGCGCAGCGCCCAGGCCTCGTCGCCGAGCCGCAGGTCGATGCTGGCCGGCTGGATCGCCTCCGGGCGGATCCGGTACTCGCCGGAGCTGACCCACTCGCGCTCGATCGCCTCGGCCAGCGCCTGCGAGGGGAAGACGCCCGCGCTCGGGCCGCCGCTCCCCGGGGGCGTCCCGATCGCGCTCTGGGTCTCGCTCATCCAGCGGAGATTATTCGCCGCGCCTCCTCGGTGCCGAGGTGGGGAGTCAGCGCGAACTCGAGCACGTCGGGGACGAGCGCGGTCAGCCCCGCCGCCTCGCCGGCGGCGACCCGCCGGCTGAGCAGCGAGGCGATCCCGCCGACCACCGCTTCGTCGGTCGCCGGCGGCACCTCCGCGGCGCCGGGCGGGTCGGGGGCGCCGGCGCGCAGCAACGGCACGAAGCTCTCCACCGCCGCCTGGTAGCGGTCGTAGATGCCGCGCCCGGCGCGCAGGCCCTCGGCGAGAAGGATCGCGGCGAGCGCCGGCTCGGCGGTGAGCACGCCCAACAGGGTGGCGACGCCCGCCCGGACGCGGGTCGGCCACGGCTCCCCGCCGACCGATCCGCAGGAGTCGACGACGGCGGCGCGGAGCCGCTCGGTCGCCGTGTCGTAGGCGGCGAAGAAACACTCGTCCTTGCTGTCGAAGTGCTTGTAGAAGTCACTCTTGGAGACGGCGGCGCGGCGCCCGATCATTGACACCGTGGTTTTTTGGTAACCGACCTCGTCGAGGGTCAGGATCAGCGCCGAGATCAGCCGATCGCGCTGGTTGCGGGCGACGAACTCTGGTGACAAACCGTGACGGCCACGCGGCAAGCGGTCCATCTGATCATCGAAGTGTGACACTGCACAGTCACATTCGCCCCCGATGAGTCGGTCACCTTTTTCCTACATCCCGGTACGGAGAAATGACGAATTCGGCCAGCTCCGGGAGCAGCCCGGCGGCCTCGGCGGCCTCGCCCCGGCGCACCTGCCGCTGCACGATCCACACCGTCCCGCCGACCAGCGCCTCCTCCAGGGTCGTCGGCCGGCCCGGTCCCGGCGGGGCCGCCTCGCGCAGGCGGGCGATGTAGCTCTCCAGCGCCACCTCGTAGCGGGCGGCGGAGGCGACGCTCGCGGCGGGGGCCTCGACCAGGCAGAGGCGGGCCTCGGCCGGGTGCGCGGCGATGAAGTCGAGCAGCGCCTTGAGGCCGATCTCGGTGCGCTCCTCCCAGCTCGCCTGGCCGCTCGCGTCGCAGGCCTCGACGACCGCGGCGTCGGCGTCGGCGAGGGTCGCGTCGAAGGCGGCGAGGAAGAGATCCTCCTTACCGGAGAAGTTGTCGTAGAGCGTCTTGCGGGCGACGTGGGCGCGGGCCACGACGTCGGCGATCTTGGTCGCCTCGTAACCCTGCTCGGCGCACAGTTCGGCCATCGCGTCGATCATCCGCCGCCGCTTTTGGGCGGCGACGAACTCCTGCGGTAGTTGAGGCCTGGTCGCGCTCACACATGCTCCCGAAGTCGGTTGGGGAGCATGCGCAAAAGGATACCCAGTGTCAACAAATTCATGCTCTGGTCAACATTTCTTCTGGTAGCTTGAAAACATCGATCGTCCCCAATAGGAACTCCGTGGTGTTCCCGTACCCCGGGCGGGATCCCACCCCCATTCCTACAGGACAGCTTCTTGGTCTCATCCGACAGAAACCAGATCAACCGGGAGCTCCTGGTCGCCGCCCTGGGTGACGAATGGCCGCCGGATCTGATCCAGACCGCGGCGGAGATGCTCTCCGACAGCGCCAGTCGCTTTCCCTCGGGGCCGCGCCGGCTGCCGGGGGAGCTGGTCCGGGCCATCCAGCGGGAGCGCCTCCTGGTCGGCATGACGCACGCGGCCTCCGAACTCGGCTACCGCCTCACCAACGTCCAGGACGTGATCGAGCGGGCGGGCGTCTCCCGGCCCACTTTCTACGAACACTTCTCCAACAAAGACGACTGCTTCCTCGCCGCCTTCGATGCCTCCGCCGCACGCCTTCGCGACCGGGTCGCGACAGCCGCGGAGGAGGGCGGCGACTGCTGGCGAGACCGCCTGCGCGGCGGCTTCGACGCCCTTCTCACCTTCGCCGCGACCGAGCCCGAGGCGGCCCGGATCGTCATCGTCGAGGCCCGCGCCGCCACCCCCGACACGGCCCTGCGGCGGGTCGCCCTGCTCGACCACTTCGCCACCTGCATCGACGCCGACGTCCGCACGATGCTGCCGACCGGCACCACCCACTCCGCGGTCACCGCCTCGGGCGTGGTCGGCGGCGTCGAATCGCTCCTCTACGCCCGCCTCAACAAAGGCCAGATGGACGACCTCCCGGCCCTCCTCCCCGCGCTCATGTACTTCGCCGTACTGCCCTACGAAGGGCACCTCGCGGCGGGCGAGGAGCTGAGGCTGAAGTCGACCTGAGCACGACGGGCCGGCGCCCAGAGGGTCGCCGGCCCGCTGGCTCGCGTGCGGGTGAGACTCAGCCGTGGCCGAGGCGGAAGCTGACCTCGGAGCCGGCGCCGCGGACGGTGCCGGCCACCGGACGCTGGCGGATCACCTTGCCCTTCTTCAGGCTGACGCTCCGCTTGTGGGCGACCTTGTCGAGGCCGCAATGGGCTTCCGTCAATGCCGCCTTGGCGGCCTTCAGGGTCTTGCCCTTGAGCTTCGGCACGACGCACTGGGCGACCGTCGTCGTGGTTGTGCTCGCGGCCTGGGTCGAGTCGACCTTCGTTTCTTCCTGCGAGCTTTCTTCGCCGGGCGAGGCCAGTTCCTTCAGGTAGACGAGCAGGTTGACGCGCAGCGCCTTGGCGTCTTCTTCGGGTTTCTGGAACTCGGCCGCCGTCATCGTCCCCAGCGCGACGTGGCCGAGACCCGAGGTGTAGGTGGCGAGGACGACGGCGCCTTCGTTCCCACTGCCTTCTTCGGAGTTGACCAGAAGGGGCGTCACCGTGGCGCCGGTCACGTCACCCGAGGCAAAGGCATCGCCGGTGAAGCTGGTCGAACCGAGCGGGTCCGGTTCGTTGAAGATCTGCTCGCTGGGGTCGACGGCTTCGGCTTCGTTGGTTTCGACGTAGCTTTCTTCGTAGTGGCCGATCGCGCGCCCGTCGTATTCGACCGCGATGCTCTGGTTCGTCCCCGCGTTGATGAAGAGGCTGCCGCCGCGGGCGACGAAGGACTTCAACTGGGCTTCATGGGCGGCGACGAATTCATTCGCGGCTTCGGTGGAGACGTCGCTGCCTTCGATCCAGATGAATTCGACCTGAGGGGCGAAGAGGCCGCCGGCCCCTTCGTCGGCCTGGACGTCTTCGAATTGCTGCAGTTCCCAGTTCGTCCCGAAGGCGGTTTCCATCGCTTCGAGGTCGAATTCTTCCCCCCAAGGAGCTTCTGCCGTCTCGAGCAGCACCGCCGGCTTGGTGACCGCGGCGGCCGTCGAGGGCTGGGCGCGAAGGGCGATGAGGGTCAAAGCCGAGACGAAGACGGCGATGCCGATTGCGAGGACAAGGAGACTGCGTCGTCCCAGGGGCGGACGATCGATTACTGCGTTCATGTGTTGGTGCCGATTCCTCTCCGCGGCGATCGGGGCCGCGTAGTCACTGGGTAAGAAAACTCGCCTGTAGGGGGAGAGCCTGCGAGCTTGTCGGCAGGGGAGACGTGGGCCATTAGCGACTCTCAGGTAGATACCCCCTAGGGGTATCTGATAGCTTCGGCCGTAGATCATGAGCAGCCGCGCCGCGAAGCTGAGTGACGTTGCCGAGGATCAGGTCACGCGCCTGGTCGCGGCCGTCTCCGGTGCCGATCCGGCGGCGCTCGCGTCGACGCCGTCGGGCCGGGACAAGCTCGGCGACGGGTCGGTGGCGACGCTCGTCGCCCACACCACGGACAACTACCGGCGGATCGGCGGGTTCGTGGCGGGCGACGGGCCTCCCGCGGCGCACGTAGGCCCGGCCGGCGGTGGGCATGGCCACGGCCACGACGGGCCGGAGACGACGGACCTGGCCGCGCGGCTCGCCGCCGCCCGCGCGGCCCTCGCCCCGCTCGCGTCCCTGAGCGACGAGCGGCTCGACTCCGTCCCACCCGAGGGCAGCTTCCGCTTCGCCGACGGCCGGCGCTCGCTCGAGGAAGTGCTCAGCGGCCTCCTTCGGCACCAGGGCCACCAGGTCGAGGCGATCGAGTCGGCGCTCGCCTAGGTCTGCCGCCATGGAGCCGGCGAGGACCGGCGGCGAGACCTGCGCGAGGCAGCGTGGAGCTGGAAGAGAGGCGGAGGGGGTGGGATTCGAACCCACGAGCGCCTTGCGACGCCAACAGTTTTCGAGACTGCCCCGTTCAACCGCTCCGGCACCCCTCCAACGAAACTGCGGACGTCGGATCGTACCGGGGCGGCGGGGGCGCGGACGCCTGGCCGCCGTGGATCGCCCTAGGGTGCCGCCCGGAACGTGACCCCGAAGAGTCGCGGGCCGGCGCCGCCGAACACCTGGACTTCCCCGTCCGGCAGCACCCCGACCTCGCCGCTCGTCGTTTCGCTCATCGCCACCGCCATCAGGTTGTCGACCGCGGGCCGGAAGCCGGGCGGGAGGGTGAAGACGGTCGCCGCGGCGCTCGGGCAGGAGGCGAGGCCGACGAGGTGGACGATGCCGAGGCCGTCCTTGTAGAAGCCGACCTGCCCGAAGTCGCCGCCGGCACCGGCGCAGCCGTCTTCGAACCCCGGCTGTCCCGCGGACCCGACCACGTGGATCGATTCCAGTTCGGCCCTCGCGTAGGAGGAGGCGGACAGGCCCCCCAGCGATTCCGCGTCGCGGGCGGTGTCGGCGGACGTCGCGTGGGCCGCGCTTTCGGCGCTGGTCGCGTGCGCGGCGGCGGTCGCGCGGGGCACCGTCCCCAGCGAGGCGATCTTGATCTTCGCCCTGGTGACCGCGTGGTTCCTGATCTGCCTGGTGCCGACGCTGTTCTTCGGCAGCGCCCTCGTCGCCGCGAGTGCGCCGCCGCCGGCGACGGCGATCATCAGGGCGAGCGTCGCGACCACGTTGGCGTAGGTCAGCTTCTCTCTGAGAGCCTTCATGGGAGGGATTCCTTTCTGTTCGGGGAGAGCGACGGCGGGGCGGTGGGGCCGATCGAGCGCGCGACGGTGGCGGCCGTCGCCAGATAGAGGCGGACGGTCCCGCCCCGCTCAGCGCGATCCCCGGCGATGCCCGGCCGCCTTCAGGACCACCGCCCGTCCGACCACACCGCTGCCGGCGAGGTGGGCGGCCAGGCCCCGCCGTCCCGCCGCGGCCACCAGCACCCTGCCCTTCTTCGTCAGCGGGACCTTGATCGTCGTGTGCCTGCCGGCGGCGAGGGTGAAGGCCTTCTTGCCGAACGTGATCCGCCGCCGCCTGCGCCCGGCCGAAGCCGTCGCGCCGCGGCTGGTCGTCGCCCGGACGGACAGCCGCACCGTCCCGCCGCACCTGGCCCCGGCGTCGCAGCGCAGGCTGAGGAGGCCCACGCGCCCCTTCACCCTGACGATCCGCCTGGCCCTCGCCTTCCGCCTGCGTCGGGTCGCCGCCGCGATCGTGACGGTGCCGGTGGCCGTGCTCGCGTTGCCGACCGCGTCGGTGCCGGTCACACTCACGGTGTAGGTGCCGGCCTTGGCGAAGGCGTGGGAGACGGCGGTGCCGCTCGCGGTGCCGCCGTCGCCGAAGGTCCAGGAGGTCGTGCCGAGCACCGACCAGACGTCGAACGGCGACACGGAGAAGGAGAGCGACGCCCCGGCCTTACCGCTCGCCGGGATCGAGAGCCCGCGCAGCTGTGGCCCGGCGACGTCGAGGCCGGCGGCCTGGACGATCCCTTCGGTGCCGTCGGTGGCCTGCCAGACCGCCGTCGCGTCGCCTTCGGAGTCGACGGCGACCTGTGGGTCGGGAGCGACCCCATCCGCTGCCGAGAGGTCGACCGGGGCTCCCCAGCTGCCACCCGCCGGGCGGATCGCCGCCTGGGCCTTTTCGCTGCCGCCGTCGTCCCGCGACCAGACCGCCACGGCGTCGCCACCGGGGTCGAGGGCGACCCGCGGGCCGTAGGCGATTCCCCCCGCCGTCGAGAGGTCGACCGGCGACTGCCATGACCCGCCGGCCGCACGACTCGCCGCCTCGGCGACGTAGGTTGAGCCGTCGTATTGGTCCCAGGCCACGACCGCGTCGCCGGCCTGGTCGAGCGCGACCGCCAATTCGGACGCGTCCACCCCCGACGCCGAGAGGTCGACCGGAGATCCCCAGATGCCGCCCGCGGGGCGGCTCGCCGCCTGGGCGATCCAGTGGCCGCCTTCGTAGCCTTCCCAGACCGCCACCGCGTCGCCGGCCTGGTCGACGGCGACCTGCGCGTCCTTTGCGTCAACGCCAGGTGCGGAGAGATCGACCGGCGGCTGCCAGCCCCCACCCGCCGCCCGGGTCGTCGCCTGGACGACGTAGGTGGAGCCGTCGGATCGGTGCCAGACTGCCACCGCGTCGCCGCCGGGGTCGACCGCGACCTGCGGCGCGTGGGCGTTCTCGCCGCCGGCCGAGAGGTTGAGCGGCGCCAGCCAGACGCCGGCCGCCGTGCGGGTCGCGGCTTCGATGATTTCGTTGCTGCCGTCGAAGCGTTCCCACACCGCCACCGCCTCGCCGGCCTGGTCGATCGCGACCTGCGACTCGAGGGCGTCCTCGCCGGTCGCCGAGAGATCGACCGGAGCGCCCCAGTCGCCGCCGGCCGTCCGGCTCGCCGCCTGGGCGATCCAGTTCGTGCCGTCGTAGCGGTACCAGACCGCGACCGCTTCGCCGGTCTGGTCGACGGCGACCTGTGGCCTGTAGGCGTTCTCGCCGCCGACCGAGAGGTCGACCGGACTCCCCCAGCCCCCTCCCGCCGCGCGGCTCGCCGCCTGCACGACCTCGCCGTCGACGGATTCGCGTTCCCACACCGCGATCGAGTCGCCGGCGGGGTCGACCGCGACCCCTGGCTCGGCGGCGCTCCCGGCCGAGAGAGTGGTCGGGGTCAACCAGGTAGGGGCGGCGAGGGCGCTCCCCGGCACCGCCAGCGCGACGATCGTCGCCGCGAGCGCCCAGCGCAGAAGATCCTTGAGCATTGCGTCGAAGCCTCGCGATCCGCGGCGCGCCTGTCTATAGGACACCTTTGCTATTTCCGCGCCGGGTCGGGCCCTCCGATATCCGGCTCGGGCGCCTTGAAAGCCAGGTGGCGATGGGCAACCCTTTGTCCTGCCGTGGGAGCCGAGAACGAGCTGAAGGCAGGTGACGCGAGGGCGGCGCTCGGCGTTGCCGCCGCGGTCGCCGAATGCACCGACGAGGCCACCGGCATCGAGGCCGTGGCGCGTCTGATCGGCGCCGACGGCGTGCTCGTCTCCGGCTGTCGGGGCTGGATGGCGGAGATGGCGGTCGAGGTCGGCGATCCGGGCACCTACCCGACCGGCGTCCTCGAAGGGATCGCCCACAGCTGGCGCGAACACCCGGTGTTCGTCCCCCATCTGGCGGTCGCGGATGCCGGCGCGCGGCGGCTCTCGGACCACGTCGCCCCCCGCGAGTGGCGCCATCGCGATCTCTTCAACGACTTCTATCGGCCGCTCGGCATGTCGCACGAGCTCTCGGCGCAGCTCGCCTGGGGCCCGGCGGGCTCCAGCTGCTGCATCGTCTTGCATCGCTCGGGCCGCGACTTCGGCGGGCGCGAGCTGGCGCTGTTGGAGCTTCTGGCACCGCATCTGCGGGCCGCCCGCGCCCGGATCGAGGCCGCGTCGCGGGCGGTCGGCGCGGGCGAGTTACCCGACGAGGCGCGAACGGCCGTGGGGCTGGCGCGATCCCTGCCGATCACCGCCCGCGAGGCCGAGGTCCTCGCCCATCTCGCTGCCGGTCGCACCAATCCCGACATCGCCGCGGAGCTCGGGATCAGCCGCCACACGGTCGTCCGCCACGTCGAGCACGTCTACGCCAAGCTCGGCGTCCACACCCGCACCGCGGCGACCAGGGTCGCGCTCACCGCGCTGCTCGGCGACGCCTAGCTCGCGCCGGCGAGCCGGAAGCGGTTGCCGGCCGGGTCGCGGGCGAAGCGGGCATCGCCCTCGGCTTCGATCGGGACGCCCGCCGCTTCGAGGCGGGCGCGGATCGCGGCGAGGCCGGCGGCGTCGCGGGCGACGAGGGTGAAGTGGCGCAGGCCGGCGGTGCCGGCGGGCGGCTGCGGCGCCCCCTGCCCCTGCCAGACGTTCAGCGCCAGGCGGTGGGGGAAGGTGCCGCCGGTCTGCAGGTCGGCCATCCCGAGCAGCAGGAAGGTGTGCTCGGCGAAGCCGATCTGGTCGCGGTAGAAGGCGTTGGCGGCCTCGAGGTCGCCGACGTGGAGGTGGACGTGGCCGACCTTGGTCGCGTCGGGCAGCGGCAGGTCGAGGGCGGCGTCGGGCTCCAGGTGGGAGAAGACCTCCTCGGTGTCGAGCTGCTCGACCGGGCGACGGGGGCGGCCGTCGCGGTCGATGATGCGGAACTCGGCGCCCTGCACCGACATCTCGGTGACGCGGTCGACCGTCTCCAGCGTCAGCTCGAGGCCGATCCCGTCCGGGTCGTCGAGGTAGGTGGCCTTGGAGAAGATGTGGTCGGTCGGCGCCTGCGGGTAGCGGGCGGCGCCGAGGCGGGCGATGACGCGGGCGAACTCGCGCTCGTCCGGCAGGTGGAGGGCGACGTGGTAGAGGCCCGAGTGGCCGCGCTGGGGGCCGCGCTCGGCGCCCCCGTGGAGGACGATCAGCTCGCGGCCGCCGGCGCCCAACCGGGCGACCCCGTCGGCCTCGCCGCCCAGTTGGGCGAGGCCGAGCAGGTCGCGCCAGAAGGCGAGCGCGCGCGGCAGGTCGGTGACGTCGAGGTGGACGGCGCCGTGGGCGATCGTCTCGCCGTCGTCGAAGACGGCGGCGGCGGCGGGGCCGGGCCCGCTCTCGATCGTGGTGGCGCTCATCGCCTCCTCCTTCCTACCTGCCGCGCGCTCCGCCTCAGCCCTGGTCGAGGACGGCGGCGATGTCCAGGGTCAGCTTGACCTTGTCGGAGACGACCGCGTTGCCGCTGCCGAGCGCCGCGTTGAACTTCATCTCCCAGTCCTTGCGGGAGAGCTGGCCGGTGACTTCGAGGCCGGTGCGGGTTTCGCCTTCGGGGCCGGTCTCGATGCCGCCGAGCTCGGCCTCCAGCTCGACCGGATGGGTCACGCCGTGCATGGTCAGGTCGCCGACGATCTTGATCGTCTCCTCGTCGACCTTCTCGATCGAGGTCGAGGTGAAGCTGAGCTCCGGGTAGGTCTCGACCTCGAAGAAGTCGGCGGAGCGCAGGTGCTCGTCGCGAGCCTCCTGGTTGGTGTCGACCGAGGCTGCCTTGACGGTGCCCGAGGCCTTCGAGGAGGCGAGGTCGTCGCCGATCTCCAACCGGCCCTCGAACTCGCCGAACTCACCGCGCACGGTGGCGACGCCCATGTGCTTGACGGCGAAGCCGATCTTCGAGTGGGCCGTATCGACCTTCCAGACGCCCTTCGGGATGCCGGTCTCGGTTGCCTCGGGAGTGACGCTCATCACAAGTCCTTTCCACTTCAATAGTTGATTAGGAAACATTGTATCACCGCAGGGGCGATCGTGAGGGGTGTGCGGGGTGTTTGAAGCTGGCGCCCGAAGCTGAAAGGGACGGGAAAGGGACGCGGCCTTCTCGGTGGCGGCCCGGGCAGGCTGTGGCCGCCACCGAGAAGGCCGGGTGTACGGGAGAAGTGCGAGGTTCGTGACGAACTCCGAGGATCGATGACGAAGAGCGGGGGAAGTCCACGCTTCCTCCCGTCTTCCTCATGCCCTCCCTGGTGAGTTCGCAGTTCTGCTCGCATGGCGAGCGAAAGTGCGAACTCACCGGGGTGCGGGCCCGATTCCGTCACGGGACGCATGGGGAAGGGTGACGTTCCCGGCGTCTCTCCCACGTCCGTGTGGACTTCCCTGCGGAAGCCTCACGTCCCGGGCGTCTCGTGGCGGCCACAGCCTGCCCGGGCCGCCACGAGACGCCCGGGACGCAACTCGGACGGGCGGGGCGGGCGCGAGGCCCCCCGCAGCACACCCCCGGATCAACCGTCTAGGCTCTGGCGTCCACCTGGAGAGGTGTCCGAGTGGCTTAAGGAGCACGATTGGAAATCGTGTGGGCGGGGTTAACTCGCCTCGTGGGTTCGAATCCCACCCTCTCCGTTCAGCGGCGGGCGGTCATCGCGGCGCGGATCAGCTGGAAGTCGCGCGGTGAGAGCTCCACCAGGCCGCGGCGCAATTGGTATCCCCAGTTGTGCGTCGCGGTCAGGTCCAGGTCGCCGGCGAGGTCGGCGATCGGCACCTCGATCGCGTTCGGCTCGTAGTCGATCCGCCGCCGCCAGGGTTTGAAGTCGCCCTCATCCGCCTGCCAGACCTCGTCGTCGGCGACCCTCCCGATCGCCGTGAAGGCCTTCAGCGGCGCGCCTTTCGGGTAGGTCTCGCGCGCCGAGTAGTAGACCAGCCGGTCGCCCGCGCTCATCCGCTGGAGCGCCGCGCGGTTGCCGTGGTTGATCTGGGCGATGCCGAGCCCCACCCCGCGCAGGACGTGATCACGAGAGGCGACGCCGAGCCAGTTGCCGGTCGACTCGGCCATCAGCGGCGGGCGGCGAAGAACTCGCGCAGCAGGGCCGCCGCCTCGGCGCCGCGGATGCCGGCGATCACCCGCGGGCGGTGGTTCAGGGCGGGCTCGGCGAGGACGTCGAGGACGGATCCCGCGGCGCCCGCCTTCGGGTCGGGGGCGGCGAAGACGACGGTCGGGATGCGGGCGAGGACGATCGCCCCGGCGCACATCGCGCAGGGCTCGAGGGTCACGTAGAGGGTCGTCTCGGCGAGTCGCCAACCGCCCAGCGCCTCCGCCGCGGCGCGGATCGCCAGCACCTCGGCGTGGGCGGTCGGGTCCTTGCGCAGCTCGCGCTCGTTGCCCGCCGCCGCCAGCACCTCCTCGCCGCGCAGCAGCGCCGCGCCGATCGGCACGTCGCCGTGCTCCCCGGCCCGCCGCGCCTCGGCCAGGGCCAGCTCCATGCCGCGCTCGTGCGCCGCCTGCTCTTGCTCAGGGAATTTCCGCCCGGGGATCTCCACGAATGCAGGAGTATCCCGCCTACAACTTCGACGAGGCAGCGGTGTTCGAAGTGGAACCGGCTATGCATGCGATGTGGAAGAGATTGGCTCTGGCAGCCGCGCCGGCGGCCCTGCTCGGCCTGCTCGCGGGGCCCGCGACGGGCGCCTCGGCGGCCTCGGCGATCGGCGCGGCGCACCGTTTCGCGCCGCGCCAGGTGGTGGTCAAGTTCAAGGGCGAAGCCCACGGCCACACGGTCGGGCTGCCGCGCGGGGTCGGCGTCCTCGCCACGGCGAAGGCGCTGCGGGCGAAGCCGGACGTCGCCTACGCGCAGCCCAACTACGTCGCCCACGCCTCGGCGGTCGAAGCGGAACCGTACGACCCCGATGACCCCGGCACGATCGAACCAGGTGCCACCGCGACCGCGGGCGGCTGGGCGCTGCGCCAGTGGGACTTCCTCGCCTCCGGCGGCACGGCGACGGCGAAGCTGCCGACCTCGCCGGGCGGGATCGACGTGGTCGGCGCCTGGTCGAACCTGATCGCCGACGGCCGGCCCGGCGGCAAGGGGGTCGTCGTCGCCGTCCTCGACAGCGGCGTCGCCTACCGCGACTACGGCACCGGCTACGTGCGCAGCCCCGACTTCTCCTCGGAAGAGTTCGTCCGCGGCGAAGACTTCGTCAGCCACGACCATCTGCCGCTCGACCGCAACGGCCACGGCACCTTCGTCGCCGCGACGATCGCCGAGCAGACGAACAACGGCGTCGGCCTGACCGGCATCGCCTACGGCGCCAAGCTGATGCCGGTGCGGGTGCTGAGCCGCGACAACACCGGCTACGCCAACCGGATCGCCAAGGGGATCCGCTTCGCGATCGCCCATCACGCCCAGGTGATCAACATGAGCTTCAACTTCGAATGCGGCGCCAAGGTGCCGCAGGTCGACGAAGCGCTGCGCGAAGCCTACGCGCACGGAATCGTCACGGTGGGCTCCGGCGGCAACCTCTCCGACTCCGTCTCCAGCAACAAGAGCTGCGTCTCCGAGCCCGCCACCGGGCCGCGCGTGATCGGCGTCGGCGGCACCACCGAGGGCGCCTGTATCGGCTCCTACTCGCTCGCCGGCAAGGGGATCGACGTCGTCGCCCCCGGCGGCGGCACGCCCGTCGCGGGCTGCCCCTCGGTGCTTTCCCGGCCGATCTACCAGGTGACGCTGAAGGAAGGGACGACCGACGAATTCACGATCCCGACCAGCTACGCGGGGACCTCGATGGCGGCCGCCCACGTCTCCGGCGTGGTCGCGCTGATGCTCGCCTCCGGCGTCATCCCCTCCGACCTGAAGCCGAAAGCCCGCGTGCGGGCGGTGACCAAGCGGCTCGAGAAGACGGCCCGCAACCTCGGCTACCCGCGCACCCAGCAGGGCGCCGGCCTGATCGACGCCGCGCGAGCGACCGCGCCGTAGGCGGCTGGGCTGCGGGCGGCGGGGTTCGGGACGGCGTGCTTGGGCTCCGGGGGCGGGGTCCGGGGCCATCGCGCCCGTCCGAGGTGCGTCCCGGGCGTCTCGTGGCGGCCCGGGCAGGCTGCCCGCTTGCCACGAGACGCCCGGGACGTGAGGCTTCCGCAGGGAAGTCCACACGGACGTATGGGAGATGCCGGGGACGTGACCCTTTCTCATGCGTCCCGTCACAGGATCAAGGCCGACCGGGAGTGAGTTCGCACTTTCGCTCGCCATGCGAGCAGAACTGCGAACTCACCAGGGGAGGCATGAGGAGGACGGGAGGAAGCGTGGACTTCCCCCGCTCCTCGTCACGGATCAGGGGACTTCGTGGAGGAAGGCGCGCATCTCTGCGCCGGGGCACGCCCGGGCCCTCGCCTCTCTCCACATCCCCGGCCTTCTCGGTGGCGGCCACAGCCTGCCCGGGCCGCCACCGAGAAGGCCGCGTCCCTCGGTCGTCCCGTCGGAGCTCCCCTCAGCTCCGGGCGCCGGCTCCCCCCGCCCGCCTCAGGTCGTCCGCACGATGATCACGCTGCAGGGAGCGTGGTGGGAGACGTTGTTGGGGACGCTGCCGAGGAAGTAGCGGCGCGCTCCGGTCATCCCTTTGTTGCCGACCACGATCAGGTCGGCGTCGATCTGTTCGGCGACGTTGAGGATCGCATCCGCCGGATCGGCCTCGACCGGGTGGGTCTGCGCGTCGACGCCGGCAGTGCGGGCCTGGGCGGCGGCGGCGTCGAGGACCAGGTTGACGTCCTCGCGCGGGCCGACCTCGTGGGCGATGTCGGCCGGGAGGCCCTCCTGCTCCCCTTTGATCCGGCGTTTGTCGACCGGCGCGTAGGCGCTGACGATGCTGAGCGTCGCGCCCGTCAATTTCGCCAGGTCGATCGCCTGCTTCACCGCCTCCGCCGCGGTGTCGGAACCATCGGTGCCGACCACGATCCGAGTGAACACGCCGCCCCCTTCCGCTCGCTCACCGTACGGCGCCGATACTAACGGCGGCGCGGGCCGCTGCGGGAGCGGCGCGGCGCGCGGCGCCCTCCCCGCTCAGGATTCGGCCGGTTCTCCGCCGCCGTATTCATGTTCGTGCGCCTTCACGTAGGACTTCGGCAGGCCGCGGAAGCCGTCGCCGATGATTTCTTCCGGCGTCGTCGCCAGCCGCACGATCGCGATCACCATCGAGGCGACCAGGCAGACCACCAGCACGACCATCCCGATTTTCCACAGGTAAGGCACGCGCTGAACCCTAGGCGGTTAGGCTGGGCGGCATGGCGTTGGAACGGGTTGCCGACGGCGTATGGCTGCTGCGCGGGGACATCCGCGGGGCGATGAACGTGTACTTCATCGAGGACGGCGACGGGGTCGTCCAGTTCGACGCCGGGACCAAGTCGATGCGCAAGAAGACGGCGCAGGCGGCGCAGGAGCTGGGCGGGCTGAAGCGGATCGTCCTCGGCCACTCGCACGCCGACCACCGGGGCACCGCGCCCTACCTCGGCGCGCCGGTCTTCTGCCACGCCGACGAAGTGGACGACGCCGAAAGCGACAAGGCGGTGACGCCGTACTTCAACCTCTCGCTGCTCGAGGTGGCGCCGGTCCGCTGGCTCTACCCGACCCTGCTGAAGCGCTGGGACGGCGGCCCGGTGAAGATCGCCGGCACCGTCGCCGAGGGCGACGAGGTGGCGGGCTTCCGCGTCCTCCACTTCCCCGGCCACGCGCCCGGGCTGATCGGCCTGTGGCGGGAGAGCGACCGACTGGCGCTGGTCTCCGACGTCGTCTACCTGGTCGACTCGGCGCGGCTCAAACCGCTGCCGCACGGCGAGGCGAGCGTCCCCCACCCCGCCTTCGCCTGGAACCACCAGGAGGCGAAGCGCAGCCTGCGGCGGCTGGCGGAGCTCGAACCGCTGGTGGTCGGCACCGGGCACGAGCGGCCGCTGCGCGGCGACTCGCTGCGGGCGACGCTCGAGGCCGCGGCGGAGAAGTACTGAGCGGAGCCTAAAAATTGGCCCTCGCGGGGGCCTCGGACAGCGCATCCGTGGTCCCGCTGCCATAGGTTTGCCTGCTGATGATCGGGACTTACGCCTCGGCGGCGTTGATCTGCCTGGCCACGCTCCTGGTCGGCAGGGCCACCTTCACCCTCGCCGGGCGGCGCAGCTGGTGCTGGCTGGAGGGCGCGGTCGGCTTCGGCGCGATCCTCACCGTGTCCGGGATCCTGGCGCGGGCGCCGGGCCACGGCACCAGCGCGACGCTCGGCATCGTCGCCCTGATCGTGGTCGCCGCGGTGATCGTCTGGCGGCAGCGCGAGTACGCCGCGCCGGGGGCGCTGGGGGTCGGCATGGCGACGGCGCTCGTGATCGCGATCGTCCTCTCCTTCCCCTTCGCCGTCTCCGGCCACTGGGGCCTGCTCGGGGTCGGCTTCAACAACGACCTCGGGCTGCACCTCGCCTGGGCCGAGTGGCTGCGCAGCGGGGCCGGCCCGGAACCGGACCCGGGTTACCCGCTAGGCCCGCACGGGCTCGCCGTCGCCACGGCCGCCTTTCCCGGGATCAGCCTCGGCCAGGCCTTCATCGGCGAGATCTTCGCGATCGGCATCCTCACCGGGCTGACCGCGCTGGCGGCGCTGGGCGAGATCGCCGCCTGGCGCCGGGTGCTCGGCGCGACCCTGGTGACGACCTGTTACATGGCCGCCTCCTACTTCGCCCAGGCCGCCTTCAAGGAGACCTCGGAGGCGCTCTTCGTCCTCGCCGTCGCGATCTACCTGATGCGGCCGCGGGGAGCGCCGCGCGGCCTCTGGCCGCGGGTCGGCTGGGCGCTGCCGATCGTCGCCGTCGCCGGCGGCATCTTCTTCTGTTACTCGTTCGCCGGGATCGCCTGGCCGATCGCGATCGTCTTCGTCTGGGCGCTCGCCCAGCCCGCCACCTGGCGGGCGCTGCGGCCGGGGCGCGTCGTCCGGATCCTGCTGAAGCCGTGGGTGCTGATCGGCATCGTCGTCCTGGTCGGGATCGGCATCGCGCTCACCGTCGCCGGCCCCTTCGGCTTCGGCTCGAGCTTCAACGAAGTGGCCGGGAGCAACACCTACGGGCCGGTCTCCCCGGTGGAGACGCTGGGCATCTGGCCGGCGGCGAACTACCGCCTCGACGCCGCGGGCGGCGCCGCGCTGCCGGGCCTGATGGGCGCGATCGCGGTGCTGGCGCTGCTCGCCGCCGTCGCCTGGTGGATGCAGCGGCGCGAAGCGGCGGTGCCGCTGGCGCTCGGCGCGGGCGCCGTCGTCTACCTCGCCTCCCTCCCCTTCACCGGCGACTACTCCCAGGCCAAGGCGCTGATGATCGTCGCCCCGCTGACGATGCTGGTGATCGCGAGGCCTTTGGTGACGGAGCTCGGTCGACGGGCCGAAGACCGGACCCCTGGTCAGGTTTCCGGCCCGTCGGCGGGCGGGGCGCGCGGGAGTGTGACGGCGGGGCGGCTCGCGTGGTCGGCGCTCGCCGTGGTGTTCATCGCCGGGGCGGTCTGGTCGTCGTTCCTGGCGCTCAGGGAGGCGCCGGTGGCGCCGCCGGGGCACGGCGCCCAGCTGTCGGCCTTCCTGCCGATCGTCCACGGCAAGCCGGTGCTCTACGCCGGGCAGGACCGCTACGCCGCCTACGAGCTGCTCGGCGCCGACACGCACGTGCCGCTGGTCGAGTTCCCGGACGAGAAGGTCTCGCCCAACCCGGAAAAGCCGTTCGACACCGGCGACGCCTACTCGCCGATCGACTTCGACTCCTTCAACCGCGGCACGCTCAACCGCTTCCAGTACGTGATCACCGGCCGCGGCGCCTGGAACAGCCAGAGCCCGCCCAACTTCAAGCGGATCGCGAGGACGGCGGACTTCATCCTCTGGGAACGGACCGGGCCGACGCCGCGCCACCGCCACGTCCTGCTCGAGGGCACCGAGGCGGGCGCCCGCGCCCACTGCAACGCGCCCGAGGTGCGGATCTTGCTGCGCAGCGGCGGCAAGGCCTCGCTCTTCGGCGAAACCGTGATCGGGACGAAACCGAAGTGGTCCGACGGCTCCACCTTGCAGACCGGCGAAACGACGGCGCAGACGCTCGAACTGCCGAAGGGCACCTGGAACCTCTCGCTGCAGTACTTCTCCCCCTTCGCCCTCTCGATCACCGCGCCGGGCTTCAAGCAGGAACTGATCGCCGCCCTCGACGGCCAGCGCCCGAGCACGATCAGCCTCAACAACAACGGCCAGTTCTGGCCCGCGGGCAAGTTCCAGAGCCCCGGCGGCAAGGTCGAATTCACGATCCACGCCGCCCCCGCCGACTGGCTGCAGAGCCTCACCGGCTGGGACGCCACCGCCTACGTCGGCGAGATCGTCGCGACCAAGGCCGAACCCCATCGCACCGTGCCGCTGAGCCAGGCCTGCGGCGAATGGATCGACTGGTACGAATCCGAACAGAGCCCCTGAGCGGGTGGGGTCTCCCTCAGATCGCCTTGGCGGCGAGGCGCTCGGGCGAGACGCGGACGACGTCCCAGACCAGGTCGACCTTCTCGAGACCGTCGATCACCAGCGCCGAGATGTCGACCTGCCGGCGGCCGAGGCCGTGGGTGGCGGAGGTGGGGAAGGCGTGGTGGCTGTTGTGGAAGGCCTCGCCGAGGGTCGGGATCGCGATCAGCGCGAGGTTGCGCGACTGGTCGTCGGTCTCGTAGTCGCGGCGGCCGAAGAAGTGGCACAGCGAGTTGACGCTGTAGGTGAAGTGGTGGAGGACGAAGACGCGGACCAGGCCGCCCCAGAGCAGGCCGGTGAGGCCGGCGATCAGGGTGCCGCCGATGATCCAGCCGAGGGCGAAGGGCAGCATCAGCCCGAGGATCGCCCAGAGGATGAAGGTGCGGTCGACCCAGGAGATGATCGGGTCCTTCTGCAGGTCGGGCGCGAAGCGTTCCTTGTTGCCGCGCTGGGTGTGGATGAAGATCCAGCCGACGTGGGCGTGGGCCAGCCCGCGCAGGGCGCCGTTCCAGCCGTGGCCGTGGTCGACGTGGGGGCTGTGCGGGTCGCCCTCCTTGTCGGAGAAGGTGTGGTGCTTGCGGTGGTCGGCGACCCAGGAGATGACCGGGCCCTCGATCGCCGCCGAGCCGAGGATCGCCAGCAGGCCGTGCAGCCAGCCGTAGGTCTTGAACGCCCGGTGGGTGAGGTGGCGGTGGAAGCCGACCGTGATCCCGAGCCCGGTGAGCACGTACATGACGAAGAAGAGGAGGACGTCGGTCCAGTGCAGGGCGGAGCCCCAGACCTGCCAGGCGGCGACGAAGAGCGCGACGAAGGGGACCACGGTGACGAATCCGGTGATGATCCGGTCGCGCGTCTCGTTCTCGACCGGCTGGACGTCGCCGGGCTGGGGGCCGGGTGCAGACATGGCGGGCGATCATAGGGTGGCCTAACGCATGTTTGGCTGAGAATCCCCAAACATTTAGATTTGAGCGGTCGAAGCATTTCCGAGATCCGGTCGCCGATAGGGTGCGCGGCGATGCCATTCGCCGACCCCACCCCGCTGCGCCGCGAGCTCGCCGCGCGCATCCCCGACCGCCCCTTCACCGTCGAGTTCTGGGACGGCACCAGCCTCCCGGCCACCGCCGGCGAGGGCCCCACCTTCAGCGTCCGCTCGCCCCGCGCCGCCGCCCACGCGCTGCGGGCGCCGGGCCAGCTCGGCCTCGGCCGCGCCTACGTCTCGGGCGAGCTCGAGGTCGACGACATCGACGCCGTGATCGGCCTGCTCGACAGCTGGCAGCCGCCCTCGCTGGACGGCGCCGACAAGCGCGCCCTGGCGTTCGCCGCGGTCCGCGCGGCCGGGCTGACGATGCCGCCGCCGCGCCCGGCCGCCGAGCTCGTCCCTTCCGGCCGTCGCCACAGCAAAGAGCGCGACGCGCGCGCCGTCCGCCACCACTACGACGTCTCCAACGAGTTCTTCGCCCTCTTCCTCGACGAGACGATGACCTACAGCTGCGCCAACTGGTTCCGCAGCGGCGCCAAGACGCTGGAGGAGGCGCAGGAAGCGAAGCTCGACATGGTCGCGACGAAGCTGGCGCTGCAGCCCGGGGAACGGATGCTCGACGTCGGCTGCGGCTGGGGCAGCATGTCGATCCGCGCGGCGCAGAAATACGGCGCCGAGGTGGTCGGGATCACGCTGTCGGAGCCGCAGGCGCAGGAGGCGCGGCGGCGGGCCGAGGCGGCGGGCGTCGGCGACAAGGTCGACATCCGCGTCATGGACTATCGCGACCTGGCGGGCGAGCGCTTCGACGCGATCGCCTCGATCGGGATGGCGGAGCACGTCGGCGCGGTCCAGATCGACGCCTACGCGCGCACCCTGGCCGGGCTGCTGGGGCCGGGCGGACGGCTGCTGAACCACGCGATCGGGCGGCTGCGCCACACCGACGCCGAGGCGGGCGCCTTCTCCGAGCGCTACGTCTTCCCCGACGGGGCGCCGCTCCACCTCTCGCGGATGCTGCTGGCGCTGGAGCGGGCGGGCTTCGAGGTCCACCACGTCGAGGACTTCCGCCCCGATTACGCCGAGACGCTCCGCCACTGGGCCGAGCGCCTCGACGCGAACCTGGAGCGGGCCACCGAGATCGCCGGGGCGGAACGGATCCGCGTCTGGCGCCTCTACCTGCGCGCCGCCCGCAACGGCTTCGAGAAAGGCTTCATCTCGATCTTCCAGACCCGCTGCGAGAAGTCCTGACGGCCCGCCGCCGACCGGGCGAAATCGGAGGATTACTTCAAGGTCGTTTAGGGCATCCTTGCTTCAACGAGGCCGCCCGTGGATCTCATCCTTGTAGACGATTCGAAACAGGCTGACAAGAACATCTCCAGACCAGGGATGGGGTCGCTTGTCGCCATCGGAGGTCTGCACATTCCCAGCGCCTCGATCCGAGGCTTGAATCAGAGGCTTGGTGAGATCTGTGATGACTACGGTTTCCCCTCGCCGCAGGACGAGTTCAAGTGGTCGCCGAGTCGCAATACGTGGATGCGCAAGAACCTCCAGGGCGAGGAACGTCACGATTTCTACGTCAGCTGCTTCAACGCGGCCGAGGAGCACGAGGCTCAAGCCTGTGTCGTAATCGAGGACGCCAGCAGACGAAGCACGGAGAATGGCCGTGATGACCACGAGCAAGACGTGGTCAAGGTCTTCCTCGAGCGCAGCGACAAGCATCTCGACGGCACCGAAACCGAAGCGATCATCATCGCCGATCACCCGAGTGGCGGCCGGCCGGCAGAGGCGACGTTCGCGGCCCACTGCCTGGAAACTCTCCGCGATGGGACGGCCTATGCCGACCTGAAGAACATCGCTCTGGTCCTCACCGAAGACTCAAAGAGCACCAGGCTGCTCCAGCTCGCCGACCTGATCGTCGGATGCACCGTGTCCTACGTCGGGGGCGAGGAAAAATACTCGCCGGACCTGTTCGAGAATCACATCCGCGGCCTCCTCCGACGCGCGGACGATGGCCGGATCGGTGGCTATGGCCTGAAGCTTCACCCCGACCTAAGGTTCGTCAATCTCTATCACTGGCTCTTGGGGGACGCCTACTTCCACAAGGCCGGCGTGGGTCATGCGCTGCCGATGGAGGAGCATCCCTATGCCAAGGGACCTCGTGACCCGAGCCGGGCGCGGCAGCGCAGTCGACTTTGACCCTGCCAGGGCAAGGTCAAAGTCGAACGGGCGGCTAGCTCAGCTGGTTGATGCGGATGAGGTTTCCTGCCGGATCGCGAATCGCGCAGTCGCGGACGCCGTAAGGCTGGTCGGTCGGCTCTTCGACCACGTCGACGCCGGCCGCCGCGAGCTTCTCGAACTCGCCGTCCAGGTCGGCCGAGGCGAAGGTGATGCGAGCGTAGGAGCCCTTCGCCATCATCTCGGCGATCGTCTGGCGCTCCTCATCGGTGAGGCCGGGCTCGGCCTCCGGCGGGTAGAGCACGATCGCCATATCCTGCGCGGGCGGGCCGACGGTGAGCCAGCGCATGCCGTTGTAGCCGACGTCGTTGCGAACCTCGAAGCCAAGGATGCCGCGGTAGAAGGCGAGCGCTTTCTCCGGATCGTTCTGGGGCAAGAATGCGTAATGAATGTTGATGTCCATGGGACGAACCTAGCCCCGGTCCCACGGCCGCGCTTCTCGATTCCTGACCGATCGTGCGCCCCTATGTGGCTGATTCGACGGCGTGCTTCGGGGGCGTCGCTGCGCCCGTCCGAGGTGCGTCCCGGGCGTCTCGTGGCGGCCCGGGCAGGCTGTGGCCGCCACGAGACGCCCGGGACGTGAGGGTCCCGCAGGGAAGGTCACACGGACGTGGGAGAGATGTCGGGGACGTCACAGATCCTCGTGCCTCCCGTGACGGGATCGTGGCCGCACCCGGGTGAGTTCGCACTTTCGCTCGCTATGCGAGCAGAACTGCGAACTCACCCGGGGGAGGCATGAGGAAGACGCAAGGAAGCGTGGACTTCCCTCGCTCTTAGTCACGGATCTAAGGACTTCGTGCCCGATCACGCGCCTTCGTACCCCGACACGCGCATCTCTGCGCCGGGGCACGCCCGGGCCCTCGCCTCTCCCCACATCCCCGGCCTTCTCGGTGGCGGCCACAGCCTGCCCGGGCCGCCACCGAGAAGGCCGCGTCCCTTTCCCCGTCCCTTCCAGCTTCGGGCGCCAGCTTCAGGCGCCCCAAGCCAACCCCCTACCTCCTGATCGGCCTGGTCACGTACTTGGAGACGCAGGTGGGGATGCCGGCGACGGTGCCCGCCTCCTCGCGGCGGTAGGCGCCGGGTGAGGTGCCGACCAGTTCGGTGAAGCGGGTGGTGAAGGTGCCGAGCGAGGAGCAGCCGACCTCGAAGCAGACCTCGGTGACGCTGAGGTCGCCACGGCGCAGCAGCGCCATCGCCCGCTCGATCCGGCGGGTCATCAGGTAGGAGTAGGGCGGCTCGCCGTAGGCGAGGCGGAACTGGCGGCTGAGGTGGCCCGCCGACATCCCGACCTCGCGGCCGAGCGCCTCGACGTTCAGCGGCTGCGCGTAGTCGCGGTCGATCCGGTCGCGCACGCGGCGCAGGAGGACGAGGTCGCGAAGCCGCTGCTCGCGGGCGCGTTCGCACTTGACCGCGGGAGGCGCGGTTTTCTGCGAACTCGTCATCGGGTCAGGCGGGGAAGCCGCTCGTTACGTCGGCGATCGCCCAGTCGGCGCCCGCCTCCTGCTGTTCGGCGACGCTGTAGGCGCCGGTGGCGACGCCGACGACGCGGATCCCGGCGCCGTGGCCGGCGCTGACATCGCGCGGCGTGTCGCCGACCGAGATCGTCGTCGCCGGCTCCAGCGGCGCGCCCGCCGCCTCCGCCCCGCGCTCGATCGCCCGTTCGGTCACCTTGACCCGGTCGCGATCGTCGGAGCCGAAGCCGCCGAAGGCGAAGTACTTGTTGAGGTCGCCGCGCTCGAGCTTGATCCGCGCCGCGGGCTCGACGTTGCCGGTGACGACCCCCTGCGCGATCCCCGCCGCCGCCAACCGCGGCAGGATCTCCTCGATCCCCGGCATCACCCGGTAGCCACTCGATTCGGCGACCGCCGCGGGCATGTGCTCGAGGTACTTGGCGACGACCTCGGCCTGCTCCTCCGCCGTCCCCTTCCGGCCGATCACCTGGGCGAAGATGATCTCGGTGATTTCCGGGTCGGTCATCCCCGCCCGGGTGTGTTCGTCGATGTTGGCCTCGACCCCGTAGAGCTCCTGGAAGGCGCGCTGCCAGGCGACCGCGCCGGCGCCGCCCGTCGTCAGCAGCGTCCCGTCGATGTCCCAGAGCACCGCCTTGATCGCACCCGCCATCGGGCGCACGCTACCAACCGAGTTTCGCGGCAGAGGGTCGCCCTCTGCCCCTGATCAATGCTCGTGTTCGAGGAAGTCCGACTGGGCGAGGAAGTAGAGCAGGAAGAGCGCCGGCAGCACGAGGACGCAGGCGATGCCGAAGACGACGAAGATCGCGCTCAGGGTGGCGTCGGGCGCGGCCGCCCGGCTGATCGTCAGCGAGGTCGGCAGCAGGTAGGGGAACTGGGCGATGAACCAGCCCCAGATCACCGCGATCACCGCGAGCGCGGCCAGCGGGCGCAGCAGCAGGCGCCCGCCGGTCGCGAGCACGATCAGCATGGCGATCCCGGCAACGGCGGAGAGGATGATCATCGGCAGGCCCTCGTGGACGAGGCGGTTGTAGACGTAGTGACCTTCCGAGTGCAGCGCGATCAGGCCGATCACGGCGAAGACGCCGGCGACGGCGCCCGCGGCGAGCGCCCGCTTCTCGAAGTAGATCTCCATCTCGTGATCCCCCGCCCGGCGCGAGTCGCCGACCAGGAAGACCGCCGCCAGGTAGGCGCTGGTGGCGACGAACATCGCGCCGAAGAAGAGCGGCCCGGGCGAGAGCCAGGTGGAGAAGGCGTCGCCGTGCCCCTGCGCCGGGACGTTGCCGACCGCGATCGCGCCGACCACGGTGCCCATGAAGAACGGCGTGATCACCGAGGAGAGGGCGAAGGTCGCGCCCGCCGCGCGCTGCTCCTGCAGCCCCTCGATCGACTTGCGGAAGGCGAAGCCGGAGCCGCGCAGGACGATCCCCAGCACCGCCAGCACCAGCGGCACGTAGAGGGTCGTGAAGATCGCGCTGAAGGCATCCGGGAAGGCGGTCCAGAGGACGACCAGGATGAAGATCAGCCAGACGTGGTTGGCCTCCCAGACCGGCGTCAGCGAGCGCTGGATCGCCATCCGCGGCTCCCAGCCCTTCTTCGCGTCGCCCGCGATCAGATCCCAGAAGCCGCCGCCGAAGTCGGCGCCGCCGAAGATCGCGTAGAAGGTCGCCCCGGTCCAGAGGATCACCGCGGCCGCGGTGCTCATACGGCGACCTCCCGCTCCTCGGGCGAGTACGGCGACGGTTCGTCCTCGGCGGTGCCCTCGCCACCTTCGCGCCAGCGGCGCGACATCCGGCGCAGGACGAGGACGGCGATCGTGCCGATCACGATGTAGAGCAGCAGGGTGAAGATGAAGGCGCCCCAGATGCCGCTCGCGTCGGTCACCGCTTCCGAGGTTTTCATGTAGCCGTTGACGATCCACGGCTGGCGGCCGACCTCGGTGACGATCCAGCCCGACCAGAGGGCGAGGATCGCGCCGATCCCGGAGACCGCGACCGCTTTCAGGAACCAGGGGGTCTGGGGGATGTCGCGCTTTTTGAAGACCGACCAGGCGAGCCAGAGGACCAGCACCATCAGCGCCGAGCCGATCCCGACCATGAGGTTGAAGGCGAGGTGGATGAAGGTGTTGGCCGGCGGCCGTTCGTCATTGGGGATCTGGTTCAGGCCGGTGACCTTGGTGTCCGGGCTGAAGCCGACCAGCAGCGAGTCGAGGTCGGGGATGCCGATCGCGAACTTCACCCCGCTGGAGGTGCAGATGCCGCCCAGGTACTCGGTCTGGTGGCCGCCGGTGTTCTGGACGCACTCCATCGCCGCGAACTTGGCCGGCTGATGGTCGGCGACCTCACGCGCGGCGGTGTCGCCGACCAGCAGCTGCACCGGGGTGGCGATGCAGGCGATCGTCAGCGGGATCAACAGGCCGAGGCGGTGGAGGCGGTCGCGCCGCCCTTTCAGCATCCCGACCGCGTAGATCGAGGCGACGAGGAACCCGGTCACCATGTAGGCGCCGAGGATCATGTGGGGCACCTCGTACCAGGTCGCCGGGTTGAAGAGGACCTTCACCGGTTCGACTTCGGTGACCTTGCCGGCGGCGTCGAGGACGAAGCCCTGCGGCTGGTTCATCCAGGAGTTGGCGGCGACGACGGAGAAGGCGCCGCCGATCCCGGTGACGAACATCGGCACGCCGGCCCAGAAGTGGGCCCAGGGCGGCAGGCGCTTCCAGCCGTAGATATAGATCGCGAGGAAGATCGCCTCGAGGAAGAAGAAGAGCCCCTCGATCCCGAAGGCGATCCCGAAGGCGGCGCCGAAGCGTTCCATGAAGTGCGGCCAGAGCAGCCCGAACTCGAAGGAGAGGACGGTGCCGGTGACGGCGCCGACGGCAAACGTGACGGCCATCGCCTTCGACCAGCGCTGAGCCAGCTCGAGCGCGTCGTGGTCGTCCCGTTTGAGCCCGATGTAGTTGGCGACGAGGATCGTCGCGGGCAGTGCCACGCCGAGACAGGCGAGGACGATGTGGAAGGCGAGCGTGAACGCCATCTGCTCCCGCGCCGCGAACAGATTGGTCGTCGCCGACGCTGCCAGCGGAATCACGCCGGGGAGGGCCATGAGAGCAAGGTACCCCTGATGTCGGCGGGTGTCTGTGCGGATCCGCACTCGACTTGTCCCGATTACCGCAAAGCGTCAAATATTTTGAACGGCGGCCGGGGCGCCGCGCCGGGCTAGACGCCGCGGCGCATGTTGCGGTAGCGGCGGATCAGCGCGTTGGTCGAGCTGTCGTGGTGAAGCCTCGGCTCCCGCTTCGCCTCCAGCTCGGGGATGATCGCCTTCGCCAGTTCCTTGCCCAGCTCGACCCCCCACTGGTCGAAGGAGTCGATCCCCCAGATCGCGCCCTGGGTGAAGACGCTGTGCTCGTAGAGGGCGACCAGGCTGCCGAGGGTCCCCGGGTCGAGGCGCTCGGCGAGGATCGTGTTGGAGGGGCGGTTGCCCTCCATCACCCGGTGCGGCACGACCGCCTCGGGGGTCCCCTCTTCGCGCACCTGCTCGGGCGTCTTGCCGAAGGCCAGCGCCTCGCCCTGGGCGAAGACGTTCGACATCAGCTTGTCGTGGTGGTCGCCGAGCTCGTTCAGCGAGTGGGCGAAGCCGATGAAGTCGGCCGGGATCAGCCGCGTCCCCTGGTGGATCAGCTGGTAGAAGCTGTGCTGGCCGTTGGTCCCCGGCTCGCCCCAGAAGATCGCCCCGGTGTCGTAGTCGACGTGCTCCCCGGCGAGCGTCACGTGCTTGCCGTTCGACTCCATCGTCAGCTGCTGCAGGTAGGCGGGGAAACGGTGCAGGTACTGGTCGTAGGGAAAGACGCCGCAGGTTTCGGCGCCGAAGAAGTCCGCGTACCAGACGCTCAGGAGGCCCATCAGCAGCGGCAGGTTGGCGCCCGCGTCGGCCTGCCGAAAGTGCTCGTCCATCGCGTGGAAACCGGCCAGGAGCTCGCCGAAGCGGGCCGGACCGATCGCCAGCATGGTCGAGAGCCCGATCGCCGAGTCCATCGAGTAGCGGCCGCCGACCCACTCCCAGAAGCCGAACATGTTGTCGGTGTCGATGCCGAACCCGGAGACCTCCGCGGCGTTCGTCGAGACGGCGACGAAGTGCTTGGCGATCGCCGCCTCCTCGCCGCCGAGGCCGGCCAGCGCCCAGTCGCGGGCCGAGTGCGCGTTGGTCATCGTCTCCAGCGTGGTGAAGGTCTTCGAGGAGATGATGAAGAGGGTCTCCTGCGGATCGAGATCGCGGGTCGCCTCGGTGAAGTCGGTGCCGTCGACGTTGGAGACGAAGCGGAAGGTCATCTCGCGCCGCGAGTAATGGCGGAGCGCCTCGTAGGCCATCACCGGGCCGAGGTCGGAGCCGCCGATGCCGATGTTGACGACGTTCTTGATCGCCTTGCCGGTGTGGCCGCGCCACTCGCCGTCGCGGACGCGCTCGCAGAAGCTCCCCATCCGGTCGAGCGTCTCGTGCACCTCCTTGACCACGTCGACGCCGTCGACGATCAGCGAGCGCTCGCGCGGCATGCGCAGCGCCACGTGGAGGACGGCGCGGTCCTCGGAGACGTTGATGTGCTCGCCGCGGAACATCGCTTCGCGGCGCGCCTCGACGCCGCGCTCGCGGGCCAGCTCGCCGAGCAGCATCACCGTCTCGTCGGTGATCCGGTTCTTGGAGAAGTCGAGGAAGAGCCCGGCGCCGTCGGCGACGAGGCGCTCGCCGCGCTCCTTGTCGGCGGCGAAGAGGTCGCGCAGGTGGTGCTTGCGGACCTCGGCGAAGTGGGCCTGGAGGCGCCCCCAGGTGGGCGCCTCCCGCAGCGGACCGGCGGCGGTGTCGCTCACCCGGCCGTGACCCCGCGCTTCTCGGCGATCGTCTTCAGCAGTTCTTCCCAGGACTTGTTGAAGCTCTCTTTGCCCTCGTCCTGGAGGCGGGCGGCGAGCGCCGCCAGGTCGATCCCGGCGCCTTCGAACTCTTTCAGCACCTGCTCGGAGTCGCCCCCGGTCGGGTCCATCAGGTCGGCGAGCTCGCCGTGGTCGGCGAAGGCCTCGAGCGTCTTGTCGGGCATCGTGTTGACCGTGAACGGCGAGGCGAACGACTCGACGTAGAGGGTGTCCGGGGCGTCGGGATCCTTGGTCCCGGTGCTCGCCCAGAGCAGGCGCTGGGCGCGGGCGCCCTGGTTGGCGAGGCGCATCCAGCGGTCCGAGTCGAGCAGCTCGCGGTAGGCGCGGTAGGCGCGGCCGCCGATCCCGATCGCGAGCCGGTTCTTCAGCTCCGCCGGAACCTCATCGGCGACGGCGACGTCCCAGCGCGACATGAAGATCGAGGCGACCGACTGGACGACCGGGTCGAGCCCGGCCTCGATCCGCCGTTCGATCCCCTTCATGTAGGCGTCGGCGGCGGCCAGGTACTGCTGGTCGTCGAAGAGCAGGGTGACGTTGATCGGGATGCCGGCGAAGATCGACTCCTCGATCGCCCCGAGGCCCGCCGCGGTCCCCGGGATCTTGATGAAGAGGTTCTCGCGCTCGGCCTTGGCGTGGAGCCTGGCGGCCTGCTCGATCGTCGCCGCGGCGTCGTCGGCGAGCAGCGGCGAGACCTCGAGGCTGACGAAGCCGTCGACCCCGGCGGTGCGGGTGTGGACGCCGGCGAAGAGGTCGGCGGCGTCGCGCAGGTCGGCGAGGGCGAGCTCGAAGAAGACGTTCTCGTTCGAGTCGGCGCCGGGGCCGCCGCTGTCCTCGACGCTGCCGCTCAGCTCGGCGACCTGCTGGTCGTAGGCCTCGCCGGCGCCGATCGCCTTGTCGAAGATGGTCGGGTTCGAGGTGAGCCCGGTGACGGAGAGCTCGTCGATGTACCCCTTGAGGGTGCCTTCGGCGAGCATCGGGCGGGTGATGTTGTCCACCCAAAGGCTCTGGCCGAGCTCGTGCAGTTTCTGCGTGGGCCTCATGGTGTCTCCTTGTTTCTGGCTGCCAGAAGGGCGTGTACCCACCATTGCACGCGGCGGATCTCGACGATCCTATTGGTCAGGGTTCGATCCTGGTTACCGTCCCGTCACCGTCGTTGGCGACCCAGACCGCGGTGGTGCCGACGGCGATCGCCCCGGGTTCGGGACCGACGCCGATCGGGCCTCCGTCCGGTTCGCCGGCGGGGAGGCCGAGACGGCGGACCGAGTCTTCGCCGGCCGTCGTCACCCAGACCGAGTTGCTGCCGGCGTCGATGCCGCCGGGGTGTTCACCGACCGGGATCGGGGCGCCGGAGACGGCCTGTAGAGAGGGGTCGACGCGGGTGACCGAGCCGGAACGGGTGTCGGCGACCCAGACGAGGCCGTCGGCGACGGTGATCCCGGCCGGTCGACGCCCCGCGGCGATCGGCGCGCCGACGGCGAAGCTGCCGAGGTCGATGCGGCGGACGGTGCCCCCTTCGGCGTTGGAGACCCAGAGGCCCCCGGCGCCGCCGGCGAGGCGCAACGGAGAGGCGTGGGGCGGCAGGTCGCGGCGGACGACGCGGCCGCCCTTGGCGTTGACGGCGGTGATCCCGCCGCCCTCGGTGTCGGCGACCCAGACCCGGCCGCCGCCGTAGACGACCGGTCCGGGACGGCCGCCGACCTCGATCTTCTGGGTGACGGCGCCGCTTTCGTCGTCGACCCGGAGGAGCTGCCCGGTGCGCGCGTCGGTGACCCAGACCGAGCCGCCGCCGACGGCGACCGCCGCGACGCCCTTGCCGAGGTCGATCGGCGCCCCTTCGACTTCGTCGCTTTCCGCCCCGATCCGGGTCAGCGTCCCTTCCGGTTCGGAGAGCACCCAGATCTTTTCCGACCCCGCCGCGATCCGCAGCGGCGGCTTGCCGACCGCGACCGGCGCCGAGACGGAAACCCCCGAGCCGCCGCCGGTGACGAGGAGCACCGCGACGACGATCGCCCCGAGGACGAGCACCGCCCCGCCGGCGAGCGCCGCCAGTCCCCGCGAGCGCCGTCCCCCCGCCCCGCGGTCGACCTCCGTCAACTCGTCCCCGGTGCGGTCGACCTGCGTCAGCCCCCGGCTAACTAAGGTCGACCGCGCCTCCGTGGGGTTGACGGAGGTCGACCGCGCTCCCGAGCGGGCGGCGTCGATCAGCTCGGTGGCGGTGGCGAAGCGGTCCTCGGGGCGGGGGGCGGTCGCCTTCTCGATCGCCCCTTCGAGGCCGGCGGGCATCTGTGGGGTCGACTCGGGATCGGCGTCGGCGCGGGCATAGGGGACGACGCCGGTGACCGCCTCGAAGAGGACGCAGCCGAGGCTGTAGACGTCGGCGGGCGGCCCGACC
Source organism: Solirubrobacterales bacterium (assembly GCA_047601885.1). Classification (GTDB taxonomy): domain Bacteria; phylum Actinomycetota; class Thermoleophilia; order Solirubrobacterales; family 70-9; genus VAYN01. The sequence continues at coordinate 1,089,416 of JASGIK010000003.1, forward strand.
GCCTCGCCCCGCCACTGCTCCGGCGACATGTAGGCGGCGGTGCCGACGACCGAGGCCATCGAGGCGGCGCTCTCGTCGATCGCCTTGGCGAGGCCGAAGTCCGAGAGGTAGGCGCGGTCGCCTTCGACCAGGACGTTGTGCGGCTTCACGTCGCGGTGGACTATCCCCGCCGCGTGCGCCGCGTCGAGCGCTTCGGCGACCTGGCCGAGCAGCGCCGTCGCCCGCGCCGGCGGCAGCGGCCCCTCACGATCGATCAGCGCCCGCAGGTCGCCACCCGCGACCAGGCGCATCGCCACGATCAGCTCGCCGTCGACCTCGCGCGAGTCGTAGACCGGGACCACCGCCGGATGGTCGAGCCGCGCCGCCAGCCGCGACTCCCTCAGGAAGCGCTCCCGGAACGAGGCGTCGCCCGCGAGCTCGCGGGCGATCACCTTCAGCGCCACCGGCCGTTCGAGGCCGAGGTGGGTGGCGCGGTAGACGACGCCCATCCCGCCGCGGGCGAGGCGGGCGTCTATCCGGTATCCGGCGACTTCGTCACCGACGGCGAGGTCTGCCACCGGGCGGTTATATCGCCCGGTGGCGTCACCTCAACCGGCGGGTCGGCGCGCCCGAGCGGACGCCGGGCCCCGATCAGCGCACCGGTTGCCAGTCGATCACCGGGCCGAAGGCCGCTTCGCCGCCTTCTTCGTTCCAGAGTTCGGCCAGTTCGAGCTCGCGCCCGGTGGCCAGGTTGAACGACATCACGACCTGGCGTTCGTGCGTTTCGATCAGCGTCGCGACGCTCTTGCCGTCGGAGGAGAAGACCGAGTTGGTCTGCGCCCCGTCGGGCAGTTCGGCGACCTTCTTGGCGCGCTTCGGACCGATCTTCTTCACCCAGAGACCGCGATCGCGGCGGAAGATCAGCGTGTGGCCCTGCGGCGAGACGTCTTCCACGTAGGCCGAGCCGACGCCGCGGACCAGCGGCTTCACCTTCGCGCCGTTGGCCTTCATCGTGTAGATGTCGGCGTAGCCCTGCGGGGCGGGCGCCTGGGAACCGCGGCTGAAGACGATGCCGCCGGCGAAGTAGCGCGGGTCGAACTCGTCGACGCGGCCGGTGCTGGTGAGGCGGGCGAGGCCGGCCCCGTTGGGGCGGATCGAGTAGAGGTCGGCGTTGGAGCCGCCGCCGCTCGTTTCCGTGGTGCGGACGAAGACGATCGTCCTGCCGTCGGCGGAGAAGCGGGCTTCGCTGTCTTCTTCAGGGCCCGGGGTGAGGTCCTTGGCCGCGCCGCCGCCGATCGCCACGGTGTAGAGGTTGGCCGGCTGACCTTCGGCGGTGCGCCGCTCGAAGAGGACGATCCGCCCGTTGGGCGAGATCTGCGGGCGCGAGTCGAGCGCGGTGCCGCTGGTGAGGCGGCGCTCGCCGGAGCCGTCGGGACGGACCGTGTAGATGTCGCCTTCGCGGGAGAAGGCGATGGTTCGCCCGTCCGGCGCGAAGGAGGGTTCGGAATCCGCCGGGTTGTCGGTCAGCTGGTTGCGGTTGCCGTCGCGGACGGCGAAGAGCCCGCCTTCTTCGACCCCTTCGACCTTGCTGGTCTGGGAGAAGACGACGGCCCCGGCCCGGTGCGTCGCCGCCGAGGCGGCGGCGGGCAGAGCCGGCGCCAGGAGGGCGAGGCCGGCGAGGACGAGGGTGCGGATGGAGAGGTTGCGGAGTGACATGGAGTGCTCCTTTCGAGCGTCGGTGATTCGGTGCACCGATGCTCCGATCCGGAGCCGTACCGGCCAACGACACCCGCGCCACCCACCGGGCCACGTCTGGCCCGTTCCGGGCCGGCCCTCAGCGGCGGTCGAGGCCGAGCTCGATCACGCGGGCGGCGATCTGGCGGGGACGGTCGCGGCCGGCGTCGCCGGCGACCTCAAGTTTGGCCGCCAGGGCGTCGAGCCGCCGCTGCGCGGTGCGCTCGCTGACGTGGAGCGCCTCGGCGATCTCGGCCCGGGTCGCCGGACGGCCCGCGAAGGCGCCCTCGCTGCGATACGGGGCGACGAGGGCAGCGGCGGTCGCCCGCTCTTCCTCGCTCAGCGCCACCCCCGGCTCGCTCGCCGCGACGGTGGCGGCGACCGGCGTCGGGCTCCCGGCCGTCGAGATTTCCAGCCGGTGCCCGCCGACGATCAGCGTGTCGCCGTCGCGCAGCCGGCGCGGCCGATCCAGCGGCTCGCCGTTCAGCGCCGTCCCGTTGCGGCTGTCGAGGTCGGTCGCCATCAGCACCTGCCCCCGCCGCTCGATCTCCAGGTGGTTCCAGGAGACCGCGTCGTCGTCGAGTTGCAGGTCGGCCTCCGGCGAGCGCCCGACCACGGTCCGCTCCCGGTCCAACGCCACCGACCGCGGCGCCGCACCGCCCGCCGAGACCCAGATCCGCGCATCCACCGACCCGACTATAGGTCGACGGGCCGAAAAGCGCCGATATGGAGCGCTTTTCGGCCCGTCGACACGCAGTTAGTAGCGGTAGTGGTCGGGCTTGTAGGGGCCCTCGACGGGGACGCCGAGGTAGGCGGACTGCTCGGGCGTCAGCTCGGTCAGGTCGACGCCGAGGCTCGCCAGGTGCAGGCGGGCCACCTTCTCGTCGAGGTGCTTGGGGAGGATGTAGACCTCCTTGGCCTCGAACTCCTCGGGCCGGGTGAAGAGCTCCATCTGGGCGATCACCTGGTTGGTGAACGAGTTCGACATGACGAAGCTCGGGTGGCCGGTGGCGTTGCCGAGGTTCAAGAGCCGTCCTTCGGAGAGGACGATGATCGAGTGGCCGTCGGGGAACCTCCACTCGTCCACCTGCGGCTTGATGTCGATCCGCTCGGCGTCCGACTTTTCCAGCTTCGCCATCTCGATCTCGTTGTCGAAGTGGCCGATGTTGCCGACGATCGCGTTGTGCTTCATCCGCCGCATGTGGTCGAGCGTGACGATGTCCTTGTTGCCGGTGGTGGTGACGAAGATGTCGGCCGAGTCGACGACGTCGTCGAGCCGGCGCACCTCGTAGCCCTCCATCGCCGCCTGCAGGGCGCAGATCGGGTCGATCTCGGTGACGATCACCCGGGCGCCCTGGCCGCGCAGCGACGAGGCGCAGCCCTTGCCGACGTCGCCGTAGCCGCAGACGACGGCGACCTTGCCGCCGATCATCACGTCGGTGGCGCGGTTGATGCCGTCGATCAGCGAATGCCGGCAGCCGTAGAGGTTGTCGAACTTCGACTTGGTCACCGAGTCGTTGACGTTGATCGCCGGGAAGAGCAGCTTGCCCGCCTCGGCCAGCTGGTAGAGCCGGTGGACGCCGGTGGTCGTCTCCTCGGTGACGCCCTTGATCTGGGCGGCCGCTTTGGTCCAGCGGGTCGGGTCGCCTTCCAGCGACCGCGCCAGCGTCTCCAGCACGATCCGGAACTCCTCCGAGTCGGCGGTGTCCGGGCTCGGCACCGCGCCGGCCGCCTCGTACTCGACCCCTTTGTGGACCAGCAGGGTGGCGTCGCCGCCGTCGTCGAGGATCATGTTCGGCCCGTCCTCGCCCGGCCAGGTCAGCGCCTGCTCGGTGCACCACCAGTACTCCTCCAGCGTCTCGCCCTTCCAGGCGTAGACCGGGATCCCGGCCGCGGCGATCGCCGCCGCCGCGTGGTCCTGGGTCGAGAAGATGTTGCAGGAGGCCCAGCGCACCTCGGCGCCGAGCGCGACCAGGGTCTCGATCAGCACCGCGGTCTGCACCGTCATGTGGAGCGAGCCGGTGATCCGCGCGCCCGCCAGGGGTTTCTGCGCCCCGAACTCCTCCCGGGTCTGCATCAGGCCGGGCATCTCGACCTCGGCGAGCGAGATCTCCTTGCGGCCGAACTCGGCGAGGCCGATGTCGGCGACCTTGTAGTCCTGGGTGGGGGTGACGGTCATCTGCGTGATAGCTCCTGATCGTTGTTTCAAGACGCGAACGTCCAGCGTAGCCGAATAGAGTCGCGACACCGTGAGCGCCGACGACGAGAAGCGACTCGCCGCCGAGGCGGCCGCCGAGTTGGTCGAGGGCGGCATGACGGTCGGCCTCGGGACCGGCTCCACCGTCGCCCACCTGCTGCCGGCGCTGGCCCGCCGCGGCCTCACCGACCTGCGCTGCGTCGCCACCTCGCCGGCGACCGAGGCCCAGGCCGAATCGCTCGGCATCCCGGTCGAGGACTTCGACTCGCTCACCCACCTCGACATCGCGATCGACGGCGCCGACCAGGTCACCCCGGACGGCTGGCTGATCAAGGGCGGTGGCGGCGCCCACCTGCGCGAGAAGATCGTCGCCGCGGCGGCCGACCGCTTCGTCGTCATCGCCGACTCCTCGAAGCCGGTGGAGCGCTTCACCTGGCCGGTGCCGCTGGAGCTCTACGCCTTCGGCCTCGCCTCCACCCTGGCCCGGCTCGGCGACGACGTCGCCCTGCGCCCGGGGACACCGCCGAGCCCCGACGGCGGCCTGATCGCCGACTACAGCGGCCCCGGCCGCGACGACCCGGCGGCGCTGATGGTGCGGCTGGAAGGCGATCCCGGCGTCGCCGCCCAGGGCCTCTTCCCGCCTTCCCTGGTCAGCGACCTCTTCATCGCCCGCGGCGAAGAGGTCGCCCACACCCGCTTCGCCTGAGTGAGTTCGCACTTTTGCTCGCTATGCGAGCAAAAGTGCGAACTCACCGAGCGGTCCGGCGGCGTTCAGTCGGCGGACGGCTGCGGTGGGGCGCCTACCGCATGGGCGCCGCCGTCGACGTGGAGGATTTCGCCGGTCGTCGCCCGGCTCAGGTCGCTGAGGAAGAAGAGGGCCGCGTCGGCGACCTGGGTCGCGTCGTGTGGGTCCCAGCCGAGCGGCGCCGCGTCCTCCCACAGCCCCTCCAGGTCGGAGAAGCCGGAGATCCCGGAAGCGGCGGCGGTGTGGACCGGGCCCGCCGAGATCAGGTTGACCCGGATCTTCTGCTTGCCGAGGTCCTTCGCCAGGTAGCGGTTGACCGACTCCAGCGCCGCCTTCGCCACGCCCATCCAGTCGTAGGAGGGCCAGGCGACGCTGGCGTCGAAGTCGAGGCCGACCATCGCCCCGCCGTCGCTCATCAGCGGCGCCACCACCTCGGCCAGCGCCTTGTAGGAGTAGGCGCTGGTCTCGAAGGCGACCTTGGCGCTCTCCCGCGGCGTTGCCATGAACTCGCCGCCGATCGCGTCGCCGGGGGCGAAGGCGATCGCGTGAACGGCGCCGTCGACGCGGCCCCAGCGTCGCTCCAGCTCGCCCCGCAGCGCCGCCACGTCGTCGTCGTCGTTCACGTCAAGGTCCAGCACCTCGGGCACCGGATCGAGCCGCGCCGCCGAGCGTTCGGTCATCCGCTTCACCCGGCCGAAGCTGGTCAGCAGCACCTCCGCCCCCTCCTGCTGGGCGCGCTCGGCGATCGCGAAGGCGATGCTGTGGCGGTTGACCACGCCGGTGACCAGGATCTTCTTCCCCTCGAGGATCACGACTCTCCCTCCATCTCGAACTCGATACCCAGCTGCGCGTTCAGGTATTTGGCCGTTTCGCGGGCGACGGTCTGGTGGCCGGCGCTCGACGGGTGCAGGCCGTCGGCCGAGAAGGTAACCGGATCCCTCAGCGCCGGATGCCCGGCCACCGGCAGGCAGAGCACGTCGTAGCGCTCGGCCGCCGCGCGGGTGACGTCGTTCAGCTCCTTGGTCGCCTCGATCAGCCGCGCTTCGGTGCGCGGCCGCAGCTCCATGAACTGCCAGCCCTCCGGCGCCGTCGCGGTGACCAGCATCGCCTCCGGCGCGCCCTCGCGCAGGCGGCGCAGGATCGCGTCGAAGTTCTCGGCATAGGTCGCCACGTCGGGCCGCGTCGCCAGCAGGACGTCGTTGGCGCCGCAGATGATCGTGATGAAGTCGGGCTCCAGCGCCAGCCCGGCCTCGACCTGCCGGTCCAGCACTTCGGCGCTGGTGGCGCCGTCGACGGCGAGGTTCTCGTAGCGCAGCTCGGGGTTCACCCGCCGCATCCCGGCGGCCAGCAGGTCGGCCCAGCGCTCGGCGTCGATCGAGTCGCGGCCGGCGGTGAAGCTGTCCCCTAGCGCCGCGTAGGCACGGACGACGCTCAACGTCCCCTCAGGGAACGCAGCGCCCAGGCGAGGCTCTCGCGACTGGCCTCGGGCTCGATCACCTCGTCGACCCAGCCGCTGGCGGCGGCCGCGGGCGCGGTCAGGTGCTCGGCCGCGTAGGCGTCGGCGAGCTCGTCGCGGGAGAGGCTCTCGTCTTCGCGCAGGCGCCGGCCGTGGACGATCCCGACCGCCTGGCGCGCGGCCATGATCCCGATCTGGGCGCCCGGCCAGGAGAAGACGACGTCGGCGCCGAGGTCTTTCGAGTTCATCGTGATCGCGGCGCCGCCGAAGGCCTTGCGCAGGACCAGGGTCACCTTCGGCACGCTCGCCCCGGCGAAGGCGTGCAGCAGCGAGGCGCCATGGCGGATCACCCCGGCTTCCTCCTGCCGCCGCCCCGGCATGAAGCCCGGGGTGTCGACGAAGACGACCAGCGGCAGGCCGAAGCGGTTGCAGTCTTCGACGAAGAGCGCCGCCTTCTCCGAGGCGGCGGCGTCGATCACGCCACCGAGCGCCCGCGGCTGGTTCGCGATCAGGCCGACCGGCCGGCCCTCGAGGCGGGCGAAGGCGGTGACGATGTTCGGCGCCCATTTCGGCCAGATCTCCAGCAGGCTGCCGCCGTCGAGGACGGCCGCGGCGACGTCGCGGACGTCGTAGACCTTGCGCTGCTCGTCCGGCACCAGCGCGCCCGGCTCCTCGCTCTCGGGGTCGACGACCAGGTGCGGGTGGGCGCTGCCGCCGATCCGCTGCGGCAGCAGGCTGAGCAGGTGGCGGGTCTGCAGGATCGCGTCGGCGGCGTCGGCGGCGATCAGGTGGGCGACGCCGTTCTTGCCGTGGACCTTGGGCCCGCCGAGCTCCTCCATCGAGATCTCTTCGCCCATCGCCTCGGCGACGACCTTCGGCCCGGTCAGGAACATCCGCGAGTCCTTGGTCATCACGACGAAGTCGGTCAGCGCCGGCGAGTAGGCGCCGCCGCCGGCCGAGATGCCGGAGAGGATCGAGATCTGCGGCACCTTGCGCGAGAGCTCGACGCTGGCGCGGAAGATGCGGCCGTATCCGGCGAGGGCGGCGTGGCCCTCCTGCAGGCGGGCGCCGCCGGAGCGGACGAAGCCGACCACCGGGGCGCCGGCGTCGCCGGCCATCCGCATCGTGCGCACGATCGTGTCGGCGTGGACCTCACCGAGGCTGCCGCCGAGGAAGGCCGGGTCCTGGGCGTAGCAGAAGACCGGCCGGCCGTCGACTTCGCCGGCGCCCGCGGCGACGCCGTCGCCCGGGGTCGCCCGCTCGCCGAGGCGGAGGCTGGAGACGCCGCTGCGCAGGGGCCGGAAGGTCCCCGGGTCGCAGAGCATCTGCAGCTGCCCGAGCGGGGTGTCGGCGGGAGCGGGAGGCGGGGCTTTGACGGCGGTTGCCATGGGGGGATCCGTTCAGTTGGCGGAAAGGACGAGGACGGCGTTATGGCCGCCGAAGCCGAACGAGTTGGAGATCGCGACGACGGGACCGTCTCCGTTCACAATCGGTTTACTGGACCCTTCGACGTAGTCAAGGTCGAGCCCCTCTTCCGCCTCTTCATACCCGACGGTCGGGGGAGCTTGGCGACGCCTGAGGGCTTCGATCGTGGCGATCGCCTCGACCGCGCCGGCGGCACCGAGCAGGTGCCCGATCGCCGACTTGGTCGAGCTCACCGGGATGTCGGCGGCGCGCTCGCCGAGGGCCGCCTTGATCGCTTTCGTCTCGGCCGCGTCGTTGAGCGGGGTCGAGGTGCCGTGGGCGTTGACGTAGTCGACGTCGACGGCGCTGATCCCGGCGTCGGCGAGAGCGAGGGTGATCGCCTTGGCCGCCGCCTCGCCCTCCGGCTGGGGCGCGGTCAGGTGGTAGGCGTCGGCGGTGACGCCGTAGCCGGTGACCTCGCCGAGGATCGTCGCGCCGCGCTTTTCCGCCGCCTCCTTCTCCTCCAGCACCAGGATGCCGGCGCCCTCGCCCATCACGAAGCCGTCGCGGCGGGCGTCGAAGGGGCGCGAGATGCCGGAGGCCGAGGTCGCTTCCATCGCCGCGAAGGCGGAGGTGGCGACGCCGGTGATGCAGGCCTCGGCGCCGCCGGTGACCATCGCGTCGGCGTCGCCGACCTGGATGATCCGGGCGGCGTCGCCGATCCCGTTGTTGCCCGCCGCGCAGGCGGAGGAGACCGCGTAGCTGTGGCCCTGCAGGCCGTGGCGCATCGAGACCGCGGCGGCCGCCGCGTTGCCCATCATCAGCGGCACCGCCAGCGGCGACACCGCTTTCGGCCCTTTGGTGATGAGTTTCTCCTGCTCGCGCTCGAGCGAGACGAGGCCGCCGATCCCGGTCGCGATCACGCAGCCGACCCGGTAGGGGTCGTAGGGCAGCTCGGCCTCCTCGCCGAAGGCCTGCCTGACCGCCTCGTCGCCGGCCACGATCGCCATCTGGGTGAAGCGGTCGGCGCGACGAACTTCCTTTTTCGAGAGGAAGTCCGTCGGCTCGAAATCGAGGCAGCGGCCGAAGCCGTCCGCGATCCCCGATTCGCCCGCGCTCCAGCGGTCGATCAGGGGGTCCGAGCCGATCCCCAGCGGGGTGACGGCACCGACTCCCGTGATGACGACGCGGCGCGTCATGACGACTGTTCCGTCTCCACTCGCGGCGCGAAGAACCAGAGATGCACGCTTGCTCGTCCCGACGTCACTGTGCCTTCGCCACCACCAGGTCGATGACCTCGCCGACGGTCTTCACGTCCTTGACGTCGTCGCCTTTCAGCTCGACCCCGTACTCGTCCTCGACGATCTGGGCCAGCTCGACCAGGTCGAGCGAGTCGACGTCGAGGCTCTCCAGGGTCGCCTCGCGCGAGAGATCGTCGCGCTCGGTGCCGAGCTCGACGAGACCGTCGTAGATCGTCTTCTCGACGCTCTCGCTACTTACTTGCGTTGCCAATTGGTTCTCCTTTTCCGTACATATGCGGGTCCTTATGCGCTGAGGCCGCCGTCCACGGTCAGCGTCGTTCCGGTCACGTAAGAAGCTTCGGGGGAGGCGAGGAAGCGGATGCAGGCGGCGACCTCCTCCGGCGTGCCGATGCGGCGGGCCGGGATCGCCTTCGCCATCTCGCCCTCCAGCACGTCCGCGGTGAAGGCGGTCTCGATCAGGCCCGGGGCGACGGCGTTGACGGTGACGCCGCGCCGGGCGACCTCGGCGGCGACGGTCTTGGTGAAGCCGATCACCCCCGCCTTCGAGGCCGAGTAGTTGGCCTGGCCGGGATTGGCGCGGATGCCGGCGACCGAGGCGACGTTGATCACGCGGCCGAAGCGGGCGCGCATCATCTTCGGCAGCGCCGCCCGGGTGGCGCGGAAGGTCGAGGTGAGGTTGGTGTCGATCACCGTCTGCCACTGCTCGTCGTCGAGCTGCGGCGAGAGGCCGTCCATGCGCACGCCGGCGTTGTTGACGAGGACCAGCACCGGGCCGTCGTCGCCGGGCTCGAGCAGGCGATCGACGGCGGCGGCGTCGCCGACGTCTCCCTGCCAGAGGGTCGCGGTGCCGCCCGCCGCCTCGATCTCCCCGACGACCTTCTTTGCTCCCGCCTCGTCAGAGCGGTAGTTGACCCGCACCGGCCAGCCGTCGGCGGCCAGCAGCACCGCGGTCGCGGCGCCGATCCCGCGCGAGGAGCCGGTCACCAGGGCGCAGCCTTCGGGGCGCTCAGACACCGACGCTCACCGCCCCTCCCCACTCGATCACGGTCGCCCCCCAGCTGACCCCGGCGCCGAAGGCGCCGAGCAGGACGCGCGCCCCCTGGCGCAGCTGGCCCGTGCTCTTGGCCTGGGCGAGCGCCAGCGGGATCGTCGCCGCCGAGGTGTTGCCGAGCTTGGCGATCGAGTTGATCACCCGGTCGGGCACCAGGCTGAGGCGTTCGCCGACCGCGCGCAGGATGCGGGCGTTGGCCTGGTGGTAGACGAAGAGGTCGATGTCGTCGAGCCGCAGGCCCGCCAGGGCGACCGCTTCGGTGGTCGAGGAGGCCATCATGTCGACCGCGTACTTGAAGGTCTCGTGGCCCTGCATGCGGATCACCAGCTCGGAGCGGTCGATCTTGATCAGGTCGGCCTTCTCGCCGTCGGAGCGCAGCACGATCGGCCCGACGCGGCTCTCCAGGGTGCCGCGCATCAGCACCGCGCCGGCGCCGTCGGCGAAGACGGCGGCGGTCGCGCGATCGTCCGGATCGGTCAGGGGCATCATCAGGTCGGCGCCGATCACGAGAACGTTAACCGCGCGCCCAGATTCGATCTGACCACAGGCGACGGACACCGCGCTGAGGAAGCCGGTGCAGGCCGAGTTGACGTCGTAACAGGCGGCCTCGGTGGCGCCGAGGGCGGCGGCGACGCGCGGCGACGCGGCGGGCATCAGCTCCTCGTTGGAGGTGGTGGCGAGGACGATCAGGTCGACGTCGACGGGGTCGACGCCCGCTTCGGCGAGCGCCTCGGCCCCGGCCGCGGCGGCGAACTCGAAGAGCCGTTCGCCGGGCTGGGCGGAGCGGCGCTCTTCGATCCCGGTCCGTTTGACGATCCATTCGGCGTCGATCCCGAGCCGTTCGTCGAGCTCCGAGTTGGGGACGACCTTGGCGGGCAGCGCCGTGCCGACGCCGACCATCTCGGCGCCGCAGCGGATCAGCGGCGCGGCGGCGAAGGCCGGCGCGGCGAGCGGCCCGGAGGTCATCTCGGAGACCTCCTCAGGCACCGGCGGCCTCCTTGGCACCGTCGAGGGTGCGGCTCTCGATCCCGTCCTCGCCGAGGGTGCGCCTGGAGAGGCCGGTGAGGATGTCGCCGGGGCCGGTCTCGAGGAAGGTCGTGGCGCCCGCGGCGCGCAGCGCGGTGAGCGTGCCGCGCCAGCGCACCGGCTCGGTCAGCGCGGCGAGCAGGTCGGCGCGGACGTCGTCGAAGGGGGCGGCGGTGATCGAGGAATACGCGCCCGGGGCCGGGGCGAACTCGGTGGCGTCGAGGATCTCCTTGTAGCCGGGGACGGCGGGCTCCATCAGCGGCGAGTGGAAGGCGCCCGCGACGGGGAGGCGGATCGCCTTGGCGCCCGCGGCGCGCAGCGCCTTGCGCGCCTCGCCCACCTGCTCGGCGTCGCCGGAGAGGATCACCTGGCCGGGGGCGTTGTCGTTGGCGATCGTCAGGCCGAACTCGGCGGCGACCTGCTGGACGACCTCGTCGGAGCCGCCGAGCGAGGCGACCATGCCGCCCGGGCGGACGGTCGAGGCCTCGTCCATCAGCCGGCCGCGGACGACGGCGAGGCGCAGGCCGGCGCTCGGCGCCAGGGCGCCGGCGGCGACCAGGGCGGGCAGCTCGCCGAGCGAGTGGCCGGCGTAGAAGGCCGTGGTCGGCTCCCCCGCCGCCTTCCAGTGGGCGAGGCCGGCGATGAAGAGCGCGGGCTGGGCGAAGTTGGTCCCCTCGCCGATCTGCTCGAAGGGATCGGCGCCGAGTTCCTCGGCCGCCTGCTCGACCAGCTCCGGGAGCTGCTCCGCGGCGACCGCCGCCATGGTGCTGGTCTGGCTCCCCTGGCCGGGGAAAAGTAGGGCCGTATCTGCGGGGGAATCTGGCACTTGTAAGGAGTATTGGTCCGGCTGACTACGGCGGTGACGCCGGTACGCGCCGAGTCCCGACATTCGGGGGGCGGCCCAGGCGTCGGGGGGTGTCAGACGAGGCTCAGACGAGGATCTTCAGGCGCTGCGCCTGGCGGGTGGCCTCCGCCCGGTTCCGTACGCCGAGCTTACGGTAGATGGCGCTGGTGTGCTCCTTCACGGTATGCGGGGAAAGGTGGAGCTGGCCGGCGATCTCCTTGTTGGTCGAGCCGGTCGCGATCAGCGACAGCACCTCCTGCTCGCGCTCCGAGAGCGGCGAGTCGAGCGGCGCTTCGGCGAAGACCTCCTGGCCCTGCCAGACGCGGCGCACGGCGCGGACGACGTCGACCGCCGACCAGTCCTTGGAGATGAAGCCGGCGGCGCCCGCGGTGCGGGCGACGTTGGGCGAGATGACCCCGGCGCCGGAGATCAGCAGCACGCGGGTGTCGGGGCTGACCTTGTGGATCTCCTCGCAGACCTCGGCGCCCGACTCGGTGCCGAGCAGCATGTCGACCAGGGCGACTTCCGGCTGGACTTTGCGACAGACCTGGACCGCCTCCTCCCCGGAGGACGCGGCGAGGCAGCGCTCGACCCAGCTCTGGCGCTCCAGCAGCAGGCGGAAGCCCCACTGCACGACGTCGTGGTCGTCGACCACCAGGACCCGCAGGCCCCGCGGCTCGGCGCTCATCTACAGCCCACCGGGACGACGAGGCGGACGCGCCAGCGGTCGCCGCCCGCGGAGCCGAACTCGACCAGGCCCTCGTAGCGGAGCGCCTCCAGCGCCGCCAGGCGCAGGCCGAGGCCGCTGCCGCGGGTGGTGTGGCCGTCGCCGGAGCCGTCGTTTTCGACCGCCAGGGTGAAGGTCTCGCCGTCGGAGGCGATGCGGACGACGATCTCCGCCGGGCTGGCGTGGCGGTCGACGTTGCGCAGCGCCTCGTTGAGGACCAGCTGGGCGACCGGCTCGAGGTCGGCCGGCACCTCGACCCCCTCGGCCCAGTCGACGCGCAGCTCGGGGCGGCGCTCGACCAGCCGGTCGAGGAGCTCGCCGAGGCAGGCCTTGGCGGGGCGCTCCGGAGTCTCCAGCGGGCGGGTCAGGGCGCGGCGCAGGTCGGCGACGACCGAGCGCAGCTCCTCCTGGCAGCGGCGCCGCTCCTGCTTGGTCAGGTCGTCGTCGGAGCCGAGCGCGAGGGCGACGCCGAAGAGCCGCTGGATCGCGTTCTCGTGCAGGTCGCGGGTCAGCTCGACCCGTTCGGCGAGGCGGCGCTCGCTTTCGCGCTGCTCGGTCGAGTGCTCGACCGAGGCGGTGAGGGCGGCGAGCCGGCCCAGCGTCATCATCGTCTCCCGCTCGCCGTCGTCGAGCGGGAAGTCGGCGCCTTCGCGGTCGGCGAAGATCACCCCGAGCCAGCGGCGCGCGGCGGAGATCGGCACGCAGGTCAGGTAGCTGCTCTCCGGCACCTCGGCGAAGCGGGCGGGCACGTGCTCGGCGAGGTCGCCGTCGTTGCCGCCCACGCCGACCTCGACCACCCGGTCCTCTTCCAGCGCGATCTGGGCGATCGGCGTCTCGTCGAGGGTGCCGCCGATCCGTTTCATCAGCTCCGTCGGCACGCCCGCCCGACCGACCGGGATGACCGATCGATAGGTCTCGTCGTGCAGCAGCAGCACCGCCCGTTTCATCGAGGTCAGCGTCACCACCGACTGGCAGACGCGGTCGTAGAAGACCCCCGATTCGGTCGCCTCGTCGAGTTCCGCGAGCAGCCCGACCAGCACCTCGACGGTCCCCGCGCGCGGCGCGGGCGCGGCCGTAGTAGTTCCCCAGGTGCTCATCTGCCAACCAAGATTACGACTCAGCCGAGTTCGATTCGGTCGGCATTGATACGGATGCCGGATCGCCGTCCTTCCCGAGAACGTGATCGCCGTCCACCGCGCCCTCGCCGCGGCGGGTCTCCCCCACGCGATCGGCGGCGCGGTGGCCCTCTCCATCTACGGCGCCCCGCGCGAGACGGCGGACATCGACGTCAACGTCTTCGTCGCACCCGAGCGGCGCCCCGAGGTGCTCCGCGCCCTCGATCCGGTGCCCGCCGGAGGACCTCCGGTCCACGTCTTCTACTCCCACGACGAGCTGCACGAGGAGATGGCGAGCGCGATCCGCGAGGTCACCTACGCCGGGACGACGATCCCCCTGGTCGCCCCCGAGCACCTCGTCGCCCGCAAGATGATCCTCGACCGGCCGAAGGACCGGCGCGACATCGAGGCCCTGCTCGACGCGAACCCTTCGCTCGACCGCGAGGAGATCGAGCGCTGGGTCCGACGACTGTCGGGTTGAGCCGCCTATGACCGGCTTAACTCGACGAGCGTGGCCGGGCTATTCGACGCAGCTCTGGGCCAGTTCGAGGTCTTCTTCGCTCGCGTGGTTGGAGAGGGAGATGACGGCGCGGCCACCGTGGAAGGTTTCCACCTGGCGTTCGCCGCCCTTCGCTTCGGCGGCGCTTTCTTCGAGCATCGCGGCGGCTTCTTCGCCTTCCTGCCCGTGGAGGAAGGTGAGGGCGATGATCAGGCCGCCGTCGGGCATGTCGCCGACGACTTCGTCGGCGTTCGACTTCCCCTTCGACACTTCCGCCTTCCCCGCCGCCAGGCACTTTTCGATCGCGGCGAGCGAGGGCGGTTCCGATTCCGATCCGCCCCCGCCGCCTCCACAGGCGGCGAGGCCGAGGGCGAGCAGGAGCAGGGGGACGACGGCGAGGCGCTTGACCATGCGCCAGACCCTAGAGAGGGCTACCGGCCGGCCGCGGCGGGGTCGGCGACGATCGTCATGCGGTCGTTGCGGACGCGGCCCGCCGGGATCGCCGGGTCGGCGGCGATCAGCTGCCGGAGGGGCTCGGCCTTTTCGGCGCCGGTGACCAGCCAGACGATCTGGCGGGCCTCGGCGAGGGCCGGATAGGTGAGCGTCATGCGGCGGTGGCCCTGGTACTCGTTGGTGGTGACCGCAACGCGCTTGTCGTCGACCTCCAGCACCGGGTCGCCGGGGACCAGCGAGGCGGTGTGGCCGTCCGGGCCGAGGCCGAGGTGGACGACGTCGAGGCGCTCCGGCAGCGAGGTCTCGTATTCGTGCGCCGCCTGGTCGAGGTCGCGGTGGGTGACCGGCATCGGCCGCAGCGAGGGCTGGTGCTCCATCGAGAGGCCCAGCACCATGTGGGTCAGGTTGCGGTCCTCGGAGCCCGGCGAGGCGACCCGCTCGTCGACCTGGAAGAGCTCGGTCTCCGCCCAGGGCATCTCCTCCAGCTCGCCGAGGATCGCCAGCATCGCCCAGGGCGAGCGCCCGCCGCTCATCGCGAAGGAGAAGGAGCCGCGGTCGGCGACCGCCGCCCGGCCCGCCGCCGCGATCAGCTCCGCCGCCCGCCGGGCGGCGGCCTTGTCGTCGGCGACGACCTCGAGGTCGATCGCCATCGTCAGCTCGCTGCCTCGGGGCGGGGCACGCCGCTCAGTTGTCCCGCTCTTTGTGGCCGCCGAACTGGTAGCGCATCGCCGACAGGACCTTGTCGCCGAAGTCGCCGAGCTCACGCGAGTAGAAACGCTCGTGCAGGGCGGTCGTCAGCACCGGCGTCGGCACGCCCTCCTCGATCGCCGCGATCGAGGTCCAGCGCCCCTCGCCCGAGTCCGACACCCGGCCGCTGAACTCGGACAGCTCCGGGCTCTCGGCGAACGCCGCCGCGGTCAGGTCGAGCAGCCAGGAACCGACCACCGAGCCGCGCCGCCAGACCTCGGTGATCGCCGGGATGTCGAGGTCGAATTCGTAGAACTCGGGCTGGTCGAGCGGCGCCGTCTCGGCGTCGTCGAGGCGCTTGGTTTTGCCCGCGTCGGCGTTCTCCAGCACGTTCAGCCCCTCCGCGTAGGCGGCCATGATCCCGTACTCGATCCCGTTGTGGACCATCTTCACGAAGTGGCCGGAGCCGCTCGGGCCGCAGTGCAGATAGCCGTTCTCGGCCGGGCTCGGGTCGCCGCTCAGGCCCGGCGTGCGCGGCGCCGCCCCGACCCCCGGCGCCAGCGAGGCGAAGATCGGGTCGAGCCGCTCGACCGCCGCGTCCGGGCCGCCGATCATCAGGCAGTAGCCGCGCTCCAGCCCGAAGACGCCGCCCGAGGTGCCGCAGTCGACGTAGTCGATCCCCATCTCGGCGGCGCGCTTGGCCCGCCGCATGTCGTCGCGGTAGTAGGAGTTGCCGCCGTCGACGATCGCGTCGCCGGCCTCCAGCACGCCCTCCAGCGCCTCGACCGTCTCTTCGGTGATCCGCCCCGCCGGGACCATCACCCAGACGGCGCGCGGCGCGCTCAGCTTCGCGGCCAGCTCCGCCGGCGTCGAGGCGCCCACGGCACCCTCCCCTTCGAGCCCCTTGACGGCGTCCGGGTCGACGTCGTAGGCGACGATCGTGTGGCCGTCCTTCATCAGCCGGCGGGCCATGTTGGCCCCCATCCGGCCGAGGCCGACGATTCCGAGCTCCATGCACATCCCTCCTGGTCGGCGCTACTTGTGGGGCGCGCCTCATCCTAGATGGTCGATCCCTGATTCCCGCACGCCCGGATGACGTGCCTGGCGGCTTCGCATCTCCGCGTCCTCAAGCTTGCCTTTGCCACCGGCAAAGGCTGCGCCCTGCGTCCTTGACCTGCTCGGCCAGGCTCGCCCCCGGTCCCACGCGAATCAGGGATCGACCATCCAGGCGGTAGCCTGCGGCCACGATGGCGAGGAGTCGTGAACGACACATCGATCGCGCCGCCGACGTCTTGGCGATCTTCGGCATCAGCGGCGACCTGGCCAAGAAAATGACCTTCCGGGCGCTCTACCGGATGCAGAAGGCGGGGACGCTGACCTGCCCGATCGTCGGGGTGGCGCTCGACGACTGGGACGACGAAGGGCTCCGCAGGCACGCCCGCGAAGCGGTCGAGGCGACCGTCTCCGACCCCGACGGCGAGGCCCTCGACGCGATGCTGGCCCGCCTCACCTACGTCCAGGGCGACTACTCCGAGGCGGCCACCTTCGAGCGCGTCAAGGCGGCGCTGGGCGGGGCGAAGCAGCCGGTCTTCTACCTGGAGATCCCGCCCTCGTTCTTCGCCACCGTGGTCAAGGGCCTCGGCGCGGCGGGCCTGGTGGAGCACGCCCACGTGGTGATCGAGAAGCCGTTCGGCCACGACCTCGAATCGGCCCGGGAGCTGAACGACGAACTGCGCGAGGTGCTGGAGGAGCAGCAGATCCTGCGCATCGACCATTACCTCGGCAAGGAGCCGGTGATGGACATCACCTACCTGCGCTTCGCCAACTCGATCCTCGAGCCGGTCTGGAACCGGCACTACGTCTCCCACGTGCAGATGACGATCGCCGAGAACTTCGGCGTCGATGACCGCGGCCGCTTCTACGACGCGGTCGGGGCGATGCGCGACGTGATCCAGAACCACGCCCTGCAGGTGCTGGGGCTGATCGGGATGGAGCCGCCCACCGCCAACGACCCCGACTCGATCCGCGACCAGAAGCTCGACTTCTTCCGCGCGATGCGGGCGGCCGACCCGAAGCGCTACGTGCGGGGACAGTACGAGGGCTTCCTCGAGGTGAAGAACGTCGACCCGAAGTCGACCACCGAGACCTTCGCCGCGGTCGAACTGCAGGTCGACAACTGGCGCTGGAGCGGCGTCCCCTTCTTCGTCCGCGCGGGCAAGAACCTGCCCACCAAGACCAGCGAAGTGACCGCCGTCTTCCGCCGGCCGCCGCTGCTCGGGATCGGCCACGGCAAGACGCCGGAGCCGAACAAGATGACCTTCCGGATCGAGCCGGAGCCGGGCTCCCGGATGCGGATGTACCAGAAAAAATCGACCGCCGAGGACTTCGAGCCCGCCGACCTGCAGGTCCTCTTCGAACACGATCCCGGCGCCGACCCGGAGCCCTACGAGCGCCTGCTCGGCGACGCCCTCAACGGCGTCCACACCCTCTTCACCCGCCAGGACTCGATCGAAGAGACCTGGCGCGTGGTGCAGCCCCTGCTCGACGACCCCGGCCCGGTCCACCCCTATGAGCCGGGGACCTGGGGACCGCCCGAGGCGAACGACCTGGTCAAGGGCGTCGCCACCTGGGCCCGGCCCTGGCTGCCCGACGCCTGAGCGCCGGCCGCGGTTCCGTCCGACCTAATACCTAGCCGCCTGCTAGGTTTTCGGTCGCCCTAACTGAGGGTGCCCTAAGCCAATGATCCCCACCTTCGTCATCACTCTGCGAGAGGGCGTCGAGGCGTCTCTCATCGTCGGCATCATCGCCGCCTTCCTGGTCAAGGAAGGGCGCCGCGACGCCCTGCGCCAGATGTGGATCGGGGTCGGCATCGCGGTCGTCCTCTGCACCGTGGTCGGCGTCGGGCTCGACGTCGCCTCGGAAGAACTTCCGCAGCGCCAGCAGGAGGGGCTGGAGACGATCGTCGGCCTGATCGCCGTGGCGACGATCAGCTACATGATCATCTGGATGGCCCGCCATTCGCGGGAGATCAAGGCCGAACTCGAGGGCGAGGCGGCGAGCGCGCTGGCCCGCGGCTCGGCGATGGCCCTGGTCGGCATGGCCTTCCTCGCGGTGCTGCGCGAGGGCTTCGAGACCTCCGTCTTCCTGCTCGCCGCCTTCCAGGACGCGAGCAACACGACCGCCGCCGGCGCGGGCGCCGTGCTCGGCCTGATCGGCGCGATCGCGATCGGCGTCGGCCTCTACCGCGGCGGCGTCCACATCAACCTCTCGAAGTTCTTCAAGATCACCGGCCTGGTCCTCGTCTTCGTCGCCGCGGGCCTGCTCGCCACCGCCGCCCACACCGCCCACGAGGCAGGCTGGATCAACAGCTTCCAGGGCGAAGCGGTGAGCCTGCGCTGGCTGGTCCACCCCGGCACCGTCTCCGAATCGCTGCTCACCGGGATGCTCGGGCTGCGCCCGGCACCGACCCAGATCGAGGCCTTCGTCTACCTCGCCTACGCGATCCCGATGGCGCTCTACGTCCTCTGGCCGCGCGGCAGCCGCCCTGCCCGCAAGCACACCTCCGCCGAGCAACCCGGCGTCGGCGCGGCCCAGACCCCGGCCTAGCGCGATGCCGCTGTCTCGGCGTCGCCTGCTCACCTCGGCCGGCCTCGGTGCCGCCGGAATCGGACTTGGCGCGGGCGGCTACCTGGTCGGCCAGAGCGAGGCCGAAGCGGCCGAAACCGAAGGCACCGGGTCCGTCCCCTTCCACGGCGAGCACCAGGCGGGGATCGCGACGCCGGTCCAGGACCGACTGCACTTCGCCTCCTTCGACCTGGAGACCGAAAGCAAGGCCGAGCTGCGCGAACTGATGGAAAAGTGGACCGTCGCCGCGCGCGAGATGTCGGAGGGCAGGATGATCGGCACCTACGAAGGCAGCCGCGACGAGCTGGCGCCGCCGGACGACACCGGCGAGGCGTTCGACCTGCCGGCCGCGAACCTGACGGTCACCTTCGGCTTCGGTCCGGCGATCTTCGACCGTCCCGGCCTCGGCCTCGGCGCGTTGCGCCCGGCGGCGCTGAAGCCGCTGCCCTCGCTTCCCGGCGACGAACTGAACGGGCTCGAATCGGACGGCGACATCTGCGTCCAGGCCTGCGCCGACGATCCCCAGGTCGTCTTCCACGCGATCCGCAACCTGGCCCGGATCGGTCGCGGCACGGTGACCATGCGCTGGTCCCAGCTCGGCTTCGGCCGCACCTCGACGACCACCCGCGGCGGGGAGACGCCGCGCAACCTGTTCGGGATGAAAGACGGCACCGCCAACATCCGCGCCGAAGACCAGGCGGCGATGGACAAGCACGTCTGGGTCGACGAAGGGCCCGCCTGGATCAGGGGCGGCAGCTACCTGGTGACGCGGCGGATCCGCATGGTGCTGGAGGTCTGGGACCGCTCGGCCCTGCAGGACCAGGAGGAAACGATCGGCCGCCGCAAGTACAGCGGCGCGCCGCTCGGCGAGGAAGACGAGTTCGACCCGCTGCCCCTGGAAGAGACCGGCATGGACGGCAAGCCGGTGATCCCCGCCAACGCCCACGTGCGGCTCGCCTCGGCGACCGAAAACGACGGCGTACGGATCCTCCGCCGCGGCTACTCCTTCACCGACGGCGTCGACCAGAGCCTCGGCGAGCTCGAAGCCGGCCTCTTCTTCATCGCCTTCCAGCGCGACCCGGAAAAGCAGTTCGTCGCCCTGCAGCGCAAGCTCGGCGTCCACGACGCGTTGAACGAGTACATCCACCACGTCGGCAGCGCCCTCTTCGCCGTCCCCGGCGGGGTCGAACCGGGTGGCTACGTCGGCGAGGCGCTGCTCAGCTGAGAGTTGCCTGAAGCTTTTCCGACCGAATCCATCGGCCTTTGTTAGGGTGCCCTAAGCAGTACCCACCTGTGCCCGGGCCCCGAGGCGAACGAGACGACGTCACGGGCCCGGGCACTCCCAACTTCCTCACCAGAATCCGTCTCTCACCAAGGAGCCAGCCAAGAATGAAACGTGTCTCTGTCCGTACCTTGATCGCCGCCATGGCGCTCGGCCTGCTGGCCTTGTTCGTGGCCGCCTGCGGTTCCAGCGACAAGGCCCCGGCCGGCTCCAAGGAACTGAACTTCACGCTGACCGAAGAAGGCTGCTCGCCGACCGAATCGAGCGCGCCCGCCGGCCCGATCGAGTTCAAGGTCAAGAACGAAGGCTCGAGCAAGTACACCGAGCTCGAGGTGATCGACGGCGAAACGCTGCTCGGCGAGCGCGAGAACGTGATCGAAGGCGGCTCCGGCAGCTTCGCCCTGACGCTCGAAGAAGGCGAATACACGATCCGCTGCCAGGAAGCGGCGGGCGAAGGCGAAGGCACGCTGAAAGTGACCGGCGAGCTGAAGACGAAGAAGAGCCCGGAAATCGAAAAGGCGATCGACTCCTACAAGGAATACATCCTCGAAAACTCCGAAGAACTGGTGAAGAACACGAAGCCGTTCGTGGCGGCGGTGATCGCCGGGAACATCGCCGAAGCGAAGAAGCTCTACCCGAAGCCGCGCGTCAACTACGAGCGGATCGAGCCGGTGGCCGAGTCCTTCGGCGACCTCGACCCCCGCATCGACGCGCGGGCGAACGACGTCAAGCCGAGCGAATTCGGCGGCTTCCACCGGATCGAGAAAGCGCTCTGGGAAGAAGACACGACGAAGGGCATGAAGCCGGTCGCCGAAGGGCTGCAGGAAGACGTCGAAGAACTCGAAGAACTGATCAAGGGCAACGTCAAGATCCAGGCGGTCGAGATCGCCAACGGCGCCAACGAGCTGCTGACCGAGGTCTCGACCTCGAAGATCACCGGCGAGGAGGAGCGCTACTCGCACATCGACCTGGTCGACTTCCTGGCCAACGTCGAAGGCTCCCAGGTGGCCTGGGAAGACGTCGAGCCGCTGATGAAGGACCAGCCGAAGCTGACCAAGGAAATCGACGCGGACTTCGAAGCCGTCTACGCGGCGCTGAAGCCCTACGAAACGTCGAAGTGGCCCGGCTTCGTCCTCTACACGGAACTGAACAAGTCCGACACGCGCAAGCTCGCCCAGGTGATCGACACCCTGGCCGAAAAGCTGGCACAGGTTCCGGCCCAGATCGCCAAGGGCGAAACGGAATAGGGCGCAAAGTCCGGCGGGCCCGCGGCGGCCCGCCGGACGGACCCCTAGCCTGGGAGGTTCTGTGACGAGCGCCGCGGAAAGAGCAGACGAGCTTCTGGGCGAGCTGGGCTTCGCCGACTGGCGGCCCGGCCAGCGCGAGGCGGTGACCGCGGCGCTGGAAGGCCGCGACTCGCTGATCGTGATGCCGACCGGCGGCGGCAAGAGCCTCTGTTACCAGCTGCCGGGGCTCGCCTCCGACGACCTGACGATCGTCGTCAGCCCGCTGATCGCGCTGATGCGGGACCAGTGGCTGCGCCTGACCCAGGCCGGGCACCCGGTGGCGATGGTCTCCTCGGCGATGGACGAAGGCGACGCGATGGCGGCGCTGGAGTCGGTCCGCGACGGGCGGGCGAAGATCGTCTACTGCGCCCCGGAGCGCTTCGCCTCGGGCTTCTTCCTCGAGGCGATCGGCCGGCGCAAGATCGACCTGCTGGCGGTCGACGAGGCCCACTGCGTCTCCGAGTGGGGGCACGACTTCCGACCCGACTACCTGCGCCTGCCGCAGATCGCCGAGCGGCTCGGCCGGCCGACGGTGATGGCCTGTACGGCGACGGCGACGGTGCCGGTCGCGGTCGAGATCGCCCAGCGCTTCGGCATGCGGGACCCGCTGCGGGTGCGGGCAGGCTTCGACCGTCCCAACATCTCCTTCGACGTGGTGGCGCTGGAGGGCAAGGGCTCGAAGGCGCGCCGGCAGGCGCTGCTCGAGGTGGGGCTCGCCGACCCGGCCAACCGGCCGGCGATCGTCTACTGCGGCACCCGCAAGGACACCGACGAGGTCGCCGAGCTGCTGCGCGGCACCGGGCTGCGGGCGCTCGCCTACCACGCCGGGATGGAAGGGGCGGAGCGCTCGCTGGTGCAGCGGCGCTTCATGTCCGGCGGCGAGGACGCGGTCGACGTGGTCGTCGCCACCAACGCCTTCGGCATGGGCGTCGACAAGGCCGACGTGCGCTCGGTCTGGCACATGGCGATCCCGACGAGCGTCGAGGCCTACTACCAGGAGGCCGGCCGCGCCGGGCGCGACGGGCTGCCGGCGCGGGCGGTGATGCTGGCGATGAAGTCCGACCTCGGCCGACTGGTGCGCTTCAACGAACAGCGGGCGGGGGACCCGGAGCTGGCGATCGCCCACGAGCGCGGCTGGCGCGCCTACCGGGCGATCAAAGACTTCATCTACGGCACCCGCTGCCGGCGCCAGGCGCTGCTCGCCCACTTCGGCGACCGCCGCGCCGAGACGCCGCCGCTGGACCGCTGCTGCGACATCTGCGACAGGCTCGACTGGCTGCCCGATCCGGAGACGATCGAGGTGCGCAAGCCCGCCCGGGCGCGCTCCGGCTCCTCGGCGGCCCCGGCGCCAGAGCTGTCGGGCCCCGACGAAGCGCTCTTCGAGGCGCTGAAAGCCTGGCGGCTACGGGCCGCCCAGGGCAAACCGGCCTACACGGTGGCGAACAACAAGACGCTCGCCTCGATCGCGGCGCGCCGCCCCAAGGGACGCCCGCAGCTGATCGAGATCTCCGGCGTCGGCCCCGCCTTCGTCAGCAAGTTCGCCGACGACGTCCTCGCGCTGGTCGCCGAGCACGACGAGCCCCTGGCCGCGTAGAGCTCCGGCGGGCGGAAGGGACGCGGCCTTCTCGGTGGCGGCCCGGGCAGGCTGTGGCCGCCACCGAGAAGGCCGGGGTGCGGGGAGAGGGGCGAGATCCGTCACGAACTCCCGGGATCGGTGACGAGGAGCGGGGGAAGTCCACGCTTCCTCCCGTCTTCCTCATGCCTCCCCCTGGTGCGTTCGCAGTTCTGCTCGCATGGCGAGCGAAAGTGCGAACTCACCCGGGGCTGGCCCCTGATCCTGTGACGGGACGCATGAGGAAGGGTCACGTCCCCGACATCTCCCTCACGTCCGTGTCGACTTCCCTGCGGAAGCGTCACATCCCGTCCTTGTCGCGGTCGCGGCTGGCCTCGGCGTGGGAGCGGTAGGGGCCGGAGCGGTAGGGGCCGGAGCGGTCGTGGGGCTCGGCGTCTTGGCCAGGCCGGCCGGCGCGGCGGGCCCAGGCGACGAGGACCGCCGCCAACAGCACGGCGGCTACGGCGATCACGATGACGACGACGGTCGACACGTCCCTTCCCTCCTCCGAAGGACCTATGGATCAACTTCCCTTCGCAACCAATCGGCAAACCTCGGCCCGCCCTGAAGCGCAAAGCCGCTTGCATGGACGCTCGCCGGCGGGCGCCCGGCCGGGTTCGCTTGGCACCCTGGTCCGATGCCCGGCAAGCTGCGCCGACGGGTCGCACCCGCGGCCGTCCTGATCTCCCTCGTCCTCCTCTCGGCCTGCCTCTTCGCCGCCGCCGCGGGAGCGGCGAGCAGCTCGACGCTGCAGGGCGTCCTCGTGCCGAAGGGCAAGCAGGTCTATTTCGGCGTCTCCGACACCGGCGACTCGGCCTCCTTCGGAGAATTCAGCACCGCCGTCTCCAAGCACCCGGCCGTGATCGAGTCCTTCCGCGCCTGGGGCACCGACCTGGCCGACTCGGTCAAGCGCTGGGAGGTCGCCCGGGCCCGGCCGATGATCCACATCACCACCGCCGACCCGCAGACCGGGGCCGAGGAGCTGACCCTGGCCGCCATCGCCCGCGGCGCCGGCGACGGCTACCTGATCCGGCTCAACCATCTCTTCGCCGAAAAGAAGATGCGCGCCTACGTGCGGCCGCTGGGCGAGCCGAACCGCTGCCTCAACGTCTACGCCGCCTACGAATGCGCGGGCAAGCCGCGCGAGGCGGCCGACTCGGCCCGCAACTACCGGCGCGCCTTCCGCCGCATCTACGTGATCGTCCACGGCGGCGGCAAGAAGAACGTGATCAACCGGCGGCTGAAGGAAGCCGGGCTGCCCGCCCTCAACTCCACCCTCGGCGGGTTGCCGAAGGCACCGGTGGCGATCGTCTGGAGCCCCCTCCCCTCCGGCTCGCCGACGACGAAGAAGAACCTGCCGCAGAACTTCTTCCCGGGCAAGAAATGGGTCGACTGGACCGGCACCGACTTCTACGCCTCCTATCCCGAATGGGGCGCGTTGACGAAGCTCTACGAACGCTATCCGGAAAAGCCGTTCGCGATCACCGAGTGGGGCGTCGAAAACGGCGACGACCCGAGCTTCGTCGCGAAGCTCTTCACCTGGGTGGAAAAGCACCCGCGGACGAAGATGCTCGTCTACTACCAGGACTTCGGCTCGACCAGCCCGTACCGGATCCAGAACTACTCGGAAAGCCTCTCGGTCCTCACCCAGCGGCTCCACTCCGGGCGCTTTCCTTCTTACGCGCCCGGCGCGCCGCACTTGCCGCCGCCGCCGCCCGGCGGCGTCGAAGCCGGGTAGCGCGCCGGCGGGCCAGCACCGCCGAGGCGGGCGCCTCGATCGCCCGTGAGCGCCCGATCGAGAGCCCGTGCGCGGACGAGGGGTACCGGGCCGCGGGCGCCTCGAAGTTGTCCGATACCCCCGGTTCCACCGGGTGGATCGGTTCCAGCGCGGTGATGCTCGAGTAGCCGGTCAGGTAGAGGTCCTGGCCGTCGGAGATGATCGGCGTGTAGGTGCCCTTGGGGTAGGTGAAGACCTTCTTGCCGCTGTGCATCATGTAGCCGAGCGTGCGCTGGTTGGTGAACTCGGAGACGTAGACGATTTCGCCGATCGCCGAGAGCGAGCCGACGATCTGGCCGCCGGTCGCGCGGCTCCAGCGCACCGTCCCGTCCTTCGCGTTCAAGGCGTAGATGTTGCCGTCGAAGGAGCCGATGTAGACGGTCGGCGGGCTGTGCTTGGTGTTGGCGACGGCGGGCGCCGAATAGGCGTAGCCGCCGGTCGAGTAGGTCCAGGCCAGTTCGCCGTCGGAGAGGTCGAAGCTGTAGACGCGGTCGTCGTTGTTGCCCGCGTAGACGCGGCCGAAGGCGACCGCCGGGGTCGAGTAGAACTCGCCGCCGCTGACCCCGGTGCCGAGCGAGCCGGTCTGCCAGATCAGCTTGCCGTTCTTCGCTTCGACCGCGTTCATGTCGCCGCCGTAGTCGCCGACGTAGAGCCGGCCGCCGTAGTAGGCGGGCGCCGCCTTCACCGGGCCGCCCAGCTGGGTCGCCCAGCGGACGTTGCCGTTGACGGTGGAGAGCGAGTAGAGGTAGCCGTCTTCGTCGCCGAAGTAGACGCTGCGGTCGACCACCACCGGCGAGGACTCGGCCCGCCCCGGCAGCGACTTTTTCCAGATGATCTTGCCGTTCTTGGCGTTCAGCTTGACGATGTGGCCGGGGACCAGGTTGACGATGTAGAGGCGGTGTTTGTAGTAGGTCGGCGAGGAGGCGTTGAGGCGGCCGATCCGCCGTTCCCAGAGCTTTTCCCCGGTCTTCGCGTCGAGGGCGAAGACGAAGCCGGAGTTGTTGACCGCGTAGATCGTGCCGCCGACGTAGATCGGCGGGAACTCGAGCAACGGGCGCTCGGTGTAGCGCCAGAGTTTCTTGAACGGCGGGCGGATGCCGCGGGCGGGCAGGTAGCGGGTGCGCTGCGGGTTCAGCCCGTACATCGGCCAGTTGACCCGCTTCGGTTCGCCGTGGACCTCCTGCGGCGCTTCTTCCGGTTCTTCTTCCTTGAAGTGCCTGATCGCGGTTTCGTTGTGGACGTCGGCGGGACGCTTCAGCGTCTCGTAGCCGACGATCACGGCGGCCACCCCGAGGACCACCAGGCCGATCAGGGCCAAGGCCAGGCGCCGATGCTCGCGCCAGAGGCGACGCGGGTGGACGAGGAGCGAGAGGCCGGAGCGGAGGCGTCTAAGCACGCCAGCGCTGCGGGTCGGAGTCGGGGATCGGGTGGGCCTCTCCCAGGAGGGCCAGGTGGTCGAGGCAGGCGAGGACGATCTGCAGGATGAAGCCGCCGGTCGGCGCGCTCAGGTTCTCGGCGCCGACGATCGATTCGACGATCCCGAAGGCGGTCGGCTCGCCGGCGAGCTCGCCGCGGACGCGGTCGAGCAGCTCGCCCGCCTGCCGGCGGACGTCGGCGATCTTCGCCTTCGGGTCGCGGAACGGTTTGCCGTGGCCGGGCAGGCAGAGGTCGACGTCGAGCGGCTCGACCCGGTCGAGGCTGGCGAGGAATTCGCCGAACGGGTCGGGCGCGTGGCCGTAGTCGAAGAAGAGGACCGTGCGGCCGAGCAGGTGGTCGCCGGAGAGCAGCAGCTTGCGCTCGGGCTGGTGCAGGCAGACGTGCGAGGGCGCGTGGCCGGGGGTCTCGACGACCTGCCAGGTGCCGATGTCGGTCTCCACCTCGACCCCGGAGACGAGGTGGCGGTCGGGGGCGCGGATGTCGTCGACCAGGTCTTCCGCCTTGCCGTCGCGCTCCTGCCGGTAGCGGTCCAGCGCCCGGATCGGGACGCCGCTCATCCGCCCCACCTCGAGCCGCGCCGCGAGGGCCGCCTGGGGATCGTCGACCTGCTGGCGGATGTGCTCCCAGTCGGGGTGCATCCAAAGCTCACAACCGGTCTGCTCGCAGATCGATGCGGCGAGGCCGTAATGGTCGGAGTGGGAGTGCGTGCAGACCACGAGCTCGACGTCGTCCACCCCGAAACCCGACTGGGCGAGCGCGATGTCGAGCATCCGCAGCCGCCCGCGCCCGCCGACCCCGGTGTCCACCAGCACCAGCCCGGCGCCGCGCTGCAGCGCCCAGGCGTTCCCATGCGGCACGCCCGGCCAGGGACAGGGCAGCTTCAGCCGGAAGACCCCCGGCTGGATCCGTTCGGTGCGCGGCTTGACCACCTGTGCCTCGGCCATCCCTCAGATCCTCTCAGGTGCCCACCGGGGGCTCGAGGAACTGCATCGCGCCGGCGGCGGCGAAGCAGGCGGCGCCGACGAAGGTGCCCCAGTTGGCGATGCCGACCGCGATCATGTCGCCGTCGGCGCGGACGAAAGAGGCGACGCCGGAGACCATGAAGAAGACCGAGCCGACCTGGTTGACGAAGACGATCCACCAGCCGAGGCCCTGGCCGCGCAGGCCGCGCCCCCCGCGCCAGGGCCAGAAGGAGCCGGAGATGTCGACCATCGCCAGGTGGCCGGCGATCAGGAAGAGGAGGCAGCCGATGATGTCCGGGTTCCAGACCAGTCGGTCCTCCTGGGTCGGGGTCAACTTGCCGACCAGGGAGAAGACGAGGTTGACGCCGAAGACGATCGTGCCGCTGAAGAGGACGGCGGCGGCGAGGTAGTCGAGGTTGGCCGGTTCGCGCGCCCACCAGGTCCAGCGCTCGCCGGCCCAGCTGCCGTCGCGGCGGCGGTGCGGGGCGTTGATCGCCAGCAGCACCGAGGCGTAGCCCCCGCTCGAGAAGAAGACGCCGCCGACCACGTAGACGACCGCGGCGAGGCGCGGCCCGCCGACGTGGCCCTGGCTGAGGAGCGCGCCGACGGCGAAGAGGGAGCCGCCGACCAGGAAGGCCGCCGCGGCTGCCGCGTTCGCCCTACGGAGCGACGAAGGTCCCCGGGTCGGGGCCGATCCGGTGGCCGGCATCGAGTCGGGCGATCGCCGCCAGGTCGTCTTCGGTGAGCTCGAAGTCGAAGATGTCGAGGTTCTCGCGCACGCGCGCCGGGGTGACCGACTTCGGGATCACCACGTTGCCGAGCTGCAGGTGCCAGCGCAGGATCACCTGGGCGACGGTCCGCCCGTGGTGCGCCGCGATCGTCACCAGGGTGTCGTCCTTCAGCACCTCGCCCTGGGCGAGTGGGCTCCAGGCCTCGGTGGCGATGCCGTGCTCGGCGTGCCAGGCGCGCAGCTCGGCCTGCTGCAGCAGCGGGTGCAGCTCGATCTGGTTGACCGTCGGCTGCGTCTCGGCCTCGGCGGCCAGGCGCTCGAGGTCGGCGACGCGGAAGTTGGAGACGCCGATCGAGCGGGCACCGCCCTCGGCGTGGATCCGTTCGAAGGCGCGCCAGGCGTCGAGGAAGAGGTCGCGCGACGGGACCGGCCAGTGGATCAGGTAGAGGTCGACCTGCTCGCTGTCCAGCGCCTCGATCGAGCGGTCGAAGGCGGCGAGGGTCGAGTCGAAGCCCTGCTCGCTGTTCCACAGCTTGGTGGTGATGAAGATCTCCGCGCGGGGGACGCCGGAGGCGGCGATCCCGGCGGCGACGCCGCGCTCGTTGCGGTAGGCGGCGGCAGTGTCGATGTGGCGGTAGCCCGCCGCCAGGGCGTCCTCGACCGCGCGCTGGGTCTCCTCCGGCGGCACCTGGAAGACGCCGAAGCCGACCTGCGGGATCTCGACGCCGTCGCTGAGCCTGACGTTCGGGACGTCGGCCACGGGGTCAGGAGCTGGCGAGGCCGATCGCGATCAGCGGAAAGGCCAGCATGAAGCCGGCGTACGCGCCGATCGCCGCCCCGCCGAGGAAGCTGGAGCTCTGCGAGCGGGCTCCGACCAGGGCGCCGGCGAAGCAGATGAGGGCGGCCACGCCGCAACCGATCCAAAAGATGCTTGGCATCAAGTCGGCACCCTACCGAACCGATAAGGCGAAGGAATCTGTGAAACGTTCCGGAACCCAGTGGAGATGAACGAGACCACCGCCAAAAACTCCAAACTGATCCTCGCGGCGATGATCTTCGCCGTGGCGATGACCTTCATCGACCAGACGATCGTCGCCATCTCCCTGCCGACGATCCAGGGGGACGTCCACCTCTCGACCACCGGGTCGCAGTGGATCATCAACGGCTACCTGCTTTCGCTCTCGGCGCTCTTCGCCTTCGGCGGCCGGCTCGCCGACATCGCCGGCCACCGCCGCATGGTGGTCCTCGGCGTGATCATCTTCGCCATCTGCTCCGCTCTCTGCGGGGCGACGCCGACCGGCTCCGGCGCCGAGGCCTGGCTGATCACCTTCCGCATCCTGCAGGGCGCGGGCGCGGCGATCATGTTCCCGGCAGCGCTGGCGATCGTCCTCGACGCCTTCCCGGTCAACGAGCGCGGCCGGGCGATGGCGATCTTCTTCGGCATCGCCGGCGGCCTCACCTCGATCGGCCCGATCGCGGGCGGCTACCTGACCGAGTGGACCTGGCGGGCGATCTTCTGGATCAACGTCCCGGTCGCGATCATCGCCCTCTTCCTCACCTGGAAAGCGAATCCGGCGGAAAACCGCCATCCCGGCAAGATCGACTACAAAGGCACCGTCCTCGCCTGCGCCGGCATGGGCCTCCTGGTGCTCGGCCTGCAGCAGTCGGCGATCTGGGGCTGGAGCGACGCCAAGACCTGGGTCTCGATCGTGCTCGGCCTGGCGATCCTCGCCTGGTTCGTCTTCGACCAGCTGAAAGCGGAGAACCCGCTGCTGCGGCTGCGGATCTTCGAGAACCGCGCCTTCGCCGTCGACAGCGCCGTCCTCTTCTTCCTGATGATCGCCTTCGTGCCGCTCTTCTTCTTCGCCAGCGAGTACGCGCAGATCTCGCTCGGCGAATCGGCCTCGGAAACCGGCCTCTACCTGCTGATCTTCTTCGCCGGGTTCGCCACCGCGACCCAGTGGGGCGGCAAAATGCTCGACCGGATCGGGGCGCGGCGGCCGGTGGTGCTGGGATGCGCGGTCGGCGCCGTCGGCTTCTGGCTCTGGGGCAACTCGATGACCCACCTCTCGGTCTCGGAACAGTGGTACTTCATCGTGCTCGCCGGGATCGGGGTCGGGCTGGTTCTCTCCCCCGCCAACACCGACGCGCTCAACCGGGTCGCGCGCAGCCGCTACGGCGAGGCGACCGGGATCACCCAGACGGTGCGCAACTTCGGCTCCAGCGTCGGCCTGGCGATCCTCGGCTCGCTGCTGATCACCTGGAACCGGTCGAACCTGGAGAGCGCGCTCGGCGCCAAGGGCGTGCCGAAGAGCGCCGCCGACACGATCGCCCAGTGCGTCTCGCAAGGGGAAGAAAAGTGCCCGCAGGCGGGCCGCGCACTGAGCCAGGCGCTCGGCTCGAAAGCGGGCGAAGCGGGTGAAGTCGTCGGCAACGCGGTCTCGATGTCCTTCGCCGAAGCTACCCAGGACGTCTTCCACGGCATGGCGATCGCGCTCGCCATCGCCTTCGTCGTGGCGCTGAAATTCATGCCGGACGGCAAAGTGGAGCCGGGCGACGTGCCCGAGGACGAACCTTCTTTCGAGACCGCCTGAGAAGGTGTGGCGGCGTCAGGTGACGATCGATTAGGTTGCCGGTCGTGAGGCTGCTCGCCTTCAGCGATCTGCACCGGGACCTCGGCCAGGCGGCGAAGCTGGTCGAGATGTCGGCCGACGCCGACGTCGTCATCGGGGCCGGGGATTTCGCCTCGGTGCACGAGGGGCTGGAGGAGACGATCGGGGCGCTGGCGCCGATCGAGAAGCCGACGATCCTCGTCCCCGGCAACAACGAGACGGTCGACGCGCTGCGCGGCGCGGCGGCCGACTGGCCGGCGGCGACGGTCCTCCACGGCGAAGGCCTGACGATCGAGGGGGTCGAGTTCTTCGGCCTCGGCGCCGGCGTCCCGACCACGCCCTGGGACTGGAGCTTCGACCTCTCCGAGGAGGAGGCGGCCGCGATGATCGCCCCCGCCCCGGCCGGCTGCGTCCTCGTCCTCCACTCGCCGCCGTACGGCCACTGTGACGGCGGCGATCCGGAGACGCACTTCGGCAGCAAGGCGCTGCTGGCGGCGGTCGAGGAGAAGCGGCCGCGGCTGGTCGTCTTCGGCCACATCCACGAGGCGTGGGGCTGCACGAGCGCCGTCGGCGACTCGCCGCTGCGCAACCTCGGGCCGAGCGGGACCTGGATCGAGGTCTAGTGGAGGCCGCAGCCCCGGGCCCGGGGCCCGCGAGCCCGACCGCCGCGGGCTCGTCGCCCGCCCGCGCGGGCCTCGTCCTGGCGACGTTGATCGGCGTCGCCGGGGTCGCCAACCTGAACCTGGCGGTGGCCAACGTCGCCCTGCCGGACATCGGCAAGCACTTCGACGCGGGCCAGACGATGGTCGACCTGATCGCGGTCGGCTACTCGCTCGGGCTGGCGGCCTCGGTCCTCTACCTCGGCGCGATCGGCGACCGCTACGGCCGCAAGACCCTGCTGGTGCTGGGGATGGCGCTGACGATCCCGGCCTCGATCCTGGCCGCGGCGGCGCCCAGCGCCCAGGTCCTCTTCCTCGCCCGCGTCTTCGGCGGCGTCGCCGCCGGGATGGCCTACCCGACCACGCTGGCGTTGATCACGGCGCTCTGGTCGGGGCCGCGACGGACCAGGTCGATCGCGCTCTGGTCGGCGCTCGGCGGCGGCATGTCGGCGCTCGGGCCGCTGCTCGCCGGGGCGCTGCTCGAAGGCTTCGACTGGTGGTCGGTCTTCGTCGTCACCGCGCCGCTGGCGGCGATCGCCCTCTTCTGCGCCTGGCGTTTCGTCCCCGCCCACGTGAACGAGACGACCGAGCCGGTCGACCACCTCGGCGGCATCCTCTCGATCGCCCTGGTCGGCACCCTGGTGCTGGCGATCAACCTGGCGCCGGAACCGGGCAAGGGGACCACGGCGGTGATCCTCGGCATCGTCGCGCTCGCCGCCACCGGCGCCTTCGTCCTGCGCCAGCGCCGCGTCACCAACCCCCTGTATGACCTGCACATCGCGGCGCGACCGACCTTCTGGGCGGCGGCGCTCGCCGGGATCATCGTCTTCGGGTCGCTGATGGGGGCGATGTTCATCGGCCAGCAGTTCGTCCAGAACGTGCTCGGCTACTCGACCCTGCAGGCCGGCCTGGCGATCCTCCCGGGAGCGATCGGGATGATCCTCGTCGCGCCGCGGTCGGCAAGGCTGGTCGAGTCGCGGGGCTCCCGCTTCACCCTGCTGCTCGGCTTCAGCTTCTGCCTGCTCGCCTTCCTGGTGATGTTGGTCCTCTGGGAAGAGGGCGCCTCCTACTTCCCGGTCGGCCTCGGCTTCCTCTTCATGGGGATCGGGGTCGGCTTCGCCGGCACCCCGGCCTCGCGCTCGCTGACCGGCTCGGTGCCGGTGAAGAAGGCCGGGATGGCCTCGGGGACGGCGGATCTCCAGCGGGATCTGGGCGGCGCCATCCTGCAGTCCGTCTTCGGCGCCCTGCTGACCGCCGGCTACGCCAAGTCCTTCACCGAACAGATCGCCGCCTCCCCGCACGCCGCGAGCGTCAGCGAAAAGGTCCAGAACGAACTCACCAAGTCCTTCTCCAGCGCCGCCAACACCGCCGAGCAGTACCCCGAATACGCGAAGGCGATCGTCGGCGCGGCGCAGAAGTCCTTCCTCGACGGCGGCGACTGGACCTACGCCGCCGGGATGATCGCGGTCGCGCTCGGCATCGCCGTCGTCTTCTTCCTCTTCCCTCGGCACGAAGCCGAGCTGGCGCTGCTCGAGCGCTACCACGCCGAAGACGCCTAGCCGATCCCGACCGGGGGTAGGCTCGGCTCGTGGAGGCGAACTCGTCCGGCGTCGCGTTTTCGAGCGGTGCGGGTCGCTGGCTGCTGGCGGTGACGATCGCGGGCTCGGGGATGGCGTTCCTCGACTCGACCGTGGTCAACGTGGCGCTGCCGAAGATCGGCGAGGACCTCGACGCCTCGACCAGCGCCTTGCAGTGGATCCTCAACGGCTACCTGCTGACGCTGGCCTCGCTGATCCTGCTCGGCGGGAGCCTCGGCGACCGGCTCGGGCGGCGGCGGATCTTCCAGCTCGGGGTCGGGCTGTTCACCTTGGCCTCGGCGGGATGCGCGGCGGCGCCGACGGTGGAGTGGCTGATCCTCGCGCGGCTGGTCCAGGGAGTCGGCGGGGCGCTCTTGACGCCGGGCAGCCTGGCGATCATCGAGGCGAGCTTCCGGCCCGCCGACCGGGCGCGGGCGATCGGGGCGTGGTCGGGGCTCGGCGGCGTCGCCAGCGCGATCGGGCCGCTGCTCGGCGGCTGGCTGATCGGCGCGATCTCCTGGCGGGCGATCTTCCTGATCAACCTGCCGCTCGGGGTCTTCGTCGCCTGGGCGGCGGCGCGGCACGTGCCCGAGTCGCGCGACCCGACCGCGACCGGCCGGCTCGACCTTTCCGGCGCGGCGCTGGCGGCGATCGGCCTCGGCGGCACGACCTATGCGCTGATCGAGGCACCCGAAGGAGGCGCCTCGGCGGCGGTGGTCCTGACCGCGGCGATCGGGGTGGCGGCGCTGGTCGGCTTCTTCTGGCAGGAGCGGCGCAGCGCCAACCCGATGCTGCCCTTGTCGATCTTCTCCTCGCGCCAGTTCAGCGCCGCCAACGCGGTCACCTTCGTCGTCTACGCGGCGCTCGGCGTGGTCTTCTTCCTGCTGGTCAGCTTCCTGCAGATCTCGATGGGCTACTCGCCGATCGCGGCAGGCTCGGCCTCGCTGCCGGTGACCGCGCTGATGCTGGTCGGCTCGGCGCGCGCGGGCGAGCTGGCGCAGCGGATCGGCCCCCGCGTCCCGCTCACCCTCGGCCCGCTGATCATCGCCGCCGGCCTGCTGCTGATGCTGCGCATCGACCCCGGCGACGGCTACGTCGGCTACGTGCTGCCGGCGGTCGTCGTCTTCGGCCTCGGCCTCACCCTGGTGGTCGCGCCGGTCACCGCGACTGTGCTGGCGGCGGTCGATTCGAGCCACTCGGGCATCGCCTCGGGGGTCAACAACGCGGTCGCGCGGGTGGCGGGGCTGCTGGCCGTGGCGGTGGTCCCGGTGATCGCCGGGCTGACCGGGGACAAGTTCTACGAACCGGCGGCGATGACCCACGGCTTCCACGTCGGCATGGTCGTCTGCGCCGTGCTGGCGGCGTCGGGCGCCGTCGTCGCCTGGACCACGATCAGCTCCGACGTCCTCCACGAGGAGGAGGGCGAGCCGGAGGAGTGCGACTTCACCTGCGGCGTCGGCGCCCCCACGATGCAACCCGGCCGCGAACCCACCCCCCAACCATGAGTTCGCACTTCTGGTCGCTATGCGGTGGAAACTGCGAACGCGCTCCCTGGCCGCCCTGGTGAGTTCGCAGAAACCGTCGCTATGCGACCAGAAGTGCGAACGCGCCGGGCGGGGTCAGATCGTGAGGCCGCCGTCGACGGGGACGGTGGCGCCGGTGATGCCGCCGGCGCCGGGGCCGAGGAGGAAGGCGATCGTGGCGGCGACCTCCTCGGGGCGCAGCAGGCGCTCGAGGGGCTGTTTGGGGGCGAAGTCGCGGGGTGAGGGGAGCTCGAAGAGGCGGGCGGACTCGGCGAGGAGCGGGGTGTCGGTCGAGCCGGGGGCGACCGCGTTGGCGGTGACGCCGCTGCCGTGGAGGTCGGCGGCGAGGCCGCGGACGAAGCCCTCGACCCCGGCCTTGGCGGCGCTGTAGGCGGCGAGGCCGGAGAGGCCGCGGGTCGCGCCCGAGGAGGTGACGGCGACGAAGCGACCGGAGCGCGGCCGCGGCCGTCCCAGCAGGGAGGGGACGACGAGGCGGGCGGCGAGGATCACCGACTCGAGGTTGACCTCGAGCAGCGCCCGCTGCTGCTCGGCGGGGAGTTCCCAGGCGGGCAGGCCGCCGGCGATGGCGCCCGCGTTGGCGACGAAGGCGTCGAGGTCGCCCCACGCTTCGGCGCCCTCGATCACCGCCGCGAGCGCCTCCGGGTCGGTCGCGTCGGCGACCACGGCGCGGGCGACGTCGGCGCGGGCCGCCGGTGCCCCGGTCGGATCGGTCGTCCCGCCGGCGACATCGGCCTCGGGCGCCCGCCGCGCGGCGGCGGCGACCGCTTCCTCGAGATCGCGCTCGGTCGCCATCGCGTAGGGCAGGCGGCGGTCGGGGGCGCAGCGGTCGACGGCGACGACGCTCCAACCCTCGGCGGCGAGGGCGGCGACCGTCGCCGCGCCGATCCCGCGGCCGGCCCCGGTGACGATCGCGACGCGGCGGTTCAAGGCTCGCCGCGGTCGAAGGCCGCGGCGGGCTCCGGCGCGCCGGGCTCGGTCACGCTGAAGCGCGGCGCCGGGGCCGGCTGGGGCATGCCGCCGACCTCGACGAAGATGCCGCGGTCGCGGTTGTGGCCGTCCTCGCGGGCCTCCCTCATCGAGAGCACCGGGGCGACGCAGCAGTCGGAGTCGGCGAAGAGCTCGTGCCACTCGTCCCGGCCGCGCTCGGCGAACTTGGCCGTGAAGCGCTCGCGGATCGCGGGCCAGGCGCTGGGGTCGAGGTGGTTGGCGACCTCCGCGTCGCCGGCCATCCCCAGCTTCTCCAGCAGCGCCGCGTAGAACTGCGGCTCCAGCGCCCCGACCGCGACCCAGCCGCCGTCGGCGCACCTGTACGTGTCGTAGAAGGGAGCGCCGCCGTCGAGCAGGTTCACGCCGCGCTCGTCCTTCCAGGCGCCCAGCTCGAGGAAGCCGTGGAGCATCCCGGTCACGCTCGCGGCGCCGTCGACGATCGCCGCGTCGACCACCTGTCCGACGCCGCCCGCCCGCGCGTGCAGGAGCGCCGCGAGCACGCCGACCACCAGGTAGGTCGCGCCGGCGCCGAAGTCGCCGAGCAGGTTGACCGGGGGCACCGGCTTGCCGCCCTCCTCGCCGATCATGTGGAGGGCGCCGGAGATCGCCAGGTAGGTGATGTCGTGGCCCGCCGTGTGGGCGTAGCGGCCCGACTGCCCCCAGCCGGTCATCCGCCCGTAGACCAGGGCCGGGTTGCGGGCGAGGCACTCCTCCGGGCCGAGGCCGAGGCGCTCCATCACCCCCGGCCGGAAGCCCTCGACCAGGACCTCGGCCTCGGTGACGAGTGCCAGCACCTCCTCGGCGCCGGCGGGCGACTTGAGGTCGACCTGGCGCGCGTCGCGGCCGCGGTCGAGCACCGGCGAGGCGCCCCAGGCGAGCCCGGCACCCGCGGGCCGTTCGATCCGTGTCACCTCGGCACCGAGGTCGGCGAGCATCATCCCGGCGAAGGAGATCGGGCCGATCCCGGCCATCTCCACCACTTTCACCCCTTGCAGCGGCCCCATCGGCGCAGCCTAGTCACGAATTCGGGTAGCTGTGTTGCGGATGAGCCGCAAGAGGGCACTCATCGTCGTGCTCGCCTTGATCGCCGCGGTCCTCCCGGGGCAGGCGGCCGCCGCCGTCCGGGACGGGGCGGCGCCGAAGGTGACGCTGGTCGTGCGGACCCGACCAGCCGGGAGCGATCGCCTTGTCGCCACCGGCAGGGCGATCCCGGCGCCGGCGAAGGGCAGCGTCGTCGTCCAGCTGCGGCGCGCGGGCGCCTGGCGGCGCCTCGCCCGCGGCCCCCTCACCCGCGGCGCCTTCAAGCTGCGGGCGCGGCCGGGGGGCGACGCGACGTCGCCGGCGCTGAGGGCCGTGCTCTACGAGGGAGGGCGACGGACCGCGACCTCCCCCGTCCGCAGGGTCCGGGTCACCCGCCGCGCCTCCGCCCCGACCGGCGCGAACCCGGCCCCGTCGGGCGGCGGCGGCTCGACCTCGGCCGAAGACCCGCTCTCGGCGGCCTCCCTGATGAAGACGATCGAGAGCTACGCCTCGCGGCCGAACCACCTCAGCGGCACCGCCGCGAGCGCGGACGCCGAGCTGGAATTCCAGCGGGACCTGGCGGACGCCGGCCTGCGCCTCGGCGAACAGGCCTTCACCTTCCCGCGCTTCTCGGTCGAAGCCGTCGGCCTGAGCGCCGGCGGCGCGGCCGTCCCGGCGGCGGCGATCGCGCCGCTCCTCTACTCGGGGACGACGGAAGCGGGCGGCGTCACCGCGCCGCTCCTCGACGGCGGCACCGCCGCCGCCACTCCCGCCTTCACGGCGAGCGAGGCGGCGGGCAAGATCGTCGTCGTCTCCGTCCCCTACGAACACAACTCGAAGGCGGTCGGCCTCGACCCGGCGATCGAAACCGCGGTCGAAGGCGGCGCCGCCGGGCTCGTCGCGGTGACCCAGGCCGTCGGCGACTACCCGAAGTGGGAAGACGTCAACGCCCGCGACGGGACCGGGCCGCTGCCGGTGCTGATGGTCGGCAAGCGCTCCGGCGCCGCCGTGATCGAAGCGGCCGAAGGTGGCGAAGAAGGAACCCTGACGCTGGCCGCCGACACCTCCGGCGTCGCCTGCGACCGCGACGTCTGGGGCGAACTCGAAGGCGCCGACCCGAGCCGCCGCGTCTTCGTCGGCACCCCGGCCTCGTCCTACACGCCCTCGGCCTCCGAACACGGCAGCGGCGTCGCGATCACGGTCGGCCTCGCCCGCCACTACGCCTCGCTGCCGAGGTCGGAGCGGCCGGAGACGCTCGTCTTCATGGCGCTGGGCGGCCACGAAATCGGCTGGCTCGGCCTGCAGGCGCTGCTGGCAAGCTCCCGGGGCAGCTGGCTCCGGGAAGCCGACGCCTACGTCCACCTCGGCTCGGCGCTCGGCGCCCCGGCGGCGACCGAAGAACCCGACGGCACGATCGCCACGACGACGTCGCCGGACCCGACCGGCCGGCTGCACGACTCGGAGAACCCGCTGCTCGTCCCCGGCGTCCTCGAAGATTTCGAAGCCGCCGGCGTGCCGACGCCGGAAACGCCGCCCCACATCGCCAGCGGCGGCGAGCAGACCAACGCCTACGCGGCGGGCATCCCGACCGCGTCCTTCAGCGGCGCCAGTCTCTTCTTCCACACCGCGGGTGACCTGCCGGACACGGTCGACCCGACGATCCTCGCCGAGGACGGCGACGGCTTCCGCCGCGTGATCGACACGATCACGTCGATCCCGGCGGGCGAGCTGAAAGCCGAAAACGGCGAAGCCGAAGCGCTCGGGGCGGCGATCGACGCCGACGCCCGGGCACCGGTCAACCCGACGCTCGGGGCGGGCGGGTCGCTCGGCTCGGGCGGCGTCGGCGGCCCGGCGGCGACGCCGGTCGCGAGCTGCCCCTAACCCGCCATCGCCCGCGCGATGACCACCCGCTGGATCTCCTGCGTGCCCTCGTAGATCTGGGTGATCTTGGCGTCGCGCATCATCCGCTCGACCGGGTACTCGTTGACGTAGCCGTAGCCGCCGAGCACCTGGACCGCCTCGACCGTCACCTTCATCGCGTTGTCGCCGGCGATCAGCTTCGCCATCGAGGTGTACTTGGGGAGCTCGGCGGGACGGGGCTTCTTGTCGGCGAGGGCGCAGGCCTTGTAGAGGAGCTCGCGGGCGGCGGCCGTCCCCGCCTCCATGTCGGCGAGCTTGAACTGGATCCCCTGCAGGTTGTTGATCGGCTTGCCGAAGGCGATCCGCTCCTTTGCGTAGGCGTTGGCGAAGTCGGTCGCCCCCTGGGCGATGCCGACCGCCTGGGCGGCGGCGCCGAGGCGGGTGCGCTCCAGCGTGCCGAGGGCGACGGAGAGACCCTTGCCCTCCTCGCCGATCAGGTTCTCCTGCGGCACGCGCACGTCGGTGAAGGAGGGCGAGCCGGTCGGCGATCCCTTGATCCCGAGCTTGTGCTCGAGCTGGCCCGGATCGAAGCCCTCCCTCTCTTTCTCCACCACGAAGGCGGAGATCCGCCGGTTCTCCCGGTCGGTCGTGGCGAAGACGCAGTAGAAGTCGGCGACCCCGGCGTTGGTGATCCAGCACTTCTGGCCGTTGATCACCCATTCGTCGCCGTCGCGGACGGCGGTGGTGCGCATCGAGGCTGGGTCGGAGCCCGCCTCGGGCTCGCTCAGGGCGAAGGCCGGCGACCACTCGCCGCTCGCGCACCTCGGCAGGAAGCGCTGTTTCTGCTCGTCGGAGCCGAAGAGCTGGATCGGCAGCGTGCCGAGCTCCTGGATCATCAGGATCAGGGCGCTGGAGGCGCACGCCTTGGCGATCTCCTCCACCCCGATCTGCAGCATCAGCGTGCCGGTCCCGGTCCCCCCGTACTCCTCGTCGAAGGGCAGCCCGAGGATGTCCTGCTCGCCGAGGATCTTGCGGATGTCGTGGGGGTATTCGGCGGTGCGGTCGATCTCGGCGGCGCGGGGGGCGATCCTCTCGGTCGCGATCTGGCGGATCGTTTCCCTGAAGTCGACCATCTCCTGCGGGATCTCGTAGAGGCCGGTGGCGAAGTCGGTGCTCATCTGCGGCTCCTTGTGCGTCGTGCGCGTCGCATTACGTGGTCAGCGACCCCTGCCTAGGGTCGCCGGGTGAACTTGCTGAAGTCGGGGCGGCGCTTTTCCTTGTAGGCCTCGCGGCCCTCCTTCGCCTCCTCGTTGCCGTAGAAGAGGAGGTTGGTGTCGTGGGCCAGCTGCTGGATGCCCGCGTAGCCGTCCTCGTGCGCGTTGAAGCTGGCCTTGACCAGGCGCAGCGCGAAGGGCGAGAGGGCGAGCATCTCCCGACACCAGGCGACCGTCTCCACCTCCAGGTCGGCCAGCGGCACGACCGTGTTGACGAGGCCCATGTCCTCGGCCTGACGGGCGTCGTACTGGCGGCAGAGCAGCCAGAACTCCTTCGCCTTCTTCGGCCCGACCAGGTCGCGCAGCAGCGAGGCGCCGAAGCCGCCGTCCCAGGAGCCGACCCGCGGGCCGGTCTGGCCGAAGCGGGCGTTGTCGGCGGCGATCGTCATGTCGCAGCAGACGTGCAGCACGTGGCCGCCGCCGACCGCGTAGCCCGCCACCATCGCGATCACCGGCTTCGGCAGCCGGCGCATCTGCACCTGCAGGTCGGTGATGTGGAAGCGGCCGACCCGCCCCGGCTCGGTCATGTAGCCGGTGTCGCCGCGGACGTTCTGGTCGCCGCCCGAGCAGAAGGCGAGGTCGCCCTCGCCGGTGAGGACGATGACGCCCACGTCGGGGTCCTCGCGCGCCTCCTCGAAGGCCCGCGACAGCTCCATCACGGTCTGCGGGCGGAAGGCGTTGCGGACCTGCGGGCGGGCGATCGTGACCTTCGCGATCCCGTCGCCGGAGAGCTCGTAGCGGATGTCCTCGTAGGTGCCGGGGCCGGGCGTCCAGTCGGCGCCGGGGCGTTGCACGGTGTCTTGGGGGGAAGCGTTGTCTGGCATCGGCGGTGACCCTATTACCTGGGCGAGGGCGCCCCTCAGAAGACCGGGGACTCGGTGTAGGTGCCGAAGACCTCCTGCAGGGCGGCGACCATCTCCCCCTCGCTCGCCCGCACGCGCGCCGCCTCGATGATCGGCGGCATCAGGTTGGCGTCGGTCGCGGCGGCGGCCTTCAGCGCGGCGAGGGCGGCGCCGACGGCGGCGGAGTCACGGCCGGCGCGGGTCGCCGCGAGGCGGTCGACCTGCTTGCGTTCGAGCGCCGGGTCGATCCGCAGGATCTCCGGTTCCTCTTCCTCGTCGAGGACGAAGTCGTTGACGCCGACGACGATGCGGCGGCGCTCGTTCACCTCCTGTTGGAAGCGGAAGGAGGCGTCGGCGATCTCCCGCTGGGGGAAGTTCTGGCGGATCGCCTCGACCATCCCGCCGAGCTCGTCGATGCGGGCGAAATAGGCGTAGGCGGCGGCCTCCATCTCGTCGGTCAGCTTCTCGACGAAATAGGAGCCGCCGAGCGGGTCGGCGGTGTTGGCGACGCCGGTCTCGGTGGCGATGATCTGCTGCGTGCGCAGGGCGACCCGCACCGCCTCCTCGGTCGGCAGCGCCAGCGCCTCGTCGTAGGAGTTGGTGTGCAGGGACTGGGTGCCGCCGAGCACCGCGGCGAGCGCCTCGGAGGTCGTGCGGACGATGTTGTTGAGCGGCTGCTGGGCGGTGAGCGAGACGCCGGCCGTCTGCGTGTGGAACCGGAGGCGCATCGACTCTTCCTTCTTCGCGCCGTAGGTGTCACGCATCTCGCGCGCCCAGATGCGGCGGGCGGCGCGGAACTTGGCGATCTCCTCGAAGAAGTCGATGTGCGAGTTGAAGAAGAAGCTGAGGCGGGGGGCGAAGTCGTCGACGTCGAGCCCGCGGGCGAGCGCTTCCTCGACGTAGGTGAAGCCGTCCTTGAGCGTGAAGGCGAGCTCCTGCTGGGCGGTCGAACCGGCCTCGCGGATGTGGTAGCCGGAGATCGAGACGGGGTGCCAGCGCGGCATGTTGCGCGCGCACCACTCGATCATGTCGGTGATCAGCCGCAGCGCCG
The DNA here is from genome assembly GCA_047601885.1 of Solirubrobacterales bacterium. Lineage (GTDB taxonomy): Bacteria > Actinomycetota > Thermoleophilia > Solirubrobacterales > 70-9 > VAYN01. The sequence goes on from JASGIK010000003.1 coordinate 1,130,731, forward strand.
GGTCGATCGGGAAGCACCACTCCTTCTGCGCGATGTACTCCTTGAGGATGTCGGTCTGGATCGTGCCGCCGAGCTTCTCCGCCGGGACGCCCTGGCGCTCGCCGACGAGGACGTAGAAGGCGAGCAGGATCGCGGCGGGCGCGTTGATCGTCATCGAGGTGGTGACGCCGCCCAGCGGGATGCCCTTGAAGAGCTCCTCCATGTCGGCGAGCGTGTCGACGGCGACGCCCTCGCGGCCGACCTCGCCGAGGCTGCGGCCGTGATCGGAGTCGTAGCCCCATCAGGGTCGGCATGTCGAAGGCGGTCGAGAGCCCGGTCTGGCCGTGGTCGAGCAGGTACTGGAAGCGCTCGTTGGTCTCCTCCACGGTGCCGAAGCCGGCGAACTGGCGCATCGTCCACAGCCGTCCCCGGTACATCGACTCGTACGGCCCGCGGGTGAACGGATACGACCCGGGGACCCCGATCCGCTCCTCGCGGTCGGCGGGCAGGTCGGCCTCGGTGTAGAGCGGCTCGATCGGCTGACCGGAGAGCGTCGTGAACTCCGCCTCCCTCTCCTCCACCCGCCTTCCGTCAGATAGGCGTTCCATAGATAGGAGGAATACCACGTATCTCCCTCCGGCGTGAAGGGACGGATGCGTGAAGGGACGGGAAAGGGACCCGGCCTTCTCGGTGGCGGCCCGGGCAGGCTGTGGCCGCCACCGAGAAGGCCGGGTGTCGGGGAGAGGGCCGAGGGATCGGCGTGCCCGGGGGAGAGAAGCGCGTGTCCGGGCACGAAGGCGCGTGATCGGTGACGAAGAGCGGGGGAAGTCCACGCTTCCTCCCGTCTTCCTCATGCCTCCCCCTGGTGAGTTCGCAGTTCTGCTCGCATGGCGAGCGAAAGTGCGAACTCACTCCCGGTCGGCCTTGATCCTGGGACGGGACGCATGAGGAAGGGTCACGTCCCCGACATCTCCCATACGTCCGTGTGGACTTCCCTGCGAGACCCTCACGTCCCGGGGGACCGACCTCTACGCCGCGAAGTCCCCGGCCCCGGCGCGCAGGGTGCGGAGGGTGGCGAAGAGGGTGTCGAGGTCGGCGGCGGCGAGCGGCTCGGTGCCGAAGGCGGCCTCGTTGAGGACCTCGGTGGCGTGCTCGGCGGTGGCGCGGCCGGCGCTCGTGACCTCGGCGAGGACGGCGCGCCCGTCCGACTCGTGCGGCACCCGGCGCACGAGGCTCGCCTTCTCCAGCCCGTCGAGCGAGTTGGTGATGCTGGTGCGGTGGACCTGGAGGCGCTCGCCGATCTTGCCGACCGGCATCGAGCCCCGGGAGCTGAGATGCAGCAGCATCAGCACCTCGTAGCGGGGAAAGGTGAGGTCGAACGGCTCGAGCAGCTCGTTCAGGCGCGCCATCAGGATCTGGTGGACGCGCATGACCGAGGTGACCGCGACCATCGACGGCGCGGCCGCGTCCGGCCAGCGCGCGAGCCAATGCCTGCGCGCCTCCTCGATCGGATCGAAGGGCAACTGTCCTCTTTCCGCCACGGGGGCAGTCTCTCAGGGAAGTACCGCGTGGACGGCGGCGATCGCGGCGGCGAGGCCCAGGCCGCGGCTCGCGGCGCGAAGCATCTCGGTGCGGCGGGCGGCGACCCGGTCGACCAGGTGGAAGTGGACCGGATCGGCGACCGGGTCGTCGCCCGGTTCGGATTCCGCCGCGCTCGCCGCGGCCGTCTCGCCGCCCGTTTCCGCCGCCGGTTCGAAGGCTTCCCTCGACGGGCTCAGTTCACCTTCGGCTTCGCCGTTCTGGCCTTCCTCGCCGGGCGGGATCGCCCCGGCGTTCGCCCCCCGCGCCACCGCCACGTTCGCTTCCCCGGCGAGGCAGCGGCTGATCCCTTCGGCGATCAGTTCGGCCCGCGCTTCGGCGCCCGCCTCGATCGGATGCAGGCCGTCGGACTGCATCAACCCCGGGTGGGTGTGGACGAAGCCGGCCCAGTCGGGCGTCTGCGTCCCCGGCCGCGCGGCGGCGAATTCGGCCACAACCCGGTTCTTGCCCGCGTTGTCGACGCCGTTGACGGTGAAGCCGTGGATCGTCGGCACGACCATGCACCGTTCGCCGACCACTTCCGCGACCTTGGCGAGATTTTCCGCCAAGATCTGGGGATATTCGGGGTCGTCGTTGGTCCCCGCGTCGAACACGATCACCGAGTCGGAGGGTTCGTAGCTTTCTTGGAACAGGTCGAAGATCTGGAAGCTGTTGGAGCCGCCGACGGCGTCGACGGTGATCGGCACGCCGGGGAGCAGGCCTTCCAGGTAGGGCGAGGTCAGTTCCTCGAGGCTGTCGCCGACGACCAGCACGCGGCCCGACCCGGGCAGCGACGTGGCGGCCCGCGCCGACGGGGCGAGCGCCGCCAAGACGAGCAGGGCGACGGCGAGCGCCGCGCGGATACCCCTGCGTTTCGACATCGCCGCGGTTTGTACCGCACCGCGCCGCTGTTGGCGGTCGTTCTCCTGCTCACCGCCTGCGGGGGCGGTGGATCGAGCAGCGCGGGGTCGAGCGACGTCACCACCTCGCCCGCCGGCGGCGGCGCCGTGATCAAGGCGCAAACCGGCGGCGAAGCGAAGGCGTCCGCGAGGCCCGGCGGCTGCGAGGCCCGGCTCGGCGACTTCGTCGACCGCATGGACGACCTCCGTCAGGCCCTCCTCGCGGGCCTCAACTACTCCGAATACGTGGTCCGGGTGAAGGCGATCCGCGACGCCTACGAGGCGGTGCCGGTGAAGAAGCTCGGGCTCAGCTGCGTCGACGGCGCCGCAAGCGAGGCCGAGGACGCCTTCAACCAGTACCTCCGCGCCGCCAACCTCTGGGGCGAATGCGCGGGCACCGCGGGCTGCGCCGCCAGCTCGATCGAAGGCCGCCTGCAACGCCGCTGGCGGATCGCCTCCAAGAGCCTCGAAAAAGCGGAGCGAAGCTAGATCGTCGACTCCACGGCGTCGGGGTCACCGGCGGGCGGGGTTGGGGCTCGGGCCGGGGAAGCTGGCGCCCGGAGGTGGAAGAGCTGAAAGGGACGGGAAAGGGACGCGGCCTTCTCGGTGGCGGCCCGGGCAGGCTGTGGCCGCCACCGAGAAGGCCGGGGATGTGGGGAGAGGCGAGGACCCGGGCGTGCCCCGGGCGCAGAGATGCGCGTGTCCGGGCACGAAGGCGCGTGATCGGGCACGAAGTCCTTGGATCCGTAACGAGGGGCGGGAGAAGTCCACGGTTCGTCCGGTCTTCCTCATGCCTCCCCCTGGTGAGTTCGCAGTTCTGCCCGCATAGCGAAGGAAAGTGCGAACTCACCCGGGTGGGGCCCCGATCCCGTCACGGGAGGCATGAGGATCTGTGACGTTCCCGGCATCTCTCCCACGTCCGTGTGGACTTCCCTGCGGAAGCCTCACGTCCCGGGCGTCTCGTGGCAGGCGGGCAGCCTGCCCGGGCCGCCACGAGACGCCCGGGACGTACCTCGGACGGCCGCGGCGGCTCCGAAGCACCCCGTCCCGGACCCCGCGCCGCGGGCACCCGTCCCCGCCCGCCACCCCCGCGGAACCGCCCGCCTAGGCCGTCGGGTCGCCCGCCGGGGCGCGCTGGGCGCCGACGACGGTCGCGACGATCAACTCGGCGTAGCAGTCGGCGATTCGCTCGGCCGAGTCCGCGCCACGCCGCCGGTACCAGTCCGGCAGCCCGTTCAGCGCGCCGAAGATGTAATAGGTGGCGAAGTTGACGTCGAGATCGGGGGACGCGTCGCCCGCCTCCTTCACCTGCCCGATCAGGTTGCCCAGCCGCTGCTCGTAGTCTTCGCGGATCCCCATCACGACCTTGCGCCGTTTGCCGGTCAGGTGCTTCCACTCGGTCGCGTAGATCGCCACCCGCTCGATGTTCTGCAGGTACCAGAGCGAGCAGGCGTGGGCGAAGCTGCGCAGGCGCTCGAGCGGCGGCGCGTCGAGCGCGCTCGCCTCGTCCATCATCTCGACGAAGTGGCCGGCCGAGTCCTCGAAGATCCGCGCCAGCAGGTCTTCCTTGGAGTCGATGTAGTGGTAGAGGCTGCCCTTGAGGACGCCGACCTCGGCGGCCACGTCCTGGATCGACGCCGACGCGTAACCCTTTTTCTGAAAGACGCGCACGGCCGCCTCGACCACCTCCTGCCGGCGATCCCGACGCTGCCGACCCCCTGATTCCTTGATCGAGGCCACCGTCAACACCGCCGAATTGCCATGAGCGTCACCAAATGCTCGGCTGACTTTATATAGATGGAAGCGTTCGTGGCGTGGTACCGGCGAGGACCCCTCGGGAAGCCCAGACATCGCCGCCGAGATCGGCGAGGCCCGCGTAAGCTGCCCGCCCATGGAGGAGTCCCACGAGATTCTCTGGCGCCCCACCGCGGCGGCGGTCGAGGCCTCCAACCTGACCGCCTACATCGACTGGCTGCGCGCCGAGCGCGGCGTCGACGTCGCCGCCTACCCGGAGCTGTGGAAGTGGTCGGTGGCGGAGCTCGGCGCCTTCTGGGACTCGATCCTCGACCACTTCGAGGTGGAGTTCGACGGTGAGCGTGGCCCGGCGCTGGCGGTGGAGCAGATGCCGGGCGCGGAGTGGTTCCCCGGCCTGCGCCTGAACTACGCCGAGCGCGCCTTCGCCGGCAAGGACGACGAGGCGGTCGCGATCCTCCACGCCTCCGAGCTGCGCGAGCTGGAGGAGATCACCTGGGGCGAGCTGCGCGCGAAGGTCGCCGCCTGCGCGGCCGGGCTGCGCGGGCTCGGGGTCGGGCAGGGCGACCGCGTCGTCGCCTACCTGCCGAACCTCGCCGAGGCGGCGATCGCCTTCCTCGCGGTCGCCTCGATCGGCGCGATCTGGTCGAGTGCCTCGCCCGACTTCGGCGCCGGCTCGCTGATCGACCGCTTCGCCCAGATCGAGCCCAAGGTGCTGATCGCGGTCGACGGCTACCGCTACGGCGGCAAGGACTTCGACCGCACCCCGGTCGTGCGCAGACTGCAGGAGGCGATGCCGAGCCTCGAGCGCACGGTGCTCCTCCCCTACCTCGACAAGGCGGCGACCGCCACCTCCGGCAAGGCCGCCCTCGAGAGCGTGATCCGCTGGGACGATCTGCTCCTCTCCGGCGCGGGCGCCGAGCTCGCCTTCGAGCGCGTCCCCTTCGACCACCCCCTCTGGGTCCTCTACTCCTCCGGCACGACCGGCCTGCCGAAGGCGATCGTCCAGGGCCAGGGCGGCATCCTGCTCGAGCACCTGAAGATGCTGAACCTGCACGCCGACGCGAAGCCCGGCGACCGCCTCTTCTGGTTCACCACCACCGGCTGGATGATGTGGAACTTCATCGTCGCCGGCCTGCTGACCGAAGCGGCGATCGTCCTCTACGACGGCAACCCGGGCTTCCCCGACATGGGCGTCCTCTGGGACCTCGCCGAGCAGGCCGGGATCACGATGTTCGGCACCTCCGCCGCCTACATCTCCGCCTGCATGAAGGCGGGCGAGGAGCCGGCGGCGGGACGCGACCTCTCCCGCCTGCGCTCGGTCGGCTCGACCGGCTCGCCGCTGGCGCCGGAGGGCTTCGACTGGATCTACGAGCAGCTCGGCGACCACGTCTGGCTCTTCTCCACCTCGGGCGGGACCGACCTCTGCACCGCCTTCGTCGGCGGGGTGCCGACGCTGCCGGTCTACCGGGGCGAGCTGCAGGCGCGCGCGCTCGGCGCCGCGGTCGAGTCCTGGGACCCGGAGGGCAGGCCGCTGATCGACGAGGTCGGCGAGCTGGTCATCACCCGCCCGATGCCCTCGATGCCGCTCTTCCTCTGGGGCGACGAGGACGGCTCGCGGCTGGTCGAGTCCTATTTCGAGATGTTCCCCGGCACCTGGCGCCACGGCGACTGGATCGAGATCACCGGGCGCGGGACGGCGATCATCCACGGCCGCAGCGACTCGACCATCAACCGCGGCGGCATCCGCATCGGCACCGCCGAGATCTACCGCGCCGTCCTCGACTCCGAGGAGATCGTCGACGCCCTCGTCGTCGACCTCCCCCGCGAGGGCACCGACGGCTGGATCGAACTCTTCGTCGTCCTCCGCGACGGCGCCTCCCTCGACGACGAGCTGAAGAAGACCCTGGCCCGCCGGGTCCGCGAACGCTGCTCGCCCCGCCATGTCCCGGACGAGGTCCACGCGATCGCCGCCGTCCCCCGCACCCTCTCCGGCAAGGTCACCGAGGTCCCGGTCAAGCGGATCCTCTCCGGCGCCGACCCCGCCAAGGTCGTCAGCCGCGACTCGCTGGCGAACCCCGAGGCGCTCGACTACTTCGTCGAGCTGGCCGAATACGACGCCTAGCGGACAAAAAGAGGGCCGCCCCGAAGGACGGCCCTCTCAGGCTGGTGCAAGCGAACGCGCGCATGACACCGCGGTCGAGTGGGACAAAGCCCGACCTCCACGCGCACGCCGGTGCCCGGGTTGGATTCCACCGGGCGCCCGAACCAGTGCGGCGCCTAGCGGCCCTGCACCTCCAGAGTCCCTCGAAGCATGTGACTCAAAATTAGGACCACCTCCTTTCTCTGGTCCGACGATTGAAGCACACGCCGGCGACGGTCCAAAAAGCCGGCGACCGGACCTCCCTAAGCTGGGACCATGGACTTCGGCGACCACGGGGTCTGGGCCTCGTTCCGGCGGATCGGCGAGGGGAACGGCGCGGAGGCGGCGGCCTTCGTCGAGGAGGCCGGCTTCGGCACCTTCTGGCTCGGCGGCTCGCCGCGGCTGTCCCAGGTGCGCGGCCTGCTGGAGGGCTCCGACCGGCTCACGATCGGCACCTCGATCGTCAACATCTGGGCCTACGACCCGGCCGACCTGGCGCGCGAATTCGCCGAGCTGGAGGCCGACTTCCCGGGTCGCGTCTGCGTCGGCATCGGGGTGGGCCACCCGGAGGCGACCAGCGACTACAAGCGCCCGCTGACGGCGCTGGAAAAGTTCCTCGACGGGCTCGACGAGGCCGACGCCGACCTCCCCGAGGACCGCCGCATCATCGCCGCGCTCGCCCCGAAGATGCTGGCGATGTGCGCGCGCCGCAGCCTCGGCACGATCCCCTACTTCACCTCGGTCGACCACACCCGCTGGGCGCGCTCCCAGATCGGCCCCGACGCCCTGCTGATCCCGGAGCTCGCCTGCGTGATCGACGAGGACGTCGAGCGCGGCCGCGCCACCGCCCGCGAGTACGCACAGTTCTACCTCGGCCTCTCCAACTACACCAACGCCCTGCTCGAGCATGGCTTCGAGCGGGCCGACATCGAGGACGGCGGCAGCGACCGCCTGATCGACCACGTGATCCCGCACGGCAGCGCCGCCGACGTCGCCGCGGCCGCCCAGGAGCACCGCGAGGCGGGCGCCGACCACGTCTGCTTCCAGCCGCTCGGCGGCACGGGCATCCCGGCTGCCGACTGGCAGGCACTCGCCGCGGCGCTGGGCTGATTCCACCGGCCTGGGTTGGGCGGCGGGGGTTGGGGTTGGGCGGCCGCTGAAGCTGGCGCCCGGAGCCGGGGGAGCTCAAAGGGACGGACAAGGGACGCGGCCTTCTCGGTGGCGGCCCGGGCAGGCTGTGGCCGCCACCGAGAAGGCCGGGTGTCGGGGAGAGGTGCGAGATCCGTCACGAACTCCCGGGATCGGTGACGAGGAGCGGGGGAAGTCCACGCTTCCTCCCGTCTTCCTCATGCCTCCCCCTGGTGAGTTCGCAGTTCTGCTCGCATGGCGAGCGAAAGTGCGAACTCACCCGGGTGCGGCCCCGATCCCGTCACGGGAGGCATGAGGATCTGTGACGTCCTCGACATCTCTCCCACGCCTGTGTGGACTTCCCTGCGAGACCCTCACGTCCCGGGCGTCTCGTGGCGGCCACAGCCTGCCCGGGCCGCCACGAGACGCCCGGGACGCACCTCGGACGGGCGCCACGGCCATGAACCCCGCCGCGCACCCCGCGACCGGTACCGTTTTCAGATCGACCCAACGTCTAAACGCCGCACCAGGAGCACCCGATGCCCGAACTGAGGTCCCACACCGTCACCCATGGCCGCAACATGGCCGGCGCCCGCGCGCTGCTGCGCGCCACCGGCGTCGAGCGCGAGGACTTCGGCAAGCCGATCGTCGCGATCGCCAACTCCTTCACCCAGTTCGTCCCCGGCCACACCCACCTGCAGCCGGTCGGCGAGGTCGTCGCCGAAGCGGTCAAGGCCGCGGGCGGCGTGGCGCGCGAGTTCAACACGATCGCGGTCGACGACGGGATCGCGATGGGCCACGACGGGATGCTCTACTCGCTGCCCTCGCGCGACCTGATCTCCGACGCGGTCGAGTACATGGTCAACGCCCACTGCGCCGACGCCCTCGTCTGCATCTCCAACTGCGACAAGATCACGCCGGGGATGCTGAACGCGGCGCTCCGCCTCGATATCCCGACGGTGTTCGTCTCCGGCGGGCCGATGGAGGGCGGCACCGCGGTGCTCGAGGACGGCACCGTGCGCAAGCGCGTGAATCTCATCTCGGCGATCGCCGACGCGGTCGCCACCGAGGTCTCCGACGACGACATCGCCCGCATCGAGGAGGCGGCCTGCCCGACCTGCGGCTCCTGCTCCGGCATGTTCACCGCCAACTCGATGAACTGCCTGACCGAGGCGCTCGGCCTGGCGCTGCCCGGCAACGGCACCACGCTCGCCACCCACACCGCGCGCAAGGAGCTCTACGAAGACGCCGGCCGCACCGTCGTCTCCCTCTGCACCCGCTGGTACGACGAAGACGACGCGAGCGTGCTGCCCCGCGCCGTCGCCACCCGCGAGGCGTTCGAGAACGCGATGACGTTGGACATCGCGATGGGCGGCTCGACCAACACCGTGCTCCACCTGCTGGCCGCCGCCCAGGAGGCCGAGGTCGAGTTCACGATGGCCGACATCGACGAGCTCTCGCGCCGCGTCCCCAACATCTGCAAGGTCGCCCCCAGCGGCGACTACCTGGTCGAGGACGTCCACCGCGCGGGCGGCATCCCGGCGATCCTCGGCGAGCTGCACCGCGGCGGCCTGCTCAACGAGGGCGTCCACACGGTGCACGCCGACTCGCTGGAGAGCTGGCTGCGCGACTGGGACGTGCGCGGCGGCGACGCCTCCGACACCGCCGTGAAGCTCTTCCACGCCGCCCCCGGCTGCGTCCGCTCCGCCACCGCGTTCTCGCAGTCGGAGCGCTGGGAGTCGCTCGACCTCGATGCCGAGGGCGGCTGCATCCGCGACCTCGCCCATGCCTACTCGGCCGACGGCGGCCTGGCAATCCTCTACGGCAACCTCGCCGAGCGCGGCTGCGTGGTGAAGACCGCCGGCGTCGACGAGTCGATCCTCACCTTCCGCGGCCCGGCGCGCGTGCTGGAGTCCCAGGACGAGGCGGTCGAGGCGATCCTCGGCGGCCGCATCGCGGAGGGCGACGTGGTCGTGATCCGCTACGAGGGGCCGAAAGGCGGGCCGGGGATGCAGGAGATGCTCTACCCGACCTCCTACCTGAAGGGGCTCGGGCTGGGCAAGAAGTGCGCGCTGCTCACCGACGGCCGCTTCAGCGGCGGCACCTCGGGGCTCTCGATCGGTCACGTCTCGCCGGAGGCGGCCTCGGGCGGCGCGATCGCCCTGGTCGAGGACGGCGACACGATCGCGATCGACATCCCCAGTCGCTCGATCGAGCTGGAGGTCGCCGAGGCGACGCTGGCGGAGCGCCGCGAGGCGCTGCTGGCCGGGCGGGGCTACGTGCCGGTGGCGCGCGAGCGGGTCGTCTCGCCCGCCCTGCGCGCCTACGCGGCGATGGCGACCTCGGCCGACACCGGCGCGGTGCGCGACGTCGATTCGGTCGAGCGGGCGCTGGCCGAGCAGGCCAAGCGCGGCGCCACCGAGCCCGCCGCCTCCTAGGGCGCGGGCTCGGCTACTGCGTTCGGGGGGTCTTATTACGCGGCGGCGGCGAGGGCCAGTTCGCGCGTGTCCATGTCGCGCGGCGCGAGGCGGTTCTCTTCGACGGCCTCGACCGGGGCGGTCGTGCGCGAGAGGAGGTAGATCTGGGCGACGGCGTCGCTCTCGCTGACACCTCGCTGCTCGCTGACGGGCTTGCCGTCGCGGTAAAGGGTCACGTTCCAGGTCTTCTTCATGATGCGTCTCTTCCGTGTTGCTTGCGGCTTGTATACAAGTATCGGCAGGAAGCGAACAGGCGTTTGTGACCGCGCTCACTCGGTGACGGGCGTCACATGTCCCTGACAGATAACTTTCAGTCTGTGCTCGCCGCCCGCGCCGTCGCCGCATCGCTGGAGGACCCGCTCTCGGCCCTCGAGGTTGGGCAGGTCGCCGAGCCCGACGTGCCAGACGGCTGGGCGTTGGTCGAGGTCAAGGCGGTCTCGCTGAACCACCACGACGTCTGGTCTTTGCGCGGGGTCGGGCTGCCGGCGGAGCGCCTGCCGATGATCATCGGCTGCGACGCGGCCGGGATCGACGAGAAGGGCGACGAGGTGATCGTCCACGCGGTGATCGGCGACCCCGACTTCCCCGGCGGCGAAATCGTCGACCCCGGGCGGACTCTGCTCTCCGAGCTGCACCCCGGCACGCTGGCCGAGCGGGTCGCGGTGCCGCGCCGCAACCTGGTGCCGAAGCCTCCCTCGCTCAGCTTCGAGGAAGCCTGCTGCCTGCCGACCGCGTGGCTGACCGCCTACCGGATGCTCTTCGACCGCTCCGGCCTCAAACCCGGCCAGACGGTGCTGATCCAGGGAGCCGGCGGCGGCGTCGCCAGCGCCGCGATCGAGCTCGGCCGCGCCGCCGGCTTCCGCGTCTGGGCGACCAGCCGCGAGGAGCGCAAGCGCGACTTCGCGCTCGAGTGCGGCGCCCACGCGGCGTTCGAGTCCGGCGCGCGGCTGCCGGAGAAAGTCGACGTCGTGCTGGAGACGGTCGGCAAGGCGACCTGGGGACACTCGCTGCGCTCGCTGAAGCCGGGCGGGCGGATCGTCGTCGCCGGCTCGACCAGCGGGCCCGATCCGTCGGCCGAACTCAACCGCGTCTTCTTCAAAGAGCTCGAGGTGGTCGGCTCGACGATGGGGACGCTGGAGGAGCTGGCGCGACTCGTCTCCTTCATCGACATCAGCGGCATCCGGCCGCGGATCGACAGGGAACTGGCGCTCGCCGACGTCGCCGAGGGGATCCGGGCGCTCGCCGAGGGCGACGTTCTGGGCAAGATCGTGATCAAACCGTAAGTCGGACGTAGTAAAGGACATGAGAGCCATGAGCCCGTTCCGCAAGTCAACCCTCGCCCTCGCCGCGCTTCTCGCCGTGGGCGCCCTCCTCCTCCCCGCCACCGCCGGCGCCGCCACCGGCCGCACCGTCGCGGTCACCGCGAAGGCGACGGTCAAGGTGCCGAACGACACCGCGACGATCGGCTTCGGGGTCAAGCGCGAACGGAAGACGCGCTCCGCCGCACTGCAGGCGACGGCCAAATCCCTGCGCAAGGTGATCGCCACGGTCAAGGCCTTCCCCGGGGTCGGCGAAGGCGACATCCGCACCGGCCGGATCGAAGTGCGGCCGGTGAAGAAGGGCAAGGTGACCGTCTACCGCGCCACCGAGGGGATCCAGGTCACCCTGCACGAGCCGGCGAAGGCGGGCGAACTGATCAGCAAGGGCATCGCCGCCGGGGCGACCGGGGTCAGCGGCCCGAGCTTCAGCGTCGGCAACCAGGAAGAAGCGTTCGGCAAGGCGCTCGCCGCCGCCTTCACCAAGGCCAAGGAACGGGCGACGATCCTGGCCAGGCAGGCCGGCGAGACGCTCGGCCCGGCGATCACGATCGAAGAAGGCGAAGGCGCCGAAATCGTCCCCGTCGTGAGCGAGGAAACGGCGTCGGTCGGCGCCACCAAGTCGACGCCGACGCCACCGACCAAGCCCGGCACCTCGACCGTCAAGGCGACCGTCCACGTCATCTTCGAACTGACCTAGGGGGTTGATTCGGGGCTCGGGGCGCTGAAGCTGGCGCCCGAATGGGGAGCTGGCGCCCAGAGGTGAAAGGGACCCGGCCTTCTCGGTGGCGGCCCGGGCAGGCTGTGGCCGCCACCGAGAAGGCCGGGTGTCGGGGAGAGGTGCGAGATCCGTCACGAACTCCCGGGATCCGTGACGAGGAGCGGGGGAAGTCCACGCTTCCTCGCGTCCTCCTCATACCCCCTCCGGGTGAGTTCGCAGTTCTGCTCGCATGGCGAGCGAAAGTGCGAACTCACCCCGGGCCGGCCCCGATCCCGTCACGGGACGCATGGGGAAGGGTGACGTTCCCGGCATCTCTCCCACGTCCGTGTGGACTTCCCTGCGGAAGCCTCACGTCCCGGGCGTCTCGTGGCGGCCACAGCCTGCCCGGGCCGCCACGAGACGCCCGGGACGCAACTCGGACGGGCGCGGCGGCCGCGAAGCCTGCGGCCCCGAACCCGGCCGCCGGATCAGGCGCCTAGGCGGGCGGGCGGCGCAGGAGGCCGGTCACGTCGTAGTGGCCTTCGGCGAGCGGGTCGTCGCGGCGCCACTGCCACTCCAGGCCCGCCTCTTCCAGTCGTGCCAGCTCAGCCGGCACCAGCGACCAGGGACGGGTGCCGCCCGGGACGCGCTCGTCGCGGGCGAGGGCGAAGAGCCAGAGCAGGCCGCCGGGGGCGAGCGTCGCGGCGATCGCGGCCGGGGCCGGGGCGCGGTCCTCGATCGGCAGCGACTGCAGGGTGCGGATCTCGACCACCAGGTCGAAGGCGCCGGCCCACTCGGCGGGCAGGTCGAAGAGGTCGGCGACGCGGTAGTCGACGGCGCTCGCCGGGAAGCGCTCGCGGGCGCGGGCGATCGCGGTCGGGGCGAAGTCGAAGGCGGCGACCTCGAAGCCGCGGCGGGCCAGCTCCTCGGCGTCATCGCCGTAGCCGCAGCCGATCACCAGTGCCCGGCCGCCGGGCGCGGCCGGCTCGCCGTCGAGCCACTCGACCAGGGCCGGGAACGGCTCGAGGTTCGCCCACGGCAGCGAACCGAGGTCGTCCCCGGCCGCCCGGTACATCTCCTCGAAGTCCCCTTGGCCGTCCACCGCCGCCACGATAGGGATCGGACGGGCGCGGCAAGCGCACCGGTCCGGCCTCCGGCCGCCTCCGCCAACAAACTCTAAAGTTCTTGACTAAATGGGAGAGGTTTGGCTACCCTCCGCCCCGGTTAATCCCTGATCGGCAGAACTCTTGACTGGGAGGCGAGACGATGACCGGCATTTTGCGACGCATGGCGTGCGGCCTGCTGCTGCTCGCGGCGGCCCTGATGGTGGTGGCGCCGCTGGCACAGGCGGCCCCACCGACCCCTGAAGAAGACCCCTTCTACCAGTACACCGGCGCCAGGCCGCTGAGCGAAATCGCTCCCGGCACGGTGCTGAAAACGCGGACGCTGAGCTATCACGTGATCGGGCTGCCGACCCCGGTGACGGCGATCCAGCTGCTCTACCGGGCCCAGAACGAGCTCGGCGAACCGACCGTCAACGTGACCTCGGTGCTGAAACCGCTGATCACCATCGGCACTCCGCAGGTCGTCTCCTACCAGTCCTTCTACGACTCGCTGAACCCGGTCGACGAGCCGTCCTACGCGATCTCCGGCGGGCTCAGCCTCGGCGGCGCGATCCCCCAGGTCGAGTCGGCGCTGATCGCGCCCTCGCTGCTGGCCGACCGCACCGTCGTGATCACCGACACCGAGGGCGAGACCGCCGACTTCGCCGCCGGGCGCGAGTACGGCACCAACACCCTCGACGGGCTGAAGGCGGCGCTCTCCTCGTCGGCAACCGGCCTCTCCGGGGCGATGAAGATCGCCCTGATCGGCTACTCCGGCGGCGCCATCGCGACCGAGTGGGCGGCCGAGCTGGCGCCGACCTATGCGCCCACGATCAACAGCAAGCTGGTCGGCGCGACGATGGGCGGCGTCCTCGTCGACCCGGCCCACAACCTGCACTACGTCGACGGCAGCCTCAGCTGGGCCGGGGTGATGCCGATGGCGATCATCGGCGTCTCGCGCGCCTTCCACATCGACCTCACCCCCTACCTGAGCGAATATGGCAAGCAGATCTACGCCAAGATGGAAAAGGCCTCGATCGCCGAAGTGCTCGGCCAGTACCCGGGCCTGACCTGGGCGGAACTGGCGAAGCCGGAATACGCGACGCCGGAGTCGATCCCGATCTACGTCCACACCGTCAACCAGCTGATCATGGGGACGGGCGGCACGCCGACGACGCCGCTGCAGATCTCCCAGGGCGCGCTCGGCGAGCTGGAAGGCACCGCGGGCGACAAGCCGGGGATCGGCGAGGGCGACGGCGTGATGATCGCGGGCGACGTCCGCAGCCTGGCCCGCGAGTACTGCGAACGCGGCGACAAGGTCGACTACACCCAGTACGAGCTGGGCCACATCGGCACCGCCGTCCCCTGGATCGCCGAAGCGATGACCTGGATGAACAACCGGTTCCTCGGCCTCCCGGCGCCACAGGACTGCGCCGACATCGAACCGGGCAACTCCCTGGCCCCGATCGCCGAATAGACACAGTTCCGCGCGCCGCCCCTGCCGACGGGCCGAAAACCGGGCTATCCGTCAGGTTTTCGGCCCGTCGGCCGCGGCGTGCGGCAGAGCGTCGGCGGCTTCGGCCTCGACCTGGGCGTTCCACTCGCGTTTGGCCTCGCGCCAGCCTTCGTCGGTGAGCCTGCGTTTCCAGTAGCCGGAGGCCGAGAGGGCGGCGGCGGGGAGGCCGCGGTCGACGACCAGGTGGCGGCGGGCGAGGCGGACCGAGGTGGCCTCGCCGTGGAGGAAGACCTGGGGCGTGCCGGCGGGGAAGTCGAGCGCGGCGAGCGCCTCGGCGACCTGCTCGTCGGAATCGCCGTACAGCCAGTGGACCTCGAGCTCGCCGGGCGAGCCGAGCTCGACCTGCTCGGCGACGTCGTGGACCTGGACGAAGACGCGGACCGGGACGCCGGCCGGGACCCGCGCCAGCGAGGCCGAGATCGCCGGGATGACGCTGGTGTCCCCCGCCATCAGGTGCCAGTCGGCGGCGGGGTCGGGCGCGTAGGCGCCGCCCGGGCCGCGCAGGCCGAGCGTGTCGCCGACCTGCGCCGCCGCCGCCCACGGCCCGGCGATCCCCTCGTCGCCGTGGACGACGAAGTCGATCGTCAGCAGCAGTCGCTCGGCGTCCCACTCGCGCACCGTGTAGGTGCGGACCTTCGGCCGCTCGTCCTCCGGCGCGCCCGCGCGCGGGAACTGCAGCTTCACGTAGTGGTCGGTGAACTCGCCCGCGGCGAAGCCGCGCAGGCCCTCGCCGCCGAAGACGATCCGGGTGAGGGTCGGGGTGAGCGGTTCGACCGCTTCCACGCGCCCGGTCAGGAGCGGGCGGTCGGGGCGGCCTTTTTTGGGGGGCGTGGTGGCGATGGTGGATTCCTCAAATTGCGGATTAGGGACGCCTAAGACCTTAGCGAGCGGCCGACATCGGTCTAGCTGTCGAGCGCGATCGCCCCGGTGAACTCGAGGATCGCCTCCGTCAGGAGCGGCCAGAGCTCTTCGGGGCGGTCGTGCCCCATGTCCTCGACCAGCAGCAGGCGGGCGCCGGGGACGAGTTCGGCGGTGCGTTCGCCGCCGGGCGGCGGGATCAGGGTGTCGTCGAGGCCGTGGATCACCAGGGTCGGGACGGCGAGGGCGGCGAGGCCCTCGGCGCGCGGGCCGGTCGCCAGGATCGCGGCGAGCTGGCGGGGGACGCCCTCGGGGTAGAAGCCGCGGTCGAAGGCATCGGCGGCGGCGGCTTCGGCGCGGGCGCGGTCGTAGTGGCGCTTCGAGGACCAGACCGCGGCCTTGTCGGCGGAGGTCTGGACGTAGGCGCCGCGCTCCGGCGGCGAGGGCAGGAGCAGCGCGGTCAGCGCCTCGTCGGTCGGCCGGTCGTACTCCGGCTCCCCCGTCGTCGACATCATCGAGGTCAGCGAGAGCAGCCGCTCGGGGTGCTCGATCGCCATCTGCTGGGCGATCATCCCGCCCATCGAGGCACCGAGCACGTGGGCGCGCTCGATCCCGAGGCCGTCGAGGACGCCGACGCAGTCGTCGGCCAGGTCGCTCAGCGTGTAGGCGGCGATCTCCCGCACCCGCTCGGCTTCGCCCGCCTGGGCGGCGGCGACCAGCGATTCCATGTCGACGGTCACCCCGTCGAACTTGGTGGAGAGCCCTGCGTCACGGTTGTCGAAGGCGACCACGTATCGCCCGCCGGCGGCGAGCGCCTCACTGAACCCGCGCGGCCAATGGATCAGCTGACCCGCGTAGCCCATCACCAGCAGCAGCGGCGGGTCGGAGGGCGAGCCATAGGTCTCGCAGGCGAGGGAGATCCCCGCGGGCGTCTCGATCGTCGGCATGCGCCGCAAGATCGCATACCCCCGACGCGTTCGCAGTTCCGCTCGCTATCCGGGCGAAACTGCGAACGCCGACGGTGGGCGAGGGTAGGCTCGACCCATGGCGACGATCGAACCAGGGACATCGACGAGACGGTCCCGCCGAGCGGCGACGGCTGCGTCGAGTGCCTGGCCGCCGGCGACTGGTGGCTGCACCTGCGTCGCTGCGCCGCCTGCGGCCACATCGGCTGCTGCGACAACTCGCCCAACCAGCACGCCACCAAGCACGCGGAGTCGACCGGCCACCCGGTGATCCGCAGCTTCGAGCCGGGCGAGGATTGGTTCTACGACTACCGCACCGGCCAGTTCGTCGAAGGCCCGCCGCTGGCGCCGCCGGAGGCCCACCCGCTCGGCCAAGGCGTCCCCGGCCCGCAGGGCGCGGTCCCCCGCGACTGGCAGGAAAAGCTCAACCCTTAGAACCCTTAGCTGAACGGTCGCGCGGCCCGACCGCTCAGAAAGCTCCGTGTTTGGTTTCGGTCCCCAGGGGACCGAAAGTCGACGCGCACCATGAAGCTAAGCCTAGGCTTATTAGGCTAGGCTTAGCTTATGCACGCGACGGAGACCGCTCCGAGCAAGGCTGGCGAGGCGCTCGCGAACGAGCTGCGGATCGGGATCGGGCTGCTGCTGCGGCGGCTGCGCCAGGTGCCGGTCGAGGACGAACTGACGCTGCCCGAGGCCTCGGCCCTCGCCCGGCTCGACCGCTACGGCCCGGCGACCTCCTCGGAGCTCGCCAAGCGCGAGCAGATCTCACCGCAGTCGATGGGCGCGACGACTGCCGCGCTCGAGGCGCGCGGGCTGGTCCGCCGGGCCGCCGACCCCGAGGACGGCCGGCGCCAGATCCTCTCCCCCACCGAGGCCGGCCTCGCCACCCTGCGCGGCCGCCGCAACGCCCGGACCCGACGGCTGGCCGCCGCCCTCGACGCCGAGTTCAGCGCCGCGGAGCTGGAGCGGCTGCGGGCCGCGGCGCCGTTGGTCGAGCGCCTCGCCCAGAGCATTTGACCCCCGCCCGCACCGCCGACGCCCGGCCCGCCGAGGAGGGCTACAAGTGGACGGCGCTCGCCAACACGACCGCCGCCGTCTTCATGTCGACGCTCGACGGCTCGATCGTCCTGATCGCGATGCCGGCGATCTTCCGCGGCATCCACCTCGACCCGCTGGCGCCGGAAAACATCGTCTACCTGCTGTGGATGATCATGGGCTACCGGCTGGTGCAGGCGGTGTTGGTGGTCAGCGTCGGCCGGATGGGCGACATGTACGGGCGGGTGCGGATCTACAACGCCGGATTCGTCGTCTTCACCGCCGCCTCGATCCTGCTCTCCTTCGACCCCTTCCTCGGCAAGAGCGGGGCGCTCTGGCTGATCGGCTGGCGCCTGCTGCAGGCGCTCGGCGGCTCGATGCTGACCGCCAACTCGGCGGCGATCCTCACCGACGCCTTCCCGCCCGAGCAGCGCGGCTTCGCCCTCGGCACCAACCAGGTGGCGGGGATCGCGGGCCAGTTCCTCGGCCTCGTCGCCGGCGGCCTGCTCGCCGCGATCGACTGGCGCGCGGTCTTCTGGGTCAACGTCCCGGTCGGCGTCTTCGGCACGCTCTGGGCCTACTGGAAGCTGCGCGAGACCAGCGCCCGCGGCGGCGGCAAGGTCGACTGGTGGGGGAACGTCACCTTCGCGGTGGGGCTCGGCGCGATCCTGGTCGGCGTCACCTACGGCATCCAGCCCTACGGCGGCCACGCGATGGGCTGGACCGACCCGCTGGTGGTGGCGACGATCCTCGGCGGCGCGGCCCTGCTAGCCGCCTTCGCCGTGATCGAGACGCGGGTCGCCGAACCGATGTTCCAGCTCGGCCTGTTCAAGATCCGCGCCTTCACCGCGGGGAGCGCGGCGGGCTTCCTCGCCGCCGTCGCCCGCGGCGGCCTGCAGCTGATCCTGGTGATCTGGCTGCAGGGAATCTGGCTGCCGCTGCACGGCTACAGCTACACCGACACGCCGCTCTGGGCGGGCATCTACCTGCTGCCGCTGAGCGCCGCCTTCCTGCTCGCCGGGCCGATCTCCGGCAACCTCTCCGACCGCATGGGATCGCGCGGCCTGGCGACCGGCGGGATGCTCGTCTTCGGCGCCAGCTTCATCGGCCTGATGCTGCTGCCGGTCGACTTCCCCTACTGGGCGTTCGGCGCGCTGATCTTCGCCAACGGGATCGGCGTCGGCATGTTCAGCTCGCCCAACTCCTCCTCGATCATGGGCAGCGTCCCGGCGGGGCAGCGCGGCGCCGCCTCGGGCATGCGCTCGACCTTCCAGAACACCGGCACGGCGCTCTCGATCGGCATCTTCTTCTCGCTGATGATCGGCGGCCTGTCGAGCTCCCTGGGGAGCTCGCTCTCGGCGGGGCTCGGCGCGCACGGAGTCGAACCGGCGGTCGCCCGCAACATCGCCTCGCTGCCGCCGGTCTCCTCGCTCTTCGCCGCCTTCCTCGGCGTCAACCCGATCCACCACCTGCTCGCGGTCGAAGGAGCGCTCGGCTCGCTCTCGGCGGCGAGCCGCACGGTGCTGACCGGCAAGCACTTCTTCCCCGAACTGATCGCGGCGCCGTTCCACGACGGTCTCGTCGTCGTCTTCGGCGTCGCCGCCGCGCTGGCGACGATCGCCGCGGCCGCCTCCTGGCAGCGCGGCGGGGGTCCCGCGACCCGCGCCGTCCCCACCCCGACTCCGAAGGAGATCCCAGATGACTGACACCGCCGAGATGCCGAAGCTCGACCCGCGGCGCACCGCCCTGCTGGTGATGGACTACCAGCCGGGGATCGTCGAACGCGTCCCCGAGCCCGAGGCGCTGATCGAGCGGGCACAGGCCGCGCTCGCCGCGGCGCGCGCGGCCGGGATGACGGTCGGCTACGTCCGCGTCGCCTTCACCGACGAGGACATGGAGGCGATGCCCGCGGGCGCGCCGATGGCCCGGGTCAGGCAGATGCCGCGCGAGTTCATGCACGCCGACGAGCCGACCACCCAGATCGACCCGCGGGTGGCCCCGGCCGACGGCGACATCGTCGTCCGCAAGACGCGGGTCGGCGCCTTCGGCACCACCGACCTCGACCAGCAGCTGCGGGCGCGCGGCGTCGACACCCTGCTACTTGCCGGGATCAGCACCAGCGGCGTGATGATCTCGACCCTCCTCGACGCCCATGACCGCGACTACCGGCTCTTCGTCCTCGCCGACGCGACCGCCGACCCCGACCCCGAGACGCACGCCTTCCTCACCGAGAGCTTCTTCCCGAAGCGGGCGACGGTGATCGAGGTGGCCGACCTGGAGGGGCTGCTCGGCTAGGGGCGCGCCGCGCTCAGGCGGCGCGGGTGCCGGGCTCGGCGGCGGCCTGCTCGGCCTCGAGGTCGACGATGACGTGGGTCATCGGCAGATCGACCTCGCGGCGGGTGCGCTCGACCACTTCGTGCTCGAGCCAGCGCGACTGGTCGGGCGGCAGGGTCGAGATCACGATCTCGTCGGCGGGGAAGACGCGCAGCGCGTCCTCGATCGCCATGTTCGGGTCGGAGTCGCCGACGTCGGCCCGGACCTCCACCCCGACCCCGCGCAGCGCCGTCACCGAGCGGGCCATCCGCTCGCGCGCCTGGTCGAGCGCCTCGTCGACGTCGCTCGCCCAGTGGGCGGCGCGCGAGCCGACCAGCGCGGGCGAGACCAGCATCACCTCGCAGCGGCGGCCGCGGCAGCGGTTGGAGATCTCCTCCAACAGCTCGCGGCCGGCCGCCGTCTGGTTGGCGACGACAAGGATCCGCCGGGTGTCGTCGGCGAGGTGAGGGGCCGTCACGTTGCGCGGCTCGCCGCCGCGGGCGCCGCGCAGGGCGGCGCCGACGCCGATCCCGATCAGCAGGGCGGCGAGCAGGATCCCGTAGACGGGCTTCGTGATCAGCGTCAGGCCGACCACGAGGGCCGCGGCGACCCCGATGACGATTACGAGGCGAAAGACATCCGCCTCGGAACGAAGCGGGTTGTGCATGGGGAGATTGTAGCTCGCGTCACTAGCCCTGGGCAACCGATCTGAGCTCGCTCAACGATTCTCGGAGCAGGGCGCGGAGGTCCTGGCCGTGGGGGTCCTCGGCCCAGCGTTCGAAGGCGACGCGCAGCACCGCCATCCCCGCCTCGGCGGCGAGGCCGGCGGCCGGTTCGGCGACCCCGCGCTCCTTCAGGGCCGCGGCGACCGCGGCACCGAGCCGCACCATCTTGATCAGCTCGCGCTCCTGCAGCTCGGGGTTGGCCCTCAGCAGCACCTGCCGCCTGCCCGCCCGGTCGGGGATCGCCTCGAAGATCGCGGCGCTCGCGTCGAGGCCCGCGGCGACGGCCTCCAGCGGCGTCGCCGCGGCGGGCGCCTCGAGCACGCCCTTGACGAACGTCTCTTCGAGGACCTTGGTGCCGGAGAAGAGCACCTCGCGCTTGTCGGCGAAGTAGCGGAAGAAGGTGCGTCTGGTGAGGCCGGCCCGCGCGGCGATGTCGGCGACGGTCGTCGCCTCGAAGCCGCGTTCGGTGAACAGCTCCATCGCCGCCTCTTCGAGCCTGCCCTGCGAGCCCGGTTGCCATCTGGCCATGTGCCGATTGTAGTGATGACACCTGGTGACATCGAGGTGCTACCGTGATGTCATCAAGTGACATCGAGGCACCGGGCCGGATGTCCAACCGATCTTTGGAGGTTCCCCAATGCGCGTTTTCGTCACCGGCGCGTCCGGCCACATCGGCAGCCCCGTCGTCGCCGAGCTGCTCGGGGCGGGCCACGACGTCGTCGGCCTCGCCCGCTCCGACGAGTCCGCCGCCAAGCTGGAGGCGGCCGGCGCCGCGGTCCGGCGCGGCGACCTCGATGACCTCGACGGGCTGAAGGAGGCCGCGGGCGAGGCCGACGGCGTCATCCACCTGGCCTTCAAACACGACCTGATGGCGACCGACATGGAGGGCGCGATCGCCGCCGACCTGGCCGCGACCGAAGCCTTCGGCGACGCCCTCGCCGGCACCGACAAACCCTTCGTCAACACCAGCGGCACGCTGATGCTGGCGATGGCCGGGGTCAGCGGCCGACCCGGGACCGAGGACGACCGCTCGCCCGGCGGCCATCGCGGCGACGTCGAGAACGCCACCCTGGCGCTCGCCGACCGCGAGGTCCGCTCGGTCGTCATCCGCCTCTCCCCTTTCGTCCACAGCGCCGAGCTCGACGAGCACGGCTTCGGCCCGATCCTGATCGGCTTCGCCCGCGAGAAGGGCTTCGCCGGCTACCCCGGCGAGGGCACCAACCGCCTGCCCGCCGTCCACACCCTCGACGCCGCCCGCCTCTACCGCCTCGCGGTCGAGTCGGCTCCCGCCGGCTCGGTCCTCCACGGCGTCGGCGAGGAAGGCATCCAGACCAAGGAGATCGCCGCGGCGATCGGCCGCGGCACCGGCCTCCCGGTCCGCCCCGTTCCCGCGGAGGAGACCGAGGACTACTTCCGCTTCCTCGCCTTCGCCCTCCCCGCCGACAACCCGACCTCGAACGCCAAGACCCGCGAGCTGCTCGGCTGGGAGCCCACCCACCTCGGCCTGATCGCCGACTACGACGCCGGCGGCTACTTCGCCTAGCCGGTGTTGCGGAGGCCGGCGGCGATGCCGTTCACGGTGAGGAGCAGCGCTCTCGCCAGGTCCGGGGCGCCCTCGCCCTGCGCCGACTCCTCGCGCCAGCGCTCCAGCAGGCTGACCTGGAGGTAGTGGAGCGGGGCGAGGTAGTCGTCGCGGACGCGGAGGGTGCGGGCGAGGTCGGGGTTCGAGGCGAGCAGCTCCTCGCCGCCGACCAGGCGGAGGACTTCGCGGACGGTCAGCTCGTGCTCGGCCTGGATCGCCTGCCACGGTCCGGTCAGCTCCTCGGGGACGAGGCGGGCGACGTAGTGGGAGGCGATCTCCAGATCGGTCTTGAAGAGGGTCATCTCGACGTTGGAGAGGAAGGTGGTGAAGAAGCGCCAGCCGCCGCGCTCGCCGCCCGCCATCGCCGCCAGCTCGTCGTCGAGGCCCGCCTCGCGGGCCGCCGCCAGGCCGCTGCCGACGCCGAACCAGCCGGGGACGATCTGCCGGCTCTGGGTCCAGCCGAAGACCCAGGGGATCGCCCGCAGGCCGGCGATGCCGCCGCCCGAGTCGGGCCGCCGCGAGGGCCGCGACCCGAGGTGCAGCTCGGCGAGCAGCTCGACCGGGGTCGAGGCGAGGAAGTAGTCCGGCAGCAGCGGGTCCTCGACCAGGCCGCGGTAGCGCCGGAACGCCGCCCGTTCGACCGTGTCCATCGTCTTCCCCCAGCGCTCCAGGATCGAGGCGTCGATCCGCGGGCGCCGGTGCAGCACCGTCGCTTCCAGCGCCGCGCCGAGGGAGAGCTCGAGGTTTTCCCGCGCCAGCTCCGGCAGCAGGTACTTGTCGGAGATCACCTCGCCCTGCTCGGTCACCTTGATCTCGCCGTCGAGCGTCCCCGGCGGCTGGGCGAGGA
Organism: Solirubrobacterales bacterium; assembly: GCA_047601885.1. Taxonomy (GTDB): domain Bacteria; phylum Actinomycetota; class Thermoleophilia; order Solirubrobacterales; family 70-9; genus VAYN01. The sequence continues at coordinate 1,153,647 of JASGIK010000003.1, forward strand.
TCGCGTCGTGGGTGGGGCCGCCGCCGCGCGCCACGGTGCCGCCGCGGCCGTGGAAGAGGCGCAGGCGCACGCCGTGGGCGGCGGCGACCTCGCGCAGGCGCTGCTGGGCACGGTGGATCTGCCACTGGCTCGCCGCGATCCCGCCCTCCTTGTTGGAGTCGGAGTAGCCGAGCATCACCTCCTGCACGTCGCCGCGCAGCTCGACGATGCGCCGGTAGCTCGGGTCGGCGAGCAGCTCGGTGAGGAATTCGTCGGCGCGGCGCAGCTCCTCCAGCGTCTCCAGCAGCGGCACGAAGCCGATCGCGGCCCGGCCCTCGGCGAGGTCGAGCAGCCCCGCTTCGCGGGCGAGCAGGGCCGGCGCCAGCACGTCGTCCACCCCCCGGCACATCGAGATCACGTAGGACTCGACGCAGGCCGGGCCGTAGAGCTCCTGGGCGGCGCGGATCTCGGCGAAGGCGCCGTAGGTGCGGGCGCCCTCGGCGTCGAGCGGCGGCGGGTCGGGCGCCAGCGGCCGGCGCGAGGCGAGCTCCGCCGCCAGCAGCGAGCATCGCCCTCCACGCCCCAGCTGCGCGTAGGGGGTCCGCAGTTCGCCCAGCCGGTCGAAGAGCCGGCCGAGCGCGTGATGATGCACCGAGGCCTCCTCACGCACGTCGAGCGTCGCCATCCGCAGCCCGGTCGAGGCGATCGCCCGCATCGCCCGCGCCACCCGGCCCGCCGCGATCAGCCCGCCTTTGTGGCGCTCCAGCGACTCCTGCACGAGGCGCAGCTCGGCCAGCAGCTCGCGCTCGTCGAGGTAGTCGAGGCCCGGCACGTGGGCGCTCCCGGCGGCGATCCGCCTGCGCGTGTTGGCGAGCTTCTCGCGCACGCAGGTCAGCTTCAGCCGGTAGGGCTCCTCGGCGTTGAGCCGCTTGTAGCGGGGGTCGAGGCCGGGGAGCGCCTCGAGGTCGGCGGCCAGGCTCGCCTCCAGCTCCGGCGTCGCCGGGGCGATCCGGGTGGAGATCGAGAGGTCGCCGCGGAGGCCGTCGATCAACGCCGCCGCGCGACGCGCCCCGTGCTCATGCTGGAGCGCCAGGACCGCGCGGGTGTCGGCCGGGGAGATCGTCGGGTTGCCGTCGCGGTCGCCGCCGATCCAGCTGCCGAGCGCGAACGGCGCCGGGTCGAGCGGCGGCTCGACCCCCAGCGGCGCCAGCCGCCGGGCCAGCTCTTCGAGCACGTCCGGGATCGGCCCGGCCGCCAGCTCGTCGAAGTAGTAGACGGCGTTGCGCGCCTCGTCCAGCACCTCGGGCTTGGCGACGCGGATCTCGTCGGTCTGCCAGAGCAGGTCGATCAGCTCTTCCAGCCGCTCCATCACCCGCGCCGTCGCCGCCTCGTCGCCGTCGGTCGCCTCGAGGTCGTCGAGCAGGCCCGCCAGCTCGCGCAGCTTGGCGAGCACGGTGCGGCGCGCCGCCTCGGTCGGGTGGGCGGTGAAGACCGGGCGCACGTGGAGGCGGTCGACCAGCGCGCGGAGCTCCTCGCGGTCGATCCCGCCGCCGCGCTGGTCGCCGTCGCCGCTCTCCTCGGCCTCGATCCGCGCCACCGCCTCGGCCAGCCAGCCGCCGCCGGCCTCCCGCCGGCGCGCCGCCAGATCGCGGCCGCGGTGCACCTGCTCGGCGACGTTGGCGAGGTGGAAGTAGGTGGTGAAGGCGCGGGCGAGGCGGCGCGCGGTCGCCGGATCGACCTCGGCGAGCGCCGTCGCGGCGACGGCGCGGTCGTCGCGGACGGCCCGGCGCACGGTCTCCACCCGCTCCAGCATCTCCTCGCCCTCCTGGCGGACCAGGGTGCGCCCGAGCAGGTCGCCGAGGTCGCGGATGTCACGGCGAAGGAGGCGGCGGTCGGGCATGGCGACGGAGACTAGCCTCGGCCCGGCTTCGACCCAGGCCGGCGCCCGCGCGCCCAGCGCGCCCACTCGGCGAGCGCCTCGTTCAGCCGGACTCCCGCCTCGGCGGCGATCCGCAGCGACTCCGTCTGCGCCGAGTCGCCGTACTCGCCGCGGTCCTTGGCCTCGGCCAGCTCCCGGTACATCTTGCCGACCGAGTCGTAGTGCTCGGCCTCGCGCCGCAGGTGCTCGTCCAGCTGCTCCGGGGTCAGCAGCCAGAAGAAGACCGCGCGCAGCAGCGGTTCGAGCCGCATCGTGTGGTCGACCTCACCGGTGGCCAGCCACTCGCGCACGGCCTCGCCACCGGCGTCGGTTATCCGGTAGGCCTTGCGCCCGCGCGGGCCTTCCGAGTCGACCGCGATCAGCCCCTCCGCCTCCATCTTGCGCAGCTCGCCGTAGATCTGGGGATGGCCCGCGGGCCAGATCGCGCCGAGCACCTCGTCGAAGCGGCGGCTGAGGTCCCAGCCGCTGGCCGGGCCCTCGGCGAGCAGGGCGAGCAGGGCGAAGCGCAGGATCACGCGACCGCCTCCGTTTTATCTGTTTCTATTGACATGTTGGTACATACATGTAGTCTCGCGGCCCACATGTTCATACCAACATGTCATCAGGACCGGAAAGAGGAGCCATGCCCGCAGAACATAAGAGAACCGTCTTCCTGACCGGCGCCGCGGCCGGGATCGGCGCCGCCACCACCCGCCTGCTGGCCGAGCGCGGCCACACCGTCTTCGCCGGGATCCACCGCGACCCGGGCTCGCTCGCCGGGCTCGAGGGCGTGCGGACGGTGCCGGTCGACGTGACCGACCCGCCGAGCGTGGCGGCGGCGGCCGAGCGGGTCGGCGCGGCGCTCGACGGCGCGGGCCTCGACGCGATCGTCAACAACGCCGGCGTGATCGTCCAAGGGCCGCTGGAGCTGGTGCCGGCCGCCGAGCTGCGCCGCCAGTTCGAGATCAACACCTTCGGCCCGATGCAGGTCGCGCAGGCGTTCCTGCCGCTGCTGCGCGCGGCCCGCGGCCGGATCGTCAACGTCAGCGCGCCGACCGCGCGGGTGCCGGTGCCGCTGATGGGCCCGATCGGGGCCAGCAAGGCGGCGCTCGCCTCGCTCTCGGGATCGATGCGGGCGGAGCTGCGCGCCTGGGGGATCCCGGTCGTCCTGGTCGAGCCGGGCGGGACCGAGACCGAGATCTTCGCCAAGGCCGGCGCCGCCTCCGAGGCCGCGCTCGCCGACGCCGACCCGGCCCGGGCGCGCCTCTACCGCAACCACCTGGAGGCCTTCGGCGAGGCCGCCGCGAAACAGAAGCTGGGCCCGGTGGAGCCGGTCGCGCGGACGATCGTGAAGGCGATCGAGGCGCGCCGGCCGCGGCGCTGGTACGGCGTCGGGTCCGGCACGCGCGCGTTCACGGCGATCTCCCACCTGCCCGACGGGGCCCGCGATCGGGTGGTCGCGGCGGCCTTCGGCCTCGACCGAGTCGAGCCGGGTTGAGACCCCCGGTAGCTTTGATGGATGCAGGAAGTACGTGTCGTCCGCCTCGAACCGTTCCCCGACCTCGACGACGAGGTCATCTTCCCCCGCCTCTCGGAGAAGAAGCTGAAGTGGATGGAGAAGAAGAAGGGGGGCGTGCGGCGCACCTTCGAGGCGGGTGACGTCCTCTACGAGCACGCCGTCCGCGACGCCCCGTTCTTCGTCCTGCTGAGCGGACGGGTCGAGTTCGTCGACCGCAAGCCGGGCAAGGACGTCCACGTCGCCGCCGCCGTCGCCGGCACCTACATCGGCGACATCGCCGCCTTCACCGGCGAGCCGACGATCAGCGCCGCCGTCGCCACCGAGCCGACCGAGGCGCTGGTCTTCGAGCGCGAGGCGCTGCGCGAGATGGTCGCCGGCTGGCCCGAGTTCGGCGAAGGGATCTTCCGCACGCTGATGGCGCGGCGCGCCTGGCACGAAGAACACGGCTACGGGGTGCTGCGGCTGATCGCCCCGGCGAGCTCCCGCCGCGCCTTCGAAGTGCGCGACCTGCTGGAGCGCAACCTCTTCCCGGTCCGCTGGTACGACGTCGACAACGACCCCGAGTCGGACGAGATGCTGCGCTGGCTGGAGATCCCGCGCGAGGAAACGCCGGTGCTCGTGCACGCCCGGCGGGTGCTGCCGAACCCCTCCCCGGCCCAGGTCGCGCGCGGCCTCGGGCTGCGCGCCGAGGTCGACGGGCAGCGCTTCGACCTGGTCGTCCTCGGCGGCGGCCCGGCAGGGCTGGCGGCGGCGGTCTACGGCGGCTCGGAGGGGCTGCGGACGCTGGTCGTCGAGTCCTGGGCGCCGGGCGGCCAGGCCGGGACGAGCACGCGGATCGAGAACTACCTCGGCTTCCCGACCGGGATCGGCGGCCGCGAGCTGACCACCAAGGCGACCCTGCAGGCGCGCCGCTTCGACGCCACCCTCTCCAGCTACCACCGCGCGGTCGAGCTCGCCGACGGGCCGGAAGGGCTGGTGCGGATAGACCTCGACGACGGCCAGCACGTGCTCGCCCGCTCGCTGGTGATGGCGACCGGCGCGCGCTGGCGCGAGCTGCAGGCGGAGGGGGTCGAGCGCTTCCGCGGCGCCGGCGTCTACCACGCGGCGATGCCGAGCGACGCCGAGCGGGCGCGCGACAAAGACGTGGTCGTGATCGGCGGCGGCAACTCGGCGGGCCAGGCGGCGGTCAGCCTCTCGCAGAAGGCGCGCAGCGTGCGGGTGATCGTGCGCGGCAAGGCGCTGAAGGCGACGATGTCGCGCTACCTCGTCGACCGGGTCGAACGCTCGCCGCGGATCGAGGTGCTGACCGAGACCGAGGTGGTCGAGATCAAAGGCGACGCGGTGGTCGAATCGGTGACCCTGGAGGGCCCGGACGGCTCGCGCTCCGACGTCGAGACCAGCGCCGTCTACGTGATGATCGGCGCCGATCCCTGCACCGAAGCGTCCCACGGCATGCTCGCCGTCGACGAGTCCGGCTTCCTCCTCTGCGGCGAGGGCGCGCACCAGTGCGTCGGCCACATCGCCTGGCCGCTGACCGACCGCGAGCCGGCCCTGCTGGAGACGGTGCGCCCCGGCGTCTTCGCCGCCGGCGACGTCCGCGCGGGAGCCTCCAACCGGGTCGCGGGCGCCGTCGGCGACGGCGCCCTCGTCGTCCGCTTCGCCCACCAGCTGCTCAGCGACGACACGCCGACCCCCGTCGGCGCCCCGGGCTAGGCGGTCGATCTCACGCGGAGCGCGGGGGCGGCTGGCCGAGATGCGTCCCGGGCGTCTCGTGGCGGCCCGGGCAGGCTGTGGCCGCCACGAGACGCCCGGGACGTGAGGGGGTCGTGGGGAAGAGGTCACAGGTCGTGACGAAGTAGGGGCTTCCTTGACGGTTCGGTCCGGGGATGGGATCCAGATGGCGCGGTCGTCGACGAAGACGCCGGGAACGTCACATCTCGAGGCCCTCCGGAGGCCGATATCTGGGCCCTGGGACGCGCTGTCGACCTTGACCCCCCTATGGCAGGGTCAAAGGGTGGTCACGTGATCGTGACGTCGTAGGAAGACGCGAGGAACGGTGCACTTCCCGACCTCTTGGTGACCTCCCGCACCCTCGGCCGTCTCGGCCACGGCCACAGCCTGCCCGGGCCGTGGACGAGACGGCCGCGTCCCTTTCAGCTCCGGGCGCCAGCCCGACACGGCCGCGTTCTTTCCCCGGGCGCCAGCTCCAGGCGGCCCAGGCCCCTTCCCCCGGGCGCCAGCTCCCCACTGGGAAAACGCCGACGCTAAGCCCGCTCGAGCACGACGACCGGGATCTGGCGGTCGGTCTTCTCCTGGTAGGCGTCGTAGTCCGGCCAGGCCTCGACCATCTTCTCCCACATCCGCGGCTTCTCCTCGTCGCTCGCGGTGCGGGCGTGCGCCTTGAACCGGTCGCCTTTGACCTGGACTTCGACCTCCGGTTCGGCCTCCAGGTTGAGGTACCAGCCGGGAGGCGCGTCGGTGCCGCCCTTCGAGGCGACGATCAGGAAGTCGTCGCCGTCGGGCTGGAAGATCAGCGCGTTGATCCGCTCCTCGCCGGACTTGCGGCCCTTGGTGAAGAGCAGCAGGATCGTCGTGTCGTTACGCCAGTGGTAGCCGTCCTCGCCGTCCGTCTCGATGTAGCGCTGGACGTGCGGCGGGCCGTGAAGCTCTATCGCGGAGGTCATGCCGACAGCGTAGCCAGTCGGCTCCGGCGGCCGGCCAGGGCTACTCGGGGTTCTCGATCAGGCGGCGCGGCGGCGGGCCGGGGCGGAGCTTGGAGGCGCTGGTGGGGCGCAGGCCGTCGAGGACGATGCCGAGGTAGCGCTTCCAGAGGTCCGGCCGCAGGCCGTCGAAAGGGACGTCGCCGACCGAGACGACGGCGCCCATCAGGAACATCAGGTCCTGGCCGGCGATGTCGTCACGGAGGACGCCGGCCGCCTGGGCGCGGCGGACCAGCTGCGAGGTGAGGTCGAGGACGCGGGTGCGCTCGCCCGCCAGCTCCGGCGCCGCCATGCAGCGCTCCTTGGTCGAGTCGCTGATCACGTGGTCCTCGGAGGCGCGCTCGGCCATCTCGTAGAGGAAGCGTTCGACCCCGCGCCAGGGATCGTCCTCTTCGAGACAGGCGGTCGCCACGCCGGCGGCGTCCTCCAGCATCATCTGGACGATCGCCGTGACCAGGTCGTCCTTGGTCGGGAAGCGACGGAAGAGGGTCGCCTCGCCGACCCCGGCGCGGGCCGCGATCTCCGCCGTCGAGGCCTCCAGGCCGCGCTCGGCGAAGACCTCGATCGCGGCGTCGAGGATCCGCTGCCGGTTGCGCGCCGCATCTGCCCGCAGGGCGGGCGAGGTCTCCACCGTCGCCATCGACGGAAGAGTAACCCCCGCCCGCGGGGTCTTCGAGGCGACCACCTCCCGCGCCGCCCTCAGACGGCGACCGCGGCGGGCATGTCGCCCGACTCGATCCGGGCGACGTCGCTGCGCCGCAGCAGCAGCGCCGCGAGCAGCGTCCCGGCGGCGACCAGCGCCGCGGCGACGATGAAGGCGGTCTGGAATCCCGACACCAGCGCTTCCTGCTGGTCGAGGAAGCTCGGCTTGCCGACGATCCCGGTGAGGAAGTCGGAGGTCTTCGAGTTGGCGATGCTGGAGAGCACCGCCAGCCCGAGCGCGCCGCCGATCTGCTGCGAGGTGTTGAAGATCCCCGAGGCGAGGCCGGCGTCGGAGGCCTCGACGTTGGTGGTCGCGACCAGGGTCAGGGAGACGAAGGTCGCCCCCATCCCGATCGACATCGGGAAGAGGCCACCGACGATGCCCGGGTAGTGGCCGCCGACCTTGGTCGTCGCGGCGAGCACGGCGAGCCCGGCGGCGGCGACCAGCATCCCGGTCAGCAGCACCGGGCGCAGGCCGACTTTGGGGATCAGTTTCTCGGCGACCGTCGCGCCGATGCCGATCCCGGCGGTCACCGGCAGGAAGGCGAGGCCGGTGGTCAACGGCGAGTAGCCGAGGATGTTCTGCAGGTAGAGCGAGGCGAAGTAGAACATCGCGAAGAGGCCGCCCGCGACGAGCAGGAAGACGCCGTTGCCGGTCGCCAGCGAGCGCAGCCTGAACAGCTCCAGCCGCACCAGCGGCGCCGGCGAGCGGCGCTCGATCGCGACGAACGCCGCCAGCAGGACGAGGCCGAGGGCGGCGACGCCGAGCGTCTTCGGCGAGCCCCAGCCCCAGCTCGAGGCCTCGACGATCGCGTAGACGAGGGCGACGAGGCCGCCGGTGACGGTCGCCGCGCCGAGCAGGTCGAAGTGGCGCATCGCGCCCTCGTGGACCGAGTTGGGGACGAGGCGCAGGGCGGCGAAGACGATCGCCACGCCGACCGGCACGTTGACGAAGAAGATCCATTCCCAGGAGAGGCTTTCGACCAGGAAGCCGCCCAGCAGCAGGCCGACGGCGCCGCCGCCCGCGGCGACGCCCGCCCAGACGGAGAGCGCTTTGGTGCGCTGCGCGCCCTCCTCGAAGGAGGTGGTGATGACCGAGAGCGCGGCGGGCGAGAGCATCGCCCCGCCGAGTCCCTGGATCGCCCGACCGACGATCAGCTGCGTCTCCGAGGTGGCGAGGCCGTTGGCCAGCGAGGCGAGGGAGAAGAGGACGACGCCGGCGAGGAACAGCGAGCGCCTGCCGAGCAGGTCGGCGGCGCGTCCGCCGAGCAGCAGGAAGCCGCCGAAGAACAGCGTGTAGGCGTTGACGACCCAGGCCAGCGAGGTGTCGGAGAAGCCGAGGTCGGTCTGGATGGCGGGCAGCGCGACGTTCACGATCGTCGCGTCGAGCACGACCATGAACTGGCCGAAGCAGACGACGACCAGCGCCAGCCAGGGATTGAAGTGAGAGTGATCGCTCCGGTTCATGCGGGGCAGGGTAGCACGAACCGGAGCAAGCACTTCGTTAAACCGGAGTTGCGACTCCGGAGACTCGTCACATAAGGCTGATCAGAGCTTGAACGAGGCCCCCGCGAAGTAGTAGAGGGTGCCCAGTTCGCCGGCGTCGAGGAAGACGCCGAGCGTGCCGTAGGTGTTCCCCAGGTGGAAGATCGCGACGCCGGCCTTGTTCGCCTTGCGGGCCGAGCCGCCGGACACGTAGTACCCCTCTTCTTCGGTGATCCCGATCTTGAACGGGGCCGAGGCGCCCTTCACGGTCACCTTGACCTTGCCGCCGCCGAGCTTCTTCACGGTCGCGGTCACGAGCCGCTGGACGTTCACTTCCTGGGACACCGCCGAGGCTTCGCTTTCGCCGTCGCCCGGGTATTCGATGAAGACCGTCTCCTCGGTCTTGGTGGTGACGTGGGGGATCTTGAACTTGCCGTTCGCCGCCGCCTTCACCTGGATCGTCTTCTGCGGGGTGATGTCGTAGACGCCGTCGCCCTGCGGTTCCCAGTTGCTGAAGGTGACGTTGAGCGTGCCCGCGACCGGCTTGTTGTTGTCGTTGCGGAGCACGCCTTCGATGTTGCGCTTCTGCCCCGCCGCGACCGCGCAGGAGGCGGTCTCGTATTCCTGGGCCTTGTTCTGGGGGCCCTTGCCGCTGCACTTCAGGTTCAGGCTCGCGGCCTGGGCACTGGTCGCCAGGGCCAGCAGGCCGAGCGCGGCCACGGCCAGGGCGAGGGTCAAGGTCTTACGGGCACGGCGCTTCATCGATCTCCTTCTCTCCTGTCGCAAGGTGGGTGGTGCCGCGGGAGGATAGGCGGGAGCGGAGCCGATCTCGGCTCGAAATACGTGGAATCCACGTAACTGTGCGCTCTCGTCCTGGGACCTCGCGCCCTGGTGCCGGCCGCCGCGCCGCCCGCCGCGCCGCATGAGTCGACCTCGCTATGGCAGGGTCGATCTGTGCAGCGCACCCCCGCCGAGATCGAGCTGAGCGCGGCGCAGGCGCGGCGGGCGGCGATCGCGGCGCAGGGACTGGCGGCGCGGCGGCCGCGGGGACGGGTCGACGTGCGCCACCTGCGGCGGGCGCTCGACGCGGTCGGGATCCTGCAGCTGGACTCGGTCAACGTCTTCAGCCGCTCCCACTACATGCCGCTCTTCTCGCGGCTCGGGCCCTACCCGAAGGAGACGCTCGACCAGCTGACCGTCCACCAGGACGGTCAGGCGGGGCGCTCGCGGGCCGACCGGCGCGAGCTGTTCGAGTACTGGGGGCACGAGGCCTCGCTGATCCCGATCGACATGCAGCCGCTGCTGCGCTGGCGGATGGCGCGCGCCGACGACCTCGCCTGGGCCGGGGTGGCGCGGGTCGCCAAGGACGAGCCGGAGCTGGTGCGGCGGGTGGAAGAGCTGGTGCGCGAGCGGGGCCCGATCCGCGCCGCCGAGGTCGGCAGCCCGAGGCGGGTGCGCCAGGCGGGCGAGATGTGGAACTGGAACACGGGCAAGAAAGCGCTCGAGTACCTTTTCTTCACCGGCCGGGTGACGGCCGAGCGGCGGGTCAACTTCGAGCGCCTCTACGACCTCCCCGAGCGGGTCCTCCCCGCCGCCGTGCTGGCGATGCCGACGCCGCCCGAGGCCGAGGCGCAGCGCGAGCTGCTGCTGTTCGCGGCGCGCCGGCTCGGGGTGGCGACCGAGCCCGACCTCGGCGACTACTTCCGCCTGCCGCGGGCCGACTCGAAGGCGCGGCTGGCGGAGCTGGTCGAGGCCGGGGCGCTGCGCACGGTCGCGGTGAAGGGCTGGGGCGCGCCCGCCTACGCGCCGCACGATCTCGCCGTGCCGCGCCGGGTCCGCGCCCGCGCCCTCCTCACCCCCTTCGACTCGATGGTCTGGGCGCGCGAGCGCACCGAACGGCTCTTCGACTTCCGCTACCGGATCGAGATCTACGTGCCGGCGCCGAAGCGCGTCCACGGTTACTACGTCCTCCCCTTCCTGCTCGGCGACCGGCTGGTCGCCCGGGTGGACCTGAAAAGCGACCGCCAGGCGGGCGTGCTGCGCGTCTTCGGCGCCTTTGCCGAGCCCGGTGCCGACGCCGACGAGGTGGCACGCGAGCTGGCCGACGAACTACGGTTGGTCTCGCGATGGCTGGAACTTGGCGGAGTCGAGGTGGGGCGCAAAGGCGATCTGGCGCCGGTGCTGCGCAGGGCGGTCGCTGATGCCGCAGAGTGACTACACCTTCGGCGACTCCGACCTGGCGGCGCGCCGGCTGGAGCTGGTCGGGACCACCTTCGAGGACACGACGCGCCGCTTCCTCGCCGACTCGGCCCCGATCGAGCCGGCGCTGGCGGTCGACCTCGGCAGCGGCCCGGGGCACACCACGGTCCTCCTGCGCGAGACCCTCCACCCCGCCCTGACCCTGGCGGTCGACTTCTCCCCCGCCTATGTGGAGCAGACGGCCGCGCGGGTGGGCGGCGACGGGATCGAGGCGATCGAGGCCGACGTCCTGAACCTGCCCGGGCGGGTCGGCGGCGCCGAGGTGATCTTCGTGCGGCTGCTGCTCACCCACCTGAGGGAGCCGCTCGCCGCGGTCGGGCTGTGGCGGGAGCGGCTCGCCCCGGGCGGCGTGCTGCTGCTGGAGGAGGTCGAGTCGATCGCCACCGAGGAGCGGGCGCTGGCCCGCTACCTCGACCTGCAGGAAGAGATGCTCCACGCCAACGACAACACACTGGAGATCGGCGCCGAGCTGGACGCCGGGCTGCACGACGACCCGGGGCTGCGCAGCAGCGAGGTGGTCGAGTTCTCGCCCCCGACCGCCGTCGCCGCCCGCATGTTCGGGATGAACTTCTCCACCTGGCGCGAGCGCCCCGAGGTCACCGAGGCACACACCGCCGAGGAGCTCGACGCGATCGCCGCCGGCCTCGGCCGCGTCGCCACCGCGCCGGAAGACGCCGCGCCGATCACCTGGCGCATGCGCCAGATCGTCCTCGGCCCCGCCTAGGGCCACTCACTCCTGGCGACGTGACCGCAGCGTTTCGGGATCGATCCCGACGTTGCGGCAGAGGCGGCGGGCCTGTCGCTCCTTCATCTTCCCTTCCTTCGCGTCTTCCTCGGACGAACGGCAGACCTCTCTGTTCATGATTTGCTGGTCGGGGTATCTCCGCGCTTCGACGTGGCCGACCGGGACACCGTCCTCGATCGCCACGACGGTCAGGACGCCACCGCGTTCGGTCCCTTCGGGGAAGGCGGCGAAGACCTTGAAGGTGCGGTGGAAACCGAGCTTCTTGAAGACGGCAACCGACGGTTCGACGACTCGCACCGGCACCGGGCGGCCGTCGAACTCGACCCGCGCCGTTTCGACGTCGGAGCTGAGCCGGCCGAGGACCATCTGGAACTTCATCCCGGGGGCAGCGTTGCCACTCATGTCGGCGATCGAGAGGCCGTCTTCGCGCGGCAACCGGAAACCTTCTTCTTCGCAGCCCGCGCTCGACAGTTGACGTAGCTTCGCAATCTCGACTTCGAAGCAGTGGACACCGGTGCGGTTGGAGCGGTAGGTGATGAATTCCCAGGCGGCTTCGTGCGGCATCGGCCCCCGGGCCAGCACGTAGGCGGCCTGGCCGGCGCCCGCGGTCCAGTCCGGATGGTCGGGCGCGTAGACGAGCTGGTGGCGCAGATGGCGCAGGGTCGGGTGCTCGCCGGGTTGGCCGAAGCCGAGCTGGTCCCCGACCCAGGAGCTGACCGCCCGCCCCGGCGGGGTGAACAGGGTCAGCGAGGCGAGCACCAGGCAGGCGACGATGAAGATCGCCGCCAGGCGCGGGATCGGCTCGCGGCGCCGGCGGGAACGGGCGGAGCGCACCCGCGTCGGGATCTCCTCGATCGCCCGCTCGCGGGCCGCTTCCGGTCGCGGCGCCTCGAGGGCGCCGAGCCGGAGGATCACGGTCGACTCATCCATCGTTTCCTCCTTCCAGCTCCGTCCTCAGTTCGTCGAGGCCGCGACGCAGGCGCGAACCGACCGTGCCGCGGCGCACTCCCAACATGCGGGCGATCTCGTTGGTCCCGTATCCCGCGACGTGGCGGAGGACGACGACGGTGCGGCGCTCCGGTGCCAGCGCCGCAAGCGCCTCGATCAGCGCCGGGTCGGGGCCCGCGTCGGCGACGGGTGGCGCGACCAGGCGGGGGATCTCCTCCCGCCGCGAGCGCGCCCGCGCCCAGTCGAGGGCGCGGTTGGAGACGATCCGGTGCAACCAGGGCACGAACGGGCGCCGCCGGTCGAAGCGACCGAGGTTCGCCAGCATCGAGACCATCGCCTCCTGGGTGACGTCCTCGGCGAGGTGGGGGTCGCCGAGAATCGCGAAGGCGATCCGGTAGGCGCGGTCCCAGTGGCGGGCGACCAGCTCCTCACTCGCCCGCGGCGAGCCCTCGCGGACGGCGCGCAGCAGGTCACGGTCGGAGCGCTCCCGCCCCGGCACCGGCACCACCCGTCGCATCTCCCCCGTCTCTTCCATCCACACCTAAATACGCCCGCGGGGCGGCAAATGCTCCCGCAACACGCAACGTTGGCCGGCGAGCCGGACACTTAAGGGGTAGATGGGGCCTGGGCAGAAGACGACGGGGGCGCTCGGCAGCGAGATCGCGAAGGCGCGCTTCGGCAGGATCTACCGCGAGCAGGGACGGGCGATCCTCGCCTACGCGCTCTGCCGCGTCGACGATCCCGACGACGCGCCCGACGTCGTCGCCGAGACCTTCCTGGTCGCCTGGCGCCGGCTCGAGGATGTGCCGATCGGGGCGAGCGAGCGGCTCTGGCTCTATGGCGTCGCCCGGCGGGTGATCGCCAACCTGCACCGCTCGGCACACCGTCGCACGCGGCTGGCGGAACGGCTGGCCGAGACGCTGCGGACCGAGATCGCGGCCCAACCCGCGCCCGAGGGCGAGGCGGCCGAGGTGCTCGAGGCGATGGACGGGCTGGGCGAGGAGAGCCGCGAGCTGCTGCTGCTCGTCTCCTGGGAGGGACTGTCGCCGGCCGAGGCCGGGCGGGTGCTGGGGATCTCGGCGCTCGCCGCCCGCAGCCGCCTGCACCGCGCCCGGCGACGACTACGGGCGCTGCTCGAGGAGCGCGGCAGGGCGGCCGGCGGATCGAGATTCGACCTGGAGGAAGCACGATGAATTCGCATCAGCTCGAGGCGACGCTCGCCGCCGCCTATCCCGTCGACCGCGAGCGGCTCGAACGGCTCGACCTCGAGGCGCTGGAAGCCGACCTGCTGGCGGACGTCGACGGCGTCGACCGGCCGGCGGCGGCTTCCCGGCGTCGTCCTCGCCGTCGCCCGCTCGGCCTCGGCCTGGGGCTCGCCGGCGTGGCGCTGGCGGCGCTCGTCGTCGCCGTCGTCGTGCTCCTTGCCGGAGGCGGCGCCGAGCGCCCCTCGCCGGCCTACGGCGCCGAGCTGATCCGCTACGCCGAACGGACGCCGCTGCTGCTGCTCGAAGGCCCGGGCTGGGGCGTCCGCGACGTCGACCAGTTCGACGCCGCCACCGGCACCATCCAGTTCACCAAGGCGTCCCCGGAACCGCATCCCGACGAAGCGCTGGAGACGCGGGCCGAGACGAAGCGCCACGAAACGCCGCCCGCGGTGATCGCGCGGGCGCTGCGCTACATGGAGCTGGCCTGGCACGAGGGCGCCGCGCGGGCGGCGCCGGGGCAGGGCCTGCGGGCGAAGATCCCGGCGCTCGGGGTCACGGCGACGATCTACCCGCGCACCGAACGGTCCTGGCGCCAGGGCGGCCCCGGGCACCGGGCGATGCTCGCCGTCTGGCAGGAAGGCGGCCGGACGATCGAACTGCGCGCCACCGTCCCCAGCCTCGCCGCCTTCCGCGAACGACTCGGGTGGCTGCGGCGGGTGGGGGCCGAAGAATGGCTCGAAGCGATGCCGCCGCGGGTGGTCAAGACGGCCGACCACGCGGCGACGGTCGAGGCGATGCTGGCGGGGATCCCGCTGCCGCCCGGCTTCGACGCGACCGCGCTGAAGCGCGAAGACCTGACCGCCGACCGCTACCAGGTGGGCGCCAGGGTCGGCGGGGCCGTCGCCTGCGGCTGGTTCCAGACCTGGGGCAAGGCGCTCGGCGCCGGCGACACCGCGACCGTGGAAGAAGCCGAAAGCGTGCTCGGCGAAGCGGCCGACACCTGGCCGATCTTCCGCGAAATGGCCAAGGAAGGGGCATATCCGGCGACCGTGACCGAATACGCGGAAGCGATGTCGAGCCGGCGCTGGTACGGCAAGCCGCTGCTGCCGGCGGTAGAGCAAGGCCTCGGCTGCGCCTCGCGTTGATGGGCCCTAGCCGACGAGGATGCGGATCGAGCCGACGAACTCGGGCTCGGTGCGCAGGTGGCCGAAGCGCTCGTCCCAGACGCCCAGCTCGAGGTCGTCGCGCAGGCGCTCGGTGAAGCGGGCCTGGGCCTCGTCGTCGACGAAGCTCCAGGCCGACTGGGCGTTGCGGACGGCGGGCTCGAGCAGCGCCTCGGGCCGGCCGTAGAAGGCGTCGGCGAAGCCGTCGCGGCAGTCGAGCGGGATCGCCAGCGGGCGCACCGCGAAGCGGCCGCCGAGGCCTTCCGCGATCCGCTCCAGAGAGGGGTAGCGACGGCGCTCCGTGGCGTGGAACTCGGGCGCGTACTCGGCCAGCCAGAGATCGGCGAGCGCCTCGGGATCGGCGGTCATGATCACCACCGGGCCGCCGGTGACGCGGCGCATCTCCGCCAGGCCGGCCTCGAGGTCGGGCCAGTGGTGGACGGTGAAGACGGCGAGCGCCGCCTCGAAGGAGTCGTCGTCGAAGGGCAGGGCGTCGGCGACCGCGTCGATCGCGGGCGGCAGCGCCGGGTCACGCTTTGCCCGCATCTCGGCCGCGGGCTCGACCGCGACGACCTCGCGATCGGTCGGCTCATACGAGCCGGTCCCGGCGCCGACGTTGATCACCTTGCGGGCGCCGCCCAAGGCCGCCGTCAGCTGCGCCGCGATGCGCGGATCGGGGCGCCTCACGTTCGCGTAGTCGACCGCGAGCGCCGAGTAGTCGGTGTCGTCCCAGTCCGGCATCACCAGAAACGCTATCGGCAGAGGTATCCGGGGACCCCCGAACGAACCTCCCCGCAGTTCGTGAGAGAGGGGGTCCCCGGATACCTCTCCTGGAGCTCCCCCGCTTGAGAAGATCTCGCGCGGGGAAGAAAGGAGAGTCATGGAGGCATCGATCTCGGCCGGGCCCGGGACGCCCGCGCTGCCGGAGGAGACGATCGGCGCCTGCCTGCGCCGGATCGCCGGCGAGCGCGGCGGGCGCGAGGCGCTGGTCAGCCGCGAGCAGGGGCTGCGCTACACCTGGGCGGAGCTCGACGCGGCGACCGACCGACTGGCGCGCGGCCTGCTGGCGGCGGGGCTGGAGCGCGGCGACCGGGTCGGGATCTGGAGCCCGAACCGCGCCGAGTGGACGCTGACCCAGTTCGCCACCGCGCGGATCGGGGTGATCCTGGTCAACGTCAACCCGGCCTACCGGACCTCGGAGCTCGCCTACGCGCTGAGCCAGTCCGGCTGCCGGATGCTGATCTCGGCGAAGCGGACGAAGAACAGCGACTACGCGGCGATGGTCGCCGAGGTGCGGGGCGAGCTGCCGGAGCTGGAGCGGATCGTCTGGCTCGACGACCCGACCTGGGAGGAGCTGCAGGCCGAAGGCGAGGCGGTCTGGGACGAGGCGCTCGCCGCGCTGGAGGGCGAGCTGAACCCGGAGCAGCCGATCAACATCCAGTACACCAGCGGCACCACCGGGCTGCCGAAGGGCGCCACGCTCAGCCATCGCAACATCCTCGGCAATGGCTACCTGGTCGGCGAGGGCTGCCGCTACGACGAGACCGACCGGATCTGCATCCCGGTCCCCTTCTACCACTGCTTCGGCATGGTGATGGGGAACCTGGCCGCGCTCACCCACGGCGCCTGCATGGTGATCCCGGCCGGCGCCTTCGACCCCGGCGCCACCCTCGGCGCCGTCGCCGCCGAGCGCTGCACCTCCTTATATGGGGTGCCGACGATGTTCATCGCCGAGCTCGACCACCCGGACTTCGCGAGCTTCGACCTCTCCAGCCTGCGGACCGGGATCATGGCCGGCTCGCCCTGCCCGATCGAGGTGATGCGACGGGTGATCGCCGAGATGCACATGGAGGAGGTGACGATCTGTTACGGGATGACCGAGACCTCGCCGGTCTCGACCCAGACCGCCGCCGACGATCCGCTCGACAAGCGCGTCGGCACGGTCGGCCGGGTCCATCCCCACGTCGAGGTGCGGGTCGCCGACCCGGAGACCGGCGAGACGGTGGCGCGCGGCGAGACCGGTGAGCTCTGCACCCGCGGCTACTCGGTCATGCTCGGCTACTGGGACGACCCGGAGCGGACCGCCGAGGCGATCGACGCCGAGGGCTGGATGCACACCGGCGACCTGGCGACGATGGACGAGGAGGGCTACCTGGCGATCGTCGGCCGCTCCAAGGACATGGTCATCCGCGGCGGCGAGAACGTCTACCCGCGCGAGGTCGAGGAGTTCCTCTACACCCACCCGGCGATCGCCGACGTGCAGGTGATCGGCGTCCCGGACGAGCGCTACGGCGAGGAGCTGATGGCCTGGGTGATGCCGAGCCCGGGCGCCGAGGTCGACCCCGAGGAGGTGCGCGAGTTCTGCCGTGGCCAGATCGCCCACTTCAAGGTGCCCCGCTACGTGAAGGTGGTCGACGGCTTCCCGATGACCGTCACCGGCAAGGTGCAGAAGTACAAGATGCGCGAAGAGGCGATCGCCGAGCTGGGACCGGCGGCGGACTGACGGGCAGATGGACGCCGACCTCGAAAGCCTGCTCGACGGCCTCTACCGCGACGGGGTCGAGTTCGACGCGGCCAAGGCCGACCGGACCGAGCGCCGCCGCAACCTGGAGCCCGACTCCGCCCGCCTGCTCCACCTCCTGGTGCTGACGACCGGGGCGCGCCGGCTGCTCGAGCTGGGGACGTCGAACGGCTACTCGACCCTCTGGCTCGCCGACGCGGTGAGGTCGAACGGCGGCGCGATGGTGAGCGTCGACGTCGACGACGACCGCCTCGCCGAGGCCCGCGAGAACGTGGGGCGCGCCGGCCTCGGCGGCACCGTCGAGCTGCGCCTCGAAGACGCTGCCGACGCGCTCCGCGCCGGGGCGGCGGCGAGCTGGGACATGGTCTTCCTCGACGCCGAACGCCCCGCCTACCCGACCTACTGGTCCGATCTCGTCCGCGCCCTCCGCCCCGCCGGCCTGCTCGCCGTCGACAACGTCCTCTCCCACGCCGACGAGGTCGCCGACTTCCGCACCCTCGTCGGCGCCGACCGTCGCGTCGCCGAGGCCCTGGTCCCGACCGGCGCCGGCGTCCTGCTGATCACCCGCCTGCCCTAGTTCCAGGGAATACCTACCCCAAGGGGGGAGAGAATTCACCGCTCCATCCCTCTAGAGGGCATGGAATTGTCTCGGCACGCGAAGAACAGGCTGCGACGCTTCGATGGCACCCGTCGAGAAGTCGAAACCGCTGTGAAAAACCCGCTCGGAAAAGGAACCGACCCAGACGGAAACCCGATGTATCTTGGCTTTGTCGCAAGACGACTCGTGCAGATCGTCGTCGCCGACGATGACCCCGACTTCGTCATCACCGTCTACCCGGAGGGACATGGATGAAGGCCGATTACGACAGCGAGGCAGACGCGATCCTGATCGAGCTCGAGGAGGTCGATCGCTGGGACGACGAGGTCGCGATCGACGAGGCGCACCTGTGCGGCGTCGCCCTGCGAGACGATCGTCCCGTCGCCGTGTCCCTCCGTCATCCGCGCAAACGGCGAGACCTGCTCCAGCAGGCGGCGCGGCGCTTCGATCTCGACGCGACCAGACTCGACGCGGCCGTCCAGGCCGCCCTCGCGGCTCCTGACCGAGCGATCACCGTCGCCCGCCTTCCCGCTTGACCTTGGCCAAGCAAATGTTAGGTTGGGCAAGTGCGCGTCGGCCTGACCCTGGAGATCCGCAACTCCGAGCATCGCCCGCAGCCGTGGCGTGAGCTCTACGCCGATTGCCTCTGGCTCTTCGAGCGGGCCGAGGCGCTCGGCTTCGACTCGCTGCTCGTCCAGGAGCACTTCTTCACCGGCGACGGCTACGCGCCCTCGATGCCGATCTTCCTCACCGCGCTGATCGAACGGACCTCGACCGCCCGGGTCGGCTCCTACATATATGTGGCCCCGCTTCACCACCCGGCCCAGCTCGCCCAGGAGACCGCGGTGCTCGACCAGCTGAGCGGCGGCCGGCTCGACGTCGGCCTCGGGATCGGCCACCGCGTCGCCGAGTACCTTGCCTTCGGCCTCAACCCGAAGACCCGCCCCTCGCGCACCGAGGAGGCGATCGAGATCCTCCGGCTCGCCTGGCGCGGCGAGCCGTTCTCCTACCCCGGCCGCCACTGGGACCTGCGCGACCTGACCGTCCGCCCGGAGCCGCTGCAGTCCCCGCATCCGCCGGTCTGGCTCGCGGCGACGGCGGCCGCGCCGGCCGAGCGGGCCGGCCGCCACGGCCTCAACCTGGCGGCGGCCAGCGGCGACCCGGCCGTCTTCCACACCTACCGCGAGGCGCTCGCCGCCCACGGCCACGATCCCGCCGCGGCGCGGGTCTCCAACGCCTGGTCGATCACCGTCACCGACGAGGACCCGGAGGCGGTCTGGAACCGCAACAAGCGCCACTACCACTACCGCTGGGACTATTACCGGCAGATCCGCGCCGAGATCGGCGACGCCGACCTCGACTACGGGCTCGACCCGGGCGCGGACGCCTACCGCGCCAACGAGCTGATCGGCGACGCCGACACGGTGCTGGCGACGCTCGAGCCCTTCGTCCGCGACTTCGGCCTCACCGACCTCGTCCTCTTCGGCCCCCACCCGGGGATCGACCTGCGCGGCGAGGGCCACGAGGGCCTCGTCCGCTTCGCCGAGCAGGTCCTGCCGACCCTGCACTCCTGGTAGCCGGCGCGGTTCGAGGCCGTCGCGGAGGTGGTTCGACGCGAGGGTTTCGCAGGGAAGGTCACACGGACGTGAGGGAGATGCCGGGAACGTCACTCTTTCCCATGCGTCCCGTGACTGAATCACAACGCGCCGACGACGTTCGTGCAGTTGAGCCGCCTATAGGCGGCTCAACTGCACGAACGTCGCGGACCCTGTTGTCGAAGACGCAAGGAACCGTCAACTTCCCCCGCCCTCAGTCACGGATCCCCGGAGTTGGTCACGAACCCCGCGCCTCTCCCCGACACCTGGCCTTCTCGGTGGCGGTCACAGCCTGCCAGGGCCGCCACCGAGAAGGCCCGTCCCTTATCCGTCCTTTTCCACCACCTCAGAGACTTGCATCTGGCGGTACTGGTGAGTACCATGCCGCCTAATGACGACTGCGGAGACCGACGGGTACCGCCTGCCGCCGGGGCCGAAGACGCCGAAGCTGCTCAACGGGATCGCCTTCCTGGTGGCGCGGAACGCGATGATCGGGCGGCTGCGGAGGCGCTACGGGGACGCCTTCACCCTCGACATGCCGAGCTTCGGCCGGATCGTGATCGTCTCCGCGCCGGAGATGGTCAAGCAGGTCTACACGGCAAAACCGGACGTGCTGCACGCGGGGAAGAACCCGCTCGGGGAAATCCTCGGGCCGGGCTCGCTCTTCTCGATGGACGAAGAGGAGCAC
The DNA here is from genome assembly GCA_047601885.1 of Solirubrobacterales bacterium. Classification (GTDB taxonomy): domain Bacteria; phylum Actinomycetota; class Thermoleophilia; order Solirubrobacterales; family 70-9; genus VAYN01. Next base: position 1,173,692 of record JASGIK010000003.1, read on the forward strand.
CTGAGCGAGCGGCGGATGCTGTTGCCGCCCTTCCACGGCGAGCGGATGCGCTCCTACGAAGCGATCATCGTCGAGGAGGCCGAACGCGAGATGAAGGCCTGGCCCGAAGGGGTCGAGTTCGCCTCGATCGAGTCGTTCCAGACGATCACCCTGCGGATCATCCTGCGCGCCGTCTTCGGCGCCGAGGGCCAGGACCTGGCCGACCTCGAAGTGCTGCTGCCGCCGCTGACGACGCTCGGTCAGAGGCTGGTCACGATCCCGATCCTGCGCCGCGACTACGGCCGCCGCAGCCCCGGCGCCCGCTGGCGACGCATGCACGCCCGCTACGTGCGGCTCGCCCGCAAGCTGATCGACGACCACCTCGCCGACCCCGACCTCGAGGAGCGGATCGACATCCTCGCCCTGATGCTGCGGGCGCGGCTCGCCGACGAGGGCGAGGTCGACCACGCCGACATGGCCGACGAGCTCCTCACCTTGCTGGTCGCCGGCCACGAGACCACCGCTTCCGCGCTCGCCTGGCACGTCGAGCGCCTGCGCCGCCACCCCGAGGTGCTCCACCGCCTCGAAGACGAGGCGCGGGGCGAGGGCAACGCCCTGCGCCTCGCGACCGCCGAGGAGACCCTGCGCGTGCGCCCGGTGATCAACGCCACCGCGCGGGTGGTGATGAAGCCGTTCGAGGTCGGCGAGTGGCGGATGCCGCCCGGCAGCCGCGTCGTCACCGGGATCGCCCTGGTCCACCGCGACGACCGCCTCTACGCCACCGCCGACCGCTTCGAACCGGACCGCTTCCTCGGCAGGAAACCGGACACCTACTCCTGGATCCCCTTCGGCGGCGGCGTCCGCCGCTGCCTCGGCGCCGCCTTCGCCCAGTTCGAGATCGACATCGTCATGCGCACCCTGCTGCGCAACTTCGAACTGCAGCCGACCGACGCGCCGCCCGAGCACGAAGGCTTCCGCGGCGTCGCCTTCGCCCCGAGCAAGGGCGGCGTCGCCGTCGTCCGCCGGCGCAAGCTCGAGCTTCAGCCCGAGGAATCCCCCGCGAGCACCAGCCTCATCACCGCCTTGAACTCGTAGCTGGCGCGGTCCAGGTCCTCGCCGCGGACCAGGGCCCGGACCAGCGTCTGGTGCAGGCCGCTGACCAGCATGTAGGCGCGCTCGACCGAGATCGGCGCCACCCGCGGGTCGCGCGCCGAGTCGCTCTCGACCACGCCGACGACCAGCTCGGCGTAGCGCTCGAACCCTTCCCGCTGGGCGATCACGGTGCGCTCACCGAGCGCCGGGCCGGCGAACGTCGACATCAGGTCAGGGTCGCCGGTGACGAGGCCGAGGTAGGTGTCGATCGCCTGGTCGATCTGGGTGTCGAGCGGCGCCTCGCGGTCGATCGAGCGATCGACCTCTTCGAGGAAGGCGTCGGCGAGCGAGGTCATCAGCTCGACGAAGCAGGCTTCCTTGTCCTCGAAGTGTTTGTAGAAGGTGCGCCGCGAGGCGCGCGCGTGGCGGACGATGTCGGCTACCTGCGTCTGCGCCAGCCCTTTTTCCCGGATCGAGGCGGCGAGCCCCTCCATCAGCCGCGCGTGCTGGGCGTCGGTCTCGGTGGTCTGCATCCGCCAACGCTATCGGCGCCGCAGCCACTCCATCTCGGCGGCGTAGAACGCGTCGCGCTCCCCGGGCCGATCGTCGCCCAGGAGGTTGTCGGGAATCGAGTACCCGCGCAGCCGCATCCCCCAGGCGTGCAGCTGGTAGGCGGGCCGCCCCGGGACAGCGGCCTCGACGTCCTTCCAGTCGATCGGCACGGCCTCGTGCGGATCGACCGACCGGATCGTCCCCTTCTCGTAGATCCCCTCGAAGCTGACCAGGCGCCAGCCCTCGGCGGTGCGCGTCACCCGCGAGACGAACCTCACGTACTGCTCCATGTCGACCATCACGTCCGCGACCGGCAGCCGGTTCTGGATCACCGAGCGACTCTCGACCAGCGCCCGATCACCCTCGATCAGGATGTAGACGATGGTTATCGGGTGCTTGCCGTGGCGGCCGCCGGTGGCCATCGCCTTCGACTGCTCGGCGAAGTCCTTCGGCGACCCCTCGAACCAGGAGGTCCTGATGATCGCGTCGTCGACGTAGCAGGCGGCGACCGCGTCCCACTCGCCGGTGTCGCGCCAGAGGCGCTCGAGCTGGATCAGCTCGGAGATCGCGACCTTGTCGGCGACCTCGTCGGGGTCCGGCACGCCGAGGCGGTCCAGTGGATGGCTGCTCATGAGTTCTCCTTTCGGGCGCGACCGTCGCCGTAGGCCGCGTCGAGCGTCTTCTCGTCGACGCGCGGCATCGCGCCGGTCTCGCCCAGCGGCTCCGCGGAGGCGACGATCGGGTTCGACAGCCGGCCGCTGGTCGCCCCGCCGGCGTCGACCTCGACCTCCACCACGTCCCCCGGCCGGCACACGGTCGAGCCGGTCGGCGTGCCGAGGATGATCAGGTCGCCGACCTCCAGGGTCATCATCCGGGTGAGGTCGGCGATCACGAAGGCGGGGTCGAAGATCATGTCCTCGGAGGTCAGCGCCTGCTGGGCGAGCTCGCCGTTGACCCAGGTGCGCAGGCGCAGGTCGCCGGGCTCGACCGCGGTCGGGTCGATCAGCTCCACGCCGACCGGGGTGAAGCCGTCGAAGCCCTTCGAGTGGACGTTCGAGCCGGGGTCGGCGTAGCGCAGGTCGTAGACGCCGAAATCGTTCGCCGCGGTCACGCCGCCCACCATCTCCCAGGCCCGCTCGCGTGAGACGCCGCGGCAAGCCGTCCCGATCACCAGCCCGACCTCGCCCTCGAAGGCGAGCAGCTCGCAGCCGGCCGGCCGCGCCACCTCGACGCCGCTCTCCGACAGCGAGCTCGGCGCCTTGAGGAAGTACGACGGGTTGGCCGGCTCTTTGCCGCGCTCGGCCGCGCGGCTGTGGTAGTTGAGGTGGACGGCGACGAGCTTCGACGGGCGCGTCGCGAGCGGTGAGCTCATCGGCCGACCCTACGCCGCGACGCCCTCGCCCAGGCCCTCGTGCCGCAGCACCGGCTCGGCCTCGGCCATCAGCTCGAGGATCCGCTTCTCCCCGGCCGGGGAGATCGGGCTGAGCGGCGGCCGCACGTAAGGCGAGGAGATCCGCCCGTTGCGATGCAGGACCCACTTGGCGGGCGCCGGATTGGTCTCGACGAAGAGCAGGTCGACCAGCGGGTGGACGCGATAGTGGATCTCGCGGGCCTCCTCGAGCCGGCCGGCGTCCCAGTGTTCGTACATCTCGGTCAGCGAGCGCGGCGCCAGGTTCGACAGCGCGCTGATGAAGCCGGCCCCGCCGAGCGCCAGCAGGGGGATGCCGAGCAGCTCGATCCCGGACCAGATCATGAATTCCCGCCCGGTGGCGTTGGCGACCTGGGAGAAGTGCTCGAAGTCCTTGGTCGTCTCCTTGATGCCGACGATGTTGTCGAAGCGCCTGTTCAGCTCGGCGACGGTCTGCGGCGCGATATCGACGGCGGTCCGGGTCGGCACGTTGTAGATCACGATCGGCAGGTCGGGGAACTCGCGGGCGATCGCGCCGTACCAGTTGAAGAGGCCCTTCTGGGTCGGTTTCGCGTAGTACGGGGTGATCACCAGGACGGCGTCGGCGCCGGCGTCGCCGGCGATCGCGGTCAGCTCCATCGTCTCGTCCAGCTTGGTCGTGCCGGCCGCGGGCAGGAAGGCGATCTCGTCGTTGGTGACGGCGGCGACGGCCTCGATCGCGCGACGGCGCTCCTCGTTCGTCTGCGCGCTCGGCTCGGCGGTCGAGCCGCCGACCGAGAGGCCGTGTGAGCCCGCGTCACGCTGCCACCTGGCCAGCGAGACCAGCGAGGCGACGTCGAGCGAGCCGTCCTCGGCGAACGGCGTCACCACGGCGCCGATCGACCCCCGGAGCGACTGCGGATCACTGCGAAATTTCATTTGCCATCCCCTTCCTCCCACTGTTCGAATTGCTCCCGCCACTGCTCGCCCAGCGGGTAAAGGCCGTCGATCGCCGCGCCGCCTTCGACCTGCTCGGCGATGAAGCGCTCCTCCTGCTCCTGCACGACCGCGGCGCGGGCCACCTCGCCGGCCAGGTCGCGCGGGATGACGACGACGCCGTCGGCGTCGCCGCGCAGGATGTCGCCCGGCATGACCAGCACGCCGGCGCAGGTGATCGGCAGGTCGGAGTCCATCGGCACGTGCTTCTCGCCGAGCACGGCGGCGTGGGCGCCGGCGCAGTAGACGGGCAGGTCGCTCGCCGCGATCGCCTCGGAGTCGCGGACCGCGCCGTCGGTGACGACGCCGGCGCCGCCGCGGACCTTGACCCGCAGCGCGAGGATGTCGCCGATCGTCCCGGCGCCGCGCTCGCCGCGCGCCTCGATCACCAGCACCTCGCCCGGCTCGATCGCGTCGATCGCCCGCTTCTGCGCGTTCATGCCGCCGCCGATCGCCTTCGAGACGTCGGCGCGGAAGGCGACGTAGCGCAGCGTCCGCGCCTCGCCCAGCAGCTCGGCGCCCTCGCGCAGCGGCTTCAGACCGGTGAGGAAGGTGTTCTCGATGCCGCGTTTGCGCAGCTGGTAGCTGATCGTCGCGGTCTGCACCGAGCGCAGGTCGGCGGCCAGGCTCTCCTCGATCACAGTCCGGTCGCCTCCTCGATCCGAAGTTGGTTGCCGCCCGCCACCGTGTAGGCGACGTCGATCGGGTTGGCCCCGACCGGCTCCAACCGGGCGCCGAGTGTGCCGTCGAAGAAGTCGGCCAGCGCCTCGACCGACCAGCCCGCGTCGCTGCCGTAGCTGACGCTGGTGCGCGGGTGCGACATCAGCGCCAGGTCGAGCGAGCCGGGGCGGGACGATCCCATCCGGATCACCTGCCCGGTCACCCGGGCGGAGCGCTCGGAAAGCAGGTAGGCGACGAGGCCGGCCATGTCCTCGGGCAGCGGCTCGCCCTCGATCGACTGGCCCTCGCGGCGGGTGCCGGTGCCGCCCGCCTGCGGCGCCACCGCGTTGACGCGGACGCCGTGGGGCAGCATGTCGATCGCCCACGAGTAGGTGAGCGAGGCGAGCCCGCCCTTCGTCGCCGCGTAGGTGGCGGAGCCGGGGATGCCGCTCTGGGCGCGGCTGGAGACGTTGACGACGGAGCCCGAGCCCTGCTCCTTCATCACCCCGAGCGCGGCGATCCCGCAGAGCATCGAGCCGAGCAGGTTCACTTCGACGGTGGTGCGGACCCGGTCGGGGTCTTCCTCCCAGGCCTTGCCCTCGGGACGGATGCCGGCGTTGTTGACGAGGCCGTCGACGCGGCCGAAGGACTCGGTCGCCAGGTCGACCAGCTTGGCCGCCTCACCGGGAGCGGCGATGTCGCCCATGTGGACCGCGGCCTCACCACCCTGGCGCTCGATCTCGGCACCGACGTCGCGGACCGCGTCCACGTCGACGTCGTTGGCGACGACCTTGGCTCCGGCCGCGGCGAAGACGGTCGCGTAGGCCCGACCCAGGCCTTTGCCGGCCCCGGTGATCACAAGCACCTTGCCCGAGAGCTCCTCCACGCCGACGACTCTAGCACTTAAAATAGGAAGTCATATATGACTTTCAATGGAGCCCGAGGACGTCCTCGAGCGTCGACGGACCCGCCTTCAGCGGCGAGTCCTGGAGCGGCTCGTCGGGGAACTCGCTGGCCTCGAAGAACCAGCGACGGGTGGCCGGCAGGCCCCAGAGCTGGGCCCGCCGCGGGTTGCTGGTGTCCCAGCGGATCGGCTCGGTCTCCAGGTCGATCACCTGGTAGTGGGTGGTGAAGAGCTCGATCCGGTGCTGGTCGGGGTCGCGGACGTAGAGGAAGAGCGCGTTGGAGATGCCGTGGCGGCCGGGGCCGCGGTCGATTTCGTCGCCGCGGCCGTAGCTGCCGACCACGTCGGCGGCGTGGATCAGCGCCGCCGCGTCCGGCACGGTGAAGGCGAAGTGGTGGAGGCGCGGGCCGCGGCCGTTGGTGAAGACGAGGTCGTGGGTGTTGCCCTTCACCTCCATCCAGCTCCCCCACAGCTCGTCTGAGCCGTCGGTCGCCGTGTACTCGGTGAGCCGCATGCCGAGGCCGCACCAGAAGTCGGTCGCCGCCTGCACGTCGTAGGTGACGCACTGGTAGTGGTCGAGCCGCTGCGGCGCGCCCGCGCGGAAGTCCTTGAAGTCCTGCATCTTGCGCTCGGCCAAGTCCATCGAGGAGGTCAGCTCGATGTGGGTGCCGACCGGGTCGGTGAAGCGCAGGGTCGGGCCCTGGTGGGGGACCTCGACCCGCTCGTGGGCGAGCCCCGCCGCGGCGACGTGGCGCTCGGCCGCGTCGATGTCCGCGTCGGCGCGGACCCGCAGGCCCACCCGCAGCGCCACCGGGACGCCGTCGACGGCGTGGAGGACGAGGCTGTGGTGCGCGGCCTCCTCGAGCCCGCGCATGTACACCACCCCGTCCTCCTCGGCGGTGACCACCAGCCCGATCACGTCGCGGTAGAAGTCGCGACTCGCCTCCAGGTCGGTGACGCCGAGCGAGACGTGGCTCGCCCGGGTCAGCGTGAACGGCGGGTTCGGGTCGGTGGTCGGCAGCGCCATCGTCGGCTCTCCTTCTTCCCTACTGGTTGATGCCGAAGTAGGGGTAGGTCGAGTACTGCACGCAGCCGTCGTCGGTGACGTAGAGCTGGTCCTCGTAGTGGATCGCGCCGATCTCGGTGTTGCCGATCGAGGTCGGCGTGCCGATCGCGAAGGTCATCCCCGGTTCGATCACGTAGTCGTCCTGCGGGATGCGCAGGTGCGGCGCCTCGAAGGCGGCGATGCCGAAGCCGTGGCCGAGGTGGTTCTGGCCGACCTCCGCGGCGATGTCGGCGGGGCGGATGCCGGGGCGGATCGCGTCGACGATCGACATCTGGATCTCGTAGGCCTTTTCGATCATTTCCCGCTGCGGCACGTTCGGTTTGCCGCCGCAGACGAAACCGCGGCAGAAGTCACCGAAGTAACCGTTGAAGCAGGCGCCGAAGTCCATGTTGACGACGTCGCCCCACTGGATGATGCGGTCGGTGTGGAAGCGGCGGTAGGGGTAGCTGCCCGGGCCCGAGTTGACGTTCTCCGAGCACTGCACCGTCTCCGAGGCGAAGTCCCAGAAGCGGCGCATCGCGATGCCGACCAGCTCCGACTCTTTGACCCCCGGCCGCAGCGCTTCGTAGGCCTCCTGCATGCCGGCCTCGGAGATCACGTAGGCCATCTTCAGCAGCTGGATCTCCTCGAAGGTCTTCGTTTTGCGGGCTTCGAACATCACGTGCTGGCCGTCGACCAGGTCGGCCTCCGGCAGCAGCTGCGGCATCAGCTCGTGCATCACCGGCGACCAGACGTCGACGCCGATCCGCTGCTTCTCGACCCCGGGGAAGAGCGCCTTCAGCTCGTCGACGAAGTTGCGCACGTCGGGCTCGAGCTCCATCTCCGGGCCGTCGAAGAAGTTCTCCGCGGGCACCCACTCCAGCGTCTGCGCGGCGTAGGTCGGGTCGGTGATCCAGATCCCCGGGTCGCCCTCCTGCGGCAGCGCCACGATCGGCCCCGCGCCGAGCCGGATCGTCGGCCAGTAGAGGCGCTTGATCCCGGTCGTGTAGCGGGCGTTCTCCAGCCGGTTCAGGACCAGCAGGTCGACGTTCGCCTCGCGCATTTTCTGCTGCGTCCGTTCGAGCCGATCCTTGCGCAGCTTGACCATGTCGACCCGGCGCTCCCAGTCGACCATGGTGATGCCGAAGCCGAGGCGCTCGTTCGTCGGCCAGCGGTTCTCGTTGTCGCTCATCGTTTCCTTTCCTTCAGTCACTTCAGTTGCTTTTCGTCACCGGGTTGGAGAGCACGCCGACCTCGTCGAGCTCGATGCTCACCTCGGACCCCGGGGTGAGGTAGCGGCCATCGACGTCGCCGACGCCCTCGGGGGTGCCGGTGGCGACGATGTCGCCGGGCAGGAGGGTGATCCGCGCGGTCAGGAACTCGACCAGCTCGGGCACCCGGAAGATCATCTGGGCGAGCGTCGCCGACTGGCGCACCTCGCCGTCCACCTTCGTCTCCAGCTTCAGCCCGTCCAGCTCCGGCAGCGAGGACCAGATCGCCACGGCCGGGCCGAGCGGGGCGAAGGTGCGGAAGCTCTTCGCCATCGAGATGTTGGCGCGCACCCCCTCGTAGCCTTTCTGCAGGGTGCGGGCGGAGACGTCGTTGCAGATCGTGATCCCGGCGATGTGGTCGCCGGCGTCGGCGGCGGCCACGTTCTCGGCGCGCTTGCCGATCACCAGCGCCATCTCGCCCTCGAAGTCGACCTGGTCCCCCGCCTCGGGGACGATCTCGATCGGGTCGCCCGGGCCGACGACGGCGGTCGGGGACTTGGGGAAGATGAACGGCTCCTTCAGGTCCATCCCTTTGATCTCCGCGACGTGGGCCCTGTAGTTGAGGCCGACCGCCCAGATCTGGGGCGGCGTCGCCACCGGGGCCGACAGCTCGACCTGGTCGAGGCCGACCTCGCCGGTGACCGACGCCGCGGCCAGCGACTCCAGCGACTCGCCCGCGGCGAGCGCCGCGCCGAGGTCGGCGTGGTCGGTGTCCAGAAGCTGGGCGCGATCGCCCTCCAGCTTCGCGATGCCCCGCGAGGTGACGGCGAGACGAACTGACATCTATCTACTCCTTGACCTGGTGGTTGTCGTCGAGCGCGTGCTCGACCTGAATTCCCCCGCCCGCCGCGACCGCGGCGTAGACCGCCTCGATCGCCTCCTGGCAGCGCAGCCCGTCGAGGCCGGAGGCGTCGGCTTCGCGGCCCTCGCGGACGGCGGCGACGAACGAGTCGACCTCGCGCAGGTAGACGTCGTGGGTCGGCGGGGCCCAGTCCTCTTCGCCCTCGGCGTCGATCACGGTGAGGGTGCCGCCGCCGACGTTGCCGACCGAGCCGCGGCAGACGATCGAGCCCGCCGTGCCGCTGATCGTCGTCTCGTTGACGGGAAAGGGAAGGTCGCCGCCGTGGACGGCGGCGATCGCGCCGCCGCTCAGCCGGGCGACGAAGACGAGGCCGGACTCGGCCCGCGCCTCGCCGTCGGCGACGGCCTCGACCGTCTCCAGCTCGGCGTCGGTGAGGAAGCGGAGGAGGTCGATCGCGTGCGAGCCGGTGCCGACGAAGGCGCCGCCGCCCGCGACCTCTGGGTCCTTGCGCCAGGCGGCGACCGGCGGGATCTCGGCCCCGGCGCCGGGCGAGGTGCCGCCGGGCTTCTTCGCCGTCGCGTGGGCGTAGCGGACGGAGGCGAAGCGGACCGCGCCGATGCGGCCGGCGCGGATCAGCGCCCGGGCGTGCTCGTGGACGAGGTTGTGGCGCAGGTGGAAGCCGGTGCCGAGGACGACCCCGGCCTCGCGGCAGGCGCTGACCATCGCGGCCGCGTCCTCCACCGTCGTCGCCAGCGGCTTCTCGCAGAGCACGTGCTTGCCCGCCGCCGCGGCGGCCTCCACCTGGGCCCGGTGCACGTCGTTGGGGGTGACCAGGAAGACGCCGTCGACCTCGGGGTCGGCGAGCGCCTCCTCGTAGGTCGCGTAGATCTTCGGTTCGCCGAACGGCTCGGCGAAGCGGCGGGCCGAGTCGGCCTTGCTGGTGACCAGGGCGGCCGGCGAGCCCTCGGCCGAGCCCGCGATCGCCGGGATCACGTAGAGGCGGCTGTGTCGCCCGATCCCGACGACCGCCCAGCGGAAGGCCATCAGGCCGCCGCCAGTTCCCCGCGGCGCTGTTCGAAGGCCGGCCAGACCTCCGGGTTCGCCAGCCCGCCCGGCTTCTCGCCCCGCAGCACCTGGGCGACCCGCTCGGCGAAGGCCCGCGAGCGCTGTTCGTTCCACTCGTGGGTGACGCCGGCGATGTGCGGCGTGAGGATCAGGTCGTCGAAGCCGAGCAGCGGGCTGTCGGCGGCAAGCGGCTCGTCCTCGAAGACGTCGAGCGCGCCGCCCGCGATCTCGCCGCCCCGCAGCGCCTCGACCAGCGCCGCCTCGTCGACGATGCCGCCGCGGGCCACGTTCAGCACGTAGGCGGTCGGCTTCATCGTCGCCAGGAACTCGGCGTCCACCAGGTGGCGGGTCGCCTCGACCAGCGGCACGTGGAGGACGACGAAGTCGGCGGCCGCCGCCAGCTCCTTGAGGTCGTCGACCTTCTCGATCCCGCTGCCCTCGAGGTCGGCGGCGGAGAGGTTGGGGTCGAAGCCGAGGACGCGGGCGTTCAGCGCCGCCTTCGCCATCCGCGCCGTCTCGGCGCCGATCATGCCGAGGCCGACGACGCCGACGGTCTTGCCGCGCGCCTCGACGCCGAGGTTCTGGTTCGGCTGCGCGTAGGTCGGCCGGCTCTTCCAGCCCTCGGTCCGCAGGTCGCGGTCGGCGAGGTTGATCTTGCGCGAGAGCGAGATCATCGCGCCGATCGCGTATTCGGCGACCGCGGTCGCGGCGAGGCCGGCGCTCGAGATCACCGGGATCCCCCACTTCGTCGCCGCGGCGACGTCGATCCGGTCGAAACCGACCTGCGGGGTACCGATCACCTGTAGATGGCCGCCTTTCTCGATCACCGCGGCACTGACGTCCATGCCGGTGGCGACCAACGCGTCGATGCCCGGCACGGCGGCCAGGAGGTCGGCCTCGGACTCGCCGGCGGCACCGACGATCTCGTGCTCACGACCCAGTTCCTCCGCGATCAGCGGCAGGTGACTCAACGGCGTGGGAATCAGGATTCTCACGACGAAAAACTCCTCTCCTCGTCCCAGTCGAAATCGTAGACGAATTCGTATACTAACTGAAACCGGGATGCTTGCGAGCAGGGAGGAACGAACGTCGGGCTCTGGGACGACATCGCCGACGACGAACGCGATCGGGCGACCGCCTTCTTCTACGCGGCCGAGAGCCGCCGGCTCGACGGCGCCGACGGCTGAGCCGCGAGTGGGATCCTCACCCCCACAAATTCCGCTGAGCGATGCGATATCGTATACAGCAGTGGAGAAAGTGCATCGTTCGTGAGTAAAAGCAACGGTCGCGGGCCGAGCAAGTCCGAAGAGGCGTACGCGATGCTGAAGGGCCGCCTCCTCGATGGCACCTACGTCCCCGGCTACCGCATCGTGATCAACCAGCTGGTCCGCGAGACCGGCATCAGCGCGATCCCCTGGCGCGAGGCGATCCGCCAGCTCGAGGCCGAGGGCTGGCTGGAAATGATCCGCAACGTCGGCGCCCGCGTCGCCACCTTCGACACCGAAGCCTACGAGCACACGGTCCAGGTCCTCGCCCGGCTGGAGGGCTACGCGACCGCCGCCGCGGCCGACCGGCTCGACGCGACGGAGCTCGCCCGGGCGCGCCAGATCAACCAGGAAATGATCCGCGCCCTCGAGGACTTCGACCCGATCCGCTTCTCCTCGCTGAACCGCGACTTCCACTTCGTCTTCTACGAGAACTGCGGCGACGACCACCTCTGCCGACTGATCTCCAACGAATGGCATCGCCTCGACCTGATCCGTCGCACCGTCTTCTCCTCGGTGCCGGAGCGGGGACGCGAATCGGTCCAGGAGCACGAAGGGATGCTCGAGCTGCTGGAAGGGAACGAGTCCTTCGACGAGATCGAAGGCGTCGCCCGTCAGCACAAGCTCAACATGCTGCGGGCGCTGCACGAGCACGAAGCGAAAGTCACGCCCTAGTCGGTGCGGACTTCCGCCGTCGGCGGTCCCGACGGGTCGGTGCGGATCTCGCCGAGGATCTCGCTCCGCAGCTGCACGAACTCCGGCCGCGCCTTGGTCTCGATCTGGTCGCGGCCGCGACCCAGCGGCACCTCGACCGAGCGCATCACGCTCGCCGGCCGGCCCTTCAGCACGATCACCCGGTCGGCCAGGTAGACGGCCTCGTCGATGTCGTGGGTGACCAAGAGGATCGTCACGCCCGTCTGCTCGCGCACTTTGAGGACCAGGTCCTCGAGGTCGGCGCGGGTCTGCGCGTCGACCGAGGCGAAGGGCTCGTCCATCAGCATCGCCTCCGGCTGGTAGGCGATCGCGCGGGCGATCGCCACCCGCTGCTGCATGCCGCCGGAGAGCTGCCAGGGGTGCTGCTTCGTCGCCTCGGCGAGGCCGACCGCGGCCAGCGCCGCCTCGCCTCGCTCGCGCTGCTCGGCGCGCGAGAGGCCGAGCGCCCGCAGCGGCAGGGTGACGTTGGAGAGGACGGTCAGCCACGGCATCAGCGAGCGGCTGTAGTCCTGGAAGACGACGGCGAGCTTGGCCGGCGGCTCGGTGATCACCGAGCCGTGCATGCTGACCGTGCCGGAGTCCGGCGCGATCAGGCCCGCGATGCAGCGCAAGAGCGTCGTCTTGCCGGTGCCCGAGGGCCCGACCACGGTCAGGAACTCGCCTTTGCGGGTGGAGAAGGAGACGTCCTTGAGGATCGTCTTCTCCTCCGCCGTACCCTGCCCGTAGGCCTTGGTCACGGAGTCGACGAGAAGCAGCTCGTCGCCGCGCTTCCCGGTTATCTGCGTCGCCTGCGGATCGATTGCCGGTGGCATGCTCACTCTCTCCATCATGGCTCCCCGAGGACGGCGGGACCGTGGCCGCGCAGGAGCGCGCGCTCGACGCCGCGGAAGCCGAGGTTTACGAAGTAGCCGACCAGCCCGAGCACGATCGTCGCGCCCCACATCTGCGGGTAGGCGAAGGTGCGCTGGGCCTGGATGATGTAGTAGCCGATGCCGCTGGTCGAGCCGACCAGCTCGCTGATCACGATCAGCGCGATGCCGATCGAGAGAGCGACCCGGATCCCGGCCAGGACCTGGGGGCTGATCGCGGGCAGGATCACGCGGAAGAGCTTGTCCTGCGGGCGCAGCCGGTAGCAGCGGGCGGTCTCGAAGATGGTCGGCTCGATGCCTTGGACCGCGTCGGTGGTGTTGAGCAGGATCGGCCAGAGCGCCCCGATCGCGATGATCACGATCTTCATCTCGTTGCCGATCCCGAAGAAGAGCATCGCCAGCGGCAGCAGCACGACCGGCGGGGCGGCGCGCCAGAGCTCGATGAAGGGGAAGGTCGCCCGCTGGAAGGTGCGGCGCGAGCCGAGGATCAGGCCGAGGACGAGGCCGACGAGGATCGCGATCGCCATCCCGGCGACGAAGTTCTTGCCGCTCGAGACGAGCGCCGAGCTCACTTCGCTGATGAATTCGTGCGTCTTCATCGTTTCGACGATCGACTTCAGCGAGGGCACGTAGAGCGAGTTGTCGTGTTCGGAGATCAGCCACCAGGCGGCGATCAGGATCACCGGCAGGGTCAGCTCCCAGGCGAGCGAGCGGCCGAGGGTTCCGGCGCGGCGCATCAGACGGCCTTCCTGTGCGACGGGTGCCAGCCGAGCAGGCGGCGCTCGGCGAAGACGAGGGCGGCGGTGAGGAGCACGCCGAGGAAGGCGGCGGTGACGATGTAGGCGTACATCTGGGTGATGTGGAGGCCGGCCTGGGCGGCGGCGATCTGCTTGCCGAGGCCCGGCGATTCGGCGATGAACTCGACCCCGACGGCGAGCAGCAGGCTCATCGCCGAGGAGATCCGCAGGCCGGTGCCGATGTAGGGCATCGCGCTCGGCAGCAGGACGCTGCGGGCGGTGCGCCAACGGCCGAGCCGGTAGGTGCGCGCGGTGTCGCGGGCGACCGGGTCGACCTGGCGGATCCCGTACATCGCCTGCAGCATCAAGGGCCACAGCGAGGCGAAGACGATCAGCACGAGCGAGGTCTTCACCGTGGCGCCGTAGAGCAGCGCGACGATCGGGATCAACGAGATCGGCGGCAGCGTGCGGACGAAGTCGATGGTGGAGCGGGTCGCGCGGTAGGCGTTGGAGCCGGCGCCGAGCATGATGCCGACCGGGATCGCGACCACCGCGGCGATCAGCAGGCCGAGGAACCAGGCGGTGAAGGTCTGCCAGATCGCCTGCCAGAAGGTCGACGTCCCGGCGATGGTCCAGAGCGCTTCGCCGACTTCGATCGGCGAGGGAAGGGTCGAGTGGGTCGCGACTTCGACCGCGTAGAGGAGTTGCCAGACGAGCAGCGCCGCCACGAGGACGGCGATCTGCAGGACGATGATCGGGGGCCGGCCCAGGCCGGGCGCAAGCCGCCGCGAACGGCGTGCCTGCACCCGGCCCTGCTTCATGGTTGGGACGGCGCCCGAGCTCATGACCCCAGTAGTTCTGAGGCTTCGACCGGCTGTTCGATGTAACCGTGTTCGACCATCAATTCCTGCAGCGCTTCGAGGGTCGACGCTTCCAGGGCGCCGCCTTCGAACGTCGGCAGGGTGATTTTTTCAGCCAGGCCGGGTTCGACCTCTTCGTTGGCTTCGGCCGTCTTGATCATCAACTTCGGTTCCTTGGCCAGCGCTTCGTTGGCTTCTTCCATCGCCGCCTGGATGCCTTCGACCGCTTCCGGTTCTTCTTCGGCCAGCTTTTTCGAGGTGACGATGACGTCCTCGGGCATGCCCGCCATCGCCTTCGGCGCGCGGGTGAGGACTTCGAGGCCTTCTTCTTCACCGGTGGTGAGGAGCGGCTCGACGTTCGAGAAGGCGTCTACCTGGCCCTTGACCACGGCGTCGACCTCACTCGGCGGTGGGACTTCGACGTACTTGGCCGCCGACGGTTCGCCGCCGTCTTCTTCGATCGAGACTTCGGCCCGCAGCTGCAGGATCGAGTCGAGCGAGTTGACGGCGATCGTCTTGCCTTCCAGCCCCTTCGGGGATTCGATGCCGCTGCCCTGCTTGACCACGATGCCGCCGTAGTCTTCTTCCGTGTCGGAGGCGATCACGTTGCCGTTGGCGACCATCCGCAGGGCGACGCCCTTGCCGATCGCCAGGATCGGCGAGACCGGGTCGACGACGGTCATCCCCAGCTGCCCGTTGAGGAGCAGCGGGAAGGTGGCCGCGCCGGAGGTCGTGTTGACCGTGGTTTCGACTTCGACGCCGTGCTTTTCGAACAGACCCTGTTCGGCGGCGTAGAGGACGTCGACGCTGGAGATCGTCGGCGAGACGCCGATCTTGATCGTGGCACCCGAGCCTTCGCCCGAGCCGCCGGTGCTTTCGCTGCTTTCCGAGCTTTCGCTCGCTTCGGTGCTTTCGCTGCTGCTGCTGGAGCTGCCGCCGCCGCATCCCGCGATCACCAGGGCGGCGACCAGAGCCAGCAGGACGACCAGCGTCGTCCCAGGCCTCGTAAGTTTGCTCATCTGTCTCCTCTCTCCATTTCTTTCCCCGGGTGGCGATTCACCACACCGGGATTCCGCTGCTGCCGTTCCCGCGGCGCAGGGCTAGTGGCACCCGATCGATTCAAACAATGTACAGGAAGATATGCGATCTGACGTCACAACCTTCTACATGGGTGGGCCGCAGCGGCGGCGTGGTCGAGCCGAGGACGACGCGGAGGCCCACCGTCTCCTCATCGGGCCGCGGTATCGGCGGCCGTCGGGTTCAGCGTCTCGTCGAAGAACGCGAGCACGCGCGGCCAGGCGTCGGCCGCCGCCTCGGGTTCCCCTTGGCGCTCGTTCTGGTCGTTGAAGAAGGCGTGGCCGGCGTGGTCGTAGACCTTCACCCGAAAGTCGACGCCCGCCTTCTCCATGCCCGCTTTCAGCTCCGGCAGGTCGTCGACCAGGTTCACGTCTTCCTCGCCGTAGAGGGCGAAGACGGGGCACTCGATCGAGCCCATCTTGTCCGCCGTCGGGGGCGAGCCGTAGAAGGGGACGGAGGCGCGGATGCGCGAGTCGACCACCGCCAGCTCGAAGGCGTAGCTGCCACCGAAGCAGAAGCCGACGACGCCGAGGCGGCCGTCGACGCCTGGCTCCTGCTCCAGTGCGTCGAGCACCTTGACCAGCTTCTTCGTCGCCCGCGCGGCGAACTCGGGTGAGCCGTTGGGGGCGAAGGCGGCGCGCAGGCGCGGCTGCTCGCGGGCGCGCACCTCGTCGTCCATGTCGCCGATGATCGCCTGCAGTTCCTCGCCTACCTCGGGGGTGGTGCCGGCCTCGCTCAGCAGGTCCGGGGCATAGGTGACGTAGCCCTGGGCGGCGAAGCGGTCGGCGACGTCGCGGGTGTGGCCGACCAGGCCCCAGATCTCGTGGATGACGATCACCCCGCCCCTCACCTCACCCTCCGGCTCGGCGCGGTAGACGTGGACGTCGTCGACGTCGATGAAGCTTCCCATCAGCGGTCCTCTCTTCGGTGGCCGGGCTCCTAGGTCCCGGCCGGGTCGTAAACGGGGTCACAAACCATCTGCATGAAGTGTCTCCGGGTGAAGTCCTCGACCTCCCCGGCGGGCTGTCGCCCGGCCAGCAGCTCGAGCAGCTCGGCGTGCTCGTCGACAGCCTCCTGGTGGCGCCCCGACGCCCGCGGAGCGCAGGTGCGGCGGATCATGTCGAGCCGGTCCCACTCGGTCGCGATCACCCGGCAGAGGTGGGCGTCACCGGCCCGCGCGTGGAAGACGAAGTGGAACTCGCGGTCGAGCGCTGCACAGCGGTCCGGTTCGTGGTCGGCCTCGGCCCGCGCCATCGCCTCGTTGATCGCCCGCGCCGAGCCGACGTCGACGGCCGAGAGGCGCTGCAGCGCCGCCGCCGTCGCGTAACCGCCGAGCAGGGCGAGGACCTTCCCCGAGCGTGCGTACTCGGCGGCGTCGAAGGTCGCCACCCGGGCGCCGACGTTGCGCTCCAGTTCCACCCAGCCCTCCGTCTCCAG
Organism: Solirubrobacterales bacterium; assembly: GCA_047601885.1. Taxonomy (GTDB): domain Bacteria; phylum Actinomycetota; class Thermoleophilia; order Solirubrobacterales; family 70-9; genus VAYN01. Next base: position 1,190,404 of record JASGIK010000003.1, read on the forward strand.
CCGGCGGAAGGCCTCGCGCCAGGGGATGCCGCTGATCCCGGTCTCGCGCACCAGCTGGGTGATCACCAGCCGGTGGCCCGCGACGTAGGACTCGTCCAGCACCCGCTCGCGGATCAGCGCGTAGGCGAGGTCGGCCTTGGTCTCGGCGCTCACCAGGCCACACCGCCCTGGCCGCCGCTCATCACCAGGTCGTGAGCGGTGATGAAGGAGGCCTCGGGCGAGGCGAGGAACAGGACCGCGTAGGCGACCTCGCGCGCCGTCCCGGCGCGGCCCATCAGGCGGTTGGAGGCGACCATCTCCGCCCAGCGCTCCTCCGGGTCGGGCGCGTGGCCGGCGGCGCGGCGGGTGGCGGCGGTGTCGATCATCCCCGGCGAGACCGAGTTGACGCGGATCGTCGGCGCGTAGTCGCGCGCCATCGAGATCGTCAGCGAGCGGACGGCGCCCTTGGAGGCGTGGAAGGCGGCGAAGTTCGGTGCCGAGACCTGGGCCCAGTTGGAGCAGGTGTTGACGATCGCGCCCTCCCCCGCCTCGAGCATGTGCGGGATCACGGCCCGCGACACCAGCCAGGTGCCGCGCAGGTTGATGTCGAGGCAGCGGTCCCAGTCCTCCGGGGTGACCGTGTGGGCCGAGCCGGGCACGCTGATCCCGGCGTTGTTGTGGAGGATGTCGACGCGGCCGAAGGAGGAGATCGCGGCCTCGACCAGGGCCGTGACCTGGGCCTCGTCGGCGACGTCGGCGGGCACCGCGATCGCCCGGCCGCCCTTTGCCGTGATCGCCTCGGCGACCTTCCCGCAGGCCTCCGGATCGAGGTCCGAGCAGACCACCGCGGCGCCCTCCTCGGCGAGCAGCCCGGCGGTCGCCGCGCCGATCCCGGAGCCCGCCCCGGTGACGATCGCGACCTTCCATCGCACCCGGTCCATCGCCTACCGCCGGAAGTCCTTGGCGACGATCTTCTCGCCGTTGACGTCGGCGGCGGCGCGGGAGGCGAGCCAGCAGGCGGGCGGCCCCATGATCGCCGGGTCGAGCAGCTGGGCGCGGAACTCGGCGCTCGCCTCGGCGGTGATCATCGCCGTCGCCGTCGGCCCGCCGGGCGCGAGCAGGTTGGCGGTGACGCCGCTGCCCGCCAGCTCGGCCGCCATCGCGTAGGTCATCGCGTCGGTGGCGGCCCGCGAGGGGCCGTAGGGGATGAAGTTGGCGCGCCGCATCGTCGCCTCGTTCATCGAGACGTTGATGATCCGCCCCCACCCCGCCTCGAGCATCGGCCGCACCGCCTCACGGGCGCAGAGGAAGTAGCCGTCGACGTTGGTCTCCAGCAGCGCCCGGAAGCGGTCGTAGGGCACCTCCCAGAAGGGATCGGGGTCCGACAGGTAGTGCTCGTTGCAGGCGCGCACGCCGAGGCCCGCGTTGTTGACGAGCACGTCGAGGCCGCCGAGCAGCTCCGCCGCGCGGGCGACGCCGGCGACGACCGAGCGCTCGTCACGCACGTCCAGCTCGATCCCGATGGCCGCCCCGCCAAGGCCGCCGATCTCGGCCGCCGCCGCCGCGGCGCCCTCGCGGTCGCGGCCGCCGATGACGACGTCGGCGCCGGCGCCGACGAAGGCGCCGGCGATCGCGGCGCCGATGCCGCGCGTGCCGCCGGTGACGAGGACCCGCAGATCGGCGAGGTCGCAGCCCACCTTCGCCCCCTCAGCCAACGCGGGCGCCCTCGGCCAGGGCGACCGTCCCCGCCTCCCAGATGCGCTCGCCGATCGCCTCGGCGGTGAGCCCGTCCTTCACCTCGCCGTGGACGCGGCCGCCGCCGAGCACCAACACCCGGTCGCACACCTGCGCCAGGTCCTCCGGCTCGACCGAGCAGATGACCACGGCGGCGCCTCGCTGGGCGCGCTTGCGCAGCGCCAGCAGCAGGTCGCGGCGGGCGCCGACGTCGACCGCCTGGGTCGGCTCGTGCAGGACCAGCAGGCGGGGGTCCCGCAGCAGCCACTTGCCGAGCAGGATCTTCTGCTGGTTGCCGCCGCTGAAGCGGGCCAACGCCATCTCCGAGCTGCGCGGGCGGATGTCGAGCTCCTCCGCCATGCGGTCGAATTCGGCCTGCTGGCGGCGCCGTGAGATCCAGGCGCCGCGCTGCTCGCCGATCGTCGCCAGGGTCAGGTTGTCGAGTGCCGAGACCGTCATCGCCACCCCCGCCCCGGCGCGGTCGGCCGGGACGAGCAGGATCCCGGCGTCGAGCAGCTCGCGCACGTCGGCGCCGGCGAGGTCGAGCCGGCGCCCGTCGGCGAGCTTCACGCTGCCACCGGCGGCCGGCTTGGCGCCGCAGATCAGGTAGGGCAGGTCGCCGACGCCGGAATCGGTGAGGCCGGTGATGCCGAGCACCTCGCCCGGGCGGACGGCGAAGCTGACGTCCTCGACGTAGCCGCCGCGGACCTCGCTGAAGACGGCCGCGGCGCCGCCCTCCTCGACCGGCGCGGCAGGCACCACCTCGCGCATATCGGCCGCCTCCAGGGTGGCGCCGAGCATCGCCTTGGCCAGATCGGCGGTCGAGGTCTCGGCGATGTTCAGCGCCTGGGCTTCGGCGACGACGCGGCCGTCGCGCAGGACCGTCACCCGGTCGGTCATCCGCATGATCTCGTCGAGCCGGTGGCTGACGACGATGAACGAGGTGCCCTCGGCGGAGAGCTCGCGGATCATCGCGTAGAACTCCGGCAAGGTCTCACGCGGCAGCGCCTGGGTCGACTCGTCGAGGACGATCACGCCGTGGCCGGGGCGGTAGCCCTGCAGCGCCCGGGCGAGCGCGATCACCGCCCGCTGCGAGGTGGTGAACTCGCTCACCGGGGCCTCCAGCGGGATGTCGACGCGGAGCCGTTCGAAGGTCTCGGCGACCGCCGCGCGCTCGTGGCGCCAGTCGACCCGGCGGCTGAGGCGGCCGACGCGGAAGCGGCCGACGCGGACGTTCTCGGCGACGCTCAGCGACGGCACCAGGCCAAGGTCCTGGTGGACGAAGGAGACGCCGTGCTCCTGCAGCTGCTTCGGGTCGGCGGGCAGGTGCAGCTGTTCGCCGTCGACCGTCACCTCACCCGCGTCCGGCGTGTGGAAGCCGGACAACAGCTTGATCAGGGTCGACTTGCCGGAGCCGTTCTGCCCGATCAGGCCGTGCACCTCGCCGGCGCCGACGGTCAGGTCGACGTCGGTGAGGACGGCGGTGCCGCCGAAGGTCTTGCTCAGGCCCTTCGCGACCAGCCGCGGCTCGCTCATGAGAGCGTGTTCCGCCGCATCCCCTGCGAGATCGCGACGGCGATGATCAGCGCGCCGCCGAAGAAGACGTCGCTGATCCAGCCGGTGACGCCGAGCAGTTGCAGGCCGACGATCCCGGTCTCGAGGAAGTAGATCGACAGGAAGGCCCCGATCGGGTTGAAGCGACCGGGGACGATCATCGCCGAGCCGAGGAAGGCGGCGGCGAAGGCAGGCAGCAGGTAGTTCTGCGAGGTCGACGGGTCGTAGCCGCCGAGGCCGATCACCGAGATCACGCCGCCGAGGCCGGCGATGAAGGCGGTGGCGACGTAGGCCCCGATCCGCACCCGGTTCACCCGCACGCCGGCCAGGCGCGCCACCTCGCGGTTGGCGCCGACGAACATCATGTGGCGCCCGAGCCGCGTCGCGAACAGCACGTAGGCGGCGATCAAGGTCAGCACGAGGCCGTAGTAGAAGGAGAGCGGCAGGCCGAGAAAGTGGGTGTTGACGTACTTCGCCATGCTCGTCGGCAGGCCCGCGACCGTGGTCAGGTTGCTCTGCTGCAGGGCCAACCCGAGCAGCACCGTGCTCATGCCGAGGGTGACCACGATCGGATCGATGCGGCGGTGGACGACGAGATAGCCGTTGACGAGGCCGACCAGGATCGCGGCCAGGAGCGCGGCGGCGATCGCCAGGCCCGAGGCCCAGTGGTCGACCACGACCAGCTTCGCCACCAGGGTCGCCGACAGTCCCAGGACCGAGGCGAAGGAGAGGTCGAACTCGCCCGCGCCGAGGATCACGACCAGGGCGATGGCGAGGAAGACCAGCGGCTGCTGGCCGGCGGCGATCGCCTGGATCGTCCCCGACTTGAAGAAGTTCGGCGCGGCGATGCCGAAGCCGACGATCATCAGCGCCCAGACGCCGAGCAGGCCGAAGCGCTCGGCGAACTTCATCCCGTTGAGGCGTTCCAGCGGCGAGCGCTTCGCGGAGGTCGGAGCGGCGGTGACGGACATCAGGCCCGGACCCCGCTCTCCACGCGCACCCCGGCGTCGATCAGCAGCGGCATCACCTGCTCGTCGAAGCGGCGCAGGCCCTCCTCGTAGTCGACCCAGCTCATGCAGAGGCCGGCGACGTCGAGCTCGTGCATCGCGACCAGGTCGGCGGCGACCTTTTCCGGCGTGCCGACCAGCGGCATCCCGGCCCAGCCGGAGATCAGCGCCCGCGAGACGGCGCGCAGTTTCTCCTCCGGGATCTCCATCGAGCGGTTGCCGCCGGCGATCATCCCGCGGGCCACGGCTTCGGCCGCCGGATAGTCGCCCATCTCGTCGACGTACCAGTCGAAGTAGCGCTTCGCCTCCGCCTCCGTGTCGGCGACGACCACCGGCGAGTGGGAGAGGATCCGGGTGGTCGAGCCGAACTCCTGACGGGCGGCGTCCGTCGCCTCGCACTGCTCGCGCAGCTGGTCCATGTCGGCGCCGCCGACGAAGATGAAGTCGGCGTTCTCGAGGGCGAAGCGGCGTCCCCGGGTCGACTGCCCGGCGGAGATCAGCAGCGGCCGCGGCTGCTGGATCGGCTTCGGCTCGAGGTAGCCGTCGTGGATCGAGTAGTAGTCGCCGGCGAACTCGCCGTCGGCTTCCTCGTCCCAGACCGCCTTCATCACGTTCAGCCACTCTTCGGCAGCCTCGTAGCGCTCGTCGTGCGGACGCTGCTCGATCCCGAACATCGCGAACTCGACCCCGTTCCAGCCGGCGACGATGTTCATCGCGAAGCGGCCGCCGCCGATGTGGTCGATCGTCGCCGCCTGCTTGGCGGCGAAGAGCGGGTGGATCAGGGGGGCGTGGACGGTCGAGAGCACGCTGATGTCGGAGGTCACGGCGCTGATGCCCGCCGCCCAGGAGAGGCCCTCGAACTGCTTCCCGTTGGGGTTCGATTCGCCACCGAGACCGCGCCAGCGGCCGAGCGGCAGGAGAAAGTCCCAACCGGCCCGGTCCGCCTCCTGGGCCAGCCGCACGTTGTAGTCCCAGGAGAGCTTGCCGCCGGCCGCTTTCGACATGCTCGCGCCGCCGCTGATATTGAGGCAGAAGATGCCGAGCTTGAGCGGCTGCTCGCTACGCAGGCCGGTCGGCTTCGGCTCGGTCGGCACGGCCATCATGAGTGCGCCAGTCCGCCGTCGACGACCACGGTCTGGCCGGTGATGAAGCGGGCGTCGTCGGTGGCCAGGAAGGAGACGACCCCTTCCAGGTCCGCCGGCGTCTGCGTCCGCTTGATCGCCTGCACCGAGGCGACTTTCTCGAAGAGGCCGGCTTCGTCGTGGAAGCCGGTCGAGGTTCCGGCCGAGCGGGTCAGGCCGGGCGCCACGGCATTCACCGTGACGCCCTCCTGCCCGACCTCGGCGGCGAGACTGCGGACCAGGCCGATCACCGCCCCCTTGGAGGCGACGTAATGGCTGGCCCCAGGCGTGCCGTTGTGGAACATCCCGGAGGAGACGCAGATGACGCGGCCCCAGCCCTTCGCCCGCATCGCGGGCAGAAACTGCCGGGTGACCAGGAACAGCGAGTCGACGTTGATCGACATCACCCGCCGCCATTCGGCGAAGGACATCTCGCCGAACTGCTTGAACGGGTAGATCCCCGCGTTGTTGACGAGGATGTCGACCTCGCCGAAGCCGGCCGCCCGCTCGCCCAGCCGGGCGACGGCCGCCTCGTCGGCGACGTCGCAGCCGATCGCGATCGCGCGGCCGCCGGCGGCCTCGATCCGCTCCACCGTCTCGGAGCCGTCGGCGATGTCGACGACGACCACGGCGGCCCCGTCGGCCGCGAAGCGGACCGCGTAAGCCTGCCCGATGCCGGCGGCCGCACCGGTGACGAGCGCGACCTTTCCCTCGTGAGGCTTGCTGACTGCCAATGTCCCTCCCTTCTCCCTGGATTCCCGGTCGGACTACATGCCCCAGAGGCCCAGGAACATCTTCTGGAACCCTTGAGCGCCGTACCAGGAGCCGTCGACGAACGCCGCGTTGGTGAGTTCCTGTTCATCGATGTTCGATTCGTCGAACAGGCGCACCGGGGTCGGCACTTCGGCGTTCGGTTCGGTGCCGAGCATCATCCGCATCAGCTGGTCGATCGCGGCCCAGCCCATGAAGGCGGGATCGGAGCCGGCGTCAGCCGCCTGGTAGTTGTTCGCCTTGATCCGTTCGAGACCGGAAAGCTGCGCGGTCGTGGAGTAGATCGGCAGCTTCTTGCCGAGGCTCTGCAGCGCTTCCATGACGGATTCGACGTCGAGGTCGAACTCGGGGAAGACGTAGTCGATTTCGGGTTCCTTGACCAGCGCCGCCGAGACCAGGCCGGGCAGCTGCTGCAGGTTCACGGCGTTCGTTTCGACTTCCGTGATCTCGCATTCCGAGCAGTTCTTTTCCAGCGTCGCCAGGCCGCCTTCTTTCATGAAGGCTTCGGTCGCCGAGGAGTCCGTGTGGCGGATGACGAGGATGTTCGCCTTGCCCTGGGAGTCTTCGATGATCTTGTCCGCCGCCAGTTCCGACTGCAGGAAGCTGTTGTTCCAGGCGTAGGCGATTTTGTCGTTGCCCGCTTCCTGCGTCAGGTCGGCCTGCACGTAGGGGATGTCGTGTTCGCCCAGCGCGTTGACCGCCTGCTGCACCGATTCGACCGTGATGCCGTCGCCGACCACGCCCGCGCCACCGCCGGTGATCGCCTGTTCGATGCAGGCCGACATCGTCGACGGAGTGTTGTCGCCGTTGCAGACTTCGATCTGCAGGCCGGCTTCCTTGGCCGCTTCCTTGGCCCCGGTGACGACCGCCGCGAAGTAGGGAATCTGGGTCGACTGCGGGACGAACCAGATCTTCTTGCCCTTCAGCGAAGAGACGTTCTTCAGCGCCGGCCCACCGTTCGGCACGCCGCTCGGTTCCGAGTACTTCGCCACCATTTCTTCGGCGCGTTCGACGCCCGCCGAGGCGCCGGCGCCTTCTTCGCCACCGCTTTCGGTGGCGCCGCCGGCTGCTTCGCTTTCGCTCGAGCTCGCGGTCGTGCTTTCGCTGCTGCTTCCGCTACTTCCACAGCCGGCGATCACCAGTCCGGCGGTGATGACGATTGCCGCAAGAAGCACGGCAGAACGCGACATCGATCTCACTCTGATCTTCCTCTCCTGTGTGGCATTGCCGGCTTCCCAAGCCGGCGGCGCCGCTTCAAAGATGTACGGAACCGTGTGCGATCCCGTACTCGAATTGATAACCCGGCGGAAAGAGGTTGTCAAGCATTTCGTAGATGAGTTTGTATATTTTTGTCCCTGAGGCACCGGGGTGGAGGAGGAGCGCGACTGCGGACGAGGAGATCGAGTCCTCCCCCTGGCTCTGACGATCTTGGGTCTTAACTTGACTAACTAGATCAACTTTGTATTGTTCTGGCTCCGCGGCACTTTGCCGGGTGGCCGCGGCACCCGAGGGTTGGCGCTGTCTCCAACATGGCTCATCCCTCACCAACCCGCCGTCCGCGACTCGCGGACGGCGGGTCCCACTCTCTTCACCTCCCTCCTAGACTCATCCCATGGCCGGGCAAGGAGAGCCCTCCCCACGCCGGCGCATGGTCGAAGCGGCGGCGTGGATGCTGCGCTCGCGCAGCTACGCCGAGGCCTCGCTGCGCGACATCGTCGCCGCCGCGGACGCGCCCTGGGGCTCGCTGCAGCACTACTTCCCCGGCGGCAAGCAGCAGTTGGCCGTCGAGGCGATCGACCTCGGCCGCGCCGAGGTCGGCGAGTTCATCGAGGAGGCCTTCGCCCGCACGCGCAGCGCCGAGGGGGCGACGAGCTGGTTCTTCGACACCTCCGGCCGGAAGCTGGAGGAGACCGGGTACGAGTACGGCTGCCCGGTGGCGACGGTGGCGCTGGAGCGGAGCACGCTCGCCGACGAGGTCGCCGCGGCGGCCGCCGCGGCGCTGGAGGAGTGGGTCGACCGCTTCGCCGCCGGCTTCCGCGCCGACGGGATCGAAGGACGGGCCGCGCGCAGGCTGGCGACCGGGGTGCTGAGCCAATACGAGGGCGCGCTGCTGATCGCCCGCTCGAGCCACAGCCTCGCCGCGATGCGGACCGCGAAATCGCTGGTCCGCGGCATGGTCGAAGCGGCGCGCTAGGGGTTGGTTGGTGAGCGTGGTCCGGTGCCGCGTGCTTCGCGGCCGTGGCCGGCCGGGCTCCGACGCTTCCGCGGGGAAGGGCGTGGATCTTCGTGCCAGATGTGGGTGGACCCGACGAGACGCGGTCCTCGTCAAGTCGATGGAGCGGCCAGGTGGCGGAGTTCGCCGGTGGTCCGGGGCAGACCGGGGATGTCTGGGACCGCGGGCGGCGGGTCGGGCGCGCTCGGCAGCGCCGCCTCGATCCGGGCGAGCGCCGCCGCCAGCTCGGCGCGCCCGGGCTCCGACATCGCGTGGGCTTCGGCGCCCGCGCCGATCGCCAGCATCAAGAGGCGTTCGACCCCGGGGCCCTCGACCGCGGCCCCGGGACCGCCGCGCTCGCCGAGCGAGGCGTCGACCAGCACCCGCATCGCCACCGTCGCCGCCTGGGCGCGGCGCCGCCCGCGCTCGACCAGCCCCGGCTTCTGTGGGCCGGGCGCCATCGTCAAGGCGAGGATCAGCTCGGCGGCCGCCGTGAACCCCGCCCGGTCGGCCTCGGCGAGCCGCCGCTGGGCCGCCCGCGGCCAGATCGTCGCCGCGACGAGGATCGCGATCGCACAACCGATCGCGGTGTCGAGCAGGCGGGCGACGACGAAGTGGCCGACGGCCGGCTGCGGGTCGGCGACGTGGAGCAGCAGGATCGGTATCGGCGTCAGCAGCGCCACGCCGAGCGCGTAGAAGACGGGGACCGCGGTCTCGGTCAGCGCCTGCAGCACGGCGATGATGGCGACGATCGCGCCGGGCGCCGGACCGAGCGCGATCAGGCCGGAGGCGAAGACGGCGCCGACGGCGGTGCCGCCGGCGCGCTCGAGCGCCCGCCGCCGAGCGTGGAAGGGCGAGGTCCCCTGCAGGGCGGCGGCCACGGTGAGCGGGATCCAGTAGCCGTTGGTCGCGTGGATCGCGGCGCCGGCACCGCCCGCGATCGCGATCGCGATCCCCATCCGCGCGGCGGTCGGCGGGGCCAGCGAGCGCGCCGAGGCGGCCGCCCGCAGCATCTGCGGGGCGGAGAGCACGCGCAGCTCCTCCGGTGCCTCGCCCCGCCTCTCCTCGGCCGCCTCGATGTCGGCGCGGGCGAGGTCGATCCGCCGCCGGGTCGGCTCGGCCTCGCCGACGAAGCCGACCGAGAGCGCCGCCGAGAGCAGCTCTTCGAGGCCGAGCAGCGCCGCGCGAAAGTCCTCGCGGCCGGGCCCGGCGCGGAGGATCGCGTGGCGCGCGGTCCGCACCGAGCGCACCGCGTCGCGCCGCCGCTCCACCGACTCGGGCTTGTCGAGCGCCGCCTCGACCCGGTCGAGCGCCGCCACCAGCGCCTGGCGCTCGGGCCGCCGCGGCTCCCAGAGCCCGCCGGACATCGTCACCAGCCAGGCGAAGCCGGCGCCCGCGAGGGCGAGGCCCGCGCGACTCGCCCAGGCGCCGGGGTCGGCCGGCAGACCGGTCGAGGCGAGGCAGACGAGGACCATCAGGTACTCGCGCGGTGGGGCGAGCTCGATGCCGATGCAGACGAAGGTCGCGACCGCGGCGAAGGCGGCCGGGGCGAGCGCGGTCGCCAGGGTCGAGGGCGCCGCCAGGGTGCCGACCGCGACCGCCACGGCGAAGCCGAACGCGAGCCCCGCCAGCAGCCCGGCCCGCCAGCGATAGGGCTCGCGGTGGGCGTAGAAGCCGACGAAGCTGCCGAAGCTCGCCACCGCGCCGGAGGCCGGGGCGCCCGCGATCAGCCCGACCGCGACCGGGACGGCGAGGCAGATCGCGGTGCGGATCGCGCGTGGCGCCGTCCCCGGCTCGCGGGCGCTCGCCACCAGCCGATCGATCAGGCCGCGCATCGCGGCCGAGCCTAGCTGCGACCGTCCGCGCCGGCCCCACTTCCTGCCGCCCGCCTTCGCGGGCTAGCCTTCCTCCGGTGCGACGGCTCGCGCTCCTCGCCCTCCTGCTCGCGATCTGCGCCGCGCCGGCGAGCGCGAGCGCCCACAAGATCACGCTCGTCAACCACACCGAGGAGACGGTCTGGCCCGCGGCCTGGCCGGGCTCCTCCGCCGGCGTCACCGGCTGGACGCTGCTGCCCGGCGCCTCGCTCTCGTTCACCGTCCCCAAGGGCTGGAACGCGCGCCTCTGGGGACGGACCGGCTGCCACTTCGGCGGCGGCACGGGTGGCTGTCGGACCGGCGACTGCGAGGGCCGCTACCAGTGCAAGGGCTGGGGGACGATCCCGGCGACGCTGGCCGAGTACGACATGAACTCCTTCGACGGGCTCGACTTCTACGACGTCTCGATGGTCGACGGCTCGAACCTGCCGATGTACATCTCGGTCACCCACGGCAAGGCCGACAAGAGCGTCTCCCTCGACGGCTGCCTGACGGCGAGCAGGTGCACCCACGAGGTGAGGTGCCCGATGGCGCTCCGCGTGCCCCGCGGCAGCGACGACCCGGCCGGCTGCATCTCCCCCTGCGCCCGCTTCGGCGGCGACCGCTACTGCTGCTCCGGCCCCTTCGCCGAGGGCTGCTCCCCCGCCCGCACCTGGCCGGTCGACTACGCGAGGGTCTTCAAGCGGGCCGAGCCCTACGCCTACTCGTGGTCGGGCGACGACGCGACCAGCGTCTTCACCTGCTCGCGCGGCTGCGACTACCGGATCACCTTCGGCGTCACCCCGCCCGCGGTCGGCGGGCCGCCCGGTTAGGCGGGCCGAGGGCGGGCGCTCCCTAGCATTCAGGCGATGAAGATCGAGATCTGGTCCGACGTCGCCTGTCCCTGGTGCTACCTGGGGAAGCGGCATCTGGAGGAGGCGCTGGCGCGCCGACCCGGCGAGGAGATCGAGGTCGCCTGGCGCTCCTTCCAGCTGCAGCCCGACGCGCCCCGCTTCGGCGAGCCCGGCGCGGGCGCGCCGACCCGGGAGTACCTGGAGGCGCGCGGCTATGACCGGATCGAGGAGATGCAGGCGCGGCTGACCCAGATGGCGGCCGCGGCGGGGCTCGCCTACCGGCTCGACCTCGGTCGCCACGCCAACACCTTCGAGGCCCACGCGCTGATCAAGGCCGCCGCCCGGCAGGGGCTCGGCGAGGCGATGGTCGAGCGCCTCTTCAAGGCCCAGCACGTCGAGGGCCTGCGGCTCGACGACCCCGAGGTGCTGGCGGCGCTCGCCGCCGAGGTCGGGCTCGCGGGCGCGGCGGCGACGCCGACCGAGGCCGACCGCGAGGCGGCCCGCGAGGAGATCGCCGAAGCCCGGGCGATCGGCGTCGACGGCGTCCCCTTCTTCGTCTTCGACCGCCGCCTCGCCGTCTCCGGCGCGCAGCCGGCCGAGGTCCTGCTGGCGGCAATGGAGCAGGCCGCGCAGGCCGACGCGCCCGCCTGAGCTTCGCCGCCGCGAGCGGTTCAGCGGCTCGGCGCGGCGCAGTCTCGCGCCGGCGGGTCTGCGGGGTCGGTGAAGGCGATGTCGCCCGGGGTGAGCGGACCGTCGCTGCCGGGGGTGCCGCAGTCGATCGCCTTGTCGCTGCCGCCGTCGGCGGCGTAGAGACGGTCCGCCCCGCCTTCGCCGTAGATCGCGTCGATCCCGAGCCCGCCCACCAGGAAGTCGTCGCCCCCGCCGCCGTGGATGATGTCGCCCCCGCCGCGCCCGAGGATGATGTTGCGGCCGCCGTCGCCGCTGAGGATGTCTTCGTAGGCGCTGCCCTCGATGCTCTCCACCGAGGTGGAGATCCGGGTCGGCGGCGGGCCACCGGAAGCGGTTCCGCAGCCGCCGATCAGGCGCGGGCCGGGGGCGAAGCCGGCGGTGCCGCCGAGCGTCGCCTCGACCCCCTGCTTGATGCGGGCGAAGGAGACGCTGTCGATCCCCGGGCCGCCGACGATCGTCTGCCCGCAGGGCTCGGCGATCAGCAGGTCCGACCCCCCTTCGCCGTCGAGCGTCGTGGCGCCGGTGAGGGCGTCGTCGCCCGGTCCGCCCCGCACGACGTCGCCGACTTCGCCCCCGGCGTCGGCATCGAGGCTGTCGTCGCCGGCGCCGCCGACCAGTTCGTCGATGCCGAGGCCGCCGACGATCGTCGCCGAGGCCGTGGCGGGCACCGAGGGTTCGACGACGATCGTGTCGGCGCCGGCGCTGCCGTCGAGGAAGAGGCCGGTCGGCACCGTGGAGATCGGGCAGCGCGCGGTTTCCGGACCGGCGAGCGCGCAGCCTTCGCCGACCGCGATCGGCACGCCCTGCTCGTCGACGATCCAGGCGCCTTCGGCGAACGACACGTGCATCTGGATCCCTGCCTCGTCCTCCAGGTGGATGCCCCATTCGACGACGGCGGTCAGCGCGCCCGAGCCGCCGGCGAGGTCGACCTCGAGCGTGGGACGGAACGCCTCCGGTTCCTCGTAGATCATGTCGGTCGCTTCGCCGACCGCGTTCAGGCGGCCCGCGCCCATCTCGCACGATTCGGCGACGGCGACTTCGAGGCAGCGATCGAGGCCGCTGCCGCCGAAGGCCCGGTCGCCGCCCCCGCCGCCGAGCAGTTCGTCGATCCCGCCGCCGCCGTAGAGCGCGTTCGCCTCGGCGTCGCCGACGATGGTGTCGGCGAAGGCGCTGCCGACCACGTCCTCGATCCCCCGCAGCGTGTCGTCGCCATCGCCCTCGGCAGTCCCGGTCGCGAGGTCGACGCGGACCCCGTTGCCCCACCAGCTCCCGGCGGAGCCGGCCGTCGCGTAGGAGGCGGTGTCGTCGGCGCCGGGACCGCCGTCGATCGTGTCGGTCCCGTAGTTTCCCTCGAGCACGTCGCCGTCGCCGGACCCGCCGGAGAGGTGGTCGTTGCCGACCCCGCCGATCACCTGGTCGCCGCCGCCCGGGCCGCCGTCGACGGTGTCGTCGCCGAGCCCCGAGTCGAGATGGTCGGTCCCCGGCCCGCCGTAGAGGCGATCGTTGCCGCGCTTGCCGAAGACGGTGTCGGCGCCCGGGCCGGCGAGGACGAGGTCGGAGCCGTTGCCGCCGATCACCTCGTCGTCACCGGGGCCGGCTTCGATCCGGTCGCTACCGCCGCCGCCTTCGATCGTGTCGTCGCCGGAGCCCGCGCAGATGCGGTCGTTGCCGCCGCCTCCATATATGTGATCGGCTCCCCTGCCGGCGACGATCACGTCGGCGCGCGCGGTCCCTCGAATGGTGCCATGGCCGACGATCGTCGCGGGCCTGCCAAGGCAGGTCGGCGCCGCGGCCGCCCCCGCCCCGGTGGCGCCGGCAAACGCCCCGACGAGCAGCCAGGCGAGCGCCGCCCCCGCGAAGGCCATCCTGCGGACGAGACCGGACCCCATCCGGATATCAAACTGGAGATGCGGTTGCTGGGTCTGGTTGGTTGGTTCGGGGGCCTGGGGAGCTGGCGCCCGGAGCTGGCGCCCGGAGGTGAAAGGGACGCGGCCTTCTCGGTGGCGGCCCGGGCAGGCTGTGGCCGCCACCGAGAAGGCCGGGGATGTGGGGAGAGGCGAGGGCCCGGGCGTGCCCCGCGCAAAGATGCGCGTGTCGGGGCACGAAGGCGCGTGATCGGGCACGAACTCCCGTGATCCGTGACGAGGAGCGAGGGAAGTCCACGCTTCCTCCCGTCTTCCTCATGCCCCCTCCGGGTGAGTTCGCAGTTCTGCTCGCATGGCGAGCGAAAGTGCGAACTCACCCGGGGCCGACCCCGATCCCGTCACGGGAGGCATGGGGATCAGTGACGTTCCCGGCATCTCTCCCACGCCTGTGTGAACTTCTCTGCGGGACCCTCACGTCCCGGGCGTCTCGTGGCGGCCACAGCCTGCCCGGGCCGCCACGAGACGCCCGGGACGCGACTCGGACGGGCGGAGCGGCAACGGGTGAAACCGGCGGGATCTTTCCTCGGCGGCGATAGCCGGGTCGCTCCGCCGCCCGCGACGCTCCCAGGAACTCCAAGCCGGAGCCGAGGCATGACCCAGGCGGCGGCGGTCTACTGGGGACATGGCAGACAGCAGCCAGACGAGCCCCGAGACCAGGTCCGCGAGGGCCTCGGGGGCCCGCCGGTCGGTCGTCATCCTGATGACGGTGGTCCTCCTCGGCGCGCTTGCGCCGGACGGGCCGCCGCCGATGCCGATGTTGCCGCCCGAGCGGGTCCGGTCCGCCAGGGCCCGGGCCGTCCGCCTCCTCACCGCGCGCATCCCGGCCGTCGCGCGGCGCTGGGGGAAGCTGCTGCAGGCGCGCCCCGCGATCGGGGCGGCGCCGACGAGCCGGACCGCCGATCCGGTCCTGCCGACCGTCGGCCGGCCCCGCGACGGGCCCCGCTCGGCGCGTCCGGCGGTGGCCTGAGCCGGCCCGCGGGCTCAGCGCGGGACGACCGAGACGTCGAGCCGCTTCAGGCCCCGCAGCACCATGTTGTAGTCACGCTCGACCTCGCCGACCTCGAAGGTCCGCACCCGCCGCGCCAGCGCACTGAAGATCGACTTCATCTCCAGACGGGCCAGGCCCATGCCGACGCAGGCGTGCTCGCCGAAGCCCCAGCCGATCTGCTTGGCCACGCCCTCGCGACGGATGTCGAAGCGCTCCGGGTCCTCCCAGCGGCGCTCGTCGCGATTGCCCGAGGCGTAGAGCATCATCACCCGCGAGCCGGCCGGCATCGTCACCCCGTCGACCTCGTAGGCGCGGGTGAGGCTGCGGGTGAAGCCGGTGACCGGCGACTCGATGCGGACGATCTCGTTGACCGCGCCGGGGATCAGGCTCGGGTCGTCGCGGACCAGCTCCCACTGGTCGGGGTGCTTGCCGAACAGCCAGATGCCGCTGCTGATCGCGTGGATCGTCGTGTCGAGGCTCGGGTTGACGTAGTCGACCAGCATCACCGGGCATTTCTCGGGGGCAATGTCACCGTCGGCGGCGGCGTCGAAGAGCCGCTGGCCCCAGCCGTCCGGCGTCAGCTTGCCGGGCACCGCCTGCGTCGCCAGGTACTCCATCTCCTCGCCGACGATCGGGAAGGCCGCCTGGGTGCGCTCCTTGTCCAGCGGGCCGAAGCAGTCGAAGCTGGCGGCTCCCCACTTGAGCATGTTCTCGCGCCCGTCCGGGGGCAGGCCGACGTATTTCGAGATGATCGTCACCGGCAGGTGCCGGGCCAGCTCGCCGACCGCGTCGAAACTGCCCCGCTCGACCAGCGCCGCGACCACCTTGTCGGCCTCCGCGTTCAGCTCCGCCTCCAGGTCGCGCAGCGCCGCCGCCGAGAGCGGCCGGCGCAGGACGCCGCGCATCTCGCGGTGCTCCGGTGGATCGGTGTGCAGGGTGATCCCCTTCAGCGTCTCGTTCATCCGCTCGTTGAAGGTGACGCCGCCGGCCGAGGAGAACGACTCCCAGTCGCCGAGCGCCGCCCGGATGTCCTCGTAGCGGGAGAGGGCGAACATCCCGTAGCGGCTCATCCAGACCGCGCCGCCGAGGTCGCGCAGCTCCTTGAACAGCGGGTAGGGATCGAGCAGAGCCGCGTCGGTGTGCAGGTCGATGTCGGAGGTGGGCGCGGCGGCGACCGGGCTGGTGACGCTCATCTGGGGACTCCTTTCACGAGCCGGCGGGCTCGCCGACGTAGAGCTCCTGTAGGCGGGGGTCCTCGCGGATCCCGGCGGGCTCGCCCATCAGCGCGACGCGGCCTTTGACGAGCACGTAGACACGGTCGGCGAGGGCGAGGCCGCGCTCGACCTCCTGCTCGATCACGATCAGCGTCACGCCACGCGAGTTCAGCTCGCGCAGCGCCTCGTAGAGGCGGTCGATCGCGATCGGGGCGAGGCCGAGCGAGATCTCGTCGAAGATCGCCAGCCGCGGCGCGGCGACCAGGGCACGGCCGATCGCCAGCATCTGCTGCTGGCCGCCGGAGAGCGTGGCGCCCGACAGCGCCCGCTTCTCCGCCAGGACGTCGAACAGTTCGTAGGCTTCGTCGATCCGGCCGCGCCGTTCCGACTTCGGCGCCGCCGAGGCGGCCAGCAGCAGGTTCTCCTCCACGGTCAGGTCGGCGAAGATGCGCCGCCCCTCCATGCAGTGGGCGAGCCCGGCGCGGGTCACCTCGTGGGCGGGCAGGCCGTCGATCCGCCTGCCGTCGAAGCGGATCTCCCCGGCGCTGGCCCGCAGCATCCCGCTGATCACCCGCGCGGTGGTCGTCTTGCCGGCGCCGTTGACGCCGAGGATCGAGACGACCTCGCCCTCGTGCGCCTCGAGGCTGACCTCACGCAGAGCGCTGTGATGGCCGTAGCGGGCCGAGACGCCCTCCAGCCGCAGCAACGGCGCCGACTCCGTCCGCGGGCGGACCGGCCGCGAGCCGAGGCGCTCGGCGGCGCCCTGGCGACCGCCCAGGTAGGCCTCGATCACCGCCGGGTCGGAGAAGACCTCCTTCGGCGCCCCCGTCGCGATCAGCCTGCCGCGGTCGAGCACGATCACGCGATCGCAGCAGGCGTGGATCATGTCGATCACGTGCTCGACCACGAGGATCGCCTCGACCTCGTGGCGCAGCTCGTTGATCAGTGCGATCAGCTCCACGACCTCCGACTCGACCAACCCGGCGCCGATCTCGTCGAGCAGCAGGACGCGCGGCTCGAGCGCCAGGGCGCGGGCGAGCTCCAGCCGCTTCAGCTGCAGCAGGGTGAGGTCGGCAGCGGGCTTGTCGGCCTCCTCGAGCAGGCCGGTGCGGCGCAGGATCTCGAGGCCGGTGGCGCGGGCTATGGCACGACGACGCTCGGCGCCGCCGAAGTAGGAGGCGACCAGCAGGTTCTCCAGCACGGTCATCTTCTCGAACGGCTGCGGGATCTGGTGGGTGCGGCCGATTCCGAGGCGAGCCCGCTCGGAGGCCGAGAGCGAGGAGGCATCGGTGCCGCCGATGTGGACGACGCCGGCGTCGGCGGCGGTGGCGCCGCTGAGCATCCCGATCGTGGTGCTCTTGCCGGCACCGTTCGGCCCGACCACCCCGAGCACCTCGCCGGAGCGCAGCTCGAAGCTGACGTCGTCGACCGCCTGGACGCCGCCGAAGGCCTTGGCGAGGCCGGCGACCTCGACCAGCGGGGCGGTCGACCTCCGCGGCGCCGGCCTGGCGGGCACCTCCGCGGCGTCCACCTCGATCGACCCGGAATCGCGAGCGGGCAGGAACCGCGCGACCAACGCCTTGAGGCTGCCCCAGACACCACCCGGGGCGAAGCGGATCACCAGGATCAGGATCGCGCCGGTGATCGCGATGTGGACTTCGGGATAGTTCGCCAGTTCTTCGGAGAGCCAGGTGGTCAGCCCCGCACCGAGCGCCGGCCCGACGATCGTCCCCAGCCCGCCGATCACCGTCGCGTTGATGATTTCGATCGTCCACTGCAGGCTGAAGGCGCCTTCCGGGACGATGATCGCCAGCTGCTGCGCCTGCAGGCCGCCGACCATCCCCAGCAGGGCCGAGCTCACCAGCCAGACCCAGAGCTTGGTCCGGTAGGTGCGCACGCCGACCTCCTGGGCGACGTCCTCGTTGTCGCGGATCGCGGTCAGGCTGAGCCCGCGTCTCGACCTCATCACCAGGATCGCGACGACGGTCGAGATCACCGCCAGGGCCAGCGAGTAGAAATAAAATTCTTCCGTCGTCGGCGCGATGTTGGTCAGGGTCAGGCCGACGCTGCCGCCGAGGCCGTTCCAGTTGACCATGAAGATCTGCAGCGCCGAGGCGAGGACCAGCGTCGCGATCGTGAAGTAGAGGCCGCGGAAGCGGAACATCGGCACGCTGACGATCAGGGCGAAGATCACCGCCACCGCCCCGGCCGCCAGTACCGACGGGATCACCGCGAAGCCGGCGCTGATCGACAGCTTCGCCGTCGCGTAGGAGCCGACCCCGATGAACGCGGCGGGCGCCAGCGAGACCATCCCGGCATAGCCCGCCATCAGGTTCCAGGCCTCGGCGAGGGCGATCAGCTGGAAGATCCGGAAGAGGACCTGCTGGTTGTATTCGCTCGAGATCGAGGGCAGGATCAGCGCGATCACGACGACGATCGCGATCGCGACGCCGCTGCCGACGAGGCGCGCCCGCTCGGAGCCGGCGCGGATCACGAGGCCCTCCCGAAGAAGCCCTGCGGCCGCAGCGAGAGGATCACGAGGAAGGCGACCAGCCCGATGAAGTCGCGGTAGCCGTCGCCGAAGAAGGTCGAGCCGACGCTCTCGACGATGCCCAGCGTGAGGCCACCGAGCAGGGTCCCCTTGACGCTGCCGAGCCCGCCGAGCACGACGACCGCGAAGCCGGTCAGCAGGTAGATCGTGCCGGAGGTCGGGGTGAAGGAGAAGCAGAGGCCGACCAGCACGCCGCCGATCCCGGCGCAGAGGGCGGCGAAGCCGTAGACGAAGCCGTAGGTGCGGCGCACGTCGACCCCCATCACGGCGGCCGCGGCCGGGTCCTCGGGAGCTCGCTCGCACCGCCCGCCCCACCGTCGTCCGTTGCAGCACCACATGGGTGGCGCCGGTGAGGACGACGGCGAAGACGAAGGAGATCCCGTAGACCGCGGGCACGGTGATCCCGGCGGCGCTCAGCGAGGCGCTTGCGTAGGCCGGCGAGAGCGACTGGGTGTCGCCGCTGAAGATCAGGATGAAGAGGTTCTGGGCGATGATCGAGAGCCCGAACGTGGTCAGCAGCGCCGGCTCCATCCCTTTGTCGATCAGCGGGTTCAGCAGCACCCGCTGGATCGGGTAGCCGATCACGAACATCGCCGGGGCGACGATCAGCATCCCCACGAGCGGGTCGATCCCGGCGTGGTCGAAGAGTACGTAGGCGAGGTAGGCGCCGAGGACGATCAGCTCGCCGTGGACGAGGTTGATCAGGCGCATCACCCCGAAGACCAGCGAGAGGCCGAGCGCGGTGACGGCGAAGAGCCCGCCGAGCAGCAGTCCGCTGACGGTCGCGGTGACCAGTTCATGTCCGTTCGGGACGCTGAACGCCGCGACCACGGATAGCTGACCCAGCGGGCTCATCCCACTTGCCTCCTGCCGTCAGGGCAGCGGGAAGATGATCTTCCCGGTCGCTTTGTCTTCTGGCCAGACGACGATGCTTTCGCCGTTCTGCCACTGGGCTTCGACCAGCGGCAACGTCGCCGTGTGGTCTTCGGCGAATTCGACCGGGCCGACCACGGTTTCCATGTTGGTTTCGCCGATCGCCTTGTTGATCGCTTCGGCTTCGGTCGAGCCCGCCGCTTCGATCGCCGCCAGCAGCACTTCCGCGGCGGCCGTGGTGTCGGCGATGTGCTGCGAGTAGGTCTGGCCGGTTTCGTTTTCGAATTCCTGGCGCAGTTCCTTCGCCCCCGGGTAGGGGAAGCTCGGATCCCAGTAGGTCGGGATCAGCAGCCCGTTGGCGAGTTCGCCCACGGCTTCGGCGAACTGGATCGGCTCGTCGCCCTTCTCCAGCGCCATCACCTTCGGCGTGTAGCCCTGGGCCGCCATCGTCTTGCGCACGGCGATCGCCGCCGGCGTGACCATCTGGCCGAGGACGATGTCGGCTTCGCTCGCCTTCGCCTTGGTCACCGTGGTGTTGAAGGTGGTCTGGGCAACCGGGAACTGTTCGTCGAGCACGACGTCGTAGCCGAACTTCTTCGCCGCTTCTTCCCAGAGCTTGGAGAAGTTGATCCCGTCCGGCTCGTTGTCGTGCAGGATCGCGACCTTTTTGTTCGTCTTCGCGCCGAGCCCGAGGTCTTCGAGCATCTTGAAGGTGTTTTCGGTGTCTTCTTTTTCGTCGAAGAAGATCGCCCAGGCGTATTCCCATTCCTTCACCGCGCGGAAGGCCCCGAGCGGCTCGCAGGGAGTGACGAACGGGATCCGGCTGCGCTCGGCGATCACCGCGCCGGCGTTGACCAGCGGCGGCGTGCAGGAGCCGAGCATCGCGCTCACCTTGTCCTGTGAGATCAGTCGCTGGACGCTGGATGAGTCGGTGTTCGGGTCCGACTTGTCGTCCAGCAGCTTCAGTTCGACTTCCTTCTTTTCACCGTCGACCTTGAGGCCGCCCTTCGCGTTGACCGCGTCGACGGCGTGTTCGTAGCCCCATTTCTCGAAGCTGCCGAAGCCGGCGAGTTCGCCGGAGATCGGGATCGCCGCGCCGATCACGATCTTGTCGCCGGAGCTGCCTCCCGAGCTGCTGCCACCACAGGCGCTCAGTCCCAACACCACAGTCGCCGCCAACAACACCGATGCCGCCAACGGCAGCAGGCGCCGCGGGCGGCCCTTCCTCGTGTCCGAACTCATCTTCTTCTCTCTCCTCTACCGCTCGTTGATCGATCGCGACAACTTCACCCCGCCAATTGCGATCGCCGCGAAGCACCCCAGCTCGACGATCTCGGGGTCGGTGAACACCTGACGCAGCTCGGCGTAGATCGGTTCCCAGTCGATCGGGTCCGCCGGGCTGTCGATGGTCAGGGCGCGGGCGTAGCGCAAGGCGGCCCGCGTGCGTGCATCCGGGTGGTCGAAGTCGGGGAGCGCGCAGGCCTGGGCGGCCTCCTCGTCGAGGCCCTCCTCGAGCGCGCGGACGGAGCGCTGCTCGGCGCAGAAATCGCACCCGAGCAGGGTCGAGATCGCGATCCGCATCAGCTCCTTGATCCTGTGGTCGACCTGGCCGCCGCGGTGGGTCAGATCCCAGAAGCGGGCGTAGCCGACCGCCATCTCCGGGTCGTGGCCGAGGGTCAGGTACCAGGCGGGCTTCGGGGTCGAGAGGCGCTCGGCCCGCTCGAGCACGGCGAGCAGCTCCGAGTCGGTGACGGTGGCCGGGTCGAGCGGCGCGATGCGGGGGACGCCGGCGGCGCGCGACTCAGCCATTCGCCCGCGCCTCCTCGGCGTCGCCCAGGGACAGCAGCCGGCGCGCCTCGGCGGCGTCGACCGGCTCGCGTTCGAGCGAGCGGGCGACGCCGACCAGGCGCTCGACCAGCTGGGCGTTGGACTCGGCGGGGACGCCGCGGCGGAGCAGCAGCGTGTCCTCCATGCCGGTGCGGGCGTTGCCGCCCATCGCCAGGCCGATCGTCGTCATCGCCAGGTTGCCCTTGCCGATCCCGATCGCCTGCCAGGCGCAATCCGCGGGCAGGCGGGAGACCATGTGGACGAGGTTCTCCGCCGTCGCCGCGGCGCCGCCGCGGACGCCGAGCACGATCGAGAACTGCAGCGGCTCGGCCAGCAGGCCTTCGGCGTGCAGGGCGAGGGCGACGTCGAGGTGGCCGGTGTCGTAGATCTCGAGCTCCGCCTTGACGCCGAGCTCCCGCATCCGCGCGGCGAGCCGGCGCACCCCGTCGGGCGGGTTGCGGAACTCGCCCGCGGCGAAGCTCATCGTGCAGGGGTTGAGCGTCGCCATCTCCGGCCGCGCCTCGATCAGCGCCTCGCGCTCCTCGAAGGGGACCGTCAGCCCGACCCCGGTCGAGAGCTGCACCAGGGCGCCGCAACGCTCGCCGATCAGGCCGACGACGCGGTGGGCGACATCGAGGTCGGCGGTCGGGTTGCCGTCGGCGTCGCGCAGGTGGACGTGGACGATCGCCGCGCCCGCCTCCCAGGCGCCGCGGGCGGCCTCGGCGATCTCCTCCGGGCTCGTCGGCAGGGCCCGGTTGTCGGCCTTGGTGGCGATCGGCCCGGTCAGGGCGGCGGTGATGATCGCGCCGCTCATCGCGCCGCCCCCGTCCCGGACAGCTGGGCGATGATCCGGTCGCGGGCGGCCTCGGCGTCGCCGGGCTCCCAGTCCAGGTAGCCGCGGCCGGACTTGGCGCCGAGCTCACCGCGGGCGACCCGCTCGCGCAGGCCCGCCGCGGGGACGGCCGAGTCGTCGAGGTGGGGCAGCAGGTAGGCGTGGATCGCCTCGATCAGGTCGAGGCCGACGAGGTCGGCGTTCTCGATCGGGCCGATCGCCGGCAGGCGGGCGCCGAAGCCTGAGCGGATGACGGTGTCGATCGTCGCCGGGTCGCAGACGCCGGCGTCGAGGATCGCCAGCGCCTCCCGCCACATCGCGTGCTGGAGGCGGTTGCCGACGAAGCCGGGGACGTCGCGGCGGACGTGGACCGCGGTCTTGCCGATCGCGGTGAGCAGGGCGATCGCCCGCTGCGCCACCGCCGGGTCGATCGCCTCGTGCTCGATCACTTCGACCAGCGGCACCAGATATGGGGGGTTCCACCAGTGGGTGCCGACGATCCGGCTCGCCGCGGCCTGGCCCGCGGCGATCTCGCCGATCGAGATCACCGAGGTGTTGGTGGCGAGGATCGCGTCGGCGTCGGCGACCTCGGCCAGCTCGCCGAAGACCGAGCGCTTCAGCTCGAGATCCTCGGGCGCCGCCTCGACCACCATCTCGGCACCGGCCGCGGCCACGGCCGCCGAGCCGACCGGCTCGACGTTCGCGAGCGCATCGGCGGACAGGCCGAGCGCCGCCAGGTTCGAGCCGATCCGCGCGCGCAGGCTCTCCAGCGCCTCGGGCGAGGGGTCGTAGACCCGCACCCGGGCGCCCGCGACGGCGAAGGCCTGGGCGATGCCGTGCCCCATCAGGCCCGCGCCGATCACACCGATCCTCTGCGGCATCGCGATCACTCAGCCGGCGGTGTAGCCGCCGTCGACGTAGAGGACCTGGCCGGTGCAGAAATCGGAGGCCGGCGAGAGCAGGAAGAGCAGGCTGCCGACGAAGTCCTCCGGCTCGCCCAGCCGGCCGAGCGGGATCCGCGACAGCATCCCCTCGCGCACGCTCTTGCCCGGGTCCTCGTCGGCGTACATCCAGGCGGTGAGGTCGGAGCGGAAGACGGTCGGGCCGATCGCGTTGACGTTGATCCCATGCTTGCCCCACTCGCAGGCGAGCGTCCGGCAGAGGCCGTCGACCGCCGCCTTCGAGGTGCAGTAGGCGGAGTAGCCGGCGGGATGGCCGAGCCGGCCGCGGGTCGAGGAGACGAGCACGACCTTGCCGCGGCCGGCGGCGATCAGCGCCGGTGCCGCCGCCTTGCAGACGAGCCAGGAGCCGCGCACGTTGGCGTCCATCACGTCCTCCCAGTCGGCGACCGACTGCTCCTCGATCATCGCCACCTTGTTGACGCCGGCCGCGGTGACCAGCAGCTCCGGGGCGCCGTGGGCGGCGGTCGCGGCGGCGACCATCGCCTCGGCGTCGGCGAGCGCGTCGGGACGGCGGGCGACGAGCTCGATCGCGGCGCCCGCGGCGCGCAGCTCCTCCCCCAGCTCCTCCAGGCGCGCGGCGGAGCCGCCGGCGAGGGTCAGCTTCGCCCCCGCCGCGGCGAGGCCGCGGGCGGCGGCCGTCCCCAGCGCCCCGGTCGCGCCGGTGACCAGCGCCGAGCGTTCGCCGAGGTCGAAGAGCGCGGCCGGGTCGATCCCGGCGACGGCGCTCACGCGGGCACCACCGGCGGCATCACGACCAGCATCTGGGCAGGGTGGTTGGTGCGGTTCTCGATCGCCCGCGCCTCGCTCGGCGCCAGGTAGATCGAGTCGAGCGGGCCGAGCACGGCCTCGCCGGACTCGGTGACGATCGTCACCTCGCCCTCGATCACCACGTAGACCTTCTCCAGCGGCGTCGCCGACATCTCGCAGCCGCCCGCGGGGAGGAAGACCGAGAGCCCCACGGTGAAGTTCTCCACCGGGGTCGCCTCGGCTCCCTGCAACCGCAGGGTGCGGACGTCGAAGTGCCCGGGCGCCGCGTAGGTCCCGGCCTCGTCGATCCGCGTCACCCGCATCAGTCGGCGCTCCCGGTCTCCAGCCGATATTCGCCGCTCGGGTCGACGATCGCGACCAGCCGCACGATGCAGCCGTCGCCCTTGACCCAGCGCCAGGGGAAGGCGGCGAAGGTGACCCGTTTGCCGGTCACCGCGTCGATTTCCCCGCCGACGTTCTCGAAGCCGACGATGCCGTTGCCGAGCAGATGCCGGTGGCAGGGCTCCCAGAGCGGGAAGTCCGCGGCGCAGTCGCGCCCGGTGTACTCCTTGTACTCCTCGAGGATGCCGTCGATCAACGGCCCGTTCGGCTGCGGGCCGATCGCCGTGCCGAGCGGATGGTCGAGCGCCTGGCAGTCGATGCCGAAGCCCTTGACGCCCTTCTCGGCGAGCCAGGCGCCGGCCTCCTCGTAGGTGCCGGGCGAGTCGACGAAGTACTTCCTCGAATCGCCCCAGTGGCGGTGCCAGCCGGTGTTGACGATGACGATGTCGCCGGGCTGGATCGCGGGGCTCGCGTTCTCCAGGTCCTCGGCCGTGATCACCTCCCATTTCTCCTTCGGGATCGAGACGACGACGCCCGAGCCGAAGTAGGAGGCCAACGGCACTTCGTCCATGAAGCGGGTGCCCTCGACGACGTGCGCGGGCGCGTCGGTGTGGGTGGTGCAGTGCATGAAGGTGGTGATCTGCTGCGAGAGCACCCCCGACTTCGCCATGTAGTGGAAGCGCTCGATCTTGACGTCGGGGAAGTAGGGCCAGAGCGGCGCGTCGTGTCCCCACGGGTTGCTCAGGTCGTAGAACTCGAGGCCCGCCTCGCGCCCTACGTGGTCCTCGTGGGTCTCGCCGCGCAGCCGCACGCCGGCCGATTCGTTCGCCACCTGTACTCCTCTCGTAGCTTGTCCCATAATCCGGGCACCCATCCCGGATCGCGGTGACCGTAGAGCATGCGGACGCTCCCTGTCAAGGTCCGGAAAGGCCGCGGAGGCCAGAAGGCTGATTCAGGGCCGTGGAGCCGGCGCCCCGAGGTGAAAGGGACGGACAAGGGACGCGGCCTTCTCGGTGGCGGCCCGGGCAGGCTGTGGCCGCCACCGAGAAGGCCGGGTGTCGGGGAGAGGTGCGTGATCCGTCACGAACCCCGGGGATCGGTGACGAGGAGCGGGGGAAGTCCACGCTTCCTCCCGTCTTCCTCATGCCTCCCCCTGGTGAGTTCGCAGAAACCCGCGCTATGCGCGGTTAAGTGCGAACTCATCCGTGGCCGGCCCCGATCCTGTGACGGAAGGCATGAGGAAGGGTCACGTCCCCGACATCTCCCATACGTCCGTGTGATCTTCCCTGCGGAAGCCTCACGTCCCGGGCGTCTCGTGGCGGCCACAGCCTGCCCGGGCCGCCACGAGACGCCCGGGACGCATCTCGGACGGGCGCGGCGGCCGCGGACCACGCCGTTCCGAACCCCGGCGGCCCCGGACCGCGCCGCTCCGAAGCTCGGCTCCGAGCCCCCGACCGCCTAGGGCTCAGGCGCCGTCGTAGCCGAGGTCGCGCTCGACCGCGCGGCAGGTCTGCAGCAGGGCCTGGGCGATCTCGTCTTCACGACCGACGAAGCGCTGCGCGGGCAGCGGCACGGTCAGCGCCATCTCGGCGCCGAAGCTGTCGTGGACGACGGCACCGACGGCACAGATCCCGACCGTGTGCTCCTCGCGATCGACGGCGAAGCCGCCGCGGCGCACTTCCCGCAGCTCCTTCTCCAGGGCGTTGCGGCTGGTGATCGTGTTCGGCGTCCGCCCCTCGAGGCGGGCGGGCAGCAGCGCCTGCACCGTGCGCAGCGGCAACTCGGCGAGGAGCGCCTTGCCGTTGGCGGTGCAGTAGGCGGGAAAATGGCTCCCCACCGCCGAGACCGCCCGCAGCCGCTGGGGCGCCGAGACCTGGTCGAGGAACAGGACGGAATCGCCGTCGAGCACCGCCAGGTCGACGGTCTCGGCGAGCCGGGCGGAGAGCTCTTCGAGGTGCGGACGGACCTCGGCGCGCAGGTCGAGTCGCTCGGCCGCCGCCAGCCGCACCACCCCCGGACCGAGTCGCACGCGACCGCCGTCGGAGCCGCCGATGACGAAGTCCTCGGCCTGCAGGGCGGTGACGATCCGGTGCGTGGTCGAGCGCGGCAGCTCCACCTGTTTGGCGAGGCTGGAGAGGCTGACCCCCTGCGGATGGCCGGAGAGGGCGCGCAGGATCGCCCCGGCCCGGGCGATCACCTGGATTCCTCCATTGCGGTCGCGCTGCTCGTTGTCGTTTTTGGGGGTCATCTAGAACTGTCCACGATGCAGCTTAACTGTCCTGTATCTTGGAACAGGGTTTTCACACGGAGGAGGGTGAGATGGATGAAGCCGTACCGGTGGCGGCCAAGGTTGCCACCTACCGTAACTACGTCGGTGGTGAGTGGATCGACGCCGACGCGCATTTCGACGACTTCAACCCGTACGACGGCGAGCTGATCGCGCGGGCGCCGGCCGGGACGCGAGCCGATGCCGCAAGCGCCGTGGCCCGCGCGCGGGAGGCCTTCGCCGAGTGGTCGGTGAGCCCGCCCGAGGCACGTCAACGCGTGTTCCTGCGGGCGGCAGATCTGATGGAAGCGCGCCGCGACGACCTCCTGGCGACGCTCGCCGCGGAGACCGGGGCGAGCGCCGGCTTCGGCGGCTTCCAATTGAAGCGCGCGGTCTCCGAGCTGCGCCAGGCGGCCGGCTGGGTCTACCAGCCGAAGGGCGAGCTGATCCCTTCAGACTCTCCGGGCGCCACGCACATGGCGGTACGCCGGCCGCTCGGAGTGGTCGCCGGCATCTCCCCCTGGAACGGCGCGCTCGTCCTCGCCTGGCGCACCGTCGTGCCGCCGATCGCCTTCGGCAACACGGTGGTGCTGAAGCCCTCCGAGCTGGCGCCGCTCTCGGCCGGCCTCCTGGTCGCCGAGGTGATGGAGGAAGCCGGCCTACCGGCAGGCGTCCTCAACGTCGTCGCCCACGCGCCCGGCGCCGCCGCCGAGATCGCCGACGAGTTCTTCGAGAACGACGCGGTCCGCTGCCTCAACTTCACCGGCTCCTCGCGGACCGGGCGGATGCTGGCGGAGCGTGCGGGGCGCCACCTGAAGCGGATCGTGCTCGAGCTCGGCGGCTACAACCCGCTGATCGTCCTCGCCGACGTCGACCTCGACTACGCGGTCGAGGCGACCGCCTTCGGCGCCTTCTTCCACCAGGGCGAGATCTGCATGAACGCGCGCAAGGCGATCGTCGAGCGGGAGATCTACGACGAGTTCCTCGCCCGCCTGCGGGCGAGGACGGAGCGCCTGCCGGTCGGCGATCCCGCCGACCCCACCACCGTGGTCGGCCCGCTGATCACCGCCGACGCCCTCGGCGCGGTGCGCGAGCGGATCGAGGAAGCGGTCGGCCTCGGCGCGACGCTGGTCACCGGCGGCGAGGTCGAGGGCCCCTGCCTGCGGCCGACGATCCTCGCCGACGTCCCCGAGGCGGCCTCGATCTACCGCGAGGAGGCCTTCGGCCCGGTGCTCGTGGTCGAGCCGGCGGAAGGGGTCGACGAGGCGGTCCGGATCGCCAACGATCACCGCTACGGGTTGACCGCCGGGATCCTCACCTCCGACCCCGACCTCGGCCTGGAGATGGCGCGGCGGCTCGAGTCGGGGATCGTCCACGTCAACGACCAGACGATCCACGACGAGGCGCAGATGCCGCTCGGCGGCGTCCGCGACAGCGGCTGGGGCCGGGCCGGGCCGCACTCGGTCGAGGACTTCACCCACGTGCAGTGGGTGAGCGTGCAGGAGGGCAGGCGGAAGTTTCCGATCTGAAGGTGAGGGAGATGGAAGGCAACGGAAAGATCGCGCTGGAGGAGCACTTCGTCACGCCGGAGCTGGAGGGCGTGATCGGGGCCGTCGGCTGGGACCCGGCGGAGTGGGCGAAGGTGATCGAGCGCCTCGAGGACACGGAGGGGCGCCGGCTCGAGGAGATGGACCGGCTGGGGATCGACCTGGCGGTGCTCTCGCTCGGCTCCGACGGGATCCAGGGGGTCGCCGATCCGGACGAGGCGACGGCGATCGCGAGACGCGCCAACGACGCGCTCGCCGAGATCGTCCGCGCCCGGCCCGACCGCTACGCGGGGTTCGCCGCGGTCGCCCTGCAGGACCCCGCGGTGGCCGCCGCCGAGGCGGTCCGCGCCTGCCGTGAGCTCGGCTTCGTCGGAGTCCTCGTCAACGGCTTCAGCGACCTCCCTGACGGCGGCTCGCGCTACTACGACGAACCCGAGTGCGAGCCTTTCTGGGCGGCGCTGGAGGAACTCGGCGTGCCGCTCTACCTGCACCCGCGCAACCCGCTGCCGACACAACGGCGGATCTATCGCGGGCGGGAGGAGCTGCTCGGCCCGACCTGGGCCTTCGCGGTCGAGACCGGCACCCACGCGTTGCGGCTGATCACCGGCGGCGTCTTCGACCGCCACCCGGGCGCCCAGGTGATCCTCGGCCACCTCGGCGAGCAGCTGCCGTTCGCGATGGCGCGGCTGACCCAGCGGATCGCCCACAACCCGCGCGTCAGCCTGGGCAAGGACCCGCGGGAGACGTTCCGCGACAACTTCCACATCACCACCAGCGGCAACGCCCACACGCCCTCGCTGTCGGGGGCGATGATGGAGCTCGGCGCCGAGCGGGTGATGTTCGCCGCCGACTACCCGTTCGAGGAGATGGGCGACACGACGGTCTGGTTCGACGAACTCGCGATCAGCGAGGCCGACCGCCGCAAGATCGGCCGCACCAACGCCGAGCGCCTCCTCGGCCTCTAGGCACGGACGACGTTCTCCAGCTCCTCCCCGGCCGCCCAGCGGCCGAGCTGGCGGGCGGCGAACTCGACCGCGCGGCGCTGGCCGAGCGGCGAGTCGCCGGCGATGTGCGGGGTGATCGAGAGGACGCCCGGGGCGCTCCAGAGCGGGTGGCCGTCCGGCAGCGGCTCGGGGTCGGTGACGTCGAGGACCGCGCGGATGCGGCCGGTCGAGGTCTCGGCGACGAGCGCGTCGGTGTCGACGACGGCGCCGCGGGCGGCATTGACGAGCAGCGTCCCGTCGCCCATCGCCGCCAGCTCCGCGACGCCGATCAGGCCGCGGGTGTCGTCGGTCAGCGGGACGAGGAGGACGACCGCGTCGGCCCGCGGCAGCAGGTCGGGGAGCTCCTCGACCCCGTGGAGGTCGTCGCGGGGCCGCGAGGCGACGCCGACGACGCGGGCCTCGAACGGCCGGAGCAGCGCCTCCACCCGGCGACCGATCGAGCCCATGCCGACGACCAGGACGGTCCAGGCGCCGAGGTCGGCGACCGACTTCCGCGTCCAGGTGGTGAGGCGCGCGCATTCGAGGTTGCGCGAGGTGGCGCCGAGCAGGGCCGCCACGATCCACTCGGCGACCGGTTGGTCGCGCGCCCCACGGGCGCTGCAGAGGGTCGCCGCCGCCGGCACCAGGTCCCGGATCGCGTCGGTCCCGGCGGAGAGCACCTGCACGACCTGGAGCCGGGTCAGCCCCGGCAGCGCCTCCCGCACCCAGCCCTCTTGGCGGTCGGGGACGAGGAAGTCGACGCTCCCCAGGTCCAGGCCCTCCTCGATCCGCACCACCTCGACCCCGGCCGGCGCGGTCTCGCGCAGGTGGTCGAAGGCCGACGCCGTGACGGCGGCGCGACGCGGAGCTCGCTCGGCCGACGTCAACTCGGCCGCCGCGCCCACTCGTCCGCGAGGCGCACGATCACGGCCGCGGCGGCGGCCATGTCCTGGACCGAGATCCACTCGCGGACGCTGTGGAACTCGTGGCCGCCGGCGAAGAGGTTCGGCGTCGGCAGTCCCATCGCGCTCAGCATCGAGCCGTCGGTGCCGCCGCGGATCGGGTTGCGGATCGGCTCGATGCCCTCGGCGCGCAGCGCCCGCTCGGCGATCTCGACGATCTCCGGCATCGGCTCGAGATAGGTGCGCATGTTCGGGTACTGGGGGTTGGCCTCGAACTCCAGCCTCGCCGTCGGCTCCTCCCCCACCATCCGCTCGGCGATCTCGCGCAGGAAGGCGACGTGCCCGGTGAGCAGGTCGTCGTCGAAGTCGCGGACGATCGCCCGGATCCGCGCCGTCCCCGCGGTACCGCTCATCTCGTAGATATGGATGAAGCCTTCGCGGTCGGCGGTGGTCTCCGGCGCGAGCCGGTCGGCGGGCAGCTCGGCGACGATCCGCGAGGCGAGGCGGGCGGCGTTGACCAGCTTGCCGGTGGCGAAGCCCGGGTGGACGTCGACCCCCTCGATCGTGATGATCGCCTCGGCGCCGGTGAAGGTCTCGTCCTGGAGCTCGCCGAGGGTCGAGCCGTCGATCGTGTAGGCGCAGGAGGCGCCGAAGGCCTCGATGTCGAAGAGCGAGGCGCCGAGGCCGACCTCCTCGTCGGGCGTGAAGGCGACGCGCAGGTTCGGCCGCGGCAGCTCCGGGTGGGCGGCGAGGTGGGCGACCGCGGTCATGATCTCGGCGATCCCGGCCTTGTCGTCGGCGCCGAGCAGGGTGTCGCCGGCGGAGCTGACGATGTCCTCGCCGACCTTCTCGGCGAGGATCGGCATCGCGGCGGGGTCGAGGACGGTGCCGCCCTTGGGCAGCTCGATCACGCCGCCGTCGTAGTCGCGGTGGACGAGCGGCTCGACGCCCGCGGCGGGAGCGTCGGGGCTGACGTCGAGGTGGGCGATCAGGCCGATCGTCGGCGCCTCCCCGGCGCCGGTCGCGGGCAGCGTCGCGGTCACGTAGCCGTTCTCGTCGAGCGCCGCGTCGGCGATGCCGAGGTCGGCCAGCTCCTCGACCAGCAGCCGGCCGAGGTCGAGCTGGCCCGGCGTGCTCGGGCTGCCGGTGCGGTCGCGGGCGGCCTGGGTGTCGACCCGGACGTAGCGTTCGAAGCGTTCGAGCGCCTCCCCGGAAAGGGACTCGGCGAGCGAAGAGGTGAAGCCGGCCATCCCGGCAGCGTAGTGTGCGCGCCATGCCGATCCGCATCGGAGTTCAGATCCAGCCCCAGCAAGCCGAGTTCGCCCAGATGCAGGAGGCGTGGAGGGTCGCCGAGGAGCTCGGCGTCGACGCCGTCTACACCTGGGACCACTTCTACCCCCTCTACGGGGATCCCGACGGCAAGCACTTCGAGGGCGCGACCGCGCTCGCGGCCCTCGCCGCCGCCACCGAGCGGGTGAAGATCGGCGCGCTGGTCTTCTGCAACTCCTACCGCAACCCGCAGCTGCTGGCGAACATCCACTCGACGGTCGACCACCTCAGCGGCGGCCGCGTCGTCCTCGGGATCGGCGCCGGCTGGTTCGAGCGCGACTACGACGAGTACGGCTACGAGTTCGGCACCGCGCCGGACCGCCTGCGGGCCCTGCGCCGCGACCTGCCGCTGATCGAAGCGCGGCTGGCGAAGCTCAATCCACCGCCGGTCGGCGAGATGCCGATCATGATCGGCGGCGCCGGGGAGAAAGTGACCCTGCGGCTGGTCGCCCGGCACGCGAAGCTCTGGCACACCTTCGCCGATCCCGAGACCTACCTGCACAAGGCGGCGGTCCTGGCCGAGCACTGCGAGCGGGTCGGCCGCGACCCGGGCGAGATCGAGCGCGTGATCGGCACCCGCGGCTCGATCCTTGCCCACGCCGACGCGCTCGCCGACGCCGGTGTCGACGAGCTGACGATCGGGATCGGCGGCGGTCCCGACGGCTACGACATGGGCGAATTGCGCGAGCTGCTCGCCTGGCGCGACGCCCGCGGCTGAGCCTTCAGTCGAGGAGCCGCCGGCGCAGCGCGGCGAGGTCCGCCTCGGTGAGGCCGGCCGCGGAGAGCGCCGCCTCGACGTCGAAGGCGGCGAGCAACTCGACGATCAGCTCGGTCGCGGTCGTCCCCCGCTCGCGCAGGAAGGCGGCGATCTTCGGCCCCTCGTCCTCCCCGCCCTGCGAGAGGTAGAGCGGCCGCAGGCACTCGTCGCTGAGCGCGTAGTCGGCGGCGATCGTCGCCGGCGCCACCCCGGCCAGGGCGAGGACCAGGATCGAGATCTGGCCGGCGCGGTCGCGGCCACCGGCGCAGTGGAAGACGACGCCGCCCGGCGGCGCCTGGGCGATCGCCCGGACCACCGCGGCGCTGCGCTCCGGGAAGCGTTCGAGGTGGGGCCGGTAGTAGAGCGGCGTGGCGTACTGCGGGCCCGCTTCCCAGACGTCCCAGAACTCGCGGTCCTCGGTCACGTCGAGGGGGATGTTCACCGTCTCGATCGAGGCGGGGCGCGGCGCCGCGTCGGCACCGATTTCGCTCTCGTTGCGGAGGTCGACGACGGTGCGGATCCCGAAAGCCTCGGCTTCCTCCCAGCCCTGCGCCTCCAGCCGCGCCAGCGAATCGGAGCGCACGACGGCGCCCCGGCGGGTCAGGCGGCCGCCGTCGGCGGCCAGCCCGCCCAGGTCGCGGGTGTTGAACGTCCCCTGCCAGCCGAGGTGCCGCTCGGTCATCGAATGGGCGGTACTGGGCTCGAACCAGTGACCCCCTGCTTGTAAGGCAGGTGCTCTCCCAACTGAGCTAACCGCCCGCGGGCGCGACGCGCCTGGGCAATCGTAGCCCTGAAGCGCGGCGCCGTCTGCGAGAGTTCCCGGTCCCCCATGCCGCCCGAGGAACAGAAGCCGATCATCTCGCTGCCCCGCAACCAGTTCATCGCGCTGGTGGTCGGGGTCTGCGTGCTGGCGGCGGCGATCGGCTCGGGGCTGGCGCTGCTGGCGCAGACCGGGCCGCAGGGTCCGGCGGGCAAGCAGGGGCCGCGCGGCCACACCGGCAAGCAGGGCCCGCGTGGGCCGGCGGGCGAATCGGCCGGCGAAGAACTGGGCGAACTCGAAGGCGAGGTGGCCGAACTGCGCGGCGAGGTCGAAGAACTGGGCGAAGCGACGAGCGAATCGAGCCAGGTCGGCGAACTGGAAGAACGGATCGAAGCGCTGGAAGGCGAAGTCGAAGGGATCTCCGGCTACGCCGAAGAACTCTGCGAAGAAGGAAGCTTCATCTGCTGATGGACACCTCGATCCTCTGGCGCTCGGCACTCGTCCAACTGGTCGCCGTCGGCGTCCTCTTCGCGATCCTCGCGATCCTGCTGCCGAAGAGCTTCTTCGAAAGCTGGGGCTGGATCACCGGGCCGGTCGCCTGGATGGGCTGCGCGGCGCTGACCGCGCGGGTGCTGCGCCTGCCGCTCGGCAGCACGCTGCTCGGTGCCCTGCTGGCCGGGATCCCGGACGCGATCTGCGTGCTGGTCGGCCTGCACAGCGTCGGCGACGTGGTCGCGATCGTCCTCTTCGCCCTCTGGTGCGGCTGGATGCCGCGGCGCCAGGCGCTGGCGGCGTGAGGCCCTAGACGGCAGGCTTCGAGCGGCGGCGGGAGCCTTTGGTGCGGTAGATCGTGATGCCGGGCTCCATCTCGGCCTGCCGGCCGGCGGTCCTGGGCGGCGCGGTCGCCTTGGCGGGCTCCTCGCTCTCCGCGGCCGGCTCGCGGCGGGAGCGGACGAAGTCTTCGAGGCCGGCGCGGACGACGAAGGCGAGCGCGCCGAGGATCAGGAGGAAGAGGCCGGTGCCGGGAGAGCCGAGGATGGCGCCGAAGAAGGCGAGCGCCATCAGGCACCAGAAGAGCCGGGCGAGCGCCTCGGCGAAGCCGTCGAGCCGCCCCAGGTCGGAGAGATCGATGCGCATCCCCCCGTCTTCGGCGGCGCGGCTAGCGCTCCTCCTCGGCGGCCATCTCCTCGAGCAGCTCGGTCATCCGCCGGTAGTAGGTGATCCCGGCGCGGACGGTACGTTCCGGCCCCGACCAGCCGGGCGCCAGCTTGACCGCGGCGAGCAGGCCTTCGAGCTCCCCACCTTCTGCCGGTTCCACTTCAACCGCTCGGCGATCAGCGGCTCCGGGTCGGCGCCGGCGAAGATTTTCAGCAGCATCTCGTCGCGCAGCTGCGGCGGCCCGGCGACCGGCTCGTCGGCCCAGGCGCGCAGCGCCTCACGGCCCGCGTCGGTGAGCGCGTAGCGGCGCCGGCGGCGCCCCCCCTTCTCCTGCCGCGCCGAGAGGTAGCCGCCGGAGGCGAGCCGGGCGGGCTCCTGGTAGGCGGTCGTGTGGGGGACCGGCCAGAAATTCTCCACCGAGGTCTCGAGCGCGTCTTTGATCTCGTAGGAGGTCAGTTCGCCGAAGCGATCGAGCAGCGCCAGCAGCGCGTAGGAGGTGGAGGTGAGCTTGATCGACTTGCTTTTCATCGTTCGGGCCGTATAGTTCCAGACGAACTATTTACCAACATCGACGCGGGAGGCGAAGATGGCGGAGGCGGAGCGGGACGGCGGCAAGGGGCAGACGCGCTCCTATGACGCGGTGATCGTAGGCGGCAGCCTGGCGGGCTGCGCGGCGGCGACGATGCTGGGACGGGCCGGGGCCCGCGTCGCGGTGCTGGAGAAGAGCCCCGACCCGGCGGCGTACAAGCGGATCTGCTCGCACTTCATCCAGGCCTCGGCGGTGCCCACCCTGGAACGGATCGACCTGCTCGGGCCGATGGTGGCGGCGGGCGCGCTGCGCCCCGGCTTCAACGCGCGGACGCCCTGGGGCTGGATCTCACCGCCGCCGGAGCGCGCCGCCCACGGCGTCAACCTGCGCCGCAAGAAGCTCGACCCGATGGTCCGCGAGATGGCCGCGTCGACCCCCGGCGTCGAGATGCTGCTCGGCCTCGCGGTGACCGGGCTGCGGCGCGAGGGCGGCAAGGTGAGCGGCGTCATCGCCCGTGACCGCGAGGGCGTCGAGACCGCCTTCGAGGCGCCGCTGACGGTCGGCGCCGACGGACGCGATTCGCTCGTCGCCGAGCTCTCCGGGGTCAAGGTGAAGACCTATCCGCACGGCCGCTTCGCCTACGGCGGCTACTTCGAAGTGGCGTCGAAGCGGGCGCCCGACGCCTCGGTCTGGATGATGGACCCCGACTGGGCGGCGGCCTTCCCCACCGACGACGGCCTCACCTTCTACGCCGTGATGCCGACCAAGGACCACCTGCCCGACTTCAAGGGCAACCCCGAGGCGGCGCTGATCGACTACTTCGAGACGGTCCCGGAAGCGCCCTCACTGCGGGGAGCGAAACCGGCCGCGCCGGGCATCCTCGGCAAGCTCGACATGACCAACCGGATGCGCGTCCCCAGCGCCCCCGGACTGGCGCTGATCGGCGACGCGGCGCTGGCCACCGACCCGCTCTTCGGCGTCGGCTGCGGCTGGGCCTTCCAGTCGGCCGAATGGCTGGCCGACGCGGTGGCGCCGGCGCTGCGCGGCGAAGCGTCGTTGGAAGCCGGCCTGCGGCGCTACCGGCGCACCCACGGCCGCCACCTGCGCGGGCACGCCTGGATGATCCACGACTACGCGACCGGGCGGAAGCTGCAGCCGCCGGAACGGCTGATCTTCTCCGGCGCCGCCCGCGACCCCCACGTGGCGGCGATCTTCGACGCCTTCGGCACGCGGCAGATCGGGGCGACGCGGATGATCGCCACGGCGGCGCCGCTGGCCCTCGTCGCCAACGCCCGCTACGCGCTGGGACGGCGCGGGCGCGGCGAGTCGGGGCCGGTCGGCGCGGGCGCCGAGAGGGCTGCCTGATGGCGACCGAGGCGAAGGCGACGACGCGGCGGCGACGCTTCGAGGCGGCCGGGACCTCCTCGCGCCTGGTCGAAGCGGGGCCACCGGAGGCGAGCACCGCGGTCGTCTTCCTGCACGGCAACCCGGGCTCCTGCGACGACTGGGAGCCACTGATCGGGGCGATCGGCGCGACCGGCAGGCGGGCGCTCGCCTTCGACCTGCCCGACTTCGGCGAGACCGCGGCGCCGGCGGGCTTCGAGCACACGGTGCCCGGCTACGCGGCCTTCGTCGAGGCGGCGCTGGCGGCGCTCGGGGTCGAGCGGCTGGACCTCGTCCTGCACGACTTCGGCGGCCCGATCGGCCTCGCCTGGACGGCGACCGACGCCGACCGGCTGGACAGCCTGACCCTGATCGACACCGGCGTCCTGCCCGGCTACAAGTGGCACAGGCTGGCGCGGATCTGGCGCACCCCGGTGCTCGGCGAGCTCTTCCAGGCGATCATCACGCGCCGCGCCTTCCGCGCCAACATCAACCGCACCGAGCCGCGCGGCCTCCCCGACGCCTTCGTCGACGCGATGTACGACCACTACGACCGGCGGACGAAGCGGGCGGTGCTGAAGCTCTACCGGACGACCGACGCGCCGGGATCGCCCGACCCGGGACTGGTCGCCGCGCTGCGCGAACGCGACCCGCCGGCGCTGGTGATCTGGGGCGGCGGCGACCCCTACCTGCCGCGGAGCTACGCCGAGCGCCAGAAGGAGTTCCTCCCCCGCGCCGAGGTCAACGTCCTCCCCCACAGCGGCCACTGGCCCTTCGCCGACGACCCGGCCGAGGTCGAGCGCCTGCTGCTCGCCTTCCTCGCCCGCGAGGGCTAGCGCGCTACTTCCACCAGGCGTCGAGGACGCGACGCCAGTTGGACCAGGCGATGCGCTCGAGCTCGTCGTCGCCGAAGCCGGCGGCGCGGAAGGCGTCGAGCAGCCGCGGCAGGCCGGCGACGTCGAGCGAGGCCGGGAGCGTGGCGCCGTCGAAGTCGGAGCCGAGGGCGACGTGCTCGACGCCGATCCGGTCGGCGACGTGGCGGGCATGGTCGGCGATCACCGAGAGCGGCGTCTCGGGATCGTCGGCAAAGTCCGGCCGCACGAACGAGGTGGCGTAGACGATCCCGACCAGGCCGCCGCTCGCCCCGATCGCGTCGAGCTGGGCGTCGGTCAGGTTGCGCGAGGCCTGGGCGACGGACCAGGCGCCGGAGTGGCTGGCGACCAGCGGCCCGGCTTCCAGCTTGGCGACGTCCCAGAACCCCTTTTCGTTCAGGTGGCTGAGGTCGATCATGATCCCCAGCTCGGCGCAGGCCCGGACCAGGGCGACGCCGGCGTCGGTCAGGCCCGGGCCGATGTCCGGCGAGGAGGGCATGACGAACTGGACGCCGGTGGCGAAGGCGTTGGGACGGCTCCAGACCGGGCCGACCGAGCGCAGGCCCATCGAATACCAGGCGGGCAGCGCCTCGAGGCCCGGATCGATCGGCTCGGCGCCCTCCATGTGGAGGACGGCGACCGGCGGCGCGCCCTCGGCGAGCGCCCCGTCGAGGTCGGCGACCCGGCGCGCGACCGTCACCTCCCCCGCTCGCTCGAGGGCGAAGAGGCGCCCCGCCACCGCGGTCGCGTCGGCCGCCGCGGCCTCCCACGGGACCGGCGCGGCGAACGGCTCGGAGAACGTGCCGTCGGCGCCGTCGCCGCCGAAGAGGTGGCCTTCCGTCTTCTCTTCCCCGGGCGAGGATTGGAAGAGGGCGAAGATGCCGCCGCGCATCCCGCCCGCCCGCATCCGCGGCAGGTCGAGGTGGCCGCCCTCGCGCCCGCTCGCCAGGCGATCGTGGTCCTTGCTGGTCAGCGCGTCGTTGTGTCCGTCGAAGATCGGAATCATTAGACCGAGATTAGAGAGGGGCGCCAGACTGTCCCGGTGCCGCTCGCCGACAAAGCTACCCGCGCCGCTTCCTTCGGCGCGGTGGCCGACGTCTACGATCGCGGCCGGCCCGGCTACCCGGCGGCGGCGATCGAGTGGCTGCTCGGCCCCGATCCCCTCGAGGTGCTCGACCTCGGCGCCGGGACCGGCAAGCTGACCGCGGCGCTGCTCGCCGCCGGCCATACCGTCACCGCGCTCGAGCCGCTGGAGGAGATGCGCGAGATCCTCACCGCGAAGCTGCCGCAGGTGACCGCGATCGACGGCCGCGCCGAGGAGCTGCCGCTGGCCGACTCGAGCGTCGACGCCGTCGTCGCCGGCTCCGCCTTCCACTGGTTCGACCGCGAGCCGGCGCTCGACGAGATCGCCCGCGTGCTGCGCCCGCCCGGCGTCTTCGGCCTGCTCGGCAACCGCTTCGACACCTCGGTCGACTGGCAGCGCCGGCTGCGCGGGAGCGGCGCCGGCGTCGGCGGCTGGATCTACAGGCGCGGCCACTGGCCGAGCCCGGAGGAGCTGCGCGAGCGCTTCGCCGAGGTCGCCGACGCACCCGCCTTCGTCCAGCCGATCGAGGTCGACCGGGCGGCGGTGAAGGACTACCTCGCCTCGACCAGCCGCGTCTCGACCCTCGGCCCGGAGGGTCGTGCCGCCTACCTCAGCCGCGTCGACCGGGTCTGGGACGCCTCTCCCGAACTGCAGGGGCGCGTGCGCGCCGAGCTGGTCTGGCGCACCGTCGTCCGCCGCGGCCGCGGCTCCCTGCGCTAACTCGCCGCCGGCGCCGGGGCGACGGTGGCCTGGCGGGCTTCGGCGAGGACGCGGGGGGCGAAGTCGTCGAGGACGGCGTGGGCGGCCTCGCTCAGCGGCGGCTCCAGGGCGAGCAGGCCTTCCAGGTGACGCTCCGCCCAGGCCAAGGCGAGGCCCGGCGGGATGCCGCCGTCGCGGGCGCCGTCGAGCACCACCATCGGGCCGTGGTCGCGGGACAGGCGGCTGGTCGGGCCGGGAGCCGGCTCCGGCGCCTCCGGCTCCGGCGCGGGCGGCTCCTCCCCCGCCGCGATCGCCTTGCCGAAGCCTTCGAACCAGTCGCGCCGCGCCTGCCATTCGCGGTCGAACGGGGCGCAGGCGGCGGCTACCCAGGCGGCCTGCGAATCGAGCGGCGCCAGCGGCGCGACCCCCGAGGCGTCGTGCATCAGCCGCGCCGACCGCCGCACCCGGGTGGCGCCGCCGACGAGTCGCGCCAGCGCGTCGAGATCGCGCCGCGCCGAGCTGTTCTCGGCGAGGTACTCGCGCACCGTCTCGTCCAGCCGCAGCGCCGCCTCCGAGGCTTCCACCGCGATCGGGTCGAGCGGCGCCGCCACCCGCACCCCGAGCATCGTCGCGATCGTCTGGTCGAGGTAGCGCGCCGCCGTCTCGTAGGCGGCCCCGATCGACCGGCGCAGGACGTCGGCGGCGCCCCGCGGCCAGAAGAGGAAGCCGGTGACGAGGCTGATCGCGCAGCCGATCGCGACGTCCTCGATCCGCACCAGCCCGACCTTCCAGCCGACCGGGTTGAGCAGGTTGAAGAGGACGACGACCACGATCGTGAAGCCCGCCTGGCCGGCGGCGAAGGAGATCGCCCGCGGCGAGTAGGCGCCGAGCAGGACGGCGAACGGGAAGACGGTCCAGAGCAGCCAGGTGTGGGTGCCGATCGCGATCACCAGGAG
Organism: Solirubrobacterales bacterium; assembly: GCA_047601885.1. Taxonomy (GTDB): domain Bacteria; phylum Actinomycetota; class Thermoleophilia; order Solirubrobacterales; family 70-9; genus VAYN01. Next base: position 1,229,665 of record JASGIK010000003.1, read on the forward strand.
GCCGCCGGCGACGATCCCGATCGCCGTGCCGACGATCGCCTCGACCACCGTCGTCCCGGTCGCCAGGGCGCTCGAGCGCAGCACCGAGATCGTCCCCAGCACCACCCAGAAGCCGTTCTGCGCGTCGGTCACCTTGGCGACGAGGACGGCGAGCGCGAGGCCGATCGCGCCGCGGACGCTGTTGCGCAGCCAGACCGAGTACATGCTGGCGTGCGAGCCGGCGATCCGCCGCCCCTCGCGCAGGCCGCCGGGGCTCGGCGCCAGGGTCGGCTCGCGCGGCGCCGTGCCGCCGCTCGCCTGCACCGCGTGGCGGCCGATCTGCAGCGCCGCGAAGGCGAGGCTGCGCAGGCGGAAGGCCTCGTCCAGCTCTTCGGTGACGCGGGCCGCGTCGTCCTCGACCCGGCCTTCGGCGAGCTCCGCCAGGAAGGCGCGGCCGATCGCTTTGTGCGCCTCCGAGAGGGCGCGCAGCTCGCGGCCGCCGTCGCCGGGGTCGTTGGCGCGGAGGCGCTCGGCGGCGAGGCGGAGCGCCCGCGGCACCTCGGCTTCGACCGCGGCCCGCTCCGCGGCGAAGCCGGAGCTGACCGCGGCGGGGGCGGGCTGCTCGCGGGCGAGCGCGTCGAACCAGTCGAGGTCGTCGACGAGGCGGCCGAAGGCGGTGGTGCGACCGCCCGCGCCGCTCGGCCGGTGGGGCAGGGAGACGAAGGCGTTGCGGGCGACGACGACGGCTTCGTAGGCGGCGGCGGAGAACTCGCCGAGCAGTTCCTCGTTCGCGGTGCCGCCCGGCCCGTCGGCCGACGGGCCCGCGCCGCCGCCCCGGCCGCGCGCGGCCGCCGTCGCTTCCAGCAGCGCCGCCAGCGCATCGAGGGCCGCCGCCCCTTTGCGCCGCAGCTGGTCCGGCGGTCGGGTCGGCCAGAGGCCGAAGATGGCGATCAGCGAGAGCAGCCCGGCGACCCCCCAGCCGGCCAGCCGCAGGGGGATTTCGCCGGCGTCGGCCTGCACCATCGTGGCGATCACGAAGGTGAGGACCAGGACCAGCGAGGCGGCGGCGATGTAGCCGTCGATCACCCCGGCGAAGAGGATCGCGAAGCCGACCAGCGCCATCGTCACCACCGCCAACCAGGTCTGGTGACAGCAGAGCGTGCCGAGGGAGATCGTCACGGTCCCGCACGCAAGCGTCGCCAGATAGGCGAGCAGGCGCATCTGGCGCGTGCCGCCGAAGTCGACGAAGAGCAACATCCCGATCGAGCCGAAGGCACCGAAGAGCGCCATCTGCGGCTGCCCTGCGACCTTGAGCCCGAGGACGAAGGCGACCGGGACGACGATCGCCGCCCGCACCGCGTTCTTCAGCGCGTAACGGCCGGGATCGGAGATCGCCAGTTTCACGCTGCGAACATACTTCGGCTGTCGATGGCTTCCCAGGACTCGTCCACGAACTCCCCACAGAACGGCGACACCGGCACCGTCGCCACCCAGCCCAACGGAGGGCGGACCGCCTGGGCGCGCAACCTGGCGACCCCGGTGCGCGACTTCCTCGGCACCGAGACCGGCTCGGCGCTGGTCCTCGTCGGCGCCGTGATCGTCGCCCTGCTGTGGGCGAACATCGACGTCGGCAGCTACGGCGAACTGTGGTCGACCCACCTCTCGATCCAGGTCGGCTCGCACGCGATCGACAACGAACTGCGCATCTGGGTGAACGAGGGGCTGATGACGCTCTTCTTCCTCGTCGTCGGGCTGGAGGCGAAGCGGGAGATCGACCTCGGCGAGCTGCGCGAGCACAACCGGCTCTGGTACCCGGCGCTGGCGGCGCTGGGCGGGATCGGCGGCGCGGTCGGGGTCTACCTGATCTTCAACGCGGGCGGCGCCGGGGGCGGCGGCTGGGGCGTCGCGATGTCGACCGACACGGCGCTGGCGCTCGGCGTCCTCGCCCTGGTCGCGCCGACCGGCTCGACCCGCCTGCGCGTCTTCCTCCTCACCCTCGTCGTCTTCGACGACCTCGCCGCGCTGCTGATCATCGTCGTCGCCTACACCGACTCGATCGACGTCGTCGCCCTCGCCGTCGCCGTCGGCCTCTTCGCGGTCCTGGTACTGCTGCGCTTCCTGCCGACGATGCGGGGGCCGATCGCGGTCCTGGTCGGGACGGCGATCTGGGTGGCGCTGTACGAGTCGGGGATCGACCCGGTGATCGCCGGCCTGGCGATCGGCCTGGTGACGAGCGCCTACCCGCCCTCGCGCCACGAGCTCGAGCGGGCGACCGACCTCACCCGCGAGTTCCGCGAGCAGCCGACCGCCGGCGGCGCCCTCTCGGCCCGCCGCAGCCTCGCCCAGGCGATCTCGCCGAACGAGCGCATCCAGTACGCCCTCCACCCCTGGACCAGCTACGTGATCGTGCCACTCTTCGCCCTCGCCAACGCCGGCATCCACATCACCGGCGGCCTCGTCTCCGACGCGGTCTCCTCGCCGATCACGATCGGCATCGTCGTCGGCTACGTGGTCGGCAAGCCGCTCGGCATCTTCCTCGCGCCCTGGCTGGCGACGCGCGCCCCGGTCCGCAAGCTGGTCGGCGGCGGCAAGCTCACCGTCACCCTGCCCGGGCTGCTCGGCACCGGCACCGCGGCGGGCGTCGGCTTCACCGTCTCCTTCCTGATCGCCAGCCTCGCCTTCACCGGCCCGTCGCTGGACGAGGCGAAGCTCGGCGTGCTCGCCGCCTGCGTGATCTCGCCGCTGGTCGCGTTCGCCGTCTTCCACGGCAGCCGCCTGCTGATCCCGCAGTCGAAACGGCTCGAACAGCTGCGCCGCACGGCGGAATCGATCATCGACCTCGCCGACGACGTCGACCCGGAGCGCGACCACATCCGCGGCGACGTCGACGGCGTCGTCACCCTGGTCGAGTACGCCGACTTCGAGTGTCCCTACTGCGGCCGCGCCGAGCCGACGATCCGCCGGCTGCTGGGGATGAAGCACAGCGGCGGCCTGCGCTACGTCTTCCGCCACCTGCCGCTGCAGGACGTCCACCCGCACGCCCAGCTGGCGGCGGAGGCGAGTGAGGCGGCGGCGGCCCAGGGCGCCTTCTGGCCGATGCACGACACGCTGATGGCCCACCAGGGGGAACTCGACCTCGACGACGTCCACCGCTACGCCGAGGAGCTCGAACTGGACGCCGACCGGCTCGAAGACGAGGTCCGCCGGCGCGTCTACCTGGGGCGGGTGAGCGAAGACGTGGCGAGCGCCGACTCCTCCGGCGTCTCCGGCACCCCCACCTTCTTCATCAACGGGCGGCGCCACCAGGGCGTCTACGACATCGAGGCGCTGACCAAGGCGATCCACCGGGCGAAAGCCCTGGCCGACGCCGAAGCCAAGGCACTGGCCGAGAAGAAGCGGGCCAAGGAAGCGGCGAAGGCGCGCGAGAAGGCCGGCAGGGCCTGAGCCGATGGCCACCTGGGACGACGTCGCGACCATCGCCCAGGCCCTGCCCGAGGCCGCCGAGGAACCCCTGCACGGTTGGCGCGCCTGGCGGGTGAGGAAGAAGCTCTTCGTCTGGGAGCGCCCGCTGAGCGCGAAGGAAGTCGAGCAGCTCGGCGGGCCCGAGCCCCGGGGCGCGGCCCCGGTCGGCGAGATCCTCGCGGTGCGCGTCCCCGAGGCCGAGGCGAAGGAGGCGATGCTCGCGAGCGAGCCGGAGACCTACTTCACCACCCCCCATTTCCACCGCTCGCCGACGACGGTGCTGCTGCGCCTCGACCGCATCTCCCGCACCGAGCTCGAGGAGGCGATCGTCGAAGCCTGGCTCTCCCGCGCCCCGAAACGCGTCGCGGCGGCTTATCTTGCGGAGCGGGGTTAGGGAGCCGGCGCCCGGAGGTGAGCTCAAAGGGACGGCAAAGGGACGCGGCCTTCTCGGTGGCGGCCCGGGCAGGCTGTGGCCGCCACCGAGAAGGCCGGGTGTCGGGGAGAGGTGCGTACCTCGTCACGAACTCCCGGGATCGGTGACGAGGAGCGGGGGAAGTCCACGCTTCCTCCCGTCTTCCTCATGCCTCCCCCTGGTGCGTTCGCAGTTCTGCTCGCATAGCGAAGGAAAGTGCGAACTCACCCGGGGCCGGCCCCTGATCCTGTGACGGGACGCATGGGGAAGCGTGACGTCCCCGACATCTCCCTCACGCCTGTGTGGACTTCCCTGCGAAAGCCTCACGTCCCGGGCGTCTCGTGGCGGCCACAGCCTGCCCGGGCCGCCACGAGACGCCCGGGACGCACCTCGGACGGGCGCGGCGGCCCCGAAGCACGCCGTCCCGGACCACGACCACGACCGTGGGCTCGAGCCCCGAACCACGAGCCCCCTAAGCGTCGAAGATCTCGTTCACGTCGCCGGCGGCGACCGCGTGGACGCCGTCGATGTCGCCGAGGTCGGCGGCCAGGGAGGCGACCGGGCCGCGGCCGTGGATCTCCAGCGAGACGGCGACGTGCTCGCCCGGGTCCTCGCCGCGCTCGACGTTGACGTCGGCGACTTTGAAATCGCGCGAGGTGCAGGCCTCGAGCACCTTGCGGAGGATGCCGCGGCCGTCCTCGTAGACGACCCGCACCGCCGAGGGCGCGTAGGGCGAGGCGGGCAGCCGCTGGGCGAGCGGCGAGAGGACGTAGACGGTGAGGAAGTAGGCGACGGTGGTGGTGATCGCGAGCAGCGGCAGCGAGGCTCCCGCGGCGGCGCCGACCGCGGCGGTCAGCCAGACTCCGGCGGCGGTGGTGAGGCCGCGGACCGAGTCGCGGCGGACGAAGATCAGCCCGGCGCCGAGGAAGCCGATCCCGGAGACGATCTGGGCGGCGACGCGCGAGGGATCGAGCACGACTTCGTTCGGCACCAGCACGTCGAAGAAGCCGTACTTGCTGATCATCATGAAGAGCGCCGAGCCGACGCCGACCAGCGTGTAGGTCCGCAACCCGGCGCTTTTCTGCTTCAGCTCGCGGTCGAGCCCGATCGTCGCCGAGAGCGCCAGCGCCAGCCCGACCCGCCAGATCAGATCCCATTCGTTCATCGAGTGCATTCCATACCTACCAAGTCAACAATGATCGTTACAAATTTGTAACAGGCGAGGCCCGCACAGGCACTACCCGCGGGCGGGTCGGCGAACCGCCCCTACCGGTACCGCGTCAGCAGCATCGCGGTGTTCCCTCGGCTGATGCCGCCGCCGCGTTCGAGCTGGATCCAGCCGCCGGCGACGACCTGGCCGTCGCCGGCGGTGACGGCGGCGTGGGCGTAGCCCTTCGAGCCGGGCGGGTTCGTCGGGAAGACGCCGCCTTCGCCGAACGTCTGGTCGCGGCGGCCGTTCGGGAGGAAGCGGCGGGCGGCGAAGAACTGGTAGCCCGGTTCCTTCTGGCCGCGCACGTAGGGCGCCAGTTCGGAGCCGACGATGACGATCCGGCCCTTGGCGTCGACGGCAAGCCCCTGCGGGTCGAAGGCGTAGTACTCGACGTGCTTGCGCGGGATCGGTTCGTCGGCGTCGATCGGCGCCCGTTCGATGAAGATGGTGCGGCGGAAGGTCGGGTCGCGCCGGCCATCCGCGAGGAGGCGGACGAGGACGACCGATTCGCCGTTGAGGATCGAGCCGGTGAAGTCGGCCCCGGCGAGGATGATGCGGCCGCCGCGCTCGACCGCGAACGGCGCCGGGATCGGGCCGTAGCCGTTCTCGCCCTTCCCGCTCCCCACCGTCACCTTGCCATCGCCGCCGCCGAAACTCGGGTCGCGGCGGCCGTTCGCGGTCAGCCGGTAGAGGACGATCTGGTTGCGGAGGTAGCCGGAGACGAGCAGCTTGCCGGACGGCAGCGCCTTCACCTCGCCGAAGCCGGTGTAGCCGCCCGAGCCCTGGATCTCGAAGCGGCCGCCGTGGCCGAAGCGACGATCGAGCTTGCCACTCGGCAGGTAGGCGGCGACGAAGGCGGCCGGACGACGACGATCGCCGCGAGGAACAGGAGGCGACGGCGGACGGAGACCCTGCGCATGCAGGGTTGAGTATTACGTCAGCCGCCGATCGGCAGGCGCGGGTTGGCGCCCCAGAAGACCAGCGTGCCGACCATGCCGATGATGTGGACGGCGACGATGTTGAAGGCCATCGACTTCGCCGTCGCGGTGCCGACGCCGACCGGACCGCCGGAGGCGGTGTAGCCGTAGTAGCAGCCGACCAGCACGATCACGGTCGCCATCGTCATCCCCTTGGCGAGGCTGAAGACGACGTCGGTGGGGTCCTGGAACATCCAGAAGATCAGCGTGTAGCCGCCGGTCGAGACGTCGCCGACCTGCTTCACCACCGAGACGTAGCTGGCCAGGTACATCACGCCGATGCCGACCAGGTAGATGAACGGCAGCGCGATCCAGGCGCCGAGCAGGCGCGAGGCGCAGAGGAAGGTGAGCGGCGGCACGCCCATCACTTCGAGCGCGTCGACCTCCTCGTTGATCCGCATCGCGCCGATCTCGGCGACGATCCCGGTCCCCACCTTCGCCGAGAGGATGTAACCGAAGGCATACGGCAACGCCTCCCTCAGGTCACAGAAGGCGGCAAAAAGCCCCGCGTACGCCGGCACCCCCTGCGCCCGGAAGAAGTACGCCCCCTGCAGCCCGCACTGCAGCCCGAGGATGAAGACGAACCCCCAGATGATCAGCCCCGAGCCGAGGATCAATATCCCCGCCTGCCGCAGCACCTCACCGAAGAAGCGCAGCACCCGCCCGGACCACACCTCTCCCGCCACCCGCGAGCCGAAGCGCCCGATCTCCCCGAAGGTGTCGAGCCACCCCAGCGGCGCCGCGGGACGCGCGTCGCCGCTCATCGATCCCCCCGCCGCGCCCGGTGTACGGCGCCCTCCCGCCAGACGGCCCTCATCGGATCGTCTGCAGTTCCGGGTTGGTCGCCAGCAGCACCGCCGTGAAGACGTAGTCGAACGCGAACACGCCGACGATCGAGATCACCACCGCCTGGTTGACCGCCCGCCCCACGCCCGCCGCCCCGCCGCTCGCCGTCATCCCCTTGAAGCAGCAGACGACCGCGATGATGCCGCCGAAGATCGAGCACATCGTCACCGAGGCCCAGACGTCGGTCGACGAGGCGTTGGAGAAGAGGGTGGCGAAGAAGCCGCCGAGGCTCTGGCGGTAGATCAGCTCGGCGACGATCCCCGCGGCGAGGCCGAAGACGATCGCGACGACGTCGAGCAGCGCCGTCACCGCCACCAGGGCGAGGAAGCGCGGCACGACCAGGTTCTTGATCGGGTCGACGCCGAGGACCTGGAGCGCGTCGAGCTCCTCGCGGATCTTGCGCGCGCCGAGGTCGGCGGTGATCGCGGTCCCGGCGACTCCGCCGACGACCACGGCGGTGACGATCGGGCCGATCCAGCGGATCGCGGTGAGGACGAAGAAGCCGCCGAGCCGATCGAGCGAGCCGAAGACCTGCAGCGGCCCCGCCGCCTGCAGCCCCGGCGCGCCGAGGTTGAGGGCGAAGGTGGAGACCAACAGCGGCAGCCAGCAGAGGCGCAGGACGAAGAGGAACTGCTCGACCAGCTCCTCGCCGTAGGGATAGGGCGGCCGCAACGCCGAGAGCAGCGTGCGGGCGGTGAGCACGACCATGCTCCCCACCTGCTCGAAGATCGGGGCGAGCAGCCCCAGCCGTCGCGCTAGCGCGTCTGCCGCCACCAGCCCATCGCGCGGGCCAACGGCCCGGCCTCCCCCGTCCCGGCCGCGCGCCCCCGCCCGGCCCTCTCCCGCGCCTCCTCGCCCGCCCGCCGCTCGGCGGCGCGGCGCGCCTCCGAGAGCTGGGCGACGAGCGTGTCGCGCGTCTGCTCCAGCTCCTCGACCCCGGCCACGTGGGCGCTGGTGACCCGCGGCGCGGTCGGCAGGTCGAGCGGCACGTCGCGGGCGTACTCGGCCAGCTCGCGCTCGAGCACGCCGATCTGGCGGCGCAGCTCCCGCCGCACGCCGATCGCTTCCGCCTCGACGGCGTCGATCGCGGCGCCCTCGCCCAGGGCGGCGCCGCCGAGCTCCTCGCCGGGGATCGCGGCGCAGACCAGCGTCACCTCGGCCAGCTCGCGCGGCGAGAGCCCGGCGGCGACCGCCTTGCGGATCGCCTCGGCGGCGATCTCCTCCAGCTCCGGCGCCGTGGCGACGTCCTCGGCGACGAAGGTGCCGCGGCCGTGCCGGCTCCGCACCAGCCCCGCCGCCTCGAGGCCGGCGTAGACGGCGCGCACGGTGTTGAGGTTGACGCCCGCCCACTCGGCGAGCCGACGGACGCTCGGAAGGCGCTCGCCACCGGGGAGGCGGCCGGTGGCGATCAGCGCGCGCAGGCGCAGGGTCAGTTGCAGGCCGACGGGGAGCTCGTCGTCGGGGTCGACGGCGAAGGGATTGGGAGCCTGGACCGACTGTGCCATTACTCCAGCACAGTAGCACCCAGCTGTGCGTCAAATCAATCAGTCGCTATTCGCAGCTCGGGCGTTCGCCTTCCGGGAGTTCGTGGAGCTTGCCCTTGTTGTCGATGGTGAAGCCCATCGGGCTCGGGGTCGAGGAGGTGGCGACGTGCTTGCCGTCGACGGTCACTTCGATCGAGCCGTTGCCGAAGGCGGCGGTGTAGCCGCGCGAGTGGAAGGGCCCGACCGATTCGCCCGCGGCAAGGGTCTGGCCGTCGACCAGCGGCTTGCCCTTGGCGTCGAGGACACAGGCCCAGACTTCGGCGGTCGGTTCGATCGCCAGCGCGACCGCGCCCGCGGACGACGACTTCGACCCCGCGCCGCCTTCCTTCTTCGTCCCGCCCTTGCCGCTGCCGCCGCCCTTGCCCTTGCCGCCCTGCACCCCGCTCTTGTTGGCGGCGTTCTTCGGCCCGCCCGATCCTTCGCCGCCGCCGGAGATCAGCAGCACGATGCCGACGATCACGGCGAGGATGACCACCCCTGCGCCGACCCAGGCGTAGATCCCCTGCCGCTGCCGGCGCCGCCGCAGCGCCTCGGCGCGGCGCGAGTTGGTCCGCGCGAACGGCGAGGTCGGCGCGTCGCCGCGGCCGGCCACCCCCTGCTGGCGCCGGTACTCCTCGACCAGCGGCTCGGGGTCGACGCCGAGGAACTGCGCGTACTTGCGGACGAAGGAGCGCGCGTAGAAATCCTCCGGCAGCGCCTCCCAGTCTTCTTCCTCGATCGCGCGCAGGTAGCGGGCGCGGATGCCCGTGGCGGCGTGGACCTCCTCGAGGTCCACCGCACGCCGAGTCCGCGCCTCGGACAGGGTGTCGCCGATTACACCCACACCTCAATTGTGCAAGGTCTTGATGCGAGTGTCGTCAAGCCCGGCTGTGTGGAGTGTCAGTTGCGCCTCGGGCAGCTAGGTCTCCACGGTGACCGGGGTGCGGGCGGCGGGTGGTTCGATCGCCTCCGCGGTCGCCATGATCGGGTCCGCGCCGCGCAGGGCGAGGCCCTCCTCGGAGACGTCGCGGACGTCTTTCATCCGCGACGGGATCAGCCAGAGGACGCCCGCCAGGCCGCCGATCGCGGCTATCCACATCGTCGGCCGCAGCCCGATCGCGCCGGCGAGGAAGCCGCCGCCGAGGGCACCGAGCGGGCGCACGCCCCAGTTGACGAAGAGGATCGCTCCCCAGACGCGGGAGCGGAGCTGGTCCGGGATCAACGCCGCCTGCACCGAGGCGAGGCCGACGTCGAGGACCATCACCCCCACCCCGGAGGCGAACTCGGCGACCGTCAGCATCGCCATCGAGAAGCCCGATGAGCCGCCCGCGGAGGCGGGTATGAGGAACAGCGGCAGCGGGGCGAGGATGAAGGAGAGGAAGAGCGCCCAGCCGAGGCCGATCCGCCGGTTGAGCAGTTTCGCCACCGTCGCGCCGAGCACGCTGCCGAGCGCGCCGACGCCGAGCGCGATCCCGATCGCGCCGGAACCGAGGCCGAGCTCGCGCGTGGCGAAGAGGACCAGCAGCGCCCAGAAGGCGGTGTTGAAGATGTTGAAGGTGGCGGTGGCGAGCAGCGGCGCCTGCAGCAGCGGCGTGCGGCGGATGAAGCGGATGCCGGCGGCGAAGCCGCCCGAGTCGGGCGGCGCCGCGGGCGGCTCGGGAACCTCGACGCGCCGCACGAAGAAGGCCGAGGCGAAGAAGCTGAGGGCGTCGACGAAGACCGCCACCGGCGCCGTCAGCACCGCGACCAGCAGGCCGCCGAGCGTTTTGCCGCCGACGACGGCGACCGAGCGGCTGCCGGTCAGCAGCGAGTTCGCCTCGACGTAGTCGCGCGGCCCGACCATCGAGGTGAAGACGGTCTGTTCGGCGACCATGAAGAAGACGCCGAGCGTGCCGGTGAGGAAGGCGACGACGTAGAGCAGCGGCATCGAGAGGACGCCGAGGATCGCCGCCGCGGGCAGGGCGAGGAGCAGCAGCGCGCGGCCGACGTCGGCGCCGATCAGGATGCGGCGGCGGCTGCGACGGCGGTCGGCCCAGGCGCCGAGGTGGACGGCGAAGAAGAGGCTCGGCGCCAGCTCCACCGCGGCCAGGAAGCCCATCTGCTCGGCGCCCGCGTGCAGGGTGAGGACCGCCAGCAGCGGCACCGCGAGGAGCGCGATCTGGTCGCCGAAGAGCGAGATGGTCTGGCCCGTCCAGTAGTCGCGGAAAGGCCGATTGACCCGCAACAACCGGGGCACGGACATCGAGGGAAATTAACCCGTGAAAACCTTATTTACAACAGTTTTTTCGAAACGTTTGGGCTTCATTGATGCGGTTTGCGGCGATTTCGTCAGGCCGCGTCGACCGCCGCGCGCTCAGTAACCGGCCGGGTGACGGATGACGAAGCCCTTCGGGTAGGCGGGCGCGTCGTGCCAGCGCGGGCCGGTTTCGCCGTTTTCGTCGCCGCCGGTGTCCCAGCGGAGGCCGGCCACGACCATGTAGACGTGTTCCTTGTTGGCGTAGATGGTGATCCACTTGCCGGCGCCCGCTTCGCCCCACCTCATGAACGAGCCGGAGACGAGCGGTGAGGTCAGCAGCTTGGCGGCGTGCAGGACGTAGGAGACCGAGCCGGAGCAGTCGTAGCCCTTCGAGACCCAGCTGACGTGCCCGCCGCCCCATATATAGGGGGTGGTGCGAATGTGGTTGGCGGCGGCGATCAGCCGCTTCACCGCGGTCGGCGCCGAGGCCGGGGCGATCGCCTTGGTGCCGACCAGGGTCGCTTCGGCGCCGGCGACGGTCGGGCTCGGCGTGGTGACGCCGCTCGAGCCGTCGCCGGAGACTTCGGATTCCGCCGTGGAGGCGGGGGTCGAGGGGTCTTCGACCGTTTCGCCGGAGTAGCCGGCGGCGAGGCCGCCCGATTCGGCGTGCGCGGTGGAGGCCGCGGTAAGCAGGGCGAAGATGAAGAGGACGGCGGCCGCGAGGGCAAGCGCGGCGTGCCAGGGCCGCGGAGTCGCCTGCGATCGCCGAGAGCTCATCCCGGGGCTGATCGGCAGGATCCCAGGCGACTTGAAATCCTGCACGTCGACGCCCAAACGCGAATTCCTTCTCGCGGATCGATAAAAACTCGGATCGTGCGCCGACTCACCCTGCTGATCGCCGTCCTCGCCCTCTTCGGGGCACTCGGTGCGGCGAGCGCGCAGGCCTCGCCCTGGACCCTCACCAACCTCAACCTGGGCGACTCGGAAACGATCTTCGGCATGCACTGCGAAGCGAGCGGCGCCTGCATCGGGGTCGGCCAGAGCGGCGTGATGATCTCCTCGACGGCGCCGACCGGCGGCGCGGGCGCCTGGACGATCGGCCACGTCGCTGCGACCGAACAGCTGCGCGGCAACCTGCGCGGCATCGCCTGCCCCGCGGCCGGCCTCTGCGTCGCGGTCGACTACAGCGGCGGTGTCTGGACCTCCAGCGACCCGATGTCCGGGGCGGCGAGCTGGACCGGGACGAAGATCCCGAAGACGAAGTCGCTCTTCGGCGTCAGCTGCGCCTCGACCACCGACTGCGTGCTGGTCGGCGCCTCCGGCCTGGTCGTCACCTCGAGCGACCCGACCGGCGGGGCGAGCGCCTGGACGCGGACGACGCTGCCGGGCGAAGCCTCGCTGCGGGCCGTCTCCTGCACCGGGACCCTCTGCGTGGCGAGCGCCTACGACGGCGAAATCTGGACCACGCACGAACCGGCGGGCGGGGCGAGCACCTGGACCTCGGCCGGCCAACCGAACGGCGAATCGCCGCTGCTGGGGACGAGCTGCATGAGCGAATCGCTCTGCACCGCGGGCGGCGAAGGCAAGGTGCTGGTCTCGACCGCGCCGACCGGCGGCGCCGCGGCCTGGCCGGCGACGGCGCTACCGAACCGCTTCCAGATCGTCGGCACCGACTGCGTCTCCACCGGCCTCTGCGTCCTCTCCAGCAACAACGGCGAAGTGAGCGTCAACACCAACCCGCTCGGCGGCGGCAGCTGGCTCACCGAACACCTGATCAAGGGCGTCACCAACGCGCTCTTCGGCCTCTCCTGCCCGAGCGAAACGCTCTGCGTCGCGGCGGGGAAGTTCGGCCAGATCCTGACCGCCACCGAACCGGCCAGGACCGGGCAGCCGGAACCGACGCCGCCCGCGGTCCCGCGGACCCTCTGGGTCCACAAGCCGGCGAAGGTGATCCACCTCGGCGTCCGCACCCCGGCGCCGACCGTCGCCTTCCGCTTCAGGGCCAAGGGCACCGGCCCCTTCTGGTTTCGTTGCAAGCTCGACTCGCGGCCCGGCGCCGTCTGCGGCGCGCCGCGCAAGGTCCGGGTCGGCGTCGGCAGACACGTCTTCCGCGTCCGCGCCTTCGGCGCCGGCGGCGGGGCCGAAAAGCAGCTCGTCTACAAGTTCACCGTCGTGCGGGCGAAGCCGAAGAAGCACAAGGCGAAGAGCGCGGCGCGGCGATAAATCCATGAGGCCCATGGATGCGAGGCGGGCCGCCCGCGCCTTAGTCTCGCCGCGATGTTCGGCAAGGGCAAGAAGATCCGCAACGAGGGCCAGACCGCGCAGGCGATCGTGCTCGCCTCCGACATGAGCGGCTACTCAAACGGCAAGGGCATCAACAAATCGCACCTGAAGCTGCGGGTGCAGTTCGACGACGGCTCGACCGCCGAGGTCTCCTGCAGCGCCTACCCGACCGGGCCGGTCGGAGCCTTCCAGGTCGGCGAAATCGTCCCCGTCCGCTACCTGGAGGGGGACCGCTCGAAGGTCGAGGTCGACCGCGACGCGATGGTCGCCGCCAAACTCGCCGGCCGCGAAGAGGCCCGAGAAGGCCTGGTCCGGCTGGCCGAAGAAAAACTCGAGCGCGGCGAGAGTTGAGCCGCACCTGACGTCCCTCAGGCCGACCAGCTCCACGCCGCGCCGACCAGTCCTTCACCTGACCCTCTTCGGCCTCGTCGTCGCCTAGACGAGTTCGGCGCCGGGGAGTGCTTCGCGGCCGTGGCGCCCGTCCGAGGTGCGTCCCGTGACGGGATCGGGGTCGGCCCCGGGTGAGTTCGCACTTTCGCTCGCCATGCGGGCAGAACTGCGAACTCACCAGGGGGAGGCATGAGGAAGACGGGAGGAAGCGTGGACTTCCCCCTCTCTTCCTCACGGATCCCGGGAGTTCGTGACGGATCTCGCACCTCTCCCCGACACCCGGCCTTCTCGGTGGCGGCCACAGCCTGCCCGGGCCGCCACCGAGAAGGCCGCGTCCCTTTCAGCTCCGGGCGCCAGCTCCGGGCGCCGAAGAAGACACGCGCCGGCTTCCCAACCTCTGCCACTTCCCTTGGTGGCTATCGAGGGAAAGCAGCAAAAAGTGTGTCTTAAGTGTCTGGAGATCTCGGAGGTGAGCCGCCGGCCGCCAGTTTCATCAGGCCGGAGTCGAGGTCGATCGAGAGTTCGGAGCCGCCGGCGCTGCCGAATTCGTGCTGGTAGCTGCCCCAGGACTCCTGCTTGACCTGCTCGGCGAGGCCGCTCCGCATCAGCAGCAGGAGCTCCAGCGCGGCGCGCTCGATCCGCTTTTCGAGGGCGGTGTCGGCCCAGTCCTCGGTCGCCGCGAAGACCGAGGTGGGGATCGTCAGGGCGCGCATGTAGGCGAAGAGCGAGCGCATCGCCTCGTCGACCACGAGCGCGTGGCGGGCGGTGCCCGCGGTGGCGGCCGGGGCGAGCGGCTTGGCGATCAGCAGGTCGTTGTCGAGCAGGTCGAAGAAGGACTTGAAGAGGCCGCTGACGCCGGCCTTGTAGATCGGCGTGGCGGCGACGATGCCGTCGGCCGCGGCGAGCTTCGCGGTCGCCTCCTTGAGGCCCGGGCCGCTGATCTGGGAGACGAGCGCGGCGGCGATCTCGTTGGCGAGCGTGCGCAGCTCGATCACCGAGACGGCGACGGTGAGGCCGCGCTCGCGGCCGAGGTTGACGACGTTGGCGGCGAGACGGTCGGCCAGCATCGCGGTCGAGGAGGGGTCGCTCGCCCCGGCGCTCACCACCACCAGCTCCAGCGGGCGGGTGCCCTCGACCGGCGCGCTCATGCGGTCACCTCGACGGCCGCCTGGCGCGAGGCGACCAGCTTGCGGCAGAGCGCGGTCAGGTCGGCCAGCTCCGCGTCGTCGAACGCCTCGGTCATCGCCCGGGCGACGCCGAGCGCGTGCGGCCGGCCGGTGCGGCGCTGCTGGGCGCGTCCCTCCTCGGTGAGGCTGAGGAGGATCACCCGCCCGTCGCTCGCGTCGGCGTCGCGCCGGACGAGCCCGCGCTCGACCAGTCGGTCGACCATCCGCGACAGCGCCGGCTGGCTCAGCAGCACCCGCCGGTTCAGCTCCGAGAGCCGGATCGGCGCGCGGCACTTGGCGAGCGTGTAGAGCACGTCGTACTCGCGCATGCTCACCTCGCGCCAGACGTCTTCGGCGGCGAGCCGGCGCATCATCTCGGCGTGCGCGGTGAGCAGCGCTTCCCAGGCGTCGTTGGCGAGACGGGAGCGGCCGGCCATCAGCCCGCCACCTCCTCCGCGGCAGCCTCCTTCTCGGCCGCTTCCCGGGCGGCGGCCACTTCGGCGCTGTCCTGGTAGGGCGAGGTGCCGGTCAGGTTGTCGCCGCGGTTGGCGTTCGGCCGCGGCCGGCGCGGCGCCTCGTCGCCGTACTTCTCCTTGACCAGCGAGGCGTGGGTCGGCGCTTCGGCGCGGGCGCCGGGAGCGCGCAGGCTCTCGAACTCCTTGCGCAGGACCGGCACGACCTCGCTGCCGAGCAGCTCCAGCTGCTCGAGCACGGTCGCCGGCGGCAGCCCGGCGTGGTCCATCAGGAAGAGCTGGCGCTGGCAGTCGCCGAAGTGCTCGCGGAAGGTGAGCGTCTTGTCGATCACCTCCTGCGGCGAGCCGACGACGAGCGGCGTCGCCTCGATGAAGTCCTCCATCGAGGGGCCGTGCCCATATACGGGCGCGTTGTCGAAGTAGGGCCGGAACTGCTTGCGCGCGTCCTGGGAGTTCTTCGCGATGAACGCCTGGCCGCCGAGCCCGACCACCGCCTGCTCCTCGGTCCCATGGCCGTAGTGGGCGTAGCGTTGGCGGTAGAAGCCGATCAGCCGTTCGTAGTGCTCGGCGGGCCAGAAGATGTTGTTGGCGAAGAAGCCGTTGCCGTAGTAGGCGGCCTGCTCGGCGATCTCCGGCGTCCGGATCGACCCATGCCAGACAAATGGCGGCACGTCGTCGAGCGGCCGCGGCGTCGAGGTGAAGCCCGTCAGCGGCGTCCTGAAGTTCCCTTCCCAGTCGACCACGTCCTCCCGCCACAACCGGTGCAGCAGGTTGTAGTTCTCCAAGGCGAGCGGCAGCGACTTGTTGATGTCCTGCCCGAACCAGGGATACACGGGAGCCGTGTTCCCCCGCCCCAACATCAGATCGACCCGGCCTTTCGAGAGGTGCTGCAGCATCGCGTACTCCTCGGCGAGCCGCACCGGGTCGTTCGTGGTGATCAGCGTCGTCGCCGTGGTGACGATCAACCGCTCGGTGGCGGCGGCGATGTAGGCGAGCAGCGTCGTCGGCGAGGAGGAGAAGAACGGCGGATTGTGGTGCTCCCCGATCGCGAACACGTCGAGCCCGACTTCCTCGGCCTTCTTGGCGATCTGCACGACCGCGTCGATCCGCTCCGCCTCAGACGGCGTCTGCCCCGAAACCGGGTCCCGAGTGATGTCGCTGACCGAAAAAATCCCGAACTGCATGACGCCCTCCTTCTAGATCGCGCCCTCGATGCCGCGCTCGGCATCCACGAGAGATATATGCATTTGCATCTATTGTAGCGCGGGTCTTCGCCCGCTTCAATCCGGCTCAGAACGCGCGGAAGGCGCGGAAGGCGCGAGGTCACGCGTCTCCCGAGAGGCTTGACCAGCGACTACAGCCGACGCAAGGTGACGATCGCCTCGCGAAGAAGGCTGCCCAGAGCCGGGTTCAGTCGAAGCTGCTGGCCAGAGGTCCGCGAGCGTCGACAGATCGTCAGCTCCTCGAATTCGAACCCATTCCTCAGTCCTAGCTCGGCAAGCAGCAGGTCGGTCGGGACGGGGATCCCGGCGTATGCGCTCTGATCCACCACGATGTGCAACCGACCCTTCGGGCTCAGAATTCGACCGCAAGAAGACAAGACTTCTTGCATATCCGAAAAGTAGCCCCGCAACAGGTTCGGGACCAGGCGGGTCCGGGCATCACGAATCCCGGTCAGCGCCTCCTTCCGCGGCAACGCGGACAGGACCTCGTCGATCAGCAACTCGACCAGCGTCAGCTCTTCCACCTCGGAAGAGACGCCGCTCTGCCGAAAGCTCCGAATCTGATCACCGCGGCGACCCTGGAAATCGCCGATCGGAACCAGACCTGAAAAGAGGAGCTCGAGCTTGTAGGACTGGAAATAGTCGAACGAGTTCGGATAGGGCGGCGAAAAGACGACGACGCCTACGTCAGGAGTCGACGGTACCCCCGACAGGAGCTCCACCAGATTCACCGCAGAGCCTTCCAGGCAGGATGCTCGCGGGACCTCGTCGACCGGATCGCGAAGGTCGTCGAGCATGAGTTGGATCTGCGAGACGAACAGACCCAAGGGATCCGAGATCCGCGACGGGCGCGAGGCCAGCCCATTGCCATCCTTACGGCGATCGGAGCTCTCCTCCAGGATCGCAAGGAGGGCCACCTCGAGCAGATCTCGAGATGGCCCTTGCGGCCACCGCTCGCGGATGTGGCGGTCGATCGCACAGAGCACTCGGAAGTTGGCCGGCGGGAAGTACGGCTCGAGGCTCTGCTGGTTCTCGGTCGGCTCGACGGCGCGCCCGACTTCGAGACTCTGCGGCGTCAAGGCATCTACCCACCGTCCGATCGCCTGGCGGTCCCCCAAGGGAAGTGAACGCGTCTTCACCCGACTCGCGAGCACCGCGTACGGACTCACGTCGACCCCGATCGAAGTCCTGCCTACGGCCTGGGCTGCCAGCAGGCTCGAACCCGATCCGCACATCGGATCGAGGACACTCGTGCCGGGGGCGGGTGGAAAACGCTCGAGCAGCTCCTTGACCAAAAGGGGTGAGTAGGCCTCTCGATATCGGAGCCAGCGTGAGAACGGTTCGCCGACGCTGCCCAGCGTATTGACATAGCGAGACGCGCCGGACGCCCAGCGACTGCAGGCGGCGGCACCGGACACCTCGGCCAGCGCCTCGACCAGCTGTTCGGACTCGTATACGTCGGACAGGAGGCCTGCCGACCGCCAGGGATCCGTGGGCTCGGTGACCTGGGCCTCCAGCGTCATCGGGTCCACAGACGAGCGTCGGTGACGACTTCCCGGGCTCCTCGCAGCCAGGCTCGGGCGCCCTCGACGTCGCCGGTCTGAAGGCAGGAAGCGGCGTAGGCGAGCGACTGCACGTGGAGATCGACCCGGCACTCCGCCACGACCACAGGATCGACCGAGGCTTTCAACAGCTCGCGCGCGGCGTCTTGCCAGTCGCCGAGCCGCGGCGCCTCCCCCCGGGCCTGCCCATCGCCCTTCCTGAACGTGTAGAGCACGTCACCCTGCAGCTCCTTGGCAAACCGCAAGTGCGCCGTATCACGGTAGGCCACGATCTCCGGCTGATACGCGATGTCCTCATCCGCAAGGAAAAAGCCGGCATCCAAGGCGGCCCGCATCACCGCAATCCACACATCGGGGAGTTTGTTGTTGAAGGTGAACACCAGTACCCCATCGTCCTTCAGCACCCGGTGACACTCGTTGAATACTTCGGTCAGCCCCAGCTGATAGCCGTCCAATGTCTTCGGCGCGACGGAGCGTCTCCGCGTCATCAATATCTCCGCGTCCATGTAGTCAGGAGCGGCAAACGGGTTCAGGGATCCCAGCCAGGCGCTCCAGAGCTCGGTCAGCTCGCCGTACTGGACGTTGCTGCCGAACGGCGGATCGGTGACCACCGCCGCGACCGTCCCGTCAGGGATGTCCAGGCGGCGGGAGTCGGTGCGTTCGATGGAGTAGTCCGCCTCGCCTTCGATGACGGCGACGGCCGTGTCCCCCCGTAGCTTTCCCTGGAACCGGGCCGACCGATCTCGCGCACCACCGTCGTAGGCCTTCAGACGATGCTCCAGGTATTCGAAGGGATTGCACTCCACGAACTGGTTGGGCATCCAGTACGCATGCTTCGCCCAGGCGACGGGCCGGCCGTCCATCCAGCCGGCGGTCGCCACGGTCATGTTGTTGACGTACCGGATCAGGGAGCTCAGCACCGTCAGGACCCCGATATAGACATCGTCGCTCAATTTCGACCGCAACTCGCCCAGCCCCCTGAACAAGAAGGCGAGGATCAGCCGATTTCGCGGCGAGAACAGATCGGAGAACCGGTCGAATCCCTTACGAGCGAGGGCATCCTCAACCTGGCGGTCCCAATGCTCGGGAATGGGGTCATGGGGCACGCGCAGGCCGTGACGCTCGATGAGCTGATCCTCCTGCGAGGCGATCGAGCGGGCCAACAGGTCGTCGGCTTCCGTGGTCTCACGGGTGAATTGATGTCCACACTGGCACTTCACCCGCGCCGACAGGTACGCGTACTCCTTGCGCCTGCACTCGACAGCCGCGAACTCTCCATGGCAGCTTTCGCATACGTAGCGTCCGGGCCGGCTTTTCCCGGTCGTCCCGTGGACCGCGCGCCTTTCGCCGGTCAGCGTCGTCGCCTCACTGCACAGGGGACAGGTGACGACGTATGAACACTCGAACCACCTGACGCGCGCGACCTCGTCACACTGCTCGCAGGTGGTGTCGAACCACTGCCGCACCGCGGTGGGCAGGCCCGCCAGGATTTCGGTGACCGCCTGCCTCACCTTGAGGGGATCGGCCTCCGTCACCTGCCCGAGCTGGACCAGCGCCGCGATCGGATTGATGTCTGCGGCGATCACGCGGCGATCATGGGTGAGCCCCTCGACGAGGGTCACCCCGCCGCCGGCCATGCAGTCCAGGATGACGTCGTGCGGTGACGAGACCCGCTCGATGATCGCCGCGAACTGGTTGTGGGGGCGGCGGGCGAAGTAGCGGTGCAGTTTGTAGATCGGCGTGTGCCCGGCCGACACAGGCAGGGGCGCCAGCGGGGCCAACTCTTCGATCTTCAGCTGTCCGAGAGCCACCACGCCTCCCCGTACCTTTGGTCGATCACGGATCCGGACGCCGACAATAGGGACCTCAGCTCGGAGCGTGCCGCCTCGCTGTCCGGCCCGAGAGCGAGGCGGCGGCGCGCCCAGGTCGGCCACGAAACATGCGATCCGGCGACCTCGGGCTCGTCGACCACGAAGACGCGCTCGAACAGCTCCACTTGGCGACAGAAGTAGCGAAAGGTGTTCCCCGCCGTGGTCCGATCCGTCCAGATGTCGGTTTCCCCCAACTCGATCCCCAGGAGCTCGCCGAGCCTCTCCGAAACCTTCGGAAGATTCGTCTTGCTCGTCGCCAGGAGGTTCGGATACAGGGGCGCCGCCAGTTCGATCCGCTTCAGGGCCGTGAGCAGCCGGCCGTCTTCGGTCGCTTGCGGATCTGCGTTGGCGATCCCGAAAAGGAAATCCCAATACCGAATCGAACCTCGGGCCAAGACCAGCTCCGCAAGCAATCGATAGGAAAAGATCTGATGGTCCGGATCTTTGTAGATCAGCATCTGATTGCGGAGGAGGTCATCGAACTCGATCGATCCTTCGAGGAATCGTCTGCCAAGCCGGGTGAGCCTGTACTTCTTGCCTGACTCCGCTTCGATCACACCCAGGCGGACACAGTGGGAAATGTTGTTGTTGTTCAGCCTGATCTGGCTTGCCATAAACGGCTCATCGAGTTCAGAGATACGATCGATGGTCGGCTGGATCAACGAGTTCTCGAGGTACCCTGGGGTGTAATCCGCCAACGCGCGGAGGGTCCTCGGGATTTTGCTCCCCCTTTCGCCCACGCCCAGAGGAACGAACTCGAGTTCCTCACCCGGTCGTGCGTTTACATAGGACACCCTCAGTTCGAGGGAGTCCCGTAGCGCCTCGAGGTCGACGGAGCCGATCGGGACCACGGTCATCACCGAGCCCAGGCCATTCTGCCCCCTGCTCTTCCAGCGGCCCTCCGCCACCCGTAGGTTCATCGCGTCGATCACGTCGGCGAGAGCCGAGTCCTGATCCCGCAGGGCCTGGATGACGTTGAACACCGACGCGAACTCTCCTTGCGTGGCGTCAAATCCCTCTGAACCATCGACCAGGACCGGCACGATGATCTTCGCCACCTTGCCGTCGTCCAGTCCCCACGGCTTGCGCAGCGCCCGGCCGACGGCTTGGACGATATCGATCAGCGAGGTTTTCGTCGTCGCAAAACAGACGGAATCGATCAGCGGGATGTCGACCCCCTCGACCAGGCAGCGAGCGTTGCTCAGAAGCGCCGTGTCGGCCCCGGCGAAATCGGCCAGCACCTGCGCCCGCGCCGGTCCGGTCATCGCTCCGTTCACGTGGTATGCGTGCTCGCCGAGCCTGTCCGAGTTGAGCTTCAGCAGCGCCGGGCTCGTCAGCTCACGCGCCGCCCGGACGGTGCCGTGAAACGACACCACCTTCCTGACCTGCAGCTGCTCGATGGCCCGCCCGATCGCCAGTGCCGCGAGGACGGAATTGGCTTCGAGCGGAGTGGGGTCGTCATCGTCGCGAAGCCAGTGGCCGGCGTCGACGATCGCCTGCACATCCACCTCATCCGAGCGGATGGCCGCCACCACCACCTCGTAAGGGGCGATGATCTTCTGGTCGATCGCCTCGCGAAAGCTGAGGGAATAGAGAACCGGTCCGTAGACGTCCTCTTGATCCATCGAGAAGAGCTGGACCCCTTTCTTCTCGGCCTTTTCTATCGCCCTTGGCCGAAAGAGCCGCTCCGTCGCGGTCATGAACAGGCGCTTGACGGATGGAAGTCGATCGCCGTCCAATCCGATCTTGAAACCGGTGTCGAAACTGGCGCCCGCGGTCCGATGGGCCTCGTCGAAGAAACTCAAGTCGAAGGAGAATTCCGGCAGGCCGTCAAGCGCATCGACAACCTGTGGAAGTGACTGATAGGTCGAGAAGACAACGATGCGATCGGCTCTCTCCCCTTCGACCAGGAATCGGCGAACAACAGCGGGGTCAGTGGTGGTGGGAATCCCACACTCCAGCGCGTTCACGATCGGTTCGTCTCCGGTGGCGTCTTGACGCGACGTGACCGTCGGGTCTCTGCATACGGTGATGAAGCGAAACGGCGACGCCGACTGCGACGACCACTCGGACAAGGTCTGGCGGATCAGCTGAAGATTGGGGGCGAGAAACAGGACGCTCTCGCCTGTTGTCGTTCCGCGACCCAGAGGGCGACCAGCGTCTTGCCGATTCCGCAGGCGGCGACGAGGCGGCCGCGGTCGTGGGTCTCGAAGCCCTCTTGGATGGCCTCGATCGCATCCTCTTGATAGGGGCGGGGGCGGTACCGCTCGGGCTTGTACGGGTCACCGTCCTTGGCGAAGTACTCGTGAAGCGCCTCGAAGAACGCCTGATCGAGATCAAGCAACTGCTCGATGGTCACGGCCAGGTGGCCGGATCGACGACGCGCGACCTTCGAGATACCGGCGCTGTTGGTGAAGACCAGCCGGTATTGCGCCTTGTAGGCCTCGGACCAGAAAGTGGCCAGATCCCCGTAGGTCAACGGCTCGCGGTGGGAGCGGAACTTGCACTGGACCGCGACCAAGGCCCCGTCCTGCCGCTGATAGACGCCGTCGATGCCGTAGTCGACGGTCCCGAGGTTCAACCTCGACCGGATGTCCTCTCGGAAGGGGCGGCCGAGCGGGAATTCCGGGTCGGCGTCCAGCTCGTACTCGACCCGGAACGACCGCAAGAAGAAGTCCGCGAAGCGCTCGAATGCGTCGCCTCTTTCTTTCGTCGTCGCCAGCGCGGAGATCGCCGTCTCCAGCTCCTCCCACTTCGAGAAGCGTTGATCAAAAGGGGCAGGAGCAGGCATTTCGAGGTAACTTCGACGGCAGTCGCAAAGGAGTCGACGAGACGCCCCTCGACCGGGGCAGTCCGAACCTCTTCGACAATAAAGGGACGCGCGGCGACTACGGCGACGGATCGGCCTGAAGCCTTGTCTACATCTACGATGACGTTGATGTAAGGTCAGGTCGGAATGTGCGGGGACATCTCGAGCAAGCTGCTCGACGGTCGCGGTGTCGTGGTGACCGGAGCGGGTCGCGGGCTCGGTCGGGCGTACGCGATCGACGCAGCCCGCTCCGGCGCCGCGGTTCTGGTCAACGACGTCGATCCCGGGCCCGCCGAGGCGGTGGCGGCAGAAATCAACGGCTCCGGCGGTCGGGCTGTCGCCAACGACGACGACGTGGCCGACGCCGACGGCGCCGCAGCGCTGGTGGCGGAGTGCGTCCGAGAATTCGGCCGGATCGACGGACTGGTCAACAACGCGGGCCTCTACCACGAGGCGCCGATCTGGGAGGAGGATCCCGAGCGGGTGCGACGGATCGTCGAGGTCAACCTGCTCGGCGCGGTCAACTGCACCATCTTCGCCGCCCGCGCGATGGGGCCGGGCGGCGCGATCGTGAACGCCTCATCGGGCGGCATGTTCGGCTTCCCGACGACGGTCGCCTACGGGGCGACCAAGGGCGGCGTCGCGGCGCTGACCTACGGCGCCGCGCTCGACCTCGAGGAGCGCGGGGTCCGGGTCAACGCGATCTCGCCGAAGGCGTTCACCCGGATGACCGCCGACGCGCTCGGCCGCAAGGCGGAGCCGCTCGGTGGCGAGCAGGCGCCGCTCGCCGACATCGAGAGCCGCCTGCCGGAGACGATCGCGCCGCTGGTGACCTTCCTCCTCAGCGACCTCGCCGCCGGCATCACCGGCCAGTTCCTGCGCTTCGACGGCCGGCTGCTCTCGGTGGTGCCGACCGCCGACTTCGCCGATCACCCCTCGGAATGGGTGGAGAGCTGGAGCCCGGCCTCGCTCGCCGCCGCCTTCGACGGGCCGCTGGGGCCCGCCCTGCAGCCGTTCGGGGTCGAGCGCCGGGTCCCGAAACGCTCTCAACGCTCACGTTGACGCTGCGCTAGGATCGCAGGCGCGATGAGCCCCGCGAGCGCCTCTCCGTCATCGATCGAGATCTGCGACGTAGGGCCGCGCGACGGCCTCCAGAACGAGGAGCGCTCGCTCTCCCCCGGGACACGGGCCGAGCTCTGCAACCGGCTCGCCGCCGCCGGGCTGCGGCGGATCGAGGCGGTCTCCTTCGTCAACCCGGCGCGGGTGCCGCAGATGGCGGGCGCCGAGGAGGTGCTCGAGGCGGTGGAGCGCGCCGACGGCGTCAGCTACGCCGGCCTGGTGCTCAACCTGCGCGGTTACGAGCGCGCCCTCGCGGCCGGCGTCGACGAGGTCCACTACGCCTTCCCGGTCACCGACACCTTCGCCGCGCGCAACCAGGGCACGACGGTGGAGGCGGCGATCGAGACCGCGGCCGAGATCGCCGCCCGCGCCCACGAGGACGGCCTGCGCGCCTCGGTCACCCTCGCCGCCTCCTTCGGCTGCCCCTTCGAGGGCCGGGTCGCCGCCGACCACGTGCTGCGGGTCGCCGAGCGGGTCCTCCGCGGCGAGCCCGACGAGCTGGTCTTCGCCGACACGATCGGCGTCGGCGTCCCCCCGCAGGCGACGGAGCTGGTCAGCGGCGGACTGGCGCTCGGCGCCAAGGTCGGCTGCCACTTCCACAACACCCGCAACACCGGCTTCGCCAACGCGCTGGCCGCGCTCGAGGCGGGCGCCTCGCTGCTGGACGCCTCGGTCGGCGGCAGCGGCGGCTGCCCCTTCGCCCCCGGGGCGGCCGGGAACATCGCCACCGAGGACCTCGTCTACATGCTCGACGGCATGGGCGTCGCGACCGGCGTCAGGCTGGACGCCCTGCTCGAGACCGCCGCCTGGCTCTCCACCCGGCTGGGCCGCGAGCTGCCCAGCATGACCGCAAAGGCACCCGCCTTCCCCGGCTAGATGATCCCCGCCTCGCGCAGCTCGGCGCGACGGTCGGCCCCGATCCCCGCCTCCTCCAGCACGTCGTCGGTGTCGGCGCCGAGCTCCCAGCGCGCCGGCCGGCGGATCGACCCCGGCGTCCCGGTCAGCTTCGGCACCACCCCGGGGACGGTCGAGGTGCCGTGCGCCTCGTCCTCGATCTCGACCAGCAGCTCGCGTTCGCGGAAGTAGGGGTCCTCGTAGATGTCCTGGGCGGAATAGACCGGCGCGCAGACGACGCCCGCCCCGTTCACCATCTCGTCCAGCTCGGTGGCCGTGTACCGCGCCGCCCAGGCGCCGATCAGCTCGTCCAGCTCGTCCTCGTGCTCGCCGCGCGCGTGGTGGTCGACGTAGCGCGGGTCCTCGGCCAGCTCCGGGTGGCCCATCAGCGCCGCCAGTCGCTTCCACAGCGTGTCGTGGTTGGCGGCGATCACCACCCAGCGCTTGTCCTTGGAGAGGTAGACGTTGCTGGGCGCGATCCGCGGCAGGCGCGAGCCGGTCGGCCGGCGGACGGTGCCGGTCTTCTCGTACTCCAGCACGGCGCTCTCGGTGAGCGCGAAGCAGGCATCGGTGATCGAGGCGTCGACGACCTGACCGGTGGCGCCGCCCGCGTCGCGGGCGTAGAGCGCCAGCAGGATCCCCTGGAACGCCGACTGCGCCGCCAGCGTGTCGCCGAGCGAGATGCCGGAGCGCGGCGGCGCCTGGTCGGGGTGCCCGTTGATGTGGCGCAGGCCGCCGATCGCCTCCCCCGCCGAGGCGAAGCCGGGCCGATCGCGGTAGCGGCCGGTCTGGCCGTAACCGGTCACCCGGGCGTAGACGAGCCGCGGGTTCAGCGCCTGCAGGTCCTCGGGGCCGAGGCCCCAGCGCTCCATCGTCCCGGGGCGGAAGTTCTCCACCAGGACGTCGGCCCCGGCGACCAGCGCGCGGGCGACCTCCTGGCCCTCCGGCCTGCGCAGGTCGAGCGTCACCGAGCGCTTGTTGCGGGCGATGATCGACCACCACATCGAGCGGTCGTTGTGGCGCAGGCGCCCCCAGTCGCGCATCGCGTCGCCCTTGCCGGGCGCCTCGACCTTGATCACGTCGGCGCCGAAGTCGCCGAGCAGCGAGCCCGTGTACGGGCCCGCCAGCAGCTGGCCGAACTCGACCACGCGGATCCCGGCGAGCGGCTCTGCCATCAGCTGCCTACCTCCTCGGTCGTGGCGAGCGCGCGGCGGGCGACGGCGTAGCCGCGGTCCGCGGCCAACTCCAGCACCGCGGCGGCCGCGGCGCGCTCCTCGTCGGTCGGCGGCGCCCATTCCTCGGCGCCCGCGGTCAGTGCTCCCAGGCCTGCGAGGTGGGCGATCGCCGCGGCGGCTCCCGGCGCCCCCTCGTCGACCTGGACCAGGCGCGGCGGATCGGCGTCCAGCCGCAACACCCCCCAGCGGGTCAGCAGCCGCGTCGGCACGCCGGCACGCGGGCGGGCGGTGACGTGCTCGACCGCGGCGACGATCCGCTCCGGCGAGCCGGCGCCGTGCAGCAGGACCAGCTCGCGGGCGGCCGCCGCCGCGTCGGCCGCGCCGCCGCCGCCGGGCAGCCGCACCACCGGCTTCGCGTAGGGCCCGATCGCGGTCGAGTTGAGGCAGCCGCGCAGGTCGACGTTGGCGGCGTCGAGGACGACCCGGTCGGCCCGCCGCACCATGCCACCGAAGACCGCGGCGGTCGAGCCGCGCCAGGCGAGCGCCTCGCCGAAGGCGGCGAAGTCGGTGGTCGACGTCGGCAGTCGCGCCGCCGCGCCCCGGGTCGTCGCGCCCGCCTCGAAGATCTGGGCGAAGGCGCCGGGGGCGAGCCGGGCGGCCGCCTCGCCGGCCAGCACCGGCCAGTGGAAGCCGGTGAAGACCCAGCCGCCGCGGGTGTACTCGCGCGTCGCCCGGGCGAGGAAGTCGATACTCACGGGCGTCCCCCCGAGTACTCCTCGTAGGCGGCGACGTCGCGCTCGTAGAAGCCGGGGACGCCGTCGGGGGCGGCGGCGCCGGGGTGCTCGACCACGGTGTCGACGAGGACGCCGGGCAACGTCGGGCGGTCGACCGCCCCGAGCCGCTCGACCACGGCGACGGTCCGCCGCGCCGCGGCGACGGCGGCGGGTGCCTCGCCGGCGGGGGCGCCGACGCAGAGGTTGCCCGCGGGGTCCGCCCGTACCCCGTGGACGAAGGCGACGTCCGGGCGCAGCGCCCTCACCACCAGCGCCTCGCCGAACGGGCTGCGGGCGGTGCCGAGCATCTCCGGCGTCCAGTCGGGATAGCCGCTGCCCGGATCGAGCGCGACCGGGGCGAAGGGGACGCCGAGCGCTCCCGCCTCGAGCGCGGCGACCAGGGCGCCGAGCGGGAGCTCGTGGAAGAGCACCGCGCTCCCCCGCTCCCAGGCGGATCGGAAAGCCCGCGTCGGCCGCGGGCCGACCGGGCTCCAGCAGTGGGTGAAAGTGACCTCGGCGGCGACCCCGGCGGCGAGCAGCCGGTCGAGCAGGATGCCGCCCGAGCCGATCACCAGGTGCAGGTCGCGACGCCCCTGGCGGATCAGCTCTTCGCCGACGGCGAAGAGCTGGGCGCCGAAGTTGCCGACCCAGACGCAGTCGCCGTCGGCGACGCTCGCCGCCACCGCGTCCTCCAGCCTTGCCGGCCCGCCGCTCATATCGGCAGGCGCAGAAACGAGTCGCCCGAACCGTGCAGGCCGCGCCGCAGCTTGGCGGCGGCGCGCCGCGTCAGCAGCGCCGCCGGCCGGTAGCGCGGATCGCCGAGCCACTCCTGCATCGCCTGCAGCCCGGCGAGCACGGTCGTCTCGCCGCGCGCCGCGAGCACCTCGAGCGGCCCGCGCGGATGGTTCATGCCCAGCTTCAGGGCCAGGTTCACCGCCTCCTCGTCGGCGGTCCCCTCCTCGACCACGCCGACCGCCTCGTTGACCAGCGTGTACTGGAGGCGATCGGCGACCAGGCCCGCGAGGCCGAGCACCTCGACCGAGGGCGCGCCGATCGCGTCGAGCAGCTGCCCGGTCGCCGCGGCGGCCTCGATCCCGGCCTCCGGATCGACGACGACCTCGGCGAAAGGAGCCTCGCCTTCGGCGTGGAGGCGAAGCCAGCCCGCACCTTGCGGCAGCCCCGTCAACCAGCCCGGGTGGGAAGAGTCGACGAAGACCCGCGTCCCGGTCGACATCAGCTCGCGCACGGTGGCGACGTCCTCCCGCCCGCAGGCGGACGGGGCGCTGTAGACGGTGAGCGGCGCCACCGCGTCGGCCCGCGCCGCGATCGCCGGGTGGGCGAGCAGCTGCCGGGCACCGGGGCCGGTGACGGCGATCCGCTGACCCGGAGCCTCGCCCGGCTCGCGGGTCACCGCCGGGCGGGCGACCTTCGGCGGCGCCTCGGCGTAGTCGTAGAAGCCCTGGCCGGCGTCCCGCCCGGTAGCGCCGGCGCGGACCAGGGCGCGGGCGATCGGGATCGGCCGGTAGCGCGGGTCGCCGAACTCGCGCAGCGCCGTTTCCGAGGAGCCGAGGTGGGTGTGCAGGCCGGTGAAGTCGAGCAGCTCCAGCGGGCCCATGCGATGGCCGAGGGCGCCGCGCGCGACGGCGTCGACGACGGCCGGCGCGACCCCTTGGCCGACCAGCAGCTGGGCCTCGTAGTAGAGCGGCCGGCAGACCCGGTTGACGATGAAGTTGGGGGAGTCGGCGCAGACGACCGGCGTCTTGCCGAGGGCCTCGACCCAGGCCCGGGCCCGGTCGACGACGGTCGGGTCGGTGCGGGGACCGCGCACGACCTCGACCAGCCGCATCTTCTCGGCCGGGTTGAAGAAGTGCATACCGACCAGCCTGGCCGGGTCGCCGAAGGCGACGCCGAGCTCACCGATGCTGAGCGAGGAGGTGTTCGAGGCGACCACGGCCGACGACGACGCGGCCTCGGCGATCCGGCCGAGCAACGCCGCCTTCAGCTCCGGCTTCTCGGCGACCGCCTCGATCACAAGGTCGGCGCCGTCGACGGCCGCCGTCAGGGACTCGCCCGCCTCGACCGCGGGCGGCGGCGCGTCCTCGCCGACCTCCGATCGCAGCAGCTCGACCTGGCGCGCGGTCGTCTCGGCATCGACGTCGACGACCTTCACCGCGGCGCCGGTCCGGTCGAAGCAGCGGGCGATCCCGCGCCCCATCGGCCCGAGGCCGACGACGACGACCGCGAGGCCGCCGAGCTTGCCACCGCGCGACGCGTCGGCGGCGCTCATGCGACCCGCTCCAACACCGCGGCGACGCCCTGGCCGCCGCCGACGCAGAGGCTCGCCACCCCGAGCGCCTCGTCTCGGCGGCCCAGCTCGGCGAGGGTGCCGACCACCAGCCGGCAGCCGCTCTGGCCGGTCGGGTGGCCGAGCGCGATGCCGCCCCCGTTGACGTTGACCCGCTCCTCGTCGAGCCCGAGCTCACGCACGTTATGGACGATCTGGGCAGCGAAAGCCTCGTTGATCTCGAACAGGTCGATCTCGTCCTGGGCCACCTCGGCGGCGGCCAGCGCCCGCGGGATCGCGGCGACCGGACCGACCCCCATCACCGCCGGCTCGACCCCGACCGCGGCGAAGGAGCGCAGGACGCCGAGCGGCTTCAGGCCATGCTTCTCGACCGCCGCCGCCGAGGCGAGCACGACCGCCGCGCCGCCGTCGGCCATCTGGCTGGCGTTACCCGCGGTCACCGTCCCGTCCGCCTTGAAGGATGGCCTCAGCCGGGCCAGCTTCGCCGGGGTCGAGTCCTCGCGGAAGGTCTCGTCGCGGTCGAGCCGCACCTCGTTGCCTTCCCACTCGGCCTCGACCGCCACCACCTCGTCGGCGAATCGGTCGCTCGCCCAGGCGGCGGCGACGCGGGCGTGGCTGCGCGCCGACCAGGCGTCCTGCGCCTCGCGCTCGATCCCGTGGCGGGCGGCGATCTCCTCGGCGGTCTCGCCCATGTTCATGTCGCAGACCGGGTCGGTGCCGCCGTCGCGCCAGCCGTCGTGGAGGACGATGTCGCCGCGGCGCCTGCCCTGCCAGCGCAGCCCGAAGGGGGCGATGTAGGGCATCCGGCTCATCGACTCGGCGGCGACCGCGACGGCGACCTCGGCCGCCCCCGAGCGGACCGCGTCGTCGGCCAACGCGACCGACTTCAGCCCCGAGGCGCAGGCCATGTTGATCGTCTGCGCCGGCACGCGCTCCGGCAGCCCCGCCCGCAGCACCACCTGGCGACCGGGGTTGGGACCGTTGCCCGCCTGGCGGCAGTTGGAGAAGACGACCTCGTCGACCGCCTCGGGGTCGAGCCCGGCCCGCTCGAGCGCCGCCCGCAGCGCGTAGGCGCCCAGCTGCACCACCGGCAGCTCGGTCAGCGCCCCACCGTAGCGGCCGTTCGGCGTACGGACCGCGCCGACGACGAAGGACTCGCGCCCGCCTCGCGTCGCCATCCTCAGCTCCCGACCGACGCCACGGCCGCCTCGCGGACGTGGTCGGCGATCGCCCGGCCGAGCACGAGTCGCTGGATCTCCGACGCGCCCTCGTAGATCTGCAGGATCCGTTGGTCCCGGTACAGGCGCTCCGCCGGGCAGGGCTTGCAGAAGCCGTCGCCCCCATATATCTGGACGGCGAGGTCGGCGGCGCGGTGTGCCACCTCGCTCGAGTAGAGCTTCGCCATCGCCCCCGGGAGGGAGATCCGCTCGCCGCGGTCGTGGGCGGCAGCCGCCTCGTAGGTCAGCATCCGCGCCGCCGAGAGCTCGGTGGCGACGTCGGCGAGCGGGAAGCTGATCCCCTGGTTCTCGATCAGCGGCCGGCCGAAGGTCTCGCGCCGGACCGCCTCGGCGGCGGCGAGGCGGAAGGCGGCGAGGGCGACGCCGAGCCCCTGTGCGGCGACGCTGACGCGGCCGAGATCGAGCGTCTGCAGGGCCAGCTTGAGGCCGCGGTTCTCCTCGCCGACGATGTCCTCTCGACCGACGCGCACCCCCTCCAAGCGCAGGTTGCTGGTCAGCGTGCCGCGGATCCCCATCTTGTCCTCGTAGCGGTCGACCACGAGCCCGGCGGCGTCGCCGCGGACGGCGAAGGCGGTGATCCCGCGGGCGCCCGCGTCGGGATCGGTCTTGGCGAAGACGACGTAGTGGGCGGCGGCACCGCCGTTGCCGACGTAGATCTTCTCGCCGTCGATCCGCCAGCCGTCGCCGTCGGCGGTCGCGACGGTGGCGATCGCCGCCGCGTCGGAGCCGGCGCCGCGCTCGGTGAGGGCGAAGCTGACCGCCCTGCCTTGGAGCAGGTCGCCGAGCATCGTCGCCCGCTGTGCCTCGGTGCCGCCGATCTGCAACGGGACCGCGCCCAGCGCGTGCGCGGCGAGGATCGCGCCGGTCGAGGCGCAGGCGGCCGAGACCTCTTCGACGATCGCGCAGATCGCGACCATCGGGAGGCCGAGCCCGCCGAGCTCACGGGGGACGAGGATGCCCGAGAGGCCGGTGTCGACGAAGACCTCGATGTGCTCGTGCGGGTAGCGCTGCTCGCGGTCGAGCTCCTCGGCCAGCGGCGCGAAGCGCTCGCCGGCGATCTCACGGGCGCGCTCCTTCCACTCGGCGGCCTCCGCGTCCAGCCGCGGCTCCCAGATTACGTCGTTCGCTTTCACGTTCTCCTCCGCGTTCTCTCCCTGGGCCGACGCGGGAAAACTTCGTCAACGTCGACGCTGATGTTGATACTGTGTCACAGGGTCGTCAGGGATGTCAAGCACCGGGAACGCACCGAGCACCACGCCGATCGTCGTGCAGCGTCACGGCTCGGTCGCCCTCGTCCGCTTCGCCCGGCCGGAGAAGCGGAACGCCCTGACGACGGAGCTTCTGAGCGCCCTGGCGGGTGCCCTGGAGGAGCTCGACCGCGACCCGGAGGTGCGCGCCGCGGCGATCACCGGCGGGCCGAAGATCTTCGCCTCGGGAGCCGACGTGCGTGAGCTCCGCGACGTCGATCCGGTCGCCTACGCGACCTCGGACCGGGTCACCTGTTGGAGGCGGCTGAACGACGTCGAGCTGCCGCTCGTCGCCGCGGTGGCCGGGATCGCGCTCGGCGGCGGCTGCGAGCTGGCGCTGCTCTGCGACCTCGTCGTCGCGGGCGACGACGCCGTCTTCGGGCAGCCCGAGGTCGCCCTGGGCCTGCTGCCCGCGGCGGGCGGCACCCAGCGCTGGGCGCGCGCCGCGGGCCGCTACCTGGCGGCCGAGGTGGTGCTTGCCGGCCGCAAGCTCGACGCGATCGAGGCCCGCGACGCCGGCCTGGTGGCGGCGGTGGTGCCGTCGGAGCGGGTCGAGGAGGCCGGCCTGGCGCTGGCCGCCAAGATCGCGGCCGGAGCGCCCCTGGCCCTGCGCGCCTCGCGCGCCGCCGTGCGCTCCGCCGAGGAGCTGCCGCTCTCCGCCGCGCTCGAGGCCGAGCGCGCGCGCCTCCTCATGCTGCTGTCGAGCGCGGACCACCGCGAGGGCATCGACGCCCTGCTCGAGCGACGGCCGGCGAGGTTCGAGGGACGATGAGCGTGCGCGAGGTGTCCCTCGACCCGGGCGACTGGGGGGCCGCGGGGGCGGAGCTGAAGGAGCTGCGGAAGGAGACGGTGCCGGTGGTTCTCGGCGTCGCGAGGCGCGGGGATCCGGGGACCTCCCCTCTCACGCTCGACGTCGGCGGCGTGACCTCGGTGCTGCGCGGGGTCGAGCGGATGCCCGGGCCGGTGGTGCTGGCTCTGGACGGGATGCTGGGAGCGTCGGAGCTGGCGCTGGCGTGCGCTTGCGCCGTCACCTGTCTGGGGCCGGGCGGCGGGATCGGGGCGATCGGGGCGGCCGATGCGCTCGCGCTCGGCCTCGCCGGGCGCCTGACCGCGCGCGTCGGGGCGGCCGGCGCCGCGCGCCTGCTGCTCGACTCGGCCGATCCGAGCCGTATCGCGGCCGGCATCACGCTCGGGCTCATGCGGCCCGCGGCCGATCCGCTCGCCGAGGCGCGCGCGGCGGCGGCGCGGCTCGATGATCCGGCGACGCGCCTTCTCCTCCGCTCGCTCGCCTTCGCCGCGCGCGGCACGCCGGCCCAGGCGGCCGCCTACGACACCGAGCTCCTTGCACTTCTCGATCCATACGACGAACCGCAGACCGACCGACCAGAGAGGCCGCGATGACCCTTCACCCGACGCTCGAGCCAAGTCCACCACCGTCCCCGGAAAGCACGCCGCCGGCCGAGTTGAGCGGCGCCGCGGGAAGAGCGCTGGCGGTCGAGATGCTCAACCGCATGCTCCGCATCCGCCTCTTCGAGGAGGCGACGATCGAGCTCTTCCGCAACGCCGAGCTGCCCGCGATGGCGCACCTCAGCATCGGCCAGGAGGCGGCGATCGCCGGCGCCTGCCTCGCCACCAGGGCCGGCGACACGATGACCGGCAACCACCGCTCGCACGGCCATCCGATCGCCAAGGGCGCGCGGCTCGACCGGCTGATGGCGGAGCTGTTCGGCAAGGCCACCGGGGTCTGCGGCGGCAAGGGCGGCAGCATGCACCTCGCCGACTTCTCGGTCGGCTCGCTGGGCGAGTCGGGCATAGTCGGCTCGGCGATCCCGGTCGCCACCGGCGCCGCCCTCGCCGAGCAGGTGCGGGGCAGCGACGCGGTCTGCCTCTGCTTCTTCGGCGATGGCGCCGCCAACGAGGGCGTCCTGCACGAGTCGATGAACATGGCCGGCACCTGGGACCTCCCGGTCATCTACTTCTGCGAGAACAACGGCTATGCGGTCAGCGTGAGGCTGGAGGACTCGACCGCGGTGCCGGACATCGCGATCCGCGCGGCCGGCTACGGGATGCCGGGGGTCGTCGTCGACGGCCAGGACGTGGTCGCCTGCTACCGGGCGACCCGCGAGGCGGTCGAGCGGGCGCGGCGAGGCCAGGGCCCTTCGCTCGTCGAGGCGAAGACGTACCGCTTCCACGAGCACGCCTACGGCCTCAAGGTGCCGCAGCCCTACATCGAGGACGCGGTGGTCGAGGGCTGGCGCGCCGAGATGGACCCGATCGCGCTCTTCGAGGCGCGGCTCGAGGCCTGGGGCGTCCTGCCCGCGGCCGAGCGGGCCGACGTCCGCGCCGCCGCCCAGGCCGATGTCGACGCGGCGGTCGAGTTCGCCCGCCAGAGCCCCTATCCCGACCCCGGCGAGGCCTACACCGACCTCTACGCCGAGACGGAGGAGAGCCGATGAACCCGGCAACGGCGGCGCGCACGCCGCAGCTCAGCTTCCTCAAGGCCATCAACGAGGCGCAGACGGAGGAGATGGAGCGCGACGAGCGCGTCATCCTGATGGGCCAGGACCTGCGGGCGAACGTCTTCGGCGCCGCCGAAGGGGCCCTCGACCGGTTCGGTCCCTCGCGGGTGCGCGACCTGCCGCTCTCGGAGGCGGCCTCGGTCGGGATCGCGGCGGGCGCGGCGATGAACGGCCTGCGGCCGATCGTCGACCTCACCGTCGCCAGCTTCGTCTTCAACGCCACCGACCAGCTGGTCTCCCAGTGTGCCAAGGCCCGCTTCATGTTCGGCGGCCAGGCGCGGCTGCCGCTGGTCGTGCGGGCGGCGCTCTACTACCACGGCGGCACGGCGGGCCATCACGCGGACCGGCCCTACCCGATGTTCATGAACGTGCCGGGGCTGAAGATCATCGTGCCGAGCACGGCACCAGACCTCAAGGGCCTGCTGAAGGCGGCGATCCGGGACGACAACCCGGTGCTCTGCTTCGAGGACGCCAACCTCTGGGGCAAGCGCGGCCGCGGGCCGCTGCCGAAGGACGAGGATCACCTCGTGCCGCTCGGCGTCGCGGCGACGCGGCGCGGCGGCGAGGACGTGACGATCGTCGGCATCGGCCAAGGTGCGATGCTCGGCGTCCAGGCGGCGGAGGCGCTGGCCGAGGACGGGGTCGACTGCGAGGTCATCGATCCGCGCACGCTGGTGCCGCTGGACTGGGACGCGATCGAGAGCTCGGTGCGACGCACCGGCCGGCTCGTCGTCGTCGATCCGGCGACGCGCACCTGCTCGGCGGCCAGCGAGATCGCCGCGCGGGCGGCGGAGAGCTGCTTCGAGGCGCTGCGCGCACCGGTCCTGCGGGTGACCACCGACGACACCCACGTGCCCTACTCGAGGCCGCTGGAGAAACAGATCTACCCCAACCTCGACAAGGTCACGGCGGCCGTCCGCCGGGTCATCGGAAGGTGAGCAAGATGAGAGTCGAAGTGAAGCTGCCGCAGCTGAGCATGGGCATGAGCGATGCCGAGATCGTCGAGTGGCTGGTCGCCGAGGGCGATCGGGTCGAGGAGGGCCAGGAGATCGTCGAGATCGAGGCCGAGAAGGCGCGCACCGGCGTCCCCTCCCCTGCCTCCGGCATGCTGGTCGAGATCGTCGCCCAGCCGGAGGACACGGTCGAGATCGCCGAGGTGCTCTGCCACCTCGAGACCGAGGGATGAGCAGCGAGGCGAGCCCTCGGCTCGACGATCAGCGCGGCGAGCCGGAGCGCGAGAAGCCCTCGCGCGTCCAGCGCACGATCGCGGCGCGGATGCTCGAGGCGAAGGCCAAGGTGCCGGAGTTCGCGCTCGCCGACGAAATCGACATGGAGCCGGTACTGGTGCTGCGGCGCGACTGGGACGGCAAGGAGCGCCCCTCGGTCAACGACTTCGTCGTCAAGGCGGCGGCGCTGACCCTGCGCGACCACCCGAACCTGAACGCCTCCTGGACCGACGACGGCGCGATCGAGCGCTACCCACGCGTCAACGTCGGCATCGCGGTCGCGGCGCCAGGGCTCCTGCTGGTGCCGACGATCTTCGATGCCGACCGGCTCGCCCTGCCCGCCTTGGCGCTGGAGTCGAAGCGCCTCGCGGCGGCCGTCCGCGAGCGCACCGTCGCTCCGGCCGACCTCTCCGGCGCGACCTTCTCGGTCTCCAACCTCGGCATGTTCGGCATCGCCGACTTCGAGGCGATCGTCGCCACCCCCCAGGCCGCGATCCTCGCCGTCGCCGCCGCCCGCGAGGTCCCGGTCGTCAAGGACGGCGCCCTCGTCCCCGGCATCCGCATGACCGCCCGCCTCGCCTCCGACCACCGGCTCGTCTACGGCGCCGACGCGGCGAGCTTCATGCGCGACCTGCGCGCCCGCCTCGAGTCCCCGGCCGACTGGGCCTAGATTGATTGGCGGTTCGCGGCCGTGGCGGCCGTCCGAGGTGCGTCCCGGGGACGTGAGGGTCTCGCAGGGAAGAGGCCAGGGGACTTAACGGTCAGGAATCTGCCGTGTTCCTTATCCGTCGTATGGGCGGATAACGAACACCGCAGATTCCTGACCGTTCGAATCGCCGGCCTTTCGTTCGAACCCGGCCTTTCGTTCGAGACCCGGCCTTCTCGGTGGCGGCCACAGCCTGCCAGGCCGCCACCGAGAAGGCCGCGTCCCTTTCCCGTCCCTTTGAGCTCCCCCACCTCCGGGCGCCAGCTTCCCCGGCCCGGGTCGCACGATGCCGCCGCCCGCACCTCCCGCGGCCCCGGGACCGTGGGATCGATCGTCTAGGTCTGCGTCTTCTTCAGGCGCATCCCTGTCGCGGGAGTCCGACCTCCGCCTGTCCTCGCAGACAAAAGGCCGGCGCGGGATCGGAGGAGGTGATCCCGCGCCGGCCCGGTGATGCGGTTCATCGATCGTGGTTCAGCCTTCTTCTTCTTCCTGAACCTGCTGGTAGTTCTTCGGTTCCCCTTCGTAGTTGTAGATCGGGCTGGCGGCCTTCCATTCGCCCGTCTTCCCACTCGACGCGCCGGTGTATTCGAACATGCCTGCGGCCTGGTACGGGAAGGCCTTTTCGACACCTTCCATCCTGCCTTCCACACCCTTCATCAGCAGGGGCCAGTTGGAGGTGTAGGAGTGGGCGGCGATGTTGATCGTCGCCCGGTTCAGGCCACCCTTCATCCGCGCCGCGTCCTCGAGCACCTGGGTGAAGTCCCAGGCCCACCACCAGCCGTTGGCGTACTGGGCATTGCTCGATTCGAGGCCCTGCGCCTTCAGGGTCTTTTCGTAAAGCGCCACGTATTCGGGGGCTTCGACGTCATTGTCGCCGGGCACCGAGTAGTAGCGGGTGGTGAATGACCCGTTGCCGGTCGCCCCGGCTTCCAGCAGCGGCGCGTAGGTGGTCGAGATCTGGGCGCAGGTGTTCGGGGTGACGATCACCGGCTTCCAGGAGCTCTTTTCGATTTCGGCCAACGCCTCGGTGCAGTAGGTGCCCGCGACGTTGAGGATCACGACCGGCGCCTTGGTCGCCGCCGCCGTGGTGATCTGGTTCTTGATCGACGGCGCGGTTGCCGCGAACACCTCGTTGCCGACGATCTTCATCTTCGATCCCTTGATCGCCCGTTCGAAATTGCTCGCGTACGATTCGCCCAGGTCGCCTTCCATGGTGATCATCACGGCTTCGGTGTCCTGCGGGTACTTTTCTTCGAGGAATTCGGCCCAGACTTCGGTTTCGTTGTAACGGTCGATGCCGAACCCGGTCGTCCACGGGTATCCCTGCGGATCGAAGAATTCACCGTCGGAGGTCGCGACCATGTACTGGCCTTCGCAGCCTTTGTTCATCGTGTCTCGGACGGCCAGGTTGTTGGGCGTGCCGAAGACCGCCAGGCTCGCCGCGTAGTCACCCGACTGCATCGCCTTGTTGACGTTCTGCGCGGTGATCGCCGGTTCGTACTGGTCGTCCATGATTTCGTACTCGATCTTGCGACCGTCGACGCCGCCGTTTTCGTTCACGTAGGTGAAGTAGCTCTTGATCCCGTCCTCGATCGCGCCGTAGGCGGCCAGGGCCCCCGAGTGCGGCGCACTGGTGAAGAGCTTGATCGAGTTTTCGGTGATGCCTTGGTCGATGTTCCAGTTGCTCGGACACTTCGAGACGTCGATGCTGAAGTCGCCCGGCCCTTCGTAGATGCATTCGTTCGACGACGACTGGCCGTATTCCGACATCCCTTCGTTGGGTTCGGGCATGCCTTCGGCGACCTTCGAGCTTCCGGTGAGCGCTTCGCCGCCACCGCACTGGGTCGAGCCTCCTCCGGAGGAGGCCGAGGCGGTGCTGCTCGAACCGCTGCTGCTCGAACTGGTCGCGCCACAGCCCGCGACGGCCAGCACCCCGACCACTCCGAGCGCGACGATGAGACACAGAGGTCTCGTGATTGCCCTCATGCTTTGCGTTCCTTTCTTGTGACCGCCGGGCTAACCCGGACGGGTGGAGGTGGGCTGCTCGCCGGCGGCGAGCGGACCGTCTGCGACCGACGGCGGCGGGGCGTATCGCTCCCAGCCGTCGGGTGGGGGGTGTTCGACGCGGACGATGCGCCGAAGCAACTTCTCCAGGGAATCGGCCACCCCGTCGGGCAGGAGGAAGGCGAAGGCGATCAGGCCGATCCCGGAGACGATCCCGACCAGCTGGCCACCGCTGGCGCCGTTGTTGGTGACGTGCAGGCTGTCGATCAGGTCGGGGATCGAGCTGTGCAGAAGCTCGACCACGATCGCGCCCGCCACGGCCCCCGGGATCGTCGCCCGCCCGCCGACGATCAGGCCGATCACCAGCAGGATCGCGAAGAGCAGTTCGAACTGCTGGTCGCTCACCACCGGCAGCTGGATCATCAGCAGCGAGCCGGCGACGCCGGCGAAGGCGGCGCTGACCGCGAAGGCCATGACCTTGTACCAGGAGAGCCGCACGCCGGCCGCGGCGGCGCTGTAGGGAGAGTCGCGGATCGCGATCAGGGCGCGGCCGAAGCGGCCGCGGGCGAGGTTCCAGGCCAGCGCGAACATCAGCGCCGCGATCGCCAGGATCACGTAGTAGTGGAAGATCGAGGGGCCGGCGACGGCGTCGCGGAAGGGGAACCAGCTCGGCGCTTCCATCTGGTTCAGCGCCGTGAGGCCGTTGGGGCCGCCGGTCAGGTGCGGGAACTGGTCGATCAGGGTCGGGAAGACCGCCGCCACCGCGAGCGTCACCGCGGCCAGGTAGAGGCCGCTGATCCGCAGCGCCGGGATGCCGACGAGGATCCCGGCGATCAGGCAGAAGAAGGCCGCCACCGGGATCGTCGCCAGATAGGGCCAGCCGTGTTCGGAGACGAGGATCACCGTCGTATAGGCGCCGATCCCGACGAAGGCGCTGTGCCCGATCGAGATCTGACCGCAGTAGCCGGTGACCAGGGTGAGGCCGAGGATCGCCACCGCGTAGGCGGCGATGCGGGAGAAGGAGTCGACCTGACCGGCGCTCCCCGCCATCATCGGCAGGCAGAGCAGGACGACGACGACCAGCGCCGCCAGCCCGAGCCGGCCCGCCCGATAGCGGCGGCCCGCCGCGTCGACGCGGTAGCGGCGCGGGCCCGCGGCAAGGTTGTCGGCGACCGTACTCACACCCGCTCCAGGTAGCGCCGGCCGAAGAGTCCGCTCGGCTTGAACTGGAGCACGACGATGATCAGGGCGAGCGCCACCGCGAGGCTGAACTGCGAGCCGAGGCCGGGGACGTAGCCGGGGATCAACGAGGTGCAGAGGCCGACCAGGATGCCGCCGACGATGCTGCCGCCGATGCTGTCGAGGCCGCCCAGGGTCGCCGCGGCGAAGGCGTAGATCAGCACGTTGTTCATGAAGGTCGGGGTGAGACCGGTGGTCGGCGCGATCAGGCAGCCCGCCAGCGTTCCCGCCGCGGCGGCGAGCATCCAGCTGCCCTGGACCGCGCGACCGATGTCGATGCCGAGCAGCTGGGCCGAGGCGGAGTCGTCGGCGACGCAGCGCATCGCCAGCCCGAACCGGGTGCGCGAGAGGAGCAGGTGGATCGCCCCGACCGTGACCAGGATCAGCAGCAGGGTGCCGATCTCCGCGTACTGCAGCTGGGCGCCGAAGATCGTCACCGAGTCGCCGTTCCCGTTCGGGAAGAGGCTCGGGAAGCCCTTCGGTTCGAAGCCCCAGAGGAGGCCGGCGAAGGAGCCGACCGCGAGGTAGAGGCCGAGCGTGACCATCGTGATCGCGAGGTGGTTGTCGGGGTCGAACGGCCGCACCAGCCCGCGCTCGAGCACGCCCGCGCCGAGCGCCGAGACGATCACCGCCAGCGCCACCGCGATCCCGATCCCCATGCCCATGTGGGCATGGCCCTCCCAGGCCAGGAAGGTGCCGAACATGGCGAGGCCGCCCTGGGCGAAGTTGATCACCCGGGTGGCGCGGAAGACGAGCACCAGCGCCAGCGCCGTCGCCCCGTAGAGCGATCCCTGGGTGGCGCCGTCGAAGCAGCGCTGCAGGTAGAGGGTGAAGCCTCCGTCGGAGATCGCGTAGATCGAGAAGGCGACGAGGAAGGCGGCGACCACCGTGAGCGCGGTGAGGGCGCTGCGGCGGCGCTCGACGGCGACGATGTCGAGCGGCCGCTCGACCGGCGGGACGGTCTGCTGCGGCTCGGGCGCGGAAGCGGTGACGTCGCTCATCTCAATACCCCAGGTAGGCCCGCCGCACGGCCTCGTTGTCGTGGAGCTCGGCGGCGGTCCCTTCGATCGCGATCTGCCCGGCCTCGAGCACGTAGGCGCGGTTCGCCAGCTCGAGGGCGATGTTGGCGTTCTGCTCGACCAGGACGATCGCCAGCTCCTGGCTCTGCTTCTGCACGTCGGCGAGGACCGCGTAGACCTGCTCGACGATCAGGGGCGCGAGGCCGAGCGAGGGCTCGTCGAGGAGGAGCAGCCGCGGCCGGCTCATCAGCGCGCGGGCCACCGCGAGCATCTGCTGCTCGCCGCCGCTGAGGCTGCCGGCGGAGATGCGGCGGCGCTGGCCGAGCCTCGGGAAGGCCTCGTACCAGCGCGCGATCTCACCCGCCACCTCGCCGCGGTCCTTGCGCAGGTAGGCGCCGGCGCGGAGGTTGTCCTCGACGCTCAGGTCGGTCAGCGTGCCGCGGCCCTGTGGCACGGTCGCGATCCCCTTGCGGATCACGGCGGTGGCGGACCGGCCGACCACCGACTCGCCGTCGAAGTCCAGCTCCCCCTTGGTCGAGACGAGGCGGCAGATCGAGCGCAGCAGCGTCGTCTTGCCCGCCCCGTTGGCGCCGAGGACGACGATCGTCTCGCCCCGCTCGAGGTACAGGTCGATGCCGTGGAGCGCCTCTACCGCGCCGTAGGAGGCGCGCAGGCCGCGGGCCTCCAGCAGCGGCGGCGCCGTCCGCGGAGCGGCCGCGGTGGGGCTGACGTCGGTGGCGGCGCTCACGACGCGCTCCCTCCCAGGTAGGCCTCGATCAAGCGAGGGTCGCTCTGCACCTCGGCGGGCGTGCCCTCGACCAGCTTGCGACCGAAGTCGAGCGCGACGACGTAGTCGGAGACGTCCATGACCAGCGCCATGTGGTGCTCGACCAGGAGGATCGTCAGCCCCTCCTCCTCGCGCAGGCGCCGCATCGTCTCGCCGAGCTCGCGCACCTCGCCGTGGTTGAGGCCGGCGGCCGGCTCGTCGAGCATCAGCAGGCGCGGCCGCGAGACGACGGCGCGGGCGAGCTCGATCTGCTTCAGCGTCCCGTAGGGGAGGCCCGAGCAGACCTCGAAGGCGATCCCACCGAGGCCGAACAGCTCCAGCGCCGCGTAGGCGCGGGCGCGCAGGTCACGTTCCTGGCGCCGGGCGACCCCGAGCATCTGGGCGACGAAGCGGGCGCCGCCGTTTCCATGGGCGCCGACCATCACGTTGTCGATCACGCTCAGCGCGGGCCAGAGCGCCAGGTTCTGGAAGGTACGGCTGATGCCGAGGCCGATCAGGTCGGCAGCCCGGCGGTCGGTGAGCCGGGTGCCGTCGAAGTCGATCGTCCCCGCCGCGGGGCGGACGAAACGGCTGATGCTGTTGAACGCGGTCGTCTTGCCGGCGCCGTTGGGACCGATCAGGGCGCAGATCTCGCCCTGGCGGACGTCGAAGCTGACGTCGTCGAGCGCGGTCACGCCGCCGAAGCGCACGCTCAGACCCTCGACCCGCAACAGCGGCGAAGAGAGCCTGCTCTGCTCGAACTGTTCGCTCGGATAAGTGGTTTCCATCCCTCGGCCGTCCCGGTATCCCGTCCGCTGGGCGGCCTTTCCCTGGGCCGCCTTAACGTCAACGTTGACGCTAATGGGTTGGGACGGGTCCGTCAAGAGCGACTTTCCGATCGGGCCTGTTCGGGGCCGGCGTCCGGCGGGAGGAGCGCTCCCGCGGCGTCGTTGACCGGACGACCACGGCACGCTACGTTCGTCAACATGAATGCTGACGCACGTGGACTGGCGCCGGACTGCCTGACCGGCAGGCGGGCGCTGGTGAGCGGCGCCGGGAGCGGGATCGGCCGGGCGATCGCGATCCGGCTTACCGAGCTGGGCGCGAGCGTGGTCGGCGTCGGTCGCCGGGTCGAGCCCTTGGTCGAGACGGGGCGCCTGGCCACGACCGGATCGGCTTCCGGTCGCTTCACCTGGCGCTCGGTCGACCTCCGCGATCGCGAGGCGGCGACGGCGGCGGTGACCGCGCTCGCCGCCGCGGGCGGCATCGACCTGCTCGTCAACAACGCCGGCGGCCAGTTCATCGCCCCGGCGACGGAGATCTCGGCGCGCGGGATGGCGGCGGTGCTGGACCTCAACCTGACCGCGGTCGCCGGCCTGACCCGGGCGGCGCGCCCGGGGCTGCGCCGGACGGGCGGGACCGTGGTGACGATCTCGCTCTCCTCGCCGGAGCGCGGGATCACCGGGCTCGCCCACTCGGCGAGCGCGCGAGCCGCCTTCCTCGCCCTCACCCGCGGGCTGGCCCGCGAGTGGCGCGAGGACGGCATCCGCCTCTACGGCCTGGCGCCGGGCACCGTCTTCACCGACGGCGTGCGCGGCGAGATGTCGGCCGAGGCGCTCGCGGAGACGCTGCGGAACACGCCGCTGCGCGCGGACACGGGCGTCGAGGAGATCGCCGAGTGGGTCGCGGCGCTCGGCGCCGGCGTCGGGCCGCTCCCCTCGGGGACGATCGTCCAGCTCGACGGCGGCGCCGGGATCCACGGCGTCGAGGGTCTGACCGGATGAGCGCCCTCGCTCCCGACGCCTTGGCCGGGATCG
Source organism: Solirubrobacterales bacterium (assembly GCA_047601885.1). Taxonomy (GTDB): domain Bacteria; phylum Actinomycetota; class Thermoleophilia; order Solirubrobacterales; family 70-9; genus VAYN01. The sequence goes on from JASGIK010000003.1 coordinate 1,272,134, forward strand.
CGGTGGGCTGGGCGCCGGGAGAGGCGGCCGGCGCGGGCGAGGCGCCGACGGAGGGCCGGGAGGTCGAATCTACCGCCGCCGCCCTCGGCCGTCGCCTGGTCGCCCTCGGCGCCCGCCCCGCCGCCGCCGAGGAGCGGGTCGACCTGCTCCTCGTCGCGCTCGGCGGCACCGACCGCGGGGCGGGCGGAGCACCGGCGCCTCCCGCGGCGACCGCCGCCCTCGACCGCGTCGCCGTGGGCGCCCTTGCCGCGGCCCTCACGGCCGCCTTCGCGGCGGCCCGCGACGGTGCTGCGCGGCTGAACCCCGGCGGCTGCCTGCTCTTCGTCCTCGCCGGTCCCCCCGCCCCACATCCCGAGGACGACCCGACCCGCGCCGCGCTCGCCTCGCTCACCCGGACGCTGGCGCTCGAGTGGGCGCCGGCCCGGCGGGTCAACGCGCTCGTCTGCCCCGCGCCGGAGGCCGCCCCCGAGGCCACGGCCCTCCTCGCCTGGCCCGCCTCGCGCACCCTCACCGGCGCGGTACTCGACCTCACCGCCTGAGTGCGCGCTTCCGGCGCCCTCCGCGGAGAAGTGCGACCGTGGGGTCCCCGACCCCGCGACCCTCGGCCTACTTCGGCGGCTGCAGCGCGGCCAGGGACATCGTCACGAAGTCCTCGCCGATCGCCGTGAGGGATTCTTTGCCGGAGGGCACGTACCAGCGGTGCATCCAGTTGAACATGCCGATGATTCCAAGGACGGCGACCTGGGGGCGGATGTCGTCGCGGAATTCGCCGTTCTTCATACCTTCGGAGACGATTTTGGTGAGGACGCGGCCGTAGCTGTCCGCGTTGGCGCGGATCTGGTCCGCCTCCGGGCCCGACATCACTTTGTGGATGTTCTCGGAGAGGAAGATGAAGAGCGTCGGGTTCTCCTCCAGCAGGTGGAGGTACTCGCGCAGCGCCGCGGCGAGCTTCTCCTCCGCCGGGATGTCCTGGCCGGCGACCTTCTTCAGGCTCGCGGTGACGGCGGCGATCGGATCCTCGAGCAGCGCGACCAGCAGCTCCTCCTTGGTCCCGACGTAGTAGTAGAGCGTCGCCCGACTGATCCCGACCTCCTGGGCGACGTCCTCGAGCCGCGCCTGGCTGTAGCCGAGCCGCCTGAAGACTTCGGCGGCGGCGGCGAGGACGTCCTGCCAGCGCGCGTCCGAGCGCCGGCCCTCGGCCTCGCGGCGCTCCGCGCGTCGGCGCGCGATCTCGCTTGGAGCCTGCTCTTGCTTACGTCGGGTCGGCACTTGTGCTCGCTCTGGCATCCAGGCGAAAGCCGAATGCGATCCTGAGCATAAGGGCTGGCCCGGCCGCCCGGCTCAGAGCTTCCGCAGCTCGCGCTTGAGGATCTTGCCGCTGGCGTTGCGAGGCAGCTCGTCGTGCACGGAGAAGAGCTCCGGCGCCTTGTAGCCCGCCAGTCGCTCGCGGCAGTAGCGCCGCACCGCCTCGGTGTCGAGCACCGACCCGTTGCCGTTCGAGTAGACGACGTGGGCGCGGACGATCTCCCCCCAGCGCTCGTCCGGCACGCCGACCACGGCCGCCTCCTCGATCCCCGGATAGGAGAGCAGCACGTCCTCGATCTCGATCGGGTAGATGTTCTCGCCGCCGCGGATGATCATGTCCCGCCGCCGCCCCGCCAGGTAGAGATACCCCTCGGCGTCGCGGTGGGCCATGTCGCCGCCGCGGAACCAACCGTCGACCAAGACCTCGGCGGTCGCCTCCGGCTGGTCGAGGTAGCCGCTCATGCAGGCGTCCGAGCGGGTGACGATCTCCCCCACCTCGCCCTCCGGCACGTCGTTGAGATCCTCGTCGCAGAGCCGCAGGACGATCCCGATCCCCGGCTTGCCGATCGAGCCGAGCAGGTGCTCGTGCCCTGCCAGCGCGCGCCGGTGGTCCTCCGGCCCGAGCACCGTCTGCAACCCCGCCTCGGTGCCGGCGCCGAACATGTTGAGGAAGTCGCAGTCGAAGACGTCGATCGCCCGCCGCAGCAGCGACGGCGACATCGGCGCCGCCCCGTAGGCGATCGACTGGATGCGGCTGAAGTCGGCCTTCTCCAGGTCGGGATGGGCGAGCACCATGTCGATCATCGTCGGCACGAGGAAGACGCCGTCGAGGCGGCCGGAGCCCATCCAGCGCAGCACCGTGCCGGCGTCGAACGGGATCACCAGCGTCAGATGCCCGTGGGCGATCCCCGACAGCGCGTAGAGCATGCCGCCCACGTGGAACAGCGGCGCGGGCGAGTAGTGAGACGCCATCCCCGTCATCCGCCGCTCGAGGATGCACTGGTTGACCATGTGCTTGACCATCCGCTGCGAGTGCATGACGCCCTTCGGCAACGAGGTCGTGCCGCTGGTGAAGGCGATGCACATGATGTCCTCTTCGGCGACCGGGACATCGATCTCCTCGTCGACCCCACGCCCCAGCAGCTCCTCGTAGGAGAGGTCCCCGGACTCGGAGTCGAAGCTGATCGTCGTCCGCAGCCCGGGCACGTCGACCGCCCGCACAGCCTCGGTGTAGCGCTCCGAGAAGAAGAGCGTCTCCGCCCCCGAGACCCGCAGCAGCAGCTCCAGCTCGGGCGTCGCCAGGCGGAAGTTGAGCGGCACGTAGACCGCCCCCAGCTTGGCGCAGGCGAGCAAGGTCTCGATATACATCGTCGAGTCGGTGGCGAAGAGCGCGACCCGGTCACCCGGCCGGACGCCGAGCCCGCGCATCCCGGTCGCCAGCCGGTTCACCCGCGAGTTGAGCTCGGCGAAGGTGAAGATGCGCTCGTCGGTGGCGAGGGCCGCCTTGTCCGGCGTCCACTCGGCGTGGGTGCGGACCCAGTCCGCCACGCGGCTGTTCTGGTGGCCGCTCATCAGCGCGCGGTGGCGGCGGCCGAACCGGACAGTTGCGGCATCACCTCGGTGCCGAGCAGCTCGATCGACCTCATCACCTTCTCGTGCGGGATGTCGTGGGACTGGACGAGGAGGAGGAGCAGGTCGACGCCGACGGCCTCGTAGCGTCGGCACATCTCCAGGCAGTGGTCGGGATCGCCGCACATCACCGTTTCATTGTTGACCAGGTAGTCGAAGGTGAGGTCCTCGAGGGACATCCCGTCGAGCAGCTTCCGCGCGTACTCGTAGCTGCCGAGGTTGGTGCCCTCCTGCCAGGCTCCCAGCCCGGCGATCTGCTCGAGCGAAGTCTGGATGTACCAGGGGAACGGCTCGCGCGCGTCGGCGTGGGCCTGTGCCGTGGTCTCGGCGCAGTGGGTCTGGCAGAAGGTGGCGACCCGCTCGTTGACGAACTTGCCGACCGGGACCACCTCGGCGATCCCGTCCCGGTAGCGGGTCAGCCGTTTGGTCAGCGCCTCCGGCGGGACCGCGACCGAGAAGGAGAGCAGCCCCATCCCCTTGCGACCGACGATCTCGTGGCTGTCGGCGCTCGAGGTCGCGCCCCAGAGCGGCGGGTGCGGGTCCTGCATCGGCCTCGGCACGACCCCGCGCGGGGGCAGCTTGAAGTACTCGCCGTCCCAGCTGAACTCTTCCTCGGTCCAGCAGCCGACGATCACGTCGAGTGCCTCTTCCCACATCGGCCGCGTCTCCGGTGGGCTGATGCCGAAGCCCTCGATCTCGGTGCGGGTGCCGGAGCGGCCGGTGCCGAACTCGAGCCTGCCGCCGGAGAGGACGTCGACGGTGGCCGCCGCCTCGGCGGCCCGCACCGGATGGTTGTAGGGAAACGGCAGCAGCCGCACGCCGTGCCCGATGCGGATGTTCTCGGTCCGCTCGGCGATCGCGCCGTAGAAGACGCCCGGCGCCGAGGAGAACGAGTACTCGTCGAGGAAGTGGTGCTCGACCGTCCAGACGCTGTCGAAGCCGAGCCGGTCGGCCAGCTCGATCTGCTCGAGCGTGTCCTGGAAGGCGTCGTAGGCGCTGCGGGGACCCCACGGGCGCGGGACCGGGATCTCGTACATCAGCGCCAGCTTCATGCCGCCGCCCCATTCGTGATCGAACCGCGATGCAACGGCAGACGTTCCGCGCCAACCCCGAGCGCGATCAGTTCGCCGGTCTTGGCGAGCGTCACCAGCAAGTCACCCTCCTCCGTCAGACAGCAGTTGGTCGGCTGGCTGTTTTTCGGCAGCTCGAAGGTCTCCGCGAGCTCACCGTCCCTGAACACGTGCAAAGAGTCATCGATCGAGCCGCAGACGTAAAGCGCGCCGTCGGCGCCGACGCACATCCCGTCGGGCATCCCGCCCGGCAACTTCCCCCAGGTGGCGGGTTCGCCGAGGCCGCCGTCGGCGCGCACCTCGAAGGCGAGGATCTTGCGCGTCATCGACTGGGCCAGGTAGAGGGTGGCGTCGTCGGGCGAGAAGGCGAGCCCGTTCGGCACCCCCTCGATCTCGGCCAGGACCGAGACCGCGCCGTCGGCCGCGATCGCCAGCAGCCGGCCCGGCTTGAGGTCGCGCGGTTCGCTCCAGTTGGCCGAGTCGGTGACCAGCAGCCGGCCGTCGGGAGCGAAGCAGATGTCGTTCGGGCGGTGCGGCCCCGGCCCGGGCAGGCCGTCCGCCACCGTGGTCACGGTGCCGTCGGCGTCGACCCGCTGCACGCGGCCGTCGAACTCGCGCTCGGCATGGACGATCCCTTCCGGGCCGAGCGCGAGGCCGCCGTTGTTGGCGACGTAGACCGCCCCATCGGAGCCGAGTGCGCTGCCGTTGGGACCGCCGCCGCAGTCGCCGAGCCGCGTCACCGCGCCGTCGGCCGCGACTCGGGCGACCGCTTCGCCCCGCATCTCGACCACGGCGACCGCGCCGTCGTCGAGCAGGGTCGGCCCCTCGGGGAAGCGCAGGCCGGTGGCGAGGAGACGCGGCTCGGCGCTCATCAGCCCTGCTCCGCCGCGCCCGCCCCGACCGCGGCGTCGAGCTCGGCCGGGTCGACCGGCGGCAGCTCCTTCACCCGCGGCATCACCTCGGTGGCGAAAAGGCGCATGTTCGCCTCGCCGACCTCCGCAGGCATGCCGCTGAACGAGCAGACCGCGTTGAAGCCGTCGTTGCCGACCCGCGACTGGATGTCGGCGATCCGCCGGAAGCACTCCTCCGGCGTGCCCCAGATCTGCAGGTTGATGAAGTTGTCGATCACCTTGTCGGAGCCGTTCTGCCCGATGTAGGAAGCCAGTTTGCGGTAGTACTCGTAGCCGCGCGTGCTCTCGAAGTGGCGGCCGCCGAGCTCGTAGTGGTCCATCACCGACTCGTAGTAGGCGCCGATGTACTCGCGCGCCATCTGCTCGGCGGTGTCGTGGTCCTCGTGGCAGCAGACCCACCCGGTCACCATCGGCGCGGGCGGGTCGGTCCCTTTCAGCTCGCGGAACTGGGCCCGGTAGGCCTTCATGTCCTCGGCCACGTCCTCCCAGTCCTTCTGTGGATTGATCAGGATCCCGGCGCCGACGTCGGCCATGATCCGCACCGACTCGGGTGAGACGGCGGCGGCGTAGAGGCGGTCGCGGAAGCCGCGCACCGGGCGCGGGCGCAGGTCGCGCCTGGGGATCTTGTAGTACTCGCCATCGGCCTCGACCACGCCGGTCTCCAGCGCCCGCATGACGATCTCGGCGGACTCGACGAAGCGCGCCCGCGACTCGTCCATCGGCACCCGCAGCCCCTCGAACTCGATCCGGCCGAGGCCGCGGCCCATGCCGAAGATGAAGCGCCCGTCGCACATCAGGTCGAGCATCGCGACGCTCTCGGCGACCCGGACCGGATCGTGCCAGGGCAGGATCACGGCGCCGGAGCCGAGCTTGATGTCCTTGGTGCGCGCCGCCATGTAGGAGAGGAACTGCAGCGGTTCGGGGCACATCGTGTACGAGGTGAAGTGGTGCTCGACGCTCCACAGCATCTCGAAGCCGAGCGGCTCCGCCAGGTCGCACAACGCCAGCTCGTTCGTGTAGACCTCGTGATCGACGGCAGCGTCGCCACCGCCCTGGAAAATGGTCGTGTAACCGACGCGCATGGCGTTCAGTCCTCCCGTTGGTTGTCGTTTGAGATGCGGCGGTAGCCACCGCGATGGAAGAGCAGGGGATCGGCCTCCGGCCCGGCGCCGAGCTCGATCACGCGGCCGAGGACGAAGGTGTGGTCGCCGGCCGGGTATTCGGCCTCGAGCTCGCAGTCGACCCAGGCGACGGCGCCCGGCAGCCGCGGCGCGCCGCCCGGCGAGCGGCCCCACTCGAGGCCGCCGAACTTGTCGCCGCCGCTGACCGCGAAGCGCCGCGAGACGTGCTCGTGGTCGTCGGCGAGGACGCTGATGCAGAAGGAGCGGGCGGCGGCGACGCGCGGCCAGCTGGTCGAGGTGGCGGCGACGAAGACGCCGACCAGCGGCGGATCGAGCGAGACCGAGACGAAGGAGCCGACCGAGAGCCCGGCCGGTCCCTCGACGTGGTCGGCGGCGACCACGCAGACCGAGGTCGGCACCTGCGCCATCACCTCGCGGAAGAAGCCGGAGTCGATCGCCGGCGTCGTCGCGCCCGCCATCAGACCAGCGCCCCCCGGATCCGCGGAGCGGGCAGGTCATGGCCGAAGCGCAGGCGCTTCGTCTCCAGGTAATGGAGGTTGTCGTCGTGCGGCGTCGCCCGCAGCGGCCTGGCGACGGCGTCGATGCCGGCGGCGCGCACGGCGCCGAGCTTCTCCGGGTTGTTGGTCAGCAGCACCGCCGCGGTCACCCCGAGGTGTGCCAGCACCGCTGCGGCGGGGCGGAAATCGCGGCCGTCGGCCGGGTGGCCCAGGCGCAGGTTGGCGTCGACGGTGTCGACGCCCTGCTCCTGCAGGACGTAGGCGTGCAGCTTGTCGACCAGGCCGATGCCACGGCCCTCGTGCCCGCGCTCGTAGAGGACCAGGCCGCGGCCGGAGGCGCCGACCTCGCGCAGCGAGGCCCGCAGCTGCTCGCCGCAGTCGCAGCGGCGCGAGCCGAACAGGTCGCCGGTGGCGCATTCGGAGTGGATGCGGACGAGCGGCGTCGGGCCGCCGCCGTCGAGGTCGCCGAGCTTGAGGACGACGTGCTCGGTGCCGTCGGGCAGCGTGCGCAGCATCTCGATCATGAAGTCGCCGTAGCGGGATGGCAGTGCCGCCTCGGCGAGCGGTTCGACCGTGATCGCCGGGACACCGGGACGCGCCGGGCCGGCGGCGGCGATCTCCTCGACGCCGAGGTGAACGAGGCCGTGGCGGGCGGCGAAGTCGACGACCTCGGGCCCGCGCATGACGGTGCCGTCGTCGTTGGCCAGCTCGCAGATCGCCGCGACCGGCGTCATCCCGGCCATCGACATCAGCTCCACCGCTGCCTCGGTGTGACCCTGGCGCCCGCGCAGCAGCTCGGGGTGGGCGCGCAGCGGGAAGACGTGGCCGGGGCGGACGAAGTCGGCCGGCTTCGCGGTGGGAGCGGCGAGCGCGCGCAAGGTCTCGGCCCGGTCGGCGGCGGAGATTCCGGTGGTCGTGTTCGCCGCCGCGTCGACGGAGACGGTGAAGGCGGTGCGATGGGGCTCGGTGTTGTCCGCGACCATCGGCGGCAGGTCCAGCGCCTCGGCCCGCTCGCCGTGCATCGGCGCGCAGACGATCCCGGAGGTGTGGCGGATGAGGAAGGCGAGGCGCTCCGGCGTCGCCCGCTCGGCGGCGACGATCAGATCGGCCTCGTCCTCGCGATCGGTCGCGTCGGAGACGACGACGAACTGCCCGTCGCGGAGTGCGCGCAGCGCGCGGCTGAGGTTGTCGGTCACTTTCCCTCCCATCTGCACCAACGTTGATGTTGACCGTACTAGAAATATCGATCCGCGTCAACACGTATGCTGACGGGATGGAGATCGACGACCTGGCCTTTGGCTGCGGGCCGATCGGCAGCTATGCCGCCGACGGCGACGTCGGCACGGGGAAGGCCGCGCTGGAGTCGGCCCTGAAGGCCGGGGTCAGGCGCTTCGACGCGGCGCCGAGCTACGGCGACGGGCAGTCCGAGGCGCTGCTCGGCGCGGCGCTGAGCGGATGGGCAGGGCAGCGGTCCGGAGGCGCGTCGACGAAGATCGCGGTCTCGACCAAGGTCGGGCGCACGGCGATGGCCAACGCGAATCCCTACGCGCGGCCCCTGGACGCCGGCGCCCCGCGCGGTGGCGGCGGCTACGACTTCAGCGCCGAAGGCGCACGCGGCGCCCTCGTCGCCGGGCTCGGACGACTCGGCCTCCCCCTGGTCGACGTCCTCTTCCTCCACGATCCGGATCTGGCGATGAACCAGGCGCGGGCCGAAGCGATGCCGGAGCTGGCACGCCTCCGCGACGAGGGCCTGGCCGGCGCGATCGGCGTGGCGACGACGAACCCGGACGTGGCCCTCGCTTTCGTCGAGGAAGGGACGGTCGAATACGTGATGATCGCCGCCGCCTGGAGCCTCACCCGACGCGAGGCGGGGCCGCTGCTCGACCGTTGCGCCGAACGCGGCGTGACGGTGCAGGCCGCCGGCCCCTTCGACTCCGGGCTGCTCGCCACCGCCCGCCCGAACCCGGCCGCGGCATCCGGATACCGCGCCGCCACGCCCGCCCGGCTGGAGGCGGCGAACGCCCTCGCCGACCTCTGCGAGCGCCACGGCGTCACCCTCCCCCAGGCGGCGCTCCAGTTCCCGACCCGGCACCCGGCGGTCGCCACCGTCGTGGTCGGGATGCGCTCCCCGGCCGAGGTCGAGGCGGACCTGGCCCTGATCGCCGAGCCCGTCCCCGAGGAGCTGTGGGAGGAGATCGACCGGCTGGTCGACGGGGTCGGCTAGCTAGCGCGGTTCCATCGGAAAGTCGACCAGCTCCGGGAAGCAGCGCCTGATCAGGTCGATCTCCGCCATCGCGCTGTCGGGAACCAGCGCGACCTCGTCCTGCGCACAGACCTCGACGAGCCGGGCCGCCGCCTCCTCGTCGTCGAGACCGGGCGAGAAGTGGCCCGGGGTCGCCGCGATCATCAGCCGTGACATCCGGCCGCCGCCGGCCGAGACGATCTCACCGCTCACCTCGCAGCTGCGGTGCGCCAGCGCCAGCACCACGGCGGAGACCAGCTCCGGCGGGACGTACCGGTCGAGCTTGCCGTACACCTCGCCCGCCATCCGCGAGGAGGCGACCGGCGCGACCGCGTTGACCTTGATGCCGTGCGCGGCACCCTCCTGGGCGAGCACCCGGGTCAGGCCGACGATCCCCATCTTGCCCGAGGCGTAGACCGAGGAGCGGCGCTGGCCGAAGGTGCCGACCGAGGAGGTGGTGTTGACGACGCGGCCGCCGCCGCGCTCGATCATGTGCTTCCAGGCCGGCAACAGCACGTGGTAGGCGCCGAGCAGGTGGACCGAGAGCGAGGCCATCAGGTCCTCGTAGACGACGTCGGCGAAGAAATTGGTGCGGGCGATGCCGGCGTTGTTGACCACGATGTCGAGGTCGCCGAGCCGCTCGATCGCCTGGGCGACGATCGCCGCGCCGCCCTCGGGCGTGGCGACACTCTCGGTGCAGGCGACGGCCTCGCCGCCCGCCGCCAGGATCTCCTCGACGACCGCTTGGGCGGGCGACTCGTCGCTGGGACGGCCGTCGACCCCGACGGCGACGTCGTCGACGAGCACCTTCGCGCCGCGCTCCGCCAGCTGCAGCGCGTAGACCCGGCCGAGCCCGTTGCCGGCACCGGTCACCAGCGCCACCGATCCGCTGAAGTCGAGACTCACCGCCCTAGTCCTCCTCTTCCGCCGCCCAGGGACGGAAGCGGGGGTCGAGGCGGGCCAGCGACTGCTCCTCGAGCGCCAGCGCCAGCGGCATCACGTCGGCGACCGCGGCCCGCAAGTGCTGGTTGAGGGCGCGCTTGGTGCTCTGCAGCGCGTAGGCCGGCATCGCTGCCCATGCGGCGGCCTGCTCGCGCGCGGCGGCGAGCGGGTCGGCGGCGAGCGCGGTGATCAGACCCGCCTCGACCGCGGTCGCGGCGTCGAGGACCTCGGCGCCGAGGAGCAGCTGCTTGGTCCGGTTGAGCCCGACCAGCAAGGGCCAGAGGGCGGCGCTGCCGTTGCCCGCGGTCACCCCGCCGGCGACGTGCCGGTCCCCGATCCGGGCCCCCGGCACGGCGAAGGCGGCGTCGGCCAGCGTGGCAAGGATCGCGCCGAGGCCGAGCGCGTCGCCGTTCACCGCCGCGACCAGCGGCTGGTCGAGGGCGAGGATGCCGTCGACGATCGCCTGCCCCTCCTCGATCGGGGTCAGCCCGGTGAAGGTCTCGAACCTGCGATCCGGCCCGCCGTCGCCGCCGGCGCAGAAGGTGTCCCCGGCCCCGGTGAGGACGACCGCGAGGATCGACTTGTCGCGCCGCACCGCGGCGAAGACCTCGGCCAGCTCGGAGTGCATCCTGTCGTCGACCCGGTTCTCGGCCTCCGGCCGGTTCAAGGTGAGGACGGCGAGCCCGCCGTCCTCGACGCCGACGGCGATCGCCTCGAAGTCCCCGGGACGCAGCACCGTCAGCCCCGGACCGCCGCCGGCTCCCGTTTGCGCTGCCGCTCGGAGGAGCGGAGGCCGAGCTGGTCCTCGGCGATCAGCAGCTTGTGCAGGTCGTTGGAGCCCTCGACGATCTGGAAGATCTTGGCGTCGCGCAGGTGGCGGCCGATCGGGTACTCGGGGCTGGCGCAGTAGCCGCCGAAGATCTGGGCGGCGTCGACCGAGGCCCGCATCAGGGCCTCGGAGGCATGCATCTTGGCGAGCGAGGACTCGCGCCGCAGCCGCTCGGCGCCCTGGTCCTTCAGCGTCGCCAGCCGGTAGGTCAGCAGGCGGGCCGTCTCCAGCCCGACGACCATGTCGGCCACCTTGGACTGGACCAGCTGGTACGTGCCGATCGGGTTGCCGAACGTCTCCCGCGTGCGCGCGTACCCGGTCACCTCGTCGACCACCGCGCCGAGCACGCCGCAGGCGCGGGCGGCGACGCCGAGGCGGCCGTTCTCGACCGCAGCCATCGCCACGGCGAAGCCCTGCTCCGGCTCGCCGACCAGGTTCTCGTCCGGGACGAAGACGTCGTCGAAGACGACCTCGCCGGAGGAGAGCGGCCGGAAGCCCAGCTTGTCCTTGACCGGCGCGGTCCCGACCCCGTCGGCGTCGCGATCGACGACGAAGGCGCAGACGCCGCCGCGCTCGCCGCCTTCGACCAGGCGGGCGAAGGTTATGAACCAGCGCGCGTGCTCGAGGTTGGAGATCCACATCTTCGAACCCTGCAGGAGGTAGCCGCCGTCGACCCGGCGGCAGGTGGTGCGCATCCCGGCGACGTCGGTGCCCGAGCCCGGCTCGGTGACGGCGGCGGCGCCGAGCCGCTCGCCGGCGACGAAAGGGGCGAGGTAGCGCCGTTTGAGGTCCTCGCTGCCGTAGCGGTAGATGCCGCCGCCGCAGAGCCCGGAGGGGAAGCTGGCGATGCAGGCGATCGAGTGGTCGACCTTCGACAACTCCTCCAGCATCAAGGTGAAGGAGACGTAGTCGAGCCCGGCGCCACCGTACTCCTCGGGGATCACCCCGCCGAGGAACCCGAGGCCCGCGACCCTCTCGATGATCTCGGCCGGGATGTGCTCGCCCGCGTCTCGCTCGGCGGCACCGGCCGCAAGCTCGCCCTGGGCGAACGCCCGGGCGGCGTCGCGGACTGCCTCCTGCTCGGCGGTGAACCCGGCTCCCATGGTGCGGCAGTATGGCACAATGTCAACGTTGACGTTGATGTCGATCAGGGACATGGGAAACGCGACCGGCGGGGCACGCTTCGGTGCCCTCCTCCTGCCCGCCCGCCCCTGGGCGGAGATGGCGCGCCTGGCGCGCGAGATCGAGGCGGCCGGCTTCGACGCCCTCTGGGTCGACGACCACCTCGTCCACCCGGCCCGGCCCGAAGGCCGATGGCTCGAGTGTTGGGCGACGCTCGCGGCCCTGGCCGGAGCCACCGAGCGGATCACGATCGGCCCGCTCGTCTCCAATATCGTCCTCCGGCCTCCCGCCCTGCTCGCCCGCCAGGCGATCACGGTGGCGGAGCTGAGTGGTGGCCGCCTCGACCTCGGCATCGGCTCGGGCTATGCCGAGAGCGATCACCAGGGGGTCGGCGTGGAGGTCTGGACGGGGCCGGAGCGCCTGCGCCGCTTCGCCGCCGCGGTGGCGCAGGTCAAAGAAATCTTCGGCGCGGCGCTCCCGGCCGAGGACGGTGGGCACCTGGCCAAGATTCCCGTGACGGTTGCCGCCCACGGCCGCGGTGCCCTCAGGGTCGCCGCCGAGCAGGCAGACACCTGGGTCTCCTTCGGCGGCTTCGAGCTGGCCCCCGACGCCAACTTCAGTCTCACCCGGGAACGCTGCGAGCTTCTGGACGAGCTTGCCGCCCGACCGATCCGTCGCCGTCTCCTCTGCGGCAGCGCCGCCCTGACCCAGGAGCCGATCTGGAGATCGGTCGTCGCCTTCGAGGACTTCGTCGGCCGTTACCGCTCGATCGGGATCGACGAGTTCGCCTTCCACTGGCCTCCCCAGGAAACCAATCCCGCCGTCGATCCCGATGTCGTCGACGAGATCGTGGGCCGCCTACCGGCACTCCGCCGCTGAAGTCCTCCTGGCGGCGGCGGCCGGCCGGCAAGCCCACCGGCCATCGTCGGCTAGGGTCGCGACACCGTGAGCCCTCGACCGGTCAGTCGCCGACGGATCGCCGTTCGGCGCCTGCTCGCGCTCGGCGCTCTCGTCGTCGTGGCCGGGCTCGTCTACGCGGCGCTCCAGGCGACCGTCTTCGCGACGGCCGACCGACACGGGGCCGAAGTGGTCCACCTGACGATCGACAGCCATGACGTCGGCCAGAGCCTCGGCGTCGAGGTGGTCGTCCCGGCCGCCGACTCGGGCGGGACGCGCGGGCGACCCTTGCTCGTCTTCCTGCACGGCCACGGCGGCTCGGACACGAGCTTCACGGAAGACGAGTCGTTCTTCCGGGCGCTTGCCTCGCTGGGCCGGCGGGCGCCGGTCGTCGCCTTCCCCGACGGCGGCGAAGACAGCTACTGGCACAACCGTGAAGACGGGCGCTGGGGCAGCTACGTGACCGCCGAAGTCATCCCCACGGTCGTCCGCCGTTTTCACCTCGACCCGCGGCGGGTCGCGATCGGCGGGATCTCGATGGGCGGCTTCGGCGCCTACGACCTCGCGCTCGACCATCCGGGCCGCTTCTGCGCCGTGGGCGGCCACTCCCCGGCGCTCTGGCTCGAAGGCGGCGCCACCGCTCCCGGCGCCTTCGACGACGCCGAGGACTTCGAACGCAACGACGTGATCGCGACCGTGCGCGAAGACCCCGGCGCCTTCGGCCCGATCCCGATCTGGAACGACTACGGCGACGAAGACCCCTTCCTGATCGGCGACGTCGCCTTCGACGAAGCCCTGGAAGCGGGCGGCGCCGACCTCACCGACCACGAGTGGCACGGCGGCCACGAACAGTCCTACTGGGACCGCCACTGGCGCTCCTACCTGAGCTTCTACGCCGCGGCCCTGGCACAGTGTGGCGGCGGATGAGTTGGAACACAAGGAAGGTCCCTCTCGTAGAACTCGCCGGGCTCGGCCGGGCTATTCGCCGATCGTGAAGGTCGCCGTGAGGTCGGTGTCGAAGGCGCCGCCCTTGTGCGTCGAATAGCTGCAGGTGCCATAGCCGGCGGGTTCTGACTGCCCGCACGAGACGGTGGCCTTGTTGCCGATCAGGTACGTCATCTTCATCGTGATCGTGGCGCTCGGCGCCGTTTCCCCCGGCTGTAGTTCGGGGGTCCAGTCCACCGTCACCGAATTCGAGCAACCGCGCCCGTCTTCGCCGTCGGACTGCCACCCGAGCCATGCTTCGTTGCCGTTTTCCTCATACCACCAAGCCGGTTCGGCGGCCCAGCTGTCCGTGGACCACTTGGTGGAGGTGAAGTCGAGGAACCAGTCGCCCTGCGGGATTTCGTCATCGGTGACGGCGACTCCCTTGCAGTACTGGCCGTCGTGCGGACCGCCGACGTAGAGGTTCGCTTCGCCCAGTTCGGTGGGAAGGCTCGCATCCACCTGCAGCCCGTGTGGCGTGACGCCGTCACCCGGCGCCTGTGCCAGTGGTTCCGCGGCGAAGGTCACGGTGCCTGCCTGTTCGTCGTAGCGGGGCCTGCTCAACATCGCGGCGAGGGAGTCGTGCCGCCGCGGCGCGCCCGGGACCTCGATCGCCCCGACACGCCGGCCGCCCGCGAAGAGGGTCCGCAGCGCCTTGCCGGTGTCGATCCTCGCGTGGGTGCGGAGCGGATGGCTGTCGAGGTAGCGCGACCGGCGGGGGACGTCGTGGAGCGTCAGCCGGTACTTCTTCCCTCGGCCGACGCGCCGCAGGGTCGCCCGATCGCCGTCCGTGCCGAAGAAGATCGAGCGATCGTTCGCCAGCCTGCGGGCGACCGGGAGCTTCCCCGTCCGTTCCTTGCCGGCCGCCTCGGCGTGGCTCGAGATCGCGAGGGACAAGGCCGCCGCGAGCAAGGCCACGGCGACCAGGATCCGCAGTGGCCCCGCGGGCGCGCTCGATGTGGGCCCAGGGATCACTTCGCCTCGACGACCAGGCCGGACCGCAGCGCCGTCGCCACCCGACGCGCGAGCGTCAGCTCGTTGATGATCCGGCCGATCACGATGCCACCTCCGTGGACGCTGAAGACGGTGGCCCCGGCCTCCTTCCTCATATGCACGTTCGCATAGGCAAGGGCCGATGAGGAGACCTTCATCGCGTCGCCGGAGCCGACCGAGACCTCGTAATCCTCGCCGAGGTCGCGACGCAGCGCCCGGGACGCTTCCTCGATCGAGATATCAGGGTCCGCAATCGTCACGTGGGGCATGCTCCCTCTCTGATCGACCGCAGGGAGTCAGGTCTTTAGGCCCCCTGCCACACCCGGCGGTGGGCCAGGCCGCAGGTCCGGACGGCGCGGGGTCGCGATCCTCGATATGTCGACGACGGAACTCCGTCGACGCCGGTAAGTGGACCTCCCCGGCCGCCTCAGATCGCCAGGCCGCCGTCGACCGAGATCGTCGTCCCGGTCACCGCGGCGCCACCGGGACCGCAGAGCCAGGCGATCATCGCCGCGACCTCGGCGGGATCGAGCAGGCGCTCGATCGGCTGCTGCGCGGCGAAGTCGGCCGCTCCGTCGAGCCCGTAGAGACGGGCGCTCTCGGCGAGGATCGGGGTGTCGGTCGAGCCCGGGGCCACGGCCACCGCGGTCACGCCGGTGCCGCGGAGGTCGGCACCGAGCGCACGGACGAAGCCGGAGACGCCGGCCTTCGCGGCGCAATAGGCGGCCAGGCCGGGAAGGCCGCGAAGGCTCGCGGTCGACGCGGTCGCGACGAACCGGCCGGCGCGGGGCCCCGGCCGGCGGAGAAGCGCCGGGATGCCGATCCTGGCGGCGACCATGACACCACGCAGGCAGGTCTCGACGACCGCGTCCTCCTCCTCGGGCGCGAGCTCCCACGCCGGGGCGCCGCCGGCGATCACGCCGGCGTTGGCGACGATCGCCTCGACCCCGCCCCATTCCTCGGCCCGCACCACGACCTCGGCCATCGCAGCGGCGTCGGCGGCGTCGGCGAGCTCCCCGCGCACCCGTGTCTCGCCGAACGACTCGTTGGCGGCGGCGACACTGGCGTCGAGCTCGGCCGCGCTCGCCATCGCGTAGGGAAGGCGCGGGTCGTCGGCGCCGCGATCGACGGCGACGACCTTCCATCCGTCGGCGGCGAGCGCCGCCACCGTCGCCGCGCCGATCCCGCGGCCGCCACCGGTGACGATCGCGACCCGACTCATCGCGCCCCCATCCCCGACCGCGTGCAGACCGTGCAGAGGTCGTCGACGGCGGCGGCAAGCAGGGCGCGGCCCTGGGCGGCGGAAGCCGTGGTGGGATCGCCGAGCACCCCGTTGGGCGAGACGGCGCCGACCCCTTCCGCGCGAAGCGTCCCGATGATCTCGCGCAGCGGCGCGACGCTGCCGGCGGCGCGCTCGGCGCGGACCTGCGTGACGGCGAGGGCGAGCATCAGCGAAGTCTCGATGCGCCCCGCGTGCGCGTCGCCGCCGAAGCGAGGGGACCAGGCGAGGGCATCGCGGCCCTCCGCCCGCAGCAGCTCCACCGCGGCGGCCACCGGGGCGGCGTTGCCGCCGTGGGCATTGACGAAGACGAGGCGCTCGAAGGTTTCGCTCGCCGAGCGGCCGAGCTCGACCAGGACCATCTCGGTGCACGCGGCGCCGATCGAGAGGGTACCGGGGAAGTCCTGGTGCTCACCGCTGGAGCCGTAGGGGAGCGCCGGGGCGGAAAGGGCGTCCGGGAGCCGCTCGGCGGCCGCCTCGGCGAGGGCGACCGCGATCGCCGTGTCGGTGCCGAACGGCAGATGTGGCCCGTGCTGCTCGGTCGCGCCGAGCGGCACCAGCAACGTCGTCGGCTCCAGGGCCCGCTCCGCGACCTCAGGCCACGTCGCCCGGTCGAGCCGCGTCCCGCTCACCGCCGCGTAAACCCCGTCGGCATCAGGACATCCGCGGGGACGAGCTCGTCGATCGACTCACGACCCAGCGCATTCAAGGTCTCCTCGATCCCGGCGCGGAAGATCTCCAGCACGTTGGCGACGCCGGCCTCGCCGTTGGCCGCCAGGCCCCAGAGGTAGGCGCGGCCGATCATCGCCGCGCGGGCGCCGAGGGCCAGCGCCTTGACCACGTCGGAGCCGCGGCGGAAACCACCGTCGATCACCACCTCGACCTCCTCGCCGACCGCCTCGACCACCGCGGGCAGGTTGCGGATCGTCGCCGGCGTGCCGTCGAGGTTGTTGCCGCCGTGGTTTGAGACCGAGATCGCCGTGCAGCCGATCTCGACCGCGCGCCGCGCGTCGTCGGGATGCGTCACGCCCTTCAACATGAACGGGCCTCCCCACGCCTCGCGCAGCCAGGCGAGGTCCTCCCAGCTCGGCGGCGGGGTCATCATCCACTCGCCGTAGGCGCCGAAGAAGGTCGGCGCCCCGCCGCCCTCCCGCTCCAGGTTCGGCGTGGTCAGGTCGGGCAGCTCGCCGGAGCGCAGGTAGGAGGCGAGCCAGCGCGGCCGGGTCAGCGCCTGCGGCGCCAGCGCGGCCATCGCCTTCAGGTCGAGCTTCTCCGGGATCGCCGGGCTGCCCCAGTCGCGACGGTGCGCGAAGGACCAGTCGACGGTCGCGATCAGGCCGGCGGCGCCCGCCGCCCGCGCCCGCTCGAGCACGCCTTCGATCCGCTCGCGCGAGCCGAGCCAGTAGACTTGGAAGAACGTCTTCGGGTTCGCCGCGACGACCCGCTCGAGCGGCTTCGAGGCGAAGGAGCTGAGGCCCATCCCGGCCCCCGCGCCGGCCGCTGCCCGCGCCACCGCCAGCTCCCCTTCGGGGTGGACCGCCTGCACGCCGGTCGGCGAGATCAGCACCGGCAACGAGATCTCCTGGCCCATCACCGTCGTCGCCATCCCCCGTCCACCGCCCTTCCCGGTGGCGATCCGCGGGACGAGGCCAAGCTCACGGAAGGCGCCGACGTTGTCGGCGAGGGTCGTCCCCGACTCGGCCCCGGCGCGGAGCGCGGAGAAGACCGAGGAGGGCAGGCGGCGACGGGCGCGCCGGCGCGCCTCCTCGACCGACTCGAACCAATCCCTGCTGGACGCCATCGGTCAGGTCCCGGCGATGAAGTCGGCGAGCGGATTCTCGTCGCAGACCTTCGTCGGCGGCCGCCTGCGCGAGTGGTCGACCGCGGGAGCCGGGATCGCGACCTCCGCCCCGCGCCCGGCGAGCAGCTGCTCGCCGTGGCCGAGCGCGCACTCGGGGTCGGGCCCGTCGAGCGGCAGGCCGGTGAAGAACTTCGCCGCCATGCAGCCGCCGCGGCAGGCGTCGTAGTGCCCGCAGGATCCGCAGGCGCCGCCGGACTGGGGACGGCGCAGCTCGGTGAAGAGCTCCGAGTCGCGCCAGACGCCCTCGAAGCCGCGTGGCTCGCGCACGTTGCCGGCGAGGAACTCCTCGTGGATCGCGAAGGGGCAGGCGTAGACGTCGCCGACCGGGTCGATCAGGCAGACGACCCGACCGGCGCCGCACAGGTTCAGCCCCGGCAGCGCCTCGCCGTAGGCGGAGAGGTGGAAGAAGGAGTCGCCGGTCAATACCTCCTCGCCGTGCTCCAGCAGCCACATGTACAGGGAGCGCTGCTGGTCGGCGGTCGGGTGCAGCTCGTCCCAGACGTCGGCGCCGCGGCCGGAAGGGCGCAGGCGGGTGATCCGCAGCTGGGCGCCGTAGCGATCGGCGATCGCCTTGAAGTCGTCGAGCTGGCCGGCGTTGTGGCGGGTGACGACGACCGAGATCTTCGGCTTCTCGAAGCCCGCCGCGGCGAGCCGCTCGAGCGCCCCGAGGGCGGTGTCGAAGGAGCCGGGGCCGCGGACGGCGTCGTTGACCGCAGCGGTGGCGCCGTCGATCGAGACCTGCACGTCGACGTAGTCGGAGGCGGCCAGGCGGGCCGCCGCGGCGACGTCGATGCGACTGCCGTTGGTGGAGAACTTGACCCCGACGTGGTGCGCGGCGGCGTGGTCGAGCAGCTCCCAGAAGTCCTTGCGCACGGTCGGCTCGCCGCCGCCGATGTTGACGTAGAAGACCTGCATCCGCTCGAGCTCCTCGATCACGCCCTTGGCCTCGGCGGTGGTCAGCTCGCGCGGGTCGCGACGGCCGCTGGAGGAGAGGCAGTGGACGCAGGCGAGGTTGCAGGCGTAGGTCAGCTCCCAGGTGATGCAGATCGGCGCGTCGAGGCCGAGCTCGAACTCCTCGACCAGCTTCATGCCGCGGCCTCCTGTGGAGCCTTTCCGTCCCTATGCGGCGGAAAATCTCCACGGGCGGGGACGATCATCCGCGACTCGGCGAGGCGCGCCAGCGCGACGCGGTAGCTCGGCAGCTCGGCCTCGCCCACCCCGGCGGCGCGGCACGCCGCCTCGACGTCGGGCGCCGCCTCCAGCCCCCGCACCACCTCGAGCAGCCGCCGGCTCTTCAGGAAGGAGAGCCGGCGGCTGCCGAAGTGGTAGGCGAGGGCGCCGAAGCGCTCCGGCCGCAGGGCGACCTGGGGGTGCAGCCGCCAGCGGCCTTCGAGCGTGTCCTCGGCACTCATCGGGAAGCCTCAGTAGACGCCGCACATCCCGTCGATCGAGACGTCCTCGACCAACAGGTCGGACTCGACCAGGTCCTGGTCCTCGGTCTCGACGACGGGCTCGTCCGGTGCAGATCCCATGAAATCCTCCTCGGTGGATTACCGTTCCCACGAGCTTTATAGCACTCGGTGCCAAATGTCGCAAGGAAGACCCCCCACCACCACCCACGCGGAGATCGAACGGGTCGCGCTCGAGCTGTTCGCCGAGCGCGGTTTCGAGGCGACGACGGTCGACGACATCGCCGCCGCGGTAGGGGTCGGACGGCGCACGCTGTTCCGCTATTTCGAGTCGAAGAACGACATCGCCTGGGGCGACTTCGACTGGGTGATGGAGCGGCTGCGCGCGGCGCTCGACGAAGGCGCCGACCTGCCACTGATGGAGGCGCTCCGCCGCGGGGTGGTCGAGTCGAACCGCTACCCGGCCGACGAGGAACCGGGGCTGCGGACGCGGATGACGCTGATCACCGGGAGCGCCGCCCTGCAGGCGCACTCGGCGCTGCGCTACGCCGAGTGGCGCGGCGTCGTCGCCGACTGGGCGGCGGCGCGGTCGGGTGAAGCTCCGATCGACCTGCGGCCGCGGGTGATCGGCTACGCGGCGCTCGGCTCGGCGATGGCCTCGTTCGAACGCTGGGTGGCGAGCGACGGCGAGGACCTGCTCGAGCTGCTCGACGCGGCCTTCGTCGCGCTCGCGGAGGGCTTCGCGACCGACGCGGGGCGATGAGCGCCGGGCCGCGCTTCGAGCTCGACGCCGAGGTGCGTCGCCGCGACCGCGGCCGCCTGCTGGTCGGCGGCACGCCGCCGCGACTGGTGCGGCTGAGCGAGGCGGGCGCGGCGGCCCTCGACGCGATCCTCGCGGCGCCGCCCACCGCGGCGACAGCGCCGGCGGGGCGGCTCGAGCTGCATGGGCTGATCCATCCGCTCCCGGGCGACGGGGCCGACGACGCGGCGGTGACGGCGGTCGTGCCGGTGCTCGACGGCGGCGAGCGGCTCGGGACGTTGGTCGCGGCGCTGGCGGCCGAAGGTCCGGTGATCGTCGTCGACGACGGCTCGCGCGACGGATCGGGCGAGCGGGCCGAGCGGGCCGGGGCGCGGGTCATCCGCCACGACTCGCCGCGAGGGCCGGCCGCGGCACGCAACGCCGGGCTCGCCGTCGCCGGCACCGAGCTGGTCGCCTTCGTCGACGCCGACTGCGAGGTCGCGCCCGGATGGCGTCGCGGCCTCGCCGCGCTCTTCGCCGCCGACCCTGAGCTGGCGCTGCTCGCGCCGCGGGTGCGGAGCGCCCCGGGCGGCTCGGCACTCGCCCGCCACGAGGAGGCGGGTTCACCGCTCGACCTTGGTCCGCACGCGAGCCTCGTCGGCCTCGATCGCCGCATCACCTACCTCCCCGCCGCCGCCCTGCTCGCCCGCCGCGACGCGCTGCTCGCGCTCGGCGGCTACGACGAGTCGATGCGCTTCGGCGAGGACGTCGACCTCGTCTGGCGGGCACTCGCCGCCGGCCACCGGGCCCGCTACGCGCCGAGCCGCGAGGTCGCCCACCGACCGCGCCCCAGCGTCGCCGCCTTCGCCCGCCAGCGGGCCGGCTACGGCGGCTCGGCGCCCGAGCTGGTGCGCCGTCACGGCAGCGCCGCGGCGCCGCTTCGGGCGTCCCGCCACAGCACGCTGATATGGAGCGCGACCGCGCTGCTCGGCCCGCGCGCCCTCCTCCCCGCGCTGGCGACGTCGACCGCGATCGTCGCCCGCCGTGGCGGCGACCGCCGCTCCCGCGAGGCGCTCGCCGAGCTCTCCCTGCGCGGCCAGGCAGGCGCCACCACCCACCTCGCCCGCGTGCTGACCCGCGAGTGGCTGCCGCTCCTTCTCGCCCTCGCCACCGTCAGCCGCCGCGCCCGTCGCACGCTCCTCGTCGCCGCGCTCGTCGACTCGCTCCCGGCCTGGACCGCCGCCGCTCGCGCTGCCGGCGCCGACCCGGCCGAGCTGACCCGCGCCACCGCCCTGCACGCGCTCGACCGCGCCGCCTACGCGGCCGGGATGTGGCGGGAGATGGCGCGCAGGCGGGACTTCCGGGCGCTCAGGCCGGCGCCACCGCGGTCATCCCCGGCAGCCGCGAGGAGATGATCTCCTCGGCTTCGGCGACGATCCGCGCCACCAGCTCGCCGACCGTCGGCACATCGTCGATCAGCCCCTGGACCTGCCCCGCCCACCAGAGGCCCGCCTCGGTGTCGCCGGTCTCGTAGACCCGGGCGCCGCGGGCGCCGGCGACGAGGTGGCGGACGTCCTCGAACTTGCCGCCCGCCTCCTGGATCCGCACGACCTCGTCGGAGATCGAGTTCTTCGCCACCCGGGCGGTGTTGTGGAAGGGGCGGAAGACGACGTTGGTCGAGCGCTCGTCGTTGGCGACGATCTGCTCCTTGACCCTCTCGTGGATCGGCGACTCGACCGTGCACATGAAGCGCGTCCCCATGTTCACCCCGTCGGCACCGAGCGCCAGCGCCGCGACCAGCCCGCGGCCGTCGCCGATCCCGCCGCTGGCGATCACCGGCACCTCGAGCGCGTTCGCGGCGGCCGCGATCAGCACCAGGCCGGGGACGTCGTCCTCACCCGGATGGCCGGTGCACTCGAAGCCGTCGATCGAGACCGCGTCGACGCCGATCGACTGCGCTTTCAGCGCGTGGCGGACCGAGGTCGCCTTGTGGATCACCTTGACCCCGGCGGGCCGGAAGTGCTCGAGGTGCTCCTGGGGGTTGCTGCCCGCCGTCTCGACGATGCCGATCCCGCCCTCGATGATCGCCTGCCGATACTCGGCGTAGGGCGGCGGCTTGATCGACGGCAGGATCGTCAGGTTTACGCCGAACGGCTTGTCGGTCAGCTCGCGGCAGCGGGCGATCTCGGCACTCAGCGCCTCCGGCGTCGGCTGGGTCAGCGCCGTGATGCAGCCGAGCGCGCCCGCCTCGGCGACCGCGGCGACCAACTCGGCGCGGCCGACCCACTGCATGCCGCCCTGCATCAGCGGCTGCTCGACCCCGAAGGCCTCGGTGAAGCGCGTGCGCACGGGCTAGCCCTCTTCGCCGGTATAGGTGATCGCGCCCTCGGGACAGGCGTTGACGATCTTCAGCGGGTCGCCCGGCAGCGCCGCCGCGTCCACCTCGTCCTTGACGAAGCCGTGTCCCATCTCATCGGGGTAGAAGACCTCCGGCGCGAGCGCGTAGCAGCGCCCGTGGCCGACACAGAGGTCGCGGTCGATCTCGAACGGCGGCCGCTCGCTCATCCGTTGAAGTCCCCTTTCTGGGCGTTCTCGGTCAGCGTCTCGCGCCAGTTGTCGCCGAACGGGATCGCGACCTGGGCGAGCGTGCCGCCGTCGCAGGTCGGGATCGAGACGCCGGACATGTACATCGACTCGTCGGAGGCGAGGAAGAGCGCCGGGTAGGCGCTGTCGAGGATGCGCGGCGCGCGCGGCAACTTCAGCGGGATCGGCGAGTACTCGGCGTTCCACTCCCCCGCCATCTCCTCGTGCGATTTTTCCAGCACCGGCGCGTCGTGCGGCAGGATGAAGTTCGCCGACATGCCGTGGGTCGGGCAGATCGCGTTGATGCGGATGCCGTACTTGCCGATCTCCCAGGCGGCGCAGATGCGGACCAGCGAGTTGATCCCGCCCTTGGCGGCGCCGTACTGCGGGAAGCCGGGATAGCCGACCAGCGAGGCGGCGGACGAGGTGCAGATGATCGAGCCGCCGGGACCCTGCGTCTTCATCTGCCTGACCGCGTGTTTGACGGCGAAGAAGACGCCCTTGAGGACGACGTCGTTGGTCTCGTCCCATTCCTCCTCGGAGATGTCCTCGAAGGGGGTGAGGCCGAAGCCCTTGGCCGGAATCCCGGCGTTGGCGAACATCACGTCGAGCCTGCCCCATTTCTCGACCGCGGCGGCGACGCCTGCCTCGATCTCCGACTCCACCGTGACGTCGGCCTTCAGCGCGATCGCCTCGCCGCCTTCGTCCCGCACCAGGCCGAGGGTCTCCTGGGCGCGCTTCTCGGAGAGGTCGGTGATCACGACCCGCGCGCCTTCCCTGGCAAAGAGCCGCGAGGAG
This sequence comes from Solirubrobacterales bacterium, assembly GCA_047601885.1. GTDB lineage: Bacteria > Actinomycetota > Thermoleophilia > Solirubrobacterales > 70-9 > VAYN01. The sequence continues at coordinate 1,295,366 of JASGIK010000003.1, forward strand.
ACCCGTCCCAGGCCCGAGCCGGCCCCGGTGATCATCGCGACCTTGCCCGCCAACCGCATTGCCCCTCCGCCGTTCTCCATCTGTCCTCTCCTGACGCCGAGCTGCGCCCCCACCCATGGGCACAAAGAGTTCACGAATCGTGCGAGATTATCATCATAAGGATTCAGATGAAGACGTGGTTCGTGACAGGAGCGGGACGAGGGCTGGGCGCGACGATCGTCCGCGCCGCCGCCGCGGCCGGCGACCGGGCGGTGGCGACGGGACGCGACCTCGGCGCGCTGGAGCGCCGGTTCGGCGGTGAGGAACGGGTGCTGTGCCTGCCGCTCGACGTCGCGGACGGGGGCGCGGCGGAGGCGGCGCTGGCCGAGGCGCGGCGGCGGTTCGGCTCGATCGACGTGCTCGTCAACAACGCCGGCTACGGGCTGCTCGGGGCGATCGAGGAGGTCTCCGACGCCGAGCTGCGGGCGCTCTTCGACACCGATTTCTTCGGCCTCCTGAACGTAACCCGGGCGGCGATCCCACACCTGCGCGCCACGGGCGGCGGCCACGTCGTCAACGTCGGCTCGAGCGCCGGCGCCTGCCCCGGCCCGGGGATCGGCGCCTATGCCGCGGCCAAGGCGGCGGTCGCGGCAGCCTCTGAAGCGCTCGCCGCCGAGCTGGCCCCGCTCGGGATCGCGGTCACCGTGGTCGAGCCCGGCGCCCTGCGCACCGACTTCCTCTCCCCCGGCTCGTTCCGCTACTCGGAGCGGATCCTCGACGCCTACGCCGACGGGCCGGTCGGGGCGCTGCGCCAAGGGGCGAAGGGTGGCCACGGGCTGCAACCGGGCGACCCGGCGAAGGCGGTCGCCCTGATCCGGGAGCTGGTCGCCGCGGACCGACCGCCGGTGCGGTTGGCGCTCGGCGCGGACGCGCTGGCGGCGACGGACGAGGCGCGCGCGACCCAGATCCGCGAACTCGAGCCGTGGCGCGAAGCCGCCGGCTCGATCGGCCGCGACGACGCTTGAGGCGCCGGCCGCGTCAGTTCGTCAGCACGACCTTGCCGCGCAGCTCGCCGGCGACCATCGCGGCGAAGCCGTCCCTCGCCTCGGCCAACGGCAGGACGCGGTCGATCGGGGGCGTCACCCCTTTGCTCGCGCAGAACGCGAGCAGGCGGCGAAGTTCGTCGAGGGAGCCCATCGAGGAGCCGAGGATGCGGAGGTGACGGGAGAAGATCAGCGCGACGTCGGCTTCGGCGACGTAGCCGCTGGTGCCGCCGCTGACGACCATCGCGCCTTCGCGCTTCAGGCAGCGGAGGCTGTGGCGCCAGGTCGCGGCGCCGACCGAATCCATCACCGCGTCGACCCGCTCGGGCAGTCGGGCGCCCGACTCGAAGACCGCGTCGGCGCCGAGGGAGAGGGCGAAGGCGCGCTTCTCCGGCTCGCGTCCGCACACCCAGACGCGCAGCCCGGCGGCGGCGCCGAGCATGATCAGCGCGGTGGCGAGCCCGCCGCCGGCGCCCTGGACGAGGACCGTCTCCCCGGGTCGCAGCGCCGCCTTGTCGAAGAGCATCCTGTAGGCGGTCAGCCAGGCGGTCGGCAGGCAGGACGCCTCCTCGAACGAGAGCTCCGCCGGCTTCGGCAGGAGGTTCGCCTTCGGCACCGCGACCAGCTCGGCCATCGCGCCCTGGGCGTCGCCGGAGAGCAGGTTGCCCGCGACCATCGTGTGGACGACGACCTCGTTGCCGGCTTCGTCGAGCCCGGCGAGGTCGCAGCCGAGGATCATCGGCAGGCTCTCGGCGGCGAGGCCGACGCCGCGCAGGGAGAAGACGTCGTGGTGGTTCAGCGAGGCGGCGCGCATCTGCACCAGCTCCCAGCCGGGGCGAGGCTCGGGCTCGGGCCGCTCGCCGACCTTCAGCACCGCGAGCGGATCCTCGGCGTCGAAGGCCTCCAGATAGACGGCCCGCATCACTCGGCCCCGGCGGCGAGCACGCCGCGCTCGGTCAGCTCGTCGAGGCGCTCGCCGTCGAGGCCAAGCTCGCCGAGCACGGCGCGGGTGTCGGCACCGGGCCAGGGCGCGGGCGACGCCGGCGTGGCGGGGCTGCGGGAGAAGCGCGGCACCGCGCCCGGCTGCAGGACACCCTCGATCTCCTGGTAGACGCCGCGCCCGGCGTTGTGCGCGTCGGCCGCCGCCTCGGTCGGCCAGAGCACCGGGGCGAAGCAGCAGTCGACCGCGGCGAGCCGCTCCTCCCACTCGGCCATCGTCGCCTCGCGAAAGGTCGCGGCGAGGCGCTCGCGCAGGCGCGGCCAGCCGTCCTCGTCCCATTGCGGCCACTCGTCGACCTCCACCCCGAGCGCGCCGAGCAGCGCCGCGTAGAACTGCGGCTCGAGCGTCGCGACGGTGACGAAGCGGCCGTCGGCGGTCTCGTAGGCCGAGTACCACGGCGCCGCGCCCTGGAGCCAGTTCTTGTGCCGGCCGGGCTTCCATTTCGCCCGCGCGTCGAGCTGGAAGATCGAGGTCATCAACGAGGCGATCCCGTCGATCATCGCGACGTCGATCACCTGGCCCGCAGCGGAGCGCTCCCGCTCGAAGAGGGCGGCGACGACGCCGAACGCAAGCAGCATGCCGCCACCGCCGAAATCGCCGATCAGGTTCAGCGGGACGGGCGGCGGGCGGTCCTCCTCGCCGATCAGCTGCAGCGCCCCGGTGCGGGCCAGGTAGTTGAGGTCGTGGCCGGCGCTGGCGGCGAGCGGGCCGCTCTGGCCCCAGCCGGTCATCCGCGCGACGACCAGCCGCGGGCGGTCCGCGATCAGCTTCTCGGGATCGAGGCCGAGCCGCTCCAGCACCCCGGGCCGGTAGGGGTCGACGAGCACGTCGGCATCGTCGAGCAGCCGTTCGAGCAGCTCCCGCCCCGGCGCCGCCTTGAGGTCGAGGGCGATCGAGCGCCGGCCGCGGCCGAGCGGCTCGCGCGGCGCTCCCTCGGGACGCTCCGCGGGCACCGCGGCGGGACGGTCGACGCGGATCACCTCGGCCCCGAGGTCGGCGAGTAGCGTGACTCCGTGGAGGACCGGGCCGAGCCCGGCCAGCTCGACCACGGTGACGCCGGCGAGCGGCCCGGCGGAGTCGGACGGTGCGTTCATCGTCAGAGAATTATCATATGAAGCATTAAATGGATTAGCTTCGGCGCGCGGCCGCTGCGGATCCCGACGAACGGAGGAACGGGAATGTGGGACTTCTCGACCGAGCCGGAGTTCCAGGAGCGGCTCGACTGGGCGGAGCGCTTCGTGCGCGAGGAGTGCGAGGCGATGGACCTGCTGTTCCCCGGCGGCGGCGCGCCCTATGACGTCGGCGACGAGGCGGCCCGAGCCCACCTGGCGCCGCTGCGCGAGACCGTCAAAGAACAGGGCCTCTGGGCCTGCCACCTGCCGCCGGAAGCTCGGCGGCCGCGGCTACGGTCAGCTGAAGCTCGGCCTGCTGAACGAGATCCTCGGCCGCTCGCACTGGGCGCCGACCGTCTTCGGCACCGCCGCACCGGACACCGGCAACGCCGAGATCCTGGCCCTCTTCGGCTCCGACGAACAGAAAGAGCGCTACCTGCAGCCGCTGCTCGACGGGGAGATCGTCTCCTGCTTCTCGATGACCGAGCCGCAGGGCGGCGCCGACCCGCTCGAATTCACGACGATGGCGCGCCGCGACGGCGAGGAGTGGGTGATCGACGGCGAGAAGTGGTTCTCCTCCAACGCCCGCTACGCCTCCTTCTTCATCGTCCTCGCGGTCACCGACCCGGAGGCCGAGCCGCACCGGCGGATGTCCCAGCTGATCGTCCCGGCCGAGACCCCGGGCCTCGAGATCGTCCGCAACGTCGCCACCTTCGCCGAGTCGGAAGCGCTCGACGAGGGCACCCACGCCTACGTCCGCTACGACGGCGTGCGGGTGCCGCTGGACCACATGCTCGGCGGCCCCGGCGACGGCTTCAAGGTCGCCCAGGCGCGGCTCGGCGGCGGCCGCATCCACCACGCGATGCGCACCGTCGGCCGCTGCCGGCGGGCCTTCGACATGATGTGCGAGCGGGCCCTCTCGCGCCGCACCAAGGGCAGCGCGCTCGCCGACAAGGAGTCGGTGCAGGCCTTCATCGCCGACTCGCTGATCGAACTCGAACAGTTCCGGCTGCTGGTCCTGCAGGCCGCCTGGACGATCGACAACAAGCCCGCCGGCGCGGCCCGCACGCTGATCGCGATGTGCAAGGTGCAGATGGCGAAGGTCGAGCAGAACATCCTCGAGCGGGCGGTCCACCTGCACGGCTCGCTGGGGACGACGCGGGAGCTGCCGCTGGCCGAATGGTGGTCGCGGACCCCGCACATGGCGCTGGTCGACGGGCCGACCGAGGTCCATCGCGCCACCGTCGCCAAGGGCGCGCTGCGCGACCGCGAGCCGGCCCCCGGGCTCTTCCCGACCGAGCACATCCCGACCCGGCTGGCGGCCCTGCGCGAGCGCGGTGCGGCGGGCGCGGAGGCGGGTCGATGAGCGGCGGGCCGAAGGACGACCGTTTCTCGCTGGCGGGCAAGACGGCGCTGATCACCGGCGGCAGCCGCGGTCTCGGGCGTGAGATCGCCCTCGCCTACGCCGAATACGGCGCCGACGTGATCATCACCAGCCGCAAGCTCGAGGCCTGCGAGGCGGTGGCGAAGGAGATCGAGGCGCTCGGCCGCCACGCCCTCCCGGTCAGCTGCCACGTCGGCCGCTGGGACGAGATCGAGGCGCTCGTCGAGACCGCCTATTCCGAGTTCGACCGCGTCGACGTGCTGGTCAACAACGCCGGCATGTCGCCGCTGGCGCCGTCCTCGGCGGAGACCGAGGAGGCGCTGATCGACAAAGTGCTCGCGGTCAACTTCAAGGGCCCCTTCCGGCTCGGCGCGCTGGTCGGCAGGCGGATGGTCGGGGACGGCGGCGGCGCGATCATCAACGTCTCCTCCTTCGCCGCCCAGCGTGCGAAACCGCTCTTCGGACCCTACGCCGCCTCGAAAGCGGGGATGAACGCGCTGACCCAGATCTTCGCCCTCGAGTACGGCCCGACGGTCCGCGTCAACACCCTCTCCGCCGGCCCCTTCCTCACCGACATCGCCGCCGGCTGGTCGGAGGAGGCGCGGACGAAGGCGCAGAGCGCGATCGGTCGCCCCGGCCGACCCGAGGAGGTCGTCACCACCGCCCTCTACCTCGCCAGCCCCCACTCCTCCTTCGTCACCGGCGGCATCGTCCGCGTCGACGGCGGCCTCGTCTGAGGCGCGCCGCCGGCGCTCAAACGTCGGCGGTGTCCGGGGCGTTATAGATCGACTTCGGCTCGCGGTAGGCGGCGAAGCCCTCGGGGCCGAGCTCGCGGCCGAGGCCGCTCGCCTTGACGCCGCCGAAGGGGGCCTCGAGCACGGGCTCGTAGCCGTTGATGCCGACCGTGCCGCTCTCGATCCGGCGCGCGGCGGCGAGGCCGCGCTCGGGGTCGGCGGTGAAGACGGCGCCGCCGAGGCCGTACTCGGAGTCGTTGGCGATCGCGATGCCCTCCTCTTCGCCGTCGTAAGGGATCACGACGAGGACCGGCCCGAAGATCTCCTCGCGGGCGACGCGCATGCCGTTGTCGACGTGGCGGAAGACGGTCGGCTCGACGAACCAGCCGCGCTCGAGGTCGGCGGGGCGACCGCCGCCGAGGACGAGCTCGGCGCCTTCGGCCGCACCGACCGCGATGTACTCCTCGACCCGGCCGCGCTGCCGGGCGCTGACCAGTGGGCCGAAGCTCGTCTCCTCCGCGAGCGGGTCGCCCATCCGCGCGCCGCGCATCTCTTCGACCACCGTCTCGACCACCTCGTCGTAGCGGGAGCGCGGCGCCAGGATCCGCGTGCAGGAGTAACAGACCTGTCCCGAGTTCGGGGCGCAGAGCCTGGTCACCTGCTTGCCGAAGGCGGCGGTGTCGACGTCGTCGAGGAGGAGCGCGGCGCTCTTGCCGCCGAGCTCCAGCGAGACCGGCTTCAGCGCGGCGCCGCAGCGCGCCGCGATATCGCGGCCCGCCGCGGTCGAGCCGGTGAAGGCGACCTTGTCGACGCCGGCGTGCTCGACCAGCGCGGCGCCGGTCTCCGGCCCGCCGGTGACGACGTTGAAGACGCCGGGCGGGAAGCCCGCTTCGGCCACCGCTTCGGCGAGCAGGCGGGCGTCGAGGCTGGTCTCCGGCGCCGGCTTCAGCACCGCCGTGCAACCGGCCGCCAGCGCCGGCCCGAGCTTCCAGGCGACGAGGATCTGGGGGCCGTTCCAGGGGGCGATGATGCCGACGACGCCGACCGGGTCGTTGCTGACGAGGGTCCGCGAGCGAGGCGAGGGGCGCAGTTCCTCGACCGGCGTCGATTCGGCCAGGTCGGCGAACCAGCGGTAGCTGAAGGCGGCGCCGCCGACGTTCCCCCAGCGGACCATTTTCACCGGCATCCCGTTCTGCCGGGTGATCAGCGGCGCCATCTCGTCGGCGCGCTTGTCGAGACCGTCGGCGAGCCTGCGCAGCAGGCTCGCCCGGTCAGCGGCGCCGAGGTCGCGCCAGGCCGGGTCGCGCAGGGCCGAGTTGGCGGCGTCGACCGCGGCGCCGACGTCGGCCGCGCTCGCCTCGGGGACGGTGCCGAGCGCTTCCTCGGTCGCCGGGTTGATCAGCCTGATCCGGCCCGCCCCGCTCGCCGGGCTCGGGCCGCCGCCGATCCAGAAGTCCTCGACGGTGCCCAGCGCGGCGCCGATGGCCATCCTCGCCCCGCCTCAGTCCGAGGAAGGCAGGCTTTTCGCCGCCTTGATCTCGAGCGCCTCGCCGGCGACGGCCAGCACGCCGGGGCCGGGCTTGGTGCAGAGCAGCTCGAGCCCGGAATCGGCGTGGGCGTAGCGTTTGCCGAGCAGCGTCCCGTCCTCGCCCTCGCCCTGGCCGCCGGCCACCGTCGCGGGCACCTCGTCGCCCGGGACCAGCGCCTCGCCGCCGCAGGTCAGCTCGATCGCCGACTTCGGCGGGCGGATCACGATCACCTCGACCCCGCAGCCGGGACAACCGAGCCGGTCGCCGACGGTCGGCTCGATTCCCACACCTTGAGCACTCATCACAGCTTTCCTTTCCTCGCCTAAGCAGATTAATCTTACAGATGATTTGTCGGGTCGAAAAGCCGCTTGGCCGGCCGGGCCGCCGGCGCGCCGACCTACAGCGCCACCTGCACGGTCTTGCGATTGACGAACTCGGCGACGCCGTCGAGGCCACCCTGCTTGCCGTAGCCGCTCTGCTTGCGACCGCCGAAGCCGATGTGCGGGCCGGCGGGGGTGCTGCCGCCGTTGACGCCCACGTTGCCGGCGTCGAGCGCTGCCGCGACCCGGTGGACGCGGGAGGCGTCGCCGGTGAAGACGAAGGCGGCGAGGCCGTATTCGGTGTCGTTGGCGATCTCCACCGCCTGCTCCTCGCTGTCGAACGGGATCGTCGCGACGACCGGGCCGAAGACCTCCTGCTGGGCCAGCTCGGCGCTGTTGTCGGGGAGCGCGACGACGGTCGGCTCGATGAACCAGCCGCCCGCCGGCGAGACTTCGGCGCGCGAGCCGCCGGTGACGACCTCGCCGTCGCCGCGGGCACGATCGATCATCCCGAGGATCCGGGTCAGCGCCGCCTCGTTGATCACCGGGCCCATCGTCACGCCCTCGGCGAACGGGTCGCCCTGGCGCACCGCGGCGAGCGCCCCGGTCAGCTTCTCGACGAACTCGTCGTGGCGGCTCGCGTGGACGAGCAGGCGCGAGCCGAGCGTGCAGACCTGGCCCGAGTTGGCGGTCAGCTGCAGCGCCGCGGCGACCGCCTTGTCGAGGTCGGCGTCCTCGAAGACGAGGCTCGCCGACTTGCCGCCCAGCTCGAACACCGCCGGGGTCAGCTGTCGGGCGGCGGCGGCGGCGATCTTCCGCGCCGTCGCCGGGCTGCCGGTGAAGGTGATCTTGTCGATCCCCGGATGGGCGACCAGCGCTTCGCTCGCCTCCGGCCCGGCCGTGATCACGTTGAGGACGCCGGGCGGGATGCCCGCCTCGAGCGCCAGCTGGGTCGTCCGGATCGCCCCGAACGGGGCCAGCTCGGAAGGCTTGGCGACGACCGTGCAGCCGGCCGCGAGCGGCGCGCCGATCGACATGCCGAAGGCGCCGGTCGAGCCGTTCCAGGTGGCGAGCGCGGCGACCACGCCGAAGGGCTCGACCGCGGTGTAGTCGAAGACGCCGCGGCCGGCGAGCGGCGCCGTCGTGCCGGCGAGGCGGTCGGCCCAGCCCGCCGCCTCCTCGATCCAGTCGGCACCCCACTGCACGACGTAGGGACTGATCGTGATCGGGCCGCCGGTCTCGAGCGAGGCGATCGTCGCCAGCTCGTCGACCTCGGCGCGGACCAGGTCGGCGAAGCGCATCAGCACGCGGCGGCGCTCGACCGGGTTCCAGTCGCGCCAGGCGGGGAGCGCGGCACGCGCCGAGGCGACCGCCCGATCGACCTCCTCGACCCCGGCCATCGGGATCGTCGCCTGCGCCGATCCGGTCGCCGGGTTGACGTGCTCGTAGACCCCGCCGGAGGCGGAGTCGAGGCTCGCCCCGTCGATGATCAGCTCGGTCGGCAACAGCTCGGCGGCACTGGCGTTTGCACTCATATCGCTCCTCTTTCTCTGCTTGGCGCGGGCGGGGCACCCACTACACAGCGATGCCGGAGGGCCCCCGGGCCCTCCGGCATCGCACTTCTGATCTGACTCTGACTATTCGCTGGTCCCGACCTTTTCCAGCGCTTCTTCCAGGATCGGTTCGGCACTGGCCGGCGGACAGACGGGTTCGGTTTCTTCCTGCACCCATTCCTTGTTCTTGACGACGATCGGGAAGGCGCACTTGGTGTCTTCCTGGACGCCTTCGGAGGTGAACGTGACCGGCGGGGTCAGTCCTTCGAAGGTTTCGTCTTTGATCATCCCAAGGCCTTCGAGGATGTCTTCACTGCTGATTTCTTCGAGTTCCGGGTTGGCTTCGATTGCGTTTTCGATCGCCTTCCCGAGGGCGACGCCGGCGGCCCAACCGGAGACCGTCTGGCTTTCGTTCGGCACTTCGGGGAAGAACTTTTCCATCGCCGCGGTCTCTTCGGCGATCGGCCCTTCTTCGAGGAACCAGGGCGCCTGCGACTGCCCGGCGATCGCTCCTTCGAACAATCCCGTTTCGGCGATTTCGTTGTTCGCGTTGGTACCGGCAAGCGCGTAGGCGGGGTGGTAGCCCTGCTTGGCGCAGTCCTTCGCCATGCGGATGATGTTGGCCGCGTCCATCGCGATCGCCAGGGTTTCCACGCCGGCCTGCTTGGCCGCCAGGCACTGGGCGGTGAAGCTCGGCGCCGACAGCGAGACCTCGGCCGCGTACACACCCTTGCCACCGTAGATTTCGGGGAAGCCCATCTTGTAGAGGTCGTAGACCGCGGTACAGCCGGGCGACTCCTTGCAGTACACGAGCCCCATCTTGTCCTTGCCTTCAGGGTGGGAGAAGTAGCCGGCCAGAAGGGTGCCGATGAAGCCGGTGCCGGGGTTGTAGAACCCGGCGTTGGTCTCCCAGGAGAAGTCGTTGGTGTTGCCGCCGATGGTGGGGATGCCTTTGCTTTCGAGGAACTGGGCGAAGCCGGCGACGGAGGTGGTGCCCATGCCGGCGAAGGCGACCGCATGGTCGTTGGTGGCGATCTGCGTCACCTGTGAGACTTCGGTCGTCGGTTCGCCCTTCGAGTCACCTTTGTGAAGTTCGATTTCGTGACCGTCCACTCCACCTTTTTCGTTGACCGTCTTCACCCAGGCTTCGAGGCCGTAGCCCTGCCCGGCGAGACCCGGGATCGCGCCCGAGTAGGCCCCGACCTGACCGATCGAGATCGGCGCCTTTTCGCCGCCTTCTTCGCCGCCGCCCGAGCTCGACGCCGTGGTCGATTCTTCGGCGCTGGGCCCTTCTTCGGTGCTGGAGCTGCCACCGCCCCCGCAGGCGGCCAGGGCGAGCACCACCACCGCGACCGCCATCACGATCAGTACCGGGCGTCCGCCGAACCGACGTAGCCAATCCAATCGACTGCGTTGCATCTGACTGTCTCCTCCTGTAGTTACGAGTGTTCCCTAGCGGGCGATGGGATCGCCGCCGTTCGGGGTCTCATCCGCGAGGGCGGAGCCGAGGTAGTGGCCGAGGATGGCCTCCTCGGACTCCAGCTCCGTCGACTTCCCCGAGAACCGGATCTCACCGTTCCGCATCAGGTAGATGTGGTCGGCGACCGCCCGGATGCGGTCCACGTACTGCTCGACGACAAGAAGGGAGGTCCCTTCCCGGGCCAGGCGCTTGATGAATTCGTAGACTTCGTCCACGATCAACGGGGCGAGGCCCATCGAGACCTCGTCGAGCAGAACGATCTTCGGCTTCGTCAGCCAGGCGCGGGTCAGCGCGAGCATCTGGCGCTCGCCGCCGGAAAGGGTGCCCGCCAGGGCGTCGATGCGGCGCTCGACGAACGGGAACGCCTCGATCGCGCGTTCCACCGCCTGGTCGATCGGCAGGTCCTTGCCGAACAGTGAAAGGTTGTCGCGCACGCTGAGCGCCGGAAACACACTCCTGCCTTCCGGGATGTGACACACGCCGGCGTCGGCCAGTTGGTACGGCGAGCGCCCGGAGACGTCCTCGCCGTCGAGCACGAGCGAGCCGGCGCCGAGGCCGACGATCCCGGTCGCGGCGCGCAGCAGCGTCGTCTTGCCGGCCCCGTTCGGCCCGAGCAGGCCGACGCAGGTCCCGTCCGGCACCTCGAGCGTGATGCCGTTGAGGACGCCGGGCGCGTCTTCGTAGCCGGCGATCACGTCGCGCAGCTCAAGCACGCTCGCCCTCCCGCTCCCGTTCTTCCTGCTTGGCCAGCGGCTCGCCGAGGTAGGAGCGCTGCACGGCGTCCGACGCCAGCGCCTCTTCCATCGTCCCCGACATGATCAGCTCGCCGAAGTTGAGGACGTAGACCTGCCTGCAGATGCGGGCGACCAGGTCCATGTCGTGCTCGACGACGAAGACGCCGCGGCCGAGCTCCTCCGCCGCTTCGACGAGGATCTCGGCGAAGCGCTGCCGCTCGCCGGCGCTGAGGCCCGAGGAGGGCTCGTCGAGCAGGAGCATCCGCGCCGGCGAGGCGAGGACGCGGGCGAACTCGACCATCCGCTGCTCGCCGGTCGCCAGCGAGCCGGCGACGCGGTCGGCGAGGTCGCCGATGCGGCAGAGCTCGAGCGCCTGGTCGGCGGCCACCTGGGTCTCACGCCGCTCCGACGGGCGTGCCTGCAGCAGCGAGATCGGGCGCCCCCAGACGTAGGAGGCCTCGCGCCCCATTTCGACGTTCTCGCGCACGGTCAGCGTCTTGAAGAGCTCGATCCGCTGGAAGGTGCGGCCCAGCCCGAGGTGGGCGCGGCGGGCCGGGCTGCGCTGGGTGACGTCCTCGCCGAACAGCTCGACCGAGCCGCCCGCGGGCTTGACCAGCCCGGCGCAGGCGTTGAAGAGGCTCGTCTTACCCGCGCCGTTGGGGCCGATCAGGCCGGTGATCCCGGTCGCGGCGACGTCGAGCGAGACGCGGTCGACGGCGAGCACGCCGCCGTAGCGGACGGTCAGCTCGCGCACCTTGAGCCCGAGCGTCTCAGGCACTTTGACCTCCGGTGGGCTCGGCCAGGCGGGGTTGCGGGCGGGCGACCTCGCGGGCGGGGGCGCCCGGGTCGCCGCTCGGCGGCCCGGCGGCCTCCTTCTTCGCCCACGGCAGCCGCAAGGGCCTGACCGCGCGGGTCGAGGCGACGGCGGCCTCGACCGCGGCGACGCCGAAGAAGAGGTTCAGGCACTGGAGGACGTCGTAGCTGGAGATGTATTCGGGGATCACGATCAGCCCGATCGCGCCGCCGAGCGAGGCGCCGAGGGTGCCGACCCGCGGGTTGCGGGCGCCGATCACGAGCAGCGCGACGAGCAGCAGCGAGGTGGGGATGGTGGAGAATTCACCCGGTGCGACGACGCCGATGATCGGCCCGATCAGGCCGCCCGCGGCCCCCGCCAGGAAGGCGGCGAAGCAGAAGACGACCAGCGGCAGGACCGAGATCCTCACGCCGAGCGCCTCCAGCGCGATCGGCGAGTCGGCCTTCGAGCGGAGCAGCTGCCCGAGGCGCGATCTCTCGACGAACAGGACGATCAGGTAACAGACCGCCCCGATCGCGGCGATCAAGTAGAAGTAGTCCTGATCGCTGAGCGCGAAGCCCGGGCGCGGGGTGACCAGCGGCACCGGGTTGGTGCCGAACATCCAGGTCGTTTCGTAGACGGCGCTCTGCAGCACCATGCCGAAGGAGAGCGTCGCCAGCGCCAGGTAGACGCCGGAGAGGCGGACCGCCGGGATCGCCACGAAGGCGCCGATCGGGATCGTGATCAGGCCGGCCAGCAGCAGGCAGAGCAGCCAGGGCACGCCGTCCTGGCCGAGCTTGTAGGCGGCGACCGCGCCGACCGCGGCGAAGGAGATCTGACAGAGCGAGATCTGATTCGAGAGCCGCACCAGGAGGCTCAGCGACATCATCAGGATCACGAAGACCATCCCCTTCGACCAGGCGATCATGTGGGTCTTGAACAGGATCGGGACGAGGGCGATGAAGACGACGACCGGAACGAGCTTCGCGATCCCGACCAGGGGCGTCGACCGGGGGACGGTGACGACGCGCTGTTGCAGGCTCGCGCCGACCTCGACCAGCCAGCTCTTCGGGGAGAGGAGAAGGACCACGAAGAGGACCGCGAAGGGGATCGTCGTCGGCACGCTCTGCCACTCGCCGCCGTGTTCGGCCGCCAGCTTGGTCGAGATCGCGACCAGCACCTGGATCCCGATCGCCCCGGCGAAGGTCAGCGGCAAGCTCGAGAAGCGGCCGATCGCGGCGGCGCCGAAGCCGGCGACGACGAGGAGGGTGAGGGTGTTGCCGTCGAGGCCGATGCTGGGCGCGATCAGCACCCCGGTGATCGCGGCGAAGGCGGTGCCGATCACCCAGGCCCAGCGGCGCACGGTGGTCGGGTTGATCCCGACCAGGCTGACCAGCTGCGGGTCGTCGACGATCGCCCGCATGCTCCGCCCCATCAGCGTGCGCTTGAAGAAGAGGGTCATGCCGATCGCCGCGGTGAGGCCGACGATCACCACGATCACCTCTTCCCAGGCGATGTTGACGCCCGCCACGCGGAAGGTCGCCTGCGGCAGGAACGAGGGAAATTCCTGCGTGATCCCGCCGTACCGCAAGTTGAACAGCGAGGTGATCGAGACCATGATCCCGATCGTCGAGACGATCTTCATCGTGGTCGAGGCACGGGCGACGAAGTGGGCGACCCGCTCCATCACGAAGCCGAAGCCGACCCCGACCGCGAGCAGCGTGGCCAGCGCGGCGAGCGGCCAGGCGAGGCCCCAGAGGTTGTGCAGCTGGTAGAAGACGCCCGCCGCGAGGGCGCCGATCGCGCCCTGGGCGAAGTTGAAGATCCCCGAGGCCTTGTAGGAGAGGACCAGGCCCATGGCGGCGAGACCGACGATCGCCCCGTCGGCGACGCCGGCGATGATCAGTGCCAGGTACTCATGCATGGAGATCCTCCACCGGCGCGCGCTTGACGACGACGCCCCTGGCGAGCAGCGCCTCGACCTCGGCGTCGGCGAAACCGAGCTCGCCGAGCACCTCGACCGAGTGCTCGGCGAAGTCCGGGATCGACTGCGGACGCTCGGCCCAGCCACCGCTCCAGAAGCCCGCGGGGACGTCGATCGAGCCGTAGCCGGTCGTCTCCAGCGTGCGGGCGAGGCCGAGCCGCTGGTTGTCCGGCGAGTCGAAGAAGGCGTTCATCTGGTCGAGCTCGACCCGGCAGGCGGGCACGCCGACGGCGGCGAGGGCGAGAAGCGCGTCGTCGACCGAGAGCTCGTCGAGGCCGCCGTAGCCGAGAACGCCGACCACCCGCCGCTCCTCCTCCGACTCCGACGCGGAGACCGCGACCCAGCCGTCGCGGAGCTGGTAGATCCGCTCGAAGGGCGAGACGCCGGTCTGGTCGGAGGAGAGCACCGGCGCCGGGGTCGGGTTGCCCGCGCGGTCGATCGCGACCTCCGAGGAGGCGGCGATGCCGACCGCGAGCAGCGAGGTCCGCGCTTCGGCGTCGGCGCCGTTGCGCAGCCGGTGGAGCAGGGCGAGGCAGGCGCCGGCCGAGGCGGCGACGCCCGCCTGCACGTCGAAGACCGAGTTGCGCAGCCAGATCGGCGGCATCCCCTCGCCCGCGTTGGCGGTCTCCCAGCCGGTCATGGCCTGCGCCGTCGGGTCGTAGCCTGGGTCGCCGGCCAGCGGCCCCTCGGTGCCGTAGGCGCTGATGTGGCTGAAGGCGATCTCGGGATTGAGCGCGCGCAGGCCGGGGCCGTCGATGCCGAGCCGGGCGGCCGGCTCGAGCCGCATGTTGTGGAGCACCACGTCGGCGCCGCGGACGAGCCGCTCGAGCGCCTCGCGCGCGGCCGGGTCCTTGAGGTCGATCGCCAGCGCCCGCTTGCCCCGCTGGCTGCCCGCGAACTGGGTGAGCCCGCGGCTGCGATCGCCGGGGGTCGGCTCGACCTTGATCACGTCGGCGCCGAGGTCGGCGAGGCACTGGGCACCGAAGGGGCCGGCGACGGCGACGCCGAAGTCCAGCGCCCGCATCCCCGCCAGCGGCGCCAGGTCGGGATCGCCGGTGGCCTCCGGGGCCGAACGCGGCCCACCCCACTCGGCGACGATCGCGGCGGCCTCCGAGGTGCCGAGGGTAGGCGCCGGGACGTCGGTGGTGGCGGCGAAGCCGGCGATCTGGATCGGCGCGGCCGCCTGCAGAAGCCGTCCCTGGGCGGGGTCCTCGACCGTGACGACGTAGTCGTTGGCAGCCGCCTGCTCGGAGGAGAAGACGTCGCCGAGCTCGGCGCAGATCACGCAGGGGACGTCGTGGGCGCGCAGGATCTCGACCCATTCGTCCGCGGTCCGGGTGTGGAAGACGGCGTTCCAGGTCGCGTGGTTGTCCGGCGTCACGCCGACTTCGGAGAGGTCGACCTGGTCGGCGATCGCCAGCGCCTCGAGCACCGGCGCCGACTCGATCCAACCGCCGACCGCGCCCGCCAGCTGCACGGACCGGCCGTCGGAGCACTCGAAGATGCTGAGCGCGGCGTCGGGCCAGATCTTCGGCAGCGTGTGGCCGCGGCGCATGTCGCCGATCGGGCTGAAGCCGCCGAGCGGCGGCTCGGGAAGGTGTTCGGGGCGCTGCCAGAAGAGCGCCGCGGGGGTGATCGCGCCCTGCAGCAAGCTGGTCGCGATCGGCGCGACGACGCCGGTTCGCTCGCGCTGGACCAGGCGGGCCGAGATGCCGGCGACCAGCAGCAGGCCCGCGCACCAGCTCGGGAACGGCAGCCTTATATAGACCGGGCCCTCGCGGTTGCCCATCTGCTCGTCCATCAGCCCCTCGGCCGCCTGCACCAGCGAGTCGGAGGCCTCGGCGTCGGCGCGGGGATGGTCGGCGGGGTAGGCAGGGACCGTGGCGACGATCAGGTGGGGGTGGCGAGAGACGAGCGCCTCGGTGCCGAGGCCGAGCGCTGCCGCTCGCGGGGCGGGCAGGTCGTGGACGAAGACGTCGGCGCGGGCGAGGAGATCGTCCAGCTCGGCCCGCTGCTCGGCGACCTCGGGGTCGAGGACGACGCTCCGCTTGCCCCGGTTCCAGGTCGCGAAGCCGACCGGTTGGCGGCGCCGCGCCGGGTCGCCGGCCGGCAGCTCGACCTTGACCACGTCGGCGCCCAGCTCGGCGAGGACGCGCGCGGCGAACGGCCCGGGGATGCCGCGGGCGCACTCGACTATGCGGATCCCGCCCAGTGGCGGCGCGTTCGCGGGTTCGGGAAGGGGCACTGAATGTCTCTCCTCGGTCGGGTTCGAAGGCGTGACCGCATCCCAATACGGCCGGGTCTGTTCGCCCGCGCTAATTATGCGATATCAGGCTTATCTTTGCAACCATTTATCTCGAAACTTTGGTCAGCCGCTTCAGGCCGGTGCCCGATTCGAGAAGAGCGCGAGGCTCGAGAGCTCCGAGATCGGCCCGCCGGAGACGAGGCAGACCTCGGCGCCGGGCACGTGGTTGGCCGATTCGCCGCGCAGCTGACGCACCGCCTCGACCGCGTTGCCCATGCCGTGGAGGAAGCCCTCGGCGAGGTCGCCGCCGCTGGTGTTGACCGGCAGCCGGCCCGCGGGGGCGGTGAGGTTCTCGAAGGTGAGGAGCTCGCCGGCGCCCGCGGCGGTGCAGAAGCCGAGGTCGATCATCGCCGCCACCGCGGGCGCGGTGAAGTTGACGTAGAGCTGCAGGACGTCGACGTCGGCGGGGCCGAGGCCGGTTCGCTCGAAGACGCGGCGCGCGGCGCCGGCCTGCGAGCTGGCGGTGTAGGGCTCGTGGTTCTCGTCGAGCTCCCCCCAACGCGGGCCGAGCGCGCCGTAGGCGGAGCCGAGCAGGTAGACCGGTTTGTCGGTCAGCTCGGCGGCCCGCTCGGCCGCGGTGAAGATGATCGCCGCGGCGGCGTCGTTCTCCCGCGAGGAATCGAAGAGGCGGAGTGGCTCGACGATCCAGCGCGACTCCTCGTAGCGCTCGTCGGTGAGGTCGACGCCGGCGCCCGCCGCGCCGGGGACGTTCTGGGCGTGGAAGTAGCTCGCCTGGGCGAGGGCGCGGAGCGCGCTCGGGTCGACCCCGTCGCCCTCGAGGATCCTCTGCGCGCGCAAGGCCAGGGCCTGCGCCGGCGAATCGATCCCGTGGGCGCGGTAGGCGGCGCCGAAGACGCCCTGGACGACGGCCGAGCTGAGCCGGCCGCTGGAGGACTCGGCGGTCGCCCGGTAGGCGACGACGGTCTCGGCCTGGCCGGAGAGGATCGCCGCCTCGGCCTGGGCGATCGCCCCGGCGCTGCCGCCACCCCCGCCTCCCCAGACCAGGCTCGACCAGCGCAGCTCCTTGGTGCCGAGCGGGCCGGTGAGCCGCGGCCCGTCCTGTTTGTCGGCGCCGTAGGAGACGAAGCCGTCGATGTCGGCGGCGTCGATGCCGGCCATCTTCGCCGCCTCGTCGATCGCCATGAGCAGCAGCTTGCGCTCCGCGTGCGGGGACTGGCCGCGCTTGTGGTACGGGGTCGCGCCGAAGCCGACCGCCGCCACGCCGGCGGGCCTCACGCCAGGCTCCAGGTAAGGACGGGCAGGCCGATCGTCCGCGCCGAGGCGGGCTGGAACTCACCGCGCACGGCGGCGCCCGTGGTCAGGCCTTCCTCCTCGCCGGTGAGCAGGCCCATCAGCCTGGCGCCGTCGGCGCCGTCGAGCTCCACCAGCACGTTGACGTAGGGGACGAGGTCGGCGTAGGCGGCGACGAAGGGGTGGTGGGTGCGGATCCACGTATAGACGGAGCCGACCGGCTCGACCCGCTGCCAGCCAAGGTCGTAGCCGCCGCACTTCGGGCAGCGCCAGTCGGCCGGCCACTGCCAGGCGGCGCAGCTCTCGCAGCGCTGGATCAGCAGCTCGCCGCGGCCGAGCCCCTGCCAGTAGGGGAAGTCGACGCGCGCCTCCGGCGGCTCGGCGAAATCGCGTTCGGCGTTGATCCATCCCGGCGTCGTCGGCATCGGCTCCTCCTCGGTGGCGGTCGGTCGGCTCATCTTCGGCTCACGCCTCCGCGCGCGCCAGCCGATCGAGCAGGTCGGCAAGCTCCGCCGGTCGGGCGAGGAAGGGGCTGTGACTGCCGTCGAGCGGCAGCGGCGGCGTGCCGAGCAGACCTTCCATCTCCCGCTCGACCCAGCCGGCGGAGACGCAGCGGTCCTCGCGCCCATATATGTAGTGCGCCGGAACGTCGGGCCAGGCCTCGAGCGGCCAGACCTCGTGCTGGGTCGCGGTGCCCTGCGGACGCAGCCGGGCGACCGCCCAGGCGACCTCCGCCTCGTCGCAGTCGTGGTAGAAGGCGGCGCGCGCTTCCTCGTGCGGTGCCAGCACCCGACCCTCGCCGTGCGGGCGGCCGGTGGGGCTGGTCGGCGGCACCATCCCGGGACGTTCGGCGGCGGACTCGACCAGGCTGCGGCCGAGGTTCGGGAAGACCGCGCAGAGGAAGATCAGCTTGGCGACGGGCCGGCGCTCGGCGACCAGCGGGATCGTCGTGCCGCCGAAGGAGTGGCCGACCAGCAGCACGTCGTCGGGGGCGTCGGCGAAGGCGGCGAGCGCGGCCTCGCGATAGTCGTCGAGGGTCGCCTCGGCGTCTTCGCAGGGGAGGTCGACGACCAGCGACTCGTGGCCGCGCACGTCCAGCTCGGGCCGCAGCCGCTCCCAGTGCGCCGCGCCGTGCATGCCGCCGTGGACGAGCCCGAAGGTCGCCATCAGCTTCTCTCATCCGTCATTCCGAATCATCTTATAGATTAAGTGCATGAGCGATTGGGAGACGATCGAGGTCATCGTCGACGACGGGGTCGCATGGGTGCGCTTCGATCGGGTCGAGCGACGCAACACCGTCAACGCGCAGATGGTCGACGAGGTCCACGCGGCGCTGCTCGGGCTGGCCGAGCGCGAGGACGTGGCGGTCGTCGTCCTGACCGGCAACGGCCCGACCTTCTCCCCCGGCGCCGACCTAGACCGCGATCCCGAGGCGCCGCCGCAGGTGCCGGCGAACGAGTCCTACCACTCGGCCGCGACCCTGGTCGAGATGCCGCAGGTGACGATCGCGGCGATCAACGGCGGCTGCGCGGGCGCCGCCTTCGCCTGGGCCGCGGCCTGCGACCTGCGGATCGCCTCGGCCAAGGCGCGCTTCGCGATCGGCTTCCTCGACGTCGGCGTCTCCGGGGAGCTCGGGCTCGGCTGGACGCTGACCCGCATGCTCGGCTCCGCCAAAGCGCGGGAGCTCTACCTGATGCCGGGCAAGTTCGACGCCGCCGCCGCGCTCGCGATGGGCCTGGTCAGCGCCGTCCACGAGCCGGAGGACTTCGACGCCGCCGCCCGCGCCCTCGCCGCCGACCTCGCGAGCCGCGATCGCGGCGCCCTGCGCGACATCAAGGCGAACCTGGTCGACGCCGGCCGCCTGCCGCTGGGCGAGTACGTCGACGCCGAGGCCGAGCGCCACCTCAGCCGCTTCACCGGCGCCGCCGGCCAGGACACGATGCGCCGCTTCGCCGCGCGCAATCGCTCGCTCGGCTCGAAGTAGCCATCTCTTTTCTATTAAATCCTTGAAATGATAAGTCCCCTGTGGGACGCTTGTCATCGGTAACTGACCCTGGGAGGAGAGGCGAGATGAGCATCGACGTGAAGAACCTCGAGGCCGAGCGCGAGAAGCGCAGCCGGACCTACGACCCGTACGCGCAGGTGACGATCGGCGAGTTCCTCGACGATCTGGCCGACCGGCGCGAGAAGTGCCCGCTGTCCTACTCCCCGGAGGGCGAATTCTGGGTCGCCAGTACCTACGCCGACATCAGCAGCGTGATGCGCCGCAACAACCGCGGCTTCGTCAGCTTCCCCAACGTCCCCGACGGCACCCTCGTCTTCGGCCAGAAACGGCAGATCCCGATCGAGCTCGACGGGCCGATCCACAAAGAGTATCGGCGCCTCCTCGACCCCCTCTTCGCCCCCGGCCAGATCAACGAGCGCGAGGATCAGATCCGCGCCGTCGCCGCCGGCCTGATCGACGACTTCATCGAGAGCGGCCGCTGCGACGTCATCCCCCAGTTCGCCTTCCCGCTGCCCGGCACGGTCTTCCTCTCGATCATGGACTGGCCGCTCGAGGACGCGCCGCGGATGAACGCCTGGGTCCATGCCTTCCTGCACGGCGTGCCCGGCGGCACCGCGGAGGAAACCGCCGCGGCCCGCGCCGAGGCGAGCGAAAAATCCCGCGCCTACATCCAGAGGATGGTCGACGAGCGCCGCGCCGATCCCGGCGACGACATCACCTCGATGATCGTCAACCACGAGATCGACGGCGCGCCGATCTCGGACGAAGACCTCTCCGACCTCTTCGTGATGATGATGATGGCCGGGCTCGACACGGTGCAGAGCGTGATCGCCCAGAGCATGAACTACTTCGCCAAGCACCAGGATCAGTGGACGGAGATGTTCTCCGACCCGGAGCTGCTCGAACCGGCGATCGAGGAGCTGCTGCGCTGGACGTCCCCGGCGGTGCCGACCCGCAGCGTCGCCGACGAGACGGCGACGGTCGGCGACCTCGAGCTGAAGAAAGGCGAACGGGTCCATTGCCCGCTGGCCGCCGCCAACCGCGACCCGGAGCAGTTCGCGGACCCCGACGTCGTCGACTTCCACCGCGAGTCGAAACCGCACCTCACCTTCGGCATGGGCACGCACCGTTGCGTCGGCCTGCACCTGGCGCGCAAGGAGCTGCGGATCGCCTTCGAAGAGCTGCACAAGCGGATCCCCAGCTTCGAGCTCGAGCCGGGCTGCGAGCCGCACGAGCACCTCGCCCTGACCTGGGGCGTCGAGGACGTGCGGATCGTCTTCGAGCCGGGCGAGCGCGCGAGCGCCGCGTGAGCGAGGAGATCCGCGACTTCGGCATCCTGCAGCTCTGGGACGCCGTCGCCGGGGCGGTACCGCAGCGCGAATGCATCGTCCAGGGCGAGCGACGCCTGAGCTGGGGAGAGGTCGCCGAGCGCACCACGCGGCTCGGCTGGTGGCTGACCGGCCGCGGCTTCGGGCCACGGCCCGAGCCGACCGCGGACTGGGAATCCCCGAACGACATGGTCGGGCTGCTGATGCGGAACTGCCCCGAGTACCTGGAAGGAAGCCTCGGCGCCTACCGCGCCCGCTGCGCGCCGTTCAACATCAACTACCGCTACAAGGCCGACGAGCTCGCCCACCTGTTCGCCGACGCGAAGCCGGTGGCGCTGATCTACCAGCTCGAGTTCGCGCCCGAGCTGGAGGCGGCGATCGAGCGGAGCGGGATCGAGCGCCCGGCGCTGGTCCACGTCGACGACGCCTCCGGCAACGAGCCGCCCGCCGGCTCGGTCCCGTACGAGGAGGCGCTGCGTGAGGCGACCGAGCCCGCCGAGTCGGTGGTGCCGACCCCCGACGACGTCCACGTCCTCTACACCGGCGGCACCACCGGGATGCCGAAAGGCGTGATCTGGAAACTGCGGAACCTGGCCGGGCGACCCTGCGGGATCGCGATCGACTCGCCGGCGCAGGCGGCCGCGGACGCGCCGCGCCGCGGCTGGCTGCGGGCGCTGCCGGCGCCGCCCCTGATGCACGGCACCGCGGCCTGGTTCTCCTACGGCGCCTGGTCGCGCGGCGGCACGCTGGTGCTGAGCGAGGATCACAGCTTCGACGCGGCACGCACGCTGGAGCTCTGCCGCCGCGAGACGATGACCTGGATGGCGATCGTCGGCGACGCCTTCGCCAAGCCGCTGCTCGCGGCGCTGGACGCGGGCGAGCCGGCGCCGGAGAAGATCGCCTACATCTTCTCCAGCGGCGCGGTGCTGTCGAACTCCGCCTGGCGCGGGCTCGAGGGCTACTTCCCGGGGCTGAAGCTGGTCAACGCGCTGGGCTCCTCGGAGACCGGCCCGCAGGCGCTGCAGACGAGCACCGGCCAGAGCCACTTCTCCCCCGGTCCCGGCACCTGCGTGGTCAGCGAGGACCACTCGATGATCCTCGACGCCGAGCATCCCGGTATCGGCTGGCTCTCCAACGCGGGCGAGCTGCCGCGCGGCTACCTCAACGACGCCGAGCGGACCGGCCGCACCTTCAAGGTGGTCGACGGCCGGCGCCTGGCGATCTCCGGCGACAAGGCCGAAGTCGACGCGAGCGGCGCGATCACCTTCCTCGGCCGCGAGTCGAACGTGATCAACTCGGCGGGCGAGAAGATCTACGCCGACGAGGTCGAGGGGGTGCTGGCGGCGCTGCCCGAGGTCGCCGACGCGCTCGTCTTCGGCCGGCCCAGCGACCGCTGGGGGCAGGAGGTGGTGGCGCTCCTGGTCGCCCGCGAAGGGCGGCAGCTCGACCGCGAGGCGCTGCGCGCCGCCTGCGACGCGCAGCTGGCCGGCTACAAGATCCCGAAGGCGGTCGAGTGGGTGCCGGCGATCCGCCGCTTCGACAACGGCAAGCCCGACTACAGGTGGGCGAAGGAGCTGGTCGGTGCTTGAGGCGGGCGAGCGCGAGCGGCTGGTCGGCTGGCTCGACGCGGCGGGACTGCCGGGCGCGGGCGAGGAGCTGACGGTCGAGCCGCTGGCGGGCGGGGCGACGAACGAGGTCTACAGGCTCGGGCGCGGCACCGGGTCGATGGTGCTGCGGCGGCCGCCGGCGGCCCGGCCCGAGCGGTCGAAGACGATCGCCCGCGAGGCGCGCGTCCTCGGCGCCCTGGCCGGGACGGACGTCCCCCACGCGCGGCTGCTCGGCTTCTGCGAGGACGAGTCGGTGCTCGGCGTGCCCTTCTACGTGATGGAGCTGGTCGACGGCTGGTCGCCCGCCTCGACGGCGCCGCGCGGGCCCGAACCCTTCGACCGTGACCCGTCGGCACGGGCCGAGCTGGGGCGCGAGATCGTCCGCGGCATCGCCCTGCTCGGCGGGGTCGACTGGCGCGCCCGCGGGCTGCAGGGCTTCGGCCGCCCGGACGGCTTCCACGAGCGCCAGGTGTCGCGCTGGCAGAAGCACCTCGAGGGCTTCGCCTTCCGCCCGGTGCCGGGGCTCGACGAGGCGGCGGCATGGCTCTCGACCCACAAGCCGCGCAGCTGGGAGCCGGGGATCATGCACGGCGACTACTCCTTCGCCAACGTGATGTTCCGGCACGGCGCGCCGGGCCGGCTGGCGGCGATCGTCGACTGGGAGATGACGACGATCGGCGACCCGCTGCTCGACCTCGGCTGGCTGCTGATGAGGTGGCCGAGCCCTGACGGCCCGCGGCCGAAAGGCATCTTCGACATGGACGGGATGCCGACGCCGGGCGAGGTCCTGGACATCTACGCCGAGACCTCCGGGCGGAGCGTCGAGGACATCGACTACTACCTGGTGCTCGCCTGCTTCAAGAACGCGATCGTGCTCGAGGGGCGCTACGCGGCGTTCGCCTCGGGTGAGGTCACCGATCCGAAGCTCGAGCAGTTCGGCGGCTGGGTGCTGGAGATGGCGGCGCTGGCCGGCGAGCTGAGCGGCGCCTCCGACCTCGCCCCGGCAGGATGAGCGAGGCGGGGGGCTCGACGCGCGCGTTCGCCGTCGGCGAGGCGCCGTTCGCCGACCTCACGGGCCACGTCTCGATCGTCACCGGCGGCAACAGCGGCATCGGCCTGGGCATGGCCCGCGGCCTGGTCGCCGCCGGCGCCCGGGTGGCCGTGATGGGGACGAACGTCGGGCGGACCGCGGAGGCGGCGGCCGGGCTGAACGAGCTCGGGCCCGGCGAGGCGCGCGGGATCGTCTGCGACGTCAGCGACGAAGCGGAGGTCCTGGCGGCCTTCGCCGAGGTCGAGGGAGAGTGGGGCGCGCCCGACTCGCTCTTCGCCTCGGCCGGGGTCGGCGGCAGCGGCGACCCGTTCCTCGAGCTCGACCTCGGCGACTGGCGGCGGACGCTGGCGGTCAACCTCGACGGCACCTTTCTCTGCTTCCGCGAGGCGGCGCGGCTGATGGTCGCGGCGGGCAAGGGTGGCAGCCTCGTCGCCGTCTCCAGCCTCGCCGCCCGCTTCGGCCAGGTCCGCGGCCAGGACTACTCGGCGAGCAAGGGGGGCGTCACCGCCCTGGTCCGCGCCTGCGCCACCGAGCTCGGTCGCCACGGCATCCGGGCGAACGCGATCCTGCCGGGGACGATCGACACGCCGCTGGCGTCGGCCTACCTCTCCCAGCCCCGCCTGCGCGAACGCAGCGTCAAACGCACGCCGATGCGCCGCGTCGGCATGCCCGACGAGTTCGCCGGCGCCGCCGTCTACCTCGCCTCCCCCGCCTCCCGCTTCCACAGCGGCGACACGCTGACGATCGACGGCGGCTACGCCGTCCTCTAGTCGCCGCGGCGGATCGCAGGGGTTTTCCCAAATCCTTTATATGATGGCTATCCTTTGATGGGACAGTCGTCGGGAAGAGGATGGGAGAGCGAAGCATGACCACGAGCAGCCGACCGAAGATCGACTTCGATCACCACTCGCCCGAGTTCGGCGCCGAACAACCACGGAACTTCGCCGAGCTGCGGGGCAGCTGCCCGATGGGGTTCACCGAGGAGCACGGGCGGCTACTGGGTCGCGTCGACCTTCGAGCTGGCCAAAAGGATCATGGGCGAGACCGAGAACTTCACGGTCGAGCTGAACGAGGACCGCACCGAAGGCGGCAAGCTGATCCCCACCGCGCAGGGCGCGCCGGTGATCGTCCCCGGCATCCTCGACGGCGAGGAGCACGACCGGCTGCGCGATCCGCTGCGCTCGATCTTCGCCCGCAAGTCGGTCGAGGAACGCGCCGGACCGATCGCCACCCAGGTCGCCACCGAGCTCGCCGACGCGCTCGCCGGCCGCGACGAGTTCGACTTCGCCAACGAGTTCAGCTTCCGCCTCACCGTGGGCACGATCTTCGGGTTCGTCGGCCTGGTCGAGATCGAGGACCGCGAAAAATTCATCTTGATGCTGGAGGACGCCTTCGCGATCGACCCCGAAGCGGGCGCCGACCGCACCCAGCTCGCCTCCAAGACCTCGAGCCGGTACGAGGAGGCGGAGAACCGCGTCCGCGAGATCGTCCGCTCCCGCTCGACGAGCCCGACCGGTGACCTGATCTCGCTGATGGTCGCCCCCGAGACCGGGCTCAGCGTCGACGACGTCACCGCGCTGACCCTCTCGATCCTGCTCGGCGGGGTGCGGACGACGGCCGCCTCGCTCGACAACATCGTCGTCCACCTCGACCGGCACCGCGACCTGCGACAGCGGCTGATCGACAACCCCGAGGAGATCGCCGACGCCGTCTACGAGATGGTCCGCATCTACTCGGTGACGCCGCTGGTGGCCCGCACCGCGACCCGCGACGTCGAGATCGGCGACGTCACCGTCCACAAGGGCGAACGGGTCGCGGCGCTGATCGCCTCCGCCAACCTCGACGAGGACAAGTTCCCCGACGCCGGCACCGCCGACCCCGAGCGCCGCGCGGGCCTCAACCTCGCCTTCGGCATCGGCATGCACTACTGCCTGGGCATCTGGCTGGCGAAAATGGAGCTCCGCGTCGCCGTCGAGACCGTCCTCGACCGGATGCCCGACTACACCGTGGTCGAGTCCCGGCGCTACGCCAAGGTCGGCGTCAACAACGGCTTCTCCAGCCTCATCGTCAGGCCACGTTCATAGCCATCATCCCGGCGCCGACGGTGAAGACGTCGCCGGTGATGTAGCGGGCTCCCGCGCCGGCCAGGAAGACGACGGTCGCGGTCACGTCGGCGGGCTCGACCCAGGGGATGCCCTGGGGGTGAAAGCGGGACATCACCTCTTCGAGGTCCGACATCTGCGGGTCGTCGAGGTCGGGGCGGAAGGTCTTCACGGCGTGGTCGTTGACCGCCATCGGCGTGTCGACGCTGCAAGGGCAGACGGCGTTGACGGTGATGCCCTCGCGGGCGAGGTCGATCGCCGCGTCCTTGACCAGGCCGATGACGCCCCACTTGGAGGAGCAGTAGGCCGAGCCGCGCCCGTAGGGGCGGCGGCCGGCCATCGAGGAGATCGCGATGATGCGGCCGGAGCCGCGCTCCAACATCCCCGGCAGCACCGCGCTCATCGCGTGGAAGACGCCCATCAGGTTGGTCTGTACGACGTTGGCGAAGGTCGCCGGGTCCAGCCGGTCGACCCGCGTGCCGGGGTTGAGGATGCCCGCGTTGGCGACGAGGATGTCGATGCCGCCGAGGGCCTTCTCGGCCTCGGCGACGACGCGGGCCATGTTCTCGGGCAGGCGGACGTCGGCGACCTGGGCCAGGCAGCGCCGCCCCTCCGCTTCGACCATCGCCTTCGTCTCCTCCAGGTCCGCGGGGGTCGCGGGCGGATACTCGGCCTCGACCGGGGCGCAGATGTCGCAGAGCACGACGTCGGCGCCGCGCCTGGCGAACTCGACCGCGTGCGAGCGGCCCTGGCCGCGGGCACCCCCGGTGATGAAGACGGTGCGTCCCTCGAACTCCATGTCACTCCTCCTTGCGCTCTTGTCCAAGTTCCGATGGGATCCCCGCCGCCCGGGCGATCGCGACGAGCTCCGGCACCCCGAGCTCGGTCGCGCCCCGCGGCGCGGGCAGGTGGACCGAGATCCGCACCGCTCAGCTCCCCACCGTCGCGGCGGCGCCGATCGCCGCCACCAGCTCGGCGCCGAGACCCGCGGGCGGGTAGAGGGAGACGCGGTCGGCGTCGGGGTGGCGGGCGCGCACCGCGGCGGCGACCTCCGCGGGCGGCGCGACGACGGCCACCTCGTGCAGCAGCTCGTCGTCGACCAGCGCCGCCATCTCCTCCCACCCCCCGCGCGCGCGAGCAGGTGCAGAGAGTCGGCGACCGCGCCGCGGCCGCTCACCGCGAGGACCTCGCGGTAGGCGGCGGTCGAGCCGTAGAAGGCGATCTCGGCGCGCACCCGCTCGCTCGCCGCCGCCAGCTCGGCCTCGTCGCGACCGCTGGCGAGCATCTGGGTGACGACGACCTCGAAGCCGTCCAACCCTCCCCCGCGCCCGCGCCGCAGCGCCGGCAGGGTCACCTCGCGCAGGTAGGTCGGGCCACAGGCGGCGTGGGTGATGAAGCCGTCGGCGACCGCGCCCGCCATCGCCGTCATCCGCGGACCGACCCCGGCGAGCAGGACCGGCGGCGGACCGAAACCGTGGCGGGCGGGGACGAAGGCGGGCGGCATCAGGGTGTGGGAGCCGAAGTCGGAGCGGAAGTCGAGCGCGGCCCCTTCGTCCCAGGCCGCCCAGATCGCCCGCAGCGCGCCGACGAAGTCGCGCATCCGCTCGACGGGACGGTCCCACGGCATCGCGAAGCGCCGGGTCACGTGCGCCTTCACCTGGGTGCCGAGCCCGAGCCGCAGGCGGCCGCCGCTGAGCGCCTGGAGGTCGTCGGCCTGGATCGCGACCGACATCGGGTTGCGGGCGAAGGCGATCGCGACCGCGGTGCCGAGCCCGAGCCGCGAGGTCGCCGGTGCCGCGAGCGCGAGCGCCAGGAACGGGTCGTGGGCGACCTCGCTGACCCAGCCGCCGGCGAAGCCCGCCGCCTCGGCCCGCCGGGACGCCTCGCGGACGTCGACGGAGCGGGCGAGCGGCAGGGCGAGGTCCAGCTGCATCGTCGGCCCGAGCGCTCAGCCGGCGCCGAAGGTGAAGAGCCGGCGCTCACCCTCGCGGACGACCCGGCCGCGGCGGCCGATCGGCTCCTCCGTCTCGGAGACCAGCGCGGCCAGCGTCGCCGGGTCCGATCTCGAGACCCGGACGCCGGAGCGGGCGCGGTCGGGCCCGCGGACGACGACGTAGCCGCGGGCGGGGCGCGCCTCGCGGTCGAACTCGACCGTGAAGGTCTCCACCTCGACCTCGCCGACCAGCTCGTCGTCGATTCGCGGCGCGGTTTCGCCGCCGTCGACGCTCGCCGTCGCCGGCGGCCGGTCGGCCGCCTCGCGGCCGAGGATCGCCGCCGCGTGGCGCGTCAGGTACTCGCCGTTGGCGTAGACGAGGCCGTGCTCGGCGCCCGCCCGGATCCCTCGCACGGCGGCGACCAGAGCGTGCGTCGAGTAGTCGTTGTGGGCGCCGCCGAAGGAGGTCAGCCCGCCGGTCACGCTCAGCTCGAGGTCGTCGCGCCGGCCCAGGTGGATCGCCCCCAGCTTCGGCACGATCGGGAAGCAGCTGTAGAGGTCGATCAGGTCGAGGTCCTCGGCCGCCAGCCCGGCGCCGTCGAGCGCCGCGTCGAGCGCCGCCTCGAGCCCCGGCCCGCGCCCGTAGGACTCGCGCTCCAGCACGTCCTCGGAATCGGCGGCGACCGCGGTCGCCCGCAGGTGCACGCGCTTCTCCTCCGGGATGCCGAGACGATCGGCGGTGGCGACGCCGGCGACCAGTATCGCGCCCGCCTGGTCGACCCGGTTGTAGGCGTTCATCCGCAGCGGGTAGGGCCAGCAGATCATCCGGTTGCGGGCGTCGATCGTCTCGACCTCCGCGGCGCTCAGCGCCTCCTGGTTCCAGGCCGCCTCGTTGCCCGCGGCGATCTCGCTGAAGCGCGCGTACAGCCGCGCCGACCAGTCCTGGGCCTCGGCGAAGCTCTGGCCGAGGTCGGCGCGCAGCCGGTTCTCGAACAGCGGGTAGACGCGGATCGGCCCGACCAGGCCGAGGTCCCACATCCGCTCGGTGCCGCCGACCGCGCGGGAGAACTTGCCGACGCCGCCGGGCTCGTGGCTCCAGCCCGATGCCGCCTCCGGCTCCTCGACCGCGCCGAGCAGCTCGACCGAGGACTGCGCCTCGCCGCCGCAGAGCAGCGCCAGGTCGCTCTCTCCGGCCGCGATCGCCGCCGCCAGCTCGGCCAGCACGGCGACCGGCTGGTGGCCGCCCGCCTCGCTCACCGTGCCGCGCGCGGCCGGCGCGCCGATCCGTCCGGCGACCGCGGCGGCGGGATCATCGTAGGTCCACGAGACGATCTGGACGACGCCGACCGAGTCGACCTCGGCCAGCGCGCCGCGATCGAGCCCGGCGTCGGCGGCGGCGGCGACCGCCGCCCGCTCGATCAGGTCGAGCGGCTCGAGCGCCTGCTCCGGCACCCGCTCGCGATTGTTGCGGAGCTGGCCGACGCCGATCAGGACGACGTCGCGGTCGCGCGCCTCGCTCACGAGCCGGTCCAGCGCGGCGGCCGCTTCTCGATGAAGGCCTGGATGCCCTCTTTGAGATCGCTGGACTTGAACACCGTCCGCACCGCCTCGCCGGAGGCGGCCCAGCCCTCCTCCTCGCTCTTATAGGTGGTGTCGAGCATCACCTGCCGCGACAGCTGCACCGCGAGCGGGCCGTTGGCGGCGATCTCGGCGGCCAGCTTCTTCGCCTCGCCGAGCGCCTCGCCCGGCTCGACCAGGCGGTTGACGAGGCCGAACTCAGCCGCCCGCTCGGCCGGGTAGGAGTCGCCGGTCAGCGCCCACTCCATCGCCACGTTGAAGGGGATCCGGCGGCCGAGGCGGAAGAGCCCGCCGCCGCCCGCGACGATCCCCCGCTTCACCTCGGGGATGCCGAAGGTGGCGGAGGAGGAGGCGACGATCAGGTCGCAGGAGAGCGCGATCTCGGTGCCGCCGGCGAGCGCCGGCCCGTCGACCGCGGCGATCACCGGCTTCTTGCGCTCGCGGCGGACCAGCCCGGCGAAGCCGCCGCGTTTGGTCTGCAGCTCGCGCGCCCGGCCCGCGTTGATCTCCTTCAGGTCGGCGCCCGCGCAGAACACGGGCGGGGTGCCGGTGAGGATCGACAGCCAGATCGAGTCGTCGGCCTCGATCTGGTCGAGCGCCTCCTCGATGCCGGTCGCGACTTCGCCGTTGACTGCGTTGCGGGCGTCGGGCCGATCGATGGTGATCACCGCGACGTGACTCTCGGCGTCGGGCTCGTAGACGATTGCTGCCAAGTTCCCTCTCCCTCCCGTTACGGGTGGCCGTGGCTAATACCTCTTAATCTTAACTAGGTTTGGCTCAGAGATCCAGGACGAGGCGCGGGCAGCGCGAACGCGAGACGCAGATCATCATCGTCTCGCTCGCCTGCTGCTCGGCCGGCGTCATCAGCGAGTCGCGGTGTTCGGGCGTCCCTTCGAGCACGACGGTCTCGCACGACCCGCAGGTCCCTTCCTGGCAGGAGGAGACGGTGTAGATGCCCGCCTCGTCGACGCACTCGAGGATCGACTTGTCCGGCGGCACCGTGATCGTCATCCCGGAGGCGAGCAGCTCGACCTCGAAGCTGTCCTCGTTCTCCGGCGCCCCCATCTCCTTCGCCGCGAAGCGCTCGAGGTGGAGCGCCCCGGCGGGCCAGTGGGCGGCGGCCCGTTCGACCGCCTCCAGCAGCGGCGCCGGGCCGCAGCAGTAGATCAGCGTGTCGTCGCGCGGCTCGCCCAGCGCGCCGGCGAGGTCGAGCAGGCCGTGCTCGTCCTCGGGCCGGATCGCGACCCGCTCGCCGTGCGCGGCGAGCTCCTCGCGGAAGGCCATCGTGCCGAGCGAACGGCCGCCGTAGAGCAGCGTCCAGTCGGCGCCCGCCGCCGCCGCGGCGGCGGCCATCGGCACGATCGGGGTGACGCCGATGCCGCCGGCGATGAAGACGTAGCGCGCCGCGGGCAGCAGCTCGAAGTTGTTGCGCGGACCGCGGGTGGCGACCGCCGCGCCCTCGTGGAGCTGCTCGTGGATGTGGCGCGAGCCGCCTCTGCCCTCGCGCTCGAGCAAGACGCCGAGCCGCCAGGTGGAGCGATCGCCGGGGTCGCCGCAGAGCGAGTACTGACGCGCCGAGCCGTTCGGGAGGATCACGTCGACGTGGGCGCCGGGCGCCCAGGCGGGCAGCCGGCCGCCGCGCGGATCGCGCAGCTCGAGCTCGACCACGCCCGCCGCCGGCTGCCGCCGCGCCGACACGACCAAGTCCAGATCGATCTCTTCCTCGATGCTTCCCATCTCTCCTCCTTCGGCCGCGCCCGTCGCCCCATCCCACCGGTGGCGTGAAGACGGGCGGCGGTTTGACATCCCGGAGCCGGCAATTCTATCATCGAAAATGAATCTTTAAAATGATTTCGATGGAGAGGACGGAATCTTGGCTGAAGCAGTGATCATCGACGCCATCCGCACCGCGAGCGGACGCGGCAAGCCCGGCGGGGCGCTGTCGGGGGTGCACCCGGCGGACCTGCTGGCGACCGTGCTGAGCTCCCTGGTCGAGCGTACCGGGGTCGACCCCGCCGAGATCGAGGACGTGATCACCGGCTGCGTCGGCCAGGCGGGCGACCAGGCGATGAACATCGGCCGCACCGCGGCGCTCTCGGCCGGCTACCCCGAGTCGGTGCCGGCGACGACGATCGACCGCCAGTGCGGCTCCAGCCAGCAGGCCGCCCACTTCGCCGCCCAGGGCGTGATCGCCGGCGCCTACGACGTCGTCGTCGCCTGCGGGGTCGAGTCGATGAGCCGGGTGCCGATCGGCGAGCCGCAGATGGGCCGCGACCCGTTCGGCGAGCGGATGCACGCGCGCTACAGCGAAGGCCTCGTCAACCAGGGCGTCTCGGCCGAGCTGATCGCCCAGCGCTGGAACCTCGGCCGCGAGCAGCTCGACGAGTACTCGGCACGCTCCCACGAGCTCGCCTCCCAGGCCGCCGCCGACGGCCTCTTCGACAACGAGGTCGTGCCGGTGACGGTCACGGGCGAGGACGGCGAGGAGCACGAGCACCGCGCCGACCAGACGGTCCGCGCCGGGACCACCGCCGAAGGCCTCGCCGGCCTCCGCGCCTCCTTCGAGACCGACCGGATGAAGGCGCGCTTCCCGGAGATCGAATGGAAGATCACCCCGGGCAACTCGTCGCCGCTGACCGACGCCGCCTCGGCGATGCTGATCATGAGCGGCGAGCGCGCCAAGGCGCTCGGCCTGCGCCCGCGGGCCCGCTTCCACTCCTTCGCCGTCGCCGGCGACGACCCGCTGCTGATGCTGACCGGGCCGATCCCGGCAACCCGGAAGGTGCTCGAGCGCAGCGGCCTGTCGCTCGACGAGATCGACGCCTACGAGGTCAACGAGGCGTTCGCGCCGGTGCCGCTCGCCTGGGCGAGCGAGTTCGACGCCGACCGCGAGAAGCTGAACCCGCGCGGCGGCGCGATCGCCCTCGGCCACGCCCTCGGCGCCTCCGGCACGCGGCTGATGACGACGATGCTGAACCACCTCGAGGCAGCCGACGGCCGCTACGGTCTGCAGACGATGTGCGAGGGAGGCGGCATGGCCAACGCGACGATCATCGAGCGCCTGTGAACGCCGACGGCCTGCAGGGCAAGGTGGCGATCATCACCGGCGCCGCGCGGGGCCAGGGCCGCGCGCACGCGGTCGCCCTCGCGCGCTCCGGGGCGAAGGTGATCGCGACCGACATCTGCGCCCAGATCGACACCGTGCCCTACCCGCTGGGCACCGAGGAGGAGCTGGCGGAGACCGGCCGCCTGGTCGAGGAGGCGGGCGGCGAGTGCCTGACCGCGGTCGCCGACGTGCGCAGTCGGGCCGAGCTCGTCGCCGCGGTCGAGGCCGGGATGTCCCGCTTCGGCCGGCTCGACATCGCGATCGCCAACGCCGGCATCGCGCAGGGCATGCGCGACCCCGAGCCGACGACGATCGACGAACAGTGGGCCGACTACATCGACGTCAACCTGACCGGCGCCTGGAACCTGGTCAAGGCCGTCCAGGAGCCGCTGGTCGAGGGCGGCCGCGGCGGCTCGATCATCATCGTCAGCTCGACCTCGGGACTGAAAGGGATGTCGCGCGGCGACGCGCGGGCGGACGCCTACACGGCGGCCAAACACGGCCTGGTCGGCGTGATGCGTGGCTACGCGATCGAGCTCGGCCCGGCCGGGATCCGCGTCAACACGGTCCACCCCACGGCGATCGACACGGTGATGTCGACCAACCCGTCGATGGGCCGCTGGGTCGAGGCCAACCTCGACCGCGTCGCGGGCGGCTTCGGCGACGCGATGCACAAGGGCCGCATCCCGATCGAGGACATCGTCAACGCGGTGTTGTTCCTCGCCTCGGACCTCTCGGCCTCGGTGACCGGCGTGGCGCTGCCGGTCGACGCCGGCTTCACGATCGTCTAGGAGGCCCGCCGTGAACATCTCGATGCTGCTCGACATGGCCGCCGCCGGATTCGGCGACCGGCTCGCCGTCGGCCCCCGGGCCGAGGCGCGCACCTACGCGGAGCTGCGGGAGGAGGCGCAGCGCGTCGCCGCCCGGCTCCGGGCCGACGCCGGCGTGCGCCTCGTCCTCGCCGGCGTCAACAGCGCCGACCTGCCGGTGCTGCTCTTCGGCAGCGCCTACGCCGGGCGCCGCTTCAGCTCGGTCAACTACCGGCTGCCCGACGATCGCCTGCGCGCCGCGCTCGAGACCTGCGCGCCCGCGATCGTCGTCGCCGACGAGTCGACCGCGCCGCGGGTCGAGGGCGTGCCGGGGACCGAGCTGACCGACGCCGCGGCGATCGCGGCGCCGCTCGCCGCCGCCGCCGCCGCGGACGCCGGGGATGAGGACGAGGTCGCGATCACGCTGCTCACCAGCGGCACCAGCGGCGTGCCGAAGACGGTGCTGCTGCGCCACCACAACCTCGTCTCCTACGTCATCGGGACGACCGAGCTGGGCGCCGCCGGCGCCGACGAGGCCGCCCTGGTGAGCGTGCCGCCGTACCACATCGCCGGCCTCGCCTCGGTGCTCTCCAACGTCTACATCGGCCGACGGATCGTCTACCTGGCCCAGTTCGACGCCGCCCGCTGGGTCGAGACCGCGGCCGCCGAGGGGATCACCCACGCGATGGTCGTGCCGACGATGCTGGCGCGGATCCTCAACGCGATGGAGGCGACCGGGACCGACCTGCCCGACCTGCGGCTGCTCTCCTACGGCGGCGGCCGGATGCCGCTGCCGGTCGTGCGGCGGGCGCTCGCCCAGCTCCCCCACGTCGACTTCGTCAACGCCTACGGGTTGACCGAGACCAGCTCGACGATCGCCCTGCTCGACCCCGCCGACCACCGCGCGGCGATCGCGAGCGACGACGAGGCGGTCGCCGCCCGCCTCGGCTCGGTCGGCCGCCCGCTGCCCGGGGTCGAGGTCGAGATCCGCGGCGCCGACGATGCCGTGCTGCCGGCCGGCAAGACGGGTGAGATCGTCGTCCGCGGCGAGCAGGTCTCGGGCGAATACGAGGGCCGCGACGTCAAGGACGCCGCCGGCTGGTTCCGCACCAACGACAACGGCCGGGTCGACGCCGAGGGCTACATATTCATCGAGGGCCGCGCCGACGACGTGATCGTCCGCGGCGGCGAGAACCTCTCGCCGGGAGAGATCGAGGACACCCTGCTCCAGCACGAGGAGGTGCTCGAGGCGGCCGTCGTCGCGGTCGCCGACGAGGAGTGGGGCGAGAGCCCGGCGGCGGTCGTCGTCGTCCGCCCTGGCGCCGCCGTCGAGGCCGCCGACCTCCAGGCCTGGGTCCGCGAGCGCCTGCGCTCCTCCCGCACCCCGACCGTGGTCGAGTTCCGCGCCTCCCTCCCCTACAGCGACACCGGCAAGCTGCTGCGCCGCGAGCTGCGGGCCGAGCTGAACGCCTAGGCCCGCAGTCGCGGCGCGGCTACCTCATTCCGTCGGGAAGCGGTCGGGCAGCCCTTCGTTGTAGGGAGGGATCGCGCCCGAGATGTCGGTGGTGTCCGGGATGTCGAAATAGGCCAGCCGGTTGCCGGTGAACTCGCCGAAGATGATCTTGCCCGGCAGGGTGTTGTTCAGATCGCACGGCGAGGAGATCGGCGTCGGCGTTTCCAGGTAGTGGTATTCGCCGGTTTCGACGTTCAGCTGGCCGATCCGGTTGCCCGCGTCGAAGGTGCCCTCCATGATGTAGAGCTTGCCGTCGGAGCCGAAGCGGAGCTGGCCCGGGGAGGGCAGCGGATCGCCGAGGCCGAAGCTGATCGGCAGCGGGAACTCTTTGATTTCGCCGCTGATCGGTTCGAGCCGGCCGATCTTCTGGCCGAGGGTCTCGCCGAAGTACAGGTACTTACCGTCCGGTGAGACGGTCAGCCCACCCGGCAGCGAGACCGGCGTCGGGATGCTGTACTCCGACCAGGTGTGGGTGTCGGTGTGGAAGAGGGCGATCTTCGAGGTGACTCCCTCGGTGATCGCCACCGTTTCGTCCGGCCCGCGCTCCATCGCGATCGGCCCGGAGAGCGGCGTCGGGATCGGGTACTGCGCCCATTCGTGCGTCGTCAGGTCGAAGCTGCCGATCGCGTTCAGCCCGATCATCGTGAAGTAGAGCTTGCCGTCGGCGCCGAAGGTGTCGTCGAACGGCACCCCGAGCCCGTTGTTCACGAGCAGCGAGCCGGTGGTCGGCAGACCGACCTCGACGTCCGCCCAAGGGAACGGGTAGGTCGTGATTTCGTGCGTTTCGGGGTCGAGATCGCCGATCGCGTTCCCCCACCTCGACGAAGTAGATGTGGCCTTCGGGGCCGAGGTTCTGCCCGCCCGGTTGGGCGCCGAGCGTGGGCAGCGGCACCTCGGTGATTTTCCCGGTCGCCGGATCGACCTCGCCCATCGCATTGCCGGTGAACTGGTCGGTCCAGAGGTTGCCCTGGTGGTCGACGATCACCTCGCAGGGAAAGCTCGCCGGGATCGGGAACTTGCCGAACTCCTTGACCGGGCCGACGCCGGGGGCGCCGGAGGCTGCCGCGGCCGTGCTCGGTAGCGCCACCGCGAGAGCGGTCAACGCGGCCAGGAGCGTGAGGCCGACGGCATCCAGAAAGCGTGGCTTGCGCACTTGGTCCTCTCCTTGTTGAACCCATCTGTGTGGCCGCCGTCTTCCCCGACCGCGGCCCTCCGAATGGAGTCAAGGATACCAAGAAATTAAGTGATTATAATGATTTATTAAGTGGTAGGGATACCAACAAACCGCGTCGTCCGCGCTCAGCGGATGACCGGCTTCGGCCGCGCGTAGGTCGCCCGGTCGACTTCGGCGGTGCCGATCGGGTTACCGATCTGGGTATAGGCGAGCCCGCGCTCGAGCGCCGCCACGCGGCCGACGTCGAGCGACTCCCAGATCGCCCGCACCGTGCCCTGGATCGCCGCCGGCGGCTTCTCCGCCATCCGCGCGGCGAACCCCCGCGCGGTCTCCCGCAGCTGCTCGCGCGGGACGACCTCGTCGACCAGTCCGATCCGCTTCGCGTGCTCGGCCCCGACCCGCTCGTCGAGCCCGACCAGAGCGATCCGCAGGACCTCGCCGAGCGGCATCCGCCGGGTCATCCCGATCGGCTCGAGCGCCGCGGTCATCCCGTAGCTGACGTGCGGGTCGAAGAACTGCGCGTCGTCGGCGGCGACGATCAGGTCGGCCTCGTTCAGCCAGTAGAAGGCACCGCCGGCGGCCATCCCGTGGACCGCGCAGACGACCGGCTTCCAGACCTTGTTCAGCTTCGGCGAGAGGTAGGCGCCGGGGTCGACCTCGAACCACGGGTTGTCGGTCTCACTCGGGATCGCGGTGACGTCGACGCCGGTGCAGAAGGCGCGGTCCCCCTCGGCCTGGAGGACGACCGCATGGATCCGGTCGTCGAGCCGCACCGCGGCCCAGATCGCGGCGAACTCCTCCAGCATCGTGGCGTTGAAGGAGTTGAGCTTGTCCGGGCGGTCGAGGCTGATCGTGAGAACCTTGTCGTCGCCGAGCTCGACCAGCAAGGTCTCGAATGGGCGGCCCTCGATCGGCGGCAGATGGTCGTTTTTCAAGGCGACGGTTCCTTTCTGGGATCGCGGAGGCGTCTGCCCTCAAACAATAGACAGCTATATGATTGAGATATGAACGACCTGGGGGCGAGCACCGTGGCCGGCGCCGACGTCGGCGACTGGAGCGCCGTCGCCCCGGTCACGGACCTCTTCTCGGTGCGCGACCGGGTCGCCTTGGTGACCGGCGCGACCGCCGGGTTGGGGCGCCGGATGGCGGCCGTCCTCCACGCCGCCGGAGCCAAGGTGGTGCTCGCCGGGCGCCGCGAGGATCGCCTCGCCGAGGTCGCCGCGGCGCTGCCCGGAAGCCTCACCGTCGCCACCGACGTCGCCGTCGACGACGACCTGGCCCGGCTCGCCGGGCGCGCGGTCGAGGAGCACGGCCGCGTCGACATCCTCGTCAACAACGCCGGCACCGCCTTCGCCGGGCGCGCCCAGGAAGAGACCCCCGAGCACATCGACGCGACCCTGCGGGTCAACCTCACCGCGGCGCTCCGCCTCGCCCAGCTCGTCTACGAGCCGATGGTCGGCGTGGGCGGCGGCTCGATCGTCAACGTCGCCTCGATCGCCGGCTCGGTCGGCATCGGCGGCCGCCTGCCACAGGCGAGCTACGCCGCCTCGAAGGCCGGGCTGATGGGACTGACCCGGGAGCTGGCCGTCCAGTGGGCGCGCGACGGCATCCGCGTCAACGCGATCGTCCCCGGCTTCTTCGCCAGCGAGATGACCGACGGGCTGCTCGGCCACGAGAAGATCTCCGACTTCATCCTGGGAAACTCACCCCTGCGGCGGACCGGGGTGCCGGGCGATTTCGACGGCGCGCTGCTGCTCCTGGCGAGCGATGCCGGCTCTTTCATGACCGGCGAGACCCTGCACGTCGACGGTGGTTGGACCGCGCGATGAACGCGCCAGGTCGGCCCCGTTCCGTCTCGGTGTCCGAGCACGGGTCTTGAATAGTTGACCGATGACTTACATTTAGATGATTAACAGGCGATAGGGACGAGGCAGACATGACCCCAGAAAACGGCAGGCAGACCAGGGAATTTCGGCCCCAGCGGGTGGCCGAGCTGGTCGCCGACGAGCTGCGCAGGCAGATCATCACCGGGGAGCTTTCGCATGAGCTGCCGCGCGAGGAGATCCTGCTCGAGCGCTACCAGGTCAGCCGTCCGAGCCTGCGCGAGGCGTTCCGGATCCTCGAGACCGAGGGCCTGATCCAGGTCCGCCGCGGCCGCGTCGGCGGCGCCGAGATCCGCCTGCCCAGCGTCGACGGAGCGGCCTACCAGCTCGGCCTCGTGCTGCAGAGCAAGAACGTCCACCTCTCCGACCTCGCCCAGGCCCGCCTGGTGATCGAGCCCGCCTGCGCCGAGATGGCGGCCAACACCGAGGACCCGGTGTCGATCGCGGCGGAGCTCGACCAGCTGATCACCGAGAACGAGGCGCTGCTGGAGACGCCCTCGCGCCAGTTCACCGAGTCGGCGCAGCGTTTCCACGAGGGCATCACGCGGCTCTGCGGCAACATGACGCTGTCCTTGCTCGCCGGTGCCCTGGAGACGGTCTGGAACATCCACGAGCAGCACTGGGCCGAAGAGGCGACGACCGAGGGCAGCTACCCCGACGCCGCCCAACGCTCCGAAGTGATCAAAGCCCACAAGGCGATCGCCCGCCGGATCGGCAAAGGCGACGGCGCCGGGGCAAGCCGCGCGATGCGCTCCCACCTCGAAGTGTCCCAACCGTTCGTCGACCTGCGGGACGTCCCCCTGCGCGTCGTCGGCACCGGCCCCCGCGGCTAGGCGTCGGTTCCGCGGCGCGGGTTCGCGGGCGCGGGACGGCGTGGTCCGCGGCCGCCGCGCAGGGAAGTCCACACGGACGTGGGAGAGATGCCGGGGACGTCACGAACCCGTATGTGTCTCGTGACGGGATCGGGGCCCTCCCCGGATGAGTTCGCAGAAACCCGCGCTATGCGCGGTTAAGTGCGAACTCACCAGGGGGAGGCATGAGGAAGACGGGAGGAACCGTCAACTTCCCCCGCTCCTCGTCACCGATCCCCGGAGTTCGTGACGGATCACGCACCTCTCCCCGACACCCGGCCTTCTCGGTGGCGGCCACAGCCTGCCCGGGCCGCCACCGAGAAGGCCGGGTCCCTTTCACCTCCGGGCGCCAGCCCGGGCCGGCCGCGACCCTCGCCTAACCCCGCGGTAGACCCAGGACGCGGCCGGCGATGATCGTGCGCTGCACCTGCTCGGTGCCGCCGTAGATACTCGCCGCGCGCGAGTGCATGTAGCCGTCGAGCCAGTCGGCGTCGGCCGGGGCCAGGGCCTCGGCCCCGGCGAGGTGGAGGGCGAGGTGATGGAGACCCTGCTCGGCCTTGATCATCAGCAGCTTGTCGACCGAGGACTCGGGCCCCGGCTCGTTGCCGGCGGCGCGCTGGGCGAGGCTCTGGGCGACGCGCACCCGCAGCACCTCGAGGTCGACGTAGGCGCGGGCGAGGTCGATCAACGTCGAGTCGCCGGCCCCGGTCGCCTGCGCCTCTTCCTCGAGGCCGCGCAGGAGGGCGGCGTGTTTGGCGGCATAGCCGTTGTCGGAGGGGCCGCGCTCGAGCGTCACCGTCGTCATCGCCAGCTTCCAACCGTCGCCCGGCCCGCCGAGCATCATCTCGTCGTCGACGAAGACGTCATCGAAGAAGAGCTCGGAGAACTCGCTGTGGCCGGTCGACTGCACGATCGGGCGCGAGGTCAGGCCGGGGCTGTCCATCGGCACGACGAAAGCGGAGATCCCCCGGTGGGGCGGCGCCTCGCGGTCCGAGCGCGCCAGCAGCAGGCAGTGGGTCGCCCACTCGGCGCTGGTCGTCCAGGTCTTCTGCCCGTTGACCACCCAGCCGTCGCCGGAGCGCACCGCGGTGGAACGCAGCGAGGCGAGGTCGGAGCCCGCCTCGGGCTCCGAGAAGCCCTGGCACCAGCGGTCCTCGCCGCTGATCATCCGCGGGATCCAGCGCTTGCGCTGCTCCTCGTCGGCGAAGGCGAGGACGACGTGGCCGAGGTAGACCGAGTCGAGGATCGGCGGCGCGCCGGCGGCGCCCAGCTCCTCGCTGAGGATCCCCTCGAAGGCCGGCGACTGGCCGCCGCCGCCGTACTCGGCGGGCAACGAGAGGCCCGACCAACCGCCCTCGTAGAGCTTGCGCTGCCAGGCGATCTGGGCGGCCGCGCGGGCGTCGTCCTCGATCGGCAGCGACTCCGCGGGGGCGTTGGCGTCGAGCCACCGGCGCAGCCGGGCGCGGAAGGCGGCCGAATCGGCGTCCTCGGCGGTGCCGACCGAGATCCCCCGCCGGCGGTCGGCGGCGATCTGGGCGAGCTGGCGGCGCTCGTCGCCGAGCGCCGCCGCGTCGACGATCGCCCGCCGCTGGTAGGCATGGCAGCGGCTCTCCCAGGTGTTGCCCATCGCGCCGTGGACCTGGGCGGACAGCTCGGCGACGCCGAGCGCCGCGCCGGAGGCGTAGGCCTTGGCGATCCGCGCCGCCGCCAGCGCGTCGGCCGGGCGCGAGAGGTCGAGCAGCCGGGCGGCGCGGGCGGTCGCCGAGCGCGCCCCTTCGGCGCTCACATGGGCGTCGGCGATCGCATGCTGGAGCGCCTGGAAGGAGCCGATCGGCTTGCCGAACTGGTGGCGCTCCCTGGCGTGCTCGATCGCCAGCTCGAGCGAGCCGCTCATCAGGCCGACGAGGTCGGCGGCGAGCAGCGTCAAGGCGAAGGCGCGCCAGTACTCGACCCCCTCGCCGTCGATCACCGCGACCGCCTCGGCGGCCTCGGGGTCGACTGCGCGGGTGAGGCGGGTGAGGTCGGTGACGGGCAGGTCGCGGGCGGCGGCGAGATCGAGCCGCACCACCGTCCCGGCGGCGCCGTCGAGGCGCAGGCCGAGCGCCTGCTCGGCGCCCGCGGCGTCGAAGGCGACGGCCGGCCGGCCGGGGCCGGGCAGCGCTCCGTCGCCGGCCGGATCGAGCGCCAGCGTCGCGAGGCCGCGATCGAGCGCCGCGGCGATCTCGGCGGCGCCCGCCTCGGAGCGCAGCAGGAGCTCGGCGGCGAGCACCGGGCCGACGCAGGGCAGCACCGCGGGGGCGGCGGCGAGCGCTTCGGCGACCAGCACCGTGTCGGCGACCGAGGCGGCCGAGCCGCCCGCCTCTTCAGGCAGCCGCATCGTGGTCAGGCCGAGCTCGGCGACGGTCTCCCAGCCCGCGGGCGCGGCGAGCTGCTCGGTGGCGAGATGCGGGTCGACGCGGAAGTCGCCCGCGAGCTGCTTGACGGTTTCGTCGAGCAGTCGCTGCTCGTCGGTCAGTGCGGTGTTCATCCGTTCACCTCGGCCTGCGGTCGTGCGACGCCCTTGGGGGCGATCGAGAATAGGCCGTCGAAGCCGTGGGCCAGGATCTGGTCGCGGAGCAGCTTCGAGCTCGCGACGGTGCCGGCCGGCCGGCGCAGCAGCGGCTGCAGGTGGCGGTCGATGACGGTCACGTCGTGCTCCTCGCAGAGCCCGATCGCGCCGAAGACCTGATGCGTCTGCGCGAGGACGAGGTGCGCGGCTTCGAGCATCCCGAGCCGCAGCGCCAGCGTGTCGGCGGGGGTCGCGATGCCCTCGGTGAAGCGCCAGAGCGCGTCGCCGGCCAGCTCGACCAGGCCGTCGCGGGCGACGACGACCTCCGAGAGCCGCCACTGGATCGCGCCGAACTGGGCGATCGGCTGGCCGAACTGGACCCGCTCGCCGGCGTACTGGGCGGCGAGGTCCGTGGCGACCTCGAGCGCGCCGAGGACGTAGTAGGCGATGAGGACCGTGTGCGCGTCGAGCGCCCGCGCCAGAGTCGGGTCGGCGGCACCGGAGCCGTTGGCCTCGAGCGTCTGACAGGGGACGCCGAAGGGGTCGAGCGGCATCGAGCGGACGGCGCCGAGCGGCGCGACCCGGACGCTCGCGCGCGTCTCCAGGTCGACCGCCGCCGCCGACTCGAAGAGGTCGAGGTGCTCGAGCCGGGTCAGCGGTCCGGCCGCTGCGTAGACGGCGGGCGGGGAATCGGCGCCGAGCGGCGCGGCGAGCTGGGCGGCGACCGGCCAGGGAGCGACGACGGCGCCGGCGGCGCGGGCCGCGAGCGCCGCGGCCATCGCGTCGGCGGGGCTGCCGAGGACGTCGATCTCGTGGAAGCCGAGCTGCTCGAGGGCCGGTCGCAGCTCGCTCTCGCGCAGGCTCGGGTCGGCCTCCGCCCGGCGGGTGAACTCGACCCCGCCGAGGCGGGCGAGCGAGGCGCCGACGGCCTCGCCGAAGTCGACCGCCTCGTCGGGCCAGCGCCGGTTCACTGCTTCCTCCCGGCGGCGCCGGTCAGGTCGCGGGAGATCAGCAGGCGCTGCACCTCGGTCGTCCCGGAGGCGATGCCGGAGGCGCGGGCGTAGCGCCAGGCGTCCTCGACGAAGCCGCCGAGCGGTGCCTCGGGATCGTTGGAGAGGGCGTCCTCGCCGAGCACCTCGGCGGCCAGCTCGGCCAGCTCTTTGTCGAGCTCGGTCGAGGCGAGGCGGGCGACGGCGGGGTCGCCGCTGGTGATGGTGCCGTCGTCGAGCCGGCCGACGGTCCGATAGCTGAGCAGCCTGGCGACGCGGGTGCGGACGAGCCCACGGACGTGGCGCAGGCCGAGCTCCCCGTCGATCAGCTCCGGCTGGTCGGCCATGTGCTCCCAGAGCTCGCTCAGGAGGCGGTCGCTGCGGGCGTAGCGGGCGATGCCGACGCGCTCGAAGTCGAGCACCGCGCGGATGATCTCCCAGCCCTGGCCGGGGGCGCCGAGGATGTCGGCGTCGTGGGCGACGACGTCCTCGAAGAAGAGCTCGTGCAGGTGCCCGCTGCCCATGATCGAGTCGATCTGACGGACCTCGATCCCGGCCCGGTCCATCGGCACCAAGAAGATCGTGATCCCGGCCTGCTTGCGGCCCTCGGTGGACGTCCGGGTGGCGAGGAAGCAGGTGTCGGCGACCTCGGCGTAGGAGGTCCAGATCTTCTGCCCGTCGAGCCGCCAGGTGCCGTCGTCGGCGCGTTTCGCGGCGAGCGTCAGCGAGGCCAGGTCGGAGCCCGCGCCGGGCTCCGAGAAGCCCTGGCACCAGTGCGCCTCGCCGGCGGCGATCGAGGTCAGGAACTCCTCCTGCTGCGCCTCGGTGCCGAAGCGCATGATCGCCGGGCCGACCCAGTTGAGCCCCATGTACTGCGGGCCGCGGGGCTCGTAGTGTGCCCACATCTCCTCGCGCAGGACCGCCTGCGACCAGACGTCGGCGTCGCTGCCGCCCCAGTGCTCGGGCCAGTTGATCGTCAGCAGCCCTTCCTCGCCGAGCTTGCGGCAGAAGCGGTCGGAGATCTCGTTGGTCACCGGGTCGTTGCCCAAGGCGCCGCGAAAGTCCTCCGGGATCTCCTGCGCGATCAGCGCGCGGAGGCGCTCGCGCAGCTCGACTGCGTGTTCTCCCAGGTCGTAGTCCATCGAGTTATTTCTATTAGATGATTGTAATGATGTCAAGAAGGAGCGGACGCCCGATCAACGCGGCGGAAGGCGGATCGCGCCGTCGAGCC
The DNA here is from genome assembly GCA_047601885.1 of Solirubrobacterales bacterium. GTDB lineage: Bacteria > Actinomycetota > Thermoleophilia > Solirubrobacterales > 70-9 > VAYN01. The sequence continues at coordinate 1,338,275 of JASGIK010000003.1, forward strand.
GGATCGTCTCGCCGTTCAGGAATGGGTTGGCGAAGACGTGGCTCGCGAGGGCGCCGAACTCCTCCGGTTGGCCGAGCCGGCCGGGGTGCGGAGCCTGGCGGCCGAGCTCGAGCTTCTGCTCCTCCGGCATCTGCGCCATCAGCGGCGTGTCGAAGAGGCCCGGGGCGATCGTGACGACGCGGATGCCGAGGCTCGCCAGGTCACGGGCGATCGGCAGCGTCATGCCGACGATGCCGCCCTTGCTCGCCGAGTAGGCGGCCTGGCCGACCTGGCCGTCGAAGGCGGCCGCCGAAGCGGTGTTGATGACGACGCCGCGCTCCTCGCCGAGCGGCTCCAGCTCGGCCATCCGCGCGGCGGCGAGGCGCAGCACGTTGAAGCTGCCGATCAGGTTGATCTCGACGATCATCGCGAAGCGGTCCAGCGGGAAGGGGCCTTTGCGGCCGACGGTGCGGATCGCGTTGCCGGTGCCGGCGCAGTTGACGAGGCCGCGCAGCTCGCCGAGCTCGGAGGCGGCGTCGACGGCGGCCTGGACGCCGGCCTCGTCGCGGACGTCGGCGTCGGCGAAGGCGACGCGCTCGCCGAGGCGGTCGGCGACCTCGTCGCCGAGAGACGAGGGCAGGTCGAGCATCAGGACCGTGGCGCCGTCTTCGAGCAGCTTTTCGGTCGTCGCCAGGCCGAGGCCCGAGGCTCCTCCCGTGACGATGACGACCTTTCCAGAGATATCCATGCCGCTTCCTTCCGATTGGCAGCGCGCCCTCCCGGTGGCGCTGTCGAACGAACGTAAAAGCGGTTTATATCATTAATCGGATTCTTGGACAGGTACCTGGAGGTGCCTCGGCGTCCCTTCCACGAAGGTGGCTACGGGGCGCCAGCGAGCGCTCGCGGCGGCCGCGGCGAGGGCGGCCGCGAGCGGCCGGTCGAGCAGGCAGAGGTCGGCGGCCGCGCCGGGCTCGACCCGCCGCGGCGGTCCGGCGGGATCGAGCGGCTCGCTGAGCAGCGAGGCGAGGACGGTGGCGGGCGCGACGCTCTCGGCGGCGCGCCTGGCAGCCGCCCGGATCGTGGCGCCGGGCTCGACGTCGCCGTAGGGCGCGTCGCTGCTGGCCGCGACGGCGATGCCCGCCTCCAGCAGGCCCGCGTAGCGCCAGAGGTCGGGGCGGCGCTCGGGCGGCGTCTCGCGCAGGAAGGCCTCGCGGTGGCGGGAGAAGATCGTCGGCTGGGTGACGACGGTGAGGCCGAGCGCGGCGATCCGCGTGGCGGCCGCGTCGTCGCAGACGGCGGCGTGCTCGAGGCGGTCGCCGGGCAGCGCCCCGACCGCGTCGAAGGCGGCGAGGCAGAGGGCGAGAGTCAGGTCGGTGACCGTGTGGATCGCCACCGGGCGACCCTCGTCGTGGCAGCGCTCGATCCTCGCCGCGAGCTCGCCGAGGTCCTGCTCGACGTGGTCGGCGAGGACGATCTTGCGCGGGCCGGCCCCGCGGTCGGAGAGCGAGAGCAGATGCTGAGGAAGCGCTTCTCCAAGTCGGCCGAGGTCGTCCTCGGTGAGGTCCGGCGAGGCGTCGGTGACGTGGGTGATGCCAAGGCGGAGCAGCTCGTCGCCGAGCGCCTGGAGGTCGACCCCTCCCCGCGCCCCGGCCCGCTCGAGCAGCCGGCCGAGGCGCTCGTCGCCGCGCCAGATCTGGCCGCTCTCGGCCTCCTCGGCGCCGAGCCCTTCGGCAAGCAGATCGACGGCCGCCGAGTTCAGCGTCCAGAGGGCGCCGCTGCGGTGCTGGACGCGCGCCGGGGAGTCAGGCCAGCAGCGGTCGAGGTCGGCGCGGCGCAGCTCTCGGCCGGCGCCGACGATGCGCAGCCAGCCGCCGTCCCCTTCGGGGGCGAGGCCGAGGTCGGGGGAGCCGCCGAGGTCGAACGAGGCTCGCGCGGCGGCGAGGGCGAAGGCGTGCAGGTGGTGGTCGGCGAGCCCCGGAAGGAGCGCGCCGCCCTCGGCGTCGAGGAGTCGCTCGCCGCCGCCTGGGAGATCGCGCCCGACCTCGACGACGGTGCCGCCACGGATTCGGCAGTCGACCTCGCGTCCGTCGATCTCGACCCGGCGCAGCAGCCAGGCATCAGTCGAGCTCATCGACGAGGCCCCAGTCGAAAGCGGTCGCCGCGTCGATCGGCGCGCCGGAGACGGCGAGCCAGAGGGCGCGGCGGCGGCCGATCCGACGCGGCACGCTGGTCGTGCCGCCGGCGCCCGGGATCAATCCCATCGCGACCTCGGGCAGGCTGAAGCGCGCCTCGCGGTCGGCGATCACGCGGCCGGCGAAGGCGGGCAGCTCGACCCCGGCGCCGAACGAGTGGCCGTGGACGCGGACCGTGACACGGTCGCGCAGCGCGTCGATCGCGGCGCCGACGCTCGCCTGCAGGCGGACGAGGTGGGATGCGGCGGGGTCGCCGGCGGTGCCGAACTCGGCCAGCTCGCCGCCGGAGGAGAAGCTCGGGCCGGCGGCCTCGATCAGCACCCGCAGCGCCGGGTCCCAGCGGGCGAGGTCGAGCGCCTCGAGCAGCTCGTCGCGGAGGCGGGCGTCGAGGGCGTTGCGGCGGGCGGCGCGGTCGAGGGTGACGCGCAGGAGGTCGCCGTCGCGAACGATGCGGAGGCGCGGCTCCGGGCTCGCGGGCGGCGCGGCGGGGCCGCGGTGGGCGAGCCAGCGCCCGAACTCCTCGCTCGCCAGCAGGGTCGAGTAAAGCGCCGACTCGGCGATCAGGCCGGCGCGGACGTCGGCGTAGAGCTCGGCGCGGAGGAGCTCGGCGAGGGCCACCGCGGCGCGCGGGGACGCGGCGGCGCGCGCCGCGAACTCGGTCGCGGCGACGGTCGGGGCGGGATGCGCGACGGCTCCCGGAAGGTCGCCGTCGCGGGCGATGACGACGTCGGCGGCGGTGAGCAGATCGGCGCTCGGCGCCTCGTCCTCGACCGCGACGACGAGGATCGCGCGGAGCGCCGACGCGGTCCGCGGAGGCGCGCTCGGGAAGCTGTGCGGACCGACGACGAGGACCGGGTGGCGGGGCACGCCGCGGCGGTCGAGCTCCGCGCCGAGCTCGAGTGGCGCCGCGGCGGTCGACGGCTCGGGCATGTTTTGATGGTCGCAGATGAACGCCAAGCCACTGGCAGGACGGCGGGTCGCCGCGGGGGCCTGGCCGGCCGCCGAGACGGCCGCCGAGCTGCTGGCCGCGCTCGGCGCCGAGCCGACGGCGGCGGCGGCCGAAGCCCCGGTCGAACCTTCGTCCTCTGGTCACCCGCAGGGTGACCAAGGGCAGAGGGTCGGGCTGCGGCTGGGCGAGAAGGTCGTCGCGGCGGCGCCGAGCTTCGCCGCCGAGGACTGGTCGGCGAGCGGCGTCGACGAGCTGACCGGGCGGCCCGGGGGCCCGCCGCTGGCCCCGGTGGGAGCGCCCGCGACCCTGGCCCGCGGCCTCGGCCTGGCGATCGGGGCGCTCGGCGGGCCCGCGGTCGACGGCGCCGAGCTGCTCGGCATGCGCGTCGGCTCGATCCCGCTCGCTCGTGGCGGCGCGCGTTCGGCCGGCGGCGCGGCGCGCCTGCTCGCGACCGCCGACGGCTGGGTCGCCTTCAGCCTCCCTCGCGCGAGCGACGAGGAGCTCGTCCCGGCACTGATCGGCGCCGCGGTCGAGGGCGGCGACCCCTGGCCCGCCCTCGCCGCCTGGGCCGCCGGGCAGCGGGCCGCCGACCTGGTCGGGCGCGCCGCCCTCCTCGGCCTGGCCGTCGCCGCGCTCGGCGAGCGGGTCACGGCCGGCGCGTCCTGGGACCTCCGCCCCGTCCCCGCCGATCCGCCCGCGCGGGAGGCTCGCGATCCGACCCGGACGACGGCCCCCCTCGTCGTCAACCTGGGGGCGCTGTGGGCGGCGCCGCTCTGCGCTCAACTGCTTCATCGGGCCGGTCGGCGCGTCGTCGACGTCGAGGCGACGAACCGACCCGACGCCACCCCGCCGGGCCTGCGGCGGCCGCTGCGGGAGGGCCACGCGACGATCCGGAGCGACCTCGCGACGGACGCGGGCCGCGACCGCCTGGCCGCCCTCCTGGCGGAAGCCGACGTCGTCATCGAGGCAAGCCGTCCCCGCGCCCTCCGCCAGCTCGGCCTCGACGCCGAACGGGTGATGGCCGACCGCAGGCCGCGGGTCTGGATCCGCATCACCGGCCACGGCCCGGGGTCCGAACGCATCGCCTTCGGCGACGACGCCGCGGTGGCCGGCGGCCTGGTCGCGCGCGACGAGAGCGGCCCGGTCTTCGCCGGCGATGCCCTCGCCGACCCGCTGAGCGGCATGACCGCGGCGATGCTGGCGCTTGCCTGCGGACGGGCCGGCGGTGCCTGGCTGGTCGACGTCCCGATGGCCGCGGTGGCGGCGAGAGGAGCAGCAGGATGAGCGAGCGGCGCTGGCCGTTGGGAGTGTGCGAGCTGGCGTGGAAGGGGCTCTCGGTCGAGGGGTGCGCGGAGCGGGCCGCGGCGGCGGGCTTCGACCACATCGACGTGACGCGCGGCGGTTTCGACGAGGCCACGATGGCGCTCCCGATCGGCGCCGTCCTGACCCCGAAGCCGGGCAGCGGCTGGGCCTGGCCCGCGCCGCTCCCGACCGCCGACCCGGGCCGCGAGATCGACCGCCTCAAGGCCGTCGACGTTCCCCGGATCGAGCCCTGGGCAGGGTGCCTGTGGAGCAGCGACGAGGCGATCGAAGACCTCCGCGAGCAGGTCCCCGACCTCCGTCTGGTGGTCGACACCGGCCATGTCGCCCAGTGGGGCGGCGACCCCCTCCGCTTCCTCGACATCGCCGACAACGTCCAGCTCCGCCAGGCCCGGAAGGGCGTCGGCCAGCTCCCCCCGGAAGACGGCGAAGTCGACTTCGAAGCCCTCCTCGCCCGCCTCGACGAGCTCGACTACCAGGGCAACCTCACGATCGAGTACTTCGACCTCCCCCAGTTCGGCTGGCCCCATCCCGATCCGGTCGCCGCCTGCATCGACCTGGCTGCCTTCGTCGACCCACTCCTGACGCGCCGCTAAAGGCACCTGCGACAGTGCGCTCAGCGGGCGTCGCACCGAAGAGCAGGCTCGTCGGGGCGACGGCCGAGAGGAAACCCTGCCCGAGCCAGCATCGCGCCGACCGCGGCGAAGTGCTGGTCGATCAGCCAGGCCCAGCCTGATAAGCCGCGTAGCGAGGAATGCGCCCGACCAGATTCGAACTGGCGACCTTCGGCTGAAAGAACGAAGGGCGTTGGCTTGGGAGGCCGAGATCCGGACGTGATGTGACCTAGATGAGACACAAGCTGATCATGCTCGGGGGCGACAGCACCCTCGGTCGCATCATCGACGCCCAAACTCGGAGCGACGGGTCGTCGCCCTCGATCAGTGGTTTCGGCGGAACCGACAGCTGAGCCCCGATCCCACTCAGCTTGACCTAACGACGCGACTCGGACAGCATGCCTGACCGGTTCATGCAATCGTGCCGTTTCAGGGGGAATTAGTGGCTCTACTTGACCTGAGTGATCGCAATGCAGTTCTGGAAGCGATCGCGGAGTACGACCAACTGGGTGCGGAAGTGTTCCTAGCCAAATACGGCTTCGGGTCTTCGCGGACCTACTTCCTGATCCACAACGGTCGCTCCTACGACATCAAGGGCCTGCTGGCCGCAGCCCACGGCTACCAGTTTCCCGAGCTAGGGCCGCTTGTCGCCGACAAGAATTTCACCAGTGGACTCGACACGACGGTCTCGAAGGCCAAGGAACTGGGTTTCGAAGTCGAGGGCGACCGATCCAAGGACGAAGGTCCCACGTGGCTCTTTCAAGCCAATCCCAGGTACTACGACATCACCGACGCGGTCCACTCCCTCCGCGAGATGAACTGGACCGTTGCCCAGGGAAAGAACCAGATCTCAGCCGGGAACCGGCTCTATATCTGGCGATCAGGCCCGGACGGCGGGGTGATCGCCGAGGGCCACATCCTCACCGACCCCGAAATGCTCCCCGACCAGGAGGGCGCCGAGTTCATTCGCGATACGACCAAGTTCGGTGGCGAGGCACTCCGGGTCCGGTTGAGCATCGACCACGTCCTCGATCCGCCGATCCTCAGAACGGATCTTCTTGAGCACCCCCGGCTGAAAGATCTCGGCGTCATCCGATTTGCCAACGCCACGAATTACAAGTTGAAGCCAGACGAGGACGCGGCTCTACAGGAGCTGATCGAAGTCTCCGAGATGCCGCTCCTGCAACGAAGGGTCACGGAATGGCTGTCCGAGTCCGGATACCCGGACGAGCGAGACGAGGACTCCGAGAGCGCCGCTCGGCGGGAGTTCCTTGCCGCGGCGATGTCGCAGGAGAATCTCGATGCAGTAATCGAAGATCCCTCGGAGTTCGAGAAGATCGCGTTCTCCCAGTTTGCTCACAAGTTCTACGGTGACGCTGGCAATCAAAGCACGGTCAACGCCTACCTCAGGGATGGCGGATTGGAGGCGCGGGTACGCCTTGCCCGGGCCATGCGGCATCTCCTCTACGGGGAAGGAAGCGAGGTCGAACGTCTTAACGACGTCCTCGAGGATCCCGCCTGGAAGGTTCCTGGATTCAGTGAGGTGCTCGCCACGAAAGCTCTGTCGGTGATGTCTCCCGAATTCTGGATCCCGATGTTCCGGATGGACGGCGAAATGGGAAAGCTCCGCGTCGCAGGTTCTCGCGAGCTCGACATCACCATCCCCCAAGATTTCATGCAGAAGTCCTATGGAGAGCGGATTCGATGGACCAACGATGTCCTCCGCGACAAGGTCGAGCCTCTGCTGCCGAACGACTCCTGGGGCCAGATGATCTTCCTGTACTGGCTGCGAGAACGGAATGATGTCCTGTCCACCCAGCGGACGGTCTGGTGGGTGAACCAGAGGGCCCACTACCGCGAGGAAAGAGACGGCGGTTATCTCTGGGCCCCACTTGCAGATCGGAACGGCCGACCGATGCGACATTGGGACAGTCTGCGACAGGCGAACCCGGGGGAGCTGGTGCTGAACTACGCCAACGGTCGGATCCGTGGCGTGGCAACGGTAGAAGAGACGGCAATCGAGGAGGGCCGCCCGAAAGAGCTCGCGGACGTATGGGAAGACGACGGCCTCATGGTCAGAGTCAGCTACACCGAGCTATCGGAGTCGATCTCGCTCGACGATATCCCGGTCGACTGGCGGCTTGAGCAAGGGCCCCCTTTCGACCGCAAAGGTGCTGTGCAGCAAAAGGGATACTTCTTCGAGCTAACGCCGACTTTCGTCGACCGCCTAGCCGAACGATTCCCGCAGTTGGGACTTAAAGAAGTGCCTGAACCTTCCGCGAAAGGCGAAAGCTACATCGAGCCACCGCTCGACGAAATCGCGGCATCAGTCCGATCCGCCGGTATGGAGATCGCCGACGACACCGTCAGGCGTTACCACCTCGGGCTTAAGACGAGAGGCTTCGTGATCCTCTCAGGGGTCAGCGGCACCGGCAAGACCTGGCTTTCCCGCCTCTACGCCCAGGCCGTCAGGGCAACCGCCCTTGTGGTCCCCGTAGCCCCGAATTGGACGACGAACGAGGATCTGCTCGGCTTCCAGAACCCGCTCACCAACACCTTCCAGTCAACCGAGTTCACTCGCTTTTTGAAACGGGCCGCGGCGGAGTGGGAGGAATCGACCAAAGAGAAACGTCAAGCCCAGCCTTACCACCTCATCCTCGACGAGATGAACCTGGCTCACGTCGAGTACTACTTCGCCAAGTTTCTCTCAGCGATGGAGATTCGCGCGACTGACGGAGTCGGTGAAATCGAGCTGGCCCCCGGCACCGAGGTGCTGCTGCCACCGAACCTCTCCTTCATCGGGACTGTCAATGTCGACGAGACGACGAGAGGCTTCGCGGACAAGGTCTACGATCGGGCACAGCTGCTCGAGCTCGAGGTTACCCGGGAGGCGCTGGAGGCACACCTTGGGAAGAAGGTCTTCGCCGAAGTCCTCCTGACCGTCTGGGAGGCGGTGCGCGAAGTCGCACCGTTCGCGTTCCGGGTCGCCGACGAGATCAGCGTTTACATTGATGAGGCGGCAAAACTCGAGGTGAGTTGGGAGACGGCCTTCGACGAGCAGCTGCTCCAGAAGGTCTTGCCAAAGGTCAAGGGCGCTGATATGCGAATCGGACCGGCACTCCAGCTATTACTGGAGATCGCCGACGACAGATTCCCGATGACGGCGCGCAAGGCTGGAGCGATGCGCGCTGACTTCATCCAGCATGGATTCACCTCCTATTTCTAGACTCGGGTTCCGGTCCGAGTCGGGAGCCGCCGACCCTGGTCCGAGCGAGTGGCGCGGAGGTCGGATCGTCATCGACGCCGTCAACGGTTCGCTGCCTCGAGCCAGGCTGACGCGCAACGGTAACGACCTCGACCTCGCCGAGCGCGTCACCGACGGTTCGGTCCGGCTTGTCGCCGACTGGCCCCTCTCCGGACCAGGGCGGTATCACCTTCGCTTCGAAGTCGACAATGTCCTGGTCGAGGAGACGACCTGGACGGTAAGCTCGGCGAAGCTTTCCCGGGACGCCTTCCGGCACCTGATGGACGACCTGGAGAACCAGCTGCCGGTGACCATCGCCCTCGCGCTAAAGAAGCTTGGCGCTGCCGTGGGAATCGAGCTGACGCCACCAAGCGGAGTCAACTCAGTCGCCGAAGAGTTGGCCAGATTGCGTCGTACGATCGCGAAAACGGAGTATGGCCCAGGCTTGGCAGCCATCCTCAGGGAGATTGCCAATGACCCCCATGAAGTCTTGATGGACCGAGAGATGTGGGTCCCGGCGACTCAGGCCAGAAGGGTGACGCCGGCCGGTCTCGCCCGTGCGGCCCAGGACGAATCCAATCAGAGCGCAGACGGCATCCCGAAGCGGCTTCCCGATGCGCGCGTCCAAGCGTCGGTCGATGTCTACGAGAACCGTCTTCTGAAGTCCTTTGCCGACGAGGTCCATCAGCGCCTGCACCGTCTGAGGTCATTTCTGGAGACGCGCAACGAGCCCGAGCTCAAGTCCGAGGTGGAGCGACTCGGGAAAGACATTCGCTCGGCGCGCAGACAGGCCGCCTTCCTCGATTCGGTGGGAACCCTCGACCAGGTTCCCACCAGAGTGACGATGGTGTTGATAAAGAAACCTCCCTACCGCAATCTTCTCGAGTCGGTGCTCGAGTTTCGCCGTCGCAACACGGTCAGGCTGGACGATTCCGCCCTCGAGACGCCATTGGAGCAGCTGCCAGACCTCTACGAGAAGTGGGCCACGCTGGTTGCCATCAGCGCCGTCCTGGAGCTAAGCGAGGAGCTCGGCTATGAGGTCACTCGTCACCGGCTGTTCCGGCAACGCGCAATGGGTCCGTGGATCGAGGTCTTGCCGGATGGAGACACCGCTGTCGAGTTGCGCAACCTCGACCTCGACCGGACCGTATCGGTGATCCCTCAAAGGTCCTACTCGCGCGTGGGGTCTCCATTGCGCACCATCAGCTTCAGGCAGATCCCAGACCTGGCAATCGAGGTAAGGAAACCGAAAGGCAAGTGCGAGGTGTACCTGCTCGACGCAAAGTACAAGCTCGACGGCGAGGCGGCGGAGTCCGGCGTTCCGGACGGGAAACCGTTAAAGGCAGACATCGACAAGATGCACGCCTACCGAGACGCAATCCGCGACGTCGACGGCGAGAGAGTCGTCCACCTGGCAGCAATTCTCTATCCGGGTGAGTCGCGGTTCTTCGACAGCGGACTCGCCGCCCTTTCCGCCCTGCCCGGCGCCGACCAGATCTTGTGCACCCAGATCAAGGACCTACTAAGGCCCGCGCTTGCGGACTGAGCGGAGCTTGCAGGTGCACCGAGCCGGATTCGGGCGTCACCCGCGGCTTGAAAGGACGGAGGGCGTTGGCCCTGGAAGCGGATTTTCGGAGGAGATGTGACTGGGATGAGACACGCAGTGCGCCTTAGGCGGCTGCGCTGGCGGTCGCGCCAGTGATTGCCCGAGCGTGGACCAACGCTTTTCGCAGATCATCGAGAGAGGGTCGCTCCCGAATCGAGCAGTGAAGGTCGGCTCCGAGCTGCACCTTGCCCAACTGCTCCAGCTGTCCCGCCAACTCGTCGCGCGCCAGGGGGAAAACGTCGCTCGACAAGAGCACCCATCGGGCGACGAGAGAAAGTGCTCCCCTCGTCTGCTCGAGGGCCGCGCCGTAATCGCCGCTCGCGGCGATCTGCTCCGCGAAGCCCAATGCGTTACGGGCCTGCCGGAGCTTCCGGTCGGGATCGGGCCAAAGGTCCTGCTCGGCGATATACATCGCGGCCTCGCGGAGGACGCCGGAGTCGAACAGCACGCAGCCGTACCAGACCGACCAGTGGGCGAAGTCGTCCCCCTTCCGCAGCTTCGCCCAGAAACGATCGACGTCGTCGGCGTATAGGTCGATGTCCGCGGGCAGGTCCGTCACGCGCAACGAGGTCGCACCGATCACGTGATAGTCGACATCGCTCACCCTGGTTCGCCGCCCACGCGCGGTCGAGCCGGAGAGGACCATGGCCGCGGCGCCAGCGTCCCGTGCTCGCACCATCGCCGCCTCGGTGATCGCCGCGAGTTCCGCCGACTGGTTGGAGGCGGCGCGCTGTCGGTCGAACCGCAGCCTCTCCGCCCAGGCGTCAGGGTCCGCGGGCGCAAGCCGCGCGAGCGCCCCTCTCTGGGGAGTCAGTTGCTGCCAGGTCCTCGTCATCGTCGTCATTCGGATTCAGCCTCGGCCATTCGGACCGCAGTTTCAACCTCTCTGATCACATCATCGATGGAGAGCTCGCCAAGGTCGGGATCCTCACCCTCGTAGAACATCGCCTTGCGCTCCTCATTGAGGAGCTGATGCAGCTCGGAGAGGTCTTTCGGCAGCACTCCCTTGCCGAGTAGCTCCGTCGCCGCATCCCGCCGCCGCCAATGCTTTTCGCCGATGGTGATCCCGTGCTTCTCCGCCAGCGCGTCGATCGCGGCCTCAAGACTCGCGAAACTCCACTGCACCGCGTCCCGCAAATCGCCTGCAGCGGCCTCTTCCTGAGCCTTGCTCAGATGCTCCCGCGCTACCTCCACCTTGGGTTTGGAGGTCATGCGGTCATGCTACGTCGCGCAGCGGATCCGCCTCCGAATCCAACGATGAAGCATGCCTGGGCCCTCATGTCGTGGTCCTCCGCGGGGAGCACGACTTCGAACTAACCCCGAGCGTCTTCAGAAGTTTTCCAACCGCCGGATTGGCTGCGATCCTGACGGGGAAATGGTGAGCGGCGTGATCGAAAGCAGCGAGGGCCCCGCAGTCTTCGACCAAACGCGGGACCGGTTGGATGCCGACTTCTTACGCGCCACCGAAGCACCCACCCCAGCGGTCGGCGCCGACTTCGAGATCGTCGATCTCTTCTCCGGCTGCGGCGGGTTGACGATCGGCGCGATCGAGGGGGCTTCGCGAGCCGGGAGGAAGGCGGGCCTCGCCGTTGCGATCGACAGTGATGAGGTCCCGCTGTCCGTACTAAGGGCCTCTCTTGGGGTTCCCGAGCGCTCCGTAGTAGCCGCCGACCTCTCCGACGCATTGGGGTCAGTAGGGGCGGCATCCACCTCCGGCGAGCAGGAGCTCTTCGCCGGGATCGCCTGCAACTCGCTGTTACTGGCCGGCCCGCCGTGCCAGGGTCACTCTGCGCTAAACAATCACACCCGCCACGACGATCCGCGAAACGATCTCTATCTCGCAGTCGGACGTGCGGCCCGGATCCTGAAGCCACGCGTCGCGATCGTTGAGAACGTGCAGGGGGTCGGCGCCGACCGGCGCTCCTCGGTTGCCCGCTGCACCTCGGTGCTTGAGGAGCTCGGCTATAAGGTCACCCAACGGAAGATCGACCTCTCGACCATCGGCGTCCCGCAGCGACGGATCAGGCACGTGCTGGTCGCAACCCGCGAATCCGCCCTCCAGTGGGCCCTTCCCTCGACTGCGGTCCGCGATGTGCGCTGGGCGATCGAGGACCTGGCCGCGATCTCGGGCCAGTCATCGTTTGACACACCCTCCACTCCCTCGCCAGTCAATCGTGAACGAATGAAATGGCTGCTCAAAAACGACGCCTACGACCTCCCTAATGAACGGCGACCCGTCTGCCACCGCTCTGACCACTCGTACCGCTCAATGTACGGGCGGCTGCGCTGGGATAGACCCGCGCAGACGATCACCAGCGGCTTCGGATCGATGGGCCAAGGTCGCTATGTTCATCCGTCGCGGGCCCGAACCCTAACCCCCCATGAGGCCGCGAGACTCCAATTCCTCCCGGACTTCATGGACTTCTCCGGGGTCGAGCGACGCGGTGCGCTTGCCCAGATGATCGGCAATGCCGCGCCGCCGCTGCTAACGGCCGTGCTGGTTGAGATGCTGATCGACCAGCACCTTCTGTAATCGGCGACCTGGCTGACGACGAAGTCCGCGTTCCCAGGCCAAAAAGCTCAAGCACCGACGGTCTGACGTAGCGGGCCCACCTGTCTTTTGACCTCTCGCAGCGTGTGATATCGGTCGGCCATGAAGGCTGCGGTGAGTGCAACCGGCGAGAGGGCATCGTCGAAGTTGGTCGCCGTCCAAGTCGACCCATTCTCTAGCTGACGCAACCCGTTGACCGCCTCTACCATCTTCTGCTCAACCCACTCCTGAGCGAAGGTCTCGATCTTCTTGGCGACGTCGTCGTCGCCGTCGGGATTCGCCCACTCGTTGATCGTCGCGAGGATCGCCTGATAGCCGCGGAAGTCGCGGTTCAGCAGGAGGATTCCGGCGGTGGCCCCGTCCTCGCCAGCGAGGGCAGCGGCGCGATCGTGGAGACCCTTTCCTTCTCCCTGGACGAGCGCGAAGGAGTCGGCCTCGGACTCACTCACCCATTGCGGTGAGATCTGGAGCAGAGAGAAGACCTCACTGGCCGCCTCGGCATCAGCGCCCTCGACCTGGGTGAGAACAGCTCCGATCCCACGCGTGGAACTGCTGTTGCGACGCCGGCCAGGACCGACACGCTTCTCGATCATCGATCCGTTGTTAGCCCCGGGACCAGCGACCGAAGGCCCGCTGGCGATGAGTTTCCCCTCACTGTCGCGTTTGAAGCGACGTGGTCGAAGGAGCTGCATCACGTCCTTCAGTCGGTCGCGGATGCGCCGCGCACGATCCGGATCCTCCACCTCGAGACGCGCCTGCTCCTCGGCCATCGTTTCCTTGATCTTCTCCGGCATAGCCTCGCGGAACTGCTCGGACCAAGTGAGCCACGCATCCGACTCGAACACCGGGGTGCCACCGACCAGGACATGCGCACGAGCGAAGTCGGAGGCAATCGTCGTGCCAAGCGGCTCGACCACGAAGCCGATCCGGTTCTTGCCGAAGAGGACACCCATGCGGGCGAAGTAAGGGTTCGCCTGATTCGAAATTCGCCAATCGTGGAGCTCATTCTGGAAAAGAACGGCGACACTGCCGCCGCTCGCCGTCCGCGTTGACACATCGGTGCCAGGACCGCTCGGCAGAACCCACCAATGGATTCGCGCGGCCGGTATGTCCGCCGAGGGTTCGCCGGCTACCTCAAGCGAGTCGTGGTAGTCCTCGCCTTGCCGGCTGGCGGCGTCGTCCCAGATCGCTGCAGTGCCACGGACCTTGGAGAGATTGAACGACTTGCCGCCTTCCTTGCGCTGGCGAGCGTCGGCCTCCTCCCGGCTTCGTGGCCAGTCGTCGGAGTCTCCGCTCGGCACCCGGACAAACGTCTCGACACCGTCCTCGGAGAGCCTGAAGAACCGCTGATGAAGGTACTTAAAGAGCCAGCCGCGCGCGCGGCCGCCGGGCAAGAAGGTGTCCTCCTCGTCATCGGTGCCGAGGAAGGTGACCACCGTCCCAGAACCACGCTCGAGAATGAACTTCGGAAACAACTCCTCCTCGACGGGGACGACCTCCTCGCCGTTGGCTCCGAGCGGGATGAGGCCGTACTCGTGACCGTTCCAGCCAACCTGGACCATGGTGCGCTCGCCGTTCTTGAGCGAGCGGATCAGAACCCCATTCTTGTGGCGGGTTGGACCCGCGATCTTCAGGCCCATCCCTTGGTTGCCGACGATCGACTGGTTCTGATTGGCGCCCTGCACTGCCAGGGTGGTCATGTAGCGGGTCAGCTCCGAGCGCGACATCCCGTCCCCGTCATCGGCGCAGGAGATGAACCACTTCCCCGTGCGCTCATGCATTGGCCAGTCGACGTCGAACTCGATCCTGCCGGTCGAACCCAAATCTTCTGCCGTTATTCGACGGCCAACAGCCTCTTCGGCGTTCTTATAAACCTCGCGCTGCTCCTGGTCGGGCAAGAGCTCCGAAGCGAGCTTGTCCGCGATGAAATCCGCGTTCTCGACGCGAAACATATAGGCATCTCCTTTGTGTGCGGCCGCGATGGCCGGTGACATCGGTGTTCCGCTTCGGGATTCGGGAGGAGGACTGACGTCGTGCTCCTTTATCCGTCGACTTACTGGAACTCTATTGCATGGACCTGAGGTCCCGGCACCCTTTCTCGATGCTTTTTGGGTAGACCGTCACGCCTCTCGTCACCATTTCAGGCTTGTTCGTAACAGTCGAGGGACGAATATGCCCTCATGGCTAGTCCCCGCATTAGCCAATGGAGGCTCGAATTTGCTCGGCTCCGACGTCAAGTGCGTGCACATATCGTGCCAACATCGTCTCGACTCTGTGACCGGCAATCTTGGCCAGATCGGCGTCATTGACGCCGGCGGCGCGAAGGTTGCTCACGTAGGAGTGGCGGCACTCGTGTGGGGGCGGATGTCCAGGCCGGAGGCCTCCTGGGTCGGCTTCCAGACGTCGCGGTAGAAGGTCCGCTCCCGCCACATGCGGCCGCGCGGCGTCGTGAAGATCAGCTCGCTGTCGGGGCCGTTGAGGTTGATCTGCGCTTCGAGCATCCAGGCGAGCGTGGCGGGAACAGGGACGACGCGGCCGGTATCCTCCTCGCCATGGTCGGTCTTGGTGCCCTCGAGGATCTGGCCCTCGTGCGCAGTGCGGCGGACCTGGAGGGTCTGGCCGTCGAAGTCCTCCAGTCGTAGAGGCAGCACCTCGCCCAATCTCAAACCGGTGTCGGTGAAGGTCCGCACCAGCGCCTCGTAGCGACCTGCCGCCTTCGCGAAGCGGTGCATCTCCTCGAAGCTGAAGACGCGGATCGGGCGGCGCCGCTTCTGCGCCCTTGGATCGTTGGCGCGGATGCGGACGCCCTTGAACGGGTTGAGGTCGCAGACTTCGTCGGTGATCGCGTCCTCGGCCATCGCCGAGAGCGAGCGGAGGATGCCGACGGCGCCGGTGGTTGCCCGACCTTCGGTCCTCAGCATGTGGTCGACGAGCACCAGGGCGTGGCACCGGCGCAACTCGCGCATCGGCCAGTCCTTCAGCGGGATGCCCTCGACCTCTACGTCGGTCAGACGACTGATCCGATGCTCGTTAGTTGCGTTGGTCCGTTCCGATCGTGGGTGGCGCTCGGTCCAGGTGTTGAAATAGTCGCCGACGGTGTCCGGCCGATCGGAGAGTCCGCAGGCCTCGTCGATGGCACGCTGAGCGTCTGCCTTACGGAGAAAGGTCCCTTTGCCGCGGTTCCAGGTCGGCTTGGCGACATGGCGCTTCCCGTCCCGGCCCGCGTGGCGCGCGATCCAGACGGTCTGGCCCGATGGATTGCGGCGTTTGGTCGGCGACTCGCGCCTCATACCGTCTCGTCCCGGTGCCTCGCGAGGAAGTCCTCGACGTCGGCGGGGTCGATGCGACGGGCAGCGCCTAGCTTGTAGCTGGGAAGCTCGCCGCGGCGGATCCAGTTGCGGATCGTCCGATCCGAAACGGCGAGGTAGGTGGCGAGGCTGCGCTCGGTGAAGAAAGCGAGCAGGGTGAATTTCCGTTCCATGCCCCTGTTGTCAATCGAGAGGGCGAAATGGCTCGGATTGATTTCAGATCGGCCGAAACTAGCGGTAACGAGACCGAAGGTCAGACCTCTCCCGGCCCCTCCTAACGGCGGCCTGCACACGGCGAAGCCGTGCCAGAATCGGCCGCCCGGAGGGGCGGTCGGAGCGGTGCAGATGGCCCTTCGTACCTTGACAACCTTCCCAACCGACAAGGGGCGGCCCAGGCACGGAACCGGAGGGTTCGTAGTTTGTCGGGTGTCGAGGTCAGTGGTGAGGAGAGGCCGGTGGTGGGGCGCCTGCGGCTGTCTCGTGAGTGGGGTCTCCGGTGAAGGGATGGTGCTGGCGAGGAGTGCCCATCGGTGATGACGGGTCGGGTGACGAGTCCGTCGGGAGAGTGGGCGAGGTGGTCGGGCAGGATGTCGACGGCGGGAGGTGATCGCGATTCGTTCCAGCCCGCATCGGTCGCCTCCGACGTCTGCGCCGTCGTCGGACTGCAAGCTAAGGGCCGCGAGAGCAAATGGCTTCCCGCAGACCTCCTCGGTCTCCGGCCTCACATGAGGCTTGGGGGCGGTCGTGGCGCCCTTGGCTGTGGCGGCGACGTGCGGTTCCCCGCCGCCGGTCCCGAGCCAGCGGATCACAGAGGGAGCCGCCGGCCTGCCAAAGCCGACCTCGTCGCCGATTCTCGGGTCCGTCGGCGTTCCCGACTCGCGATGAGATACCCAATTCATTTCCTCCGAAGAGCGTCCGCGCACACCATCGAGACCCGGCCCGATGAGACCAAGATGTGGCCACCATCTCCCGGAACGCCCCGGAACCGGCCGGAAACCGACGGAACGCTCCTCCCGGTCGACTACCGAAGGTTTGGCTCTGCAATGGGCCATCCCCGGCACCGCCCGGAACTACGAGGAATGCGCCCGACCAGATTCGAACTGGCGACCTTCGGCTTGAAAGACCGACGCTCTTTGGGCCCCCGGAGGGACCCGTTGACCACTGAGCTACGGGCGCTCGACGCGGAACGATAGCTGCGCAGGGGGGTTTGAGCGTTGCGGGGGTCGGGAGTGCGACGGGGCGGGGATTGTTGAGCGGTACGGTTGGGAAATGAGCGTGGCCATCGAGGGCAGCGGAAAGGGGCGGACCGCCGATCCCTGGCGGGATACGGAGGTGATCGACGCGCGGGCTCCGCGGTTCAACCAGACCGTGGTCGGGATCTTCGCGCTGGCCGGGGCGCTGCTCGGGTGGCCGGTGCTCTGGGCGCTGATGGCGGTGCAGCTGGCGCTGGGGCTGACGATGGGTCGCCGGTGGTGCCTGTCGTGCCGGATCTATTACGAATTCATCCAGCCGCGGATCGGCGAGGGGCCGCTGGAGGACTCGCGGCCGCCGCGGCTCGCCAACGTGATGGGGATGGCGTTTCTCGGGGCCGCCGCGGTGGCCTGGTGGGCCGGGCTCTCGACGGTGGGGACCGTTCTCGGCGCGATGGTCGCGGCCCTGGCGCTGCTCGCCGCCCTCACCAACTTCTGCACCGGCTGCGAGATCTACAAGCTCTCCGCCCGCCTGCGCGGCATCTCCCCCCGCCACCACGACCGGATCGACACCGACGACCTCCCCACGACCACCGGAGAGAAGGTCTTCGTCGAGTTCACCCACCCGCTCTGCTCGGAGTGCCAGGAGTGGGAGCGGCGGCTCGACGGCGAACCCGAGCCGCTGGTCAAGCTCGACGTGCGCGAACGCCCCGACCTCGCCCGCAAGTACGGCATCGCCGTCGTCCCCACGGTCCTCGCGGTGGCCGCCGACGGCGAGGTGCTCGAGCGCCTGGCGCCATGAGCGTCGCCGGGCCGACGGCGCCCGCCCCATAGGCTCCCGCCCATGGACCTCGGCATCGACGGACGCGTCGCCCTCGTCATGGGCGCCTCCAAGGGACTCGGCAAGGGCATCGCCGCCGGGCTCGCCCGCGAGGGGGCCAAGGTGGCGATCGCCAGCCGCAGCCGCGAGCGGCTCGACGCCACGGTCGAAGAGCTCGACGGGCACGTCACCCCCTTCGTCGCCGACGCCGGTGACCTCGACCGGCTCGCCGACCTCCCCGGCGAGGTCGCGGCCGAACTCGGCCCGATCGACATCCTCGTCGCCAACACCGGCGGGCCGCCGCCGGGCGGACCGCTCGACAACCCGATCGAGGAGTGGGAGGCGGCCTACCGCTCGCTGGTGCTCGGGGTGCGGGTCCTGGTCGAAGGCGTCCTCCCCGGCATGAGGGAGCGCGGCTGGGGACGGATCGTCAACGTCGGCTCCAACTCGACCGTCGAGCCGGTCCCCACCCTCGCCATCTCCAACTCGGTCCGCCAGGCCGCGGTCGGCTTCCTGAAGACGCTGTCGCGGGAGGTCGCCGCCGACGGGATCACGATCAACACGATCGTCACCGGCAAATTCGCCACCGACCGGCTCGCCGCCAACGAGGGCTCGATGGAGAACGCGGAACGCAGCGCCCGCGAAACGGTGCCCGCCGGCCGCCTCGGCACCCCGGAGGAGTTCGGCGACCTCGTCGCCTTCCTCGCCTCCGACCGCGCCGCCTACATCACCGGCACGACGATCCCCATAGATGGCGGACTATTGAGATCGATCTGAGGCCGTAGAACCAAGCGATGGCGTGCCGGCGGCGGAGCGGCAGTGCTTTTGCACGACGCGGAGCCGACGGTGCGGCAGCGCGCCGGTTATACGGCCTCAGACCGCTCGCGCATCGCCGGGTAGATGATCACGTCGCGGAGGGTCTTCGCCCCGGTCATGATCATCAGCAGGCGGTCGATCCCGAGGCCGACGCCGCTCGCCGGCGGCATCCCGTATTCCAGCGCCCGCACGAACTCGAGGTCGGTCGGGTGCGGATCCTCCTCCGCCCCGCTCTCCTGGCGTTCGCGCTGGCCGACGAACCGTTCGCGCTGTTCGACCGGGTCGTTGATGTCGGTCCCGCCGCCGAGGATCTCGAGCCCGGCGACGATCCCGTCGAACGCCTCGCACACCTTCGGGTCGGCGGGGTGCTTCTTGACCAGCGGCCAGATGTCGATCGGCAGCACGGTGATGAAGGTCGGCTGGATCAGCTTCGGCTCGACCACCTTGCCCTGCAGGGTGTCGACCAGGCCGGCCCAGTCGTCGTCGGGGCCGGCGTCCTCGCCGACCACCTCGGCCAGCTCGTCGCGGCTCGCCGCGTAGATGTCGACGCCGGTCTCCTTGAGGATCTCGTCGCGCAGCACGACCCGCGGCCAGGGCGCCTTGAAGTCGATCTCGACCCCGTCGCGCTCGACCACGGTCGTCCCCATCACCTTCTCGACCACGGTCGAGACGAGGTTCTCCTGGAACTCCATCACGCCGATCCAGTCGGCCCCGCCGACGAACATCTCGAGCATCGTGAACTCGGGGTTGTGGTTCGGCGACATCCCCTCGTTGCGGAAGAACTTGCCGAACTCGTAGACGTCCTCGAAGCCGCCGACGATCGCCCGCTTCAGGTAGAGCTCGGTCGCCGTCCGCAGGAAGAGGTCGCGATCGAGCGCGTTGTGGTGGGTGACGAACGGCCGCGCCGCGGCGCCGCCGGTGAGCCGCTGCAGGATCGGCGTTTCCAACTCGACCCAGCCGTGCTCGTGCATGTAGTCGCGGATCGCGAAGGTCAGCTCGGAGCGCTTCTTGAAGATCTCCCGTGACGATTCGTTGGCGATCAGGTCCAGCTCCCGTTGCCGGTAGCGCACCTCCGGGTCTTTGATCCCGTGGAAGAGGTCGGGCGGGTCCTTCAGCGCCGGTGCCAGCAGCGTGCAGGTGTCGACGCTGACCGCGAGCTCGCCCCGTTTGGTCACGTAGAGGACGCCCTCGACGCCGACGATGTCGGCCAGGTCGAGCGCTTCGATCCGCTCGAAGGCCTCCTCGCCGAGCTTGTCGCGGCGGGCGAACGCCTGGACCTGGCCGCTGACGTCGCGGATGTCGAAGAAGACGACTTTGCCGTGGCCGCGCTTGCCGGTCACCCGGCCCATCACCCGGTAGCGGAACTCCGGGTGCTCGCCCTCCTCCAGCGCCGCCGGATCGTGCGCGGCGAGGATGTCGGCGGCGTGGTCGCGCGGCAGGAAGCTGTGCGGGTAAGGGTTGATCCCTTCCTCGCGCAGCCGCTCCACCTTGGCGCGGCGCTTCGCCTCGCTCGCGCCGGAGGTGTCGGCGGAGCGGTCGCCGGCGGCGACCCGCTCCTCGTTCGTCGCGCCGGCCTCGTCGGCCGCCGGTCCGCCCGCAAGCTCGTCCGTCACGGCGCCAGGCCGACGCTGACCCGCTCGTTGCCCTCGTAGTCGCGCAGCGTTTCCGCCTCGTCCAGCAGTTCCTGCATCGCCGGGCCGTGATGGGTGTCGTGCTCGAGGGCCATCCGCGTGCCCGACGGCGTTTCCGCGATCAGCCCGCGGATCACGCCGAGGCCGTCCGGGCCGCAGTCGGCGGTGATCGCGATCAGCGGCTCGGCGTGGATCTCCGGCGTGCGCTGGTCGATCGTCTCGTCGCTGATGTACGGCAGGTTGGCGATCACCAGGTCGACGTCGCCGAGGTCGTCAGGCAGGCCGCGGGCGACCCGCACGTCGAGGTCGAGCCCCAGCCGCTCGGCGTTCTCACGCGCGGCTTCGACCGCTTCCTCGGAGAGGTCCGAGGCGGTGATGACGAGGTCCGGCCGCTCCGACATCAGCGCCAGCGCGATCGCGCCGGAGCCGGTGCCGACCTCGTGGACGCGGGCGCCCTGCGGCAGCTGCGCCCCCACCTCGACCAGCAGCTCGGTCTCCTTGCGCGGCCACAGCACGCGCCCGTCGACGGCGATCTCCAGGTCGCGGAACGGCGCCTTGCCGAGCACGTAGGCGAGCGGCTGGCGTTCCACGCGCAGCTTCACCTTCGCCTCGATGTCGGCGGCGGCCTCGGCGGAGACGGCGACGTCGTCGCCGAGCTCCTCGGGTTTCACACCGAGCACGTCCGCGATGATCGCTTCAGCGTCCTCGCGCGAGGTATCGATCCCCGCCGCGGCGAGGCGCTCCGCCGCATCGTCGACCAGCGCGCTCACGACGCGCGCCGAAGGGTCCTGCTGCTCAGTGTCTACGGGCGACATTCCGCCATTTCCTCTCGTGGTTGACCGCTCCAAAACTCTTGCGTATGCCTCAATGGTACCGGGATTCCGCTCAAACAGCGGGTTTCCGCCTCAGACGGCCGGCTGCAGGGCATCTCGAGACTCGTTCGCCGTCGGCGGGCCGATGCCTCCGCGGCGGTCAACGAGGATAGCGAGATGCAATTCGGGGGAGCCCTCCCCCGTCAATGCGGGGGAACCGTCCCCCGTCCTGTCACCCCAGCAACAGCTCGAGCAGCGCCTTCTGCGCGTGGACTCGGTTCTCGGCCTGGTCGAAGACGACCGACTGCGGCCCGTAGAGGACCTCGGCGGTGATCTCGTCGCCGGGGTGGGCGGGGAGGTCGTGCATGACGATCGCGGTGTCCTTGGCGGCGGCGAGCAGGTCGGCGTCGAGGCGGAACGGCGCCAGATCGCGGCGGCGGCGCTCCTCGTCCGCGTCGCCCATGCTGACCCAGACGTCGGTGTAGAGGACGTCGGCACCGTCCGCCGCGGCGCGCGGGTCGTTGGTCAGCTTCACCCCGTGGGTCTCCTCCAACTGGTAGTCGGCGGGGGCGGCGACGACGACTTCGACCCCGGCCAGCTCCCCGGCGATCGCCAGCGAGCGGGCGACGTTGTTGCCGTCGCCGACGTAGGCGAGGCGAAGGCCGGAGAGGTCGCCGAAGCGCTCCTTCAGGGTCAGCAGGTCGGCGATCGCCTGGCAGGGGTGGTGGAGCGGGGTCAGCGAGTTCACCACCGGGACGGTGGCGACGGAGGCGAGCTCGACCACCCGCTGGTGGGAAGAGGAGCGGATCACGACCGCGTCGACCATGCGCGAGAGGACGTTGGCCGTGTCGCTGATCGACTCGCCGCGCGAGAGCTGCATTTCGTCGCCGCGCAGGACCACCGGGTGGCCGCCGAGCTCGTACACGCCGACGTCGAAGGAGATCCGGGTGCGGGTCGAGGGGAACTCGAAGACGAGGGCGACGCTCTTGCCGGCGAGCGACCGGGCACCGAGGCGGCCGCCGTCGCGACTCGGGTCGCGCCCCGCTTTGAGGTCGACGGCGCGATCGAGCAGTCGCTCCAGCTCGAACGCGCCCAACTCTTCGCCGGTGAGGAAGTCTCGCTTCAAGGCGCCGATACTACGGGCATGCCGCCCGCCGCCACCCTCCCGGGAGAT
Organism: Solirubrobacterales bacterium; assembly: GCA_047601885.1. Classification (GTDB taxonomy): domain Bacteria; phylum Actinomycetota; class Thermoleophilia; order Solirubrobacterales; family 70-9; genus VAYN01. The sequence continues at coordinate 1,360,481 of JASGIK010000003.1, forward strand.
CGCCGATGGAGCTGACGGTCCTCTGCTGGAACCTCTTCCACGGTCGCGACTTCCCCCCCGATCTCGAGCTGCGCAGCCTGCGCTCGCGCTTCTTCCGGATCGACGAGTCGAACGAGACCCACGTCCAGGTCAACCGCGACCTGACCGCGGAGTTCGCGGCGCTGCTCGCCTCGGCGGCCTGGGACGTGGCGATGCTGCAGGAGTGCCCGCCGCGCTTCGCCGGGCCGCTGGCGCGGGCCGCCGGCGCCGAGTACCACCGGGTCTTCACCTCGCGCAACGAGCTCGGCTTCTGGCGGGCGCTGCTGGCGCGGCAGAACCCGGACCTGATCGCCAGCGGCGAGGGCGGCTCGAACACGACCCTGGTGCGGGTGCCGGGGAAGCTCGGCGGGATCGCCGAGCGGCGCGAGCTGGCGATCCACGAGGGCGAGCCGGAGCGCCGCGCGATGGCCTTCACCCGCACCGCCTCCGGCGTCTGCGTCGCCAACCTGCACGCGACCAACGACCGACCACCGCTGGCGGTCGAGGACGTGCTGCGGGCCGCCCGGGCGGCGAGCGACTGGGCCGGGGACGCACCGCTGATCTTCGGTGGCGACCTCAACCTGCGCCCGGCCCAGGACCCGGAGCTCTTCGCCCGGCTCGCCGAGGAGTTCGGCCTGGCGTCCCCGGTGACCGGGCCGAAGGCGATCGACCACGTGCTGGCGCGCGGCCTCGAGGTCGTCGCGGCGCCGGCGCAATGGCCGGCGGAGAAGCGCGAGCTGCCGCTCGACGGCAAGGCCCTGCGGCTCTCCGACCACGCGCCGGTCGAGGCCCGCTTCGCCAGAGAGGACCCGCCGGTGCTCGCAAATTGAGATATTCGACGCGTGGGTAGCAGTCGAACTCGGCAACGGTGACGAACTTAGGGGGCCTTGATGGCTGACGAGAAAGACGCCAAACCGGCAGCGGCGAAAAAAGCGAAACCGAAAAAAGCGGCGAAAAAACCTACTGCCAAAAAAGCGAAAGCGAAAAAAGCGACCGGCAAAAAATCGGCATCCGAAGCGGGCGACAAAGCGGCCAAAAAAGGGACGGCGGCGAAAAAACGCGCCCCGCGGGCACCCAGCCTCGACATCGGCATCGCCCAGCTGCGCGAGTCGCTCGAGCACAGCGTCACGCTCAGCCGCGAGCGGATCCAGGAGGTCGTCGACGATGCGGTGAAGCGCGGCCGGATGACCCACGGCGACGCCGAGAAGATGATCGGCGAGCTGCTCAAACGCGGTCGCAAACAGACCGACGCGCTGCTCTCCGAGCTGGAGAAACTGGTCCGCCAGGCGCGCAGGAAACTGCCTTAGTGGAGAGCGCGACCAGCACTGACGCGGCGCCGAGGAAGGCGCCGCGCCGCGGCGAGCGGCTCGAGGTGGAGATCGATTCGCTCGCCTTCGGCGGGCGCGGGGTCGCCCGCGCCGACGGCTTCGTCGTCTTCGTCGCCGGCGGGCTGCCGGGCGACCGCGTGCTCGCCGAGGTGACGAAAGGCAAGAAGCGCTTCGCCGAGGCGCGCGCCGTCGAGCTGCTGCGGCCGGGCGCCGACCGGCTCGAGGACCGCTGCGTCCACGGCGGCGAGCCCTGCCCCGGGGCGCCCTGGCAGGGGCTCGCCTACGCGCGCCAGCTGGCCGAGAAGCAGGCCCAGGTCGAGGACGCGCTGCGGCGGATCGGCGGGCTCGACGACTTCGAGATGGAGCCGATCGTCCCCGCCGTCGAAGAGTGGCGCTACCGCAACAAGCTCGAGTACTCGTTCGGGACCGGCGGTGTCGGCACCGCCGACGAAGGCGTCGCGCTCGGCTTCCACGCCCGCGGCCGCTGGGACCTGATCGTCAACGTCGACGACTGCAAGCTGGCCTCGGAACCGGGCAACGCGGCCCGCAACGGGGTGCGCGAATGGGCGCGGATGGAGGACATCGCCGCCTACGACGGCGCCGCGCGGCGCGGCGTGCTGCGCAACCTCGTCGTCCGCGAGGGGCGGCGGACCGGCCAGATCCAGACCCGCCTGGTGACCACCGCGACGCGCTTCCCGCGGCCGCCGGTCGACCTCCACACGACGATCGAGGGCGACAGCGGCGGCACCGACGGGCCGACCGGGGCGCTCGGCGAAGAGCGCCTGCACGAGGAGCTCTGCGGGCTCAAGTTCGAGATGTCCCACGGCGCCTTCTTTCAGACCAACACCGAGCAGGCCGAGCGCCTCTACGAGGTGGCGGAGGAATTCGCCGGCCTCTCCGGACGCGAGCGCGTCTTCGACCTCTTCTGCGGCATCGGCACGATCGGGTTGACGATGGCGCGCTCGGCAGGCGAGGTCTGGGGACTGGAGATCGTCCCCGAGGCGATCGCCGACGCCGAGCGCAACGCGCGCCGCAACAAGATCGAGAACGCCAAGTTCGTCGCCGCCAACGCGCGCACCGGGATGCGGCCGCTGCTCGAGGAGGCGGGCAGGCCGGACGTCGTCGTCGTCGATCCGCCGCGGGCGGGGCTCTCGCAGAAAATCGTCCGCCGGCTGATCGAGTGCGAGGCGCAGAAGATCGTCTACGTCTCCTGCAACCCGACGACGCTGGCGCCGAACGCGGCCCAGCTCGAGGAGGCCGGCTATAAGCTGCGCCGCGTGCGGCCGGTCGACATGTTCCCCCAGACCCCCCACATCGAGTGCGTGGCGCTGTTGGAGAAGGTCGGGCCGAGCGCGCCGAGTGCGTCCGGGGCGGCCTACGGGGTCGCGGCCGCCGAGGGCAGCGCGGCGGCGGAGAGCGGCGCCTGATGGGCCGCGCGTTCGGAGTCACCGGCGGCCTCGACCCGGAGGTCTGCGTCCCGCTCGCCGAGCGCGTCGCCGAGCTCGGCTACGACTCGATCTGGTCCAACGACCATCCCGGCGCCAAAGGCCTGGAGACGCTGGCCGCGTTCGCCAAGGGAGCGCCGACGCTCGACCTCGGGGTCGGCGTGATTGCCCTCGACCGCCAGCCGGCCGAGGTGATCGCCGCCGACATCGACCGCCTCGGGCTCGACCCGGGCAAGCTCTGGCTCGGCGTCGGCGCCGGCTTCTCGAAGCAGCCCTACACGGCGATGCGCGAGGCGCTGCCGGGACTGCGCGAGAAGCTCCCCGGGGTGAAACTGGTCCTCGCCGCGATGGGCCCGCGCATGTGCCGCCTCGCCGGCTCCGCCTACGACGGCGCCTTCTTCAACTGGATGACCCCCGACTTCGCCGCCGGCAAACGCGAGCTGGTCGAGGCCGGCGCCGCCGACTCCCGCCGCGAGACGCCCCCCGTCATGGGTTACGTCCGCACCGCCGTCGGCCCCGACGCCGCCGAGCGCCTGGCCAAGGAGGAATCCTTCTACCGCAACCTCCACAAGGGCTACATCGACCACTTCGCCCGCCTCGGTGCCCCCGAGGGCACCGTCGGCATCGCCGCCCCCGACGCGGTGGCCACCCAGGCCGCCCTCGCCGAGTACAAGGCCTACGACACGATCGTCGTCCGCGCCCTCGCCAGCGCCACGGTCGACGCGATGACGGCAGTAGCCACCGCCGCCGCCCCTTCTGCCTGACCGCAGCGCCGAGCGCGTTCGCACTTTCCCGCGCCTGGCGCGGCTTTCTGCGAACTCACCGACCGCTCCCTAGTACGGCGGCCGCCGGACTAGGGGGCGGCGGGCCGCAGACGTGCGTGCGGGGGCGCGAGCGGGCAAGCAGCGGGGCGAACGCCGACGAACGAATAGCCCAGCTATTCGCGAGGAGGTGGGTGCCGCGATGCGCAGGCCGAGCGCGTCATCCGCGCGTGCGGATGCAACCGCCGCCCCCTAGTACGGCGGCAAGTCCTCGTACCACTTGCCGAGCATGCGGAATGCTCGCCAGAAGCGCTGCTTGGCGCCCTCTTCGTCGAGGCTTTCGTCGATGTCGGGGACGTAGAGGGCGTCGATGGTGGGGGTGAAGGCCTGGATCTCGCCCTCGCGCTGCTCGATCGGGCGGGAGAGGGGCACCTGGAGGCCGTTGAGGATCCGCAGGCTCGGCTCGCCCATCACGACGACGATCTTCGGCTGCACGATCGCGATCTCCTCGACCAGGCGGGCGACGCACTCCTGCGGCGCCAGGTCGGGCTCGGCCACCGGGCACTTGACGCAGAGCGTGCCGTAGACGACGAGCGGATCGATCCCCAGCCGTTTGAAGGATTTCATCAGCGCGTTGCCGGAGCGGCCGTAGAAGGCGACCCCCTCCTCGATCTCCGAGGAGAGCGGCGAGTGCTTGAGCATGAAGACGTCGGCCTGCGGGTGGCCGCTGCCGAGCACCGGCATCAGCTTGCCTCGCGGGCAGTAGGGGCAATCGAGGATTTCGCGGCTCATCTGGTTGAGCTCGCGGATCGCCCTCTCTAGATACTTCTCGCGGATCTCGTCGTCGGTGGAATGCATCTGTCCCGGCTTCTTTGACGAGGTCGACACGGCTCCTTCGCGACGCGAGGCGTGCATCAGCTCTTGCCGGCCGATCGGCGCCCGGTCGCGGGCCGCCGCGGGCGCCCCCCACGCGCCGGTTTCGCGTTGCTGACGCGCTTTTTCGGCGCCTTCGGCCGGCCGGTCGTCTGCAGGAACTTCAGCGTCTGGACGTAGACCAGGTTCTTGTGTTTGCGGGTGATATCGGCGTCCCGCATCGCCTCGAGAAACTCGGCCGGCCCGTCGAAGTCGTGGATCCGCTGCCGCACGCTGCCCAGTCCCTGGGCCACGTGGGAGTCGGAACCGGCCGCCGGGACGATCCGGTACTTGCCCGCGAAGCGCACCGCCTCCTCGTTGAAGGCGGTCAGCATCACCCGCGGGTTGAAGACCTCCAGCAGGTCGACCTCCTCGACGATGTCGAGCAGGTGCTCGTAGTCGGGTACCGAGTGGAAGCGGTCGAACGGGTGCGGCACGTAGACGATCCCGCCCTGCTCGCGGATCGCCGCGATCGTCTCCGCCATCGACAGCCCCTTGGGGATCTTCTCCTCGAGGAAGAGGCCGATCACCTCGCCCTGCTCGGCGGTCATCATCTCCTCGCCGACGATCACCTTGAGGTCGTCCATCCCGGCCGCGATCTCCGCCGCCTCGAGCGCCCCGGACACCTCGTTGTGGTCGGTGATCGCGATCGCCCCCAGGCCCCGGTCGCGCGCCGTCTGCAGCAGCACCTCGACCGGCGTGGCGCAGTCCTTGGAGTGGTCGGTGTGCATGTGCAGGTCGACCTCGATCAGCGGCCGCCCCGCCAGCTTCGCCCGCAACGCCGGGTTCCCGGTCGGGTCGTGGCGACGGCCAAGGATTCGCCGGTAGATCGCTTCGAAGGAGTCGGCGACCGCCGCCCAGTCGCGCCCCTCGCCCGCCGGCTCGACCAGCTCGTAGCTCGCCGGGAAGTAGCGCTCCAAGAGCTTCCCGGTCGCCTCGCTGGTGACGGTGCGCGCATCTATGCGGCCGAAGAAGACCTCGACCAGCGGCCGCGCCACCTGGGTCGAGAGCACCCGCTCCTGCGGCGCGTGGAAGGTGGCGACGTTGAGCGAGAGCGAGTGCCGCAGGGCCGCCGCCGAGACGCTCGGCGCGAACGGCTCGTGCACGTGGACGATGTCGTAGGGACGGGCGACGAGCGGCCGCTTGACCGGCTCGCCGCTGCCGATCCGCACCACCCGGTGGCCGCGCCGCGCCAGCTCCTCGCTCAGCGCCGCGACGAACTGGTTGACCGGTTTGCGGGTCGTCCGCCGGTGCGGCGAGACCTGGGCGATCGTCAGTGGCTCGGGCGAAGGCACGTCTGGTGCCAAACAATAGGAGCCCGCCGAAGCGGGCTCCTATGAGGCTCCTCTGACCGAGAGCTAGTTCTGCTGGGCGGCGGCCGAGTCGCGGGCGCCGCGGGCGTTGACCTCGATGAATTCCTCGGTCAGTTCCCGCGCTTCGTCGTCGGGACGCTGCGAGTGCGGGCTCTTCATCAGGTAGCTGGACGGGCCGTCGAGCTGGCCCGAGATGCCGTTGTTGAGGGCGAGCTTGATCAGCCGCACCGCGTCGATCACGACGCCGGCCGAGTTCGGCGAATCCCAGACCTCGAGCTTCAGCTCGGCGGTCAGCGGCACGTCGCCGAAGGCTTTGCCCTCGAGCCGGATGTGCGCCCACTTGCGGTCGGTCAGCCACGGCACGTAGTCGGACGGGCCGACGTGGACGTTCTCGTCGGGCAGCTCGTGGCCCATGATCGAGGTGACCGCGTTGGTCTTCGAGATCTTCTTCGAGTCGAGCCGCTCGCGCTCGAGCATGTTGTAGAAGTCCATGTTGCCGCCGACGTTCAGCTGCGAGGTCCGCTCGAGGCGCACGCCGCGGTCGTGGAAGAGGCGGGCGAGCTGGCGGTGGACGATCGTCGCGCCGACCTGGCTCTTGATGTCGTCGCCGATGATCGGCAGACCGGCCTCCTCGAACTGCTTGTCCCAGTAGTCCTCGCGGGCGATGAACACCGGCAGGCAGTTGACGACGCCGACGCCGGCTTTGAGGGCCTGTTCGACGTACCACTTGGTCGCCTCCTCGGAGCCGACCGGCAGGTAGCAGACGAGCACGTCCGCCTTGGCGTCCTTGAGCACCTTGACCACGTCGACGGTTTCCCCCGGCGCTTTGGTGATCTTCTCTTTCAGGTACTTGCCGAGCCCGTCGTGGGTCATCCCGCGCTGGACGGTGACGCCGATGTGCGGCACCTCGGCGAACTTGATCGTGTCGTTCTGGCCCGACCACATCGCCTCGGAGAGGTCCTTGCCGACCTTCTCCTGGTCGATGTCGAAGGCGGCGACGAACTCGACGTCGCGGACGTGGTAGCCGCCCAGGTCGACGTGCATCAGCCCGGGGACTTCCTCGCTCGGGTCGGCGTCCTTGTAGTAGTGGACGCCCTGGATGAAGGAGTTGGCGCAGTTGCCGACCCCGACGATCGCTACGCGGACCTTGCTCTCGCCGCTGCCGTTGTTCTCACTCATAAGTCTTTCGGTTCCTCCTGCTGGATCGCGCTGAGTGGGAAAGGACACCCGGCGCCTTTACTGGTTACAGGGCCTCCGCGCCGCCCTCGTCGCGGGCGACCGCCTCGGCGTCCATCCGGGTGAGTTCGTTGCGCACGTGCCAGACGCGCTGGAAGACGGTGAAGATCGTCAGCGCGGCGATCACGTAGATGGCCGGGGCGAGGAGTTCGAAGTCCCCGATCCCGGCTCCCTTCGCGAAGATCAGGCCGATCGAAAGTAGCACCACGCGCACCGGGCGGGTGGCCAATCCGACCTTGCACTCGACCCCCAGAGCCTCGGCGCGGGCCCGCGTGTAGGAGACCATCAGCGAGCCGAGCACGGCGACCACGCACATCGCGGCGGCGAAGTCTTCCCCGCGCGTGGCGAAGTAGCCGGCGACGGCGGCGATCACGATCCCCTCCTCGATCCGGTCCAGGGTCGAGTCGAGGAAGGCGCCGAAGAGCGTCCCCTTGCCCGACATCCGCGAGTAGCGGCCGTCGAGCGTGTCCATCACCGAGCCGAGGATGAAGGCGATCCCGGCGAGGAAGAAGAGCCGCTGGGTGACGAGGAAGGCGGCGACGAGGTTGCCGAAGAGCCCCATCAGCGAGATCGCGTTCGGCGTCAGCCGCGACTCGATCAGGCGGTCGCGGGCGTACGCGCGCAGCTCCTGGCTGTTGCGGGGCGGGGCGGGGCGGCCGTTGCGGCGGCCGCCGGGTGCCCTGGGGGGCGCCGTCGATGCCATCTGTACATGAGGCTAGAGGTTCCCGGGGCGGCCCGCCAGGAGCGGGTCGCGGGGCGCCCGCCGGCGCGGGCGCCGATTCCTCTAGGCCTCGACCTCCCGCGGCCCGGCGTGGCGCGAGGGCTGCGTGCGCCAGCCCCAGGCCTCCGGTTTCCAGCGCGCCAGCGCGCCTTTGGCGATCGCGAAGGCGGAGATCGCGACCAGCCAGCCGAGCGCCCAGTCCACCCAGTAGTGGTTGGCGGTGACGATCACGACCCAGGCGATGACGATCGGCCAGCAGGCCCAGAGCGCTTTCGCCCACCAGTGGCGGCAGACCGCGAAGCCGCTGCCGCCGATCATCAGCGCGAAGGCGCAGTGCATGCTCGGCACGGCCGCGTAGGGGTTGATGAAGACCTTGGCGATCGAGGAGTCGCTGTTGACGGCTGCGTATCTGGTCACCGTGTCGGTAAAGCCGTCCTGGGGGAAGAGCCGCGGCGGCGCCGTCGGGAAGCCGACGTAGCCGATCAGCGCCAGGCACATCGCGACGACGAACATGTTGCGGACGAAGTAATAAGCGTCGTTGTGAAAGAGGTAGAGCCAGAAGAGGAAGACGATCGCGACCGAGAACTGGGCGTTCAGATAGAGGTAGTTGGCGATTTCGATCAGCCAGTGGGCGGGGAGGAAGAACTTCTGCAGGCTCGGCTCGAAGAGGGTGTGGGTGGAGCGCTCGAAGGAGATGACCTGGGCGCCATGGTGCATGGCGACTGCTTTGCTTCCGTCGGCGAGGCCGCGGCCGAGCTCGTAGATGACGTCGACCAGGACAAGGATCCCGATCTGCCGCCCGAGGTCCCCCCATCCCTTGGGAAGCCAGTCACCGATTGCGGACAGGACACGCGACATGAAACCTCGATTGTAATCCTGCATTAAGCAGGCAGCCTGAAGATGTCTCCGACCTCCCCCAAGAAGCGCGAAAACAAACCCTGGCGGCGCCCCGCCAGGCGGCGGGTGCTGGCCATCCGCGATCGCCTGCGGGAGATGTACGGAATCCCCGTCAACGAGCCGAACCGGGCGCCGATCGACGAGCTGGTGCTGACGATCCTCTCCCAGCACACCAACGATCGCAACAGCCACCGCGCCTTCGGCCTGCTGCGGGAGCGCTTCCCGACCTGGGACGAGGTGCGCGACGCGCCGGTGGCCGAGCTCGAGGAGGCGATCCGGCCGGGCGGCCTGGCCCAGCAGAAGGCGCCGCGGATCCAGGCGATCCTGCGCCGGCTGGGCGAGGAGCCGAACCTGGACTGGACCGAGACGGCGCCGATCGAGGAGTCGCGCGAGTACCTGCTCTCGCTGCCCGGGGTGGGGCGCAAAACGGCGGCCTGCGTGCTGCTCTTCAGCTGGGGACTGCCCGACATCCCGGTCGACGTCCACATCCACCGGGTGGGCGGCCGGCTCGGCCTCTTCCCGGCGAAAGCCTCGCTCGAGCGCGCCCACGACGAGATGCTGGCGATCGTGCCGCCCGCGGACGCCTACGAGTTCCACCTCAACCTGATCCGCCACGGACGCACGCTCTGCCGCCCTAAACCGCGCTGCGGCGAGTGCGAGCTGCGGCGGATGTGCCCCTGGTACAAGGACCTTGACCGGGCCGAGGCCGCCTCTGGGTGAGCCGCGAAGTAGTATCCGCGCCGCCTCTCCATGAAGAAGAGCACTTTCATCACTTTCGGCCTCCTGGTCTTCGTCCTCGCGGTGGTCATCCCGTGGTTGGCCTTCCGCGGCAGCGGCGATGCCAACACCGGCCACGAGAAGGTCGCGGCGCACCTGAAAACGGGCCAGACCCTGTTCGAAACGAACTGCGGCACCTGCCACACGCTCTACGCGGCGGGCACCGACGGCAACTACGGCCCGGACCTCGACGAGCTGCTGGCCACCAGCGGCCAGGCGGAAACGCCGGAAGAGATCAAGTCGATCAAGGAACGGGTCCTGAACGCCGAGAAGGAAGGCGTCGACTCGCAGACCCCGGGCCGCATGCCCCCGGCGATCCTCAATCCCGCCCAGCAGGAAGAAGTCGCCGAATTCGTCGCCGCCACCGCCGGCGCCGGCTGATCCGGCTTCGCTCCTAGGGAGCGCGATCCGGACGACTTGAAGGTGCAACGGGAGACGCGCGTCTCCGATCGAAGGCGCGCGTCTCCCTCACCGACCTCCCGACCCCGATCGGCCGGATCGCTAGGGGTAGATCTTCAGGGTGCTGAAGAGGCCGGCGTGGTCCGAGTCCCAGAAGCCGTTCTGGGGGGACCGGCCGGTGACCGAGCTGTTGACCAGCTTCACCTGCTTCGGGTCGCGGGTCATGATGTGATCGACCTTGTGGTCGAACTGCGAGGCGGAGCCGCCGTCGCCGACCGGCAGCAGCGCCGTGTTGAGGCAGCAGCCGAGCGGTTCGTAGGTGCTGCGTTCGCGCATCCCGGCCTTGACCAGCGTTTCATAGGCCTGGCCGTCGCCGGGCTGCACCGCGGTCTTCGTGTCGGAGTTCAGGTCGCCGACCAGGATCACCGGCAGCTTGCTCGTCGCCGGGCCGTTCGCCGCCACCAGTTCGGCCGCCTGCTGGGCGCGGATGCTGGGCACGACCGTCTGCGGGTCGAACGATTCGAGATGGGTGTCGACGAAGCGGAACGGGGTCGAGCCGTCGACCGAGACGTCGATCGCCGCCCAGCCGCGCGTCACGGTCACCGTGGCGCCCGAGATTTCCTCGGAATAGAGGCTCTTGTAGTGGCCCTTCATCGTCTTCGTGACCTTCACGTCGGACCCGACCTTGGCCAGGATCACGTCGCGCATCGTCAGCCGGCCGTTGATCTCGGCATTGGCGATCAGCGCGTTCGGCCCGTCGCCGGCGACGCCGTTTTCGTCGGCGGGCGCTTCGAAGTCGAACTCCGGCTCGACCACCGCCGCGCGGTAGCGCTTCTTGCCCTTGTTCAGCTGCGCCAGCAGTTCCTTCAGGTAGTCGTAGCGGACCGTTTCGGCGTGCGGCTTGGTGCCGCCGAGCAGCGCTTCCAGGCTGGGCGGGCCGGTCCGCCACTCGGCCACCTCCTGCAGCCCGACCAGGTCCGGTTCCTTGCTGCGGATCTCCTTCGCCAGGCCCTTGGCCCGGACCGGGAAGTCGTTGGCGGTGACCTGGCGGAGGATCTCGCCGGTCGCCTCGGTGAACGCGCTCACCCCCTTGGCTTCGATCGCCGGCGTCAGGTCGGCGCCGAGATAGATGTTGCGGGTCATCACCTTGACCTCGGTCGGCTTCGACTTGCTCGCCTGCGGCTTCGCCGCGGCGCCGAACGGGGCGATCAGCAGCGTCGACCCGAGCAGCGCCAGGCCGAGCAGCACCGGCGCGACGAGGCGCGGGCGCGGATGGGCGTGGATCAAGACATCTCCTCCAATTGTCGATGGCCCTGCCGGACCAATTTGCGAGGCCCTCCCGCCTCGTTGCCCACTTCCAACCTACTCGCGTTCGCACTTTCCCGCGCTATTCGCGGTCAAGTGCGAACTCACCGGGTGGGGGCTTGAGACCTCGCGAGAAATCTGCCATACTGCCACTTAGATTTCTTAGGCTTAGACAACGAAACCCCTGGAGGGAGCAGCAAAAGTGGCAAAAACGATCGGAATCGACCTGGGAACGACCAATTCCTGCGTCGCCGTCATGGAGGGCGGGGAGCCGACCGTTCTCGAGAACGCCGAGGGTGGTCGCACCACCCCGTCCGTGGTCGCCTTCACCGAGAGCGGTGAGCGCCTGGTCGGGACGGTCGCGAAACGCCAGGCGGTGATGAACCCCGAGAACACGATCTTCTCGATCAAGCGCTTCATGGGCCGCAAGGAGTCCGAAGTCAAAGAGGAGGAGACGATCGTCCCGTACAAGGTCGTGGCGGGACCGAACGGCGACGTGCGCGTCGACGTGCGCGGCAAGCAGTACAGCCCGCCGGAGATCAGCGCGATGATCCTGCAGAAGCTGAAGACCGACGCCGAAGCGAAGCTCGGCGAGACGGTCGACAGCGCGGTCATCACCGTCCCCGCCTACTTCAACGACGACCAGCGCCAGGCCACCACCGACGCCGGCAAGATCGCCGGCCTCGAGGTCAAGCGCATCATCAACGAGCCGACCGCGGCCGCCCTGGCCTACGGGCTCGACAAAGAGAAAGCCGACCAGACGATCCTCGTCTTCGACCTCGGCGGCGGCACCTTCGACGTGTCGGTGCTGGAAATCGGCGACGGCGTCTTCGAGGTGAAAGCGACCGCCGGCGACAACCACCTGGGCGGCGACAACTGGGACAAAGCGATCGTCGAGTGGCTGGTCGCCGAGTTCAAACGCGACCAGGGCGTCGACCTCGCGGCCGACAAGAACTCGCTGCAGCGCCTCTACGAGGCGGCCGAGAAAGCGAAGATCGAGCTCTCCTCGACGCAGGAGACGCAGATCAACCTGCCGTTCATCACGGCGGTCGAGGGGCAGCCCAAGCACCTCGACATGAAGCTCAGCCGCTCGAAGCTGAACGAGCTGACGGCGGACCTGCTCGACCGCACCGTCGGGCCGGTCAAACGTGCCCTCGACGACGCCGACGCGTCGATCGACCACGTCGTCCTGGTCGGCGGCATGACCCGCTCGCCCGCGGTGCGGGAGAAGGTCAAGGAGCTGACCGGCAAGGAGCCCCACCAGGGCGTCAACCCGGATGAGGTCGTCGCGATCGGCGCCGGCATCCAGGCGGGCGTGCTGGCCGGCGACGTCAAGGACGTGCTGCTGCTCGACGTCACCCCGCTGACCCTCGGCATCGAGACCAAAGGCGGCGTGATGACGAAGCTGATCGAGCGCAACACGACGATCCCGACGAAGAAGTCGGAGGTCTTCTCGACCGCCGACGACAACCAGCCCTCGGTGGAGATCCACGTCCTCCAGGGCGAGCGCGAGATGGCCTCGGGCAACAAGAGCCTGGGCAAATTCCAGCTCACCGGCATCCCGCCGGCGCCGCGCGGCATCCCGCAGATCGAGGTCACCTTCGACATCGATGCCAACGGGATCATCTCGGTGACCGCCAAAGACAAAGGCACCGGGGCCGAGCAGAAGATCGAGATCAAATCCGGCTCCGGCCTCTCCGACGAGGAAATCCAGAGCATGGTCACCGACGCCGAGGCGCACGCCGAGGAGGACCGCAAGCAGCGTGAGCTGGCCGAGGCCCGCAACATCGGCGAGAACGCGGCCTACCAGGCGGAGAAAGTCGTCTCCGACGCGGGCGACAAACTCGACCAGGGCACCAAGGACCAGATCGACGCGGCCGTGAAGGACGTGCGCGCGACGCTCGACTCGGGCTCGCTGGACGAGGTGAAGGCCAAGACCGAGGCGCTGACCGCGGTGATGACCACCGCCTCCGAGGCACTCTACGCCCAGGCCCAGTCCGAGGCGCAGACCGCGAGTGATGGCGGCGAGAACGGCACGACGGCAACGGCTGATGACGAGGAGATCGTCGACGCCGAAGTCGTGGACGAGGACAAGTAAATGACCGAGCGGCCCGAGTACTCGCCCGGCATGCCCGGACGCGAAGCGGAGGACATGCCGGTTGATGCGAGCCAGTCCTCACCCGATCCCGATCGCAATCTGACTCCTTCGGGAGCGGGTGAGGACCGAGGTGCCGCGGACGGAGGTGCGGTCGAGCAAGACCTGGCCGCCCTCCTGACCGAGGCCGAGGCCAAACGGGACGAGTACCTCGAACTGGCCCGCCGGGCGCAGGCCGACTTCGAGAACTACCGCAAGCGGATGGCGGCGGAGGTCCAGGCCGCGGCGCTGCGGGGGAAGGTCGAGGTGGCGCGGGGCGTCGTCGGAGTGCTCGACGACCTCGAGCGCGCCCTGGAGGCCGCCGGGCTCGACCCGGAGGGCGACTCCGAGGACGCGCTCGCCCACGGCGTGCTGCTCGTCTTCCGCAACCTGCGGGAGACGCTCGGCCGCAGCGGGGTCGAGGTCGTCGACCCGCAGGGCGAGAAGTTCGACCCGAACTTCGCCGAAGCGCTCTCGACCGTCCAGGTCGAGGGCACCGAGGCGGGCGTCGTGGTCCAGGTGATGCAGAAGGGCTACCGGTTCGAGGGGCAGCTGATCCGCCCCGCGATGGTCGTGGTGGCCGCTTAAGGAAGAGAAGACGAGAGAAGTGGCAGACGAGCTCTACAAGACCCTCGGCGTCAAGAAGGACGCGAGCGAGGACGAGATCAAGAAGGCGTACCGGAAACTGGCGCGCCAGTACCACCCTGACCGCAACCCCGGCGACAAAGAGGCCGAGGAAAAGTTCAAGGAGATCTCGGCCGCGCACGACGTCCTCGGCGATCCCGAGAAACGCAAGGAGTACGACGCGGGCCCGGCCTTCGGCGGCTTCGGCGGCGGCCAAGGTGGCCCGTTCGGCGGCGGCAACCCCTTCGGCGGGGGCGGCGGCGCCCAGCAGGGCAGCTTCGGCGCCGACCTCGGCGACATCTTCTCCGGCATCTTCAACCGCGGCGGCGGCCGCGCCCAGAGTCGGCAGGTGCGCGGTCGCGACCTCGAGACCGAGGTCCACCTCAACTTCGACCAGGCGATCGACGGGACCCAGATCAGCGTCACCGTGCCGAAGCAGGAACGCTGCGAGACCTGCCACGGCTCCGGCGCCGCTCCGGGCACCTCGCCGATCACCTGCCCGCGCTGCGAAGGCCGCGGCATCGATCCGCAGAACCAGGGCTTCTTCTCGATCTCCCAGCCCTGCCCCCAGTGCGGCGGCAGCGGCGAGATCATCGAGACCCCCTGCCCCACCTGCGGCGGCTCCGGCACCACCCAGCAGAGCAAGCGCTACAAGGTCAACGTCCCGGCCGGGGTCAAGGACGGCACCCGGATCCGGCTCGCCGGCAAAGGCGAGGCGGGGCCGCGCGGCGGCCCGAACGGCGACCTCTACGTGACCACGAAGGTGACCGCGTCGCCGGTCTTCCGCCGGCTCGACGACGGCAACCTCGAGGTGACGGTGCCGATCTCGATCCCCGAGGCGGTGCGCGGCGGCACGATCGAGGTGCCGGTCCTGCACGGCACGAAGAAGATCAAGATCGCGCCGGGGACCAAGCACGGGGCGATCCAGCGCCTGCGCGGCGAGGGCGCCCCGAAGGGCAAAGGCAAGGGCAACGGCGACATCCGCTACCGGCTCGAGATCGAGGTCCCGAAAGACTTGGACGAGGAGCAGCGCAAGGCCATCGACGAGCTGGCCACGGCGCTGAACGGGCACGACCCGCGGGCCGAGCTGCTGCGCAAGGCGGGTGCCTGATGGCCACCTACCGCCGCCACGAAGTGAAGGCGACCTTCGACGACGAGCAGGGGGTCTTCATGATCTCGGTCGCCGCCGAACTCGCCGAGATGCACCCGCAGACGCTGCGGATGTACGAGACGCGCGGGCTGATCGCGCCGAAGCGATCGCCGAAAAACACCCGCCTCTACAGCCGCCGCGACGTCGAACGGCTGCGCCGCATCCAGGAAATGACCGCGCAGGGGCTGAACCTGGTCGGCGTCGAGACGGTGCTGGCGCTGGAAGAGCAGGTGCAGAAGCTGAAAGAGAGAGTGAGAGAGCTGGAAGGTCGGAAAGAGGTCTAGATGCAGCCGGACAAGTTCACCCAGAAATCCCAAGAAGCGATCGCCGCGACGCTGGAGCTGGCGCGCAGCCATCGCAACCCCGAGGCGGCCCCGGCACACCTGCTGGTGGCACTGCTCGACCAGACCGAGGGCCTGGTCGTCCCGATCCTGCAACGGGTCGGCGCCGACACCGCGGCGATCGCGGCGCGCGCCTCAGAGGCCGTCGCGGCGCTGCCGAAAGTGAGTGGCGGGGCGCCGGAGGAACCGCGCCTCTCGGCGGGCCTGGCCGCGACCCTGCGCGCCGCCGAGCGCGAAATGGGGCGCGACGGCTCGAGCCTGATCTCCACCGACCACCTGCTGCGGGCGCTGACCGAGGACGCCACCGTCGGCGAGATCCTGCCGTCCCGCGAGCAGCTCGACGCCGCCGTCGCCCAGGTGCGTCCCGACCCGGTGACGACCCCGAACCCGGAGTCGACCGCCCAGGCGCTGGAGAAATTCGGCCGCGACCTGACCGCCGACGCGCGCTCGGGCAAGCTCGACCCGGTGATCGGGCGCGACGAGGAGATCCGCCGCGTGATCCAGGTGCTGTCGCGGCGGACGAAGAACAACCCGGTGCTGATCGGCGACCCGGGCGTCGGCAAGACGGCGATCGTCGAGGGCCTCGCCCAGCGGATCGTCGACGGCGACGTGCCGGAGAGCTTGCGCGACCGGCGGGTGATCGCGCTCGACATCGGCTCGCTGCTGGCGGGCTCCAAATACCGTGGCGAGTTCGAGGAGCGGCTGAAAGCGGTCTTGAACGAGGTGCAGGACGCGGAGGGCCAGATCGTCCTCTTCCTCGACGAGCTCCACACCATCGTCGGGGCCGGCGCCGCCGAAGGCGCGGTCGACGCGGCCAACCTCTTGAAGCCGATGCTGGCGCGCGGCGAGCTGCGCGCGGTCGGCGCGACGACGCTCGACGAGTACCGCAAGCACATCGAGAAAGACGCGGCGCTGGAGCGGCGCTTCCAGCCGGTGATCGTCGGCGAGCCCGACATGCAGGACACGATCGCGATCCTGCGCGGGCTGAAGCCGCGCTACGAACAGCACCACGGCGTGCGGATCACCGACTCGGCGATCGTCGCCGCGGCGACGCTCAGCGAGCGCTACATCGCCGACCGCTTCCTGCCCGACAAGGCGATCGACCTGATCGACGAGGCCGCCTCGCGGCTGAAGATCGAGATCGACTCGGTGCCGACCGAGATCGACGAGGTCGCGCGCCGCATCCAGCAACTGGAAATCGAGGAAAAGGCGCTCGACAAAGAGACCGACGACGCCTCCCGGGCGCGGCTCGAGGCGCTGCGCGAGGACCTGACCGAGCTGCGCGAGCAGGAGACCGAGCTGCGCGCCCGCTGGCAGAACGAGAAAGAGCCGATCGAGGAGATCAAAGCCGCCAACTCCGAACTGGAGGTCGCGCGCCAAGGGGTCGAGCAGGCCCAGCGCGAGGGACAGCTGCAGCAGGCGGCCGAACTCCAGTACGGCCTGATCCCGACGCTGGAAACGAAACTCGCCGACGCCGAGGCGCGGCTCTCAGAGCTGCACTCGGGCGCCGGGCGGACGATGCTCGCCGACGAGGTGACCGACGAGGACGTCGCCGAGGTCGTCGCCAAATGGACCGGCATCCCGGTGTCCCGGCTGATGGAGGGCGAGGTCGAGAAGCTGATCCACATGGAGGACCGCCTGCACGACCGGGTGATCGGCCAGCAGGAGGCGATCGAGGCGGTGTCCAACGCGCTGCGGCGCTCGCGGGCCGGCCTCTCCGACCCGGCGCGGCCGATCGGCAGCTTCCTCTTCCTCGGCCCGACCGGGGTCGGCAAGACGGAGCTGGCGAAGGCGCTGGCCGAGTTCATGTTCGATACCGACCAGGCGATCGTCCGCCTCGACATGTCCGAGTACATGGAGAAGCACACGGTCGCGCGGCTGATCGGCGCGCCTCCCGGCTACGTCGGCTACGAGGAGGGCGGCCAGCTGACCGAGGCGGTGCGCCGGCGCCCCTACGCGGTGGTGCTGCTCGACGAGATCGAGAAGGCGCATCCCGACGTCTTCAACACCCTCCTGCAGATCATGGACGACGGCCGGCTCACCGACGGCCAGGGCCGCACGGTCAGCTTCACCAACACGGTGCTGATCATGACCTCGAACGTCGGCTCCGACCGGATCGTCGGCGACCAGGTCGACGAAGGCATCCGCCAGGCGATCGAAGAGGTGCTGGCGGCGACCTTCAAGCCGGAGTTCCTCAACCGCATCGACGACACGGTGATCTTCCACCGCCTCTCGAAGCAGGACATCGGCCGCATCGTCGAGCTGCAGGTCCAGCAGCTGGTCGGTCGCGTGGCCGAGCGCGGCATCGCGATCGAGCTGACCGACGACGCCCGCACCCTCCTGGGCAACCTCGGCTACGACCCGGTCTACGGGGCGCGGCCGCTGAAGCGGGTGATCCAGAAGCAGCTGGTCGACAAGCTGGCGCTGAAGATCCTCGAGGGCGAGTTCGGCGAGGGCGACACCGTCCGCGTCGACGCCGCCGACGGCACCCTCACCTTCGAGCGCGCCGAGGCCGAGGCCCCCGCCGCCGCCTAGCGTCCACGGCCGCGTGCTTCGCGGCCGCCGCGGCCGTCCGAGGTGCGTCCCGGGCGTCTCGTGGCGGCCCGGGCAGGCTGTGGCCGCCACGAGACGCCCGGGACGTGAGGGTCCCCGCAGGAAAGGTCACACGGACGTGAGGGAGATGTCGGGCACGTCACCCTTCCTCATGCTCCCGTGACGGGTTCGGAGGCCGGCCGAAGGTGAGTTCGCACTTTCGCTCGCTATGCGAGCAGAACTGCGAACGCACCAGGGGGAGGCATGGGGAAGACGGGAGGAAGCGTCGACTTCCCCCGCTCCTCGTCACGGATCCCGGGAGTTCGTGACGGATCACGCACCTCTCCCCGACCCCAGTTCTGCCGTAACAGATACGTAAAAGTGCTGAGAGTCCGCGGGTTGGGGCTCTCACACTTAAAAAACCCCGCTCTGATGCCGAAACTTCTACTCGGACGTGCGCTTACACTCATTGAAGAAGAAGATGGAGGAGCGCGATCAGCAGCGGCAGGCGATCGACGCGAGTCCCGGGGCATCCGGACGCCCGCGGGCCGGCGTCGGCAGGGCTCGTGACGGCCTCGAGCGGGGTCGGCTCCTCGTCGAGGACGCCGCCTGGTTCCTGCGCGAGAAGGTCCTCTGGCCGGCGCGTGACGGGGTCGACGAGGCGGGCGAGCGCGTCCACGACGGCTTCGTCGGGCTGGGGACGCGCGGGCGGATCGGCGTCTTCGGCGGCGGCGCGGTGGCGCTGGGCGCGATCGTCGCCGCGATCGCGATCGGCACCGGCGGCTCCGGGTCGGGCGGCGGGACGACCGAGGCGCTGATCGTCCGCAAGGCCGCGGTGACGAAGGCGGCCGTCGCCCCGACCGCGAAGCCGAAGAAGAAGGCCTCCTCGAAGCCGAGCGGCCCGACCCTGCACGGCGCCGCGCCCGACTTCTCCGCCGCCAAGGACGTGAAGGCCGGCGTCGGCCCCGGCAAGGCGGTCGGCGAAGAACCGGCCTCGGGCTCGAGCGACGACGAAGCTCCGGCCGCGCGCGGCTCCTCCGCCGGTGCCGGCGACGCGCCCGCCTCGAGCGCGAAGATCGGCTCGACCCCGCAGGCGAGCGCCTCCGCCCAGACCCAGGAGGAAACGCTCTCCAAGAAGTCCTCCGGCGTCGGCCTCGCGGAAAACGAAACGAACGGCGAAGGCGACTCCGCGGTCAGCGGCCCGGCCGCGCCGAAAGCCGCCAAGCAGACCGCCCGCCGCTTCGCCGAAGCCTTCGTCCTCTACGAGGTCGGCGGCGTCGAAGGCAAGGTCCGCCGCGCCTTCCACCACACCTCGACCAAACAGCTCTCGCGCGCCCTCCTGCGTCGGCCGCCGCGCCAGCCCGCCGACGTCAAGGTGCCGCAGGCGAAGGTCGTCAACGTCGTCGCGAGCCCCTCCCATGACGGCGTCTACCCGGTCAGCGTCTCCCTGCTGCGGGTCGGCGTGACCAGCGAGCTGCGCCTGCAGCTCGAACAGGGTGCCGACGGCAGATGGCAAGTCACCGACGTCCTCGGCTGATGCCCGCCCACCCGCGCAAGCTCCGCGCCGCGGCCGCGGCCACCGTCATCACCGCCGCCCTCGCCCTGCCGATCGGCGTCGCCGCGGCGGCGGAAAACGGCAAGGCGGTCGAAGGCGAAGCGCTGGCGCCGGCGACGGAAAGCGCGGGCGCGGCGAAGGAAGCCGGGTCGGCGACGGGCGAAAGCTCCGGCGTCACCGAAAACTCGCCGCTGACCCCGGAAGCGGTCCGCCACCCGAAGCTCCCGGCGGCGACCGGCGGCACCGAAGCCGAAGAACCGAGCGAAGCCGAAGAAGAACTGGAAAGCGCGGAATCCGAACAGGAAGCCGACGAAGCGGCCGAAAAGATCGCCGAAGAAAGCGGCGACAAGGCGGCGCCGACCCTCCAGATCCCTTCCCTCAGCGCCTCCGCCTGCGCGGCCAGCGCCGTCCCCAAGCAGCTGATCCCGATCTACCAGGCCGCCTCGGCCAGGTACGGGCTCGGCTCCCAGGGCGCCGCGATCCTGGCCGGCATCAACGCGGTGGAGACGAACTTCGGCACCAACCTCGGTCCCTCCTCGGCGGGCGCCGAGGGCTGGATGCAGTTCATGCCCTCGACCTGGGCCGAATGGGGCGTCGACGCCAACGGCGACGGGGTCGCCGACCCGGACAACCCCGAAGACGCGATCTACGCCGCCGCCCGTTACCTCGCCGCCGCCGGCATGCCCGCCGACACCTACGGCGCAATCTACGCCTACAACCACGCCGACTGGTACGTCTCCGAGGTCCTTGCCGACGCCGGCTGCTACGCCACCGAAGTCGGCGACACCTCCTTCACCGCCGCCGGCCTCACGCCGCAGATCGAAGTGCTGAGGTGCGAAGCGGCGCCGGGCTGGAAAAAGCAGATCCCGGCCGAATACCTGGAAGCCTTCGAGGCCGCCGCGGCCCGTTACGAACTGGGCAAGCGCGGGGTCTGGGCGCTGGCCGCGATCGCCCGCCTCGAGTCCAACTTCGGCAAGGGGATGACCAAGAAGGAGCTCGAGGAAACCGGCCCGCTCGGGCTCGAAGCGAGCGAGTGGAAGGACTACCGCGTCGACGGCGACGACGACGGCCACATCGAACACGCCGACATCTTCGACTCGGCGATGACCCTGGCGCGCGAGATCTGGTCGAAGGGCTCGCTCGAAGCCGGCGTCTTCGCCCACAACCAGGCCGAGTGGTACGTCGAGGAGGTCATGCAGGAGGCCGAAGAAATCGAAGGCGGCTGCAAGACCCACTACGTCGACTGGCGCGTCGCCCCGCTGGCCGCCGAAACGACGGTCAGCGGCGCCGAAGCGGTGATCCAGCCGAACGGCCTCGCCGCCGCGCCGGCGAGCGCCCCCGCCGCGGTGAAGGCCGCGATCGCCGCCGCCAACTCGATCGCCACCACCCCTTATGTATGGGGCGGCGGCCACGCCAGCTTCTACTCCTACGGCTACGACTGCTCCGGCGCGGTCAGCTTCGCCCTCTACGGCGCCGGGCTGCTCGACACGCCGCTCACCTCAGGCTCGCTGGAGAGCTACGGCGAACCCGGCCCGGGCAAGTGGATCACGATCTACGCCAACGCCGAACACACCTACATGGTGATCGCCGGCCTGCGCTGGGACACCGTCGGCGACGCCGAAGGCACCGGCCCGCGCTGGCACGCCGAACCCCCCTACCCGGAAGGGTTCGTGGTCCGGCACCCCGCCGGGTACTGAGCGCCGCGCCGGCCGGGTACCGGCACCTTCGGCAAGGCCCTCGACGGGGGGTTAGGATTGAGCGGGAGGAAACGATGACGACTTACCTGATGCTGACCAACTTGACCGCCGAGGGGCTGCGCACCCTGAAGAACAACCCCGGCCGGGTGACCGAGGTGAACAAAGAGGTCGAACAGATGGGCGGCAGCGTCGTCGCCCAGTACGCGACGCTCGGCGACTACGACTTCGTCACCGTGATCGAGGCGCCCGACGAGAAGACGATGGCGAAAATCTCGGTCGAGCTCGGCTCGCGCGGAACGATGACCAGCAGGACGCTCACCGCGATGTCGGCGAGCGAGCTCTCGGACTCCATTTGAGGGCGCTCGTCGTCGGCAGCGGCGGTCGCGAGCACGCGATCGTGCGGGCGTTGGCGCGCTCCGCCGCGGCGCCGGAGATCCTCTGCGCGCCCGGCAACGCCGGGATCGCCGCCGACGCCGAGGTCTTCCCCGACGTCGGCGCCGAAGACGTCGGCGCGATCGTCGACCTGGCGACCGGGCGCGGCGTCGACCTGGCGGTGATCGGCCCCGAGGCGGCGCTGGTGCTCGGCGTCGTCGACGCGCTCGAGGCGGCCGGGATCCCCGCCTTCGGCCCGACCAGGGCGGCGGCCGAGCTGGAGGGGTCGAAGGCCTTCGCCAAGGAGCTGATGAGGGAGGCCGGGGTGCCGACCGCGGCCCACGTCCTGCTGCGCACCCACGAGGAGGCGGTCGCGGCGCTGGCGCAGACCGCGTACCCGACCGTGCTGAAGGCCGACGGCCTCGCCGCGGGCAAGGGCGTGATCCTCCCCGCCGACGAGGCCGAGGCGCGGGCGGCGCTCGACGTCTACTTCACCGAGCGCCGCTTCGGCGCCACCGCGGTGGTGATGGAGGAGTTCCTCGAAGGCGAAGAGCTCTCGCTGCTGGCGCTCTGCGACGGCGAGAACGTGGTCCCCCTCTCCCCCGCCCAGGACTACAAGCGGATCTTCGACGACGACGAGGGGCCGAACACCGGCGGCATGGGCAGCTACTCGCCGGTGCCGGGCTTCGGCGCGGTCGAGGTCGAGGAGATCGTCGAGCGCGTCCACCGGCCGGTGATCGCGGCGATGGCCGCCCGCGGCACGCCCTTCCACGGCGTCCTCTACGCCGGGCTGATGATCAGCGCCGACGGCCCCAAGGTGATCGAGTTCAACGCCCGCTTCGGCGACCCCGAGACGCAGGCGGTGCTGCCGCGGCTGCGCTCCGACGTCGTCGACCTCTTCCGCGCCGCGCGCGAGCCCGGCGGCCTCGCCGGGATGAGCGCCGAGTTCGACGACGACTGGGCGGTGACCGTGGTGCTCGCCTCGGCGGGCTACCCGGAGGGCTCCTCCAAGGGCGACGTGATCCGCGGCCTGGCCGAGGCGGCGGCGCTCGCCGAGATCACCCACGCGGGCACCGCCGCGGCCGACGGCGAGATCGTCACCGCCGGCGGTCGCGTCCTCAACGTCACCGGGCTCGGCCCCGACCCCGCCGCGGCCCGCGATCGCGCCTACGAGGCGGCGAGCCGGATCTCCTTCGACGGGATGCAGGTCCGTCGCGACATCGCCGCCCGCGCCGTCGCCCGAGTCGAGCCGCGCGCATGAGCGACCTTGCCGCGAACCCCCAGGTCGAGGCCGAGCTGGAGCAGATCGAGGAGGGGTTCGACGCTTCCGGCGCCCTGGTCGGGATCCTCATCGACTCGGAGGAGGACATGGAGAAGATGGCGCCGGCGGAGAAGTACCTCTCCAAGCAGGGCATCAAGTCCGAAGTGCAGGTGACGAGCGCCCACCGCGAGCCGGAGAAGGTGCGCGAGTTCTGCGCGGGCGCGCGGGCGCGCGGACTGAAGGTGATCATCGCCGGCGCCCGCATGAGCGCCGCGCTGCCCGGCGTCGCCGCGGCCCACACCGACCTGCCGGTGATCGGCGTGCCGCTTCGCGGCGAGAGCCTCGGCGGCCTCGACGCGCTGCTCTCGGCGGTGCAGATGCCGCCGGGGGTCCCGGTCGCCTGCGTCGCCGTCGACGGCGCCGAGAACGCCGGCGTGCTGGCAGCGCGGATAATCAACGCATGATCGCTCGTTACACGCGGCCGGAGATCGGCGCGGTCTGGACCCAGCAGGCGAAGCTGGAGACCTGGCTCGAGGTCGAGCTGGCGGCGACCGAGGCCTGGGCGGCCGAGGGCGTCGTCCCGGCCGAGGTGGCGGCGAGCGCCCGCGAGCGGGCCGCCTTCACGGTCGAGGCGGTCGACGAGCGGGAGAAGATCACCGACCACGACGTGGCCGCCTTCGTCGACGTCGTCGCCGCCTCGGTCGGGCCGGAGGGCGCCCGCTGGATCCACTACGGCCTGACCTCCTCCGACGTGCTCGACACGGCGCTGGCGCTGCAGCTGAAGCGGGCCGGCGCGATCCTCGTCGCGGGCGCCAAGGAGTACCGCGACGCGCTGGTCGCGCGGGCGCTGGAGGAGCGCGAGACGCTCTGCGTCGGCCGCACCCACGGCGTCCACGCCGAGCCGACCACCTTCGGCCTGCGCCTGGCGGGCTTCGCCTTCGAGGCCGACCGCAACCTGCGCCGGCTCGAAGAGGCCTTCGCCGAACTGGCCTACGGCAAGCTCTCCGGCGCGGTCGGCACCTATGCCTCGGTGCCGCCGACGGTCGAGGCGCGGGTGATGGAGAAGCTCGGGCTGGCGATCGAGCCGGTCGCCACCCAGGTGATCCCGCGCGACCGCCACGCCGAGCTGACCGCGACGATCGCCCTCGCCGGAGCCGGCCTCGAGCGCTTCGCCACCGAGGTGCGCAACCTGCAGAAAACCGAGGTGCGCGAGGTCGAGGAGCCGTTCCGGGCGGGCCAGAAGGGCTCCTCGGCGATGCCCCACAAGCGCAACCCGATCCGCACCGAGCGGATCACCGGGCTCGCCCGCGTGCTGCGCGGCTACGCCCAGACCGGCTTCGAGGACGTCGCCCTCTGGCACGAGCGCGACATCTCCCACTCCGGCGCCGAGCGGGTGATCCTGCCCGACTCGACGATCGTGCTCGACTACATGCAGGGCCTGGCGACCGGCGTGGCCGCCGGCATGACCCTGCACCGCGAGCGGATGCTGGCCAACCTCAACATCACCCACGGCGCCCTCTTCAGCCAGCGCGCCCTGACCGCCTTGGTCGAGTCCGGGATGACCCGCGACGACGCCTACCGGGTGGTCCAGGAGAACGCCCAGAAGGCCTGGGACACCGGCACCGAATTCCGCGACCTGATCGGCACGGCCGCGCCGCAGCTCGACCTCGACGAGGTCTTCGACTACGGCGCCTACCTGACGCACGTGCCGGAGATCTTCGAGCGCCTCGAAGATCTCCAGGTCTAGCCGGCGCCTGCTGCGAGCCCCCTGGGAGGAACCTGGGTCAGCCAATCAGGCGACCTCCGAATACGCGA
Organism: Solirubrobacterales bacterium; assembly: GCA_047601885.1. Lineage (GTDB taxonomy): Bacteria > Actinomycetota > Thermoleophilia > Solirubrobacterales > 70-9 > VAYN01. The sequence continues at coordinate 1,385,074 of JASGIK010000003.1, forward strand.
CGGTCTTGTTGCGATTTTCGTGAGATCCGGCGCTGGGGATCCTTGGCCGGAGGGCCATTGAGCCGGCGAATTAGGGATGCATTGCGCTCTCTTCTGTACACATGGCCAAATGGGTTGGATCCCAAGTTGGACGCCGGGCCTTATCCGCGACGTTAAACCCGACCTAAATTCCGCCGCCTTGCGGGCCGCTCCCCGGCGGCCATTTCTCTGTCCAACCGGATTACCTCGGGAGAAACCTCTTGATCCCCTCATCCCTGTCAAGGAAGCTGCTGCCGCTGCTGGGGGCCTTGTGCCTGCTCGGCGTGGTGGTGCTCGCCTCGACCGCGAGCGGCGCGTCGACGGCGCTCACCTACGAAGAACTGCCCGACCCGCTCGAAGACGGCTCGTACACCGTCAAGCGGGTCGACCCGATCAAGCTCGGGACCTACAGCTACGACGAACCGAGCACGACCGGCGGTGCGGCGACCGGTTCCAACGAACCCCTGACCAACGCCCAGATCCGCGGCGTCCTCTACCAACCGGAAGGCTATTCCGGCAAGTCGCCGTTGATCGTCTTCGTCCACGGCAACCACTCCAGCTGCGACGTCAGCGGGACCAGCCCCAACTGCACGACCTACAAGCGCAACGACGAGGGCTACGCCTACATGGGCGAAAACCTCGCCAGCTGGGGCTACACCGTGTTCTCGGTCGACCAGGACCAGCTGATGCTGCGACAGGACTCCTACGGCAAGGGCATGCACGCCCGTCGCCTGCTGATCATGGCGGCGCTGACCAAGCTCAAGGAAGCGAGCGAAGTCGTCGTCCCGGAAACCGAAAACTCCAACGTCGGCGAACTGCTGACCGGCAAGCTGGACATGACCCGGATCGGGCTGATGGGGCACTCGCGCGGCGGCGACGCCGTCTCCAGCTTCGTCACCTACGACCAGACCCTGCCGGTCGGGGAACGCTTCCCGCTGCGCGCCGTGGTCTCGATCGCGCCGGTCGACTACGAACGGCACGCTCCCTACGGCGTTCCGTACATGACCGTGTTCGGCAGCTGCGACGGTGACGTCTCCAACCTCCAGGGCGCCCGTCTCTACGAACGCAGCCAGTACGAGAGCGACGATCCGTACCCGCGGTTCCAGGTGGTGCAGGTGGGCGGCAACCATGACGCCTACAACACGGTCTGGCAGGCGGACGGCGACGACGCCGAACAGAAGGACGCCGCCTGCGGTCCGGACGCCAAAGGCGGGAAGGGCCAGACCCCGAGCAGCAGCAACGGCGAAGTCGAAAACGTCCTCGGCACCCACAACACCGAAGACCCGTTCAACATCCGGCTCTCCGGCGAAGCGGGCCAGTACTTCGAGGCCACCGAAGGTGAAAAGCCGTACCGCTGGGGCAACACCGAAAAGCTCAACCCGCTGGTCAACACCCGGATCTCCGGGGAAGCGTCCCGGATGGGCGACCAGGAGAAGATGGGGCTGGCCACGGTGGCCGCGTTCTTCCGCCGCTACGTCGGCGGCGAGGGCGCGTTCGAACCGTATCTGACGGGTGAACTGGCGGCCGAAGAAGAGCCGTCGATCCCGCAGTCGGCCTGCCCGACCAGCGAAGCCGGGGAACGGATCCCCTGCATCGACCGCGTCGCCGACAGCTACACGGCGGCACCGGAAGAACGACTGGACGTGCTCCGTCCCGACACCGAACACCCGACCACCGTCGACGCCCTCGGGACGAAGATCGAAGCCAGCGGCTTCAGCAACCCGTACCAGGAAAGCGGCGGCGTCCAGCCGGTGCCGACCGAAACCGCGAACGGGATCACCTGGTGTGACCCCGACCCGGAGCAGGCCGAACCCACTCGACTGGGCGAAGGGACCTACCCGACCGCGGCCAAGTGGTGCCCGCAGCCGGCCAAGGAAACGCTCGGCGGCCAGGGCACGTACACGCCCGAATCGTCGGATACGGAATCGGCCGCGGCCGCGCCTCGCGAACAGGCCCCGGTCAACGGCTCCTACGGCCGCCAGCTCTCCCTCGCCTGGGAAGAAGAAGCGGACCTGGGAATCTCCATCCCCGCCGCCGACGAGGACGTCAGCGGCTACAAGGCGCTGTACATGGCGACCGCCGTCAACTTCTTCGACACGCGGAATCCCTCGCGTGGCACGGAAGGCCGGTGGAACCCTGAGTACGCCCCGCAGAACTTCACCATCGCGGTGACCGATGCGGAAGGCAACGAAGCAACCGTCGAAGCGGACGATGCCCGCTACGGGACGGCCACACAGCAGACCCTCGGGTCGACCTCCGACCGGGTCCACGTCCTCCTCAAAGATCTGCGGGTTCCGCTCGCCGACTTCGAAGAACAGGGCGTGAACCTGACCGAGCTGCGCAAGCTCGAACTTCGCTTCGGCGAAGAAGGCATGCCGGAAAGCGGGTCGATCCAGCTGGCCGACGTCCGCTTCCAGCAGCCGGTCTCCGGCTATTCGGACGTCCTCCTCGACTCGACCGAACCGAACGCCGGTCCTGGCGAAGGGGAACCGACGAGCGGCCCCAACCCGGTCGAAGAAATGGAAGAAGGCGTCTACAAGCGCGCCGACGGCTCCTACGAAATCCCCAACGTGACCAAGGTCGCCGGGGCCAACGTGTGGACCGTCGACGACGACCAGGCGCAGTGCCCGAACGCGCAGTTCACCACGATCCAGGAAGCGGTGGAATACGCCAACGCCTGGGACACGATCGTGGTCTGCCCCGGTGTCTACGAAGAATCGTCGACCCCGGTGAACAGCACGATGAACCCCGTCGCCGAAGGCGCCGTCAACGGCCTGACGATCAAAAAGCCGTTGAAGATCATCGGTGCCGGCGCCGAAGAGGTGACGATCAAGCCGTCGTCCTCGCTGACGACGCTGGCGGGCTCGACCGCCCGACTGCGTGACGGTGGCGGCAACGTCATCACCGTGTCGCGCCAGTCGCTCGGCTCGAGCGAATACGACGAGGAGTACGTCGACATCTCCGGCGTGACGATCGAATCCGGATCGACCGAAGCCGAAGCGGGCGTCGCCTTCTTCAACGCCTCGGGCCGGATCGCCGACAGCGTCGTCTCCGGCGGCAGCTGGGGCGTGGTCGAGACCAACTCGATGCTCGCCGCCGGCGAAGGCACGCCGGAACGGCAGGTCACGATCGAAGACAGCAAGATCTCGGGCTACGGCTCGGGTGGCGTGCTGTTCGACGCATCGAAGGGCGGCGTCGACGGTGCCGCCGGCAACACCGAACGGTCTGGCGAGAACCAGGTCGGCTACATCAAGGGCTCGACGATCGAAGGCTCCGGCGGCACCGCCTCCGAAGCTCAGACGGGAGTCGCGTACCGATCCGGCGCCCACGGTGAAATCACCGACAGCGCGATCCTCGACAACCAAGGGACCACCGGCACCTCCTACGGCATCCTCGCCGCGGACGCCGGTTCCCTCTCGGTGGAAGAAAGCGAGATCGCCGGCAACGGCGGCAGCGGCTATGGCCTCTACAACGGCAACGCCGACGCCACCGAAGTCAGCACCGGTGAAGCGATCGCCGCCGAAGGCGACTACTGGGGCACCGGTGGCACGCCGATCGAAGGCGAAACCGTCCTCGGTCCGCCGGACGAAGAGGGCTACGCCGGTCCCGCCGACGTGACCCCGGTCGCCTCGTCGGCCCCGGTGATCCCGTCGGTGCCCTCGCTGATGCCGGACGCGGCTCCGGTCGGTGAGATCGTCAACCCGGCCGGCGGTGAATACGCCGAAGTCGGGGTGGCGACGGAACCGGTGGTGCTCGCCGAAGACGACTACGGAGTGAGCTCCGTGTCGCTGGAGGTGGATGGCGTCGCGGTCGAAACGATCGAAGAAGCGCCGTACACGTTCTCCTGGACGCCGACCCGGGCCCAGAAGGGAACGACCGTTCAGATCGAAGCGACGATCACCGACAGCGCCGGTCAGGTCACGACCAGCGACGTCAGCGTCCCTGTCGTCGCCGCAAAGCAGGCGGTGCGCGAAGCCAGGGAAGAAAGAGAAGCCCGGGAACGGGTCGAAGCCGAAGCCGAAGAAGCCATCGCGGCCGCCGAGAAGGAACTGGCGGAAGCGAAGGCGGCGGCGGAAGCGGCGGCGACCGAATCCAAGGCAGCCCAGGAAAAGGCCGCCGCCGAACTGAAGGCGGCCGAAGAAAAGGTCGAGCAGGCCGAAAAGGAACTCGAGGAAGCCAAGAAGGCGGCCGTGAGCACCTCGGTCGGCAAGGTGGTCAAGAACACCAAGAAGGGCACGGCGCGCCTCGGCGTCACCGTCTCCGGACCGGGTTCCCTGGTCGTCAGCGGCCCGGGCATCGTCAAGGTGTCCGGCCACCCGACCAGCTCGGGTGAAGTCCAGGTATTGATCAAGGCCAAGGGCAAGGCACTGAAGACCCTCAAGAAGAAGGGCAAGGTGTCGGTGAAGGTGACCATCACCTTCACCGCCGAAGGCACGAAGAGCACCAAGACCACCACGGTGGTGTTGGTCAAGAAGTAGGCACCGCCCCCGACCCCGGCTCAGGCCGGGGTCGGGGGCTTCCTTTTGGGATACGCTGGCCCGGTGATCCTCTACACCTGTGGCCAGAAGACCGTCGGCCCCGGCTTCGCCCATCCGTGCGCGAAAGCCGGCCACGCGCTCGACGCGGCGGGCTACGAGTACGAGGTCAAGACCGTCGGCGGCTACCGACTCGCGATCTGGACCTGGGGCAGCCGCAAGGCAGACCGCGCCGAGGTGCACGAGCTCTCCGGCACCGACGAGGTGCCGATCCTCGTCCTCGACGACGGCGAGGTCGTCTCCGGCTCCGGCACCATCGCCAAGTGGGCGAAGGAGCACCCGGCGAGCCGCGCCAAGTCTGCGTAGGCGGTCGAGCCGGCGTCGGGGCTGGCGGGGGAGCTGGCGCCCGGGGCTGCGCAAGGGACGGATAAGGGACGCGGCCTTCTCGGTGGCGGCCCGGGCAGGCTGTGGCCGCCACCGAGAAGGCCGAGTCTCGGGGAGAGGTGCGAGATCCGTCACGAACTCCCGGGATCGGTGACGAGGAGCGGGGAAAGTCGACGGTTCCTTGCGTCTTCCTCATGCCCTCCCCGGATGAGTTCGCACTTAACCGCGCATAGCGCGGGTTTCTGCGAACTCATCCGGGGAGGGCGCCGATCCTGTGACGGGACGCATGAGGAAGGGTCACGTTCCCGGCATCTCTCATACGTCCATGTGACCTTCCCGACATCTCTCCCACGTCCGTGTGGACTTCCCTGCGGGACCCTCACGTCCCGGGCGTCTCGTGGCAGGCGGGCAGCCTGCCCGGGCCGCCACGAGACGCCCGGGACGCAGCTCGGACGGGCGCGGCAGGTCAGAGGCGGCTGATGAGGACGGTCAGCATGGCGAGGAACATCGTGCCGACCAGGCCGCCGCCGACTTGGATGATGGTGCGGTTGAGGGCGTCGAACTTCGCGTCCATGCGGGCGAAGCCTTCCTTCATGTCACCTTCCATCCGATCGAAACGGCGGCCCACCTCGACGAATCGTTCGTCGATCGCCCTGAAGCGCTCCTCGTTACGGGCGAACTCGACGTCCATGCGGCTGCTCATGCGGGCGAAGCCGTCGTCGACCTTCTTCTCCAACGCGTCGAGTTTCTCGTCGGTCCAGGTCACCGTGTCCATGGGTACCAACGTAGACATCTAGTTTCAACGGGTGGCGCGTCAAAAGTTACTTTTGCGTGCCAGTTTTGAGTCAGTTGTCAGGCGAGCGCGGGTTCCCGGGCCGGACGGCGGGACTCGACCACGACCGGGGTGCCGGCGACGGGCGAGAAGGTGATGTTGCGACGGCCGGTGCGCTCGGGGCGCGGGTCGGCCTTGCGCAGCGACACCCGGGAGAGGACCTCGCGCAGGACGATCCGCATCTCGAACTCGGCGAACGCGGCGCCCAGGCAGCGACGGATGCCACCGCCGAAGGGGATCCAGGCGTAGGTCTCGGGTGCCGCCTCGAGGAAGCGCTCGGGACGGAAGGCGAGCGGCTCGGGGTAGAGGTCGGGGTCGGTGTGGGTGAGCCAGATCGCCGCGGTGACGTCGGTGCCGGCGGGCAGCTCGAGGTCGTCGGTGACGAGGTCCTCGGCAAGCCGGCGGCCGGCCAGCGGCACCACCGGGCGCAGGCGCAGGGACTCGGCGATCGTCGCCTTCAGGTAGGCCTCTTCGCCGTTCTCCAGCGAGCCGCGCAGGCGCGCGAGCGCCTCCGGGTGGCGGAGCAGCAGGTCGAAGGTCCAGGCGAGCGCCGTCGCCGTCGTCTCGTGGCCGGCGAGCAGCAGCGTCATCAGCTGGTCGCGCAGCTCTTTGTCGTCCATCGCGGTGACGTCCTCGAAGCGCGCCGTCATCAGCATCGCGAGGATGTCGTCGCGCTCCTCCAGGTCGGGCCGCAGGCGGTGCTCGGCGATCTCGGCGAAGAGCGCCTCGTCGACCTGCTCGAGCCGGGCGCGCACCGAGGCGAACGGGTCGCGGCCGCGGCGCCGGGCCAGCAGGGCGCTCAACATCATCCGCGGCGAGCCGGTCTCCGCCAGCAGGTCGCGCAGCAGCACCCGCAGGCGGTCGAGCCGCGGTCCCTCGGCGACGCCGAAGACGGCGCGCAGGATCACCTCCAGCGTCACCGCCTGCATCCGCGCGTGGATCGGGAACTCGCGGCCGAGCGGCCAGGAGTCGATCTCGGCGGTGACGATCTCCTCCACCACCGCCTCGTAGGCGCGCATCCGCTCGCCGTGGAAGGGCGGCAGCATCAGCTTCCGACGCGCGATGTGCTCCTCGCCCTCGAGCAGCAGCACCGAGCGGTGGCCGAGCACCGGTTCGAGCTGGAAACCGCGGCCCGGCGGCAGCCCGTTGCGGCGCTCCGTATATAGGGCCTTGACCGCGGCCGGGTCGGAGACGAGCACCATCGGTCGCTCGAAGCCGAGGAAGCTGACGCTGAAGGCGCTGCCGATCTCCTCCCGGCCCCGCGCCATGAAGGCGAGCGGCCGGAAGCTCCAGGCCAGGGTCTGCCAGAGCGGGCCCCGGGGAAGTTCGGGCGGCAGCGGCACCCGTCGATCATCTCATGGATCGGCGCAACTGCCGGCGGCGGCCCGGTCCCGCCCCGCGCTTGGCTAGAGTCGGTGGCGTGCCGTCCCTGGTCGATCTGAAGCTCCTCTCCACCGGCAAGGTCCGCGAGATCTACGAGTGGGACGACGAGCTGCTGATGGTCGCCTCCGACCGGATCTCCACCTACGACGTCGTCATGCCGACGCCGATCCCGGACAAGGGCAAGGTGCTCAACCGGATGTCGATCTTCTGGTTCGGGCTGACCGAGGACATCGTCCCCAACCACTTCATCTCCGAGGACGTCCCCGAGGAGGTGGCCGAACGCGCCATGCGGGTGCGGCGGCTGGAGATGTACCCGGTCGAGTGCGTGGTCCGCGGCTATCTGACCGGCTCGGGCTGGAAGGAATACCAGGAGAGCGGCGCGGTCTGCGGGATCGAGCTGCCGCCGAACCTGCTCGAGTCCGACAAGCTGCCGGAGCCGATCTTCACCCCCGCGACCAAGGCCGAGCTCGGCGACCACGACGAGAACGTCAGCTTCGACCGCGCCGCCGAGATCGTCGGCGACCAGGCGCTGCTGGAGGAGCTGGCGCGAGTCTCGATCGAGGTCTACGAGCGCGGCGCCGAGCGGGCGGCGGAGCACGGGATCATCCTCGCCGACACCAAGTTCGAGTTCGGCCGGCACGCCGGCGCCGAGGTCGTGCTCGGCGACGAGGTGATGACGCCGGACTCCTCGCGCTTCTGGCCCGCAGCATCTTGGGAGCCCGGGGTGACGCCGCCGTCCTTCGACAAGCAGTACGTCCGCGACTGGGCGACCGGGCTGGGCTGGGACAAGAAGCCGCCCGCGCCGGAGCTGCCGCCGGACGTGGTCGAGCAGACGCGGGCCAAATACGTCGAGGCATACGAGCGGATCACGGAGGAGAGATTCTGATGACAGGCATCGACCATGCCTAAGGCGCGCGTGCTGATCCGGCCCAAGGAGGGGATCCTCGACCCCCAGGGCAAGGCGGTGGAGCGGGCGCTGCCGGCGCTCGGCTTCGAGGGGATCGGGCACGTGCGGGTCGGGCGGATGGTCGAGCTCGAGGCCGACGACCCGGAGCAGCTCGGCGAGCTCTGCGAGAAGCTGCTCGCCAACCCCCTGATCGAGGACTACGAGATCCAGCCCCTGTGATCTGGGGCGTCCTCCAGTTCCCCGGTTCGTGTGACGAGCGCGACGCCTTGCACGCGTGCGAGGTCGTCGGCGGCGAGGCGCGCCTGATCTGGCACGAAGAGCGCGACCTTTCGGCGATCGACGGGGTCGTCGTCCCCGGCGGCTTCTCCTACGGCGACTACCTGCGGGCGGGCGCGATCGCGCGCTTCTCGCCGGCGATGGAGGCGGTCGCCGTGCTGGCCGCGGCGGGCGGCCCGGTGCTGGGGATCTGCAACGGCTTCCAGGTGCTCTGCGAGGCGGGGCTCCTGCCCGGGGCGCTGCTGCGCAACGAGCAGCTGCGCTTCATCTGCCGCCAGGCCGACCTGCTCGACGGCGAGGGCACGACGTTGTCGATCCCGCTGAAGCACGGCGAAGGGCGCTACTACGCACCGGAGGAGATGCTCGACCGGCTGGAAGCGGCCGGCCAGGTCGCCTACCGCTACGCCGACGGGCACAACCCGAACGGCTCGGTCCGCGACATCGCCGGGGTGCGCAACGAGCGCGGCAACGTCGTCGGCCTGATGCCGCATCCCGAGCACGCCGTCGACCCGCTGACCGGCTCGACCGACGGGCGCAAGGTCTTCGAGGCGCTGGAAGGGTTCGCCGCGTGAGCGAGGTCGCCCGCCACCGCGAGCTCGGCCTCACCGACTCCGAGTACGAGCTGATCGTGGAGAAGCTCGGCCGCGAGCCGAACGCGGTCGAGCTGGCGATGTTCAGCCTGCTCTGGTCCGAGCACTGCGCCTACAAGCACTCGCGCAAGCTGCTGCGGCGGCTGCCGACCGAGGGGCCGCGGGTGGTGATGGGGCCGGGCGAGAACGCGGGCGCCGTCGACGTCGGCTCCGGCTACGCGGTCGCCTTCAAGGTCGAGTCCCACAACCACCCGAGCGCGGTCGAGCCCTTCCAGGGCGCGGCGACCGGGGTCGGCGGGATCCTCCGCGACGTCTTCGCGATCGGCGCCCGTCCGATCGCCGTCCTCGACAGCCTCCGCTTCGGCGAGCTCGACTCGGTCCGCTCGCGCCACCTGCTCGACGGCGCCGTGCGCGGGATCGGCCACTACGGCAACTCGATCGGCGTGCCGACGGTCGGTGGCGAGATCTACTTCGAGGAGCCCTACGAGCACAACTGCCTGGTCAACGCGATGTGCATCGGCTTCGCCAAGACCGAGGAGATGATCCGCGCCGCCGCCGCCGGGGTCGGCAACACGGTGGTGCTGATGGGCGCCTCGACCGGGCGGGACGGGATCGGCGGGGCGAGCGTGCTGGCCTCGGCCGAGCTCGGCGAGGGCGACGACGCGAAGCGCCCCACTGTGCAGATCGGCGACCCCTTCGAGGAGTCGAAGGTGCTCGAGTGCTGCCTCGAGCTGCTGGCCAAGGGCCTCTTGGTCTCGCTGCAGGACCTCGGTGCCGCGGGCCTCACCTCCTCGGCGGGCGAGATGGCCTCGGCGGGTGGCGTCGGGATCGACATCGACGTCGCCAAGGTGCCGCTGCGCGAGGCCGACATGGAGCCTTTCGAGATCATGGTCTCGGAGTCGCAGGAGCGGATGTTGGCGGTGGTCGAGCCGAGCCGGGTCGCCGAGGTGCGGGCGGTCTGCGACAAGTGGCAGACCGGATCGGCCGAGATCGGCGTGATCACCGACTCCGGCCAGATCCGCATCCTCGAGGACGGCGAGGTCGTCGGCGACATGCCGGTCGAGGCGCTGGTCGACGGCTGCCCGCTCTACGACCTGGCGCCCGCGGCGCCGGCCGGCTGGATCTACGGCAACCGCCAGACCCTGGCGAGCGGCGCCGACTCGGCCGCGACGCTGCTGGCGCTGCTCGCGGCCCCCTCGATCGCCTCGAAGAAGTGGGTCTTCCAGCAGTACGACTCGATCGTCGGCTCGCGCACGGTGCGCAGGCCGGAGGCCGCCGACGCGGCTGTGCTCCAACTGCCCGAGTCGGGCAACGCGATCGCGGTCTCGATCGACGGCAACGGGCGCAAGGTCGCCTGCGAGCCGTTCAACGGAACGGTCGAGGCGGTGCTCGAGTGCGCCCAGAACCTCGCCTGCGTGGGCGCCGAGCCGCTCGGCCTGACCAACTGCCTCAACTTCGGCAACCCGGAGAAGCCGGTGCCCGCCTGGCAGCTCGACCGCGCGATCAGCGGCCTGGCGGCGGTCTGCGAACAGCTCGGCGTGCCGGTCGTCGGCGGCAACGTCTCCCTCTACAACGAGGGGCCCGACGGGCCGATCTACCCGACCCCGGTCGTCTCGATGGTCGGTGAGCTTCCCGACCCGGCGCGGACGGCGCCCTCCTCCTTCCGGCGCGAGGGCGACGCGATCGCCCTGCTCGGACCCTTCACCCCGACCCTGCACGGGTCGGAGCTGGCGAAGCAGCGCGGCGAGCTGACCGCGGGCCTGCCGGAGCCGAGCGTCGCGGCGGTGGCGGAGGCCTGCGCGACGGTGCGGGACGCGGTCCGCGCGGGCAAGGTCGCCTCGGCCCACGACGTCTCCGACGGCGGCCTCGCCGCCGCCTTGGCCGAGTGCTCGATCGGCGCCGGGATCGGCTGCCGCGCCGACCTGCAGGACCTGCGCGAGCGCGGCTGTACCCCCGAGGAGGCGCTCTTCGGCGAGGGGCCGGGCGGCTTCGTCCTCAGCGGCGAGCGGGCCGAGCTGGAAGCGCTGGGCGCGCTGGTGATCGGCGAGGTCGGCGGCTCCACGATCGAGCTCGCCGCCGGCGACCGCAGCCTGATCGTCGGCGTCACCGACGCCACCGAGGCCTGGCGCTCGCTGGACGCTCGGGCCGAATCGGTCGCCGAGCCCCCCGCCGACGCCTAACGTTGGCGCCTATGCGGCGCCTCGTCCTCGTCCTCGCGGCCTTCGCGCTCCTCTGCGCGCCGAGCGCCGGCGCGGCGACGACGAGACCGTGGGCGACCGTCGTCGACGGCGCCGCGCACCGGGCCGGGGCCAAGGTCAAAGGCTGGTTCGCGGTCAAGAACACGGCGAAGCGGACCGCCCACCGCGGCAAGGTCTACGTGTTGGTCGGCAACGGGCGCGGGGCGCGGTCGATCGGTTACCGGACGGCGCCGGCACTGCGCCCGGGCCGAAGCCGTCGCTTCGCCTTCTCCTACCCCCTGCCGAAGAAGCTCGCGGCGGGCGAATGGCGGATCAACGCCTGCACCGGCGGTGCCTGCCTGCGGGTCGGTCACTTCTGGATCGTCGGCGCGGGCTCGGAATCGTCGTCCGGCGACGAGGGCTCGTCCTCCGGCTCCACCCCGATCTCCACCGTCCCCACCGACCCGATCTCCCACCCGGTCGACGAACCGTTCGGGGTCGACGCCGGCTCGGTCCACTACTACGGCTTCGTCCCCGGCTCCTACGATCAGACCAACCAGACGCCGACGCGGCTGCTGGTCTGGCTGCACGGCTGTCACGGCGAAGCCGAAGGGGACGCGTGGGTCGTCGACCCCGGGGCCGAAGGGGAACCGCAGGACTGGCTGACGCTCTCCCTGGCCGGGCGCGAAGGCGGCGGCGAAGGCGTCTGCTGGACGCCGAGCGTGGACGAAGCGAAGGTGATGGCGGCGCTGGCCGATTTCGAGACCCACTTCAACGTCGACCGCCGGCGGGTGATCCTCGCCGGCTACTCCTCCGGCGGCGACCTCGCCTACCGCACCGGCTTCCGCCACTCCTCCACCTTCGCCGGCCTGCTGATCGAGAACAGCACCCCGTTCCGCGACACCGAATCGAGCGCCGCCGAATCCCTCGCCGCGGCGACGACGAAGTTCCACATCGTCGCCCTCGCCCACGAAGAGGACACCACCTACCCGCTCGCCACGGTGGAAAAGGAGACGAGCGAAGTGAAGGCGGCGGGCTTCCCGCTGACGCTGATCAAGCGCCCCGGCGAACACTGGAACGAACCGGGCGAAGTCGTCGCGGGCGAAGCGGTCCCCGGCACCGACGCCGACCTGCGCACCTACCTGCTTCCCCACATCGACGACGGCTGGCTCGCCCCGGTGCAATAGGCGAACGGCGAACACTTAGATATCCCTTGGCACTCGGGAAGAGTTTCCGTAAAGTGCCCGCCGTCCTGGTACCTCGTCTCGACAAGGAGACCCATGAAGAAACGCATGTCCCTGGCCGTCGCGGCCGTGGTCGCCGTGAGCGCGCTCGCCGGCGTGTCCCAAGCGTCTGCCGCGACCGAATTCGGCAACGAATGCGCGGCCAACGACACCACCATATTCGGCGGGTTCATGTCCACCGGAGCGGCAAGCCACCTGTCAGTCGCCGCGCCCACGTCCGGCGTGATCACCGAATGGAAGCTGAAGACCGGCTATGAAAGCATCACGCCGGAAGAAGAAGCCGCATACGGGACCAAAATGTCCGAGTACATGGTGGTCGCTCGCCCCACCGGCACGAACCAATACTCCGTGATCGCCAAGGCCGAAGGCGGGTCGGTCAAGTTCAACGCCCTGAACACCTACCTGACCCGCATCCCGGTGCAGCAGGGAGACATGCTCGGCATCGTCGGGTCGCCCTACACCCTCTACTGCGAAACCACTGCCGAACAGGACTCGTTGTCCTATTTCGAAGGGTCGCCGGTCATCGGCTCGACCTTCCTGACGGAAGCTCCCGAAAGCCATTACGGGGTCCCCATCGTGGCCAAGATCGAGCCGGACGTCGACGGTGATGGTTACGGCGACGAAACGCAGGACCAGTGCCCCCAGAGCGCCGCTTACCAGACCGCCTGCCCGGTGGTGACGATCGGGTCCAAGCCGTTCGTCGTCGGCAAGAAGGCGGTGACGCTGTACGTCTCGACCAGCCTCTCGGCACCGGTCGGGGTGACCGCCACGGTGAACCTCGGCAAGGGCAAGAAGGCGACGCTGAAGGCCGCGGCGAAGACCGTCGCAGCCGGTGCGCTCACCCCCTTCAAGCTGACGCTGACCAGCAAGGTGACGAAGGCGCTGGAAGAACTGCCGAAGGCCAAGTCGCTGAAGCTCTCGATCAAGGCGAGCGCGACCAACATCACCGGGGCGGCCAGCACCAGTACCAGCTCGGTGAAGCTGAAGGGGCGGGCGACCAGCAGCAGCACCAGCACGAAGCACTCGAAGAAGAGTTAGTTCCCCCAAGTTGGGCGTGCCCCGGCGCGAGCGTGCGCCGGGGCACGCCCCCGGCCGCTGCTACCCTGCGCTGGTAGGCGACTCGCCTGCGCTCCCGTCGTCCCACCTTTGCGAGGAAAGCGCACTCCTTGAACACGCTCGAGCGGTTCCCCGTCGACCGCGACGGCCCACGCGATGAATGTGGGGTCTTCGGCGTATACGCACCCGGCCACGATGTGTCGCGGCTGGCCTACTTCGCGCTCTACGCACTGCAGCATCGCGGCCAGGAGTCGGCCGGGATCGCCACCTGCGAGGGCGGCCACATCACCACGATGCGCGACGCCGGGCTGGTGTCCCAGGTCTTCGACGAGGAGAAGCTGCGGGCGCTCTACGGCGACATGGCGATCGGCCACGTGCGCTACTCGACCACCGGTGGCGGCTCCTGGGAGAACGCGCAGCCGGTCTGGCGCGACGACGGCCGCGAGGTGGCGCTCGCCCACAACGGCAACCTGACCAACGCGGTCGAGCTGTGGGGTGAGCTGAAGGGGCGCGGGATCGACTTCCGCGGGACCTCGGACTCGGAGATCATCGCGGCGCTGCTCTCGGCCCACGAGGGCAAGCTGATCGAGGACGCGGTCGAAGACGTGATGCCGCGGCTGGAGGGCGCCTACTCGACCGTGGTGATGACCAAGCACGCGATCGTCGCCTTCCGCGACCCGCATGGGATCCGGCCGCTCAGCCTCGGCCGGCTCGGCGACCGCTTCGTCGTCGCCTCGGAGAGCTGCGCCTTCGACATCATCGGCGCCGAGCTGATGCGCGAGGTGCACCCGGGCGAGCTGGTCAGCCTGACCGAGCGCGGGCTGGAGACGCGCCAGGTGGTGAAGGGCGTGCGGCGCTCCACCTGCGTCTTCGAGCACATCTACTTCTCCCGTCCCGACAGCCGCATGGAGGGCATGGTGCTGCAGCAGGCGCGCGGACGGATGGGCGAGATCCTCTGGCGCGAGGCGCCGGTCGAGGCCGACCTGGTGATCTCGGTGCCGGACTCCGGCAACCCGGCGGCGGCTGGCTTCGCGCGCGCCTCGGGGCTGCCGCGCGACGACGGCCTGATCAAGAACCGCTACGTCGCCCGCACCTTCATCCAGCCCGGCCAGGAGCTCCGCAAACACGGCCTGCGGCTCAAGTTCAACCCGCTGCCGGAGATCGTCGCCGGCAAACGGATCGTCGTCGTCGACGACTCGATCGTGCGCGGCAACACCACCCGGCAGATCGTCGGGATGCTGCGCAACGCGGGGGCGCGCGAGGTGCACATGCGGATCTCGGCGCCGCCGATCCGCAACCCCTGCCACTACGGCGTCGACATGTCGACCCGCGAGGAGATGATCGCCCACGGGCGGACCGTCGAGGAGATCGCCGACGAGCTCGATGCCGACTCGCTCGCCTACCTCTCGATGGATGGCGTCTACGAGGCGATCGGCGGCAGCCCCGAAGACCACTGCGACGCCTGCTTCAGCGGCCATTACCCGCTCGGCGACCCCGAGGAGGCGAACGGCAAGTTCGCCCTCGAGGACATCGCCGTGATCCCGAGCTAGAGGGTCGTTTCCAGGGTAGTCACGAAGAGGTCTGGAACTCCACGCGTCCTTGCGTCTTCCTCATCGACCGGTAAATGGGACCAGACGCATACGGAAGCCTGACGTTCTCGGCGTCTTCGTGAACGAGTGTTCTTCCTCACGACCTGTGACCACCGCGGCGCAAGTAGTCCCGGCGTCTGCCGAACCTCCGCCCTTCCGTCCCCCGCCTTCCCCGGCCCTCAACCCCCCGTCGCCAGCTGGATCCCGAGCCAGACGATCGCCAGGCTGGCGAGCAGGATCGCGCCTTGGAGCGCGTGGAGTTTGGCCCAGCGCAGGTGGGCGAGGGCGAGGGCGATCACGAGGGCGACCAGGGCCAGCTTCCAGTGCAGGGTGGAGCTGTCCCAGAGCTGGAAGTGGGAGGCCATCGCCCAGCCGGTGAGGATGAGGACGGCGAGCGCGACCAGCGACCCGTAGCCGAAGCGCCGCGCCACCGCCCGCAGTGCGTCGCGGTCGGAGTCCCCGCGCAGCAGCGGCACCACCGCGATCCCGAAGACGAGCTGCCCGCCGACGAAGAACGCCATCGCCAGCAGGTGCAGGTAGAGGACGATGCGCCACCCGTCGGTCACGCCGCGACGTTATCGGGCCGCCCGCCGGCTCCGTGACGAGACGCACCCTTAGATGCAAGCTTAGATGCAACACTCATCGGCATGGAGTTCGAGCTGCATCCCTCCGCGTCCCTGGTCCTGAAAGCCGACGAGCCCGCGGCCGACAAGGCCTACCGGGCGGTGCTCGACGCGATCGCCGCCGGGTCGGCGCCCGCCGGGGCGCTGCTGACCGAGGGGCAGGTCGCGGAAGCGACCGGGATGAGCCGCACGCCGGTCCGCGAGGCCTTCCTGCGGCTGAGCACCGAGGGGCTGCTCGACCTCTATCCGAAGCGCGGCGCGATCGTCACCGCACCGTCCACCGTCGAGACCGAGCAGTTGCTCGAGGTGCGGGCGATGTTCGAGAAGAGCGCCGTCGCCTGGATGGCCGAGCGCGGCGTCCCCGCCGACCTCGAGCCGACGCTGCGCGGCCACCTCGACGCCCAGGCGGGCGCCGCCGACGCGCTCGAGTTCGCCCGCTCCGACCGCTCGCTGCACGAGGAGATCGTCGCCGCGGGCGGCAACTCGATCGCCACCGCCCTCTTCGCCCAGACCGGCCCGCGGCTGCTGCGCTACTGGCACCTTCCCGCCGAGCGGGCCGAGGACCGCGCCCGGATGGCCGCCGAGCACGGTGAGCTGGTCGAGCTGGTGCTGGCCGCCGACGCGCCCGGCTTCGCCGCCAAGCTCGACCGGCACATGGCCGGCGCCCGCCGGTGAGCGCCGCCCGGGCCGAGGCCCTCCCCGCCGCGGCCGCGCGCCGCGTCCGTCCCTGGCTGCTCGTCGCCCCGGCGACCGCGATGCTGGCCTGGGGCGGCAACCACTTCACGCCGTTGCTCCTGATGTACCGGCAGGTGGACGGCTACAGCTCGGTCGAGGTCGACCTCTTCCTCGCCTTCTACATCCTCGGCCTCGTGCCCGGCTTCCTGATCGGCGGGCCGCTCGCCGACCGCGGCGGGCGCAAGCGGGTGATGGTCGCCGGGATCGCGATGAGCGCGCTCGGCAGCGCCGTCCTCGCCGCGGGCGCGGCGTCGCCGATCTGGCTCTGCGCCGGGCGGCTCGTCGTCGGCGTCAGCGTCGCCGTGGCGATGGTCGCCGGGACCGCGTGGATCGAGGAGCTCTCCCAGCCGCCCTACGACCCGGGCGCCGGGGCCGCCGGCGCGCGGCGCGCCTCGCTGGCCCTGACCGCGGGCTTCGGCATCGGCGCCGGCGTCTCCGGCGCCCTCGCCCAGTGGGCGCCCGCGCCGACCGTCCTCCCTTACGCGGTGCAGATCGCCTTGCTCCTCGCTGCGGCGGCGCCGCTGGCCTGGGCGCCGGAGACGCGGAACAGATTCGCCGCCGCGCCTGGCGACGCCGCGGCCGTGGAAGCCGCCGGCCCGGTGCCCGCCGAATCGCTCGGCGCCACGCTGCGCGCGCTCGCCGCCGACCTCCGCGTCCCCCGCCACGCCCGCGCCCGATTCTTCCGCGTCGTCCTCCCCAGCGCCCCCTGGGCGTTCGGGGCGCTGGCGATCGCCTACGTCGTCGCCCCGGCCCTGGTCGGCTCGAAGGTCGGCACCGACCGCGTCGCCTTCGCCACCCTGCTGACCGTGGTGGCGCTCGGGACCGGCGCGCTGGTCCAGCCGCTGGTCGCCCGCATCGCGCTGGCGACCGGAGGTCGCCAGCTGATCTTGGGCCTCGGCCTGACCCTGATCGGCGTCGCCCTCTGCGCGGTCGAGGCGGCGGTCGTCTCCCCCGCCCTGGCGGTGGTGATCGCGATCGTGATGGGGCTCGGCTACGGCATCTCGATCGTCTCCGGCCTCACCGAGGTGCAGCGCATGGCCGGCCCCGACGACCTCGCCGGGCTGACCGGCATCTACTGCTCGCTCACCTACGTCGGCTTCCTGCTGCCGGTGGCGCTCGCCTCGCTGGCGGGAGCGGCGTCCTACGTGACGCTGCTGATCGTCGTCGCCGCGCTCTGCCTGGCCTGCCTGGTGACCGCGGGCTGGAACCTCCGCGCCGGCCCCGCCGCCGAGGCGGACGCGGCGCTCGCCTGATCTGCGCAAAGATCAACCGGTGAGCGAATTCCGCATCGTCGTGCTCGCCTCCGGCGCCGGCACCAACCTGCAGGCGATCCTCGACCGGCTGCACGGGCGCGACGGGATCGCGGTCGTCGGCGTCGGCTCCGACAAGCGCGAGGCGCGGGCGCTGCGGCGGGCGCGCGAGGCGGAGGTCGCCACCGACGTCTTCCCGCGCGAGGAGTTCGCCGACCGCGAGGCGCGCGACCTCGCGATGGGCGACTGGATCGAGGGCCTCCGGCCAGACCTCGTCGTCCTCGCCGGCTACATGCAGATCCTCAGCACCGCCTTCGTCGGCCGCTTCCGCAACCGCATCGTCAACGTCCACCCGGCGCTGCTGCCGCGGTTCCCCGGGCTCGACGCGATCGGCCAGGCGCTGGCGGCGGGCGTCGAGGTCACCGGCGTCACCGTCCACTTCGTCGACGAGGGCATCGACACCGGCCCGCCGATCCTCCAGCGCGAGGTCCCGGTCCCCGCGAGCCGCGACCGGAAGGAGCTCGAAAACTCGCTACATGCGGTCGAGCACGAGCTCTACCCGGAGGCGATACGCATGCTTGCCCGGGGCGAAGCTAGGATCGGCGCGGACGACCTTCCCCGGGTCGCCGACGGATGAGCGACACGACCGCCGACACCTCCAGCGACGCCGGCTCCGCCGAGAGCGCGGGCGACGCGATCCGCGTCCGTCGCGCCCTGATCTCGGTCTCCGACAAGACCGGGGTCGCCGACTTCGCCAAGGCGCTGGCCGCGCTCGGGGTCGAGATCCTCTCCACCGGCGGCACCGCGACGGCGCTGCGCGAGGCCGGGCTCGAGGTCACCGACGTCGCCGAGTTCACCGGCCAGGAAGAGATCCTCGACGGGCGGGTGAAGACGCTCCACCCGCGGCTGCACGCGGCGCTGCTGGCGCGACGCGATCTTCCTTCTCACATGGAGGCCCTGGCGGCCGAGGGGATCGAGCCGATCGACCTGGTCGCGGTCAACCTCTATCCCTTCGAGCAGACGATCGCCCGCGACGACGTCGACGAGGCCACCGCGATCGAGAACATCGACATCGGCGGGCCGACGATGATCCGCGCGGCGGCGAAGAACCACGACGGGGTCGCGGTCGTCGTCAAGCCGGAGGCCTACGACGCGGTCTGCGCCGAGCTGGAGGAGAGCGGCGGTGAGATCAGCGCCTCGACCCGGCACTGGCTCGCCAACGAGGCCTTCGCCCAGACGGCCCGCTACGACAGCGCGATCAGCCGCTGGTTCTCGACCTCCTACGAGGACTTTCCGGAGCACCTCGCGGTCGCCTACGAGAAGGTGCTCGACCTCTCCTACGGCGAGAACCCGCACCAGCGCGCGGCCCTCTACTCCGAAGCGGGCGCGCGCAGCCACATCCTCTCGCGGGTGCAGAAGCTGCACGGCAAGGCGCTCTCCTTCAACAACGTGCTCGACCTCGATGCGGCGCGCTCGCTCTGTGCCGACTTCGAGCCGCCCGCCTGCGTGATCGTCAAGCACAACAACCCCTGCGGGGTGGCGATCGGCGGCGACCTCGGCGAGGCGCACCGCAAGGCGCGCGCCTGCGACCCGATGTCGGCCTACGGCGGGGTGCTCGCCTTCAACCGCCCGATCGGCAAAGAGGTGGCCGAAGAACTGAACGGGACCTTCGTCGAGGTGGTGATCGCGCCGGGATACGACGACGAGGCGCTGGCGATCCTGCAGCAGAAGGAGCCGATCCGGATCCTCAGCGAAGAGGAGCGCCGCAACCCCGACCCGACCGAACGCGACCACAAGAAGGTCTTGGGTGGGGTGCTGATCCAGGACCTCGACGACCAGCCGGACCTGCGCGAGTCGATGGAGGCGGTCACCCAGACCAAGCCGTCGGAGCAGCAGTGGGACGACATGCTCTTCGCCTGGACCGTCTGCCGCCGGGTCCGCTCCAACGCGATCGTGATCGCCAAGGACGGTGCCACCCTCGGCATCGGCGCCGGCCAGATGAGCCGCGTCGACTCGGTCCGCCTGGCGGTCGAGAAGTGCCGCGAGGCCCGCGGCGAGGAGGCCGCCGCCCTGCTCGCCGACTCCGCCCTCGCCTCCGACGCCTACTTCCCCTTCGCCGACGGCCCCGAGCTCGGCATCCAGGCCGGCGTCACCGCCGTGATCCAGCCCGGCGGCTCGATCCGCGACGACGAGGTCGTCGCCGCCTGCGACGCCCTCGACGTGGCGATGGTCTTCACCCGCCACCGCCACTTCCGCCACTGACGCCGCCCGCCGCGAAGCGGAGGTTGTCGAGGATCCGGAGGGCTCCGCCGCGGAGGCGCGGGGCGACCGTGTCGCGGCGGAACCAGACCTGGGCCTGGAGGGCGCGGCCGGCCTGGCGGTAGTCGAATTGGAAGCTCGGGCCCGCGCACTCGTAATTCGCCCAGGTGGCGTCGGACCAGCTGAAACGGTTGGGGCGACGGGGCAGGCGAGGGACGCGGATCGGGTGGCCGCGCTCGTCGCGGGGCGGGTATTCGATCACCTGCAGGAGAGCGCCGTCGGGCGGCATCTCGGCGAGGACGCGGCGCGGCGGGCCGCACTGGCCGGGGCGATGGTGGAGGACGATCGGGTAGGTCGCCGCGGCGAAGACCTGGACCGGCAGGATGACGGCGGTCAGCGGGCGGTCCACCTCGTGCCAGCCGAGCGGGATCGGTTCGACCGTCGCCGGGGTCGCGAGCATCGCTATCCCCAGCCCGGGCTGACGAGGACATGTGGGAAGAGCGCCTCGGCGCGGCGGCCGTCGGCGAAGCGCACCCGCACCTCGACGGCGACGTAATAGGGCTCGTCGTCGAGGCCGAAGTTGCCCTTCGGCAGGATCCCGCGGCGGCGGAAGCTGCCGACCCAGTCATGGTGGCGGACGCCGTCGTGCATCCCCGGGGTGCGGAGGTGGATCCGCTGAGATCCGACGACGGCGACGACGCGGGTCGCGGCGCGACGGAAGACGAGGTCGATCCCGACCAGATCGCAACCGCGACGGTAGCGATGCCGGCAACGCAGGCCCATGTAGGGCCCGTAGGTGACCCCGAGCCGCCGCACGGCGGCGCCGGTCGCGTGGCTGGTCGCGAGGCCGGCGGCAGCGCCGGTCAGCTCCGGCACCCAGGACGCATGGCCGCAGGCGCGAGCGAGCGGCAGGGCGAGCGCGTTCAAGATCTGGGCGGCGTAGGCCGAGCCGCCCGGGCGGCGGTAGACGGCGGCGAGATCGCTGATCGTCGGCGGGTCGAGCGCTTCGCGCATCCCGCTCTTCAGGCAGGCCTGGAATTCGGGTCCCGAGACCCCGGCGCCTTCGGCGAAGTCGCGGCCCATGCCGGCGATGACGGCGTCCCGGACCCGCTCGAAGTAGGCCTGCCCGCCGGGGCGTGGCGCGACGCTGCCGGCGGCCGCGGCGAGGGAGACGGCAGCCGCGGCGAGGAGCGCGAGGACGGCGATGCCGATCGATCTTCGAGCAGTACCCATCGCTCCCTATACGGTCGGCGGCGGTCGAGGGGTCCCGCAACCGCGACAAAGACCGATGGCCACCTACGGGTGACGCATGCAGCACCAGCCGGCGACCGAGGGGAACGTCGCCCCCGTCGATACGCCGGGCGAGAACTGCTGCGCCACCTGGGCGACCGCGTGCAGCTTCGTCGCCTCGCCGCCCGGCTGGAGGAAGAGCCACTGGTCGGCGCTCGTCCACGGGACGAGGAGCCAGCGGCCGTCGGGGGACCAGCGCGGGGTGGCGAAGCGGCCCGGCCCGGCGAAGAGGACGCGCCGGCCCATTCCGCGCCTCAGGAGGAGGACGCGACTGGTGCCGCCGCCCGCGACCACGGCGGCGACGGTGTCGCCATCCGGGCTCGTCGTCGCCGAGCGGACCCGCGCGCCCGGCGGCGGCGTCCACGTCCACAGCGGCCGGCCGCCGGCGTCGAGCAGTTGCACGCGGTCGGCGCGCGTGACCAGGAGGCTCGCGCCGTCCCACTGCAGCGAGATGACGCGAGCGCCCGGCGCGGTCGCGAAGGCCTGCCGCCGCGAGTCGGCATAGACCGCCATGACCGCGCCGCGAGTCGTCGCGTAGGCGAGCTCGTGGGCGCTCCCCGGTCGCCAGGCCGGGGCGACGGAGGCGGCCCCGCGGGCGATCCGGCGGTCGCCGCTGCCGTCGCCGTCGACGACCCGCAGCTCGCTCCCTTCGAGGTAGGCGATGCGGAATCCGTCGGGGCCGTTCCAGCGGGCGCTGCCGAGGTGGCCGGGACGGCTCATGGTCCAGCGGACGGTGCCGTCGGGTTCCACCGCCGCCAGTTCGTGGCCGCGGGTGACGACGGCGAAGAGGCCGTGCGGGGACCAGCTCGCTTCGGCGTAGTCGCCGAGCAGGCGCTTCGAGCCGTCGGGGTGGACGACCCAGGGGCCCTGCGCCGAGTCGACGAGCAGCGAGCCGTCGCCGGGCAGCGAGGAGAGGACCGGCCGCGCGTGCGGCGCTCCCGGTTCGATCCGCGCCGCGACCCAGTGGCGGACCGAGGCGCCCGCCGGGCTGACCAGCAACGCGACCAGGGCGAATGCGATCGCCACCTGCGCGGCGCGTCGGCCGCGGCGCCGGCGCCGGGCCGGGCCACCGAGGCCCGCCGCGCTCGCCGCCTGCACCACCCGCCACGCGCGCTCTTCCGCGCCCCCCTCGCCAGGGAGCCGGACCTCCTTCAGCGCCGCCCGCAGGGCGCTCTCGCGGTCGCTCATCGCAACACCCCCTCGAGCGCCTCGGCGAGGTGGTCGAGGCCGCGGCGCAGGCGCGAGTTGACCGTCCCACGCGGCAGCTCCAGCATCCGCGCGATCTCCCCCGGCGTGTAGTCGAGGAGGTAGCGGAGGACGATCGCGGCCCGCTGCTCAGGGTCGAGGTCGGCGAGCGCGGCCGAGAGATCGGGGTCGAGCGCGCCTTCGCCCGCGACCGCCGCGGGCTCGGCCGCCGCCTCCTCCCCCACCTCGCGACGCAACGCCCGGGCGCGGGCGTGGTCGATCGCCCGGTTGACGACGATTCGGTGCAGCCAGGGACGGAACGGGCGCCGTCGGTCGAAGCGGTCCAGCGCCCGCATCGCCGCCAGGAAGGCCTCCTGGGCGATGTCCTCGGCGGCGTCGACGTCGCGGACGATCAGGAAGGCGGCGCGGTGGGCGCGGCGCCAGTGCCGGCGAAAGAGCATCTCGACCGCCTCTTCGGAGCCTTGCTGCGCCTCCCGTACCAGCGCCGCGTCGCCCCGCGCCACCTCGACGGCGGGCTCGCCAGGCTCGATCGCGAGGCGCATCGCGGCTCCGATCGCTGCATCTCCCCCACGCGAGAGCACGACTCCAGCCTGGGAGACGAACGGTCCGAAGTCAACTACGGCCACACCGGTGTTACGTGCGCGAAGGACCCGGAGGTCCCGGGACCGCCCGCGAGCGGGCCCTTTTTTTGATTTCGCCCGCCGAGCGGTAACGCTTTCTGTGCCTACGACCAAGAAGGGGCATGGAAACTCAAAAGCTGCGATCGATCGGCACCGACCCCGACGCCTTCGAGGCCTTCTACCGGGAGAACGTCGAGGGGGTGCAGCGGTTCGTCGCCCGGCGGGTCGACGACCGCGACCGGGTCGCCGACCTGACGGCCGAGGTCTTCCTCGCCGCGATCACCTCCGCCAGCCGCTACCAGGGCCGGCTCGGGACGCCGCAGGCGTGGCTGTACGGGATCGCCCGCGTCACCGTCGCCGCCGACCAGCGCAAGCGAGGGCGCGAACGGGCGCGCGACCAGCGGATCCGCGGCAGCGCCCTGATCGAGGACGACGACATCGCGCGGCTGGACGCGCGGATCGATGCCGAGGCGCGTTCGCGGGAGCTCTACGCGGCGATGGACCAACTTCCCGACGGCGAGCGCGCGGTGCTCGAGCTGGTCGTCCTCGACGGGCTGTCGGTGAGCGAGGCGGCGGCGGCGATCGGCGTGCGACCGGTCACCGCCCGCGTCCGTCTGCACCGGGCGCGGCGCAAGCTGCGCGAGGAGCTCGAGCCGCCGCCCGCGAGCGCGCGGCCCGCGATGAACCAGGCAATCCCAAACGAGGAGGGACGATGATGAACCAAGGCAGCGACCAGCAGACGAACTTCGAGGAGCGGCTGCTCGCCGAGCTGCGCGCCGTCGTCGCCGAGCGGCGGACGCTGCCGGCGACCGAGGCGCCGGCGACGAGCGGCGGCGGCGGCATCGACGTGCGGCGCCTGGCGCCGCGGTTGGCGCTCGGGGGCGCGGGTGTGGCCGCCGTCGCGGCAGCGGTGCTGGCGATCAGCTCCGGCACCGACGACACCAGCTCCGCCTTCGCGGTCGAACCGCAGGGCGAAGGCAACGTGCGGGTAGAGATCAGCAGCCTGGAAGACGCCAAGGGGCTCGAAAAGGCGCTCGACGACGCCGGGATCAACTCCGACGTCAACTACGTCGAAGCGGGGAAGACTTGCCGCGAACCACGCTTCGAAGCCGCCGGGGGCACGCCGGCCAAGCCGGTGCGGATGAGCCTGGGGATCAAACAGGAGCCCGACGGCACCGTCTTCACCATCAACCGGGACGCGGTCGAAGCGGGCCAGACGCTGGTCGTGACCGCCTCCCCCGGTCCCGGCGGCCAGCCGGGCGCGGCGGTCCAGGTGCAGGTCGCCGAAGGCGCGGTCGGCGCCTGTGTGCCGGTCCCGGCGCCGAGCGGCGGTCCGACGAACGCCGTCCCGCCGACGAACGGCGGGTCCGCGGCGGGCACCTCCAAGTCCGGCGGCGCGGCCACGGCGCCGAAGACCGAAGTGCACGCCGGCACCGGGCGGGCCAAAGGCCTGAGCCAGAGCGAAGGCTGATCGCCTTCGTCCTGATAGTTGACCGTCAATGTAGTTGACGGTATGCTCCTCTCGTCACCGACGAACGAGAGGAGCGAGATGGCGGACGACGGCAAGTGGTGGGAGGAGCTGGCGCTGCCGGTGCTGCTCGCCGAGGGGCGGACGACCTACGGGCGGGCGATCCGCAAGGGGTACGCCGAGGCGGGATTCGACGACATCCCCAAACTCGGTCCGCGACTGCTCGGCGGGATCTTCCGCTTCGGCGGCTCGGTCGGCAGCGCCGGTGACGTGGCCAGGGACTTCGGCGTCTCCAAACAGGCGGCGAGCAAACTGATCGACACGCTGGTGATCCGCGGCTACCTCGAGCGTGGAGTCGACCCCGAGGATCGCCGGCGTCTGACGCTCGAGCTGACCGAGCGCGGCAGGGCCGCCGCCGAGGTGAGCTGGAAGGCGACCGACGCGGTCGACCGCGCACTGGAGACGGCGGTCGGCGCCGCGGCGATCAGGCAGTTGCGCGAGACGGTCGGCGCTTTGGTGGAGCTCCGCGAGCGTGAGTAGGTGGTTGGTTCGGGGACCGCTGAAGCTGGCGCCCGGGGGAGCTGGCGCCCGAAGCTGAAAGGGACGCGGCCTTCTCGGTGGCGGCCCGGGCAGGCTGTGGCCGCCACCGAGAAGGCCGGGTGTCGGGGAGAGGTGCGAGATCCGTCACGAACTCCCGGGATCGGTGACGAGGAGCGGGGGAAGTCCACGCTTCCTCCCGTCCTCCTCATGCCTCCCCCTGGTGAGTTCGCAGTTCTGCTCGCATGGCGAGCGAAAGTGCGAACTCACCCGGGGCCGGTGCCGATCCTGTGACGGGAGGCATGAGGAAGGGTCACGTCCCCGGCGTCTCTCATACGTCCATGTGAGCTTCCCGGCATCTCCCTCACGTCCGTGTGACCTTCCCTGCGGGACCCTCACGTCCCGGGCGTCTCGTGGCGGCCACAGCCTGCCCGGGCCGCCACGAGACGCCCGGGACCTATCTCGGACGGGCGCGGCGGCGCGGAGCACGCGGCCCGAACCCCGCAACGAGAAAATCACCCACCACCCGAGTCGCTCAGCGGGCGGCGCCGACGGGCGTCGAGCTCTCGGCGGAGGCTTGGGCGTCGGCACCGCCGCGCGGCGCGGTGTGGACGACGAAGTCCTGGCGGCGGATCAGGGGGATCGCGACGAGGCCGCCGACCAGGGCGAGGATGCCGGCGATCAGCAGGATCACGTCGAGGCCGCTGGTGAAGGCGCCCGCGGCGGCGGGGCCGGTGACGCCGGCGGTGTGGGTGGCGAGGATCGAGCCGAGGGCGGCGACGCTGGTCGCGATCCCGACCTGGCGGAAGGTGCTGTTGATCCCCGAGGCCATGCCGGCGAAGCGGGGCTCGACCACGCCGACCGCGGTCGAGGCGAGCGGCGGGTTGACCAGGCCGCTGCCGAGCCCGGCGACGATGAAGCCCGGGATCAGGTGGGTCCAGTCGGAGCTCACGTCGAGGCCGCGCATCAGCAACAGCCCGACGCCGACCATGATCAGGCCGGGGCCGATCAGCCAGCGCACCGGCACACGAGAGGAGAGCCGCCCGGCCGGGATCGCGGTGAAGAGGGCCGCACCAGTGACCAACGCCAGCCGCAGGCCGGTCTGCAAAGCCGAGTAGCCGAGCACTTCCTGCAGGTAGAGGGTGAAGTAGAGGAGCATCGCGTAGAGCGAGCCGTTCATCGCGAAGGCCGCCACCGCGCCGCCGACGAAGGTCGGCTTGCGGAACAGCGAGAGGTCGAACATCGGGTCCTTCACCGCCCGCTCGACGAACGGGAAGGCGGCGAGCAGGACCGCCGAGAGGACGAAGGCGGCGAGCGAGACGGTGTTGGTCCAGCCGTGCTCGTTGGCGCGGATCAGCCCGTAGACGAGGCTGACCAGGCCGAGAGTGAAGACGGCGAAGCCGGGGACGTCGACGCGGCGCGCGTGCGGCGGCCGCGACTCCTCGACGAAGCGCAGGGTGATGAAGACGGCGACGATGCCGATCGGCACGTTGACGAAGAAGATCCAGCGCCAGCCGATGCCGGTGGTCAGGAGACCGCCGAGCAGCGGGCCGGCGGCGGTGCTGACCGAGACGACGGCGCCCCAGACGCCGAAGGCGACGCCGCGGGCTTTGCCGTGGAAGGTCTGGGCGAGGAGGGCGAGCGAGGTGGCGAAGATGGTCGCCCCGCCGATGCCCTGGACGGCGCGGAAGGCGATCAGCATCGCCGGCGACTGGGCCAGCCCGCAGAGCAGCGAGGCGCTGGTGAAGATGGCGAGCCCGGCGGCGAAGATGCGCCGGCGGCCGAAGAGGTCGGCGATCGAGCCGGAGGCGAGCAGCAGCGAGGCGAGCGAGAGCGAGTAGGCGTCGACGGTCCACTGGACGTCGGAGAAGCCGGCCCCGAGCGCCTTCTGGATGTCGGGGAGCGCGACGACGACGATCGTGACGTCGAGCAGGAGCATGAAGGTGCCTAGCGAGACCGCGACGAGCGTCCACCAGGCCTGCGGCTGAATTTTTCCGGACTGGTTCATGCGCGGCACCGTATCACAAGACCTTGTGAAATACTTGTCAATCCTTTGGCAAGGCGCTACCCCTCCCCTCCCGACGAATACGATTGAGAAATGGACGCCGGCGAGATTCCCGACCGCGAGCACCTCGGGCACCTGCTCTGGGAGGTCGGCGCGCGCGTCTCCCTGCTGAGCGAAGCCGCACTCGCCCGGACCCCGCTGACCCCGCGCGCCGCCGGGATGCTGGAAGCGATCGCCTCCGATCCGGGAACCTCCTTCGCCGAGATCTCCCGCCGCCTGCCGGTGACCCCGCAGGCGGTGGCCCAGGTGGCGGTCCGCATCGAAGAGGCGGGCTTCGTCGAGCGCCGCTCGGGCGAGCGCGGCCGCGGCGTCGCCCTCTACATCACCGAGGCGGGCGAAACGGCGCTCGCGGCGGCGAAGGAGCGCAAGGCCGCCTTCGACGCCGAGCTCGCCGCGGCACTGGGCAAGGAGCGCCACGCCGAGCTGGTCCGGCTGCTGAAGGAGGCGCTGCCGATCGTCACCGCGATGGAGCGCGGCCAGGGCCTCGGCTGAGGGCGGCGCCGGTCGCCGCGCTCAGGCGGTGAGGAGGATCGGCGCGTCGTCGGTGATCACGAGCGTGTGCTCGACGTGGGCCGAGCAGGAGCGGTCGGCGGTCTTGATCGTCCAGCCGTCGTCGGCCCCGTAGACCGCGCCGGATCCGGCCGCGATGATCGGCTCGATCGTGATCACCAGCCCCGCGGTGAGCGGCTCGGCGGACTCGGGGTCCTCGTAGTTGGGGACGAGCGGCCATTCGTGGATGCTGCGGCCGATGCCGTGGCCGGTCAGCTCGCGGCAGACCGAGTAGCCGCGCGCGACAACCGCGGCTTCCACGGTGCGGCCGATCTGGTTGATCGGCGTCCCGGCCCGGGCGGTCGCCAGCGCCTGCTTCAGCGCCTCGTTGCCGGCGGCGACGAGGCTGAGGCGCGAGGGGTTGACCTTGCCGACGGGCACCGAGGCGCAGGCGTCGGCGTAGTAGCCGTCGAGCTCGGCCGTGACGTCCAGCTTGACCAGGTCGCCGGCGCGCAGCCGGCGCGGTCCCGGGATGCCGTGGACGGCCTCGTCGTTGACGCTGATGCAGTTGACGCCGGGGAAGTCGTAGGCCAGCTGCGGGGCCGAGCGGGCGCCGGCGTCGGCGAAGACGCGGGCGCCGACCTCGTCGAGCTCCTCGGTGCTGACCCCGGGACGGACGCGGGCGCGCATCGCCCGGATCGCCTTGGCGACGACCTGCCCGGCGGCACGCAGGCCGTCGAGCTCGGCCTGTTCTTCGATCGACATGGAGAAGGAGGCTACGCCTCGCCGACAGTCAGCGCGGGTTCCGACCCGCCGGCGCGGCGCCCGAGGGCGAGCGCCGGGAGGAGGCCGCAGGCGGAGAAGGCGGCGGCGACCCAGAGCGCGACGCGGAAGCCGTCGGCGAAGGCCGCAGGGGTGGCGTAGCCACCCGCGTGGGCGAACACCGAGGCGAGGACGGCGACCCCGAAGACGCCGCCGAGCTCACGCAGCGAGCTGTTGATCCCGGAGGCGATACCGGTCCGCTCCGGCGGCACCGAGGACATCACTTCGTTGGCGACCGTGGTGACGGCGAGAGCGAGCCCGCTGCCGGCCACGACCAGACACGGGGCGAGCTCGACGAACGGCGTCCCGGGTCTGGCGATCAGGGCGACGGCGCCGAGGCCGACGGTCTGCATCAGGAGGCCGGCGACGATGAAGGGTCGGTTGCCGAAGCGATCGGCGAGCCGCCCGGCCTGTGGCGCGACGAGGATGCCGGTCGCGCTCCAGGCGAGGAGCTCGGCGCCGGCGCGGAGCGGCGAGGCGCCCTGCGCGGTCTGGAAGAACTGCGACATCAGGAAGAGCGCCCCGAAGAGCCCCGCGTTGAGGCAGAAGCCGATCGCGTTGGCGGCGCTGAACCTGGCGCTGCGGAGCATCGAGGAGGGCAGCATCGGATACCGCGTCCGCAGCTCCCAGGTGGCGAACGCGCCGAGCGTCGCCAGCCCCGCGACGATCGGCGCCACCACCCCGGTGCTCGCCCAGCCCGCGACGTCGGTATGGACGATCCCCCAGACGACGCCGAAGAGCCCTGCCGTCGCCAGCATCACGCCGACCAGGTCGAGCCGCGGGTGGCCGGCGCGGCTCTCGGCGACGCGGCTGAGCGCGAACGGGATCAGCAGCAGGCCGATCGGCACGTTGATCCAGAAGATCCAGTGCCAGCCGATCCCCTCGACCACGGCGCCGCCGACGAACGGCCCGAGCGCGCCGCTCAGCGCGCCGACCCCCATCCAGATCCCGATCGCCCAGCCGCGCCGCTCCGGCGGGTAGGCCGCGGTGACCAGGGTCAGGGTCAGCGGCACCATCAACGCCGCGCCCGCGCCCTGGACCGCCCGCGCGCCGATCAACGCGCCCGCGCTTCCCGCCAGCCCCGCCGCCAGCGAGGCGGCGACGAAGACCGAGAGGCCGATGCAGAGCATCCGCCGCCGACCGAAGCGATCGCCGAGCGCCGCCCCGGTGAGGAGGAGGCAGGCGAAGACGAGGTTGTAGGCGTTGACCGTCCACTCGAGGTCGCCGACGCTGCCGTGCAGGGCGGCGCGCAGGCTGGGCAGCGCGGTGGTGACGACGAGCGCGTCGAGGAAGGACATCATCAGCGCGACCGAGGCGACGAAGAGGGTCCAGGCCGGCCGGGGCCCGGACGTGGGGCGGGACATGATCGTTGGCACCTTTCGCTCGAGCCGGCCGATCGCCGGCTTTGTCCCTGGGGACGAACGGCGGCGACGCGGACGGACACGGGGGCGCGATCAGCCGTCGCGATCGCCCGGCGCGGCGAGCTCGGCCCTGCGCCTGGCGAGGAAGCGCCTCTCCGGGCCCTCGTCGGTCAACTCGAGTGCCCGCTTGTAGGCGCGGCGCGCCTCCTCGTCGCGGCCGAGCCGACGCAGCAGGTCGGCGCGAGTCGAGTGCAGGTAGCGGTAGTCGTCGAGCTCGAGCGCGTCGAGGATGTCGAGGCCGGCCTGCGGCCCTTCCGTCTCGGCGATCGCGATCGCGCGGTTCATCTCGACCACGGTGGAGCCGGTGACGGCGGCGAGCGCGCCGTAGAGGCAGGCGATCTGGCGCCAATCGCGCGGCTCGGTGACGTGGAGGTCGGCGATCGCGGCCTGCAGCGTGTAGGGGCCGGCGCCGCCGAGGCTGGTCGCCCTCTCCAGCAGGCCACGGGCCTCGGCGATCTCGCCCTCGTCCCACAGAGAGCGGTCCTGATCGTCGAGCAGCACCAGCTCGCCGTCGAAGAAGCGGGCCTCGCGCCGCGAGTCGTCCAGCAGCATCAGCGCGACCAGCCCGAGCACCTCGTGCTCGTCGGGCATCAGCGCCGCGAGCAGGCGGCCGAGCCGGATCGCCTCGGCGGCCAGGTCGACGCGGCCCGCGCCGTAGCCCTGGTTGAAGATCAGGTAGAGCACCCCGAGCACCGCGTCGAGGCGCTCGGGAAGCGCGTGCTCCGGCGGCACCGTGAAGGGGATCCCCGCGGTGCGGATCTTGCGCTTGGCCCGGCTCAGGCGCTTGCTCATCGTCTCGAACGGGACCAGGAACGCGGTGGCCACCTCCTCGGTGGTGAGCCCGCCGAGGGTGCGCAGAGTCAGCGCCACCTGCGCCTCGGGGGCGAGCGCGGGATGGCAGCAGGCGAAGATCAGCTCGAGCCGCTCGTCGGGCAGCGCGGCATCGTCGTCCGTGGTCTCCGCGGGGAGATCGCGCAGCTCGCGACCGAGCTGCTCGGTCTTGCGGGCGAGGGTCCGGTCGCGGCGGATGCGGTCGATCGCGCGGTTCCGCGCCGTCGCGATCAGCCAGGCGGTCGGGTGGTCGGGCTCGCCGTCGCGCGGCCAACGCTCGGCGGCGAGGGCGAAAGCCTCCTGGGCGGCCTCCTCGGCGAGCTCGATGTCGCCGAGGAGGCCGGTGAGCGTCGCCACCACCCGGCCCCATTGGTCGCGGAAGACCTCTTCAAGCACCCCCGAGCTCCTGCTCGAAGGCCGGCCGTACCTCGATCGCCGCGGTGAGATCGAGCTCCTGCAGCTCCGCGGCGATCGCCAACGCGCCGTCGAGGTCGTCGGCCTCGACGAAGACCAGGCCGCCGAGGAACTCCTTGCTATCGACGAACGGGCCGTCGGTGAGGAGCGTCTTGCCGGCCGCGAGCGTCACCGTCGTGGCGGCCTCGATCGCCTCGAGCCGCGCGTAGCCGGTGACCTCGGGGCGCTCGAGCACGGCGGCGATCGAAGGCCGCAGCTCGCGCGACCGGCGCCCGCCGGGCTCCGCCTCCCTGCTGTAGATGAGCAGTGCGTAGTTCATCCGCGCTTCCCCTTTCGTGACCGGCTGCCCCTCAATGCGTACCGCATCCTCACGCCGCCGCGAAATACTCGACCAGAGGGTCCCGATAGAAGGTCGGGTAGCCGACGTCGATGCGTTCCTGGGCGTGGGGCGGGATGCCGTCGTGGTCGATGACGAAATTCGTCCCGTCCCCCTGCGGCGTCAGCGTGAAGCGGACGATCGAATAGACGCCCGGGTCCCAGGGTTCGGGGTGCTCGCCGGAAAACCGCCACGCCTGTACCAGGCGCTCGCCCGGCACCAACTCGATCGACACTCCCTCGACGCGCCCGCCGAAGAGCGAGAACGCCTCTCCCGCCCGCCCGCCGATCCGGGCGGGCATCCCCGTCGCGGCGGCGAACTTCTCACCGTCGGTGAGGACCGCGTAGATCTCCCCCGGCGTCGCCCCGATGATCGCCTCTTGATGAATCGACATGCTTGGAACCTCTCGTCCGAGCCGACCGACCGCCGGCTTTGCAGGTGAGACGAACGGGGCCTGGCCGGACGGACCGAGAAAGTGAGGCGGACCGGTGCGGCCGCGAGCCCTATACCGGGTAGTCGAACTTGAACAGCCCGCGGCCGTGGATCGCGGTCACCGGGTAGAAGTGGCCGTTCGGCGTCTGCTGACATGCGAAGTACCAGTGATCGACGGTGCAGGTGCCGAACCCGTCGCCCCGCGGGATGCAGTGCTCGTGGGTGTCGCCCAGGCGCCGTCGCCAGGCGAGGATCAGCCGGTCGGCCTTACGGCAGGAGACGAACTCGACCCGGGCCCTTATCCGATGAGCGGCGACGCGCACCGGGGGACATCGGCGCAGCGGGGCGCGTCGCGCTCCGGCCGGCAGGGCGGTCACCGCTCCCACCGCGACGGTGAGGATCAAGATCGCGAGGAGGCCGGCCGGGCGGCGCATCGACGACAGCGTACCCCCGGACCGCCACGCCGCAAGCTAGAGCGGGATCGCCGCGGTGAGGACCTCGCAGCCGTCGTCGGTGATCAGCACGTCGTGCTCCAGGCGGATTCCGCCGAAGCCCGCGAGCTCGCCGACGCGGTCCCAGACGACGCCCTCCTGATCCCGCTCCCGGGCGAGCAGCGCGGGCACGAAGTAGATCCCCGGCTCGACCGTCCAGGTCTGACGCGGGGCGAGCGGGATGCCGACCCGCAGGCCGGGTTGCCCCGGCGCGGGCTCCCTGCCCTCGTCGGAGGCGGCCCCGGCATCGCGGATGCCGAGGCCGACCGGGTGGCCGACGCCGTGGGGGAAGAAGAGTTTGGTCGCGCCGTTCTCGACCAGCGTCTCCGGCCTGCCCCGGAGCACGCCGAGCTCCACCAGGCCCTCGGCGATGACCGCGGCCGCGGCCAGGTGGACCCGATGCCACTCGACCCCGGGGCGACAGGCGGCGATCGCCGCCTCCAGCGCCCCGCGCACCGTCTCGTGGACGAGCGCCTGCTCACGGTCGAGGGCGCCGCCGACCGCATAGGTACGGGTGACGTCGGCGGCGTAACCGCGGTACTCCGCCCCCGCGTCCACCAGCAGGAGATCCCCCGCGCGCAGCTCCCTCGTCGTCGGGGAAAAATGGAGGACGGCGGCGTGGTCGCCGGCGGCGACGATCGTCTCGAAGGCGAGGAAGTCACCGCCGCTGCGCATGAAGGCCGCCTCCAGCGCGATCTGCAGCTCGCGCTCGGTCCGGCCCGGGGCGGTCAGGGAGACGAGCTCGGCGAAGCCGGCGCCGGTGGCCTCGCCCGCCTTCCGCATCCGGGCGAGCTCGACCTCGTCCTTCGGACGCCGGATCCTGATCAGTGCGTCGCGGAGCTCGGTGTCGGCGTCGTCCGTCGCGCCGAGCCCGCGCACCTCGCGATCGCCGACCCATGAGTCCAGCTCGTCGAGCGGGCGCGCCCCCTCCGGCACCCCCTCCCGGTCGCCCTCCAGCCCGGTCCAGAGCAGCTCCTGGGCCGTCACCGGGGCGACGAACTCGACCCAGCCTTCACCCGGCGCGAAGGCGAGGACGCCGCGTGGCCGTTCGCGGTCGGTCAGATAGAGGTACTCCGAGTGGGAACGGAAGGGATAGGTGCGGTCCCCACGCCCCGGCACCGGGATCTCCTCCCCGGCGGCGACGAGCACCACCCCGTCCCTCAGGTCCCAAGCCTCGGCTACCGCCGTGCGCCGGCGCTCGAGGAAGGCGTCGGTCACCGGAGCGGGCGCCTGGAAGTCTGCATGACGCCGACTCTAGCCACGTCGCTGACCGCAGCGCCCTCGGGGGGCCGAAGATGGCCGCCTCAGCCTGGCGTCCCCCAGCCCTTCCTGAGACGACGGGCCGCGTCGCGGGCGATTGCACGTCCATGGCCGAACGCGGCCGCCTCGAAGTTCATCGCGGCGAGCCGACGCTGGCTCCTGCGTCCCAGCTCGCGATCCTCGAATCCCAGCGGATCACTGACCCCGACGACGTTTGCTCCGACGTCCCCGACGATCAGCAGGCGCCCGTCGCGCCATGAGAAGGAGGCGTGCCCCGCGGAATGGCCGGGCGTGTGGATGACATCCAGGGCTCCGGCGACCGGCAATCTCTCGGCGTCGTCGAACTGGCGGTCGATCCGCACCGGCGAGATCGCCTCGCCGGGGCGCCAGAAGACGCGGAACCCGATCCTCTGGATCAGGCCCGGTGCCGGGGTCATCGGTCGGAACGGCCCTCCGCCCTCGGCGATCGAGGCATCCAATCTGTGTATCCACGTCCTGGCACCGGTGCGCTCGACGATCGACGCCGCGCTTCCGATGTGATCGGGGTGGGCGTGGGTGAAGACCAGGTCGCTCAGGTCCTCCGGGCGGCGGCCCAGGTCTTCCACCGCCTTCAGGATCTTCGCCTCGTGGCCCGGGAAGCCCGCGTCCACCAGCACCAGCCCGCGGTCATCACCTTCGAGCAGCACGCAGTTGACCACGCCGAGCGGCACCAGCCAGGCACCGTCGACGATCTTCTTCACCCTGCGCTCCCCTGCCGTCGACACCGCGGGAGGGTCGGTCGAGAAGGTGCCTGATGGACCGTCGGGATCGTCATCCGGGACGCTAACCTACATGATGTTAGGTTACGGCTGCAAGGTTAATTCGGGATCCAGCCGGGCGATCCCGACGGTCGGGGCGCACGTCGCCCTTCATATCCTCCCGCGCGATGACACCACCCAGGTCAAGGCAGCGAAACGCCCGCGGGGAGGGAGGCCGACTGCGCCTCGAGATCAGCGCGGCCGCCACCCGCCTGATCGACAACTCGGATCGACTGACGCTGCGCGCGATCGCCCGCGAGGCCGGTATCGCGGGTCCGTCGATCTACGACCACTTCCCGGGCGTCACCGAGATCAGGAACGAGATGATCCGATCCTTCTATGACGACCTGGTCGAGCGGATCGACGAGGCCAACCGCGGAGCCACGGACCCGGTCGAGCGGCTGCAGAACACGTGCCTCGCATACGTCGGATATGGCGCTGATTTCCCGCGGCGATACGCGCTCCTCTTCCAGGTCGAGCGGGACCAGGAGGAGAAGGCCGCGGTCGGCGCCCGCGGCGCGGCGGCCCTCGACACGCTGGTCGAGGCGATCGCCGAATGCAAGGCGGCGGGACGCTCGAGCAGCGACGATCCCTACCGGGATGCGGTTGCGGTCTGGGCGGCGCTCCACGGTCTCACGGTGCTCCGCGCCAGCCGACCGAACTTCGACCTTCTCCACGCCGACTCGTTCATGCAGACCCTCGTCGGCCGCCTCGCGTCCGTCGGGGGACGATCGAAGGCCTGATCGCGCAGGCTCGCACCCCCTCGCCGACCGGCGCCGGATCAGTGCCCCCGGCGGGACTCGAACCCGCGCGGCGCGGCCTAGAGCGCGTGCTGCGCGAGGTCAGGCGATTGGATCCTTGTCGATGGACGGCGCTTTGTCCGGATGCGCAGGGGGGCCCGTGGGACGGCGGTGGCGACGAAACATCTGCTCGGTCCAGCGATAGCCGCGACGCCCGCGCAACTCTGTGCGCAGCTGTTCGACCCCTTCGGGCATACGGTCGACGGTGAGATATCCCTCGGGCGGAAGCACCAAGGGGTACAGGAGCGAGGCCGCGGTGAGGTCCGCGACGCCGAAGACCTCCCCCGCGAGGTAGTCGTCCTCGCCGAGCTCCGCCTCGAGACGGTCGAATCCGGCCAGGATCTTCGCCAGCGCCCACTCGGCAGCAGCGTCGTCGTGCGCGCGATATCGGGTTCCGATCAGAGCCCTGGCGACGCTTTGGCCTGCCGGCCCCATCAGCTCGAACGCCCGCGGCGCCGCCTGCCCCGCGATCGCCGCGAAGCGGTCGGGCTCGCAGATCAATTCGTGGAAGACGAACCGTCTGACGTATGGCCCGAGCTGCTCGTCGAACCAATCCTCGAGGGCGAGGGCGCGCCGGCGCTCGGCGGGGTCGGCCGGGTAGAGCGCCGGCTCGGGGCGGCGCTCCTCCAATACCCCGATGATCTCCGAGGAGTCGCCGATGCGGCGGCCATCTAGATCGAGCACCGGGAACGTGAGGTGGCGGCCGCGCGTCAGCCATGCCGCGACGACCATGTGCGCTCCGGGGATCGGTGCTCGCGTGCGGAACGGGACCCCCTTGTAATCGAGTGCCCACCGCACCTTTTCGTTGTAGTGCGAGATCGAGATATGCCAGAGCGTCGGTTCCATACTGACTAGTCGGTCAGTATGTTAGCATCGCCTTCGTGGCGCCGCGAGGAACTGAAGGGACGCACCGACCGAAACGCGTCGACCGGCGGCGGAGGGCCGCGCGGGCGGAGGGCCGCGACGCGAGGCAAGAGCTGCTCTCCGCGGCGGCCGAGGTCTTCGCCGAGCGCGGCTTTCACGACGCCGCGATCGACGCCGTGGCCGAACGCGCCGGCTACTCCAAGGGAAGCGTGTACTGGCACTTCAAGGGGAAGGAGGACCTTTTCTTTTCACTGGTCGAGGAACGAGTCGACCGGCCGGTTCGGGAGATGATCGACTTGCTCCGGTCGGCTCCGGCCGGTCAGGACATGGCTCCCGAGGCGAGCAGGCGCTTCGCGGAGCTGCTCGCGGGACAGCAGAAATGGCTGCTCCTCGACAACGAGTACTGGCTGCAGGCCATGCGCGACCCGGGGCTGCGCCGCCGTTACGCCGAGCGCCGGCGCGAGCTCCGCACCGCCCTCGGCGAGGCGCTCGCTTCCCGGGCCGAGACGCTCGGAGCTGGGCATCTCGTGGTGGAGCCGGAGCGGATCGCCGCCGCGATCATGGCGCTAGGGGTCGGGCTCGCCCAGCAGGCTCTCGTCGACCCGCATGCCGTCCCCGACGATCTGCTGGGCGAGATCATCCTCCTCATCTACGAAGGCCTCATGGCCCGCAGCGGAGAATCCGGCGACGAGAAGGGCCGACCCGCGTGACTCGGCGCGGCTCGCCGCCGCGCCGGCCCTTCTACTGCGACCGTGACCTCCCCCTGCGGTCGCTTCGCGCCGAGTCGCTCTGATCACGGGGTCGGTTGATAGTCCGCGGAACGCTCGGCGAGCTCGCCCTCGGTGACGTCTTCGACGTGGGTGGCGAAGAACCAGACGTAGCCGAACGGATCTTCGAGGGTCGCCATCACGTCGCCGTGGAACTGCTCTTCGACCGGCCGCACCACTCTGGCGCCGGCGGCCTCGGCCCGCTCCACGGTCGCCTCGGCATCCTCCACGTAGACGAGTATCTGGATCGGAGTGCCCCCGACCGCCGCCGGCGACCTGAAGCCCAGATCCGGAATCTCGGTCCGCACCATCACCAACGCCTCGCCCATTCTGACCTCCGCATGGGCCAGCTTGCCGTCGGGACGGCTGAGCCTGACGTCGGTGCGAGCACCGAAGGCTCGCTCGTAGAAATCGAGGGCGACGTCGCCGTCGGGCACGTTCAGATAGGGAATCGCCGCACGATAGGACTCAGGCATCGGATTCACCGTCATGGCGTGCTCCTTGCTGTCGGGGATGAAGTCGTCGAGGGTAGAAGTTCAAGCTCACTTGAAGTCAAGGGCTCGGTCGGGAGAAGAGCCTCACCCTCGCAAACCTCTCTGGCCCGAGCGGCCGAGAAAGATCTCGATCGCCTCGATCCTCTGGTTCGCAAACGGGTGGTTCGGGCGTTGAAGGATCTGGCGAACGACCCGGCAGCCGGCAGGGGACTGAAGAAGCTTCGAGGCCGACCCGAGCGACGGCCCCGGGTCGGGGACTGGGCGCGTGATCGTTGACCTCGACGCGGCAAATCGGGCGATCCGCGTCAGACGCCTACTGCCGCGTGGCCGAGCCTACGATCGGTCGCCTCGTCGCCGGGAGCCGACCCTAGAGCGTCTCCCCCGCCTCCAGGCGGGCCTCCGAGCCTGGGTCGTGCGTCGGCAGGTAGATCGTCGGATGCTCTCGCGCGTGCGCCTGGATCCGATCGATCGTCTGGCGCTGCGACTCCGGATCGGGCGTGATCGGATCCGCCCTCCGCGCACGCAGTTGCTCGAGGGTGTCGGTCGTGTCGCCGGCGAGCATGACGTGGCGTCCCTGGTCGTCGACGGCGATCACGGACGTATGGCCCCGCGTGTGCCCGGGAGTCGAGACCATGACGATCCGGCCGTCCGCCGTCAGCGGCCGGCTCCTGGCGAAGGCACCGAACGGCCCGTCGTCCAGACGGATGACCCGGAAGTCGATGGCCCCCGGCAGCCTCACACCGGTCAGGCGCTGGATCACCCGGCCGCGGCGCGACATCGCGTCTTCCCACTCCACCTCGTTCACCTGCACCGGGATGTCGAGGTGGACGGCACCGTGGAAGTGATCGGGATGGAGGTGGGTGGTGAGCGCCATCGTCACCTCCCCGCATCCGAGACCAAGCCCCCGCAGCGCCGCGGGCAATTCGTCGGCAAGGGTGACGGAATGGCGCGCGAAGGGAGCGTCCTTGACCTCGGCAGTCTCGCCCATGTCGACGAGGATCCGCTCGCCGGCATGCTCGACGAGCCAGCCACGGATAGGTACCGGATCCTCCCACGGACCGGGAAGCAAGAGGTCAAGGCGCCTGCGGACCCCTGTCCGGGCGTGCAGGAACGATCGCTTGAGGACGACAGTGCCCATCGGTACGGCGCGGATCCTCACGGTCCGACCAGCCGGGCGAGGGTCCGGGCGAAGAGCCCCGGATCAACGGAGTCCGGATCGGCGATGTGCTCCATCGCCAGGCCGTTGGAGAGGGCCATCGAGACAAGGGCGAGGTCGGCCGCGGGAAATGGGAGTCGCTCGCCACTCCCCGCCTGAGCACGCTCAAAGAAGTCGGTGATCACCGCCCTCGCAGCGCGCCGTCGCCGGGCCCAGTCCACGCGCCGTTCCGGGTCGTGCATCGCGCGGGCCCAGCATTCGATGAAGAGCCGGTGCCAATCGGCCTGGGTTGTGAAGAGCACGGCCAGGTCGTCCTCGGCCTTCTCCAGGAGATCCCGCATGTCGCGCTCCCCGTCGTCGAGGTCGGCGACGAGGGCGAGGCGCTGGTCGAGCCGGTCGGCGACGAGGGCGAAGAAGAGCTCGTCCTTCCCGGCGAAACTCGAGTAGACGGCGCCCTTGGTCAGGCCGGCCGCCGCCGCCACCTCGTCGATCGAGGCACCCTCGTACCCGCGCGAGGTGAAGATCTCCCCGGCAGCCTCGAGGATGCGGGCCCGGGTCTGCGCCCTGGTGGGACGTTTGTTGGTTACTTCCATGACTTGATACTAGCGGTATTCAATACCGCCAGTATCTAATCGTGTCCGCCCGGGTGCGCCGTCCATTCGCGGCGCGATCAGGATCATCACGCTGCCCGGCGAATGCCGCCTCGAGGCTGAGCCGATCAAATCCGCCCGCCGCCGACGCGAAACGGGATCCACGCGCGTCTCTCGACCGGGCGCGCTTCCCCCGCGAGGAAGCCTGGCGCGCATGGAAGCACGTCTGAGTCCGGCGACCCGGTGAACGCCTCGAAGTCCCCTTGGCGGAGAGTGACCAACGGGGAGAGTGGTTCGACCACCGTGAAGCCCGCCAAGGCCCTCACGCATGAGTGCCCCCGGCGGGACTCGAACCCGCGCCGCGCGGCTTAAAAGGCCGCCGCTCTAACCAACTGAGCTACAGGGGCAGAAAAGCCGGATCGCGCATTCTCAAGCGCAAATCACGGCCTCCGACGATTCTAGGGACTCGCCCGGGATGAGGCAGATCGGGCTCTAGGGAACAAGTTCCGATCTGAAATGCAGACGGCGGCGTTCGTCAGGCCGCCGCGAGAGCCGGCGCGAGGTCGTCCGCGCTGGCCTTGACCGACTCGGGGACGGTGACGAGAAGTTCGCCGTCGCGGTCGAGGATGTGCCGGGCACCGAGGATCGTCAGACCGACGATCTGCTGGGTGCCGGACGCGTAGCGCAGGACGTGGCCCTCCGGGGTCTCCTCACCCTCCGCCTCCTGCGGATCACCGACGTGCAGGTAGAGAACGTCGTTCTCGGCGTCGTAGTCGGCGTGGTCAAAGGTGACCGGGCCGATCTTGATGTTCACTTGCTCCATGAGCGTGGGTCCTTCCGATTGCCGAACGCGGAGATGATCCGCGCCGGCTCTTGTTCATAGCTTACGACCACCAACAGCCAACGGCTGGGACCGGCCCCGCGCAGATAGAAGCGTTGCCGGCCACCGAAGACGGGATCGGCGGCGACGTGATCCGGCGAGGCGACCGCCCGCAGCACGTCGGAGAGGTGAGGCGCAAGCTCGGGATGGTCGCGAAGCAGCTTGTCCTGCCACAACGCAAGGGTCAGAACGACCCGCTTACCGCCGGGGTCCGTCGTCTCCCCTGCTGTCGCCTCGGCGAACATCGCTGATCAGCCTCCCAGAAACCCACCTAAGCGGCCACGGCCAGCTCGGCGGACTCCTCACATTCCCTCGGCTTCCCGCTCGGCTAGGAAGGCTTCAAGCTGCTCGCACGCCCGCTCCAACTCGCCTTTCAGGACGTGGGTGTAGCGGCGAAGCGTGATCGGCGCCGCGTCTGGATGCTCGCGCAGCTTCGGTGCCTTGTGGCCCATGATCACCGAACCGACTTTCGGAGAGACGCCAGCATGGTCAAGCCAGGTCGCCGCAGTGTGTCGTGAATCCTGAAACGTGATCGGCACCATGCCGAGCTTCTCCCACGCCTTCTTGATCCGTCGAAGGGTTGCGTTCAAGTCTGCCGTCCCGGTCTTGTTGTCGGCGCGCTTCGGCCGGAAGATCGACCGATTCGGTGGAGTGGACGAGATAAAGCCTCAGCAAGGTCTCTGAGACGTGATGGAGCAACACCTAGGCCTCCAAGATCACAAACCGCTCTCGTTGTCCTTTCTCTTCCTCGCCGTCCTCCAGGCCGAGGCCCACGGTCATGTCATCGACGACGAACTCAGTTGACAGCACTGCGTCCAGACCGGAGGGGCTTCCGTGCCACAGCAGCAGGCTCTTCAGGCGCCGCCGAAGATAGGCGTGGGGGCTCATCCCATAAAACGTCACATTCAGGCCCGGATAGTTCTCTCTTGCCAGGTTGTCGTCGGGACTCGGCTTACGGCGTGGCTGTCGATTTCCTCGAGCCATCAGGAGCGGCGTCGGTGGCGCTGTCCGCAGCCAGATGAGCAAAAGACTTTCCCGGCTGGGCCGATAAACGCGTCGCCACACTCAAGACAGAGTCCGACCGTCACCTCTTTCCAGCCGGTCACGACGTGTCCAGAGAGCTTTGGGGCAGCGGCGACAACGGTGTCGCCGGGCCGTCGAAGCGGCCCGGTCATTCCCAGCGGAGGCGGCGGTTGCTTGTGCGCGCAAAGCCGGCAGAAGCGCGCGCTCTTCTTCCGGGCGGGTCTAAACACGGCGGTACATCCATCGCAGACTGACAGCGGCGTGGTCTTCGGGGTCCATCCCGGCAGCCAGAATTGAACTCCCCCGAGGAGCTTCAGACACATCTTGATCCACTCCCAGGCAAGAAAGTCGTCGAGCAGCTCCGGCTTGACGATCGCTGGCGGTCGGACGAATCTCCCCTCGCGGGCGAGCAGGCCTCGTCCCAATATCTCGTCCACGGCGTCGAGGGCCTCGCGTCGGACCGCCATCATCCGTCTCTCGCCGGCGGGGGTGTGTGAT
The DNA here is from genome assembly GCA_047601885.1 of Solirubrobacterales bacterium. Taxonomy (GTDB): domain Bacteria; phylum Actinomycetota; class Thermoleophilia; order Solirubrobacterales; family 70-9; genus VAYN01. The sequence continues at coordinate 1,426,463 of JASGIK010000003.1, forward strand.
TTACCGGCCTGCCGTAAGCGGAAGATGATTTCGACCTGACGAAGGTGTGCGTTGTAAGCATCGGCAGCGTCTTTGACCTCATCGACTGGACGACGCGCCCAGACTGCGTAGAAGTCCTCGCACCGCAAAGACTTCGGGTCTTTGACTTCGTGAAGCCGTGTTAGGGGAGATTCAGCCGCCGCTCTTTCCTCTGGTTGCCCATAGCGGGAGATTGGTGTCGTGCCGCGCTCGCTCATCCAAAAGCACCGTACGAATACGGGGGGACGAATTGCTGGTTCCCCAGCGTCCGATAGTCGGCGGTGATGATTATCCGCCCCCCGATGGCCCGAGTTATCTGACGATCGGGTTGATTGCGCTTTGGCGCGCACCAGATTGGTTCCGCAAGGTCTTGGCGGCGTTACGTGACTTCAGGAGGTTCCGGGCCGAATAGAGCAGCCAGCGGTCGTCGCCCCATTCCTGATTACGATCACCAAATGACCGACGAGCCCGTTGAGCTGCGGGAACTGGTTGACCCCGCTCGAACCGAGGACCGCTGGGTTTTCATGCTCTCCGGGGTCATTGCAGACCTGGCGACCATCGAGGGGATCTTCAAGACGGCGCTGCACGGTCCCGACTCCCATCCGGCCCACCGCTTTTACCTCCAGCGTCAGCTTGCCGCCCGGATCGTAGAGGCGAACCGGGTCGTTCTCGCCATCCCGGGGAACCCAAAGGTGGAGGCATTCATCGAGAGGATCGGGGGGAAGACGGAGGCCGACTGGCTGATCGAGCGATACGCGAAAGGCGGGTCCGACGAATCGGTGATCGACTCGACCCTGCGGGACGGCAGGCATCGGACCGTCCACCACGCGAAGCTCAACAGCCCCGAGTTGCGGACCACTCTTGAACTTGCTCAGGACGAGGAGGTCTGGATCGAACGCCACGACGGTAAGGAGCGGGAGATCATCGAGTTCCCTGAGACCGTGTTGACTCGGTCCATCTTCGCAGGGGAGGACGGCGAGCTGGACGAAGGCCTGCTGGTGAAGCGCGCCACGCTGATCGAGGAAGTCCTCAAGCATTTCGCGGCGCTGTGGCAGACCGTCTGGTCTGCCCACGTCCGAGATAAAGGCGTAGACCCGGCCCGCTTCTACCGAATCGTCACCGACGAAGACGGGCTACGCGACTAGTCAGGGGTTGTAGTCGGTCGGCGACCGGCGAGCCGGCCGACGACGAAATGCAGAGCATCAAGCTTCTGCGATGACGAGCGCCAGGACGAGCCCATCGCGTCGACCACAGAGACCGGGCCACGGGCTCGGGGGCGTGACCCCGATACGTCCCCGGGCCGTCCGCCCTAATTTCGACAAGTCACAGCCGGCAGCCCCCTATGGGGCTCAAGCCGCCGGCTGCGACAAACGTCGAAATTTTAGGGCCGGCCGGTCCGGGGAGCCAACAGCCTCGGATCACGGCGCCCCCTTCCCGTGGCCCGGCGAAAACAACGGTCGACGCGGTGGGCCCGCCGAGGCGAAAGCGATCCGAGAACCGGGAACGTTGAAATTGTTCTCGTCGTCGGCCGGCTCGCCGCCGGCGACCGGCCACCGAACTACGCCGCGATCACCAAAAGGAAGAAACGGAACCACATGGGGACATCAAGGAAGGAAGCCGCCGCAATCCTGCCCCTCATGCCAGTTTCGGCTCTGCAATCAGCCTGGTTCCAGGTGGCGGAAAAATAGGCTGACGGCTTAAAAGGCCGCCGCTCTAACCAACTGAGCTACAGGGGCAGAAGACCGGAGCGCCCCGTCTGGAGGCGCGAAATCATGGCCGGGGGCCATTCTAGGGGCTTGCCTCGACTCAGGCGCGGGCTGCGGAGGGTCTGGGGAGTCAGGTCGGACGGTATCCTTATGAGCGGGATAGCATCCCTTTCTGCGAAATTTGTAAGCTAGGGAGGGTTTTCGCACCTCTGGAGAAGGAGAGACATGGACTCGACGAACACTGTGGCGCCGGAGGGGTACCGGGAGATCGCGGCGAGTGAGAGCACCGGGCCGGCCGAGGGGCTGCCGGGCAAGCGGGAAGGGTTCTTCCTCGACAAGGGCCACGGGAAGAAGCACACGCTGCTCAGCCAGTTGCTGACGACGATGATCAGCGGCCGCGAGACGGACGGGAAATTCTCGGTCATCGTGCTCCAGGGGCCGGCGAGCAAGGATCCGGTGCCGGCGCACTACCACACCAAAGAGGACGAGTGGACCTTCATCCTCGAGGGCAAGGTGCGCTGGTGGGTCGGCAACGAACACCGGCTGATGTACCCCGGCGACTCGCTCTACCAGCCGGCGATGGTGCCGCACGCGTTCAAGTTCGAAGGCGGCTACAACAAGATGCTGGCGATCAACGTGGAGGCCGGCTTCGAGGACTTCTTCGACATCATCGCCAGCCCCAGCGACCTCTTCTCGGCGCCGACCGAGTACGAGATCCCGAACCAGGAGCAGTGGCGCGAGGCGGCGGAAAAGTTCGGCTGGCACCCGGTCCCCGACTACGATTACGGGATCTAGCCTTCGACGCAGAATGGGGGTCAGCAGGGTGAGTGCGCCGGTGGCCCACATCGGCCATGTCGAGCTCCTGACCCCCAGGCCGCGGGAGAGCCTCGAGTTCTTCCGCGACCTGCTCGGCCTCGAGGTGACCTCCACCGTCGGCGACTCGGTCTACCTGCGCGGCTACGGCGACTACCAGGAGACCGGCTTCAAGCTGACCGCGGCGACGGCGCCGGGCCTCGGCCACGTCGGCTTCCGGGCGCGCTCGCAGGAGGCGCTCGAGGCCTGCGTCGCCGAGCTGCGGGAGGGCGGCGTCGAGGGCGCCTGGATCGGCGGCGACGTCGGCCACGGCCCCGCCTTCGGCTTCGACGACCCGGCCGGCCACCGCTTCGAGGTCTACCACGAGATCGAGCGCCGCCGGCCGCCCGCGGGCCTGCCGAAGAACCGCCTCGGCGCCCGCGGCAACGGCGCGATCGGCGTCAGCCGGGTCGACCACTTCAACCTCTTCGCCGCCGACGTGGCCGCCAACCGCGCCTTCTGCGAGCGCTTCCTCGGCTGCCGCACGCTCGACCTGGTCCTCGACGACGACGGCCGCGAGGTCGGCGCCTTCACGACGCTCACCAACAAGCCGCTCGACGTCGTCTACACCGCCGACGGCTCGGGCCGCGACGCCCGCCTCCACCACCTCGCCTTCTGGGTCGACACCCGCGAGGAGGTGCTCCGCTCGGCCGACGTCTGCGTCGACCGCGGGGTCGAGATCGAGGTGGCGCCGGCGCTCCACACGGTCGGGCAGAGCTTCTTCCTCTACGTCTTCGAGCCCGGCGGCAACCGGATCGAGGTGACGACCGGCGCCGAGCTGGTGCTCGACCCCGACGGCCCGCCGCGCGTCTGGACGGCGGCCGAGCGCCGCGCCGGGGTCGGCTGGGGGACCGCCTTTCCCGACAGCTGGCGGACCTACGGCACGCCGCCCGCCTGAGCGGGCACCAGGGCGCCGTCAGACCCCGGGAACGTCGACCTCGACCGCCAGCAGGGCGCCCCGGCGGGCGCCGGCGAAGTCGAAGAAGAGCGGCGGCGCGGCGCAGACGAAGAGGGTGCGGCCGCTCTCGCCGCCGAGCGCGCAGGCGTAGGCGGAGAGCCCCAGCTCGGCGGTGAGGATCGAGTCCAGCACCGCGCCGCCCTCGGCGACCCGGTGGATCCCGGCGCCGCCGCCGTCGGCCACCCAGAGCGCCCCCTCGGCGTCGAGGGCGATCCCGTCGGGGCAGAAGGCGGCGCTCGGGACCACCTCTTCGACCACGTGCTCGGCCGGGCGCGGCTCGAACGCCGCCCACTCGCGGCGCGCCCCGAGCGATCCATCGGCGCCGACCTCGAAGGCCGAGATGCGGCAGGCCCAGGTCTCGGCGACCAGCAGCGTGCCGCCGTCGGCGGAGGCGGCGATGCCGTTGGGGAAGACGAGCCCGGAGGCCGCCACGGCGACGGAGCCGTCCAGGTCGACGCGGAGGAGGTCGGTCTCCGGCACCAGCTTGCCCGGCGTGTGGGGACCGAGGTCGGTGCCGAAGTTACCGACGTAGGCGCGCCCCTCGCCGTCCACGTACATGTCGTTGAGGTCGCCGCCGACGAGCGCCGCCAGGTCGGCGACCTCCTCCAGCCCGCCGGCGCCCAGCCGCAGCAGGCGGCGATCCTTCATCGAGACGACCAGCAGCCGCCCCTCGCGGTCCCAGCCCAGCCCGGACGGCTGCCCCGGCACCTCGCAGATCACCTCGACCGCGCCGCTCCGCGGGTCGATCGCGATCACCTGGCGGAGGAAGAAGTCGGAGACGAAGAGCCGCCCCTCGCGCCAGCGCGGGCCCTCGAGGAAGTGGACGTCGTCGAGCAGAACCCTCATCGACCGATAGTCTATTTATCGGGATAGGATTCTGTTTATCGGGAAAACGAGGAAAGGGGACGGATGCCCGCGCAGGCGAAGCTGATCTACCGAGGCGACGACGACTACGAGAGGGCGCGGGCCGAGACGGCCTGGAACGCCCACCTTCCGGATCGCTTCCCGGCCGCGATCATGCTCGCCGAGTCGGCCGAGGACGTGGTCGCCGCGGTCCGCTACGCGCGCGAATCGGGGCTCACCGTGAAGGCCCGCTCCGGCGGCCACAGCTGGACCGCCTCGGGCATCCGCGAGGGCTCGGTGCTCGTCGACCTCTCCCGCCTGCGCTCGATCGAGCTCGACCTCGAGGCCGGAACCGCGACCGTCGGCCCCGGCGTCGAGGGCCACGAACTGAACAACCTGCTCGCCCCGCACGGCCTCTTCTTCCCCACCGGCCACTGCTCGACCGTCGGCCTCGGCGGCTTCCTCCTGCAGGGCGGCTGGGGCTGGAACTCGCGCGCGATCGGCCCCGCCTGCCTCAGCGTCGAGGGGGTCGAGGTGGTGACCGCGGCGGGCGAGCTGATCGTCGCCGACCGCGAGCAGAACACCGACTTCTGGTGGGCGGCGCGCGGGGCGGGCTCCGGCTACTTCGCGATCGTCACCAAGTTCCTCCTGCGCCTGCACGAGCGGCCCAAGGCGATGATGCGCAGCCACTACACCTACTCGCTCGACGACATGGACGCGGTGCTCCACTGGGCCGCCCGCCTCGGCCCGACGCTGCCGCCGCGGCTCGAGTACTCGATGGTGGCGACCACCCCGCGCGGGCTCGACGGCGAACCCGGCGACGGCGGCGCCGCGATCGTCCTCACCGGCCGCGCCCTGATGGACACCGAGGAGGAGGCCCGCGCCGCGCTCGCCGAGCTGGAGACCTGCCCCGTGCTCGACCGCGCGCTCGCCAAGACCGCCTTCATCCCGACCTCCTTCGAGGATCTCTACGCGCGCTCCGACGCGGTCGAGCCGGAGGGCTACCGCTGGTGCGCCGACAACATCTGGACCGACGCCCCGGCAGAGGAGATCGTGCCCGCCGTGCGCGAGCTCTTCACCACCATCCCCAACGCGATCTCGCACGTCCTCTGGTACCAGTGGAACCCGCAGGAGTTCCCCGAAGCGGCGATCTCGGTGCAGGGAAACCTCTACCTCGGCGCCTACACCGGCTGGACCGACCCGGCCGAGGACGCGGCGATGCTGGCCTGGCCGCGCGGGCAGATGGAGCGACTGCAGCATCTCTCCAACGGGATCCAGCTGGCCGACGAGAACCTCGTCGCCCGCCGCGATCGCTACCTCTCGCCGGAGAACGAGGCGCGGCTGGAGGCGCTGCGCGCCGAGCACGACCCCGACGGCCGCATCCTCGGCTACCTCTTCGCCGCGGAGGTCAGATGACGGCCAGCGGCGCGATCGGCGAGGCGGTCGCGCCGCGGACCCGCAGCGGCGCCATGCTGAAGAGGAACTCGGAGCGGCCGCTCGCGACCAGCCGATCGAGGCGGATGTTCTCGACGATGAAGGTGCCGGTCTCGGCCAGCAGGTGCTGGTGGCAGGCGAGGATCAGCTCCGGGTCCTCGGCCGGGATCGGCTCGAAGGCGGCGTTGTCGGCGCCGACCGCGGAGACGCGGCGATCGGTCAGCCAGCGGCAGCCGGCGAGGCCGACGCCGGGCTCCCCCTGGACGTAGCGGGAGGCCTCGTCCCAGTGCCGGCCCCAGCCGGTGTTGACGAGGACGACGTCGCCGGCCCGCACCTCGACCTCCTGGCGCCGGCAGGCCGCCTCGAGGTGCTCGGGCGTGATCACGAAGCCCAGCTCCAGCTCCTCCACCCCCTCGACCGCGGCGACGTCGAGGCAGACGCCGCGGCAGAGCCAGGGCGGCACGCTCTCGATCCCGTAGCGGCGCAGGCCGTCGGGGGCGTAGAAGTCGGCCGCCTCGAGCCCGTTGTAGAAGCGGCCGCCGATGCCGACGTGGCCGAGCCCGTCGAGGTGGCAGCCGACGTGGAAGCCGAAGGAGGCCTGCTCCTCGAAGGCGGTCGCGTCGGTGGCGCCCGCCCCCATCGGCAGCAGCGCCTGGTGGGCGACGATCAGCTGGTGGAAGTCACGCGGCGGCCAGGTCGGCGTGCCGCGGGTCAGCACCTGGGCGAGCTCGATGATCTCGCCGCTGCGCGGCAGGGCGAGCGCCGCCAGGGTCCGCTCCGGGGTGAGCTCGTTGGCGGCGCCGATCTCGTCGCCCACCCCGTAGCGCGACGGCCACCACCGGGGGCTGCGGGCGCCGCGCCCGTCGTAGGGCTCAGCCATCCCGGTCGTCACGCACCTGGAGCAGCTCGATCAGGTTCCCCTCGAGGTCGGAGACGAAGGCCATCATCCCGCCCGAAGGCCCGACTTTGGGCGCCCAGACGCCGACCGCGCCCGCCGCGGTGAGGCTCTCGAACAGCGCCGGGACGTCGTCGGACCAGAGCGCCCAGTGGCCGTAGCCCTGGCGCTCCAGCGCCCGGTGCGGATCGGGACGGTCCTCGGGCGCCGAGCCGGCCCGCTCGAAGAGCTCGATCCGGGCGCCGCTCGGGTGGCTCAGCATCGCCACCCTGGTCTCCGCCTCGGGCAGCTCGAAGCGATAGTCGTCGTGGAAGCCGAAGGCCGACTCGTAGAAGGCGACGGCGCCGTCGAGGTCGGCGACCGAGAGGCCGACGTGGTCGTAGGTCCAGCTCACCGCGGTCGCCTCACTCATCCCCCTCACCGGCTTTCTCCAGCTCCTCGTTGAGGATCGGCACGCCGAGCGCGACGCTGTGGAAGCCGAGCACGCTGATCAGCTCCAGCACCTCCATGATCTCGGCCTTGGTGGCGCCGTGGCGGAGGGCGTTGCGGATGTGGACGCGGGTGCCGTCGGCGTGCAGGTGGGTGGTCGCGGCGTCGATCGCGATGTAGATCAGCTCCTTCACCTTCGGCTCCAGGGCGCCGCCTTCCCAGGGCACGCTGGAGAAATCGAGGTAGGCGGAGAAGTAGTGCGGGTCGGCGTCGAGGATCTGGTCCCAGATCGGCGCCCAGAAGCCCCGCCTCCGTTCGAATTCGGCTTTCAGCTCCGCTCGTCGCTCCGGCGTCAGGCCGCCGTCTTCGCTCGCCATGCGTCCTCCTCCTTGGTCATGCCCGTCGCGGGCTCTCCGAAGATCGCGATCTCCCCGCCCGCCGGCTCGAGCGGGCTCCAGCCGGGCTCCTCGCCGCGGACGAAGCGGCCCCAGGCGTCCATCATCGCGGCCGCCGCCGCGGCCGTGCGGGGACCGTCGCCGACCAGGCGCCGGGCACTCGGGTCGGCACCGTAGGTGCCGAAGACGAGCGGCACGTCGACGCCGTGGGTGGCGCCGAGCCGCGGGTCGAGCGCGGGCAGGTCGACGCGGTAGCCGAAGACGCGGCAGCCGGCCGCGGCGCGCTCGCGGGCGAAGGCGGAGATCGGCGCGGCGAAGCGGGCCTCGGTCCCTTTCTCGATCTGGGCCGCGGTCAGCTCCAGCTTCGGGTCGCCGAGCATGCGAAAGCTGCCCTCGCCGGAGGTATGGCCGATCAGCACGTCGACCTCGGGGCGCAGGCCGGGATCGTCGAGGACGCGGGCAGGCAGGGTCGCCGGGTCGAGCGTCGGCAGGGCGCCGCCGCGCGTCCCGCGCCACTCCTCGCGCCCCTGCACCGCCTCGTGGGCGGCGACGATGCGCTCCGCCGACGCCCCCCGCAGCGCCTCGAGGTCGAACCCCGAGGCCCCCAGCTCCTCGCACAGCTGCTCGGCCCAGCGCGCCGCCACGTGCGGCTCGATCGCGCTGTCGCGGAGCGGCGCCGACTGCACGACGGCGCGCCGGAAGAGGCCCGCGGCGAGCGGGCTGACCAGCAGGTTGACGACCGAGAGCGCGCCCGCCGACTGGCCCGCGATCGTCACCTTGGCGGGGTCGAGCCCGAGCGCGGCGGCGTTGTCGCGCAGCCAGCCCAGCGCCGCGACCTGGTCCTGCAGGCCCCAGTTGGCGGCGGGCGCGCCGGGCTCCGCGGCGAGCCCCGGATGGGCGAGCCAGCCGAGGCTGCCGAGCCGGTAGTTGAAGGTGATCACGGCGCAGCCGCCGGCCGCCGCCAGCCGCGGCCCGATGATCGCCCCCTGCGAGCCGAAGCCCATCGCCCAGCCGCCGCCGTGGATCCAGACCAGGACCGGCAGCGGCCGCGGCGCCTCGCGCGGCAGCCAGAGGTTGAGGCTGAGGCAGGCCTCGTCGGTCAGCGGCGTCGGGCCGTGCATCGCCAGGGAGATCGGTCGCTCCGGTTGCGGGGCCGCCGGGCCGAAGCGGGTCGCGTCGCGGACCCCGGTCCAGGGCCGCTTCGGCGCGGGCGGGCCGAAGCGCCTCGCCCCGGTCGGCGGCGCGGCGAAGGGGACGCCGCAGAAGCGGTCGCACTGCTCCCCGGCGACCCCGACCAGGAGCCCCTCGGCGGTCTCGATCTGCGGCCCGGGCACAGCCGACCGGCTAGGCGTCGTCGACGACGACGCGCTCCTCGAAGCGCCAGCCGTCGGCCGTCCGGACCAAGGAGTCGTGGTAGGTCCCGGCGATCGAGATGTCGACGGCGTGGCTCTCTGCATCGGTGCCCACCAGCATCGTGTAGCAGAAGCCGCGCACCCGATCGTCGCCCTCGGCGTCGAGGATCACGTTGGTGATCCAGTGGCGGGCGAGGCCGGCGCGGCGCTGCGTCACCTGCTCGGCGAAGCCGCGCAGCTCCTCGCTGCCGACGTGCTTGAAGGCGATCTCCCCTGCCGCGGTCTGGCGGGCGAAGCTGCCGGCGTCGGTGAAGAGCGCCGCGTAGACCTCCGGTTCGTCGAAGTCGAGGGCGCGGCAGGCGCGCGCGTAGGCGGCCTCGATCTCGAGCTGGTCGGCGACCGCGAGGGCACCGCCGTCGACGGCGCTCATGCGTTCGGCTCCGGTTTCTGGCCGGCGTAGTTGTCCATCCCGATCAGGAAGCGGGTGAAGCGCCAGGCGCCGTCCGCCTCGCGCCGCAGGTCACCCGAGTAGACGACGCTGGCGCCGAGCGAGAGCCCGTCGGCGGCGACCGAGACGAAGCCGTAGGCGAGCGCCCGCGCCTCCTCGCCGTCGAGCCGGTCGATCACCACGTTGGCCATGCAGTGACGGCGCTGGTCCTGCTGCTGGGTGATCACCGAGCCGATCCCGGCGAGGATCGCCTCGCGCCCCTCCATCAGGGCCAGCGGCTCGGCGCTCCCCTCGACCACTTCCAGCACCGCGTCGGCGGTGAAGCAGGTGGCGAGGATGTCGAGCCGGGCCTCGTCGTGGGCGATGCCGAAGCGCGAGAACGCTTCCGCGATCGCCAGTCGGTCGAGCGGATCGGAAGCGGCCGGGATCGGCCGCTGCGGCCCGAGGTCGATCTTGCCCGTCTTGTGGGCCCAGGCCTGCTCGGGCAGGGTTGCTTGGGGGGTCATGCTCTCTCCTTCCTGCTGCTTCAGACGGCGCTGGTGCCGCCGTCGACGGGGATGTTGGCGCCGGTCACCCAGCCCGACTCGTCGGCGGCGAGGTAGAGGGCGCACTGGGCGATGTCCTCCGGTTCGCCGAGCCGGCCGAGCAGGTTGCGACTGACGATCTGCTCGCGCAGCTCGCCGTCGGTCGCCCCCGCCGCGGCGGTGGCGCTGGTGACGATCAGCCCGGGGGCGATCGTGTTGGCGCGGATGTTGTGCGGGCCGCCTTCGACCGCCAGCTGGCGGGTCATCGCGAGGACCGCGCCCTTGCCCGCGGTGTGGGCGATCATGTCGAGCTGGCGGCTGCCGCGGAAGGCGCTGACCGAGGCGAAGTTGACGATCGAGCCGCGGCCACTGGCGACCAGGTGGGGCCACGCCAGCTTGCAGGCGAGGAAGACGAGGTCGACCTCGCCCGCCAGAGTCGCCTTCCATTCGCCCTCGTAGTCCATCTCGGCGACCGGGGCCATGTGCGGCTGGATCGCCGCCGCGTTCAGCAGCACGTCGATCACGCCGCGCTCGCCCGCCGCCGCGGCGACCAGCCGGGCGACGTCGCCCGGCTCGGTCAGGTCGCAGGGGTGGACGCTGCGCATCTCGGTCCCCTGCTCGCGGGCCAGCCGCAGGGTCTCCTCGGCGGCCTCGGGGACGATGTCGCAGCCGATCACCTCCGCCCCCTCGGCGGCGAAGCGCAGGGCGCAGCCGCGGCCGATGCCCGCGCCGATCCCGGTCACGATCGCGACCTTCCCGTCCAGCCGCCCCATCGTCACTCCGTCCCCGCCGCGGGGACCTCGACCCGGCAGGTCAAGAGGACGCCGGTGCGCGGCCGGCTCGAGTCGTAGGGCAGGTAGGGCGGCGAGGCGCAGAGGTAGAGCGTGCGACCGTCGGCGCCACCGAGCGCGGTCGCGTAGACGGCCAGCTCGCCGGTCTCGATCGCCTCGACCACCGCGCCCCCCTCCTTCACCCGCAGGACCCCGCGGCCGTTGGCGTCGCCGACCCAGAGGGCGCCCTCGGCGTCGAGGGCGATGCCGTCCGGTTCCACCCGCTCGCGCCGCTTGCCCCGCGCCGTCACCGGCAGCGGCAGGCCGGAGAAGTCGGCCCACGTCCGCCGCCCGGAAAGCTCGCCGGACGGCGAGCGATCGAAGGCGGTGATCCGCTCGGCCTCGGTCTCGGCGACGATCAGGGTGCCGCCGTCGGGGGTGATCACGGTCCCGTTCGGCGCCATCAGCCCGTCGGCGACCTCGCTGACCGAGCCGTCGGGGTCGACCCGGAGGAGGACGGTGGGATACACGGTGCCGTCCTCCTCCCGTCGGCCGACGTTGCCGACGTAGGCGCGGCCGGCGGCGTCGACGACCATGTCGTTGGTGACGCCGCCGACGTGGGAGGAGAGATCCGCGACCGGCTCCGGCCGGCCACCGCGCCAACGCAGCAAGCTCATGTCCAGCATCGAGACGATCAGCACCGAGCCGTCCGGGGCGAAGCCGAGGCCGGACGGCTGGTTCGGCACCTCGCAGACCGTCTCGGTCCCCCCGTCCTCATCCACGGTGAGGACGCGGTGGCCGAAGAAGTCGGAGACCCAGAGGCGGCCCTCGTGCCAGCGCGGCCCCTCGAGGAACCAGAAGCCGTCGGCGAGCAGCCGCGGACGATCCGCCTGGGCGATGCTCATCGGACCACCCCGGCCGCGGTCTCCGCGGTCAGGTAGGAGTTGAAGAGGCCGTCCGGGTCATAGCGCCGGCGGATCTCCTCGACCTGCTCGGCGTTCTCCACCGTCAGGCCGCGGTCGGGCCGGGCGGCGAAGTTGGCGTCGGAGAACTGGACGCCGCGCGAGAGGTGCGACAGCTCGGTGATCGAGCGATCGACCCAGCCCTCGTTGACCTCGTCGTCGGCGGCGTCGCGCCAGCCCGCGTTGGGCGAGAGGTAGAGCGGCGCCTGCACCGACCAGCAGGCGTCGGCGCGGGGCGGATGGTGGCCCCAGAGCATCCAGAGGACGAAGGCGTGCTCGTCCGGGATCGGGTCGAAGGCCGTGGCCGCCGCGGCGACCACCTGGTCGGTCGGCGCGTCGACCCAGATGCCGTCGACCTCCCAGCGCAGGCCGGGCTCGTTCCAGCGGTCCGAGCCCGCGTAGAGCTCCGCCAGGCTGGTCTCGCCGAAGCTGTCGGTGAGCGCCCGCGGGCGCACCGGGCAGGATCCGAGCGGCTCGAGCAATGCCTCACCCTCACCGTCCGGCGGGAAGCCGACCGCGGCGACGCTGATCGCCGGCGTGTCCTGGACCGCCGACCAGCCGACCTTGACCGACATCTCGACCTCGCGCGGCAGCTGCGGCTCGAGCTCCAGCGCCCAGCCGAGGATCTCGTCGTGGAGCTCCATCGGGTAGGTGAGGACGCGGCGGAAGATCGGCGTCCGCGGGTGCAGGCGGAGGTGGTAGCGGGTGACGATGCCGAAGAAGCCGGGGCCGCAGCCGCGCGCCGCCCACATCAGGTCGGGATGGCTCTCGTCGTCGGCGTGGACCAGCTCGCCGTCGGCGAGCACCACGTCGATCGCCGCGATGCTGAGGCAGGCGGGCCCGAGCGTGCGCGAGTTCCAGCCGTAGCCGCCGCCGAGGATGAAGCCGCCGATCCCCACCGTCGGCGCGTGGCCGGTCGGGAAGAAGAGGCCGTGGGCGGCGAGCTGGTCGTTCAGCTCCAGCCCGCGCACCGCCGGCTGCACCGTCGCCAGCCCGGCCTCGGGGTCGACCGTGACCTCGTGCAGGGCGGAGAGGTCGATCAGCAGGGCGCTCTCGCGCAGGCAGTTGCCGAACCAGCTGTGGCCGCCGGAGCGGATGCTGACCGGCAGCCCCTCCTCGCGGGCCAGCCGCACCGCGGCGACGACGTCGCGCTCGCTCTTGACCAGCGCGATCGCCGCCGGGAAGCGACGCGGTTTGCGGGCGTTCCAGATCGCCGCTTCGCGCGCCTCTTCGTAGCCCTCCTCGCCCCGCCGCAGCAGGGTGCCGTCGGGCAGCATGCCGTCGGCCGCCATCAGAAGAGGCGCGGCCCCCCGCCGCGACGTCGGGCGAAGATGCTGGCCAGGGAGGCGGCGACGACCAGGGTCACGCCGTTGAACAGGTCGGGCGCCCAGGTGCTGGCGCCCATCAGGCTGAGCCCGCTGAGGGCGAAGGCGATGAAGAAGATGCCGATCGTCGTCCCCCACATGTTCGGTCGACCCGGGTGGATCGCGGTGGCGCCGAGGAAGACCGCGGTCAGCGCCGGGAAGAGGTAGCTCGGCCCGGTGGTCGAGTCGGCGGCGCCGGAGCGGGCGGTCAGCAGCACCCCGGCGATCCCCGCCAGCAGGCCGGAGAGGAGGAAGGCGGCGAAGGCGGCGCGGTCGACCGGGATCCCGACCAGATGGGCCGAGCGCCGGTTCGAGGCGACCGCCTGCAGGTAGCGGCCGAAGGGCGTGTTCTCGAGCAGGAACCAGCAGATCAAGAGCACCGGCACCATCACGAAGGCGACCCGCGGGACGCCGAGCCAGTTGAGGCTGCCGAAGCTGGTGAAGCCCGCCGGCAGGTTGCTGCCGATCGTGGTGCCCTTCGTGTACCAGAGCATGCCGCCGGTCAGCGCCGTGCTGGTGCCGAGCGTGGCGATGATCGAGCTGAGCTTGAAGCGGGCGATCAGGACCCCGTTGACGGCGCCGAGGAGCAGGCCGGCGAGGATGCCCAGTGCGACCGCCTCGACCGTCGAGGTGTGCGCTTTCGAGAGCAGGGCGGCGCAGACGATCGAGGAGACCCCGGTGACCGCGCCGCAGGAGAGGTCGATGTAGCCGGCGGTCAGCGGCACCAGGGCCGCCATCGCGACGATCGAGACGACCGCCTGGTTGCCGACCAGCGAGACCAGGTTGGCGTGCGACAGGTAGGTGCCGCTGGTCTTCGAGTAGGTGGCGAAGAAGAGGACGACGAGACCGAGCAGGATCAGCAGGCCGTACCGCATCGCCCAATCGAGGCCGACCTCGGTCAGTCGCTGGGTCGTCGGGCTCTCCGGTGGCGGCGCGCTCGGCGCCGGCGCCGGCTGCTTCATCTCGATGCTGCGTGCGTTTGCCATGTTCCTTTCTCGTTTCTCTCTCACCCGAGGTGGGCCAGGTGGGCAAGTTGGTCGGGCTCCGCCGCCTGCGACTGGAGCTCGGCGACGAAGCGGCCGTTGCGGAGGACCAGGATGCGGTCGCAGACGCGGGTCAGCTCCTCGAAGTCGGAGGCGACGAGGAGGACCGCGACGCCTTCGGTCACCGCCTTGCGGACGATCTGGTAGATCTCGGCGCGGGCGCCGACGTCGACGCCCTGGGTCGGCTCGTCGAGCAGCAGGAGCCGCGGCCTACGGCGCAGCCAGCGGGCGAGGATCGCCTTCTGCTGGTTGCCGCCGGAGAGCGAGGACATCGCCTTGCCCTCGCCGGCCGCCTTGATCCCGAACTCGGCGATCAGCCTGTTCGCCTCGCGCGCTTCGGCGCGCCGGCCCATCTTCACCCCGCTCCAGAAGTCCGGGATCGAGGCGGCAAGCAGGTTCTCGCGGATCGAGAGGTCGGCGAAGGCCGCCTCGCCGCCACGGTCCTCGGGCACGTAGCCGACGCCCTTGCGGATCCGCGGCTTCTGCAGGTTGACCTGGCGGCCGTCGATCGTCGCCGTGCCCGCCTCGGGGGCGTAGTCGCCGAAGATCGAGCGCAGCAGCGTCGTCCGCCCGGTGCCGAGCAGCCCGGCGATCCCGACCACCTCGCCCTCGTGGACCTTGAGCGAGACGTCGTGCAGGCATTTGGCGCTCAGCCCGTCGACCTCGAGCACGACCTTGCCCGAGCTCGGCTCCGGCATCTCCGGGAAGACCGCCTCCAACGAGCGGCCGACGATCTGGTCGATCAGCTCCTGCTCGGTGATCTTCTTCGCGTCGAGGGTCGCCACCAGCCGGCCGTCGCGTAGGACGCTGACCCGGTCGGTGACGCCGACCACCTCGTTCGGGTGGTGGGTGATCATCAGCACCGCGCCGCCCAGCGAGACGAGCCGGCGCAGGGTCTCGATCAGCCGCTCCGCTTCGTGCTCGGGGAGCGCCGCGGTCGGCTCGTCGAGGACGAGCACGCCGCCCTCGATCTCGTCCTGGTCCTGCAGCGCGCGGGCGATCGCGACCATCGTGCGCGAGGCGGCGCTGAGCTTGCCGAGGATCGTGTCCGGCTTGCAGTCGAGGCCGATCAGCTCGATCTGCTTCGCCGCCCGCCGCCGCACCTGCTGCCAACGCACCCGCCGGGCGATGCCGGTCTCGAAGCCGTAGCCGAGGGTGAGGTTCTCGGCCACGGTCAGCTCGGGGAAGACGCCGGGATCCTGGTGGACGAAGCGGAGGCCGTTGGCGCGCGCCTCCGACGGCGTCATCGTCGCCGCGTCGATGCTGTGGCCGGCGACGACGAAGGTGCCGCCGGAGTTCGCCTGCTCGACCCCGGCCAGGCACTTGGCGAGGGTCGACTTGCCCGACCCGTTGCCGCCGACCAGGGCGTGCAGCTCCCCCGCCCGGACGCTCATGTTGACGTCCTTCAGCGCCTTCGTCCCCGGGTAGGTCTTGGAGACGCCGAGGACCTGGAGCGCGTCGATCGCGCCCGGGGCGGGCCGGTTCGCACCGGCCCGCCCGTTGCTGCTCACCTGGAGGGCGTCGCTCACCCGCCGACTCCCCAGGCCTTTTCGTAGAGCGCTTCGTAGTTGACCGGTGCCTTGTACTGTTCGCCTTCGGCGGGCAGGTTGTGTTCCTTGTCGATCACCTGCACGCCCATGCCCTCGGGCACGGCTTCCTGGCCCGCCATGATCCGGATCGCGGTGTCGACCGCGCCCCAGGCCAGCCAGTTCGAGTCGAACGGCGTCGCCGCGTCCTCCCCGTTTTCGTTGCGGATCAGTTCGACGTTGGGGGCGTAGCCCTCGCCGCCGACCAGGGCGAACGTCTTCGTCCGGCCCGCCGACTGCACCGCCTGGGCGAGGCCGTCCTGGATGATGATCCCGTCCGAGGTGTTGGTCCCCGCGTTGGCTTCCGGGTACTGGGTCAGCGCCGAGGCCCAGGCCTGCTTGAGGACCCCGTTCGCCGTGTCGGTCGGCGTGTATTCGATCTTCTTCACCACTTCGCAGGTGGTGCACTTCTTGATCTCTTCTTCGAAGCCGATGTTTTCGTAGCGGCCGCCGGTCAGCGCGGCGAAGTCGGTGTTGATCACCTTCGCTTCGCCATTGGTGTGGACGATGATCCAGTCGGCTTTGGCGCGGCCCCGCTCTTCCGAGGTGTCACCGGCGGTTTCGAATTCCGGCGTGAACAGCGTTTCCGCCGACATCAGGTTGGCCCCCGCGTTCACCTGCGGGTCGGAGCAGTCGTAGCTGTCGGCGCCGACGACGACGATGTTCGCGGCCTTGGCGGCCTGGTAGCCGGACTTCGCCTGGTCGCAGTTGACGCCGACGGTGATGATCACTTCGGCGCCCGCGCTGATCGCCTGGCGGATGCCGTTGTTGTAGGCGTCGCCTTCGCCGAAGTTGCCGTCGAAGGTGGTCACCTTCCAACCGAGCTTTTCGCCGGCTTTCTTCGCCGCGGCGATCGGTTCCGAGCAACCCTGGCTCGCTTCGCCGCAGGAGATCAGCCACATGTTCACCCCGGATTTGTGTTCGGGGGCTTCGGTCGGCGGCTTGGTGAACCGGCCCTTGTAATCGAGCGCGAGTTCCTTTTCGGCTTCGGCCACGAAGCTCGATGACGAAGCCGACTGCGTTTCGCCGCCGCCTGCTTCTTCGCTGCTGGTGGTGGATTCACTCGCGGTCGAGCTCGAGCTCGATGAGCCGCCCCCGCAGCCGGCGACAAGGCCGATCAGCAGGAACATCCCGACTGCGAAAGCTGCACGACAGAGGCCCCGTCTCTCACAGACGGCATGAAGGCCCTCACGAACCGAACTCAACATCAATGCCCCTCCTCCTTGGAACCGGTCCCATACCGGTCAGTGGGATTGAATTCTGCTGAGTTGTATAACACTGGTCCGGGGGCTGTCAAGGTCGAGGGGCCAGGAAGAAGCTCCGCAGGCGTCGGGCGACGTCTTCCGGGGCCTGGTAGGGGACGACGTGCGAGGTGTCGGGGACGCATTCGAAGCGGGCGTCGGCGAAGCGCTCGGCCAGCTCCGCCACGGCCGCGGGAGGGCGCGCCGGGTCGAGCTCCCCGGCCAGCAGCAGGCAGGGCGCCCGCAGCTCCTCCAGCGGCAGCCTGACCCGGGCGAGCGCCTCGCCGAGCAGCGCGTAGGACTCCGGGTCCCAGGCCAGCCAGCGGCCGCGGTAGTCGGCGAAGCGACCGTCGCGGATCCGCTCCGGGTAGATCGCCGCGAAGGCCGAGTCGGCGAGGCCGCGCATCCCCTCGCGCCGGACCAGCGCCGCCCGCTCGCCGGCCGCCGCCGCCTGCCGCGGGTCGGACTCGACCGCGGGCACGCAGAGGGCCAGCGAGGTGACCCGGTCGGGGTGGCGGAGCGCGTACCCGGCGACGATCGCCGCGCCCGCCGCGGCCCCCGCGAGGTGCAGCGGCCCGGCCTCCCCCGCCGCCGCGAGCACCGCTTCGAGGTCGTCGACCTGGTCCTCCAGGTCGAGCCGCCCGCGCGGCTTCTCCGAGAGCCCGGCGCCGCGCTGGTCGAGCGCCAGGAGGCGGAACTCGTCGGCCAGCAGGCTCGCCACCGGCTCCCAACTGGCGATGCTGCCGCCGATCTCGTGGACCAGCGCCACCATCGGCCCGGTCTCGCCCCAGCTTTGCCAGTGCAGGCTCGGCGATGTCTCGGTGAAGGGCATCGCCGCGCTCAGCCGGCGAGCCCGATCACGGCGGCGGTGAAGCGATCGGCCTGCTCGACGTTGGAGAGGTGGGCGGCGGGCAGGACGAGCAGCTCCGCCCCGGGGACGGCGGCGACGATCGCCTCCGAGGCCGACAGCGGCCCGGCCGGGTCGGCGTCGCCGGCGATCACCAGCGTCGGCGCCTCGATCCGCGCCAGCCCCTCCCTCAGGTCGAGGTCGCCGAGGGCGGCGCAACAGCCCAGGTAGCCCTCGGTCGGCGTGGCGCAGAAGACGCGCTTGATCGCCTCCACCTGGCGCGGCTCGCGGGCGACGAACTCGGGCCGGAACCAGCGTTCGACGATCGCCTCGACGAGCGAGGCCGGGCCGCCCGCCCGCACCGCCTCGATCCGCTCCCTCACCGCGTCGGGGCCGCCGATGTAGGCGGCGCTGTTGGCGATCACGGCCGCCTCGACCCGGCGCGGCGCGTTGATCGCCAGCCACTGGGCGACCATGCCTCCCTGCGAGACGCCGCAGACGGCGGCCCGCTCGATCCCGGCGGCGTCGAGCACCGCCAGCGCGTCGCGGCCGAGCCGCTCGGTCGTGTACGGGGCCGGGGTGACGTCGGAGCGGCCGTGGCCGCGGCTGTCGTAGCGGATCACGCAGAAGCGGTCGGCCAGCGGCGCGATCTGCGGCTCCCACATCGTCAGGTCGGTGCCGAGCGAGTTGGAGAGCAGCAGCGCCGGCGCCGCCGGGTCGCCGTCGCAGCGCACCTGGAGGTGGGCGCCGTCGTCGGCGGTGGCGAGGAATTCACGCACCGGCCGGACGTCGCCGGCCCCGGTCCGCGGCGGCAGCGGCGCCTCCACCCCGGGCGGCAGCGGCGCCGCGTGGGCGGCGAGCGAGATCGCCACGTTGCCGTAGTAGCCGACCAGCACGGTCATCTCGACCAGCTGCTCGGGCCCGATCAGCGAGAGCAGCCGGGCATAGGTGGCGTCGCGGATCGAGTGGCGGCCGAGCAGCTCCGAGACATAGTCGAAGATCGCCCCGATCCAGGGCTCCTCGGCGACCGGTCGGCGACCGGCGCGGACCGCCTCGATCACCTCGTCGCCGAGCCCGGCGGCGCGGCCTTTGACCTCGTGCGCCTGCCACTCGAACTGCGCGTCCCACCAGCGAGCGGTGGTGAGGATCGTCAGCTCGCGCGCGGCGGGCGAGAGCTCGGAGACTTTCAGCGCCTCGCCGAAGGCGGTCCAGACGGTGTCCAGGTCGGGACTGAAGAGGAGCGGCATGCGCGGCCCGTAGGGGCCGCCGAAGAACTCCACCGCGCGGTCGTAGATGCCGCGCTGGTCGGCTGCCATCGCCTCCGGGTCGGGCAGCTCCAGGCGCGTCCACCGCCCCAGCTCGGTCGTCATGGAATCGGTCATCGAACCTCCTCGCCCCGCGCTTTCTCGATGCGGCTCCCGTTCCGCACGTATCCTGGTCACCAGGATAGCGTCCCGATAAATCGACTGACCCCCGAGGAGGAGATCGAGATGGATGACGACCGCCGGCGCGCGCTCCGCGAGCGCTTCATCGAGCGACGCGGCTACTGGGCGCCCGCCTGGGAAGGGGTGCTGGAGCTGGACCCGGACTTCTTCGAGGCCTACCTCGAGCTGGCCGAGACGCCGCGGCGGACCGGCCCCCTGGAACCGAAGGTGAAGGAGCTGATCCTGGTCGCGATCAACGCCTCCGCCACCCACCTGCACCGGCCCGGGGTGCGCGCCCACGTGAAGAACGCGCTCGCCGCCGGGGCGACGCCGGAGGAGATCGTCGAGGTCTTCCAGATCGTCGCCGTGATCGGCATCCACTCCTGCGAGATCGGCATGCCGATCCTGCTCGAGGCGATGGAGGAGGCCGGGCTGCCGCGGCCGAACGAGGAGCTCGACGCCCGCCAGGAGGCGATCAAGGAGCGCTTCGTCGCCGAACGGGGCTTCTGGTCGGAGGCCTGGCAGGCGGTCCTCGGCTACGCGCCCGCCTTCTTCGAGGCCTACACCGACCTCTCCACCGCGCCCTGGCGCGAAGGCGTGCTGGAGCCGAAGGTCAAGGAGCTGATCTACGTCGCCCACTCCGCCTCGACCACCAACCTGCACGAGTCCGGCGTGCGCGGCCACGGCGGCCTCGCCCTGCGCCACGGCGCCACCCGCGAGGAGCTGATGGAGGTGCTCGAGCTGACCAGCCTGCTCGGCGTGCAGAGCATCAACCTCGCCGTCCCGATCCTGATCGAGGAGGCGGCGGCCTTCGAGGAGGCGGCGGCTTGACGCATCGGCGGTCGTCCAGTACTAATCTGCTCAACGGGATTATTTTCTGCTGATTGGAATACACAATGGAGAGTTCGACCACCACCGCCTCGTCCGCCGCCCTCCTCCAGGGAGGTGAATGCGCGCGCTGCGGGACCAGGGCGTTCCCCGCCCCGATCGTCTGCAGCAACTGCCTCGGCGAGGAGATCCGACCCTTCGAATTGCCGCGTGAGGGCACCCTCTACGCCTACTCGGTGATCCACGTGGCGCCACCGCCGCGCGAGGTCCCGTTCGGGGTCGGCTACGTCGACCTCGAGGGCGACGTCCGCGTCTTCGCCCACCTCGCCGCCGACGCCGGGGTCGCCCCCGGCGACACGGTGCGGCTCGAGCCCGCCGACGACGGCGTCCCGGTCGCCGCGGCCCTGGAGCGTCCCTGATGCGCGAGGTCTGCATCGTCGGCACCTCGATGATCAGGTTCGGGCGCTACCCCGAGCTCGACTACACCGGCCTCGCCGTGCCCGCCGTGGTCGGCGCCCTGGCCGACGCCGGCGCCACCCCGGCCGATGTCGAGGTCGCCTACTGCGGCCACTCCTACGGCGGCCCGCTGACCGGCCAGCGGATCCTCCGCGGCCTCGGCATGACCGGGCCGCCGGTGATCAACGTCGAGAACGCCTGCTCCAGCGGCTCCACCGCCCTGCGCGAGGCCTGGACCGCGGTCGGGGCGGGCGTCTACGACGTCGCCCTGGTGATCGGCGTCGACAAGCTGACCCAGTTCGGCGGCGGCACCCTGCCGCTGGCGAGCGAGGACTGGGAGGTGGCCGGCGGCATGGTGATGCCCGCCGTCTACGCGATGCGGGCGCAGCGCTACATGATGGAGCGCGGCGCGACCCGCGAGGACCTCGCCGCGGTGGCGGTCAAGGCGCGCGCCCACGGCATCGCCAACCCGGTCGCCCAGATGCGCAAGGAGACGACGGTCGAGGAGGTGCTCGGGTCGCGGCCGATCGCCGATCCGCTGACGCTCTTCCAGTGCTGCCCGACCGGCGACGGCGCCGCCGCCGCGATCGTCTGCGCCCGCGAGGTCGCCGACCGCTTCGACGCGACGCCGATCTCGATCCTCGCCTCCGGCCTCCACTCCGGCCGCTACACGCCGGGCCACCGCGACATGGCGACCGCTGAGATCACGGTCGGCACGGCGAAGGAGGCCTACGAGCAGGCCGGCGTCGGCCCCGAGGACCTCGACGTGGTCGAGCTGCACGACGCCTTCACGATCGCCGAGCTCATGTACTACGAGGCGCTCGGCCTCTGCGAGCCGGGCGAGGCGCCGTCGCTGCTGAAGCGCGGCGAAACGTCGCTCGGCGGGTCGATCCCGGTCAACCCGAGCGGCGGCCTGCTCGCCAAGGGCCACCCGATCGGCGCCACCGGCACCGCCCAGCTGGTCGAGGTCGTGCGCCAGCTGCAGGGCCGCTGCGAGGACCGCCAGATCGAGGGCGCCCGGGTCGGCCTGATCCACGCCACCGGCGGCGGCATCTCGGGCCTCGACCACGGCGCCTGCTCGATCCACATCCTCGCCCGCTGATGCCGGAGAAGACGCCAGACGGCGGCGCGCTCACCGCGCTGCGCATCCTCGACCTGACCCAGTTCCTGGCCGGGCCGTTCTGCACCCAGGTGCTGGCCGACCTCGGCGCCGAGGTGATCAAGGTGGAGCCGCCGAGCGGCGACCTCTCGCGGCCGATCCCGCCCCACTTCGTCGCCGGCGACAGCGCCTACTACGTCGGCATCAACCGCAACAAGCGCAGCGTCGTCCTCGACCTCAAGACCGACGACGGCCGCGAGCTGCTGCGCCGGCTGATCGGCAAGGTCGACGTGGTGATCGAGAGCTACCGCCCCGGCGTCCTCGCCCGGCTCGGCATCGACTCCGCGGAGCTGACGGCGGCGAACCCGCGCCTGGTCTGGGCCTCGCTCAGCGGCTACGGCCAGGACGGCCCCTACCGTGATCGGCCCGCCTACGACATGGTCGTCCAGGCGCTCTCCGGGGTGATGTCGATGACCGGCGAGAAGGGCGGGCGGGCGGTCCGCTTCGGCGCCCCGATCGGCGACCTCGCCGCCGGCCTCTACATGGCGATCGCGATCCTCGCCGCGGTGGTCGAGCGCGCCCGCTCCGGCCGCGGTCAGACGATCGACGTGGCGATGCTCGACTCGCAGGTCTCGCTGCTCAGCTACCAGGGCGCCTACCACCTGCTCGCCGGAGTCGTCCCCGGCCGCCAGGGACGCGATCACGACTCGATCCCGACCTACCGCGCCTTCGTCGCCGGCGACGGCGTCGACGTCGTCGTCACCGCCAACACCGAGCGCATGTGGCGCGGCCTGGCCGGCGTGCTCGGGCTCGAGGAGCTGACCGAGGATCCCCGCTTCGAGACCAACCACGACCGCTACGACAACCGCGAGGAACTGTGGCCCTTGCTGGAGGGCGCGTTCCTGCGCCGCTCGGCGCACGAATGGGTCGACGACCTGATCGCCGCGCAGGTGCCGGCGGCGGTCGTCCAGGGCGTCGACGAAGCCCTCTCCGACCCCCAGGTGATCGCCCGCGAGATGGTGATCGACGTCGAGGCCGAGGACGGCCGCGCGGCCCGCCTGCTCGGCAACCCGATCAAGCTGGGGCGCACGCCGTTGGCCGAGCACAGCTACCCGCCGGCGCTCGGCGAGGACACCGACGCGGTCCTGCGCGCGGAGCTCGGCGTCGACGAGGAGGAGCTGGCCCGACTGCACGAGTCGGGCGCCCTCGGGGTCGATCAGGCTTCGCCCGCCACCTCGGCCGAGTAGCCCAGCCCGGTCGAGATCTCGAGCGCCGCGCCGGCGATCAGCTCGCCCAACTGGGCCTCCGACTTGGGGTCGAAGCGGGAGACCGGGATCGTCAGGGCGAGCGAGCCGACCGGTCGCCTGCGGTGGTCGAGGAAGGCGGTCGCGATACCGACCGAGTCGGCGATCTTCTGCCCCTCGGTGACCGCGTAGCCGCGTTCGCGGATCGCCTCCAGCTCGCGCTTGAACTGTCTCGGCGACGGCGGCTTGTCGCCCTCGACCGGCGAGGGCTCGGCCTCGGCGAGCAGTTCGTCGATCTCCGGCTCGCTCAGCATCGCGACGATGCTGAGGCCGGTCGCGCCCCAGATCAGCGGCAACGGCTCGTGCAGCGGCATGCTGAAGCGCAGCGGATGGGTCGACTCGACCTGCTCCACGAACACCATCCGGTGTTCCTCCCAGAGCAGGGTCGAGAGCACGCAGGTCTCGTTGCAGGCGGCGACCACCCGCTCCATCACCGGCCGCGCCAGCTCGGAGATCGAGCGCCGCCCGTTCAACATCGCCGCCAGCCGGTACAGCTCGCGGCCGGGCACGTAGCGCCGCGTCCCCGCGTCGCCGGCGATCATGCCCTGCTCGCGCAGCAGCTGCAGCAGGCGGTGGACGGTGCTCGAGGGCAGGCCCAGCGCTTTCGCCAGCCCGGTCACCGTCTGCGGCTCGTCCGCTTCGGCCACCACCCGGAGGAGCTGAATCGCCCGCGCCACCGTCCCGACTTCGCCGCTTCCTGCTCGTTTCGATGCCACCCGCTGATCCTCCCCTTGCCGCTGGTTATGAACGCTTTGCGGGATATTATCCCGCTCAGCAGAAGATAACTCTATCCGCGGCTCAGCCGGCGATCGAGGACCAGGCGCCGACGAGGTGATCCGCGGTGCGCCAGGCGGTCGCCTCGATCGTCGCCACCGGCGCGTGGCCGGAGCTGGTCGGGAAGGTGCTGGCCCCAAGGATGCCGAGATTCGGCACCTCGTGCGCGAAGCCCCAGCGGTCGACGACGTTCTTCGCCGGGTCGTCGCCCATCCGGGTGCCGCCGTAGGCGTGCCCGGAGACGTTGTGGATTTTCCCCGGCGCGTGCCAGATGCGGGTCGCGCCGGCCGCCTCGAACCACTCCTGCACGCGGTCGCCGAGGAAGTCGGCCTGGCGCACGTCGTTGTCGAGCCAGGCGCGGGTGACGCGGACGACGGGGAAGCCCATCGGGTCGGTGTGGGTGGGGTCGAGATCGAGGTAGGCGTCCTCGTGCGAGAGCTCGTCGACCAGCCGCGAGACGATCCCGACCGAGCGCATCCCCGCCGCCATCCAGCGCTTGAAGTCGGCGCCCCAGCGGCCGACCTCGGCGGGCGGCCGGCGGGCCAGCGTCAGCAGCTTCTTCTCCGACAGCGAGCAGAGCCTGCCGCCGCCGATGAAGCCGACCTCGGCGTGGTCGAAGTTGTCGGCGTTGAAGTCGTCGACCGCGGTCGCCTGCTCGGTCGAGCCGTTCCAGGTGTTGAGCTCGCGGCCGGCGAATTCGCCGTAGGTCATCCGCAGCGCGTGGGTGCTGAAGTGGCGGCCGACCTGGCCGCTGCCGTTGGCGAGGCCGTCCGGGTGGGCGGGCGAGCGCGAGAGCAGCAGCAGGCGGGCGTTCTCGTAGACGTAGCCGGCGATCAGCACCACCGCCGCCCGTTGCACGTGACGGCGGCCGTCCTTGACGTAGGCGACGCCGGTGGCGCGGCCGTCGCCGTCGACCAGCACCTCGGTCACCCGCGCCGCGGTGACGACGCGGAGGTTGCCGCTCCGTTCGGCCTCCGGCAGTCCGGCGACGCTGACCAGACCCTTGGCGTCGGCCCAGCAGCCGTTGTGGGTGCAGTTGCCGCAGTAGGTGCAGGCGGCGCGGCCGCCGTAGGGGACCGAGTTGACCGCCGCCGGGTGCGGGTAGGGATGCCAGCCGAGCCCGCGGGCGGCGTCGGCCATCAGCTCGCTGTAGCCGGTGCGGCGCAGCGGCGGCATCGGGTACTCGCGCGAGCGCGGCCCCTCGAAGGGGTTGCCGCCGGCCTGGATCTCGCCCTCGATGTTGCCCGCCTTGCCCGAGCAGCCGAGCAGCCGCTCGACCTTGTCGTAGAAGGGGGCGAGCTCCTCGTAGTCGAAGGGCCAGTCCTCGACCGTCGAGCCGGCCGGCAGGGCGCCGGCGCCGTAGCGGGCGATCGTCTCGCTGCGCGAGCGGAAGTTCCAGGGCAGCAGGCGGACGCTGCCCGCGGCGGCGTGGATCTTGGTGCCGCCGATCGCGTTCATCATCACCGTGGCGAAGCCGGGCCGGGCGGCGACCTGGTCGGCGGTTTCGCGCACGGTCGGCAGCTCGTCGAAGGTCTTGCCCTTGGTCAGCCACTCGCGGCGGTCGTTGGCGAGCTCGTCGACGGTGAACTGCTCGGGGCCGTAGCGCTCGCCCGCGTCGATCCCCACCACCTCGACCCCGGCCAGGGCCAGCTGCGCGGCGGCCAGTCCACCCGCGGCGCCCATGCCGACGATGACCACGTCGGCGCCCTTCGGCAGCGGGTCAAACATCGCCGCGCCCCTTCCGCTCGCGCTCGCGTTCGCGCAGGTTGGCGACCGAGGAGCCGCGCCGCGGGACGACGACGTCGAGCTGCTGCTCGGCCTCGGTCCAGGTCAGCGAGGGGCCGGGGTAGCCGACCAGCTTCCAGCCCGCCTCGTCGACGTTGCCGCCGTAGACCGGATCGGCGAGGAAGCCGTCGATGCAGTCGCCGAGCGCCTGCTCGAAGAAGACTTTGAGGGCGCCCTGCCCGCCGCCGGGCGAGAGCGCCTCGATCTCCTTCAGCAGCTCGGCCTGGCGCGCCGGGTCGAGGGCCGCAAACTCGCTCCCGGCCGCGGCCGTCGCGTACTCGTCGAGCCGGCGCAGCCCGTCGGCGTAGAGGCCGCGCTTGGCGCGCAGCGAGCCGGCCAGCTCGGAGTCGATGAAGGCGAGCGCGCCGGCCTCGGTCGCCCCCGGGCCAAGGTCGTCGGCCGGGATCAGGCAGTCGAGGAGGGCGGCCAGGGTCCGCGCCGCGGCGGGATCGAGGCTCGCGTGGGCCAGGGCGACGGGCTGATCTGCGGGGCTCTCGTGCATCCGGCGACGGAGCTTATACTATCTTCCGTTCATCGGGACATAATCCCGATGACCAGAGGAATGGTTACGAAAGGGGATCGGGAATGAAGTTGATCACTTTCGACGACGGCCGTGTCGGCCGCGTCGAATCCGACACGGTGATCGAGCTCGACGTCGCGGATACTCGCCGCTATTACGAACTCGGTGGCAAGGTCAAGCCGACCGGTCGCGAATATGCCCTCGACGGGGTCCGCCTCCGCGCGCCGATCATCCCGAAAAAGTTCTTCCACACCGCGGGCAACTTCCGCGAGCACCACGAGGAGTCGACCAACGTCAACTGGTCCCACCCGGTCCAGCCCTGGATCGTCTTCTTCCAGAACCTCGACGCGATCATCGGGCCCGAGGATCCGATCGTCTACCCGGAGGCGCTGACCGAGGAGCTCGACTACGAGCTGGAGCTGGCCGTGGTGATCGGCAAGGCGGGCGAGTTCTTCTCCCCCGAGGAGGCCTCCGACTACATCGCCGGCTACACGATCTTCAACGACATCACCGCCCGCGACATCCAGCGCAAGGAGATGGAGTCGGGCGTCTTCACCCTCTGCAAGGGGATCAAGACCTTCTGCCCGCTCGGCCCTTGGATCGTCGACGCCGAGGAGGTCGGCGACCCGCACGAGCTGGCGGTCGAGCTGCGCGTCAACGGCGAGCGGCGCCAGTCCTCCCACATGAGCCGCATGTCGGTGACCGTGCCGGAGGTGATCAGCCACTACTCGCCGATGGGCTACACGCCGGGCGACCTCGTCTCGCTCGGCACCGTCTCCGGCGTCGCCGGCTTCAGCGACGATCCGGCCTCCCTGTACCTCAAGCCCGGTGACCTGGTCGAAACCGAGATCGAGCGGATCGGCGTGCTCCGCAACCCGATCGTCAGCTGGGCCGAGGGCCACCCGGAGGAGGCCGCGGCGGCCGCCCGGGTCGGCTGATCACGGCTCGCGCCGATGGCCGACTACCGGCTCTTCTGGTCCCCCGGGACGTGTGCCCGGGTGCCGTTCGTCGCCCTCGAGGAGATCGGCTGCCCGTACGCGGTCACCGTCGTCGACAAAGCGGCCAAAGGCCGGCCCGACTACATCGCGATGAACCCCAAGGGCAAGGTGCCGACCCTGCTGGCCGACGGCCGCGCGGTCACCGAGAATCCCGCGATCCAGCTCTTCCTCGCGCGCCGGCACCCGGAGGCCGGGCTGCTCCCCGCCGGGCCGGCGGAGGAGCTGGAGGCGCTGGAACTGATGTCCTGGTTCGCGGCGGGCATCCATCCGGCGATCACCCGGCAGCGCTACCCGCAGCTCTTCAGCGAGGAGCCCGCCGCGTGGGCGTCGATCCGCGTCCGCGCCCGGGTCCAGTTGGAGGAGGCCTTCACGATCCTCGAGCGGCGCCTGCGCCACGGCGGCTGGCTCTTCGACGCATGGAGCGTGGTCGACGTCTACCTCCTCTGGCTCTGGTTCCGGGCGACCGGCTCGGGGATGGACGGGACCGAGTTCCCCGCCTGCGCCGACCTTGCCCGCCGCTGCGAGGCGCGTCCGTCCGTCGCCAAGGTCCTCGACCGCGAGGAGCGCGAGTTCGACCTGCTGCTCGCGCAAGGGCGCGCGCCCGCCTCCTCGCCGCCGTTCCAGGTGGGCCGTGCGCCGACCTTCTGAGCGTCACCCCGATGCCCCCGCCGGCTCGGCCCCGTCCCCGGACCGGCCCCTGCGCGGGCGTTGCGCCTGCGGCGCCGTCCGCTTCCGGGTCACCAGGCCCTTCCGCACCGCCGGCTACTGCCACTGCCACCGCTGCCGCCGGCGCAGCGGCGCCCCGTTCTCGCTGAACGCGCTCGTCGAGGCCGACGGCGTCGAGATCACGACGGGCTCGGGGAGCCTCCGCAGCTGGCGGCCCGAGCCCACCGTCCGCGCCAAGTTCTTCTGCGCCCGCTGCGGAGGTCACCTCTTCGCCGGCGATCCTGGCCGCGACCGGCTGATCGCCGTCCGCATCGGGGCGCTGGAGGAAGACCCGGCGATCGAGCCGACCTGGCACGCCTGGACCTCCTCGGCCCCGGCTTGGCTGCCGATCCCCGACGACGGCCTCGGGCGCTTCGCCCAGGGGCGCGCTCAGGCCGAGCCGGCGGGCGGCGCGGGTCAGGAGAGCTCGGGGATGCCCTGGTAGGCGGTCGAGGGCTCGGCGTAGGTGCGCCGGGGGATGCGGCCGGCGCCGCGGGCGAGGTGGCCGGCGTCGACCGCGGCGCGCAGGGCGCGGGCCATCGCGGTCGGCTCGGCGGCGCCGAAGATGGCGCTGGCGGCGAGGACGGCGGAGCAGCCGAGCTCCATCGCCAGGGCGGCGTCGGAGGCGGTGCCGATGCCGGCGTCGAGGATCACCGGGACCTCGGCCCGCTCGGCGATGATCGCGATGTTGTACGGGTTGCGGATGCCGGCGCCGGAGCCGATCGGCGAGCCGAGCGGCATCACCGCGGCGCAGCCGACGCCCTCCAGCCGGCGGGCGAGGATCGGGTCGTCGTTGGTGTAGGGGAGGACGGTGAAGCCGTCGGCGACCAGCTGCTCGGCGGCCTCGACCAGCTCGACCGCGTCGGGGAAGAGGGTGCGGTCGTCGCCGATCACCTCGAGCTTGATCCAGTCGGTGGCGAAGGCCTCGCGGGCGAGCTTGGCGGTGCGGACCGCGTCGCGGGCGGTGTAACAGCCGGCCGTGTTGGGGAGGACGAAGAGGCCGAGGCGGTCGATCACGTCGAGGACCGAGCCCTCGGCGGCCGGGTCGATGCGGCGCAGGGCGACGGTGACGATCTCGGTGCCCGCGGCGGTGAGCGCCGCTTCCATCTGCTCCAGCGAGCGAAAGCCGCCGGTCCCGGCGATCAGCCGCGAGGACCACTCGCGGTCGCCGAGGGTCCAGGTCTCGGCCCCGCCCTGGATCGCGGCGAGCACCTCGACCGCGGCGCCGTCGCTGAGCGGCGTCGAGTCCCACTCGGAGCGCGGGACGACCTCGCCGTCGAGCGCGACCGCGACCCCGCGGCACGACTCCGGCGCCCCGGCCGCGCGCGCCGCCTCGAGGATCGTCGCCCCCTGAGCGAGCTCCACCACTTCCCCGTTCAGCTCGACCCTCATCGCGTCGCTCCCATGGTGCGTTCGTCGTTGGTTGCCGTATTCGGGACAAGCGACGAACGCCGCGGCTCGGCCGGGGCGATCGCGGCGGGGGCGCTCTTGCCGGTGAGGGTCGCGGCGACGGCTTCGGCGGTCAGCGGGGCGAGCATGATGCCGTTGCGGAAGTGGCCGGTGGCGAGGAGCAGGCCGTCGACCGCGCCGGGGCCGACGATCGGCAGGTTGTCCGGGGTGCCGGGCCGGAGGCCGGCGATCATCCCGACCAGCTCCAGCTCGGCGACGTCGGGCAGCACGCGGTAGGCCTCGCGCAGCAGCTCGTGGACGCCGCCCGCGGTGACGACGGTGTCGAAGCCACGCTCTTCCTGGGTCGCGCCGACGATCAGCCGGCCGTCGGGCCGCGGCACCAGGTAGATGCGCTCCGAGCAGACGATGCGCTCGGCCGGGAGCGGATCGCCCTCGCGCGGCCGCAGCTCGACCACCTCGCCCTTCACCGGCCGCACCGGCGGCCGGGCCTCCTCCGGCAGCCAGGGCGTCTGCCCCGACCAGGCCCCGTTGCAGAGGACGACGGTGTCGGCGTGGACGTCAACCCCGTGGGGTTCGGCGGCGGTGCGCACGCCCGCGAGGCGCTCGCCGTCCCAGAGGCCGTCGACGACCTCGGTGCCGGTGCGAAGCTCGCCGCCGGCCTCGCGCAGGGCGGCGGCCAGGGCCAGGGCCAGGCGGCGGGGGTCGACCGAGGCGTCGCCGCCGGCCAAGACGCCGCCGACGAAGGTGGTCGTCAGCCCCGGCTCCAGCTCGCGACAACGGCGCGGGGTCAGCCATTCGGCCTCGAGGTCCAGCTCCTGCTGCAGCTCGTGCCGGCGGCGCAGCTCCGCCGCTTCGTCGCGGTCGAGGGCGACGTGCAGCGCGCCGCCCGCCTGGAAGCCGGTCCCCAGGCCACTCGCCGCCTCAACCTCCGCCGCGAACTGCGGCCAGAGCGCGCCCGAGGCGAGCATCATCTCCAGCAGCTCGCGCTCGCCGAAGCTGAGCTCGCCGACCGGCGCCAGCATCCCGGCGGCGACGTTGGTCGCCCCGGCGGGCGGCTCGGCCCGCTCCAGCACCACCACCCGCGCCCCGGCCTGGGCCGCGCGCCAGGCGCAGGCGAGGCCGATCACGCCGCCGCCGACGAAGGCGACGTCGAAGCTCTGGGGACTGCGCTGCTCGCTCAAACTCATTGCCTCCGCCGGCATTACCCGGATCAGGTCACACGGTCGGCGGCCTCGGTGCCGCCCTCTCAGCCCAGGCAAGTAGGGCTCCCGTTCGAGTTCGGATGCTACTCCGACAGGCCCGCCGGCCCATAATCGGGTGGTGAGCTTTTCTCCGCCCGAGGGCCAAGGGCCGCTGCTGCGCGAGCGGCTGCGCACCGCGCGCCTCTACTTCGTCTGCGACGCGCGACCGAACGGCGCCGACCCCGAAGCGCTGCTGCGCGCCGCGCTCGGCGGCGGCGTCGACATCGTGCAGCTGCGCGAGAAGAGCCTCGGCCGGGCCGAGATCGAACGCGCCGCCTCGACCTTCCGTCGCATCGCCGACACCTACTCGGCGCTCTTCATCGTCAACGACGACCCCGACCTGGCGCGGGCCTGCGACGCCGACGGCGTCCACGTCGGCCAGGACGACGCCTCGGTCGAGGAGGCGCGGGCGCTGCTCGGGCCGAACGCGATCGTCGGCCAGTCGACCCACTCCGAGGAGCAGATCGCGGCGGCGAACGGGCGCGACGTCGACTACTTCGCGGTCGGCCCGGTCTGGGAGACGCCGACCAAACCGGGGCGGGCGGCGGTCGGGCTGGAGCTGGTCACCCACGCCGCCGAGGTGGCGACGAAGCCCTTCTTCGCGATCGGCGGGATCGGCCCGCTGAACGCCGGCCAGGTGATCGAGGCGGGGGCGCAGCGGCTCTGCGTGGTGCGGGCGATCCGCGACGCTCCCCATCCCGAAGTCGCGGCCGAAGCGCTGCGGCGTGCCTTCGAGGTCGAGGGATCGCGGAGGGGCGTGGCGCCCGGTGGCTGAGCCGCCGCGCAAGCGCAAGGAGCGCGCCGGGGCCGCGAGCGCGAACGGCGCGACCGCCTCCCACCGCCCCACCCCGCGCGAGCGGATGGAGGCGGGCTACGCCAAGGGCGAGATCCGCAACCAGGAAGCGCGCGAAGCGCTGGTGCCGCTGGGCGAGGGCGAGCGCCCGCCCGTCGTCACCTTCGGCGCCATCCTCACCGGCCTGATCGCGATCTCGATCGTCGTCACCTTCGCCGCCGGGGTGAAGGTGAACGGCTCGACCCCGAAGCTCTCCACCGTCGCCGCCCCGGCGCTGATCATGGCGGCGCTCGCCTGGGGCATGTGGAAGGCCCGCTACTGGGCCGTCGTCTGCTTCCAGGTCGTGCTCGTCTTCCTCATCTTCACCGCCGTCTACGGGCTGCTCGTCGAGGCGACCTCGGTCACCGAGTTCGCGGTCACGGTCGGCCTGCTCGTCGTCTCCGGCGTGCTCTTCTGGATGATGGTCAAAGCGATGGCCCGAATCCAGATGCCGGAGCGGATGCCGCCCCGGTCGTAGCCCCGGTCGGGGGGTCTTGTATACCAGTCGGGGGTCGACGCATCGCTTTCTATAGGCTCAATTTCCTATGCCAGAGAGCTTTGATGTCATCGTGATCGGGGGTGGCCCGGGCGGTTACGTCGCCGCGATCCGCGCCGCCCAACTAGGCCAGAAGACCGCCGTCGTCGAGCGCGACAAGGCGGGTGGCCGCTGCCTCAACTACGCCTGCATCCCGGCGAAGACGATCCTCCGGTCGGCCGAGATCTTCGACGAGGCCCGCAACGGCGCCGAGCTCGGGATCGTCGGCGACGTTGCGATCGACTGGCCCGCCCTGCAGGCCCGCCGCGCCAAAGTCTCCGAATCGCTCTCGAGCGGCGTCGAATTCCTCTGGGACAAAAACAAGATCACGAAGATCGAGGGCGAGGGCTCGCTGACCGCGGACGGCAATGTGTCCGTGAACGGCGAGGTCTACGAGGCCAAGGCCGTGGTCCTGGCGACCGGCTCGGTGGCGCTGCCGATCCCGGGCGTCGAGTTCGGTGGCCGCGTCGTCGACACCTGGGGCGCCTGGTCGCTGACCGAGCAGCCGCGCAAGATCGCCGTCGTCGGCGCCGGCGCGTCGGGCTCGGAGATCGCCTCCGCCTACCACCGGCTCGGCACCGAGGTGATCCTGATCGAGATGCTGCCGCAGATCCTCCCCGCCGAGGACAAGGACATCGCCAAAGTCGTCGAACGCGTCTTCAAGAAAGAAGGCATCGAGATCTCGACCGGGGCGCCGGTGGAGAACGTCGAGGTCGGCAAGTCCTCGGTCAAGTTCACCTACGGCGACAAGTCGGCCGAGGTCGACTACCTCTGCGTCGCCGGCGGCCGCGGTCCCGACACCGAGGCGCTGAACCTGGCCGCGGCCGGGGTCGAGCTGGAGGAGCGGGGCAAGATCAAAGTCGACCCCTACGGCCAGACCACCAACCCCAAGGTCTACGCGATCGGTGACCTGGTGAACAAAAAGGCGCTGGCCCACAAGGCCGAGGAGGAGGGCGTCGTCGCGGTCGAGAAGGCCGCCGGCGTCGAGACCCACCCGGTCAACCAGGACCAGCTCGTCGGCGCCACCTTCACCCACCCGCAGGTGGCCAGCATCGGCCTCACCGAGCAGGCCGCCAAGGACGCCGGCCACGAGGTCAAGGTCGGCAAACAGAAAATCTCCGGCGAGGGCGCGGGCACCGTCTACGACGACAAAGACGGCATCGTCAAGCTCGTCGTCGACGCCAAGTACGGCGAGGTCCTCGGCGCCCACATCGTCGGCAACCGCGCCTGCGACATGATCGCCGAGCTGGTCGCCGCGATGGCCCTGGAGGGCGGCGCCCAGGAGCTCGCCCGGATCGTGCACCCGCACCCGACCGTGAGCGAGGCGGTGCTCGACGCGGCCCGCGCGGTCGACGGCTGGGCCATCCACGCGTAAGGGACGGTTGCGGGGCCCCGGGCTTCGGGGCGGCGGTAGTTCGGGCGGCGTGGTCCGGGGCGGGTGCGGCCGTCCGAGTTGCGTCCCGGGCGTCTCGTGGCGGCCCGGGCAGGCTGTGGCCGCCACGAGACGCCCGGGACGTGAGGGTTCGCAGGGAAGGACACGGATGTGACGCTTCCTGCTGGATCTCCACAGAGACGTGAGCCTTCCTCCTGGACATGAGGCCTCCACAGAGGCGTGGTCGACCTGCGTAAGCCATAGGTTCACCCAGGTCGACCACGCCTCGGCGATGCCTCGGCGACTCCTGAGGAAGTCGGACCTTCGTGGAGTCTCCGTCACGACTCAGGGCACCTTCCTCACATCTCCCGCGCCTCTCTGTGACGCCCCGGCCCGGACCCTCGCCGCTCTCCACATCCCCGGCCTTCTCGGTGGCGGCCACAGCCTGCCCGGGCCGCCACCGAGAAGGCCGCGTCCCTTGCAGCTTCGGGCGCCGGCCCAACCCCCGGGGCGCCAGCTCACACGGTCCGCGCCGTCGCCCCGCGATAATCGCCCCATGCCCGAGCGCGCCGTCTTCTACTACGACCTTGCCTCGCCCTACGCCTACCTGGCGGCGGAGCGGATCTCGGGGTTGTTCACCGCGGCCGGGCTGGAGCAGCCGGAGTGGCAGCCGATCCTGCTCGGCGGCCTCTTCAAGCGCTTCGACCGCGGGTCGTGGGCGCTGACCGAGGCGCGCGCCGAAGGGATCGCCGAGGTCGAGCGGCGCGCCGCCGCCTACGGCCTGCCGAAGATCGTCTGGCCCGATCCCTGGCCCGCCAACTCGCTGACCGCGATGCGGGTCGCGACCTTCGCCAAGCAGACCGGCCGCGCCGTCTCCTTCAGCCTCGCCGCCTTCCGCCAGGCCTTCGCCGCGGGCAAAGACCTGGGTGACCCCGACAACGTGATGATCGCCGCGGCCGCCTGCGAGCTCCACCCGCGCGCACTCGACTCGGCGATCAAGACGAAAGGCGTCAAAGACGCCCTGCGCGAGGCGACCGACGCGGCCGGCGACGCGGGCGTCTTCGGCGTGCCGGCGGTGCGGGTCGGCGAGGAGGTCTTCTGGGGGGACGACCGCCTCGAGGACGCGGTAGAGGCAGCGGCCACTTCGGGGTAGCCTGAGCCTGTGCCCAGCCTCCCCGACGCCGCGACCTGTTACGAGCTGCTCGCGCGCATGGCGCTGATCCGGCGCTTCGAGGAGGAGGCGGGGCGCCAGTACCAGCGCGCCAAAGCGGGTGGCTTCCTCCACCTGGCGATCGGCGAGGAGGCGACGATCGTCGGCACCACCTCGGTGATGCGCGACGAAGACTTCCTGATCGGCACCTACCGCACCCACGGCCACGCGATCGCCCGCGGCACCGACCCGCGGGAGGTGATGGCGGAGATCTTCGGCCGCGTCGACGGCACCAGCGGCGGCCGCGGCGGCTCGATGCACATCTTCGATGCCGAGCGGCGCTTCATGGGCGGCTACGGGATCGTCGGCGGCAACCTGCCGATCGCCGCCGGGCTCGCCCTCGCCTCCCAGTACAAGGGCGAAGACGCGGTGACCGTCTGCATGTTCGGCGACGGCGCCTCCAACACCGGCAACTTCGGCGAGACGATGAACCTGGCGGCGCTGTGGACGCTGCCGGTCGTCTTCCTGGTCGAGAACAACCTCTACGGGATGGGCACGGCGATCGAGCGGCACTCGGCCCAGACCGACCTCTCGAAGAAGGCCGAGGGCTACGGGATCCCCGGGACGCGGATCGACGGCATGGACGTGATCGCGGTGCGCAAGGCGGTCGGCAAGGGGCTGAAGAAGGCGCGCGAGGAAGAACGGCCGACGCTGATCGAGGTCGTCACCTACCGCTACCGCGGCCACTCGGCGGCCGACCCGGAGGTGTACCGGGAACGCGAGGAGGTCGAGCAGTGGCGGGAGAAAGACCCGATCGAGAGCTTCGCCCGGCGCTGCGTCGAGGCCGGGGTTCTGGGCGAGCGCGAGGTCGGCCAGGCGCGCGACGCGGCCGAGGCAGTGGTCCGGGCGGCGGTCGAGTTCGCCGACGCCTCGCCGGAGCCCGCGCTCGACACGATGTACGAGAGCCTCTACGCGCTGACCGACTACCCCGGCGGCTGGTACGCGGTCGACGAGCGCAGCCCCGAGCCGCACCGCGGCGAGCACGAGGCGACGATGCCGGAGCGGGCGCGCGAGCTGGCCGAGGCCGGCGCCGCCTACGCCGAGATCGAGGAGGAGGGCGAGCGTCCCAACCCGGCGCTGGAGGGCGACGCCCAGGACAACACGGCATCGCGGACCGGGCCCGACCCGGCGGAGCTGGAGGGCGAGCCGGCGGCGGCGCGCGAGGCCGACGGGACCGAGGAGCGCGAAGACTGATGGCCGAGCTGCGGATGCGGGAAGCGCTGCGCGACGCGATGGCGGAGGAGATGCGGCGCGACGAGTCGGTCTTCGTGATGGGCGAGGACGTCGGCGTCTTCCGCGGCGCCTTCAAGGTGACCGACGGGTTGCTCGACGAGTTCGGCGAGCGCCGCGTGCGCGACACGCCGATCTCCGAGAACACGATCGTCGGCACCGGGGTCGGCGCGGCGATGAACGGGCTGCGGCCGATCGTCGAGCTGATGACGGTCAACTTCAGCCTGCTGGCGCTGGACCAGATCGTCAACCACGCCGCCGCGATCCCCTACATGTTCAACGGCCAGGCGAAGGTGCCGATGGTGATCCGCATGCCGGGCGGCGGCGGGCACCAGCTCGGGCCGACCCACTCGCACAGCTTCGAGGCGCTCTACCTCCAGGTGCCGGGCCTGCTGGTCGCCTGCCCTTCGACGCCCGGCGACGCCAAGGGCCTCTTGAAGTCGGCGATCCGCGACGACAACCCGGTGATCTTCATCGAGCACGAGAGCCTCTACGGGGTCAAAGGCGAGGTCGACGAGGACCCCGACACACTGGTGCCGTTCGGCGAGGCGCGGATCCGGCGCGAGGGCACCGACGTGACGATCGTCGGCATCCTCAAGATGGCGAACGTGGCGATGGAGGCGGCGGAGACGCTGGAGCGCGAGCACGGCGTCGCGGCCGAGGTGATCGACCCGCGCACCCTGCGCCCGCTCGACCTCGACACGATCCTCGCCTCGGTGGCGAAGACCAACCACGCGGTGATCGTCGAGGAGGGCTGGCCCCACGGCGGCGTCGGCGCCAACCTCTCGGCCCTGATCACCGAGCAGGCCTTCGACCACCTCGACGCGCCGCCCCAGCGGGTGACCGGCGCCGACGTCCACATGCCCTACTCCAAACGCCTCGAGCAGGCGGCGATCCCGCACCAGGAGCACATCGTCAGCGCCGCGCTGGCGACCCTCGAGGGGGCGATTGCCTGATGCCCGAGATCGTGATGCCGAGGCTGTCGGACTCGATGGAGGAGGGGACGATCCTCAGCTGGATGAAGGCCGTCGGCGACGAGGTCGCGGTCGGCGACGAGCTGGTCGAGATCGAGACCGACAAGGCGAACATGGCGTACGAGAGCGATGTGGCCGGGACGTTGACGCAGGTGCTCGCGCAGGAGGGGGAGACGTTGCCGATCGGGGCGCCGATCGCGGTGGTGGGTGCGCCGGGGGAGGTGGTGGAAAGGGACGACAAGGGATCGGCCTCGCCGGCCGCGGGTCCTGTCGCCGCAGGGGACCCACCGTCGCCTCCGGTAGCTGAAGCTTCCTCGGCGACGGTTCCCCCTACGGCGCCACCCGCAGACGATGGGGGGAGGGTCAAGGCGTCGCCGCTGGCGCGGAGGATCGCGAGGGACCGAGGTGTTGATCTGTCGACCATCGAGGGCTCGGGTCCCGGTGGGCGGATCGTGAAGAAGGATGTCGAGGGTGCGCAGGCGGGAGCCCCGGCGTCCGCCGCACCCTCGACCGCCACAGAGGCTCCCGAGACCGCCAAGGGCTCGGTCACCTACCAGGAGCTCACCCGCCTGCAGCAGGTCGTCTCGCGGCGGATGGCGGAGTCCAAGGCGACGGCGCCCCACTTCTACCTCCAGGCCGAGATCGACATGTCGGCGGCGGTCGAGGCCAGGGCGAGGCTGAAGAAGCTGACGCCCGAGGGGGAGGTCGTGCCCTCCTTCAACGACATGGTGGTCAAGGCCTGTGCGCTGGCCCTGAAGGAGCACCCGCTGGCGAACGGGGCCTACAGGGACGGACGGTTCGAGCTCTACTCGCGGGTGAACGTCGGTGTGGCCGTGGCCGCACAGGACGCGCTCGTGGTGCCCACGGTCTTCGACGCCGACAAGAAGGGACTGCGGGAGATCGCATCCGACACGAGGACGCTGGCGGGGAAAGTCAGGGACGGCTCGATCACCCCGCCGGAGCTCTCCGGGGGCACCTTCACGGTCTCCAACCTGGGGATGTACGGGGTGAGCAACTTCTCGGCGGTGATCAACGCGCCGCAGGCGGCGATCCTCGCGGTCGGGGCGATCACCGAGAGGCCGGTGGTCAGGGAGGGGGAGGTCGTCACGGCGCACCTGCTCGGGGTCACCCTGGCCTGTGACCACCGCATCCTCTACGGCGCCCCCGCCGCCGAGTTCCTCGCCCGGATCAGGGCGCTGCTGGAGGAGCCGTTGGCGCTGGCGCTCTGAGCGTCAGGACCCGGAGGCGAGGTCGGCTGCCAACCCGGCGACTCCGTCGCCGCCCTCGATCTCGTAGCGGTCCAGTTCGTAGGGCTTGTCGCTGCTCGCGTAACCGGCGTTCTCGGTCACCGCGCCGACGTAGCCGGCTTCTTTCACCGCGGCGATCGTCGCGGCGTCGTACTCGCTCGACGGGTAACAGAAGTTGTCGGCGGGGACGCCGAACTTGCGCCGCAGGTAACGGCGCGAGGCGGCCACCTGGTATTCGAGTTCCTTGCCCGAGAGCTCGGTGAGATCGGGGTGGGTCGCCGAGTGGGAGTCGACCTCCCAGCCGATTTCGATCACCGGGCGGATTTCGAACGGGCGCAGGTGTTCTTCGGTGATCTCGAAGAGGACGCCGGGCCAGCCGTAACGCGACAGGACCTTGGGCGCGAAGGTGACCTGCGCCGGGTAGCCGTTGTCGAAGGTGATCACGATCGGCCGCTTCGGCAGCGTCCCGCCGTGATACCAGGCCGCCTCGACCTGATCCAGGGTGACCGCTTCGTAGCCCTGCGAATGCAGCCAGGCCATCTCTTCTTCGAATTCCGGGTCGGAGACGTAGAGCCCCGGGTATTCCTCGGTCGGCGGCGCTTCGCCGAGTGCGTGATAGACGAGGATCGGGACCGGGCCGCGACGAGCTTCCCAGCCCGGCCGTGGCGTCGCGTCGCGGACCAGCTCGGCGGAGTGCCGCGGCTTGCTCTTGCCGCCGCGACGGCGGGACCGGCCGGCCGACCCCGTCCGGCCGGCGACGGTCGTACCGCCCGCCA
Source organism: Solirubrobacterales bacterium (assembly GCA_047601885.1). GTDB lineage: Bacteria > Actinomycetota > Thermoleophilia > Solirubrobacterales > 70-9 > VAYN01. The sequence goes on from JASGIK010000003.1 coordinate 1,464,850, forward strand.
TGGTGAGGATCGCGACGAGGACCGCGGCGACTCCGAGGAGGGCCAAGACGGCGGCGAGAAGGAGCTTTACCCGGCCCATCGCCCCTCAGCAGGTCTTCTTCGCCCCGGTCATCGCGTTCCAGGCGCCGCCGAGGGAGAAGTCGGCGTCGACGCTGAAGATGCCGGGATGGGCGACGCGGGCGATCGTCCAGTCGCCCTCGCGGAGCAGGCAGCCGCTGCCGCGGCCGATCGACCAGTAGGGGGTGAAGTTCATCCGCACGAGGAACTTGCCCGCGTGGGTGACGTCGAGGGCGAAGCCCTGGCGGCCGACCCGGATCGTGCTCGCGGCGCCGCTGCCGAGCGGCGCCACCAGGGGCTTCGAGTTCACCACTTCGTAGATCCGCCAGTAGGCGGAGTGGAAGCGTTCCCTCAGGTAGGGCGGGTCGGCGAGGACGATCTTGCGCTCTTCGATCGAGGAGTAGTCGAGCGGCGCGCCAAGGGGCAGGGCGACGTAGGAGATCGCGTTGTTGCGCAGCCAGCGTTCGTAAGAGGCGACGGTGAGCGCGCCTTCCTTGTAGAAGATGCCGTCGCGCGCGGTGTCGAGCTGGCGCAGCCAGCCGCGGGCGAGCTCGAACTTCGGCGCCAGGTAGGCCGACTCCCAGTGGTTGGCGGTGGGCGGCACCTCGATCCGCGTCCCCCGCCCGCCGTGCTCCATCAGCCAGTGGGCGGCGGGCTCGAAGTAGGAGGCCTTGGTCGAGGGATCGCCGACCGAGCGGGCGATCTGGGTGACGCTGGCGGTGAACTGCCAGTAGAGGCTGCCGGTGAGGGTGACGACGAGGACCGCGGTGTAGAACCAGGCCGGGACGCGCCGGTGCGGGAGCAGCACCGCCCCCTGGGCGGGCGTCGTCAGCGCCCCCCGCCGCGCCACCGGCAGCGGCCGGCGCGAGAGCAGCACCGCCGCCAGCACCGGGCCGCCGAAGAGCGCGCCGAGCCGCACCGCGTTGCCGCCGAGCGCGTTCGGGGTCAGGTAGATCAGGGTCGAGGCGAGGCCGTAGCCGAGGACCACCCGGCGCAGTCGTCCCTCCCCCTCGGCCCGCCAGGTGAGGAAGAGGGCGCCCGCGCACCAGACCGGGATCGCGATGTAGGAGGACCAGACGAAGGGGAAGCGGCCCGGTTCCGGGAAGGCGAGGTTGGGGGCGACGGTGAGGACGAGCGCCACCGCGGCGGCGAGGACGGCGGCGCGGTTGATCCGCTCGCCCCGTTCCCAGAGGCCCGCGACCAGGCCGCCCGCGAGGAAGGCGCCCGCGACCGGGCTGGCCAGCGGGCACGCGGCGGCGGCGAGCACCGCCAGGGTCCGCCGCCCCTCCTGCAGCTCGCGCAGCGCCGCCAGCCCGAAGGCGACGCCGAGGGCGAAGGTCAGCTGCCCGTCGGCGAGCAGGGTGACGACCCCGGCGGCGAACCAGAGCGTCGCCCAGCGCGCCTCGGCGCCCCAGTGGTCGCGGACCAGGCGGTCGAAGAGGTAGGAGGAGGCGATCACCGAGAGGCCGCCGACCACCTGCGGGCCGACCAGCGCCGCCGCGGGCGGGAACAGCAGGCTGTAGTTGAGCGTGTAGTGGCCCGCGTACCAGCTGCCGTTCCAGATCGCCAGGCCGGTGCTGTCGAAGAGCTCGGTGTGGAATACCTGGGCCGCCAGGTCGCCGACCTGCGGGTCCCAGACCAACATGAGGGCCGCCAGCGCCGAGCTCAGCGCGACCGCGGGCAGCCATTCGGGGCGGAGCGCCTTCGACTGGACCATGCGCGGATTCACAGCATATGTGCGCATCTTGAGACAATTCTTCAGGTGAGCACCGAGCTCCTTGTCCTGAACTGCGGCACGGTCCCCTATCGGGAGGCCTGGGAGATGCAGTTGCGCCTGGCCGAGCGCCGCGGCGCGGGCGAGATCGGCGACGTCCTGATGCTGCTCGAGCACCCGCCGGTCTACTCGCGCGGGCGCCGCACCAAGGCGGAGGAGCTGCCGATGGGGGCCGCCTGGTACGAAGAGCGCGGGATCGAAGTGCTGGACACCGACCGCGGCGGGCTGGTCACCTACCACGGCCCCGGGCAGCTGGTCGCCTACCCGATCGTCGACCTGGCGCCGCTCGGCGGCGACGTCCACGAGTACGTGCGCGGGCTGGAGCGGGTGATGATCGGCTCGCTGGGCGAGCACGGGGTCGGCGCGCAGACGATCGAGGGCCTGACCGGGGTCTGGACCGACGGGCCGCCGCCGGTGCCGGGCCTGGCGGGCGCGGCGAGGAAGATCGGCTCGATCGGCGTCCACGTCAGCAAGGGCATCACCACGCATGGCCTGGCGGTCAACGTCGACAACGACCTGACCCCGTTCGAATGGGTCGTGCCCTGCGGGATCGAGGGCGTGGCGATGACCTCGATCGCCCGCGAGGGCGGGCGCGAGGCAAGCGTCGCCGCCTACGGGCAGACGGTGGCGCGCCATTTCGGCGCGGTCTTCGGGCGGGCGCCGCGCGCCGTCGGGATGGCCGAGGTCGGCCTGGACGCCGCGCCCGCTACGCTCGGGGACGAGCGATGAGCGAGATCGTCACCCCGAACGAGTCCGCGCCCGAGGGCGCCCCTGCCCCCGCCGAGCGCGTCCACGTCACCCGGTCGCGGGCCAAGCCAGGGGGCACCGCCCAGGCCGACGGCGCGATCCCGTTCAAGCGCGCCCGCAAGCCGCCGTGGCTGAAAGTGCCGGCCCCGGGCGGCCCCAACTACCGCCGCCTGAAGGAGAAGATCGGCAACGACAACCTCCACACCGTCTGCGAGGAGGCCAACTGCCCCAACGTCGGCGAGTGCTGGGAGCGCGGCACCGCGACCTTCATGATCCTCGGCGACGTCTGCACCCGCCGCTGCGGCTTCTGCAACGTGCAGACCGGCAAGCCGAGCTGGAACGACCCGCTGGAGCCGCTCCGCGTCGCCAACCAGGTGAAGGCGATGGGCCTGCGCCACGCCGTCGTCACCTCGGTCGACCGCGACGACCTGCCCGACTACGGCGCGAGCGCCTTCGTCGGCGTCGTCCGCTCGATCCGCATGCTGGCCCCCGACTGCAAGGTGGAGATCCTCACCCCCGACTTCCGCGGCCAGGAGATGCCGCTGGCGAAGGTGATCCACGAGAAGCCCGACGTCTTCAACCACAACGTCGAGACGGTGCCGCGCCTCTATCCGATCGCCCGCCGCGGCTCCCAGTTCGCCCGCTCCGCCCGCGTCCTCAAGATGGCGAAGGAGATGGGCGGCGACGACGTCGTCACCAAGTCGGGCCTGATGGTCGGCCTCGGCGAGTCCTTCGAGGAGATGGTCGAGACCTTCGGCCTGCTGCGCGAGCACCGCGTCCAGGTCCTCACCGTCGGCCAGTACCTGCGGCCGACCGAGAACCACCTGCCGGTGGTCCGCTACTGGCATCCCGAGGAGTTCGAGGCGCTGGAGAAGGCCGCCTACGACCTCGGCTTCGAGTCCGTCGCCGCCGGCCCCCTGGTCCGCTCGAGCTACCACGCCGACCAGAACCTGCCGATCGGCAAGCGCGCCGAGAGCCTGCTGGCGTCCTAGGCGACCTGGAAGGAGCCGCTCTCCGCGTAGGCGCGGTAGAGCGCGACGGCCGCGCCGGCCGGGGACTGGAGCGGCTCCGGCGGCGCGGCCGGGTCGGCCCAGCGCATCTCGCTCGTCTCCTCACCGTCCGGGGCGGGCTCGCCGCTCCAGCGGCGGGCGAGGAAGAGCATCGCGAAGCAGTGGGTGACGTCGCCGCCGGGGTAGGTGATGGTGTGGCGCGCGGCCTCCGAGAGGCTGCCGAAGGCGACGAGGTCGGCGGGGTCGACGACGACGCCGGTCTCCTCGCGCAGCTCGGTGATCGCGGTGGCGGCGAAGCTCGAGCCGACCTCGGCGCCGCCGGCGGGCAGGCACCACATGCCGTCGTCGACGCGGCGGGTGAAGAGGACGGCGCCGTCGTCGCGGACGAGGAAGACCTGGGCGCCGGGCCAGAGGACGGTCGCCGAGCCGACCTTCTGCCGCAGCCGCCACAGCGATGAGCCCTCGAACGACACCGTCAGCCGATCTGGAACTCGCCGGTCGCAAGGTAGCCGCGGAGCAGCTCGACCACGCGGTCGGTCGAGGGCTCGAACGGCCGCGGCAGGTCGTCGAGCGGGGCGAAGCGCAGCTCCAGCGCCTCCTCCCCGTCGGCCACCGGCTCCCCCTCCCAGCGCCGCGCCAGGAAGCAGAGCGAGAAGTACTGGGCGACGTCACCGTTGGGGTAGTGGAGCGTGTGCCGCTCGGCGTCGGAGAAGCAGGCGGCCGGGATCAGGTCGGCCTCGGCGACCCGCAGCCCGGTCTCCTCGCGCAGCTCGTCCACCGCGGTGCGGGCGAAGCTGCCGCCGACCTCCGCCCCGCCGCCGGGCAGCGCCCAGACGCCGTTGTCGCCGCGGCGGATGAGCAGCACCTGCCCGTCCTCCCGCTGCGCCGCCACCGCCGCCCCCGGCATCAGCACCAGGTCGTGCCCGATCTTCTGCCGCAGCCGCCATAGGTATGAGCCTTCGAAGGGCAAGAGAGTGGAGCCAACCGGGATCGAACCGGTGACCTCCTGCTTGCAAAGCAGGCGCTCTGCCAGCTGAGCTATGGCCCCTCGACGGAGAGTGTAGGGCGCTTCAGCGCACGACGGCGCGTTTGTATTTCGCCACGGCGAGGACGGCGAAGACGGCGGCGATGCCCAGGGACCAGAGGGCGGCGCCCCAGACGGAGTTGCCGGCCGGGTCGCCGATCAGCAGGGCGCGGATCGCGTCGACCGTGATCGAGATCGGGTTCCATTCGGCGAACCACTGCAGGATCGAGGGCATCGTCTCCGGCGGGACGAAGGCGGAGGAGACGAAGGTCAGCGGGAAGATCAGGATGAAGCCGAGGCTCTGGGCCGCCTCCGGCGAGGACGAGGTGAGGCCGATGAAGGCGAAGACCCAGGAGAAGGCGTAGCCGAAGAGGAGCAGCAGGAGGATCCCGGCGACGACGTCGAGGAACGAGTTTTCGAAGCCGAAGCCGATGATCACCCCGACCACGAGCATCACGAAGATCGAGATGCAGTTGGTGGCGACGTCGGCGAGGGTGCGCCCGGCCAGCACCGCGCCGCGCGACATCGGCAGCGAGCGGAAGCGGTCGATCAGCCCTTTGCGCAGGTCCTCGGCGATCCCCATCGCGGTGACGAAGCCGCCGAAGGCCATCGTCTGGACGAGGATCCCCGGGATCAGGAAATCGATGTAGCTGTGGCCGGGGGTCGGGATCGCGCCGCCGAAGACGTAGGCGAAGAGCAGCACGAACATGATCGGCTGGACGGTGAAGGCGAGCAGCAGGTCGGGCGCCCGGGGGATGCGCAGGAAGTTGCGCTTGGCCAGCACCAAGGTGTCGGAGATCGCCATCCGCAGGCCGCTCATCCCGCCCCCTCCCCGGCGCCGCCCAGCGCGCCCTCGCCGTCCTCTTCGGCGACGTGGCCGGTCAAGGTCAGGAAGACGTCGTCGAGGGTCGGCCGGCGGATCGTGATGTCGTCGACCGCGACGCCGGCGTCGTTCAGCCGCTGCACCGCGGCGGCGATCGTGCCCTTGCGCTGGGCGACCGGGACGCGCAGCACGAGGCCGTCGAGTTCGGGCCGCGCCGAGCAGAAGTCGGCGATCGCGGCGATCGCCGCCTCGGCGTCGTCCCCCGATCCGAGCGTCACCTCGAGCGCCTCGCCGCCGACCTGGTCCTTCAGCTCGTCGGAGGTGCCTTCGGCGATCACGGTGCCGTGGTCGATCACCGAGATGCGGTCGGCGAGCCGATCCGCCTCGTCCAGATACTGGGTGGTGAGGAGCACCGTCGTCCCCTCGGCCACCCGCCCTTCGATCGTCTCCCACAGCCCGATCCGGCTGCGCGGGTCGAGCCCGGTCGTCGGCTCGTCGAGGAAGATCACCGGCGGCCGCGCGACCAGCGCCGCGGCGAGGTCGAGGCGCCGCCGCATCCCGCCCGAGTAGGTGCGGACCAGCCGGCCGCCCGCCTCGGCCAGGTCGAAGCGCTCCAGCAGCTCGGCGGCGCGCGCCTTCGGCTCGCCCTTCGGCAGGTGGTAGAGCCGGCCGACCATCTGCAGGTTCTCGAAGCCGGTCAGGTTCTCGTCGACCGCCGCGTACTGGCCGGCCAGGCCGATCCGCCGGCGCAACAGCGGCGCTTCGCTCGCCACGTCGATCCCGGCGACCCGGGCGCGGCCGCCGTCGGCGGGCAGCAGCGTGGTGAGGATGCGGACGGCGGTCGTCTTCCCCGCCCCGTTCGGGCCGAGCAGGCCGAGGACGGTGCCTTCCGGCGCGCTCAGGTCGACCCCGTCGAGCGCCTGCACGTCGCCGTAGGACTTGACCAAGCCCTCGGCCTCGATCGCGGCTTCCCCCGACACCCGCTCAAACTAACGGGCCGGTCGGGCGGGCGGATCAGTCGAGGTCGAAGTCCTTCGGCGGCTTCTGCTCGAACCAGAGGTCGTCGTCCTCCTGGTCCTCGAGGAAGCGCGGCTTGTCTTCGAGCACGTCCTCGTGCCCGGTTTCCGGATCGAAGTCGTAGTCGTCCTCCTCGGCGGCGGACTGCTCGGCGCCGGCCTCGGGCGCTTCCTCGGCGGGCGGCTCGAAGCTCGGGCGCGGCTGTTCGACCGTCTGCTCGAACGGCGCTTCCTCCGACGGCGGCTCGGCGACGCCCGGGGCTTCCTCCGATTCGGCCTCGCGCGCGTCGTGGCGGTGCAGCACTTCTTCGGAGGGGTCCTCCTCGTAGCCGCCGTGGCTGTCGAAGTCGAAGATCCCGCCGGCGCCGGACTCGGCGTCCTCGTAACGGGGCAGGTCGCGCTCACCCTGGGTCGGGGCCTCCAGCGCCTGGTCGAGCTCGTCCGAGAGCCGCTGTTCGTTGAAGAAGTCGTATTCGGTCGACTCTTCCTCCGGCTCGGCCTCGGCGGGCGGATGGCCGGCGACCTCGGCATCCGGGCCGCGGCTCTCCAGCGGCGGCTGCTCCGGCGCGGGCGGCGCGGCGTGCGGCTCCTCCTGGGCGGCATCGACCAGCTCCTCGTCGGTCGGGCTCGCCTTCTCGTGCGACTCGGCCGCGGCCGCCTCGGCGTCGACGTGCGCCTGCACGTCGAACATCTGCGTCGGCTGGTCGGCGATCAGGTGCCGCTCTTCGGTGTCGGGACCGTGGTCGGGGACGATCTCCTGCTCGCCGGCCGGGTCCTCCTCGGCGGCGGCCGGCGCCGGTGGCTCGGGCGCGGGCGGCTCGGCGGTCGGCGGCGCGAGGTCCGCGGCCGCCTCGCCGGCCGGCGGCGGGGGCGGCGCGTCGACCGCGTCGGTCGGGCTCGGCGGCGGCGCGTCCGGGGCCGGGGAAAGCTCGTCGACGGGCGGCTCCGGGGGCGCGGCATCCATGGGGGCGGGCGCCTCGGCATCCATGGGGGCGGGCGCCTCGGCATCCGTGGGCGCGGGCGGCGCGGCATCCATGGGGGCGGGCGGCTCGGCCTCGCGGTCGAAGAAGCCCGACTCGGCCGGCGCCTCCTGCAGGTCGGTGATGTTGGGGCGACGTCCGCCCCGCTCCCCTTCGTCGCCGATCGCCGGCTCCTCGGCGGCGGTCTCCCCCGGGGAGGTCAAGAACTCGGTCGGCGCCTCGGCGAACGGATCGACCTCGTCAGGGCGCTGCGGCGGGCCGAACGCCTCGTCCTCGAGGCGTTTCAGCTCCCCCTCGTCAGCGCCATGAGAGCGCTTCAGTTCCAGGTGCTCGCGGATTGCGTCGTCAAGGATGCTCATCGGGGCGTTCCTTCTGAAGGTTCCAAAGACTAGGCGGATTTCCTTGGACGTGCACCGCGCTGGGCAGGACTTCCCAGGCGCCGTCCCGCCGACCCCGCGGTCAATCCTTCCGGCCGCCTTCGCCGAGCAGTCGCAGGGCGAATTCCATCGCCGCGGCCTGGCGCTTCGGCGGCAGCCTGCGCGGATAGAGCAGGGCGTGCAGGCTGAGGCCGTCGATCATCGCGCCGAGCAGCTCGAGCACCTCCTCGCGATCGTGCTCCGGGGCGATGGCGCCGTCGCCCTGGGCCTGCTCGACCAGTTCCCGCAAGAGCGTCCGCAGGCCCTCCGACTCGTGCCGCTGGATCTCGTGCAGCGCCTCGTTGCGCAGCGCCCGCGCCCAGAAGCTCATCTCGATCCGCGTCTCCAGCTCGCGCTGTTCGTCGAGCGGCAGGTTGTCGAGCAGGATCGCCGTCAGCGCCTCGGCGACGTTCGGCGTGCCCTCGATCTCGGCGTCGTAGCGTTTGCGGATCCGCGTGTGGGACAGCTGCAGGCAGTGGGCCAGCAGGTCGTCCTTGTTCTTGAAGTAGTGCGCCAGCACGCCCGGCGAGTAGCCGGACTCGCGGGCGATCTCGCGAATCGTCACCTCGTCGATGCCGCGCGCCGCGATGACCCGCCACGCCGCGAGGACCAGCTCTTCGCGTCGGGCCTCGTGGTCAACTTTCTTCGGCATCGCTGTGAGTCTCTCATCGGCCCCGGCATCGGCCGAGGACCCTGCCGGGGCCCGACAGGAAAGGCGCTCTCCCCTATCCCGCGACGAACCGCATCCGCGGGTCGGGATGGGGATGGGCGCGCAGCAGCGCCTGAGTGTATTCGTCCTGCGGATCGGCGAAGACGGCCTGGGTCGGGCCGGTCTCGACGATCCGCCCGTTGCGCATCACCGCGACCCGGTCGGCGACCTCGGCCACCACCGCGAGCTGGTGCGAGATGAAGAGGACGGCGACGCCGAGCTCGTCGCGCAGGTCGAGGAAGAGGTTCAGCAGCTGCGCCTGCACCGAGACGTCGAGGGCGCTCACCGCCTCGTCGGCGATGATCAGCTCCGGGTCGACGGCGAGCGCGCGGGCGATCGAGACGCGCTGGCGCTGGCCGCCGGAGAGCTCGCGCGGCTTGCGCGTCGCGATCCGGTCGCTGAGCTGCACCTGCCCGAGCAGGCGCGAGACGAAGGCGTCCTCGTCCTCGGCGCCGGGCCGCTTGTGGACCCGGCCCGCTTCGTGCAGGGCGGCGCCGACCGTCATCCGCGGGTTGAGCGAGGCGTAGGGATCCTGGAAGACCATCTGCATGCGCCGGCGCAGCTCGCGCAGCTCCGCCCCCTTGTGGGCGCGGATGTCGGTGCCGTCGACGCGGACCGCGCCGCCGTCGGGCTCGACCAGCCGGATCAGGCAGCGGGCCATCGTCGTCTTCCCCGACCCGGAGCCGCCCGCGACGCCGAGGATCTCACCGCGGTCGAGGCTGAAGCTGACGTCGTCGACGGCGCGGTGGGGAGCGACCTCGGTCCGCGTCAGCCGCTCGGCGAGCCCGCGGCGCAGGCCGAACTCCTTGACCAGCGATTCGACCTCGAGCAGGCGCGGTCCGTCGCTCACGCTTCGATCCTCTCGACGCTCGGCGCGCCGACGCCGCCCGGCGCGGCGCCGGCGAAGGGACGCACCGGGCAGGCGGCCGCGTGGTCGGTCCCGACCTCGCGCAGCTTCATCGAGGCGGTCGCGCACTCCGGCCTCGAGTGGGTGCAGCGGGGGGCGAAGACGCAGCCGGGGATCTCCTCGTGGAGCTCAGGCGGGTGGCCGGCCAGGGCGGCGCGGCGGCGCACGTTGCCGGCCGAATCGAGCTCGGGGACCGAGCCCAGCAGCGCGCGGGTGTAGGGATGTTCGGCTTCGTGGTAGATCGTCTCGACCGGACCGGTCTCGACGATGTGGCCGCCGTACATCACGGCGACCCGGTCGCAGGCCTGGGCGATCACGCCGAAGTCGTGCGAGACGAGCAGCATCGCCATCCCCTGCTCGGCGCGCATCTGCCCGAGCAGCTTCAGGATCTGCTCCTGCGTGGTCACGTCGAGCGCGGTGGTCGGCTCGTCGGCGAGCATCAGGCGCGGGCCCGGCGCGGTGGCGATCGCGATCATCACCCGTTGGCACATGCCGCCGGAGAGCTCGTGCGGGTAGGCGCGGGCGCGCCGCTCCGGATCCTCGATCCCGACCCGCTCGAGCAGCGCCACGGCCTCCGTTTTCGCCGCCTCGCGGCCCATGCCGCGATTGACCCGCAGGGTTTCGGCGATCTGCGCGCCGACCCGCATCACCGGGTTCAGCGAGCCGAACGGGTTCTGGTAGATCATCCCCACCGAGTGGGCGCGCAGGTCGCGCAGCTTGCGCTTATCGAGGGCGAGCACGTCCTCGCCGTCGAAGCGGACCGCGCCCGCCGAGATCGCGCCGGGCTCGGGGACCATCCGCATCACGGCGCGGCAGGTGAGGCTCTTGCCGGAGCCGGACTCGCCGACCAGCCCGAGCACCTCGCCGGCCTCGAGCTTCAGGTCGACCCCCTTGACCGCGACCAGCGGGTCCGGCTCGCCGGGGAACTCGATCCGCAGCGACTCGATCTCCAGCAGGCTCATGGTCCTCCACCCCGCTCGAGGCCGCGGTCGGAGAATCCCTCGCCGATCAGGCCGACGCCGACGCCGAAGACGACCAGCACCAGGCCGGGCAGCGTCGCGATCCACCAGGCGGTCAGCAGGTAGCCCTGGCCGTCGGCGATGATCGAGCCGAGCTCGGCGGTCGGCGGCTGCACGCCGAAGCCGAGGTAGGAGAGGCCGGCGAGGAGGATCAGGTTGCCGACCAGGTCGATGGTCGAGTAGACGAGGCAGGGGCGCAGCACGTTGGGCAGGCCGTGCTTGAGGATCGCCCGCCATCTGGTGTAGCCGAGCGCGGTCGTCGCCATCATGTAGGGCTGCTCGCGCACGACCAGCATCTCGGCCCGGGCGAGGCGCGCGTAGAGCGCCCAGGCGGCGAGCGGCACGCCGATCAGGAAGCCCTCGATGCCGGGCCCGACGATCGCCACGATCGCGATCACGAGGATGATGAAGGGGAAGGCGATCATCACGTCGGCGAGGCGCGAGACGACGGTGTCGACCCAGCCGCCGAAGTAGCCGGCGAGGGCGCCGGCGAGGACGGCGAAGGGCAGCGGCACGTAGGTCACCAGGAGGCTGAGGACGAGGTCGAGGCGCAGCCCGTAGAGGGTGCGCGAGAAGACGTCGCGGCCGGTGTCGTCGGTGCCGAAGAGGTGCGCCGAGGAGGGCGGCGCGAGCAGCGAGGTGATGTCGATTTCGTTCGGCCCGTAGGGCGCGATCAGCGGCGCGAGGAGCGCCGCCAGGGCGAGGACGCCGACGATCCCGGCACCGACCTTAATCGACGTCGGCCAGCGCCGCACCCGGGCGAGGACGCCGCGGCGGGGGCGCCCGAGCGGGGCGACGACCTCGGCGGTGGCGCTCATCCGCGACCCGCCAGTCGGATCCGCGGATCGAGCCAGCCGTAGGCGATGTCGGCGAGGAAGCCGACCACGACGACGAAGGCGCCGCTGAGGAAGACCAGGGTCTGGACCAGCTGGTAGTCGCGTTTGGAGACCGCCTGGACCAGCAGGGTGCCGGCGCCGGGGATCTGGAAGACCTGTTCGACCAGGACCAGCAGGCCGACGAGGAAGCCGAAGAGCGAGGCGAGGATCGTGATCAGGCCGATCGCCGAGTTGCGCATCGCGTGCTTGCCGACCACGCGGATCTCGCCGAAGCCACGTCCCCGCGCCGCCTCGACGTACTCGCTGTGGAGGACCGTGACCAGGCTGGCCCGCAGGTTGCGGACGACGATCACCAGCAGGCCGAGGCCGATCGTCAGCGCCGGCACGGTCAGCGTCCGCAGGATCCCGCCGACCCCCGACTGATAGCCGGAGACCGGGAACAGCTTCAGCTCGAAGCCGAGCAGCAGGGCCAGCATCAGGCCGAGCCAGAAGGGCGGCATCGCGAAGGTGAAGGTGGTCAGCACGCGGATCGCGTTGTCGATCCAGCCGCCCTGGCGCAGGGCCGCCACGATCGCCAGCGGCACGCCGATGACGAGCGAGATGACGATCCCGTAGAGGAGCAGGATCGCGGTCGGCCCGACCCGGTGGGTGACGAGTTCGGAGATCGCCGAGTTGAAGGCGACCGACTGGCCGAAGTGAAAGGTGACGATGTTGCCGAGGTAGAGCCAGAACTGCTCGGGCAGGGAGCGGTCGAGGCCCCACTGATGGTGGAGCCGTTCGACCGCTTCCGGCGTGGCGTGGATGCCGAGCTGGATCTTCGCCGGGTCGCCGGGGATCAGGTGGATCATCAGGAACGTCCCCAGGGCGATCCCGAGCAGGACCACGAGGCTGACCAACAGCCGTTTGAGGATGTAGGTGAGCATCGTGGTCGCCGCCCCTCAGGCCCCGCTCAGGAGTTCCCCGCGATCCAGGTTTCCTGCAACTGGTCGACGCCGAGGCCGTTGGCCTTGGTGCCGCAGACGGTCGACTGGTGCCCGTTGACCAGCGGGAAGTCCATCACGTTCAGCGAGGGCATTTCCTCGTTGAGCTTTTCCTGGATCGTCTTCCATTCGGACTTGCGGGTGGATTCGTCGGTGTTGGTGATGAACTTCTTCACCAGGCCTTCGATTTCTTTGTCGGTCCAGAAGGATTTGAACCCGTCGAGTTCGGCTTCCGGCAGGGCGTAGAGGCTGGCGTACTCGTCCGGCACCGGGATGTCGGAGGAGGTGCCGACGAAGGGGAAGGTCATTTCGAATTCACCGTTCGCCCAGCGTTCGACGATCGTCGAGGCTTCGAGTTCGCTCAGCTTGACTTCGATGCCGATCGCGCCCAGCTCCTGTTCGAGCAACAGCGCCATCTGTTTGAAGTAGTCGGAGCCCGCCGGGTACTGGAGGCTGACCGAGAACCCCTTGGCGTACTTCGACTTGGCGAGTTCTTCCTTGGCTTTTTCGACGTTGTATTCGAACGGCGGGACTTCCTGGTCGGAAGCGTCGAGTTCGAAGTTCTGGATCACGCTGTTGGGCACCGTGCCGACGCCGCGGAAGACGGCGCTGTCGATCTCTTCGCGATCGATCGCCAGGCTCATCGCCCGCCGCACGTGCGGGTCGGCGAGCGCCGGGGTCTTGGTGTTGGTGACGAGCAGGACCTCCTGCGGCAGTTCGACCTGCTGGATTTCCACGCCGGAATCGCCCTGCAGCGATTCGACCTGGCTGAACGGGATGCCGTCGGCGATCTGCGCTTCGCCCGATTTGAGGTCGAGGACGCGGGTGTTCGAGTTGGTGACGAAGTTCCACCGCATCGACTGCAGGTAGGGCTTGCCCTTTTCGAAGTAGTAGGGGTTGCGTTCGAAGGTGATGTGGGAGCCGTTGACGAATTCCTTGACCACGAACGGGCCGGTGCCGACCGGGTGCTTCCAGAAGGCGGCTCCTTCCTTTTCCAGCCCTTCCTTGGAGACGACGAAGGCCGGGAAGACGGCGATGTTGTAGAGGAAGGCGGCGACCGGGTATTCGAGCTTGATCACCACGGTCGACTTGTCGGTCGCCTTGATCGACTTGATCCCTTCCGCCAGCGACGGCAGCGACACGTTCACTTCCGGGTCGGCGAACTGTTCGAGGTTCCAGGCGATTTCTTCGGCCGTCAGCGGCGAGCCGTCGGAGAGCTTGAGGTTGGGCCGCAGGTGGAAGGTGTAGGTGAGGCCGTCGCTGGAGACGTCCCACTTTTCCGCCAGCGCCGGGACCACTTTCGCCGCCCCGTTCGGGTCGTTGCGGACCAGCGGCGAGTAGAGCATTTCGTCGGCGAAGATGTCGCCGTTGCCGTTCTTGGCTTCGCGCGGGTTCAGCGAGATGACTTCCAGCTGGCGCGCGTAGGTGAGGGTGCCGCCGCTGACCGGTTCCTTTTCACAGGCCGCGCTGGTCGTCGTCGCGCCTTCTTCGGCGACCGAGATCGTGCCTCCCGAGCTGCCACCGCCGCAGGCGCTGACGAGCAACGCGAGCAGCGTGCCCAAGGTTCCGATCAGAATGAGCTTCCTCATGCGACTCTCCTGTTGGGGGGATCAGGGACGGACTTGGGCGGCGACGGCCTGCACCCCGGCCTCGGCCGCGGCCAGCGCCTGGTCGAGATCGCGCTCGTCCATCGCGGCCGAGACGAACCAGTTGTGGCGGGGGTGCAGAAAGAGGCCCTGCCTGCCGCACTCGGCGGCGAAGACGTCGGCGAGCGCGCGGCCGTCGTCGTCGTCGGTGAAGCGGGCGTAGGGCATCGTCGGCGGCCCGGTCACCGCGACGTCGACGCCCGCGGCGTCGGCCGCCGCGGCGACGCCCTCGCACCAGCGCCTGCCCCAGGCGTTCATCGTCGCGAGGGCGTCGTCGCGCTCGAGGATCTCGAGCGTCGCCAGCCCGGCCGCCATCGCGTCGCCCGACCACCAGAAGGTGCCGGTGGAGAAGACCCGCGAGGCGACGTCGCGCAGCGCCTCGGTGCCGACCAGGGCGGCGAGCGCGTAGCCGTTGGCGATCGCCTTGCCCCAGGCGCTCAGGTCGGGGGCGACGCCGAAGCCGCTCCAGCTGCCGCCGAGCTCGACCCGCATCCCGGTCCGCACCTCGTCGTGGATCAGCAGGGCGCCGTGCTCGTCGCAGAGCTCGCGCAGGCCGACGGCGAACTCGCGCGTCGGCATCTCCTGGTCGTGCCCGGGCGGCTGGCGCAGCGGCGAGAGGATCACCGCGGCGAGGTCGTCGGGGTGGGCGGCCGCCGCCGCGGCGACGCTCTCCAGGTCGTTGAACTCGAAGGTGTCGATGCCTTCGCGATCGCCGGGCAGCACGCCCTGGGTGTCGGGATTGCACCAGGGAAGGGCGCCGTGGTAGGCGCCGTCGGCGATCAGCACGGTGCGGCGCCCGGTCTGGGCGCGGGCGAGCGTCACCGCCAGGGTGGTGACGTCGCTGCCGTTCTTGGCGAAGAGCGACCAGGCGCCCTCGTCGATCAGTGAGACCAGCTTCTCGGCGAGGTCGACCATCACCGGCGCGGCGCCGTTGCCGCAGTCGACCTGGGCGTGCTGGCGGGCGACCGCCTCCTCGACCTCGGGGTTGAGGTGGCCGACCACGATCGGCCCCCAGCTGCACATCATGTCGATGTACTCGTTGCCTTCGAGGTCCCAGAAGCGGGAGCCCTCGGCGCGGGCGATGTAGTGCGGGGCGCCGGGGAAATTCACCTGCGGCGAGAGGTGTCCGGCGAGGCCGCGGGGCAGTGCTTTTTCGGCCCGTTCGTCGAGTTCGAGGCTCGAAGGACCATGGAGAGTGGTCGTCATCCGGGAAGTTAGACAGACGTTCGAAATAACATCAAGATGGTATTTCGGACGTGCGTACAAAATCAGGACGCCGGCTTTATCCATGTGTCGCAATGGGGACGGAGGCGTCCGGAGAGGAGAGAAGTGGCGATCGACGATCTCGACGGAGCCCGGGCGGAGGTGGCCGAGCACGGCCGGCGCATGCTGCGCGACGGGCTCGTCAAGGGGACCTCGGGGAACATCAGCGTGCGGGTCGGCGACCGGGTCGCGATCACGCCGGGCAGCGTTCCCTACGAGCAGATCGCAGCCGACGACATCGCCGTCGTCGACCTCGACGGCAACCCGATCGCGGGCGGGAGGCCCTCCTCGGAGACGCCCCTGCACACCCTCGTCTACCGCGAGACCGATGCCGCCGCGGTGGTCCACACCCACTCGATCTACGCGACGACGCTCGCCTGCACCGTCGACGAGCTGCCCGCCGTCCACTACATGATCCACGCCTTCGGCGGCGACTCGATCGCCGTCTCCGACTACGAGCGCTTCGGCTCCGACGAGCTGGCGGCGGCGGTCCACGCGGCGCTCGGCGACCGCTGCGGGGTGCTGCTGCGCAACCACGGGGCGGTCGTCCACGGGCCGACGCTGGCGCGGGCCTACGACCTCGCCGTCCTGCTCGAGTGGCTGAGCGAGCTCTACTGGCGCTCGTCGCTGCTCGGCGAGCCGCGGATCCTCGGCGCCGCGCAGCTGGAGGAGGTCGCCGCCGAGGCGCGCCGGCGCGCCTACGGCGGCGGCGCGGAGGGCGCGGAGGCCGGGTCGTGAGGTCGCCGAAGGTCGTCTGCCTCGGCGTCCACCTGCTCGACGTGCTGGTGCGGCCCGCCGGAGACATCGACCTCACGGCGGGCTGGCAGCTCCTCGAGGACCTGCGGATCACCGCCGCCGGCACCGCCGCGGGCCCGGCCGTCGACCTGGCGAAGCTGGGGGCGCGGCCGGTGAGCATGGGGGTGATCGGCGACGACTACGAGGGCGATCGCGTGGTCGAGCTGATGACCGGGCACGGCGTCGACGTCGGCCGGCTGGTGCGGGCGGCGGGCGAACCGACCCACGTCTCGCTGCTCTTCATCGGCGCCGACGGCGAGCGCAACCCGATCATGATCCGGCCGGGTCCGCGGCGGCCGCTGACGCTGGCCGACGTCGACCTCGACCTGGTCGGCGAAGCCGACGTCCTCCACATCGGCGGCGCCGACCAGCTCGGCGAGTTCATCGACGGGCCGCTGGTCGAGCTGATCCGCCTCGCCCGCGCCCGCGACGTCCTGGTCACCGTCGACATCCTGGCGCAGTGCGACGAGGCGATGCTCGACCGGCTGGCGCCGGCGCTGCGCGAAGCGGGGTTCTTCTTCCCCAACGAGGGCCAGGTCGCCGGCATGACCGGGACCGACGATCCCTCCGCGGGCGCGGCGCGCCTGCGCGAGCTCGGCGTCGGGACCGTGGTCGCCACCCTCGGCGGGGCGGGCAGCCTCGTCGCCGGGCCCGAGGTCGAGACCCGGGTGCCCGCGATCGAGATCGAGCTGGTCGACACCACCGGCTGCGGCGACGCCTACGTGGCGGGCTTCATCGTCGCCGCCGCCAACGGCTGGGACGCCGAGGCGGCCGGCTGGCTCGGCGCCGCCGCCTCGGCCCTGGTCGCCACCGGCCTCGGCTCGGACTCCGGCATCGTCGACCTCCCCTCGACGCTCGAGTTCCTCGCCGCCCGGGCGCCGGAGCGGATCGCCGCGCTGGCGCGGGCGAACCCACCCCTCGCGCCCCCCTCTGTCGGCGCGGCGAGGTCGACGGACGTCACCACTTCTTGATCGATCGATCGCTAGGGTTACTTCACCTCCGGTGGGATCCGATCTATAGATGGCACGGCAGCCTGCCGCCCGCTCCGACGTAAGCAGGGCGCTGGTGCCCGTGCTCGTCTCGGTGACGCTGGTCGTCTCGGTGGTCAGCAGCCTCGGCGCGCCGCTCCTGCCCTCGGTGGCCGAGGCCCTCTCGATCTCCCTCTCGAGCGCCCAGTGGTCGTTGACCGCGGCCTTGCTCGCGGGGGCCGTCTCGGCACCGATCCTGGGTCGGCTCGGGGACGGTCCGCACCGTCGCGAAGCGATGCTCGGCGCCCTCGTGGTCGTCACCCTGGGCGGCGTCGTGGCCGGCCTCGCCCAGACCCTCTGGCTGCTGATCCTGGGGCGGATCATGCAGGGGATCGGTCTCGGCCTCGTCCCGATCGCGATGACCGCCGCGCGCGACCACCTGCCACCCGCCCGGGCCCAGTCCGCGATCGCCCTGCTCTCGGTGAGCGGGGCGGTCGGCGTCGGCGCGGGCTACCCGATCAGCGGTTTGATCGACCAGACGTTCGACGTCCATGCGGCCTTCGTCTTCGGCGGGATCCTCACCGCGCTCGCCCTCGTGGCGACGTGGCTGGTGCTCCCCCGAAGCCGGGCGGACAGCGGCGAGAAGCTCGATGTGGTCGGCGCCGCCGTCGCCGCCGCGGGTATCAGCGCGCTGTTGATCGGGATCGGCCAGGGAGAGCAATGGGGCTGGCTCTCACCCGGGGTGCTCGGCAGCTTCGCCGTCGCCGCGGTGGTGCTCACCTGGTGGGCCCGGATGCAACTGCGCAACCCGGCGCCGCTGGTCGACCTGCGCCAGCTCCGCCACCGCGCCGTACTCGGCGGCGACACTGCCGCGCTGCTCCTCGGAGTGACCCTCTACATGTTCCTGACGATCGTCACCGAGTACGTCCAGACCCCGGCAAGCACCGGCTTCGGCTTCGGCAAATCGACGTTGATGGCGGGAGTCTGCCTGGTCCCGTTCTCCCTCACCGGCCTCGTCGCAAGCCGGATCATGACGATCATCGCGCCGCACTTCGAGACGCGGACGATCCTCACCTTCGGCGCGTTGACGATCTCCGTCGCCGGCGCCTTCTTTGCCGTCCTACATGACGCCTACTGGCAGTCCTGCCTGATGATGGGGGTGCTCGGGATCGGCTTCGGCTTCACCTTCGCCGCGATCCCGGGGGTGATCACCCGGGCGGTCCCGCCGACCGAGGTCGGCAGCACGATGGGCTTCTACCAGGTGGTGCGCTCGACCGGCTTCTCGATCGGCAGCGCCGCGGTCGCGTCGATCCTCGCCGCCGACGCGATCTCCGGCTCGGTCTACTCCGGGCAACGCGGATACGTCACGGCCGCCTGGATCGGAACCGGGGTGAGCGTCGCCGCCGCCGTCGTCGCGACGATCCTCTCACCGCCGGACGAGCCGCTCGAAGCGCGGCCGCCGGATCGCTACGCTCACGACGAGGCCGAGCTCGCCGCCTCCGGGATCATCGACGCGGACTTTGGCTCGGGCGAAGCGGGCTGACGCCCGACCGGTCACTCCGGCCAGATGACGCCGCCCATCAGCGCCTCGACCGCGGCGACGAAGCCGGCGAGCGCGCCGACGAGACGGCGGCGCGGCTTGCGCGCCGCGCATGGGGCATCGGCGCGGCGACCGGCGCGGCCGACGGCCCGACGCCGGCAGGGCGCGCCTCTCCGCGAGGGCGTCATCGCGCGCCCCAACCCCCGTCGGCGAACAAGGTCGAGCCGGTGACGAAGCTCGAGGCGGGCGACGCCAGGAAGACGGCGCAGCGGACGATCTCCCCGACGTCGGCGAAGCGACCGGCGGGGGTGCGATCGAGGATCGCCGTGCGCAGCCGGTCGTTGCGACGGAGCCCCTCGGTCATGTCGGTGGCGATGTAGCCCGGCGCGAGCGAATTGACCCGAACGCCGTGCTCGATCCACTCGAGCGCCAGCGTGCGCGTCATGATCTCGAGCCCGCCCTTGCTGGTCGCATAGGCGAGAAGCCGCGGAAAGGCATGCGCGCCGTGGACGGAAGAGACGTTGACGACGCTGGCGTCGCCGGCGGCGACGAGCAGGGGGAAGGCGGCGCGACAGCAGGCGAAGGGCGCGACCAGATTTGTCTCCAGCACCTCGAGCAGGACCGCCTCGTCGAGATCCTCGGAACGGCCGAAGTGAGGACTGATCCCGGCGTTGTTGACGAGCACGTCGAGGCGACCCGGGCCGTTGGCGACGAGGGAGACGGCCTCCTCCCTGCTGTCCGCGTCGGTGATCGAGCCCACGACCACGTGGGCCACCCCGCCCGCCTCGCCGATCTCCGCCTCGACGGCGGCGAGCTCCGCGCCCGAGCGAGCACTGAGGACCACCTCGGCGCCCGCCGCGGCCAGCGCCTTGGCGATGCCACGCCCGAGGCCGCGACTCGCCCCCGTGACCCAGGCCACCTTGCCGTCAAGGCGAGAGTCGGCCGCGACGTCGACGATCACGGGCGCACCTCCTCCTCACCGGCACCCATGCGGACGACCCTACATGCTTTTACCGATCGCACGATAGGCATCTCAGACGACCCCCTCGACCCGCAGGTCGGCGACTTCCTCCGGCGCCAGCCCGAGCTCGGCCAGCACCTCGTCGGTGTGCTCGCCGAGGCCCGGCGCGGAGTGGCGGAACCGGGCCGGCGTGCGGCTGAAGTTCAGCGGCAGCCAGGGCTCGCGAACGGGGCCGCTCAGCGGGTGGTCGACCTCGACGACGAGGTCGTTGGCGAGGACCTGCGGGTCGGCGACGACATCGGCGTAGTCGGCGACCGGGGAGACGGGGATGTCGAGCGCGGTGAGCCGCTCGATCCAGTGCGCGGCCGGCCGGCCGGCGAAGGCCGGGGTGAGGAGCTCGCGGATCTCCTCGGCGACCTCGATCGCGAGTTCCCCCGGCACCAGGTAGCGGGGCTCGTCGGCCAGGGTGCCCAGCCCGAGCTCCTCGCACAGTCGCGGCCAGTAGCGATCGCGCGGATGGCCGGCGATGCAGAAGGGCACCCCGTCCGACCCCTGGTAGACGGCGAAGAGAGGATTCGAGCGCTGCTTCCACCTCATCTCCTCCCAGGGACTTTCTCCGGTGTACATGTAGACCTGCAGCGGATAGGCCTGCAGGGTGACCATCGCCGCCAGCTGCGAGGTGTCGACGAGCTGGCCGACGCCATGGACGGCCCGCGCCGCGAGGGCGGCGAGGATGCTCATCGCCAGCATGATCGCGCCGGCCTCGTCGGCCACCCCCCAGCTGCCGACGTAACGGGGGACCGGCAGGTCCGGGTCGGACAGCAGCCGCAGCATCCCCGAGCGGGCGTGACCGACGAGGTCGTAGAGGGGGCGGTCGGCTTCCGGGCCGCGGACCCCTAGGCCGGTGGTCATCGCGACGATGATCCGCGGGTTCTTCTCGGCCAGCGTCTCGTAGTCGATGCCGAGCCTGGCCGGAACGCTCGGCCGCACGTTCAGCGCCACCACGTCGGCGGTCTCGACCAGCCGGTAGAAGAGCTCGCGGCCGGCGTCCGCCTTCAGGTCGACGGTCAGCGACCGCTTGTTGCGGTTCATCACCTCGAAGAAGGACGACATCCCGTCGGCCGGCTCGCCCGGGAGGCGCCAATGGCGGCCGGGGTCGCCGGCGCCGGGACTCTCGATCTTGATCACGTCGGCCCCCATGTCGGCGAGCATCACGGTGCCGCCCGAGCCGGTCTGCCAGGTCGTGGCGTCGAGGATGCGCACCCCCTCCAAGGGCATCGGGCCGTCCATCGTCCGCTAGTCTATCGATCGATCGATCGGAAGCGGATGAAGATTGGCGAGGTGGCCGCGGCGGTCGGGACGACGCCGCGCACGATCCGCTACTACGAGCAGCTCGGGCTGCTCGCGCCGGCGGCGTCGCGCCCCGGCGGCCACCGCTCCTACAGCGCCGACGCGGTCGCCCGCCTGGCCGAGCTGCTGCGGCGCAAGGAGCTGCTCGGCCTCTCGCTCGAGCAGCTGAAGAAGTTCCTCGACCTGTCCGTCGAAGAACAACTCGCCCTGGTCAGCGCCCGCCATGAGGAGATGGTCAGGCTGGAGAAGGAGCTGCTCGCACGTCGTCGGCGGCTGGGCTCGCTGCTTCGCGATCTCGAGAGCGTCGAGCGGCCAGGTCGACGTGGACCGTCCCGTCCTTGATCTCCACCGGGTAGGTCCGCACCCGGTAGCGGGGGCTGGTGCTGCAGACGCCGCTCGCCAGGTCGAACTGCCAGGCGTGCCAGGGACAGACCAGGGTGGGGGCGCCGGCGCCGCCGGCGATCAGGCCCGGCCCCGCCGAGGAGATCGGGCAGCGCGCGTGCCCGCCGTCGAAGGAGGTCGACTGGTGAGGGCAGACGTCCTTGCTCGCGAACACCCGCCCCTCCCAGAGGGTCAGGGCGATGCGCCGGGACCCGACGGCGACGATCCGCGGCACCCCCTCCTCGAGGTCCGCCAGCTCCGCCACCGGCTGCATGCTCACGCGACCTGAGCTGCCACCGCCGGCTCCACGGTCTCCGGCAGCGGCCAGTTGAACATCCGGCAGGCGTTCTCGTAGAACACTTTCGGCCGCCACTCCTCGCTGAAGGCGCGGGCGACGAAGTCGGCGTCGTCGGTCGAGATGTGGGGGTAGTCGGAGGAGAAGCAGAGGTGCTCCTCCAACCCGTCGACGGTCGAGAGCAGCGAGACGAAGTCGGAGCGGCTCTTGAACTCCTCCAGCGGCTGGGTGGCGAACATGAAGTGCTCGAGGATGTATTCGCTCGGCAGGCGCTTCAGCGCAGGCGACTCGGCGCGCAGGATGTCGAAGTTGTGGTCGAGCCGCCAGAGCAGCGAGGGAATCCAGCCGAGACCGTACTCGAGGATCATCACCCTCAGGTTCGGGTATTTCTCGAACACACCGTGGACGACGAGGCTCGACACGGTGTGCATCCCCTGGGGGACGAACCCGGAGCTCAGGTACTCGAGGCTGGTGCCGGGGATGCCGACGTTGGTCTTGGTCAGGCCGATGTCGGCCGAGGAGGGGTGGAAGCAGAGCGGCAGGTCCATCTCTTCGGCGGCCGCGTAGACCGGGTGGTAGTTGGGATCGCCGAAGGGGCGGTTGAGGGGGTTGACCGAGATCAGCACCCCGGCCATCTTCGGGTGCTCGCCGACCCGGCGGATTTCCTCGGCCGCCTCCTCCGGCAGGCCGATCGGGGCGACGATCGTCCCGTAGAGGCGCTCGTCGCGGCCGAGCCACTTCTCGATCTGCCACTCGTTCATCGCCCGGCACACCTCGCTCGCCAGGTAAGGGTTGAGGATCGAGGGCTGCGAGCCGAGGTTGTAGGTGAGCAGCGTGCGGTAGTGCCGGTAGCGGTCGAGCAGCTGCTCGCGCATCAGCTCGTAGCTGCTGCCGGAGGGTCCTTTCTCCGGCCACGAGTCCTGCCGGTGGCCGCCGCTCGGCAGCATCGCGTAGTTGGTGTTCGACGGCGGTTTGAGCGGGACCGGGGAATGACTGTTCTCGGTGAAGTGCGCCTGCCACTTGCGCGGCAGGTACTCGACCAGTTCCGCCTGGCTCTTCCAGATGTTGTGGACGTCCACGTCGATGACCGGGCCGGTGTATTTGGACATCGGGAATTCCTTTCTCGCGCCGGGGGTCAGGCCTCGGCGACGGTCGGAGCGGCGGGACCGACGGCCCCGTCCCCCGACCCCTCGGGCCACCGGAAGAGCTCGGCGGCGTTCTGTTCGAAGACGCGGTCGTGCCAGGCCTGCGGCAGGCGGGCGCCGATCTCCTCCGGCCCCTCCGTGTCCCAGTTCGGATAACCGCTCGCGTAGACCAGCAGGGAGGCCGGATCCGGCACCGTCGAGAGCAACTGCTCGAGGCGCGCCGGGTCGGGCGGGACCTCGAGCGAGTAGGTGCTCAGCCGGACGTGGTCGAGGAAGTATTCGCTCGGCTGCCGGGTCAGCCAGGGAGCGTCCATCGGCACCTCGCTGAACAGCGAGTCCATGCGCCAGAGGTGCGAGGGCATCCAACCGACGCCGCCGCCGAGCAACAGCAGCCTCAGCGACGGATAGCTCTCGAAGACGCCCTGGGTGATGAAGCTGGTGACGTGGTTGAGGAAGGGGGTGTGGCCGATCGCGTGGTACTCGCCGTAGGTCTGCGGGCGACCGCCGGCCAGCGGCACGGTCGAGGAGTCGGCGGTGGCCTCGCTGCCGACCTGGATGACGATCGGCAACCCCGCTTCCGCGGCCGCGTCGTAGATCGGGTGGTAGACCGGGTGGCCGAAGGGACGTCCGAGACCGTTGTGGCCGAGGGCGACGCCGACGAAGCGCGGGTTGCCGGCGCAGCGGCGGATCTCCTTCGCCGCCTCGTCGGGCATCGAGGTGGAGACCAGGATCAGGCCGAAGAGGCGGTCGTCGCGCGCCAGCCACTCGGCCGCGGTCCAGTCGTTGGCGGCGCTGACGACGACGTGGGCGAGGTGATGGAGCGGATGGGCCGAGGCGAGCAGGCCCTCGTCGTAGCCGAGCACCAGGCGATCGAGGCCACGCTCCTCGAGCAGTTGCCTCGTGGTCAGCTCGCGGCTGGAGCCGGGCATGCCCTTCTCCGGATAAGCCCAGGCCGCCTTGTCGCCGAGCGGGTTGCGATGCGCCCACTTGCTCTTGATCACCAGCGGGCCGGTGGGATCGCCCTGCCGCATGATCACCTCTCGCCAGCCGTCCGGCAGGTAGCCGGCCAGCTCGCTCACGGTGCTCCAGTCGTGGAACGCGCAGGCGTCGATCCCCATGGGCCGACTCTAGCGCATTTCCAATCGATCGTACGATAGGCTGGATCGATGACCGAGGAGAGGCTGCGCAGCCTGCGCGAATACACGCTATGGAAGCGGCTGCGTGAGGTCGCAACCGACAATCTCGACAAGCCCGCACTCATTTCGCGCAGTGACGATGGAGCGATCGATAGCCTGACCTACGCGGAGCTGATGGCGAGGGCCGAAGCGCTCTCGGCCGGCCTCGCGACAGCCGGGGTGAGGCGCGGCGACCGGCTCGCGCTGTGGATGACCAATCGCCTCGAGTGGGCCGAAGTCTTCCTCGCCACGGCGCGGATCGGCGCCGTCCTGGCGCCCGCCAGCACGCGTCTGCAGCCGCCCGAGCTGGCCTTCCTCGTGCGTCAGTCCGGCTCCCGCCACCTGGTGCTGATGGACCGCTTCCGCCGCATCGACTTCGTCGTCCAGTTCGCCGAGATCGTCGGCGACGAGCCCCGCTCCGCTCCGGGCCGCTTCTTCTCCGAGGCGCTGCCGGACCTGCGCACCGTGATCGTCGCCCCGCGCGACGGCGGCGGCGACCTCGCGGCGATCCGCGGCGCCGGTGAGGAGCCGCGGGCGCGGGCGCTCGCCGAGCAGATGGAGGCCGAGGTGCGCGGCGGGGACCTGGGGATGATCAAGTACACCTCGGGCAGCACCGGGACCCCGAAGGGCGCCCTGCTCGAGCAGGGCGGCATCGTCGCCAACGCGATCCTGCACAGCGAGCGCCTCCGCTGCGGCGCCGCCGAGCGCTGGTTCAACCCGAACCCGTTCTTCCACGCCGGCGGCAGCATCTGGGGCCTGATGAGCACGCTGATGCAGGGCGCCACCCTGGTCTTCACCGAGGCCTTCAGGCCGCACGCGGCGCTGGAGATGATCGAGCGCGAGCGCTGCACGGTGAGCTTCGGCGTGCCGGCGATGATCCGCGACGAGCTCGACGTGCTGGAGGCCGAGCCGGGCCGCTATGACGTCAGCTCGCTGCGGATCTGCGTCGCCAGCCGCCCCGACATCGGTCCACGGGCGATCGAGTTGATGGGCGTGTCGGGGGTCTGGGGCCCCTATGGGATGACCGAGACCTACGGCACGATCGCGGTCGCCGACCCGACCGACTCGCTCGAGCACCAGCTGCACACCCAGGGCAAGATCCTCGACGGGGTCGAAAGCCGGATCGTCGACCCGCTGACCGGCGAGGTCCTGCCGCGCGGGAAGGTCGGCGAAATCAACCTGCGCGGCCTCGTCACCCGCGGCTACCACGAACAGCCGGAGGCGAGCGCCGACCTGATCGACGCGGAGGGCTGGATGCATACCGGCGACCTCGCGATGATCGACGAGGACGACTACGTCTATTACCGCGGGCGGGCGAAGCTGATGCTGAAGGTGGGCAGTGAGAACGTCTCGGTCGAAGAAGTCGAGAACTGCGTCACCGAACATGAGGCGGTGCTCGACTGCGTCGTCTGCGGGGTCCCGCACCCGCGCCTCGACCAGGTGCCGCGGGCGATGCTCACCTTCCGTCCAGGAGAGGCGGCGAGCGACGACGAACTGCGCGAATGGTGTGAGGCGCGCCTGGCCCGCTTCAAGGTTCCCGACGCGTTCGTCGTCGCCGACGCCTTACCGATGACCGGATCGGGCAAGCTGGATCGGGCCGCCGCCGAGCGCGCCATGCTCGCGGAAGTCGAGCTCGAGGCCGACCCGGCCTGAGCCGCGGCTCAGGCGGCGACGAGGACCGCGACGGCGCCGTAGGCGGCGATCGGCCCGGCCGTCGAAGTGACCAATCCGGCCTGCGCGCCCGGGACCTGCCGCTCGCCGCCTTCTCCCCGCAGCTGGCGCACCGCCTCGATCCACTGGCCGTAGCCGGCCGGGGTGCGCCCCGCCCGCAGGTGCCCGCCGTGGGTGTTGACCGGCAGCGCGCCGCCGAGCGAGATGGCGCCGGCGGTGACGAAGGGGCCGCCCTCCCCCTTGGCGCAGAAACCGAGGTCCTCGAGCTGGACGAGGACGGTGATCGTCGCGTCGTCGGCGAGCTGGGCGAAGGCGAGGTCGGCGCGGGTCAGCCCGGACTCCTCCAGCGCGACGGTCATCGCCTGACCACCCGGCGTCGAGGTGAGGCCGGCGGGACGGCGGCGGCGGTCGGCGAGCCCGCTGATCGACAGCGCGGTGGACGCCTGGCCGAGCCCGGCGACCTCGACCGTCCGGCGCCCGCCGACCGCGCTCACCACCATCGCCGCCGCCCCCTCGCTGCGCGGCGCGACCTCGGGCCGGTGCAGCGGCGCGGCCGTCGTCGGCGCGCCGAGCACGCCGGCGATGTCGAGTGGATCCTGGTGCACGGCCGCGGGGTTCAACGCCGCGTGGCGCGAGGCGGCCACGACCACCGCCGCGAGCTGCTCGGCGGTGGTGCCGTAGTCGTGCATGTGGCGGCGGGCGAGGAGGGCGAACTCCGCCTCGGCGGAGGCGCCGAACGGCTGCTCGAAACTCGGCGAGCGCCCCGAGAAGGCCGCCGCCATCTCGCTGGTCGCCGGCTCCTCGCCGCCCGCGCCGGCCTCGCCGTCGACGAGCAGGACGTTGCGGCACCGGCCCGCCCGGATCGCCGCGCGGGCGATGATCATCGCCGTGCCGGGCGCGGCGCCGCCGGCCGGGACGCCGAGGCAGACGGCCTTGTGGAAGATGCCGAGCCGCTCGGTCAACTCGATGTGGGCGCGAGGGTTCTCCCGCGGCAGCCGGCCGGCGCCGTGGGTGATGACGCCGTCGATCTCCTCCTTGCCGCGACCGCTGTCGCCGATCGCCGCCAACGCGGCCTCGAGCTGCAGGTCCATCGCGGTGCGGTCGTCGATCGCCGTGGCGCGACGGGTGACGCCGACGCCGGTGATCGCCACCCGGGCGTCGCTATCGGCCACGGCCGCCCGCCGGGCGAAAGGCCGGCAGGGTCACCTCCGGCGTGACGTCGCGATAGGCGATCTCGACCCGCATCCCGATCGTCACCTCGGCGGGGTCGACGTCGACGACGTTGGTCGGCATCATCGGCCCCTCGTCGAGCTCCACCACCGCGTAGACGTAGGGCACGTCGGCGGCGAAGGCGGGGCTCGCCGGGCGCTCGACGACCGAGAACGTGTAGACGGTGCCGGTGCCGGCGACCGCCGCCCAGCGGCACTCGCGCGAGGAGCACTCGGGGCAGACCGGGCCCGGGTAGTAGCGGAGGAAGCCGCACTCCGCGCACTCCTGCAAGCGCATCGCGTGCTCCCGGCAGCTCTCCCAGAACGGAAGGTTGTCGGCGTCGAAGAAGGGCAGTGGCTTGGCGTGATCGCTCATCTCTCTCCCCCGCCCTCAGCCGGCCGCCAGGACCGCCCCCGAGTAGGTGGAGCAGACGCCGGCGATGCTGCCGGCGAAGGCGAGGCGGGCGCCCTCGACCTGCCGGCGGCCGCCCTCGCCGCGCAGCTGGCGCACCGCCTCCGTGTAGTGCATCACCCCGCCGGGCCCGAAGTGCTGTCCGGAGAGGAGCCCGCCGTGGGTGTTCAGCGGCAGCCTGCCGCCCAGCTCCAGCTCCCGCGCGGCCGCGAACGGGCCGCCCTCCCCCTTGGCGCAGAAGCCGAAGTCCTCGAGCCCCATCAGGGCGCAGATCGTGAAGGAGTCGTAGATCTCGGCGACGTCGATCTCCGCCGGCGTGACCCCGGCCTCGCCGAAGGCCATCGCGCCGGCGCGGCTGCCGACGCTGCGGACGAGGTCGAACCCCTCGGCGCCGCGGCAGAGCGCGCCGAGGAAGTAGTCGGACTGGGCGTAGCCGCAGCCGAGGATCCAGACCGGGCGCGAGCGCGCCTCGGCCACCGCCCGCTCCGAGCTGACGACCCAGGCCGAGCCACCGTCGCTGGCGACGCAGCAGTCGAGCAGCCGCAGCGGCGAGGAGATCATCCGCGAGGTGAGGACGTCGGCGACCGTGATCGGGTCGCGGTAGACGGCGTTCGGGTTGAGTGAGGCGTGGCGGCGGCAGGCGACGGCGATCGCGGCCAGTTGCTCGGGGGTGGTGCCGAACTCGTACATGTGCCGCTGCGCGACGGCCGCGTAGTAGGTGACCATCAACGGACCGAAAGGCTGCTCGTAGTTGATCGAGTGGCCGTTGAAGCTCGCCAGGGCGTCGGTGGTGGCGCGGCCCCCGGCGGAGCGTCGGGCCGGGCCCATCTTCCCGGCGCCGACGACGAGCACGTGGCGACAGCGCCCTTCCAGCACCGCCGCGCGGGCCGTGGCGAGCAGGAACCCGGGCGTCGCGCCGCCCATCTGGGTCACCGCGGCGAAGGCGGCGTTGTCGATGCCGAGCGTCTCGGCGACCTGCAGATGACCGCGCGGGTTGAACGGCCGGCCGTCGGCGTAAGGGCTGAAGGCGCCGCCCTCGAAGGTGAGGATCCCGTCGACCTCGCCGACCGGGACGCCGGCGTCGGCGAGGGCCAGGATCGCCGCCTCGCAGGCGAGCGAGAGCGGCGTGCGATCCGGCAACGACCTCGCCATCGTCGTTTCGCCGACCCCGGTGATCGCCGCGAGCATGCGCTCAGCCGATCGCGAGCGGGTTCACCGGGCTGCCGGTGCCGCCCGCGATGCGCAGCGGCGCCAGCACGAAGAGGAACTCGTGGACGCCCGCGGCGGCGAGCTCCTCGAGGTCGAGGAACTCGATCAGGTAGATGCCATGCGCGACCAGCAGGTGGCGGTGGACCGGCGCCGAGGTGCCGGGCTTGAACGGGTAGACCTCGACCGCGTTGTTGTCGGCGCCGACCAGGGCGACGTCGCGGGCGGAGAGGAATTCGGCGCCGTCCAGGCCGAGGCCGGCGATCGGGCCGGCGAAGGGATCGGGCTCGGTCTCGAACCGCCGCGTCATCCCGGTGCGGATCAGCACCGCGTCACCGGGGCGCAGCTCGGTCCCCTGGGCGCCGAGCGCGTCCTCGAGGTCGGCGGCGGTGATCTCGTGGCCGGCGGGCAGCGCCTCGACCTCGCGCCGGCGCGGCAGGTCGACGAGGACGCCGCGGGTGACCAGGCCGCCCAGGTTCTCGATCCCGCAGCGCTCCAACCCGCTGCTCTTGGAGCCGGAGATCTCGTAGCCGTTGTAGAGCTTGCCCTCGTCGAAGACGTGGCCCAGCGCGTCGACGTGGGTGGTCGCGCCGTGGACGTTCAACCCGATCCAGTCGAGGGCCGAGCCCTTGCCCTCCTCGTACTCGCGCCCGGCGACGAAGTCGGCGCCGTCGCGGATGAACATGTGGAGCGGTGGCGGCGCCGACTTCCCCCGCGGCACGCCGGCCGCCTGGACCCGCTGGCCGAGCGGGTAGACCCGGCCCGTGCCGGGGATGCCCAGCGCCGCCCGGGTGGTCGCCGCGTCGACGAGGTTGGCGGCGCCGCGCTCGTCCTCGGGGCCCCAGCGCCCCCAGTTGCCCTTCGCCTCCGCCATCGCCCGTCCTCTCCTCTCTCTATCAGTTGCTAGGTTGGACGGAGGTCGGGTCCGCCGGCCCGGCGCCGTCACGGAGCTCGGCGAAGGGCGGCTCGTCCTCCTGGAAGGAGGCGATCACCGCCTTCATCCCATGCTCCCGGACGAGGCCGCGGACCTCGTCGACGGCGGGGGTGACGTGGGCGATCGCATCCCACTCGGCGCCCGCCAGGGCCGCGTCGCGCAGGCCACCGCCGACGGCCCGGTTGATCGCGGCCTTGCGGATCTGCAGCACGTCACGAGGAGCGCGCGCGAGCGACTCGGCGTAGGCCTCGGTCGCGGCCCGCAGGCGGTCGGCGGGGAAGGTGAAGTTCGCCAGCCCCCACTCGCATGCCTCGCGCCCGCTGATCTCGCTGCCGACCGCGAAGGAGAGCTGCTTGGCCCGGCGCACGCCGATCAGCTGGGCCAGCGCACCGTCCATGAAGCCAGCTCCCATGGGAAGTTTGGCCCACCCGATGACGCAATCGTCGGCGACGCAGACGAGGTCGGCGCAGATCAGGAAGAGGCTGCCGCCGGCCAGGCAGTGGCCGTGGATCTCGGCGATCACGGGGGTCGGCGTCTCCAGCAGCCGCAGGGCCGTGGCGATCCAGGCGCGCAGCCGCGCGCGGTCCGCCCAGGGGTCGGAGCGGCTCGAGGCGGCCGACGCGGAGCCCGCCCCGAGGTCGAAGCCGGCGCAGAAGCTGGGGCCCCGTCCGCGCACCACGCAGACGCTCGCCCCGGGATCCGCCTCGAGCTGGTCGATCGCCGCGTCGAGGTCGACGAGCAGCTCCGCGGACAGCGCGTTGCGCCGCTCCGGCCGGTTCAGCTCGATCGTCGCCACGCGGCCCGAGCGACCGTAGACGACCGTCGCCGCTTTTCCTCCCTCGTCCACTTCGGCTAGCCTATCGATCGATCGACAAAAAGGGAAGAGGAGGACGCCGGGCACGATGGTGGGACATCCGACGATCGTCGGCGCACGCGAGGAGGCGACCAGGGCGGAGGGTCGCTCCTGCCAGGCGCTGATGGCCGACGCGACGCTGGGCGCGCTGGCCGAGGCGGGCCTCGGCCTGGCCGAGGTCGACGCCGTCTTCACCTCCCACACCTGGGAGGAACCGACGCTGATGGAGAGCGTGCTGCTGGCCGAGCGCCTCGGGATCGAACCGGCCCTCTGCGAGACGGTCTCGCTCGGCGGCGCCTCACCGGTCGCGATGGTCGGCCGGGCCGCCGCCTCGATCGAGGCCGGCGACTGCAGCGTCGCCGTCCTCGCGTCCGCCGGCAACCGCTCCTCCGGGCTCGGTCGGGAGGCGGCGATCGCCGCGCTGCGCGACGTCGCCCACCCCACCGCGGAGGTCCCCTTCGGCGCCTACATCCCCGCCCTCTACGCGCTGCTCGCGGCGCGTCACATGCACAGCTACGGCACCACCTCCGAGCAGCTGGCGGCGGTCGCCGTGGGGCAGCGGGCCAACGCCGCCACACGCGCGCTGGCGGCGAAGACGAAGCCGATCTCGGTGGCCGACGTGCTCGCCTCGCCGCTGATCGCCTCCCCCTTGCACATGCTCGACTGCTGCCTGGTCACCGACTTCGCCGCGGCGCTCGTGATCACCGCGGAGGACCGCGCCGACGCGGGCGCCAAGCCGCCGGTGAGGGTGCTCGGCTGGGGCGAGGGGCACGGTCCCCTCAGCCTCACCCGGACGGCGCCGCTGGAGGCGCCGGCGGCGGCCCGCCGGGCGGGCGAGGAAGCCTTCCGGCGAGCCCGGGTGCGACCCGGGGAGATCGAATCGGCACAGCTCTACGACTCGTTCACGATCACCGTCCTGCTGCTGCTCGAGGCGCTCGGGCTGGCCGCCCCGGGAGAGGCGGCGGGGCTGGTCGAGAGCGGCGCGACCGGGCCCGACGGCCGGCTGCCGCTGAACACCAACGGCGGCATGCTCTCCTTCGCCACCGGCGGGATGTTCCACCTCACCGAGGCGGTGGCGACCCTGCGCGACGAGCGGCTCGGCCGCCCGGTCGACACGGCCGCCGTGCACGGCGTCGGCGGCATCTTCTCCTCCCACGCGACCGCCATCCTCGGCACGGAGCGGACCGGATGAGGATCGGCCTGCTCGCCGACCTGCACGGCAACGTCGAGGGGCTGCGGGCCTGCCTCGCGGCGATCGGCGACGTCGACCGGATGCTGCTCGCCGGCGACGCGCTGAACTCCTACCGCATGCAGGCGGAGATGATGGAGCTGATCGCCGCGCTCGGGATCGGCTACGTGCTCGGCAACAACGAGGCCTCGCTGCTCCGCCACTCGCCCGCCGAGCGGCGGCGACCCGAGGACCGGCGCGCCTGGGAGATGCTGGCGACGGCACCCACCAGGCTCGAGCTCGAGCTCGGCGACCGCCGCCTGCTGATGGTCCACAGCACGCCCTGGGGCCCGGCCGACGACTACCTGTACCCCGGCGACCCGCGCCTCGCCGCGGCGGCCGAGCTCGACTTCGACTACCTCGTCTACGGCCACACCCACGTGCCGCACGAGCAGCGCGCCGGAACGACCCTGGTGATCAATCCGGGCTCGGCGGGCGACGCGCGCGGCTGGAAGGAAGGCCTGCTCAGCTGCGCCGTCCTCGACACCGCCGCCGACGCGGTCACCTTCCTCGAGCAACCCGACCCGGCGCTCGCCCCGCGCGGCGAGGAGGTGCGCTGATGGGGATCTCGGCCGCCGAGCAGGAGCGCCACCTGCGCGCGATCGCCAGGCTCAACGCGCTCGAGCCGCCGAGCTTCCGGCCGGCCGCGGACCACGAGGTGACCGTCGGTGGGGTCCGCCTGCACTACCTCGACTGGGGTGACCCGGGCGGTGACCTGACGCCGCTCCTCTTCCTCCACGGCGGCGGCCTCAACGCCCACACCTGGGACCTCACCTGCCTGATGCTGCGCGAGCGCCACCACTGCGTCGCTCCCGACCTGCGCGGCCACGGCGACAGCGACTGGTCCGCCGCCGGCGAGTACGCCTTCACCGACCACGCCGACGACGTCGAGGCCCTGCTCGACCGGCTCGGGCTGACGCGCCCGGTGCTGATCGGGATGTCGCTCGGGGCGCTGACCTCGATCGAGGTGGCGGCGCGGCGCGGCGACCGGCTCGGCGGGGTCGTCCTCGTCGACGCCGGCCCGCGCCTGCGCAGCGACGGCACCGACCGGATCCGCCGGTTCACCAAGGAGGACCGCGTCCTCCCTTCGGTCGAGGACTTCGTCGCCCGGGCGCTGCGCTTCAACCCGCGCCGCGACCCCGACGTCCTCACCACCAGCCTGCGCCACAACCTGCGCGAGCTGCCCGACGGCAACTGGACCTGGAAGTACGACCCGCGCCACATCGGCGGCACGCCGCGGCCGGTCCTGCAGGACCGCCTCGACCGGCTCGGCGAACGACTGGCGAGGATCACCGTGCCGACCCTGGTGGTGCGCGGCGGCGAGAGCGACGTCTTCGCGCCCGCCGACGCCGAGGAGCTGGCCCGGCGCCTGCCCGGCGGCCGGCTGGTGACCGTCCCCGGCGCCGGCCACACCGTCCAGGGCGACAACCCGGCCGGCTTCCTCGCCGCGCTGGCGCCGTTCCTGCGCGAGGTCGCCGTCAGTCGTAGTAGTCCGGAGCCTGCTTGAGGCTCGCCAGGCGCTCGCCGTCGTGGCCGAACACCACCAGCGAGCGCGACCGCTCGGCGATCCGGTGGAGCTTCCTGATCGAGCGGGCGACCTCGGAGTTGGAGGTCGCCACCGGCGACAGCGCCCGCTCCTCCCACTGGTCGACGGTGTGCGCCGCGTCGATCGTCAACAGCACCGAGCCGGTGTTCGGCAGCCGCACCTCGACCGAGACGTGGCCGGGAGAGTGCCCCGGCGTCCGCCAGATCGTCACCGCGCCGTCGCCGAAGAGGTCCCAGCCGTCTTCCCCCGCCTCGAGGAAGTCCCACCGCACCCCCGGCTTGGCGAAGTCGGCGCTGAAGTAGTTGCGCCGGTAGAACCAGTCGGGGGCCAGGGCGTACCCGTACTCCTCCCGCGTGATCAGCACGCTCGCCGCGGGCAGGCGGTCGATCGCCGCGACCGCCCCGGTGTGGTCCATGTGCAGGTGGGACTGGATCACGTGGCGCACCTCGCCGGGGTCGAGGCCGAGCCGCTCGAGCTGCGCGAGGCAGCCGTCGGCGCGGGTCATCGTCGGCCAGGCGGCATGGGCGACCTCACCCCAACGGGCGACCGGGTCCTCGCAGACCTCGACCGGGTTGCCGCCGTCGATCACGACGTGCCCGCGCGGGTGGGTGATCAGGTACCACTGCACCGGGATGCTGTAGTCGCCCCCCGGCCGACCGCGGATCTCCAGGTCACCGCACCGGAAGAGATATAGGCG
This sequence comes from Solirubrobacterales bacterium, assembly GCA_047601885.1. Classification (GTDB taxonomy): domain Bacteria; phylum Actinomycetota; class Thermoleophilia; order Solirubrobacterales; family 70-9; genus VAYN01. The sequence continues at coordinate 1,498,422 of JASGIK010000003.1, forward strand.
GAGTTCTGACGTCAAGCGTGTCCTCGTGGGCCGGCGGGCGGAGCGCGGCGGCCGTGGTGCCGCCGCCCTGCCGCCGATCGCTCAGCTGCCGGTGCCGACGCCCTCCTCGGCGAAGCGCTCGACGTGGGTGCCCTGCAGGGGGCCCGCGTCGAACCAGGCGCGGCCGCGCTTCACGGTCGTCGTGCCGTCGAATTCGAAGACGAACACGCCGGTGTTTTTGTACGTTTCGCCGGTCACGCTGGAGACCGCCTCGTCGTCCCACTCGGCCATCAGGGTGTTGCCGTCACAGACGCAATTTTTGGGGAAATAGGTCATCTTCCCGGTCCACACTTTCTTCACCCAGGCGCTCTGGTAGGCGATGATCGTGTCGCGGCCGGCGTAGGTGACGCGCTCCAGGTTTTTCCCCACGCCGGACCAGGTGCAGTCCGGGTCGAAGCGCGTGTAGGCGAGCTCGATGTCGCCGGTGTTGAACCCTTCGTACCAGTAGTCCAGAGCTTTCTTCTGCTCCGCGATCAACTCCTCGTTGGACATCTGCTCCCTTTCGTTCGTTAACCCGATGCTTTGCGCACCATGTGCTCGGCCGCCAAGTGGCCGAAGACCATCGAAGATCCGACCGCCGACCCGCTCGCGTAGCCACCGCCGAAGAGCAGGTTCGCCGCCGTGTTGCCGCAGGCGTAGAGGCCCGGGATCGCGCTGCCGTCGGCGCGCACGACCTGGCCGTCGGGGTTGGTGACCAGGCCGCCGCGGGTGCCGGCGTGCGCGAGGTGGATCGGGAAGGCATAGAAGGGAGCGTCGGCGACCGGGCCCATGGTCGGGTTGGGCTCGTACTCGGGATCGCCCCAGTAGCGCTCGTAGGTGGTGGTGCCGCGTCCCCAGCGCGTGTCGACGCCGGTCTTGCAGTCGGCGTTGTAGGTGGAGATCTCCGCTTCGAGGCGGGCGGCGTCGATCCCCAGGGCGGCGGCGAGGTCGGCCAGCGTCGCGGCGGTGTGGATCCACTCCGGCACCGCCTCCCCGTCGCGCACGCCGGGCAGCCCGTAGCGGGAGCGGTAGGTCGCGTCGCAGACGAAGTAGGAGGGCAGGTTCGGGTAGACGCGCCGGCGCTCGTCGATCCGCGCCCAGGCGTCGGCGAGGGCGAAGTAGGCGGCCTCGGTCTCGAAGCGCTCGGCGGCCGAGTTGACCACCACGCAGTGCGGCTTGGAGAGCTCCAGGTTGAACATCCGGTAGAGCGGTGAGCCGTCTTCGTGGGTGTCGTCCGGGATCAGGATCGAGGGGTGCCAGATCGCCTTGTCCATCAACGCCGTCGCCGCGCCCATGCCGATCCCGAGCAGGTGGCCGTCGCCGGTGTTGGACGGCGGCGTCTGCGGATGGGCGACCGGACCGGGCAGGTAGCGGGCGGCGAGCTCCTTGTTCCAGTCGAAGCCGCCGGTGTTCAGCAGCACCCCCTGGCGGGCGCCGACCTTGGTCGCGGCGCCGGCCGGGCCGCGAGCGACGACCCCGACCACCTCGCCGCGGGCCGAGATCAACTCGGTCACCGGGGTCGAGACGTGGAACTCGATGTCGCGCTCGAGCACGCTGCGCCAGAGGCCGCCGATGATCGAGCGGCCGGCGAGCCAGGAGTCGCGCGGCCTGCGGCCGCTGGTCTGGAAGCCGGGCACGAAATCCATGTGCGGCGTCGGCCGCACCAGCGAGAGCCCCGGCAGCCGCTCTTCCTCCGGCGTCAGCAGCTCGTCGGCGGCGGCGGGATGGGGCAGGATCGCGCGACCGTTGGTGACCGCGCCGGGCAGGTCGGTGTAGTAATCGGGCTGGCCGCCCCAGATCACCCAGCGCAGCCCGGTCATCGCCTCGACCCGCTCGATCACCGGCCCGACCGCTTCGACGTAGCGGCGCTGGATCGCCAGGTCGCCGCGGCCCTCGGCGGCGGCGTCGAGATATTCCAGCGCCGCCTCGACCGAGTCGTCGATCTGCTTGCGGCGCATGATGTGGTTGCAGGGCGCCCAGACGACGCCGCCGGAGTAGGCGGTGCCGCCGCCGACCCGCGAGTCCTTCTCGAAGATCGCGACCTCGAGGCCGGCGTCGTGGGCGACGCAGGCGGCGGTCAGGGCGCCCGAGCCGGAGCCGACGATGACGACGTCGACCTCGCGGTCGCAGCCGCCGTCGCGACCGCGACGGCGGCCGACCGCGGCCACCGCCCGCTCGAGCCGGCGGCGGGCAAGCCGGCGGAAGATCTTCCAGCCGTCGAGCGAGGCGGGCGCGGGTGGCGCGGCGGGCGCCGGGCGCGGCGCGGCGCCGTCGGCCGGGGCGGCGCCGTCGGCCGGGGCGGTGACCTGGGCCGCGCCGGAGAACAGTCGCGCGAGGCCGGCGCCGAATTCGGCCAGCATCTCGTCGGCGACGTCTTCGATCATGCTGCTGCCCATCTGCGCGACGGCGCCGGTCAGCCGCAGCTCGCTGCGGATGTCGAGCCGCGAGCCTGCCCCGACCGGCACGACCGTCATCCCGATCCGCGCCTCGACCGTGCCTTCGCCGCGACGCTCCTCGGCGCGGGCCTCGAGGACGGCGCTGCGGGCGGCGCGGTCGACGTCGGTGACCGCGACCTCGCCCTCGTACTCGAAGCGCATCGGGCCGAGGCGCACCAGCACCGTGGCCGCGCGGACGCCTTCGCGCTCCGGCCCGACCGCGGCGCCGGGGATGCAGGGGACGACGGCGTCGAGATCGACCAAGGTCTCGAAGACGCGGTCGGGATCCTCCCGGAGCTCGAGCGAGTTCTGCAGTTCCACCGCCTCGAAACCTACCCTATCGATCGATCGGTTGCACTTGGGGTTAAACGATAATGCCTTATTGGATAGGGAGCCTCATGCTCCCTGCCGATCGCTCGCTGCGGGAAAGGTCTAGGGTCTTCCAGCAATGGACCTAGTAGATTCAGCGCGATGGCGATAGGCCGACCCAAACGACAAAGCCCGTCCCGCCGCGGCGAGATCACCCGCGAGCTGGTGCTCACGGAAGGCGCCCGGCTCTTCCGCGAAAACGGCTACGCCGGCACCTCCACGCGCATGCTGGCGGGCGCGCTCGGCGTGCAGAGCGCCTCGCTCTACCATCACGTAGCGACCAAGGAGGCCCTGCTCAACGAGATCTGTCGCGAGGGTTGGCGCGTCATGAACGAGGCGGTCGAGACCGCCGCGACCTCCAGCGACGACGGGCTCGAAGCCCTCTGCGCGGTGATCCGCTCCCACCTGACGACCGCGATCGAGCACCGCAACGTCTTCATCACGATGCTGACCGAGGCGCGCTCGCTCTCGGTGCCCCACCAGCGGGCCGTGCGGCGGATGCGCTCCGAATACTCGGCCGTGCTGGAGGAGGTGATCGAACGCGCCCAGGCCCAGGGCAGCCTGCGCAACGACATCCCCAGCCACCAGCTGATGCTGGTGCTGCGGAACCTCCTTTCCTGGACGCTCTTCTGGTACCGCACCGACGGCACGATGAGCCTCGACGAGCTGATCGCCCTGATCACCAAGATGTTCTTGGAGGGCGGCGCGACGGCGGACGGCAGCGTCCGCGCCGAACAGATCGTCACGGCGGCTTCCGGCTCCGAGTAGCGACGAAGGCCGGCCCTCGACGGGTCGGCGGCGGACATCCATCTCGTTGATTTCCTCTCGATCGATCGATAGTTTGATCGCGCGTGATCGCGCTCGCATTCGACGTAGGTCCCTCGCCCGCGGGCACCGAACGGTGGAGGCAATCCGGCCGGCTGTTCCTGCCGCCCGGCGGAATCACGCCCAAGGCCGCCCTCGTGACCCTGCCGGGGGGCACCTACGACAAGCGGTACTGGCACCTCGAGGTGCCGGGGCGCGACGACTACAGCTTCGCCCGATACATGGCCGCGAGGGGATACATGGTCGTCTGCGTCGACCATCTCGGCATCGGGGAGAGCACGGTTCCGGGGCCCGGGCAAGTCCTCACGCTGGAGGTCCTCGCCGCCGCTGACCTCGCCGTCGCGCGCCAGGTCCGGGAGCGCCTCGAATCCGGCACGCTGCACGACGCGGTGGCGCCGAGCACGATCCCCGTGGTCGGGATCGGCCACTCGATGGGTGCCTGCCTCACGATCATGGTGCAATCGTCGGGGTCGGCCTACGACGGCGTCGTGCTGCTCGGATATGGCGTCCACCTGGGTCAGGACGAGACGCTGGTCGAGCAGTCGCTCACCGATCGGATCGCCGGCCGCCGCGCCCGCCTACAGGAGATCGCCGGCTTCGCTGACGACGCGAATCTCGTCGACGTGCCGCGTGAGCACCTTCGCGACTTCTTCTATGCCGCGGACGTGCCCGACCAGGTCGTCGCCGCGGACGCCGAGGCGGCGGTCCCCGCGCCGCTCCCCGCGGCCTATGAAGTCACCGCCGCGGGCTTCGCCTCACGGTACGCCGAGCGGATCACCGTGCCGGTCTTCCTCGGCTTCGGGGAGGACGCCGACACCTCGGCCGACCCGCACATGGAGCCCGCGCACTACCCCGGCGCGCGCGACGTGACGTTGTTCACCTTGCCGGATTCCGCCCACTGCCACAACTTCGCCGGAACTCGCGCCGGCCTGTGGAACCGCATCGCGAGCTGGCTCGAATCGGCGTCCCTGCGCAACTGCGATGAACCGTCCGCGACTGCTCGTTGATTCCCGATCGATCGATTGATAGGTTGGAAAAATGTCAACTTTGATCATCGGTGGCACCGGCTTCATCGGACGGCGGCTCGTGGATCTTCTCGTCGCCGAGGACGAGCGGGTCGTCTGTCTCGACCTGACCCCGGCCCCCGCCTCCTTCGAGAGATACGGCTCCCAGGTCGAGGTGATCCGCGGCGACGTCGCCCAGTTCGACGACGTGCTGGCGGCGACCTTGGCGGCGAAGCCGTCCCGCATCGTCAACCTGGCCTACGCGCTGACCCCGCACGCGCCCTGCCACGCGGCGTTCAAATTGAACGTCGTCGGCATGCACAACTGCTTCGAGGCGGCGCACATGTGCGAGATCGACCGGGTGGTCTTCGGCAGCTCGCTGGCCGCCTCCGGGCCGCAGTCCAAGCACGGCTACGACAAGGTCGTCGACGAGGACGAGCCGCGCTACGGGACCAACCAGTACGCGGTCCACAAGATCTTCAACGAGGAGCACGCCCGCGACTACAACGAGAAGTACGGCATGGAGGTCATCTCCTTCCGCCCGGCCAACGTGACCGGCGTCGACAAGGTCGCCGGCGGCCTCGACCACATCCAGTGCGTCACCTTTCCGGCGGCGGGCAAGGCGATCACCTTCCCTTATAAGGACCGCTACCACTGCCCGATCCACGTCGAGGACCTCGCCCTCGGCCTCTCCAAGGTGGTGATGGCGGAGAAGCCGAGGCACTCGATCTACAACTCCGGCGGCACGCCGATCAACCTCGGCGAACTGGCCGACCTGGTCCGCGAACTGATCCCCGACGCCGATATCTCCTTCGAACACGAGACCGGCGCCCAGGAGATCTCGACGAACTACCTGATCGACAACAGCCGGCTGCTGGAGGAGTTCGACATCGAGTACCGGCCCTACCGCGAGCGCGTCCGGCAGATGATCGACGAAGTGCGGGCGGCGGAGAGCGTGCCGGTGCCGGCCGCCTGAGGCGAGACGGGATCATGCAGATCACGCGCAGCTCGATCCCCACGGTCGTCGACCTGGGGAAGTCCTTCACCGGCGCCGTCGCGATCGACATCGTCACCCGGCCGACGGCGCCGTCGCGACTGCAGGCCGCGAACGTGCACTTCAGCCCGGGAGCGCGGACGGCCTGGCACACCCATCCGGTCGGCCAGACCATCTTCGTCACCGAGGGGGTCGGGCGCTGCCAGCGTCGCGGCGGCCCGATCGAGGTGATCAGGCCCGGCGACCGCGTCTACTTCGAGCCCGGCGAGGACCACTGGCACGGGGCCGCCCCGGACCGATTCATGACCCACCTGGCGATGGTCGAGAGCGGCGAGGACGGCACGACCACCGACTGGGGCGAGTTCGTCAGCGACGAAGAATACGACGGCGCCACCGTGAGCTGAGCGGGCCCGCCGGCGACCGAGAGGAGAGGGAACGAGGGATGGACATCGCGAAGGCAGAGCAGACCGCGCTGCTCGACGGGCGGGCGACGCTGCTGCCGAGCCGCTTCTGGGCGACCAACACGCTGATCGTCGAGGCCGACTCGGGATGCCTCGTCACCGACCCGTGCATCTTCCCCGACGAGCTCGACGAGATCCGCGCCCGGGTCGACGCCTACGACGGCGCCTGCGTGCTGATCACCCACGCGCACTTCGACCACGCCTGCGGGATCCCCTGGTTCCCGGCGGCGACGATCGTGGCGGGCGAGCGGACCGCGGCGCTGATCGCCGACGGGACCGTGCGCGGCAAGCTCGACGAGTGGGGGCCGCAGTGGGGCGCCGACTGGTCGGGCGAGGTCCGGGTGGACCAGGTGATCGAAGGCACGGCGAGCTGCGGCGGCCTCGCGGTCACCGCGGTCGACGTCCACGGTCACGCCCCCGACGGCTCCGCCTTCATCGTCGACGAGCTCGGGCTGATGGTCCCCGGCGACTACCTCTCCTCGGTGTCCTACCCGCTCGTGCTCAGCTCGCTGCCCGACACGATCGCCGCGCAGGAGCGGCTGCTGGAGGCGCTCGACGCGCATCCGATCGAGGTCGTCGTCCCCGGCCACGGCCCGGCCCTGAGCGACGACGAGGCGCGCCAGGTCGGCCGCGAGGACCTCGAGTACCTCCGGGCCTTGCGGGGCGCCGCGGAGGAGGCAGTGTCCGCCGGCGCCGCCACCTACCCTGCCTACATGGCCGTCTACGAGGTCGAGCCGCCGCGCGAGGAGCGCCCCGACTTCGACCCGTTCGGTCACCGCGCCACCAACGCCCGCAAGGCGGTCGCCGAGGCGCAGGCGCAGGCGGCCTAGCGCGGGGAGGCGATCGGCATGTGCTTCACCAGCTGGAACTGACGGGCGCCGAGCAACCCGCCCTCGATCCCGAGGCCGCTCTGCTTCCAGCCGGCGTGCGGCGTCCAGGCGGTGTAGGCGGTGCCGTTGACGCCGACGGTCCCGGAGCGGATCCGCCTGGCCACCGCGATCGCCTCCTCGACCGGCCCGTAGACGGCGCCGGAGAGGCCGTAGTCGGTGTCGTTGGCCATCGCGATCGCCTCCTCGACCTCGTGGTAGCCGAGCACGCAGACGACCGGGCCGAAGATCTCCTCGCGCACCGCCGGGTTGTCCTGCGAGGGGCAGTCGAGGACGGTCGGTGCCATGTAGTGGCCGCGCTCGAAGCGCTCGATCGCGGCGCCGCCGGTGACCACGGTCGCCCCCGCCTCGACGGCGGCGTCGACGTAGCCGAGACAGCGGTCGAGCTGCGCGCCGCTGATCACCGGCCCCATCTGCACCGCCGGGTCGAGCGGATCGCCGACGACCATCTCCTCGGCCCGCCGCGCGAGCGCCTCGAGGACCGCCGCCCGCTCGTCCTCGTGGACGAACATGCGGCTCTGGGCGCCGCAGAACTGGCCCGCGTGGCGGGCGAAGACCTCGATCGCGCGGGCGGCCGCGCCGGCGCTCGCGCCGGGCAGGTGGATCTGCGCCGACTTGCCGCCGAGCTCCAGCTGGACCTGCTTCAGCGTGCCGCTCGCCTGGCGGGCGACGGCGCGGCCGACGGCGGTCGACCCGGTGAAGGAGACGACGTCGACGGCGGGGTGGGTGGTCAACAGCGCGGCGCCCTCGCTGCCGTTCTCCAGCACCACGTTCAGCACCCCGGACGGGATGCCGGCGGCGTCGGCGGCCTCGCCGAAGAACGGCGCGGTGAGCGGCGTCAGCGGGCTCGGCCGCAGCACCGCGGTGCAGCCGACCATCAGCGCCGGCACCACCTTGACGACGTCCATCAGCAGGGGAAAGTTGTACGGCGTGATCAGCGCGGCGACGCCCGCGGGCTCGTAACGCAGGGTGCTGACCCGCAGGCTCGGCGGGCGCCCCAGCTCGTCGATCGGGGTCGGCGCGTATTCGTCCTCCGGCGCGGCGGCGATCAGCTCGACCAGGTCGCGGCCGAGCTTCAGCGCCATGCCGACCTGGGTCGAGCGGGTCAGCGAGATCGGGCAGCCGGTCTGGGCGACCATCGTCGCGACCAGCTCCTCGCGGCACGAGTCGAGGTGGTCGAGCAGGGCCCGCACCGCGACGGCCCGGGCGGCCGGGCCGCGGCCCGACCACTCGCCGGCGTCGAAGGCCCGCCGCGCCGCGAGGATCGCCCGCTCGAACGTCGCCAGGTCGGCCGCGGAGGCCTCGACGACGACCTCCTCGGTCGCCGGGTTCTCCACCGCGAGCGTGCCCGTCGCGGCGACGAACTCGCCGTCGACGTAGGAGCAGGCGCGGCCCGGCGCGCTCACGCGTCCCCCCGCGCGAGGATCCCGACGCCGCCGTAGGTGGCGATCGTCGAGGCGACGGTGGAGACCAGCCCGAGCCGGGCGCCGGCGACCTGGCGCTCGCCGCAGTCGCCGCGCAGCTGGCGCACCGCCTCGATCCAGTGGTTGTAGCCCGCCGGGGAGAAGTTGCAGGAGAGGTGGCCGCCGTGGGTATTGACCGGCAGCTCGCCGCCGAGCTCGATCCGACCGCCCTCGACGAACGGCCCGCCTTCGCCCTTGGCGCAGAAGCCGAGGTCCTCGAGCTGGACCAGCGGCGTGATCGTGAAGTTGTCGTACAGCTCGGCGAAATCGACGTCGGCGCGGTCGACCTCGGCTTCGGCGAAGGCGTCGCCGGCGGCGATCCGGCCGACCGTGCTGGTCAGCGAGAAGCCCATGTCTTCGCGCGGCAGCGCCAGGTCGCCGGTGAAGTAGGAAGAGGAGGCGTGGCCGAGGCCGAGGATGTCGACCGGGCGCGGCGTGTCGCGGGCGCGGTCGGCGGCCATCACCACCAGGGCCGCGGCGCCGTCGGAGTTGATGCAGCAATCGAGCAGGTTGAAGGGACTCGAGATCGGCCGCGAGGCGAGCACGTCCTCGACCGAGATCGGCTCGCGCATGATCGCCTCGGGGTTCAGCGACGCGTGCCGGCGACAGGCGACCGCGACCGCCGCGAGCTGCGCGTGGGTGGTCCCGTACTCGTGCATGTGGCGCTGGGCGACCGAGGCGTAGAAGCTGATGATCAGCGGGCCGAAGGTCTGCTCGAAGGTCGGCGAGTGGCCGCGGAAGAGGGCCAGGGAGTCGGTCGCGCCGCTGCCGGAGGCGGTGCGGCCGCCGACGCTGGCGAGCTTGCTGCTGCCGAGCACGAGGACGGCGCGGCAGCGCCCCGAGGCGACCGCCCAGCGGGCGATCGCGATCGAGAGGCCGCAGGCACCGCCGCCGACCGGCACCGCGGCGGCGAGGTTGGTCTGCCGCAGGCCGAGCATCTCGGCGATCTGCGTATGGACGCGGGGGTTGTCGCCGGCGTGGCGGCTGCCCTCGGTGGTGAGGATCCCGTCGATGTCGGCAAGGCCGATCGCCGCGTCGTCGAGCGCGGCCAGCGCCGCCTTCACCTGCATCGCGGCGAGCGAGTCCGCCGACGAGCGGCTCCAGTCGGAGGCGCCGACGCCGACGATCGCGGTCTTCGCCTTCAGGCTCAACGCCCCGGGCCCTCGCCGGCCGGCGCGAACGCCGGCAGCACCACGCCGGGCCGCAGCTCGCGGTAGCGGACCTCGACCGACAGGCCGAGCAGCGGGCCGGGATCGATGGCCGCCGCCTCGAGGTCGATGCCGACCAGGTTGCTCGGCATCATCGGCCCCTCCTCGAGCTCGATCACCGCGTAGACGTAAGGCACGTCGTCCGCGTAGGCGGGCGAGGCGGGCCGCCACAGGACCGAGCAGGTGAAGACGACGCCGCGACCCGACACCGGCTTCCAGTCGGCCTCGAAGGAGCTGCAGCCGGGGCAGACCGGCGAAGGGAAGTAGCGCCAACGGCCGCAGGTGCGACAGCGCTGCAGCTCCATCCGCTCCGCTCGGCAGCTCTGCCAGAAGCGCTCGTTGTCGAGGTCGACCTCGGGCTCGATCCGCCGCGGCGCGATCTTCTCCATCTCCCGCTACTCCCTGCCGAAGATCGTGACGTTGTGGACCGAGGCGGCTCCGGCGACGCCGGCGGCGAGGCCGAGGGCGGCACCCTCGACCTGGCGCGCGCCGGCCTCGCCGCGCAGCTGCCTCACCACCTCGACGTAGTGAGGGAAGGCGCCGACGCCGAAGCCGCCGCCGGCGAGCAGGCCGCCGGCGGTGTTGGTCGGCAGTCGCCCGCCGGGCGCCAGGTCGCCGCCGGCGACGAGGGCGCCGCCCTCGCCCTTCTCGCAGAAGCCGTAGTCCTCGAGCGCCAGCAGCATCTCGATCGTCGAGGCATCGCTGAGGCCGAGCACGTCGATCTCGGCGGGAGCGAGCGCCGCCTCGTCGAAGGCGGCGCGAGCGGCCTCGCGGCCGACCGTGCGGACGAGGTCGTGGGTCCCGTCACCATCGGCAAGGCGCCCCGGCAGGAGGCTCGAGCTCGCCGCGCCGCAGCCGAGCACCCGCACCGGCGGCTTGCGCATCTCGCCCGCCGCCCCGGCGGCGCTCAGCACCCAGGCGGCGGCGCCGTCGCCGGCGGGCGCGCAGTCGAGCCGGCGCAAGGGGTCGGCGACCGGCTCCGACTCGATCACCGCCGCCACCGTCAGCGGCTCGCCCGCGGGCGCCTCCGGGTCGCGCGCCGCGTGCGCCCGGGCGGCGACCGCCACCGCGGCCAGCTCCTCGCGGGTGGTGCCGAACTCGTCCATGTGGCGCCGGGCGAGCATCGCGTGGAACGCCGCCGGGGTCGGGCCGAAAGGGAGCTCGCAGTCGGCGTAGTAGCCGCGCACGCGGTCGGGCGACGCCAGCCCGGCGACGTCCGTCCCACCGGTCTTGCCGGCGCCGACGGTGAGCACGTGCCGGCAGCGACCCTCGCGGATCGCCCAGCGTCCGACCTCCACGCAGTAACCGGCCGAGGCGGGCCCGACGGTGGCGCTCATGCAGAGGCGCTTGGCGTAGATGCCGAGATGCTCGGAGAGCTCGATGTGGGCGCGCGGGTTGTCCCAGCCCGGCGGTTCGGCGATCAGCACGCCGTCGACCTGGTCCTTGGTCAGCCCGGCGTCGCGCATCGCCGCCACCGCCGCCTCGATCGCCAGCCCCGCCGTGGTGCGGTCCGCGCGCGCGGGAGACCACGGCGTCCGCGCGACGCCGGTGACCGCGACTCCCTCCGGTCGACCCATGCGGCTAGTCTATCGATCGATCGATCGGATAGCATCGAGGCGCGATGAGCCGCTCCGCTCCCCTCGCCGGGGTCACCGTGATCGACGCCTCCTGGCTGCTGCCGGGACAGTTCTGCGGGATGGTGCTGAGCGACCTCGGCGCCCGCGTGATCAAGATCGAGCTGCCCGGCGGCGACTACGGCCGCGGCTTCGACGCCCACGGCTGGGCGGCGGTCAACCGCCGCAAGGAGGGGCTGACCCTGAACCTGCGCAAGCCCGGCGGGAGCGAGGTGATGCGCCGGCTGGCCGGCCGCGCCGACGTCCTGCTCGAGGGCTTCCGCCCCGGCGTCATGGACCGGCTCGGCGCCGGCTACGAGACGCTCCGCGAAGCGCGGCCCGAGCTCGTCTACTGCTCCGTCTCCGGCTACGGCCAGGAGGGCGAGGACCGGCTCCGCCCCGGCCACGGCCTCAACTATGCGGGCGTCGCCGGGATGCTCAGCATCGCCGGCGACAGCGTCCGCCTCGCCGCCATCCTCGCCGATCTGGCCGGCTCGACCTACGCGGCGATCTCGGTCCTCGCCGCCCTGCGCCACCGCGATCGCCATGGGGTCGGCCAGCACCTCGACGTCTCGATCACCGACGCCACCTTCTCCCTGCTCACCGACCAGCTCGCCGGCGGCCATCCCGACTCGGCCGAGCGGCCGCCCTCGGCGGGCGGCTTCGGCGTCTTCACCGGCGGCGACGGCCGGCGCTTCACCGTCGGCGCGGTCGAGGACGCCTTCTGGGCGGCGCTCTGCGAGGTGGTCGACCGACCCGGGTGGCTGAAGGACCCGCGCTACGCCGACGACGGGAGCCGCCGCGTCCACGCCGCGGCCATCCGCGCCGAGCTGCTCGAGATCTTCGCCGGCGACAGCGCCGCCGCCTGGCTCGAGCGGCTGCGGGCGGCGGGCGTCCCCTGCGGACGCTTCAACGAGCTCTCCGAGGCCCGCGTCGACCCGCTGGCGGCCGAACGGGAGCTGTTCGGCTCGACCGCGGTCGCCGGCGTCGGCAGCGTCGCCCAGGTCCGCTTCCCGACCCTCTTCTCCGGGTCGGCCCTGCCCCCGGCGGGCCCGGCGCCGGCGCCCGGCGAGCACACCGAGGCGCTGCTCGAGGAGCTCGGCTACACGGCCGCCGAGCGCGACCGGCTGCGCGCCGCCGGCACCGTCTGACTCAGCGGATCGCCAGGCCCGCGGTGACCGGCAGGGTCGCCCCGGTGATCTTGTCGGAGGCCGGTTCGGCGAGGAAGGCGACGACCGCGCCGATCTCCGCGGGCGAGTTCAGCCCGAACGGGGTGCGGGCCTCGATCTTCGCCAGCGCCGCCGCCAACCGCTCGCCGTCGATCGTGCCGGCGGTGAGCGCGTCGTGGGTGGGCGTGTCGGTGGTCAGGGTCACGCTGACCGCGTTGACCCGCACGCCTGCCCGCGCCGACTCCCTGGCGAGGGCGCGGACGGCGAAGATCACCGCCGCGGCGGCGGCGCCGAAGAGAGCCTCGCCCGGGGTGACGGTGCGGCCCCCCTCGCTGGTGACGACGACGACCTTCCCGTAGCCACGCTCCCGCATCGCCGGCAGCACCGCGCGAATCGCGTGCAGCCGCGTCATCAGCACGCCGGCGAGGTAGTCGGGGAAGCGCTCGGGCGGCGTCTCGACGAAGGGCAGCGCGGGCGCGCCGAAGCCCGAGCCGCAGGCGACGAGAAGGTCGATCGGGGCGAAATCGGCGACCGCGGCCTCGATCGCGGCGACGCTCTCCGGCGCGGTCAGGTCGGCGCTGACGTGAAACGCCCGCCGGCCGAGCCCGCGCAGCTCCGCGAGCGTCGCCGCGGCGCGTCCGGCGTCGCGCGAGACGATCGCCACGTCGGCGCCGCGGGCGGCCAGCTCGAGCGCGGCCGCCCGGCCGATGCCGGCGCTGCCGCCGGCGACCAGCGCCGTGCGACCCGCGAGAGGGGCGCCCGCGGCGCTCAACTCACCGGCTCGAACAGCGGCAGCGTCACCTCGTCGTTCAGGTCGAGATAGCTGACCGCGACCGGCAGCCCGATCTTCAGCCCCGGTTCGCCGACGCCGACGATGTTGGTCGCCATCACCGGCCCCTCCTCCAGCTCGACCAGGGCGTAGGCGTAGGGCACGAGGTCCTCGAACCCCGGCGCCGCCCGGTGCACCCAGGTGAACGAGTGGACGACGCCGCGGCCGGAGACCGGCGCCCAGGTGAACTCGAGCGAGCCGCAGTGGGGGCAGATCGGCGACGGGTAGTACCAGAAGCGCCCGCAGGAGTCGCATTTCTGCAGCTCCATCGCGTGCTCGGAGCAGCTGTCCCAGAAGCGGCTGTTCTCTTCGTTGCGCTGTGGCAGCGCGCGCGTGCTCTCGCTCATCTCGGGGTCCCTTCTCAGTCGGTTTGCAGCACTTGGGCGTAGTGGGTGGAGACGATCCCGGCGCTGCTGGTCGCCAGCGCGACCTTGGCGCCCGCGACCTGCCGCGCGCCGGCGTCGCCGCGCAGCTGGATCGTCGCCTCGACGTAGTTCTGGTAGTTCGTCGCGGCGTGGTTGCAGGAGAGCAGGCCGCCATGTGGGTTCACGGGCAGCTCGCCGCCGACCTTGATCCGCGCCCCGTCCTCGCCGACGAAGGCGCCGCCTTCGCCCTTCGGGCAGAAGCCGAAGTCCTCCAGCGAGACCAGCGGCGTGATCGCGAAGTTGTCGCAACAGGTGACCAGGTCGACGTCGGCGGGCCCGAGGCCGGCTTCGGCGTAGGCGTCGCCGGCCGCGCGGGCGGCCAGCGTGCGGGTCAGCGACCAGCCGTCGTCGCTGCCGCCCTTCGCCAGCCAGCCGGTGTAGTAGCCGCTCTGGCCGCCGCCGCTGCCGCTGACGAAGACCGGCTCGCGGGCGAGGTCGCGGGCACGCTCCTCGGTGGTCATCAGGAAGGCCAGCGCACCGTCGCTGACGATGCAGCAGTGGAGCATCCGCAGCGGCGAGGAGATCATCCGCGAGCCGAGCACGTCGTCGAGCCCGATCGGCTCGCGGTAGATCGCGTCCGGGTTCAGGCCCGCGTTGTGGCGGGCGGCGATCGAGATCCCCGACAGCTGCTCCTCGGTGGTGCCGTATTCGTACATGTGGCGCTGGGCGACGAGCGCGTAGAAGCTCGGCATCAGCGGCCCGTAGGGATGCTCGTAGTCGGGGTAGTGCATGGTCAGCGTCGCCACCCGGTCGCTGAAGCCGTGGCCGCGTCCCGAGCGCCCCGCTTCGGAGGCCTTGAAGCCGCCGACGATCATCACGTACTTGCAGCGCCCCGACTGCAGCGCCCAGCGGGCGATCTCCACCGAGGTGCCGGCGGCGACACCGCCGCTCGGGATCGAGATGCAGAGCGGCGTCTCGTACATGCCGAGGATCTCGCTGAGTTCCATGTGATGGCGCGGGTTCGGCAGGAAGCCGAGCCCGGTCGAGGCCTCGGCGGCGAGCAGCCCGTCGCAGTCGCCGAGCCGCAGGCCCGCGTCGTCGGCGGCGAGCTTCGCCGCTTCCACCCGCAGGGCCAGCGCCGAGCGGTCCTCGATCCGCCGGGCGAAGCGGGTCGCGCCGACGCCGACGATCGCGACCCGTCCCGGGCCGCTCATGCGGGCGACTCCGCCTTCTCGATCAGCTCGCGCAGCTCTTTGCGCTGCAGCTTGCCGCCGATCGTCCGTGGCAGCTCGGCGACGAAGACGACGCTGGTCGGCTTCTTGTAGCTGGCGAGGTTCTCGCGGGCGAAGGCGATGATGTCCTCCTCGCTGAGGTCGGCGTCCGGCTCGCTGATCACCGCCGCCACCGGCGTCGTGCCCCAACGCTCGTGGGGGACGCCCGTCACGCCGACCTCGCGCACGCCGGGACAGCGCTCCAGCACCATCTCGATCTCGGCCGGATAGACGTTCATCCCGCCGCTGGCGATCATGTTGGTGCGGCGGTCGGCGATGTAGACGCTGCCGTCGGCGGACATGCTGCCGATGTCGCCGGTGAGGTACCAGCCATCGCGGATCGAGTCTGCGCTCGCCTCGGGGTTGCGCCAGTAGCCGGCGAAGAGGCTCTCGGTCCGGATCGCCAGCTCGCCGACGTTGTCGCGGTCGCGCTCCAGCGGCTCGCCGTCCTCGCCCAGCACCACCACCTCGGCGCCGGGCACGGGCCGACCGACCGATTCGAAGAAGTCGTCGGGACGGTGAGGGTCGTAGACGTCGCGGGAGGAGGTCGCGGTGGCGACGCCGCCCGAGTTCTCGGTCATCCCCCAGCCCTCGAGGTAGCGGCCGCCGACCACGTCGGCCAGCCGCCGCAGCGCCGCCGGGTCGGCCCGCGAGCCGGCGTGGAGCACGGCGGTCAGCGTCTGCCAGCGCTCCGGCCGCGCCTCGGCCGCGTCGGCGAACTCGCCCAGCACCGGCCCGGGGACGTAGAGGAAGGTGGCCCGCTCGCGGGCGATCGTGTCGAGCAGCCCCTCGGTGTCCCAGGGCCCGGCGACCAGGAGGCTGGTGCCGCCCGCCATCAGCGTCGGCAGGATGTGGCAGGTCACCGTCGCCGGGAAGGACATCGAGACGGCGTGGACGTTGACCCCGTTGACCGGCACCCGCATCGCGACCAGCTGGGTGAAGGCGACCGCCCGCACCGAGCGGTGGGTGAGCGTCGCGCCCTTCGGCCGGCCGGTGGTGCCGCTGGTGTAACAAATCATGTAGGGCGAGTCGGGGTCCGGCGCGGGCGGGGCGACGGCGCTCGCCGCCGCCAGGGCGTCCTCGTAGACGGTCCCGAGCGGGGGCGTCTCCCCCGCTCCGACGGTCGCCAGGACGGTCGCCATCTCCGTCGCCTCGGGCAACTCCTCGACCCGCGGCCCGAGGCCGGCGGTGTAGACCAGCCCACGGGCGCCGGACTGCTCCAGCTGGTACTGCACCTCGGGCACCGCGAGTCGGGTGTTGACCGGCACCATCACCAGCCCCGCCTTGGCGATCGCCAGGTAGGCCTCGACGTACTCGATGCAGTCTTCCATCCAGCAGGCGACCGGGTCGCCGCTCGCGAGGCCGCCGCCGAGCAGGGCGTTGGCGAGGCGCGAGGAGCGCTCGTGCAGCTCGGCGAAGGTCCGCGAGGAGCCGTCCGCCGCCTTCAAGGCGAGGCGCTCCGGGGTCCGCCGGGCGCCGAGGGCGACGATGCTGCCGAAATCGATCATGCTGCTCCTTTGCTCGCTGGGGATGCGGGGGATGAGTTGCCGTCGCTCGCGTCCGCCCCGAGGCGCCGGATCAGGGCGACCATCCGCAGGCGGGCGACGACGGTGTCGTCCTGGTTCAAGATCTCGACCCGGCGCCAGAGCAGGCCGCGGTCGGGGGAACGGGTCGGGCGCTTGCGCGAGATGCGCACGACGCCGCGGATCGTGTCGCCGGGGAAGACCGGCGCGTGGAAGGTGCTCGCGACCTCGAGCAGGGCGACGGTGGTGCCGCGCATGATCCCGGTGTGGGCGATCAGGCCGATCGTCAGCGCCTGGACCAGCGGCCCGTGCGCGAGTACGCCGGGGAAGCCGGCGCGGCGGGCCGCGGCGGGGTCGACGTGCAGCGGGTTGTCGTCGCCGGTCAGCCGCGCGAACTCGGCGACCTCCGCGGCGCTGACGGTGTGCGCGGCGGTCTCGAACTCGCGGCCGACAGCCATCTCCTCGTAGTGGAGGCCGGTGTCCGGCGCGAGGGCGCTCACAGGATCGCGTAGGCGTTGGCGGGCGAGGCCACGCCGCCGGGGACGTTGATCGGCGCGGTGGTGAGGAGGAAGGTGTGGCGCCCCTCCTCGGCGCAGGCCGGGGCCAGCCGGCTGAGGTCCCAGAGCTCTCCCAGCGGCAGCCCCAGCAGGGCGAGCAGCCGGTGGTGACCCCAGCCGACCTCAGGCAGATAGGGCAACGCCTCGGCGGTCGGGTTGTCGAGCGCGACGGCGGCGATCCGGTTGTCCCAGAGCCAGGCGCTCATCTCCTTGCTCGGGTCGAGGCCCGGCAGTCGCGCCGCGCCGCGGTCGGCGTCGAGCCGCGTCGCCAGCTCCACCCGCTCGCCCTCCTCGAGGCCCATGTACCACTCCAGCCAGCCGGTGCGGAAGAGGAGGATGTCCCCGGGGCGCGGCTCGGTCCCCTGCGCGGCGAGCACCTCGCCGACCAGCTCGGCGCCGATCGGCAGGCGCTCCTGCGGATCGACCGGCGTGCCGGCGGCGGCGCCGTGGCCGGCGACGTCGACGAGGACGCCGCGGCTGATCAGCCCCCGTTCGGCCCAGGCGCTGATGCTGAGCGCGCCGCCCTCCTCGATGTCGGCCTCGTCTCGACCGCCGTAGAAGCCGAACTGGCGGTAGCGGATGTGCTGGAAGCCGTCCCACTGGGTGCTGCCCTGGGTGTAGAAGCTGTCGATGTAGTCGTCGCGCACGTTGCGCTTGGTGACCAGGTGGTGCCGGGGCGCCGGCCGCGTCGCCCAGAACTGCGGCTGCGGCCGGCCGAGGGGCAGGTTGAGGTTGATCACGCGGCCGCTGCGGGCTTCGCGGGCGGCGGCGGCGACCACCTCGGGGGTGATGTGGTTGAGGCAACCGAAGTCGTCGTCGGGGCCGAAGACCTCCCAGGCGTGGTGCTCCTCGCTGTCACCGAGGGTCGGCAGATCGGCGAACAGCGGCAGCTCAGCCACCGCGGAACTCCGGCGGGCGGGACTCGGCCCGGGCGCGGCCCGCCTCACGGGCGTCCGCGGTCGTCGCGCTGACCCGCTGGTTGAGCGCTTCTTCGGGGAGCACGTCGGCCAGCCGGTGCGCCGCCTGGGCGGCGAGCAGGTTCATCTTCATCCGCGCGTAGGCGACCGTCGGGCCGGCGGCGAGCCGGCCCGCCAGCTCGGCGGCGGCGTCGGCCAGCTCCTCCGGTTCGACCACCCGCGTCAGCAGGCCCATCGCCAGCGCCTCGTCGGCGTCGAGGACGGGGTCGAGCAGGACCAGCTCGCGCGCCCGCGCCATGCCGAGCGAGCGCTCCAGCAGGTAGGCGAGGCCATAGTCCCCGCTCAGCCCGATCGAGGCGAAGCCGATCCGCAGCGAGGTGCCGCGGGCGGCGATCCGCACGTCGGCGCCCAGCGCCAGGCCGACCGCGCCACCGACGACGTGGCCGTGCAGCACCGCGACGGTCGGCTTCGACATCGTCTGCAACAGCACCGAGGCGCGGCCGCGGTGGGCCAGCTCCTGCGCCGTCCGGTGCAGCGAGGCGCCGTCGGAGTCGCCGTCGAGGCGCGCCTGCTCACGGCGCCGGGCCATCATCTTCAGGTCGCCGCCGGCGCAGAAGGCGCGCCCGGCGCCGCGCACCGCGACGCAACGAACGCTCTCGTCCGCGGCCGCCTCCTCGAGCGCCGCCAGCAGGCCGTCCATCAAGGCCTCGTCCATCGCGTTGAGGACGTCGGGGCGGTTCAGCGTCACCCAGGCGACGCCGTCGCGCAGTTCCGACAGCACGGCGCCGGCGGTGGCGGCGTGCCCGTTGGTGTCCTGTCCGGTGCTCGCCATCGCTCAGCCTTCCCCACCGGTCTCTTCGTCGCCCGCGCGCCGGCGACGCCGGCTGAACTCGTCGCTCTCGTACGCGTGCTCCTGGAAGGCGGAGGCGATCTCGAACGAGGGCTCGCCGAGGGCGAGCCAGCGGTTGAGCGCGGCCTTGGTGCTCGAGTAGGCGAAGGCGGGCAGGTCGACCAGGGATCGGGCGAGCGCCTCCGCCTGGGCCACCGCG
Source organism: Solirubrobacterales bacterium (assembly GCA_047601885.1). Classification (GTDB taxonomy): domain Bacteria; phylum Actinomycetota; class Thermoleophilia; order Solirubrobacterales; family 70-9; genus VAYN01. The sequence continues at coordinate 1,517,379 of JASGIK010000003.1, forward strand.
GCGGCCGGGGAGTCGGCCAGCTCGGCGATCAGCCCCAGCTCCTCGGCCTCCTCGACGGCCAGCGGCTCGCTGCGCAGGAGCATGCGCCGGGCCCGCGGCAGGCCGACCGCGAGCGGCCAGACCAGGGTGCCGCCGTCGCCCGCCGTCAGCCCCAGCCGCACGTGCAGGTCGCGCAGCTCGGCGCCGCGCCAGGCGACGACGAAGTCGGCGAGCAGGGCGAGCTGGGCACCCATGCCGTAGGCCGGTCCGTTGACCGCCGCGACCAGCGGCTTCGGGAAGGCGATCACGTTGGCGACGATTTCGCGCGCCTCCCGCTGCAGGTCGCGGGCCGCCTGGTCGGACGCCGAGAGCAGCGCGTCGAGGTTCCCCAACGTCGGCGCCGGGCAGAACTGCTCGCCGGCGCCGGTCAGCACCACCGCGCGCACCGACTCGTCGTCGGCCAGCAGCGAGAAGACGTCGCGCAGCTCGCGGTGCATCGGATGGCGCGCGGCGACGAAGTCGGGGCCGTTGGGGTCGCCGATCCTCACCACGGCGATCCCGTCGGTCGTCGTCGCGCCGACGAAGCGGCCGCTCATCGGCCGACCTGCCCCGAGGAGGCGATTCGCTCGCGCAGGGCGAACTTCTGGATCTTCCCGGTGGCGGTCTTCGGCAGCTCGTCGACGAGGTCGACGCCGCGCGGCACCTTGTAGCGGGCGAGGCTCGCGCCGACGATCTCCTGCAGCCGCTCCAGGGTCACCTCCTCGCCCTCGCGGGCGACGACGAAGGCGTGCAGCCGTTCGCCCCAGCGCTCGTCGGGGACGCCGACGATCGCCACCTCCGCGACCCCCGGATCCTCGGCGATCGCCGCCTCGACCTCGATCGTCGAGACGTTCTCGCCGCCGGTGATGACGATGTCCTTCTTGCGGTCGCGCAGCTCGATGTAGCCGTCGGGGTGATGGACGGCGAGGTCGCCGGAGCGGAACCAGCCGTCGAGGAAGGCGGCCGCGGTCGCCTCCGGGTCGCGGTAGTAGCCGGTCGTCACGTTGTTGCCGGTGAGCAGCACCTCGCCGAGCGTCTCGCCGTCGCGGGGGACGTCGACACCGTTCTCGTCGACCACCCGCAGGGGGATCGAGACGACGGTGGCGACGCCCTGGCGCGCCTTGCGCCGGGCCCGCTCGGCGTCGGGCAGCTCGTCCCACTCCGGCAGCCACTCGCAGACGACCTGGGGACCATAGGTCTCGGTCAGCCCGTAGAGGTGGGTGACGTTCCAACCCAGCGCTTCGCAGCGGGCGAGGACGCTCGGGGACGGCGGCGCACCGCCGACGAAGACGTCGATCTCCCGCTCGATCGCACCGGGGTCGCCGAGCAGCCCCAGGATCACCGTCGGGGCGCCGCAGAGGTGGGTGACCTTCTCCTCCTCGACCAGGCGCCAGGCGGCAACCGGGTCGGGGCGACGCAGGCAGACGTGGCGGGCGCCGACCGCGGTGACCGCCCAGGTGAAGGCCCAACCGTGGCAGTGGAACATGGGCAGGGTCCAAAGGTAGGTGCTCTCCGGGCCGAGCCGCGCCTCGGCGATCACACCGAGGCTGTGCAGGGTGGCGCCGCGGTGCGTGTACATCACGCCCTTCGGCTTACCCGTCGTGCCGCTGGTGTAGTTGATCGAGAGCAGCGTCATCTCGTCGGCGGGCGGCCTCGGCGGCACCGGCGTCGCGGCGGCGAGCTCGCCCTCGTAGCCGTCGCGGTCGGCGACCAGGATCGTCGGCTCCCACTCGGCCGCCGCGAGCGCCCCGTCGACCGTCGCCAGGAAGGCCGGGTCGGCAATCACCACGGTCGGCCGCGAGTGCTCGAAGATCGTCTCCAGCTCCGCCTCGGAGAGGCGGAAGTTGACCGGCACCGAGACCGCTTCCATGCCCGCGCAGGCGTACAGCGCCTCGAGCATGTGCGGCGTGTTCTCGAGCACCAGGGCGACCCGGTCGCCGACGCCGACGCCGCGCGCCCGCAGCACCCCGGCCAGCCGTTCCACCCGCTCGCCGAGCTCGGCGTAGGTGTACGTCTCGCCTTCGGCGGCGACCGCCGTGCGGCCGGCGAAGACGTCGACCGCGCGCAGCAACTGGCGCACCGGCGAGAGCGCGGCGAAGCCGGACCGGGAGATGTCGGATCGGCCCACGGTCTAGACGGCCTGCGAGAGGTAGTTGTCCTCGATCTCGCCGAGCCGGTCGATCGCGCCTTCGGCGGTGCCGCTCATGACGACGCGCCCGCGTCGCAGGACGACGACCCGGTCGGCGATCGTGAGGGCCTTGCGGACGTGCTGCTCGACCAGCAGGACGGCGCAGCCGGCGTCGGCGGCGGCCCTGATCGCCGCCAGCAGCTTGTCGACGATCAGCGGTGCCAGGCCGAGCGAGAGCTCGTCGGCGAGCAGGAGCCTCGGTTCCATGCTGAGCGCCCGTCCCAGCGAGAGCATCTGCTGCTCGCCGCCGGAGAGCAGGCCGCCGCTCACCGATTCGCGCCTCTTCAGCTCCGGAAAGTGCTCGAGCGCGCGGACCGCGTCGCCCTCGCCGAGGCGCAGGTTGTCGCGGCAGCTCAGCGTGCGGAAGACGGAGCGCTCCTCCGGCACGAAGGCCATCCCGGAGCGGGCGCGCTCGGAGAGCTTCGCCTTGTCGCGACAGCCGGCGAAGGAGATCGTGCCGCCGAGCCGTGGCAGCGCCCCGGCCAGGGTCATCAAGGTGGTCGTCTTGCCGGCGCCGTTGGCCCCCAGCATCAGCACCACCTCCCCTTTCGGGACGTCGAGGTCGAGCTCGCGGACCACGGCGACCTCACCGTACCCGGCGGTCAGGCCGCGGCAGCTCAGTACCGCCTCTGATGCGCTCTCTGAAGTAGTCATATCGCTTGTCTTGAAGTCGGGTGAAGAGAGTCGCGATGCGGGCAGGCCCGCATCGCGACTCCGCTCTTGGGGGTTCGTTCAGGAGTGACCTTTGACGAACACTTCTTCCATGTCTTCGAATTCGCCTTTCGCTTCGAGCTTGCCGCCGGTCACTTCGAGCGGCACGACATAGGAGTTGAAATAGCGGTTGAACCCTTCGACCGGGAACGGTTTGCTGAAGTTCACCGGCGGGATCGTCCCGGGTTCCAATTTGGTCGCCGAGTTGGCTGCCTTGAACACCGCTTCCGGCGTGATTTCGCCCTTGATCCCTTCGGCGAGCTCGACGAACAATTTCATCGCGGTCCAGGTGTTGGCGACGTTGGCGTTCGAGAATTCGATGCTTTCGCCGATGTACTTTTCCACCGCTTCCCGCGCTTCGGCCCATTCTTCGGCTTCTTCGGGCGGCGGGGTCTGGGCGTAGACGCGCGCCCCTTCGGTTGCCGTCGGGGCCGCTTCGATCACTTCTTCGGTGAAGGTGCCGCCGATCGAGTAGATCTTGATCTGCGAGCCTTCGGCCTGCAGCGCTTTCGCCATCGCCGAGGACTGCTGCGGTGGCAGCTGCATGTAGAGGCATTCGCCGGCCTGCGAGACCTGCGCGGCGAGGCCGCTGAAATCGGTCTGGTTGGTTTCGGCGTCGGCCTCGACGGTGAATTCGTTGCCCGCGACTTTGATCGCCGGTTCCGCGAAGCCTTCCAGCAGCTCTTTGTCGGTCGGCACGTTCTGGCTGACCACGGAGACGGTCTTGCATTCTTTGCCGGCGTTGTAGGCGGCGGCGGTGTATTCGAATGCGCCGCCCCCGGTCACGAACGAGTATTTGTTGGTGTTCGACTGTTCGCCGAGGCCCTCGTTGCCGATCCAGGGGATGCCCGCCGCTTCGATGATCGGGAAGACGTTGACGTCGGAGAGCGTCAGGCCGCCGACCAGCGCCACGACTTCTTCGCTGACCGCTTCACGAGCGCACTTGGTCGCCGCGTTCGGTTCGGCGTGGTCATTGCAGGTGATGACTTCGATCGGGTGACCGTTGATCCCCCCCGCCGCGTTCTGCGCGTCCGCCGCCGCTTCGGCCAACGGCCAGACGTCGGGGAAGTTGTAGACGGCGTTGTTGTCGGCGCTGATCGCCATCACCTTGATCGGCGTCCCCGTCGGTTCCGCCGCTTCTTCGGACTTGGCGGTTTCGGTTTCGCCACCGGGTTCTTCCGCGGTCGTGCTTTCACTGCTGCTGCTGCTACCTCCACCGCCGCAGGCTGCCAGCCCCAGCGAGATCAGCAGCAGGGCGATCAGGACCGCCAGGCCGACGAGCCGTTTCCCAGGACGGCCCTTCTCATTGCCACTATTCATCCTCTCTCCTCTTGGTAGTGCGGCCGGGCTGAACAGGCCCGATCGGTCTTCCTGCGTCCGGCACGAGTGCCCTGGCAGTCGACATCTCCTCGATGAAATCCTTGGCCGCGCCGTTGTCCGGGTTGCTCCCGTCGGCATCCGCCTGGCCGAGGTAGGCGGCCCGCACGGCCGGGTTGCCGCGAACCTCGGCCGGCGTTCCCTGACAGATGCAGCGGCCGAAGTCGAGCACCGCGATGCGGTCGCACACGGTCATCACGAAGTCGACGTCGTGCTCGACCAGGAGCACCGCGACGCCGCGGGCGTCGGCGAGGTGGCGGACCAGGCGCGCGAACTCGGCGGTCTCCTGCTCGGAGAGGCCGGCGGCGGGCTCGTCGAGCATCAGCACCGACGGCGAGGTGCTGACCGAGCGGGCCACGCCGACCAGGCGCCGGGTCCCGTAGGGCAGGCTCGAGACCTCGGTGTCGAGGTGCGGCAGCAGGTCGAAGTCGTGGACCGACCAGACCACCTGATCGGGCACGTCGACCCGACCGGGCCGGACCAGGTCGACGAAGTAGGAGGCGACGTCGTGCGACTCGAAGCCGACCCGCAGGTTGTCGAGCACGGTGAGGTCGTCGAAGAGCTCGAGGCCCTGGAAGGAGCGGCCGAGGCCGCGCCGCGAGCGCCTGCCCACCGACCAGCGCGAGATCTCGGTGCCGTCGAGGGTCACCTTGCCGTCCGAGGCCGGGGTGAAGCCGGAGACGGAGTCGATGAAGGTGGTCTTGCCGGCGCCGTTGGGGCCGATCAGGCCGAGCACTTCGCCCGGCGCGATCTCGATCGAGACGTCGTCGACCGCGACCACGTTGCCGTATTTCACGGTCAGCCCCTCGACCTTGAGGCTCATCGGGGCGACCTTGGTCTGGTCGACCGGCGGGGCGGTCAGACCGAGTCGCGCGGCGGTCGATACCCGCGGTCGGTCGAGCAGCGGCCGCAGCGGCGGCACCGCGCGCGCGAACCAGGCCTGGATCCTCGGCAGCTGCCGGGCCAGGGCGCGCGACGGATGCAGGAGGTCGCCGAGGATGCCACCGCGGCCGCGGCCCTCGCGGGCCAACTCGAAGGCGAGCCCGTCGGGGTTCGTGGTGATCATCAGGATCAAGATCACCCCCGAGATCAGCGCCACGTACTGTTCGGACTGCGGCCACACTTCCTGCAGCAGCTGGGCACCGATCGCGCCGGCGGCGAGACCCGCGCCGAGCACCGAGCCGCCGATCCAGCCGACGCTGCCGATCACCGCGAAGCCGATCAGGGTGATCGAGTAGGCGTTGGTGAATTCGGGATAGACGATCGTTTCCGACTTGAAGGCGAAGAGGATCCCTCCCGCGCCGGCCAGCGCCGCCGCGATCCCGAAGGCGTAGAGCTTGGCCAGCGGGACGCGCACGCCGAGCGCGGCGGCGGCTCGCTCGTTGGTGCGGACGGCGAGCAGGCGCAGGCCGTTGCGGCCGCGACGCAGGTTGGCGACGACCACCACCGCGACGATGAAGAGCACGAAGCACATCAGCGCGTAGCGGTCGGAGAAGTCGACCGCGTTGACGTCGAGCCCGAAGACGCTCGGCTTGCCGATCCTGGTGCCGCCGAAGCTGCCCGTCCATTCGGCGTTGTTGAAGACCATCGCCTCGATCGCGCTGCCGAGGCCGAGCGTGACGATCGCCAGGTTGACCCCGCGCGTTCGCACGGCCGGCAGGGCGAAGACGAGGCCGACCAGGAAGGCGCCGGCGACGCCGGCCAGGAAGGCGAGCTCGAAGGGCCAGCCCTGGGTGGCGACGAGGCGGCCGGCGATGAAGGCGCCCATCCCCGCCAGCGCCCACTGCCCGAGCGAGATCTGGCCCGCGTAGCCGGTGAGGACGACGATCGAAAGCAGCACGATGGCGGTCGCGAAGGTGATCGTGAAGGAGTCGGTCCAGGTCGTCCCCAGGCTGAGGTCGAGGACGACGAAGACGAGACAGGCGAACGAGAGGCGGCCCCAGCTGATGCGGCCGCTGCCGACCGCGGGCAGGCGGTCGAGGACGAAGCCGCGCAGCGGCAGCGAGCGGCCGCGCAGCACCATCACCACGACGATGACCAGGAACGGCGCGGTGTTCGAGAGTCCCGGCTGCGTGGTGTAGATCGGCAATACCGTCTGCACCACGCCGATCAGCAGGGCGCCGAGCAAGGTCAGGGGGAAGGAGCGGAAGCCGCCGACCAGGGCGGCGGCCAGCGAAGCCAGGACCAAGGTCGTCATCGCCGCCACCGAGAGACCCGAGATCGGCGCGATCAGGATGCCCGCCGCGGCGGCGAGGGCAGAGCCGAAGGCCCAGTTGAGGACGGCGATCCGGTCGGGCCGGATGCCGGTTGCCGCGGCCGCCACCTGGTTCTCGGCGACGGCGGCGGTCGAGATGCCGAAGCGGCTGAAGCGATAGATCGCCCAGAGCGCGAGCGTCGCCGCGCTGATCCCGCCGAGCAGGTAGAGCCGATCGAGGGTGACGGTGATGCCGTTGCCGAAGTCGACCAGCGTCTGCGGCAGCTCCGAGCCGGCGGAGAGCAGTTCGCCGCCGTACTTGACGGTGGCGATGCCCTGCAGGCAGATCAGCAGCGCCAGCGTCGCGACCAGGCGCATCACGGCGGAGGCGTCGTTCAGCCGACGCAGCACCAGCATGTAGAAGAGGGCGCCGACGGCGGCGGTCGCGGCGACCGCCAGGGTCACCGCCGGCGCGTAGGCCATGCCGCCCTTCTGCAGTTCGTAGAAGACGAGGCCGCCGCTGACCGCGAGCGCGCCCTGGGCGAAGTTGAGGACGCCCGAGCCGCGGTAGATCAGGACGAGGCCCTGCGCGGACAGGGCATAGAGCGCGCCGACCCCCAGCCCGAGCAGCGCGAAATGGAGGAATTCGCTCACGGCGTCGTCCTCTCGAGGGGTCCAGGCAAACGGTGCTTCGCCCGACTCGGGTCGGGGCTCCTCCACTGCATGGTCCGGCATCCTAGCCTATCGACCGATCGAAAGTCGGAAAAATTTCGGAGTCGCTAGATTGGCCTTGATTTCCGGCTCTATAGGCAAAAATAGGTGAGTACAGACAGTCGGTCAGCCATCCCAAATTTCTTCCTGCTAATCGATCGATAGGAAACCGATGGACCTACGACCGCTGCGCCGTTACCTCGATGACCTCGGCCTCGCCCCGGGTGGCCTCGCGCTCGAGCCGATCGGCGAGGGCCACTCCAACATCACCTATCTGGTGACCTGCGGCGACGAGCGGCTGGTCCTGCGCAGGCCACCGCTCGGCAGGCTCTCCCGCTCGGCCAACGACGTGATCCGCGAAGCCCGCGTGCTCACGACACTCGGCCCGACCCCGATCGCGGTGCCGCGGATCCTCGCCGTCTGCGAGGAGCAGGACGTCATCGGCGCCCCCTTCTTCCTCGCCGAGTTCGTCCCCGGGCACGTTCTCACCGCCGCTCTCCCTGCCGGCTGGGGAAGGGCCGAGGCGCGCGACATCGGCTTCGGCCTGGTCGAGGCGCTGGTCGACCTGCACGCGCTCGACCTGGCGGCGACCGGGCTCGGCGCCTTCGGTCGCCCGCGCGGCTACCTCGAGCGGCAGCTGGGGCGCTTCGGCGGCCTGCTCGAAGAGAACGCGACGCGTCCCCTGCCGCTGCTCGAGCGGGTGGCCGACTGGCTGGCGGCGAACCTGCCCGAGTCGCCCCCGGCCGCCTTCGTCCATGGCGACTTCCGGCTCGGCAACGTGATCCTCGACCGGGCAGGGAAGCTCGCCGCCGTGCTCGACTGGGAGATGGCGACGAGCGGCGACCCGCTCGCCGACCTCGGCTACCTGACCGCGATGTGGGCCGAGCCGGACGACGAGGAGGACCCGATGCTGGAGCTGTCCCGGGTGACCCGCTCCGACGACTTCCCGAGCCGAGCCGAGCTGGTCGACCGCTACGCCGAGCTGTCCGGGCTCAACGTCGAGGCGCTGCCCTGGTACCAGGCGCTGGCGCTCTGGAAGTCGGCGATCTTCCTCGAGGGCAGCTACAACCGCTTCCTCGCCGGCGACAGCGCCGACCCCTATTTCGCCGGCCTCGGGCCCGGCGTCGAGCGGCTCGCCGAGCGCGCCTGGACGCTCTGCGCCGCGGCCTGACCCGGCCGCGGCGCAAGCGAGCGCGCCAGGGAGGAGGTCAGGCGTGCTCGAGCTCGGGGGCCTTGTGGATCAGCTTCAGCAGGTTCGGGTTGATCACCTGGCGTGACACCTGCACGTCGAGCAGGGTCGGCCGCGGATCCCGCGCCCAGGCCTCGATCGCCGCCGCGGCGGTGCCCAGGGAATCGATCCGCTCGCCGACGAAGCCGAACGAGCGCGCCACCTCGGCCAGGTCCGGCGTCCGCACCTGCATCAGCTCGTAGGCGACCGGGTCGTCCTGGACCCGGTGCAGCTCGGCACCGAGCGCGTTGTCGTTCATCACCACGATCAGCAGCGGCGCCTCGTAGCGGGCGGCGGTGTCGAGCTCCTGCAGGGCCATCATCGCCGAGGCGTCGCCCTCGAAGACGACGGTCGGGGTCCGCTCCGCCAGCGCCGCCCCCATCGCGGTGCTGATCCCCTGGCCGATGACGCCGAAGTCGGAGGTCTGGATCAGCTGCCGGCCTCGCGTCCAGCGGAGGAACCGGGGCGGGAAGTAGCCGAAGTGGCCGACCCCGGAGACGACGACGCAGTCGTCGGGCAGGCTGTCGTCGATCTCGACCAGGAACTCGCGCGGGTCGACCGCGCCGTCCTCGACCGTGGCCGGTTCGGCGGCCAGCTCGATCGGGCGCGGGTCGGGCTCGAGCGCCGTTCGCGTCGCCTCGGTGCGGTAGCCGGGCGAGACGCGCGGCGCCGCCTGGATCGCCTCGCGCAACGCCGCGACGGTGCTGCCCGCGTCGCCGACCAGCGCCTGGTCGGGGCGCCGCGCCCCGTTGACCAGCAGGCGTTCGTCGCTGTTCACCGTGATCACCTCGGCGCCGCTGAAGAGCCGGCCGTTTTCGGTGGTGAAGAAGTTGAGCCCGGCCCCGATCGCCAGCATCAGGTCGGCGCCTTCGATCAGCGGCCGGGCGGTGATGCTGCAATAGCCGCCGCAGACGCCGAGCGCGTACGGGTTGCCGTCGAACAGGCCGACCTCCGGCAGGGTCGTCGCCAGCAGCGCCCCGGCCTCCTCGGCCAGCCCCTCGATCGCCTCGGGGACGTCGGCCGCGGTGCCGCCGCGGCCGACGACGATCACCGGGCGCTCGGCCGCGGCCAGCGCCGCGGCGGCGCGGGCGATCTCGGCGTCGCCAGGGCGACTGTGGGCGACGGTGACCAACGGGCGCGACGTCTCGTAATCCCAGTCGGCCGGCCGCAGCGCCGACTGGAAGTCGACCGGCACCGCGATCACGACCGGGCCGGGAGAGGTCCGCGCCCGGTAGAAGGCCTCGTGCACTTCGGTCGGGATCGTCTCGACCGAGCGGGGCGAGATGTAGGTGGCGCCGGAAGCCTCGACGAAGGGTCGCTGCTCGAACCACTGCAGTTGGCTATCGGGGGCGATCCGCGGCGTCTCGCCCGCGAGGATGACGAGCGGCGCGTTGCGGCGCCGGGCGACCATCAGCGAGGTCGCGATCTGGGTCAGCCCGGGCCCACAGGTGACCGAGGCGACGCCGATCCTGCCGGTGCGGCGGAAGTAGCCGTCGGCCATCGCCACCGCCCAGTTCTCGTGCCTGGTGCTGTAGGCGCTGACCCCACGGCTCACCAGAGCCGGGACGAAGTGCATGTTGCCGTCACCGAGGTAGGCGAAGATCGAATCGACCTCCTCGGCGACGAATGCGTCAGCGAGCGCTTCGGCGACGTTCGTACTCTCCATCAACTTCCTCCGATCCGATCGGCGATGACAATGTCGCGCCCGACGTCGGCCGGGCTCACGCACCCGGAGAGGCCGAGCGCAACCTCGAATTCGAGCTTCAAGATCTCCAGGACCCGGCGCACGCCGGCCTCTCCGTAGGCGGCGAGGCCGAACATGTAGGGCCGACCGACGAGGACCGCCCGCGCCCCCAGCGCCAGCGCCTTGACCACCTCGGAGCCGCGCCGGAAGCCACCGTCGACGTAGACCTCCGCCTTGCCCGCGGCCGCCTCGACGACCTCCGGCAGACAGTCGATCGCGGGCCGCGCGCCATCCAGCTGACGGCCGCCGTGGTTGGAGACGACGATTCCGTCGACGCCGACGTCGACCATCTCCGCGACCCGGTCGCCGCGCAGGATCCCCTTGACCACCAGCGGCCCGCCCCACGCCTGCTTGATCCGGGCGAGCTGGTCGAGCGTGACCGGGCGGACCCGGGAGATCGCGTGGGCGAAGTCGCGCATCTGGGTGCGGACCCCGCTCGACTGGCGCCCGACCCGGCCGAAGAGGAAATCGGCGGCCCAGAGCGGCCGCGAGAGACCGTGGCGGATCAACGTCGGCGACACCTGCAGGGGGATGCTGAGGCGGTTGCGGTAGTCGCGCTCGCGCACCGGCAGCAGCGCGGTGTCGACGGTGACGCAGAGGACCTCGTACCCGGCGGCCCTCACGCGGCCGATCAGCGCCTCGGTTTCCTCCCACGTCGCGGGCGAGTACATCTGGTACCAGGACTGGTCGGGAACCTCGCGCTTGACCTCCTCCAGGGTGCAGCTGGAGCCGCCGCTGAGGGCGAAGATCGTCCCCTCCGAGGCGGCCGCGCGGGCGGCCGCGAGCTCGGCCTCGCCGTTCGCCATGCGAGCGAAGGCGCAGGGCGCGAGGATCACCGGGAAGGAGATCGAGCGGCCGAGGACCGTCGTCCTGAGGTCACGCTCGCGGACGTCGGCGAGCGAGCGAGGCCGTAGCCAGAGGCGTTCGAGCGCCGCCCGATTGGCCCGCAGCGTCACCTCGTCGCCGGCGGCGCCGTCGATCGCGTCGAAGACGGCGCGCGGCAGCCGCCGCCGCGCCCGGCGGCGCATCTCGGCGACGTTGACGACATCGGCGGCGCGGGCCTCACGGGCCATTACAGCTCGACGACCACCACTTTGTCCTCGACCGAGACGTCGTAGGTCTCGACCGGAGGCGGTATCTCGCGGCCGTCACGGCCGTCTTCGATGCTGACCTCGTAGCGACGCACCCGCAGCCCGTCGGGGTCGAACCAGCACTCGCCGGTGCGGATGTCGAACTCCCACCCGTGCCAGGGACAGCGCAGGATCTCACCGGCGCGGCTGAAGGCGAACTCGCCCGGCTCCTCCGAGGTGACGTGCCCCGTCATGTCGCCGCGGCAGAGCGGGCCGCCCGCGTGCGGGCAGCGGTTCTTCAGAGCGAAGAACTCGCCGTCGACGTTGAACACGCCGACCGAGCGACCCTCGATCGAGACGATCTTCCTCGTGCCGGGGGGGATCTCGTCCACCTGGGCGACGGAGTACCGCCGCTTGGACTTGACGCTAGGCAAGCCGGTAGAGGGAACGGGCATTGTCGGCCATGATCTGACGGCGGACCTCGAGCGGCACCCGCGACGGCAGCACCTGGTCAGGCGCGTCGAAATCCCAGTGCGGGTAGTCGGAGGCGAACATCAGCCGGTCGGCGCCGCTCTCGAGGATGATCTTGGTCAGGTGACGCGGATCGGTCGGCTCCTCGATCGGCTGGGTCGTCAGCCAGAAGTGGTCGCGGACGTACTCGGACGGTTTGCGCTGCAGGTGCGGCAACTCGTCGCGGAAGCGGGCGAAGGCCTCTTCCATCCGCCAGACCAGCGGCTGGATCCAGGCGAAGCCGCTCTCGATCAGGACGATCTTCAGGTCCGGCAGGCGGTCGAAGATCCCCTCGAAGACGAAGCTCGTGACCTGGGCGGCCATCGCCAGGCTCATGCCGCTGTGGTCCTCGTAGTAGTAGCTGGCCCAGCCGGCACCGGTGGTCGGATGGCCGTTGCCGCCGAAGTGGAGGCCGACCGGCAGCCCGTGCTCGACCGCCGCCTCGTAGACCGGCCAGTACTTCTTGCGCCCGAGCGGCTCGAGCGCCCGGGCGACGCCGAGGATCTGGACGAAGCGCGGGTCGGCCGCGGCCCGGTGGATCTCCTCGACGGCGGAGCTCGGGTCCTCGACCCCGTAGAGGACCGAGGCCTTCAGCCGCTCGTCCTCCTCGAGCCACTCGAGCTGCCACTCGTTGATCGCCCGCGCCGCCGCGGCCGCGTACTCGTGGTCGGTCTCGTAGCCGGCGCCGATCCGCGGGGTCATGATCCCGTACTCGACGTTCCAGGCATCGAGCAGCTGCTCGCGCAGCAGGTCGAGGTCACTGCCGCCGATCGTGCCCGGCGTCGACCAGGAGTCGCGGCGGATCGCGCCGGGGGTGATACGCGGGTACATCCCGGCGATCGCGCCGACGTACTTGCGAGCGTAGGTGGCGGTGTAGCCCTGCCAGCGCTTCGGCATGTAGCTCTCCATCACGTCGACCGTGGGCGGCGACGTGTGGACATCGCAGTCGATGATCGGCAGGGCGGACTTCTTGCCCCCGGTCGCGACTGGCTCGTTGACGGTAAGGGTGCTCATCTCTCCTCCTCAGCTGACCGGCGTTGCCTCGACCTCGAGTCGCTCCGAGCCGTAGAACCGGAGCGCGTTCCCACTTCCGACCTTCTCCCGGACCTCGGCCGGTAGTTCCTCCAGCAGATCCCAGGGGTCCTTGACCGCGGCCGGGTGCGGCGCGCCGCTCGAGAAGAGCAGCATCTCCTCGGACCCCATCAGCTCCAGTGACTCCGTCACCGCCTCCGGCGTGGCGACGTCGAGCGGCGCCAGGGTCAGGCGCAGGTGGTCGATCATGTACTCGGACGGCGCCCGCCGGACCCAGGGGATCTCGCGCCGCAGCCCTTTCCAGTTCTTGTCCATCCGCCACATCAGGGCGGGGAGCCAGCTCCAGCCGCAGCCGGCGCAGACGATCTTGGTCGCCGGGTAGCGATCCAGCACCCCCTCGGCGATCAGATTCATGATCTGGCCCTGGCAGGTGATCGCCATCGCCACGTACTCCTCGGCGTAGTACGTATGCCAGCCGGCCGGGCTGGGCGGGTTCGGCGAGACGCCGCCGAAGCCGAGCGCGACGGCCAGGCCGTGCTCGGCCGCCGCCCGCCAGATCGCGTGGTTGGAGCGCTTGCCCGCCAGCGTTTCCGAGCGGACCGGGAAGAACGCCTGGACGAAGCGGGGGTCGTCGCCCCAGCGGTCGATCTCGGCGGCGGCCAGCTCGGCGTCGCCGGGCAGGACGATCGAGCCGCGCAGGCGCTCGTCGGCGGCGAGCCAGTGCTCGGCCTGCCAGGTGTTCACCGCGGTGGCGAACTCGGCCGAGGTATAGGGGTTCATCACCCCGTCGGCCGGATACTCGCAGGTGAGGATCGCGAGGTCGACGCCGCGGGAATCGAGCGTCTCGCCCACCCGCGCGGGGCCGTCCTCGACCCAGGCGCGGGGCTCGGGGCAGGCCGCGCCTTTGGGGTAGGGAGAGTCGTCCGGGCCGTGGTAGCCGGTGAACGCCAGGTAGTCGCGCATGTGCTCGGGGAAGTACGGCCGGATTTCGTCGATCGACGGGAACCCGGTGTGAATCTGCGCGTCTACGACCACGTTCTCTCCTCCAAGAGTCGGACCCTTCCACCGGCAACGCTAGCACAAACTAGCGATCGCTCGGAAGGGAAGTTGGCCCAGAAGCCGGGTCACGTGTGTCCGTGACCATGCCTCCGGACCGCCCGCCGCGAGATCGCCCAGAGATGCGTCTCGGTCGGGCCGTCGTAGATCCGGAACGGGCGCAGCTCGTCCATCATCCGGGCCAACGGCGCGTCGCCGGAGACGCCGAGGGCGCCACAGATCTGGATCGCCCTGTCGACCACGCGCCAGGTCGCCTCGGCGACGTGGGCCTTGGCCAGCGAGGACTCGTGACGGGCGGGCTCGCCGCGATCGAGCGCCCAGGCGCAACGCCAGACCAGGAGTCGACTCGTCTCCAGGTCGAGCTCCGATTCGGCCAGCTGGCGCTGGACCATGCCGAGCGAGGCGAGCGGGCCACCGAACGCCTCGCGCGAGGCGGCGCGATCGAGCGCCAGGTCCTGGGCGCGGCAGGCGATGCCGAGCCAGCGCATGCAGTGGGTCAGCCGGGCGGGCGCGAGGCGGACCTGGGCGCAGCGGAAGCCCTCACCGACCCCGCCGAGGACGGCCTCGTCACCGACCCGGCAGTCCTCGAAGACGACTTCGGCGTGCCCGCCGGTGAAGACCCGGTCGGTGGCGTCGATCAGGCGCTCCACCCGCCAGCCGGGGTTGTCGGCGTCGACCAGGAACATCGTCGCCCCCTCCGCCGTCATCGCCATGCAGATCGTGAAGGCGGCGCCCTCGGCGCCGGTGATGAACCACTTGCGTCCCGTGATCGACCAACCGCCGTCGACCCGCTCGGCCCGCGTCAGCAGCATCGAGGGATCCGAGCCCGCGCCCGGCGCCGGCTCGGTCATCGAGAAGCAGGAGCGCGACTCCCCGGACGCCAGCGGCTCGAGGTAGCGCCGCTTCTGCTCCGGGTCGGCGACCACGTCGAGCAGGTGCATGTTGCCCTCGTCGGGGGCCGCGCAGTTCATCGCCGGCGGCCCCAGCAGGCCGCGCCCGGCGGCCTCGAGGATGACCGCCGTGCCGCGCATGTCGAGACCCTGGCCGCCATGCTCGACCGACAGCTGCGGAGCGAACACGCCGGCCTCCTTGGCCGCGTCCTGGAGCTCCTTGCGGAGGCTCGGCTCGAGGCCGTGCTCGCCACGATCCTCGGCCTCGGCGGGGATCGCGACGTCGCGGACGAAGTCGTCCACCCGCTCGCGCAACTCGGTCACGTCATCGGGAATCCGGAAGTCGATCATGGCTCCAACCTATCGATCGATAGTCTGAGTGCATATACTCCCCGCATGGGTGGAGCGAGGTATCCGACCGGCGAGGGCGGCGTCTGCCCTTATCCGTTCTACGAGCGGTGGCGGTCCGAGCAGCCGGTGCACGAGCTGCCCGAGCGCCCCGGCGTATTCGTCGTCTCGACCTTCGCCGCGATCGCCGAGGTCGCCCGCGATCCGGCCCGCTTCTCCAGCGAGGAAAGCCGCACCAGCCTCGGCTTCGCCGGCCATGTCGACACCAAATCGACCTCCGGCAAGACGATGATCGAGTCGGACCCGCCCGAGCACAAGGCGCGGCGCGAGCTCTGCTTCAAGCCGGTCTCGCCGCGGCGGCTGCCCGAGTACGCGCCGATGATCGAGCGCCACGCGGAAGACCTGATCGACGAGTTCGCCGCGCGGGGCAGCTGCGAGTTCGTCTCCGAGTTCGCGGCGCCGCTGCCGGTGCGCGTCACCTGCTCCCTCCTCGGGCTGCCGCCGGAGGAGCACGCGCGCGTCGCCGGCTGGGGCCAGCTCGAGGGCGCCGGCTTCAGCTGGCTGCCGCCGGAGCGCCAACAGCTCCAGCTCGAGCGCACGACCGAGATGGGCGCCTACCTGACCGAGCTGATCGAAGCGCGCCACGCCGAGCCGCGCGACGACCTGATCAGCGAGATCATCGCCGAGCACCTGCGGGTCGACGGCGAGTTCGACATCGCCTACCTGCGGGCCCAGATCGGCGCGCTCCTGGCCGGCGGGGTCATCACCTCCGCCCACATGCTCGCCAACACGCTGCGCCTGATCCTCGAATCCGACGGCATGGTCGCCGAGCTCCTCGGCTCGCCGGAGCAGATCGGCGTCGTCCTCGAGGAGGGGATGCGGGTCGAGTCGCCGGTGCAGTGGACGCCGCGGCTCTGCCGCGAGGACACCGTGCTCGAAGGGACCGAGATCCCGGCAGGCTCTCACGTCCTCCTGATGTGGGGATCGGCCAACCGCGACGGCGACCACTTCGCGGACCCGACGGCCTTCGACCCGCACCGGGAGGACCTGCGCCGGCACATGGCCTTCGGCCTCGGGCCGCACTTCTGCCTCGGCGCGCCGCTGGCGCGCCTGGAGGGTCGCATCGCCCTCGAGCGCCTCTTCGGGCGGCTGCCGAGCCTCCGCCTCCGCCCCGGCCAGGACTTCGAGCCGATCGCCAGCGTCGCCTTCCGGGGTCTGCAGAGCCTCGATCTGGAATTCGACCCGGCGCCGTCGGCCTGACCGGCCGGCGACGACCCGCCCGACACCACCCGAGCCCGTGCCGACGCTGCTGCTGGTCAGACACGCCCAGGCCTCGTTCGGCGCGGGCGAGTACGACCGCCTCTCGCCGCTGGGCAGGCGCCAGGCCGAGGTCCTGAGCGAGGCGCTGGAGCGGCGGGGGATCCGCCCCGCCCGCCTCCTCAGCGGCCCGCGCCGACGCCAGCGCGAGACCGCCGCGGTGATCGGCGAGCGGCGCGGCCTCGACCCGCGGGACGACGAGGCCTGGGACGAGTACGACGCCGACGCGATCCTCGGCGCCGCCGGCGCACCGGGCCTCGACGGCTCAGACCTCGACCGGCGGCGGTTCCAGCTGCTGCTCGACGAGGCGCTGCTGGCCTGGGTCGAGCGACCTGAGGGCGGCTGGAGCGGCTTCCGCGACCGCGCCACCGCGGCGGCGGCCGACCTCGCCGGTGACCTCGGCCGTGGCGAGACCGCCGTGGTCGTCACCTCGGCCGGGGTGATCGCGGCGATCGCCTGCGCGCTGCTCGACCTGCCGCCGGCCGCCTTCGTCGCCCTCAACCGGGTCGCCGTCAACACCGCTGTCACCGTCGTCGCGGTCGGTTCCTCGCCCGCGCTCCTCAGCTTCAACGAACACGCCCATCTGGGCGCCGCGGGCTCGGACCTGCTGACCTACCGCTGAGGTCCGCGGCTCAGCCGCGGACGATCACGCCCTTTTCCTCCAGGTACTCGTCGAGCGCGTTCAGGCCGCCCTCGCGCCCCACCCCGCTCGTCTTGAAGCCGCCCCAGGGCAGCCCCGGCGCCGTCAGGTTGTAGGTGTTGGCCCAGAGGATCCCGGCCCGCAGGCCCTCGGTCACCTGGCGCACCTTGCCGAGGTCATTGGTCCAGACGCCGGCGGCGAGGCCGTAGTGGGAGTCGTTGCCGAGCTCGATCGCCTCCTCGACCGAGTCGAAGGGGAAGGCGCAGACGACCGGCCCGAAGATCTCTTCGCGCGCGGTCGGGGCGGCGGGGTCGAGGTCGCTGACCACGGTCGGCGGGACGAAGTAGCCGTCGGCGAGCGCGTCCTCGGTCAACCGCCGGCCGCCGGTGCGGATCGAGCCGCCGTCCTCGACGCCGGCATCGACGAAGCCGAGGACGCGGTCGAGCTGGCGCTCGGAGATCAGCGGCCCGATCTGCGTCTCCGGGTCGAGGCCGGGGCCGACGCGCAGCCGGCGGGCGTAGTCGACGACCTTCGCCAGGAACTCCTCGTAGATCGGCCGCTCGACGAAGAGCCGCGAGCCCGCGCAGCAGGCCTGACCGGTCTGGGCGAAGACCGCCATCGCCGCGCCGGGGACGGCGAGGTCGATGTCGGCGTCGGCGAAGACGATGTTCGGGGACTTGCCGCCGAGCTCCAGCGTGTAGCGCTTGAAGTCGGCGGCGGCGGCTTCGACGATCGCGCGGCCGACGCGGGGAGAGCCGGTGAAGGAGACCTTGTCGACCTCGGGGTGCTCGATCAGCGGCTGGCCGACCGCCGCGCCGGTGCCGGTGACGACGTTGACGACGCCTGCCGGGAACCCCGCCTCGCCCGCCAGCTCGCCGATCCGCAGGGCACTCAGCGACGTTTCCTCGGAGGGCTTCAGCACCACCGTGCAGCCCGCGGCCAGGGCCGGCGCAAGCTTGTTGATCGCGAGGATGCGGGGCGAGTTCCAGGCGGTGATCGCGGCCACCACGCCGATCGGCTCCTTCAGGGTGTGACCGCTGTGGTCGGGGCCGAAGCCGGGCCGGTGGAACTGCTGCGTGACGCCGTGCACGGTGGTCGCCAGGCCGGCGAAGAAGCGCACGGTCCAGCGCAGCGCCTGGGCGCCGAGCGGGTTGCGCGCGATCGTCACCGGCGCCCCCATCTCGAGCGTGTCCAGCAAGGCCAGTTCGTCGTAGTTCTCGTAGAGCAGGTCGGCGAAGCGCAGCAGGCAGTCCTGGCGCTCGATCGGGCTCGCCGTCCGCCAACCGGCCTCGAACGCCTCCCGCGCCGCGCCGACGGCGCGGTCGACGTCGGCGCCGTCGCCGGCCGCGATCTCGGCGACCGCCTCGCCGTTCGACGGGTCGATCGAGGTGATCGAGCCGCCGCCGGCGGCGGGCACCCACTCCCCGGCGATCAGGTGTCCCCTCGCCGCGGCACCGTCGCCGACGTACTCGGAGATCGAGCCGACCGCGCGCCAGTCCTCGATCACGCTCATGAGCGCGCCCCCGCCTGCAGCGGCGGCGCCGCGCCGTCCTCCCCGACGCCGTCGAAGACGATGACGGTCCGCTCGACGTCGGATTCGCGCAGGTGGTCGAGGCCCTCGTTGATCTGGTCGAGCGTGATCCGCTCGGAGAGGAGCGTGTCGAGGTCCAGCTTCCCGGCCATGTAGAGCTCGCTGTAGAGCGGCACGTCGAGGTAGAAGCGATTCGTCCCCATCAACGATCCCTGCAGGCGTTTTTCCGCGAGCAGCGCATCGGTCGGCAAGGAGATCTCGGTCGACGGGGGGATCCCGATCACGGTGGCCGTGCCGCCGAAGCGGAGCATCGCGAAGGCGTCCTGGATCGTCGCCGGCGTGCCGACCGCCTCGATCGCGTGGTCGACGCCGCCGCCGGAGAGGGCGAGCACCGCCGCGACGGCGTCTTCGCTGCTCGCGTCGACGACGTCGGTGGCGCCGAAGCGCCGCGCCAGCTCGAGCTTGCGCGGCACCATGTCGACGGCGATGACCTGGCGCGCGCCCGCCATCTGGGCGGCCTGCACGGCGTTCAGGCCGACGCCGCCGCAGCCGATGACGACGACCCGGTCGCCGATCTCGACCGCGGCCGAGTTGAAGACCGAGCCCATCCCGGTGGTGACCGCGCAGCCGAGCATCGCCGCGATGTCGAGCGGCATCGCGTCGGGGATCTTCACCAGGGAGGTGCCGCTGACCAGCAGCTTCTCGGTGAAGGCGCCGAGGCCGACCAGCTGCGCGACCGCCGCCCCGTCGCGGTCCCTGATCCGCGGCTCCTCGCCGGCGGGCCGCGTGTAGTCCTTGTTGACGCAGGCGTTGGGGCGCCCGCGGACGCACCACTCGCAGCGGCCGCAGAAGGCCGAGGAGCAGCCGGTCACGTGATCGCCGGGGGCGACGTGGTCGACCCCGAGGCCGACCCGCTCGACGATCCCGGCGACCTCGTGCCCGAGCAGGAGCGGCAGACCCGGTTCCCGGCCCCCCTCCAACACGAACAGGTCCGAGTGACAGATGCCGACGGCCGCGGTGCGGACGACGACCTCGCCCGGGGCGGGGTCGTCGAGGGTGATCTCCTCGATCGCCAAGGGGTCGCCGTGGCGGCGGAGCAG
Organism: Solirubrobacterales bacterium; assembly: GCA_047601885.1. Classification (GTDB taxonomy): domain Bacteria; phylum Actinomycetota; class Thermoleophilia; order Solirubrobacterales; family 70-9; genus VAYN01. Next base: position 1,537,044 of record JASGIK010000003.1, read on the forward strand.
TGCTGCGTTGACGGTCTCCACGATTCCTCTCCCTCCCAGGTGAGTTCCGCGGGCGACGCTATCCCGCCCCGCGTCGCTTGTCAATCGATCGCTCGCTAGGGAGCGGACAAGTCGACGTCGACTTCCAGACTCGAGGCGCCGCGGTCCTCCGTCCTGGCCTCGATGCCGAGCGAGCGTCGCCGGCGCGACTACCGTTGCGTCGATGGATCTGATCGGACGCGACCTCGAGCTCGAACGGCTGCGCGCGGCGGTGGATGGAGAGGGCGGCACGCTGGTGATCGCCGGGCGGCCGGGGGTCGGCAAGAGCGCGCTCCTGCGCACCGCGATCGCGGGAGCCGAACCGGTGCTCACCGTCACCGGCGTGCAGAGCGAGATCGCGCTGCCGTTCGCCGGGCTGCGCGGATTGCTCGAGCCGGTGCTGGAGGAGGTGGAGGCGCTGCCGCCGCCGCAGCGCCGGGCGCTGCGGGCCGCCTTGGCACTGGACGAACGGGCGGCCCCCGATCGCGGCGCGGTCCTCCACGCCTTCGCCGCCTTGGTCGCGAGGCTGATCCCCGTCGTGATCGCGGTCGACGACGTGCAGTGGCTGGACGCCTCCTCGCGCGAGGCCGTCGCCTTCCTCGCCCGTCGCGCCGAGCGGATCGGGGCGACGGTGCTGGTCGTCCACGCCCTGCGCGGCCAACCGCTCGAGGACTGGCCGGAGCTCCCGACCCTGGCGCTGGAGGAGCTCGAGCGGCCCGCGGCGGTCGCGGTCGCGCGACGCGGCGGGCTCGCTCCCGCCGTCGCCGAGGCCCTGGTCGAGGCGGTCGGCGGCAACCCGCTGGCGCTGGTCGAGGGGCCCGCCGAGCTGAGCCCGGCGCAGCGCAGCGGCGGCGCCGCGCTGCCCGACCTGCCGCCCGCCGGGAGGCGCCTGACCGACGCCTATGCCGCCCGCCTCGCGCGCCTGCCGGACGCGGCCCGCCCGGCGCTCCTCCTCGCCGCCGCCAGCAGCGACGGAGCGGCCGGGCCGCTCGCCGCGGCGCTCGGCGGACTCGACGCCCTCGGCCCGGCGGAGGACGACGGCCTGATCGCGGTCGAGGGGCGGGTGGTGCGCTTCAGCCACCCCGAGGCGCGGGCGGCCGTCTACCACGCCGCCGGGCCGAGCGAGCGGCGCGCCGCACACCGGGCGCTGGCGGCCGTCCTCCCCGAGGCCGAGCGCGCCTGGCACCTCGCGGTCGCCGCCGAGGAACCCGACGAGGAGCTTGCCGCGGCGCTCGAGCGCTCCGCCTACGACGCGGTCGCGCGCGGCGCCCCCGGCACCGCCCTGCAGGCCCTGCGCCGGGCGGCGGCGCTGACGCCCGACCCGGGCCGGACCCGCGCCCGGACCCTCGCCGCGGGCCATCTCGCGCTGACCAACGGGAACCCGGAGAGCGCCCTCGCGCTCGCCGTCGGCCTGCCCCCGACCGACGACCCCGGCGCCCGCGCCGACGCCCGGCTCCTGATCGGCGCGGCGACCGCCCAGGCCGGTCGTCCAGGCGAGGCGCGCGCCCTGCTGGAGGCCGAGGCCGAACGGGTCGCCGCGACCGATCCCGCCCGCGCCGTCGGGCTCCTGACCCAGGCGGCGATCGCCCTGATGGGCTCCGGGCCGGTCGACGAGATCGCCCGCGTCGCCGGTCGGGCCAGGGAGCTGGCGGAGCCCGGCACCGACCTCGTCCCGGCGACCCTCGAGGCCTCGGCCCAGGCGGTCGCCGGCGACCACGGGGCGGCGCGCGCGGTGCTCGGGAGGCGGCTGGCGGAGATCCGCGCCCTCGACCCGGCCGCGCCGGGCCACGAGGTGATCGCGCTGGCGGGGATGTGCCTGCACTGGCTCGAGGAACAGGAGGCGGCGACCGCGCTGATCGCCCCCGTCGTCCAGACCCTGCGCGACCGCGGCGCGGTGACCCCGTTGGCCTTCCCCCTGGTGGTGCTGGTCAGCGTCCACACCCGGCGCGGGGATTTCTTCGGCGCCCGCGAACTGGCGCGGGAGGCGGCGGCGCTCGGCGAGGAGGCGATCGGGCCCTTCCTGCAGGCGCTGACCTCGAACGCCCGTGCCTTCGTCGCCGCCTACCTCGGCGAAGAGGAGGCCTGCGTCGGCAACGCGGAACGGGCGCGGGAGATCTGCGCGCGGCTCGGCATCTACTCCCATCGGGCGGTGGCGGAGCAGGCGCTCGGCATGGTCGCGCTCGGCGGCGGCGAGCTGGACCGGGCGATCGAGCACCTCGAGCGCGGCCGCGAGTCACGCCGGCGCTACGGCGCCCGCGACCCCGGCTACATGTTCAACGAGAGCGACCTCACCGAGGCCTACATCAGGGCGGGCCGCCTGGCCGATGCCGAGCTCGCGCTCGAGGAACTGCGCGAGGGGGCGCGGGCGACCGGCGGCGCCTGGTCGGCGGCGGCCGTCGCCCGCTACGCCGCCCTGCTCGGCGACGACACCGAGCTCGACGCCCGCCTGGCGGAGGCGCTCGCCGCCCACGCGCGGGTCGACTTCGCCTTCGAGGAGGCGCGCACGAAGCTGATCTTCGGCGAACGGCTGCGCCGGGCCCGGCGGCGAGCCGACGCGCAGCCGCTGCTGAGCGCCGCCGAGGCGACCTTCCGCGCCCAGGGCGCGATCCGCTGGGCCGACCGGGCCGCGGCCGAGCTGCGGGCGGGCGGCCTAGGGGAGTCGGCCGTGGGATCGGGAAAGCGCGCGGGCCGGGACGAGGGGCTGACCGAGCGCGAGCGCGAGGTCTGCGCGCTGGTCGTCGGCGGCGCCACCAACGCCCAGGTCGCCGCCGCGCTCTTCATCTCGCCGCGGACGGTCGAGCATCACCTGCACAGCATCTACCGCAAGGTCGGCGTGCGATCGCGCTCGCAGCTCGCCGTGCGCTTCCCCGCGGCCACGCAGACCAGTGTTTTCACCGATGCGGAATAGGCGCCCCTGAGCAACGCTGGGCATCATGCCCCGCAGGCTTCTCGTCCTCCTGCTCGCCGCGCTCGCGGTGATGGCGCTCGCCGCCGCGAGCGCCGGCGCGACGGTCTTCCAGCGGACCGAGTGGGCCGTCTCGATCGAGGGCAAGCAGACGGTGAGGTGGAGCTTCGCCGCCGAAAGGCCGGAAAACTGCCCGTCCTATTACGGGACCGCGAGTCAGTCGGCCCAGGGCTCGGGGTCGATCAGCGCGACCTTCGCGACGAAGAAGAAGAGGCCGCTGTGGGCGGAGACGTACCTCAGCGGCAGCAAGCTCAAGTTCATGTCCTTCTCCACCGGCGGCTGGTCGATCCCGGCGGTCTTCACCAAGCAGGGCAGGTTCTCGACGCAGAGCGGCAAACCCTGCGGCTCCGACGCCGAGGACCCGGTGCCGCTGCCGGTGATCTCCGACACCAGCGAGTGCGGGACGCAGAAGGTCGAACTCCAACCCAGCCTCGCCTGGTCGGCCGGGAAGTTCGTCCTGCTCGGCAACATGGGCGGCGCCTATACCGAAGCCTGTCCGGGAGCCTTCGAGCCCGCGATGCTGGTCGACTTCGATGCGCCCTGCACCCCGCCGAATCAGCAGAGCGGCACCGAAGGGTTACGGCTGCAGGAGCTGCACACGCCGGTGAAGGCCGCGGAGTTCCTCCGCGGCAAGGCGTTCGACGTGGCGGCGAACCACACCTTTCGCTGCGAATTCCCCTCCGAATGGCCGGGCGAACCGCCGCTGAAGCTGGAGCTCCACGTCAGTTACGAAGTCACCTTCAAGCCGCGCAGCCATTAGCGCCATGGCCGGCATGTGCCTCGGCGGCCTCCTCGCGCTCCTGGTTCTGGTCGCGGTCGTCGTGCCCGTCGCTCCGCTGAGCGCGGCCGTGACCGGCGGCGGGATCGGTCCGGAATCGACGCCGATCGGCTGCACCTCATCGGATTCCACCGTGTCCCAGGGGCCGAGTGGGCGTCGCGCGGTGGCACTCACCTTCGACGACGGCCCGAAGCCACGACCGACCTCGGCGATCCTGGCGACCCTCGAGCGCCTGGACGCGCGGGCCACGTTCTTCGTCGAGGGTCGGCACGTTCGCGGCAACGCGGCGCTCCTGCGCGAGATGCTCGCCTCCGGCAGCGAGATCGCGAACCACAGCTACAGCCATCCGAAGCGCCCCGACCGGGCCGAGCTGGCGGCCACCGACAGGGCGATCGAGGCGGCGACGCGCTTCCTCCCCTGCCTCTTCCGCCCGCCGTACGGCCTCCTCGACCCCGCGGTCGAAGCGGCGGCCCGCGACGAGCGCCTGCAGACCGTCCTCTGGAGCCTCGACCCCGGCGACGACCACCACCGCGGCGTCGGCGCGATCGAAGCTCATGCTGTCCGACGCGCCCGACCGGGTTCGATCGTGTTGATGCACGACGGTGGTCGCCACCCGCAGACCGTCGCCGCCCTGGCGGGGATCGTCGAAGGCCTCCGCGCCCGTCACTTCCGCCTGCTGACCGTGACCGAGCTCCTCGGCGGGCACTTTCGATTCCGGGACGAAGGAGCGCCACATGGGTGAGGTCGAGATGGTCGCCGCGATCGCGCGCGAAAGGGATCTCCTCCCCTTCGGCTGGGGGAGGTTCGGCAAGGCGCTGGAGGAGATCGCCGCGGTGACGGACCCGGAAGAGGATCTGCTCGCCGCCTGCGTCGGCCTCGACCCGACCTTCGAGCACCGCTCGATCACCCTGGTCGGCGGCCTCCGCGAGCTGAGCCAGAGCACCAACGTCGTCCTCGCCGCGACCGACCGGCGCCTGCTGCTGATCGCCACCGGCGCCGGCGGCGCTCCCCGCGACCACAGCGAGCTCGCCTACGACGGGATGGCGATCGAGGAGGTCGGCAAGCGCGAGCTGAAGCTGACCTGGCCCGAGGGGTCGATGCGGGTCAAGGGGCTGGCCAAGCCGATGCTGCCGGCCTTCGAGCAGGCGCTGCGCGGACGGTTGGCGGCATGAAGCTCAGCTACGCCGACGTCACCTCGACGATCGCCCTGTTCCTGGTGCTGGCCGGTGGCTCGGCGCTCGCCGCCGGACAGGTGCTGTCGAAGAACAGCGTCGGCACCAAGCAGATCAGGAAGGGCGCGGTCACCGGGGCGAAGATCAAGGACGGGACGGTGACGGGTTCGAAGATCGCGCTCTCCACCCTTGGCGCCGTTCCTGCCGCCATCCACGCGGGCGACGCCGAGCACGCGGTGAGCGCCGACCACGCGGCCGGCGCCGATCACGCCACGAGCGCCGACAGCGCCGCCGGCGCCGCGGACGCCACGTCGCTCGGCGGGGTGCCGGCGGCGCGCTACCTCACCAACGACTCGGTCCTCGGGTCGGGCGAGACGGAGGTCGGCGGCTGGGGCACGTCGGCGGCGAGCGGCTCCTACGGCACCGCCGTGATCGACTTCAAACCCAAGCTCGGCCGCGAGATCCCCGCCGCCAACCTGTCCTGGCTGCCGTTCGAATCCACCTCCACCAACTGCCCCGGACCGCGCCAGGCCGCCCCCGGATATCTCTGCGTCTACACCTCCTTCGGCAACGGCATGTCGTTCGAAGGCTTCCGCAGCGCCTTCACCGGCTCGGTCACGCCCGCCGGCCCCGAGAGCGTCCTGATGGTGTTCACCAGCACCGCCTCGTTCGGGACGAGCCGCGGCTCCTGGGCATACCGAGAACCCTGAGGCGTCGCCCCACCGCCGAACGACCGGGGCGACGCCCCGGTCGAGCCGCGCCGGAGCTGGCTCGCCTCGCGCCGGCCGGCGAGCACCGCGTCCTCCCGGAAGGTGATCCGTCGGCAACCGCAGATGGCGATGGCTGCCCGAGGCCGCCGACTTCCTCTACAACCATTTGAGCCGGCGCTGACGACAGCCCGCCACGGACGGCGTCCGGTGACCAGCGCGCTCCCCAAGCCCATCACCGGGCGGGTGGACGGCAATGGTCTGGACCGCGATGCCCGTTTCCGGTGCTCCGGCGTCGATCGTCAGGCTGCCGTCGGCGACGGCGAGCGCGGGGGCATCCGCACTCTGCGCGACGTGGCGGTCGAATGCTTCCCGGTTGATGCAGCCGTCTGGGTGAACAGCCATCCGTCCGGGTCGTCGTGGTGATCGGGCGCAGTCACGACGCCGAGGTCATCCGTGTCGAGCACCTCGATCTCGAGGCGGTTGGCGGGCCGCATCGTGGAGGCACTGACAGGGCTGCCGTGCTGCGCCGGATCAGCCGCCGGTGGCTCGGTTGCGTTGAGCGGCTTTCTTTGCGCGGTTACCGCAGGTCTGCATCGAGCACCAGCGACGGGTTCCGGGTCGAGAGTGGTCGATGAACAGCACGCGGCAGTCCGCGTTCGCACAGGCGCGGATGCGCGCAAGGTCTTCTGAGTCGATGAGAGCCAGCGCGTCGCGCGCGATCAGGGCCAGGCCGGCGGCGATGGGGTCATCGGCGCGGCGGCGGAGCTGTCCGTCGGGCCGGAGATGGGGGACGGGGATCGGAGCGGCGGCTGCCGTGTTCACGGTCTGTCGCGCGCCGGACGGGCACGAGGCCGTACCGCCGGGGCCTCTGGCCGCGGTGATGAGTTCGTTGACGGCCTCGCGCAGGGCGTGCGCGTCGGCGACCTGCTCCGGCGCCGGTGCCGGCGGCAAGGTGTCGCACAGGCCGAACTGGGCGATCCAGCTTGCCAGCCGCTCCGGGGTCGCGAGCTCCTCCTCGGCGCATGACCGGCCCCGGTGGCGCAGGGTGCGGATGAAGTCGAGGCACAGCCGTCCGGCACCGGAACGAAACGGTTGCCGGCTGGATCGTGAGGTGGGCATCACGACGGACGATATCGGCACTGGTTAGACTGGTTCAACCTGAGCACCAGTTTGACCGGTGCCAACCATCGACAGCAGGAGTGGAGGCCATGCCGATACCGGACATCGAGGGGTTCACAAGCCATCACGCCGACGTCGCGGGCACCCGCCTTCACTATTGGATCGGTGGCGTGCCGGACGGCCCGCCCGTGCTGCTCTGGCACGGCTTCCTCGGAACCGGCTACACGTGGCGCAAGGTCATGACGCCGCTCGCCCGCGCCGGCTGCGCGGTGCTCGTCCCTGACATGCGCGGCTACGGTGACTCCGACAAGCCGGCCGGGACGGCCGGCTATGACGGCCGCGCGCTCGCGGAGGAGTTACGCGCGCTGCGGACGCAGATCGCCTTCGCGGCGGACCGGCCGTTGACCTTGGTCGGGTTCGACATGGGAGCTCCGGGGGCGCTGCTGTGGACGGCCGACCATCCCGAGGAGATCGCACGCCTGGTCTACGTGGATGAGCCGGTGCTGCTGGGCGACATCCTGGCCCGCCAGATCGTCTACATGCCCGAGGTCGCGGCCAAGGGCTCGATGTGGTGGTGGCTGATGCACCTCGCGCCCGGCGCGCAGGAGCGTCTGATCGTCGGCAACGAGCGCGCCTACCTGAGCTGGTTCTATGACCGCGTGCCGTCGAGCCGCGAGGGAGTCGGCGACGCGATCGACGAGTACCTACGCACGTTCGCCGGCACCGAAGGCGTGCTCGGCGCGCTCGGCGTCTACCGTGCCGCGTTCACCACGATCGAGCAGACCGAGCCACTGGCCGAGCGCAAGCTCACCGTGCCGGTCACCGGCATCGGCGGCGAGCACTCCCGCGGCGCCGAGCTGATGCGCGACATGCTCGAGACCGTCGCCGAGGACGTCAGCGCGATCACCGCCCCCGGAGCGGGGCACTTCGTGCCCGAGGAGCGGCCGCAGGCCATCATCGACAGCGTGCTGGCAGGCCCTACCTCGGCACCGTGAGCGGCGCAGGCATTGCGAGAAGACCCTGGCCTGGGTGGTTAGCGCACCCCGATCGACGATCTCCTGGGACCAGCAAACCGACGCATCTACGTCTGCCGTCCCATCGGGTCGAACGCCCTGGCGAGTTCGAGCGGGACGGACGGACTTTGTCGGCTGATGCGCTAAGGGTTGACCGACCTGTGTGTGGCCCGACGAGAACGAGAACGTTTCGTCACGACCCTGCTGCTAGAGCGATGCGCCGGCGGCAGTGGACTCACCCAGCACCAGCAACGAGAGCTCCGCGCCGACACCGCAGCGCAGCCGGCGCGCTCGATGCCCTCGCGCGCATCGGTGGCTTCGGACAGGACCGGCATCGTGCGGCGAACCCTGCGGCCTTGGACGAGGTCTACGACGAAAGGACCCGCACGGTGGCGAACCAGATCGCGATCAGCGCCGCTTATGGCGGGGCGGCGTCCTGAACGTCTCATCCTTCCCGTAGGTCACTCCGCCTTCACTCGTCGCAACGAGCCGGAAGTGGTAGGTGGTTGCGGGACGCAAGCCGTCGACCGCCTGTACGACTTCCGACGGGTGATAGCCCCCGTACATATGTTCCGGCTGGCCGGTTGGAAACCATCGGCCATAGGACTTGGTCTTTCCGATCTGGAAGCGAGCCGTAGTCGGCGAGCCCCGGGCATTGACGAACCCGACAAGCACCGCTTCGGTCGGACTCCCGACTTCGACTTCGGCAAACCCGCTGCGTGCGTAAGGCGACAGTGGTTCGGCTGGTTCGTTCGCCCCTGCGTCGCCGGTGATGCCTCCGCCAGGTCCCAACCCGAAGATCGCTACCGCTAGTCCGGCGATCAGGAGGCGGGAATTCAGGAGACGCGGTTTCATTGAAAATTCCTGACGATGACCTCTACACGGATTGGCCTCTTCAGCCAGCTCGGACCTCGAACCAACCATCTTCAGCGTCACCAACGGCGCGAATGCGTCATTCAACTTGAGCTTGGAATGCAGCGAAGGAAGAACGCTCTCCTCCATCCTTTTCGACGATTCTCAGCCGGCAGAGCGCCTGGATCGGGGCCCGGATTCTGCCACTCGGATTGCACGAGTGGCAGAACACCCGACGCATCGGGGCACATCCCCGCATATCCGCCGGTAGACTGGCAATCCGATTACACGCCGTCCCCGGGGCGAATCCCCTGGAAATGGCGAAATACGGGGCTATAGCTCAGCTGGCAGAGCGCCTGGATCGCACCCAGGAGGTCGGCGGTTCGAATCCGCCTAGCTCCACTTTCGCGTTTTCCCTGGAAATCGGCACCCTGCCGATTCAAAAGCGCCCATAAACACGTCTCAAACCGGGTGAAAAAACGGGCCTCGTTCTGGCACTGGTGCCAGAACGATCATCTCGATCGTCCCTGTGGACCGGGTATTCCGTTCAGAACCGGAGGATTCAGGAAGGGAGGCAGCGAAGCTCAGCGGGGTCGACGGAAGCAGAGCGGCGCACCTTCGCCCTGCCGGCGTCGGTAAGGCGCCAGTCCCCGCCTCGGCCGCCGTCCTCCAGCCAGCCCCGTCGCACCAACCTCCGTCGCGCCTTGCCGACCCGCGGCTCCCAGCGCGGCGGGCCGCTGGGCAGCTCCTCGAGGTCGGCGGGCCCGTGCCGGGAGGCGAGCGACCTGCCGACGGCCGCGAGGACCTCCTTCCGCGGCGCGGCGCCGCCGCGATCGGCGAGCACCCGTAGGATCGCCGGCTCGTAGGCCGTCCCGTCAAGCGGCTTGATCGCCGGCGGCGGGGTCGCACGCTCGCCGCCCACGAGGGCCTTCAACCGCTCGCGCTCCTCGGGCGAACGGGCCATCATGTGGGTGTAGACGCGCAGGGTGAAGCCGGGGTCGGTGTGGCCCAGCTGGCGCATCACCGAGGCCGGGTCCTCGCCGCAGGCGACGAGGATCGAGGCGAAGGTGTGGCGGAGCTTGTGGGCGGAGAGCCCTCTCGGCAGAGGCACCTGACCCCGGCGCTCGAGCAGCTCGTCGGCGCGGGCGATCGCGTCGAGGAGGACGCCGCCGCGCAGGGTGTCCTTGTTGCGCCTGCGCCCGCCGACGTTCGGGAAGACGTAGCCGTCGGGGTCGCCTCGATAGGTCGCGGTCTTGTGGGCGGAGAGCATGTCGTGGAGGAGGGGCCCGATCGGGATCTCCCGCAGCCCCGCCTGCGTCTTCGAGCGGCCGACCAGGAGCCTGGAGTTGGCGAGATCGAGATCGCGCCAGAGCAGATGGCAGAGCTCCTCGGCGCGCGGCCCGGCCAAGACCAGCGTCGCGATCACCGCCTCGCGGTCCTCGCAGTGCCTCCTCGGGTCGCGGTCGAGCTCGGCACCGGCGTCGAGGAGCGCCTCGACCTGCGCCGGGCTGTCGAGGTGGACCGGCCTGCGGGGCGGCACCTTGAGGCGTCGCTTGCGGCCCGACGCGGCGTTCTCGCCCACGTGGCGGTAGTCGAGGGCGATGCCGAGCAGCCACTGGAGCGTGTCGATCGTCTTGTTGATGGTCTGGGGCGCCAGCGGGCGGAGGGTCTGACCGTGGTCGTTTCGCCTCGGCCGTCCCCGCTCGATTGCCCGCGCACGGTCCTCGGACTCGCGCACCTTGTGGAGCCGATATTTGTCGACCGCCCGCGCGTCGATCTCGTCCAGCGCCCAGTCGCCGAAGTAGGGCGTGAGGTGGGCCAGGGCCCATTCCTCGTTCTGGGTCGAGGCCTCGGACACCTGGCCCCTCCGCTCGGCGATGATCCCTGCGGCGAACGGGCCGAAATTGGGCGTCGGCTCGGGATGCGGATCCGCGACCCCGGCGCCCGCTCCCCTACGACGGCTGGCCGGCGGGACCCAGATGCCTCTGCGCACATCGGCCAGCACGTTCTGCAGCTCCTCTTCGGCGGCGTCGGGGTCCCAGCCCTCCTCGGCATAGCCGAGGGTGAGGAAGCGTCGCTCGCCGTAGGCCATGAACCGCAGGGCATAGCTCCGTCCTCTTCCGCGGTCCCGCGCGACGACTTCGCCCCTCGGCCGGCCCACCTCAGGACACCTCCGCGATGGCGGGTCGGAGCGGGGCGTCGGAATCGTCGCGCAGGCCGAGCCGCAGCAGGCGGCGCGAGAGCTGCTCGTGTCCGGGGGTCGGCGCGAGAAGACCGAGGAGGTCGGCACCCTCGGTGGCAAGGAGCGCGGCCAGTGCCGTCACCCCGTCGCCGAAGACGCAGAGCTGAGGACTGAGCCTCCCGCCCCGGTCACCCAGGTCATGCAGGACGATCCTGAACTCCCCGAGTGGGCCGGTCACTCCGGCATGGAGGTACTCGCCCACCAGGATCTCGCCCTGGTTCGGGAGCCGCACCCTCGCCGCGTATCGCCGGCGTTGATGGTCGATGAAGCCCAGCCCGCCCGGGCCTACCAGACGACCTCCCCGCTCCTCCGACCTCGTCATCGGCACTCACCTCCTGGCTCTCGGGCCGAGGATGATGGCCGCGGGCGCCCGCCGGGACTAGCCTTCGGGGCGCGCCGAAGCACCTCCTTCGGCGCCGGGCCGGGGGCGTTCCAGCGCCCGCCGGCCACCTTTCTTCTTCTGCCGTCGAACATATCGGGCTTGACCTCGTTCCGCCTGGCTTGACGGGCATCTCCGGATTGCGCCCGTCGACCCCCGCGCGCGGCCTGCCTCTCGGGCATGGAGACGCCTGCGCCGAGTCGCCGTGCCACCTCCCCGGGGTCGAAGCGCAGCCGCGGACGGGGGCCCGCGCCGAGACGCCGGGCCCCGAGCGCCACGGCGTGTTCGTAGACCCAGCGCCGCGAGACGCCCCAGCGCTGGGCGACCTCGGCCGCGGAGAGCATGGTGCCGTCCCGGTCGCCGCCCTCCGAGCCGCGGTCGTCGCTGCCGAGTAGATCCGCGAGGCGACGGGCGAGGGCCTCGATTGACTCGGGCGCCAGCCGCACCTCCCGGGCCGGCCCACTCACCGCTCCTCCCTCCCCAGCCAGTCGATGGCCCTCCCCGGCTCCCTCGCCTCCTCGAAGACCGGCGCGAAGGGACCGGCCGCGCAGAGGTCCTCGAGCAGGCAGATGCGGATCGGCGGATGCGGAGAGGAGCCGACCTCCGGGTCGGAGCGCAGGAAGGCGGAGGCCGCCTCGCGCCGCCGGCGGAGCAGGTCGGCGCGCGAACCCGCGAGCACGCATAGGACCGACGGGAAGGCCGGATAGCGCTCCCGCCAGAGCGGCCTCCCGCCCGCTCCCTCGGCCCGGCGAAGCCGCGCGTAGAGGGCGAGCTCGCGGGCGAGCCCCTCGACCGGACGGGTGGCGCGGTCGAGCTCACAGAAGCGCTGCTCGACGACCGTCTCGGAGCCCTCCGAGCGCAGGTAGGTGAGGACGGCGTCGGCCGCCTTCCATCTCCGGCGACGACCGCGCGCGGCCGCGCTCAACGGGTGGGCGACCTCGTGGCGCCAGGAGAGCGCGCCGAACTCCTCGCCCCGCTCCCGCGCCGCCGCCATGAAGGCGATCCCGACGTCGTTGACGGCGAGGGTGTGGGCCATCAGGCGTCCGGCCGCCGAGCGGCGGTCGAGGATCGGCGGCTCGCCTTCGAGCGCCCCGGCGGCCCTGACGACCCCGATGCCCCGGTCGGTCGCGAACCAGATCCGCTGCGCCCCCAGGCCGACGGCGCGGTCGGCGAGGCCCTCGCGCCCCAGTTCGGCGAGCAGCCGCTGGGCCTGGCGGATCCTGGTCCCCGGCAGGTGCATCGCGTGGACCTGGGCGGCGGTGAGGACGCGGTGCTGGGCGAGGGAGGCGAGCGCCTCGACCCAGGGCGCGCCCGCCTCGGCGCGGGTCGGGAAGCCGGGCGTCATCCGGTCCCTCCGAAGCGGATCTGCTCGTCTTCCTCCCCGCTCCCCACGTCCTGCGAACCGCCTTCGGCGGCGAGCCCTTCGAGCGCGACCCGGATGCGGCCGTCGAGCGTCTCCTGGTGGGCGAGCGCCTCGACCGCCTTGCGCCTCCGCCCCGATCCGTCGACCGCCGCCCGCAGGTCGCCCAGCCTCTCGGGGCTCCCCTCGCCGAGCGCGTCCTCGACCCGCACCCCGCCGAGCGCGAATGGCTCCGACAGCTCGCCGCGCTCGGTCACCTGGGCGACGAAGCGGTAGCGCTCGAGGCGGGTCAGCGCGGCCGGGTCGACCCCTCCTCCGAGCTTCCCGCGAGACGAGCGCCGCCGATCGCGAGTTGAGCGCGGTGGCGAGGAGGTGGGAGCGGTTGGTGGTGAGGGAGTAGAGGGTCGCCGGGCGCAGGCGCTCGGGGTCCTGGTTCAGGAAGACCGCTCGCAGGCCGAACTTGGCCGACTGCTCGAGCAGGGCGGCGAGGCTCTCGCCGTCGTAGGACTGCACCTCGTCGAAGACGGCGACGAAGCGCCTGCGGCTCCCGGGATCGAGGGCCGCCCGCGAGCGGGCGGCGTGGAGGAGGTCGAAGGCGAGGAGGCCCGCGACCAGCTTCTCCCTCGGGCCGCCCGAGCCGGGGCACGCCAAGACGACGAGGCCGCGATCCATCGCCTCGCGCACGGAGAAGGTGCCCTCGCTGCGGCCGAAGAGCGCCGTCGTCGCCCGCGAGGTGCGCAGGCGGTCGACGAGGTTCGTCACCGGGGTCACCGCCTCGGGGGAGAGGAGCGGGAAGCGACCGGTCCAGAAGGCGCGGGCCTGCGCGGGCAGGAACGGGACCACCGCCTCGCGCCAGGCATCGTCGGTCAGCAGGGTCGGCAGCTGGAAGATGGTCGGGGCGATCTCCTCGTCCACGACCTCGGCCACCCGTGCCAGCGCCGTGGCCGCCTGGGTCGTCAGGTTGATCGCCCTGGTCGACTTCTCCCCCCAGCCGACGGCCGCGGCGAAGGCGGCGACGATCGCGTCGACCCGAGCCTCGGGGTCGACGCCCTTCATGGAAAAGAGGCTCCAGGCCGGCTGGGCATCGGGGCCGCCCGGTCCGAGGTCGATCTCGACCACCCGCGAGGCGACCTCCGGCTCGGTCAGGTACGGCCGGATCCGGTCGAGGGCGTCGCCGTGGGGGTCGAGGAAGAGCCCTCCGTGGCCGGAGCGCGCCAGGTGGGCGAACATCGCGATCGCCGCCTCGGTCTTTCCGTAGCGCGAACGCCCGGCGACGTAGGTGAAGAAGCTCTCCTCCGCCCTGACCCCGACCAGGCGCCCGCCGGACTCGGTCTGCACCCGGCCTACCGGGATCAGGTCGGTGCGACGGGGGTCGAAGCGCTGCAGGGCCGGCGGCGGCGAGAGGACGGCGCCCGAGCGCAGCACCTCCGCGACCGGACAGGAGGAGGTGGGCGGCTTCAGGAAGCCCGCGACCTCGGCGACCGTGACGATCCCCTTCTTCGCCGGCCGGAAGAGCCCGGTGTCGACCCTGCGGTCGAAGCGCTCCCGTCGCCAGGGTAGGTCGGAGCCGAGGAAGCCGGTGCCGAGGACCGGCAGGCCGCGGACCCGCAGGTGGTTTCGGTCGGCGGTCGGGGCGAACGCGGCCTCGAGGTCGCGGAGGACGGCGGTCGCCCTCAGCTTGTCGGGGGCGCCGACGCGGAGCAGCACCTGGAGCTCGAACAGGCTCGCCCCCTCCCGCAGCTTCGGCTCGAGGCCCTTGGCGAACATCCGCCGGTCGAAGAGGTCGAGGTCGTTCGCCCGTCCTCCATCGCGTGCGCCGCCCAGGATCTCGCCGAAGGGACGCCCGCGCCCGCCGCCTCGCCTCCTCGCCCGGCGGCGCATCCGCCGCCGCAGCCGCGCCTCGCGGATCCCGGCGGCGGGCAGGAGGTCAACGCAGACCTCAGCCTCGACCCCGCGCTCGCGCCTCACCCCGGCGAGGGCGGCGGCGAACGGCGTGAGCGGGTCGGGCTCGAGGGCCGGCCGCGCGAGCGGCTCGTGAGAGGGCCTCGCGAGCACCATCTCCGCCCGCACAGTCATGAGTCGGGTGTCGCCCTTCCTCTCCCCCGGCGCGATCACCTCGGAGGCGTCCCTCAGCTCGATGCCGCGGTAGGCGTGGAGGGCGCTTCGCAGACGGGAGACGTCCCGCTCGGGGAGCTCCAGCAGGTAGGCGAGCCTCCCCCGGGCGTCGTTGGCGAGCCGGACCCGCACCGCGCTCGCCGGCCGGTCGGACCAGGCGCCGAGCCGGCGCGACCCGGCGGCCAGGGCGGCGGCGAAGGCCGCGACCGTCTCCGGTCGCGGGCAGAAGCCGTCGGCCGGGACGACCGCGACCGATCGCCGCGAGGCGAGCGTGCGGCGGATGGCGAGGAGGCGTTGCGTCGCCGGCGCCGAGGCGATCGCGGTCGCGCCGAGCGCGAAGGGGATCAACGAGGCGAGACGGACCCTGGCCGCCCCGGGATCGAGACACACATGGGAGGCGAGGTGCCACAGCGCCAGGGCGACGATCGCGAGGGCGAGGAGAATGATCGGGCGCGGATCGTCCTTGCCGCCGCGGGAGGTCATGGACGGACCTCCTTCGGAAGGGAAGATTTCGGCGCTCGGCCCCTGCCGCGGGGTCGCTCCCGGTGCGGGATCCGCGGGCGTCGGGGGGATTCCCGACCGTCGCCCGATGCGTCGCGCGAAGCGGCCCTCGCTGCGTCGTCGGTCGGGCCGGAGATGCGTCTCGCAGGGCCGAGCGACGGCCGCATCGCCTCGGCGAGCACCGCCCTGGCGACCGGCGGGCAGACCGCGTTGCCGATCTGGCGGAAGCGGGCGGTGCGCGGTCCCTGCCATGGATAGTCGTGGCGGAAGCCCTGCAGGATCGAGGCCTGCTCGACCGTGACCCGCACGGTCTCGCGCCGGACCTTGTCGGCCGGGTGGCCGTTGCGCGGCCAGCAGCCGGGTCCGAAGACGCGGGGCTCGCCGAGCACCGTCGTCGCCGGTCGCCGCCGCGCCCACCCCGGACCGGGCGCGACGTCCTCCTGCCTCACCCCCTTTTCGATCCTCCAGGTGTAGGAGCTGCCGATCAGGGTGAACGCGGGTCTGTCGAGCGAGCGCGGTGCGCCGCCGGGGATTCGACCGGAGCTGGTGTGGTTGCTGCGGAGTGTCGCCGGCCCGGGGCCCCAGCCGAGCGCCTCGGCCATGCTCACCCATGTGGGGAGGTCGGCCTCCTCGGCGGGCACCGAGTGGCGACGCGGATGGAACGAGCGGTGGGTCGGCGCGGGAAGGGCGAGCTCGCCGTCGAGCGAGGCGATCAGGAAGGCCCGCTTGCGGGCCTGGGGGACGCCGTATCGCTCCGCCGAGAGCAGTCCGGTCGCGCACCGATACCCGTGCGATCTGAGCAGCGAGGCGAAGAGCTCCCAGAGCCCCAGCACCGCCGGCACCTGCTCGAGGGCGATCCAGCGGGGACGGAGCGCCAGCGCAAAGCGCAGCGGCTCGACGGTGAGAAGCGAGCGCGCGTCGGCGTAGGCCTCGAGGTGGCGGGCACGCGAGTCGAGCCCGGCGGCGAGATCGTGGGCGCAGGCGATCACCGCCGCCTCGTCGGCGCGGCCGAGCTTCTTGCCGGCGATCGAGTAGGCCTGGCAGGGCGGCGAGGCGATCAGGCCCCAGAGCGGGCCGAAGGCCTCGGGGTCGAGATCGGCGATGTCGTCTTCCAGGCGCTCGTGGCCGGCCGCGCGCGCGGTCTCACAGGCGAGGCGGTCACACTCGATGCCGAGCGCCCGCAGGCCGAGGGCCCGCAACCCCTCCTCCCAGCCTCCGGCCCCGGCGAAGAGGTCGACGATCCGCCTACCTGCCACCGCGTCCTCCCGAGGCCCGGAAGCGGGGGACGTAGGCGCTCCCGTCGTCGCGGAAGCGGTGCAGGAAGGCCCGCCAGGCGCGGCGCTCGGCGACAAGGCCCGGGCCGCTGACCGCCAGGACCGCCTTCCCGGCGCGGGCGCCGACCAGTGCGATCGACACCCCGCCCTGATGCCAGGGCACGTGCTGAAGCGCCCGGTGGCCGGCGAGCGCGTGCTCGGCCCTCCGGTGGGCGGGGGTCCCGGGCCGATCCTGCGGGTCCTGTGGTCGAACCGGACCCAGAGGGGCGCTTCTTCTCCCGAGCGCCAGCGGCGAGGGGCTGGCGGGCCGGCCCGCCGCTTCGGTCGACGCCGATGGCAGATGATGGTCCGTCGGGTGCCGACCGTCGCCGACCGAGGCGGCGAGGAGACAGGCGAGGCCGACCGTCACGACCATCGCGAGGAGCACCACCTGCCTCGCCACCTCCGGGTCGTGCGGACGCTCGAGGAGAACTCGCAGCCGCCGGATCACGACCCCGCTCCTTCCTGGCCGAGACCGGCCGGTTCGGCGTAGGCGTAGATCGGCCCGGGCTCCCCCTCCATCACCGCAAGCGACGGAGGAAACGGACCGACCCTGGCGACCCGGTCGTCGAAGTTACCCTCGATCGTGACGATCTCCCCCCCGAGGACCGCTTCGACGATCCCCACGTGTTCGGAGGCCTTCGGCCCCCAGCCGTAGAGGACGGCGTCACCGGGCGCGGGGATCGCGCCGGGAGGCAGGACGCGCCCCCCGTGTTCCTTCACCCAGCCGTAGAAGGAGCCCGAGTAGGCGTAGGGGGAAGTCCCCCCTTCCATCCGGATCCCGGCGTGCTGCCAGACCCAGGCGACGAAGAGGGCGCACCACTCCTCGCAGGGGCCGTAGCGGGTGCAGTTGGAGCCGAGGGGGCTCTCGGTCACGCCGAGCTGAGAGCGGGCGACCCGCACGATCGCCGGGCCCGGGGCGCCGGTCTCGAATACGGACGAGCCCCCGCAGGCCGATCCCTGGGAGGTGTCCGCGGCGACCTCACGGCCTCTGCCCTCTACCCGTCCTTCCTTGCCGAAGCCGAATCCGACCGCCCGCGCCATCACCTCGCGGGCGTAGTCGACGGTTCCGTCGGCGCAGGCGCCGTAGTAGCGACAGGCGGCCCGGTAGTACCCGTCATACGGACCGCCTGCCGGTGGGGCGCCGAGATCCGAGCGGAAGATCCGCGCCGCGGTGAAGATCGCGTCGGCGGGGTCGAAGATCGAGGCGCCGTCCCCGTCGGCGTCCACCTCGAAGCGTTCCCAGAGGGTCGGCGCCGACGGGTCGGGGCTGCACGCCGACCCTCGTACGTAGGCGATCTCCATCACCCCCGCGCAGCCCGACGGCGCCACCCCGCAGTGCCCGTCGGTGCCGCACTCCTGCACGCCGACCGAGGCGAGGAACGGCCAGGAGACATCGAAGCGCCTGCCGGCGGCCTCATATATATGGAGTCGGGCGGCGGGGATACCGGCCACCGACGCGCGGGAGGCCCCCGGTCCCGCAGCGCCCCCGCCGCCGACGCAGGTGAGGCCGGCGCCGAGGAGCGCCATGATCGCGGCCGTCGCGACGGCCGCGAGGAGGGCCGCCGTCCCCGCCGCGGCGAGGGGCCACGCCGTGCGGGCGGAGGCGTTCATCGCTGCTCCTCCCGGTCGGCAGGCGCGCGCCCGTCGCCGCGGTCGTGACCCGGCCGCTCGTACCTGCCGTCGGACTCCTCGCCGTCCGCGCCTCCCGGGGCGCCCTTCGCATGGGCCGCCTTCGTCCGCTCGGCGTCGGCGCGAAGCTCCTCCTCGAGCCCGCCGCCGTCAGGTCGGGCCGGACCCGCCGCGGGTCCCGACGACGATCGTGGCGTCGCGTCCTTCGAGCCCTTCGCCCGCACCGCCTTCGGCCGCCGCGGTCCCGCGCTCTCCCGGCGCTCGTCCTTCCTCCCCTTCGCGCCTCCATTCCCGTCAGCTCCCACCCTCCTCGTCTCTCCGCTGCGATCGTCGTCACCGGAGCGACGGCCCTCGGGCTGGATCCGACTCCGCGGACCTGGGCTCCGCCGTCCCACGTCCCGACGCTTCCGCCCGTCAGCCCCCGGCGCGACCGCCACCTCGGCGGATCCGGTATCCGGGGGCGCTTCGTCGGTGCGTGGCACCGATCGCCGCCCCGCGCCGGCGGCCGGGGCGTGCCCGCGACCCTGGGTCCCGTCGGCGGGCCGAAGGTCAGCGGCGCGACGATCATCCGCGGTCGGTGACGGCACCTCGCCAGGCGCCCGCTCCTCCGTCGACCCCGCCGCGTCCGGGCGCGTGCGGCCCGCGCCGTGGCCTCGCCGCAACCGCGAGCCCACCGCCCGCGCCGGACCGGTGGCGAGCCGCGTCCCGGTCCGCGCCCCCATATAGAGGGCGACCGCGTCGAGCGCCCGCTCCCGTCCGGGCACCCCCGGCCCGGTGACCGCGCCGATCAGGCCGTCGGTCAGGCTCCTGCGCTGCAGGAACACCGCCCAGAAGAAGGCGCACTGCAGCCCGAACGAGAAGAGCCAGCCCATCTGCGACGTCGCCGCCGAGATCGCCGCGCAGACCGCGAGCAGAACCGCCAGGACCAGCGAGTAGGCCGCCTTTCGCAGGAGGAACCCGGCCAGCTTCGACAGCCAGCGCTTGAAGAACTGGTGGCCCCTCCCCGGGACCGCCGCCGCGACCAGGGCGACCGGGCTGAAGGCGAGGAGCAGGAGGAGCAGGACCTGGGCGGTGATCACCCCGATCGACAGCGCGCCGAGGAGGACGAAGGCACCTAGCTCGGCGCAGAAGACGACGATCGCGACCAGCAGGCGCTGGTACTGGCCGCCCTTCTCCATCGCCGCCGCGGCGGGCTCGTCGACGGGGCCCAGTTCGTAGGAGCCGTTCTTCTTGCCCGGGTCGGCGTCGGGGAGCTTCGAGCTGTCGCCCGCTTCGAGAGCCTCGACCTCTTCTTCGCGTTCCTTCGATCCCGGTTCGAAGCGCAGGAGGTGGGGCCCGTAGCGGCGCTCGTCGTCGATGCAGGTCTTGTCCCCGGCCGTGACCTCTTCGCCCGATTCGAGCCGCCGGGCCGCGCCGGCGGGGAGCGGCTGCACGGCGACCGATTCAGGCCCGCCGCCGCCTTCGCCATTCCCGGCCTTCACGCAATGGTCGAGCCCGCCGAACTCCAACACCGCCCAGGGCTGCGCCACGAGCAGGCCGAAGAGCTCGTCCACCCCGGCTTCCCTGGCTTCGGCCTGGCTCGAGGGCTCGCCGTCCTTGGCGATCGAGAGGAACGCCCCCGACATCGCGTTGGTCCAATGCGAGGTCTCGCCGATCGTCTGCCCGGGCTGCAGGACGAAGAGGAAGGCGATCCCGACGTAGACGAGGGAGAGGGCGAGTTGCCCCGCGGTCTCCGCGTAGCGCCGCTGCACCAGCGCCTTCCACATCGCCCAGCAACCCGAGACCGAGACCGCCAGCACCATCCACGGCCCGCCGAAGACATCGGAGTAGATCGAGGAGATCGCGCGGCTGACCGGCCCGAGCGCGCCGGCGCCGTTCGTCGCCGAGGAGCCGTTCACCAGGTCGAGCGAGAAGGCGAGGGCGAAGAGCTCGACCACGAGGTTCGCGATCCAGGCGGTGAGCTGCCAGAGCTCGTTCGCGAAGAAGAAGGCGATCATCGGCAGGAGGCCGGAGACGTCGACACCGGAGAAGACGCCGGCCGAGATCGCCGTGAAGTGCTCGTCGAGGGCGTAGTTGCCGAGCGGGTAGCGCGAGGCGAGGCCGACGAGCGTGGAGTCCGGGCCGACGTTGGCCCAGACGTCCGCACGGGCGAGCGGGGCTGCGACGAGCACCAGGGCACCGGCACCGAGGAGGGCGAGGACGACGCGGCGCCTCATCGCTCCGACTCCCCCGCGCCAGGACTGGTGTCGAGGGCGGCGAGCAGGTTGGGGAGGGGGTCGACCTGGACATCGCCGACCCGGCCTTCCAGGTCGCGCATCAGGCAGCGCCCGCGCCGGTATCCGGTCACCCGCTGGGCCAGCCCGCCCTCCTCGGGGTCGAGGCCGATCGCCTCGACCCCGGCCGCCGCGGCCCGGACGGAGTCCTGGCCGAAGATCATCGTCAGTCCGACCAGCTGGGCCAGCTCGCCGAGGTCCTCGACGCGCTGGGTGACCAGCAGGATCGTCGCGTTGAAGGCCCGGCCGAGGCGGACCAGCCTGTTCAGCAGCGCGCGGCCCTGCGAGGAGGCGAAGAGCGCCCAGGCCTCGTCGAGGACCACGAGCTTGTGGCGGGCGCGGTCGCCGGAGATCAGCTTCAGGGCGAGGGCGGCGACGAGTGCGAGGGTCGCGACCGAGACGCGCTCCGATCGCGTGTAGGCGGCGCGCTCGGTGCCGGGCTCGGGAAGGTTCAGGCCCGGCATCCGGATCGTGGTCAAGGCCGAGGCCGCCGTCTCCTCCGCGGAGGACGCGCCGTCGGAGAAGCCGAGACGGGCGAGGCCGAAGTCGGAGATCACCTCGAGCGCCTCGGCGGACTCGCGGGCGCCCGGCGCGTCAGCTACCCGCAGGCGCCCGACCACCGAGGCAAGTCGTTCATCGCCGGCCCGCACGGTGTCGCGCACCGCACGGTCGATCGCCACCTCCCACGACGGCGGTGGGTCGCGGAGCAGCTCCAGCAGATAGGAGGAGGCGAGCTCCTCCCTCAGCTCGGGCAACCCGATCGCCAGGGGGTCGAGCCTGCCCCGGTGGGCCAGGTCGGCGGAGAGCTCCAGTCGCCGGACCTCGCCCTGAAGCTCCACGAGCTCGTCGAGGCGGTGGTCGGGCTTCGGGTCGAAGTCGATCACGAGGCTCCCCCGCAGGAGCGCCGCGTGGGCGATCGCCTGGGCGGCGATCGTCTTGCCCGATCCGAGGGTGCCGGTGAGGAGGACGGCGGAGGGGCGCGAGTCCCTGGGCGCCTCGGTCGGGTCGAACCTGACCGGCCGCCCGGCGACGGGATCGAAGCCGAGGTAGACCCCGGCCTCCGAGCCGACCGCCGCGCTCGCCACCGGGACCATCGCCGCGAGCTGCTCGGCGGTCATCTGGCGGCGATAGTCGGCGACCGCGCCACCGTCGGGTCGTGGCAGGTGCTCCGTGAAGAGGGCGTGCTGGAGGCCTCGCGGCCGATATAGCGCGACCTCGCCGTAGCGCTCGTGAAGGGCGTTCACCCTCGCCTCGAGCGTCTCGGGATCCGCCGCGCCGACCGCGAGGGAGATCGAGGCGCGGAGCATCGGCGGCCTCGCCACCGATGAGAGGATCGCCTCGTACTCCCGCGCCAGCTCGCGGTCCTCCTGGGCCAGGGCACCCGGGCCCGTCGGCGATCCCGCCAGTTGCTCACGATAGGAGTGCTCGGCGTCGAGGACCCGGCGGCGCACCTGGCCCAGGGCCTCGCGGTTGGCGACCAGGTCGGCGTGGAGGACGGCGTCGACCGGCCCCGCGCCTTCGAGCGGCGAGAAGAGGAGCTCCGCGGCGCCCGGGAACTCCGCCTCCTCGGCGAGGGAGCCGAGGCAGAGGAAGGCCTGGTGGGAGTCGCCGAGCTCGGACTCGACCACGAGCGACGGGGGTCGGTCGGTCGGCTCCGTCATCGGCGCGGCCGCGAAGGACCAGAGGTCGGACCCGAGCGGCTCGTAGATCGCCTCGCCCTCGCCGCCGAGGATCAGGGCGTCGGGCTGCCAGCCCTCCTCGAGCGGCGGCTCGCCGAGCCCGCGGCAGGCCGCGCGGCGCAGGAGCCACTGCAACTCGGCGGTCCTCGCCCGGCGCAGGTCGACCACCGAGGAGGCCCGGCCGAAGGCGCACCGCTCGGCCTCGGCGAGGGCGCGGAGCTCCGATCCGGGGATCGGGCTCGCGGCCCCGACTCCCGCCACCTCCTCCAGCCGCCGCCGGGCCCGGTCGAGAGGGCGCAAGGCACCCCCGCCGCGACGGTCCTCGGTCAGGGAGACCGCCAGGTAGACCTCGGGGACGTGGGAGTCGAGGCCCGCCAGCCTCTCCTGCTGGGCCTCCAGGTAGGCGCGCCAGCGGCCGGGGTCGGCGTGGTCGGGATCGGCCAGCCGCGCCGTCCCGGCGGCGTGGCGGTCGGCGGGATAGGAGCGCGCCACCCGCCAGATCGAGAGGTCGGCGCCGAGCAGCGAGACGAGGCGCTCTAGGCGGCCGAGGAGGCCCCACTTCTCCTGCGCCGGGAGGTAGGGGTAGGAGAGGGTCCCGACCCGGTAGAGGGCGGCGGCCTCGCCGCCCGGGCCGACGAGCACGTTGGCCCGGGCGTAGCGGAGCGGGAAGCGGATCACGGCCGCACCTCGAGCGTCTCGCCGCGGTCGATGGCGATCCGGGCGTAGGTCGGTCGGGGGCGACGGCCGCGTGGCTCGGCCGGCCGGGCGAGGAGCCGGTCTCTGCCGAGCCTGCGGCGTCGCACCTCGACCGGGTCCCGGAAGGAGACCGTCGCTGGTCCGTGGACCCGGCCCGGCCGAAGCAGCGGACCTTGGCCGTCGGGCGCCACCCAGAGGTGAGCGTCGAAGGTCCGGCGCTCGCCGCGGACGGGCAGGCCGCGACCGAGCGAGCGCCTCGGCGGCGCCAGGCGCAGCGCGATCCAGGACACGGCGAAGCGCTCGGGCCGACGCCCGTCGGGCGTCGCCTGGGTGGCCGCCGTGGCGAGGGCGACCGGGATGACGACGAGGCGGATCGGCCAGTCGAGGAGGCCGATCGCCTGCCCCAGGACGAAGGTCCCGGCGACCGCCGCGGCGGCGGCGAGGAGTCCGGCGGTCCTGTCTCTCAGGATGAGGCCGCCTGCTCCTGCCGCCGCCGCCGCGACCGCCGGGACGAGAGGTGATCCGGAGGCGAGCGCCAGGACCGCGACCAGCGATCCCGCCGCCCAGCCGAGCCAGCGCAGCGGCACCCCGCCGGGGACCGGCAGCGGCCGTCCCTCGATCTGGTGGATGCGCCGCTCCGGGGAGAAGATCCGCTGGTAGGAGCGGACGGTGTGCCGTGAGTCGGTCACGGCAGCACCTGATGGGCGATCGACTTCGCCGTGTCGGCGACCTGGCCCGGGGCGAAGACGAGCCAGCCGACGACGATCGCCGCGCAGAAGAACATGAGCAGCTCGGTGAAGCGCCGGTTGACCAGGAAGACGAGGGCGAAGACCGCGACCAGGCCCGTGTAGATCTCGCCCGCGTATTCGCGCAGCAGGCCCGCCAGGTTGGAGCCGACCGAGTTGCCGCCGGCCGCCAGGGCGACCGAAGGGACGATCAGGGTCACCGCCGCCGCGAGGGTGGCGGCGGCCAGGCCGACGAGGAGGACTCCGGCCCGATTCATGCGACCGCCCCCTCGACCGCGGCGACGTACCAGCGGCCGGCCCGGCGCAGGACCTCCAGCCGATAGGTGAGCGGGTAGGTCGCGCCGCTCACCGGTTCTCTGACGCGCGCCTCGACCAGCAGGTCCCGTCGCGGGCCTTCGCCGTCACCGAGCTGTCGGGCATGGCCGACGGAGACGAGTTCGAGCTGCCCGCCAAGCGGCACCGCCTCGGCCCCGGGGGTCAGCAGGTAGGACAGTTCCCTCGAGCTGCGGGCCGAGAGATAGGCCGGGACGAACTTGGCGACCAGTTCACCGATCGCACCGGCCTCGGGTCCGGCGATCGGCCGGGGGGACTCGGGGTCCGCCCCGGCCGGCGCCGGCATCGCGACGATCGAGGGCGCGCCCAGGACCGCCGCCTCGCCCGGCCCCTGCCGGACGATCGGGACGGTCAGGTAGAGGGTGCGCGAGTCGCGAAGCTCGCACGACACGGTCACGACGACCCGCCCGTCGCCGACCTCGCTGGTCTCGACGACGTCGGCCTGGGCCACCTGCGCCCCTTCGGCGGAGGGCGGTCGGCCGGCGCCGATCCGGGCCCCGGCCGCGAGGTAGGGGGCGAGCGCCTTCTGCGAGGGGTCTTCGAGGTAGAGCCGGGCGAAGCGCTCGGCGGTCGCGGCGACGACCTCGTCGCCGCCGCCCGCCACGAGCCTGACCTCGCTCCTCTGCGCCGGCGCGAAGATCGCGACGGCACCCCGGACGAGCAGGACGCCTATCGCCACCCAGATGGCGAGGCGTCCGACCGAGCGGACTGCGCGGGACGCCCTCTCCCCTTCCCTGACCTTCTCCTTGGTTCGTTCCTTCCTCACCGTCTGCCTCCCTCGCCGACGACGGGGTCCCCCGCCGACCCGGCTGTTCGCATGTCGTGAGGCAGGGGTAGCTCGGCGAGGGCCGCGTGGCTACAAACGCGCCTAGGCGCCTAGGCGCCTAGGCGAAGAAGGACGGGAGCTGTGCTACGGGCCGCGAGGGCTCCCGCTGACCCGACGGTCTGCGTGGCAGCTCACTGACCCAGACGCCGATGCCGACACACGTCCGTGCCGGTATCGCACATCGTCGAGCTACGGGCGACAGGAGGCTGGCACCCGACAGCCTCTCCCGATCGGACGAATACGTCGCTAACTACTGGGGGGATAGGAGATAGAGGCCCACCGAACTTCCCTGGGCGGACAGGTACGTCGTGACCTGCGGGGGGTATAGGGGACGCCTGAACCCGAACAGCCTCCTGGCAGAGCGGGCCGTCAAGGCAATTTCAGAAAGCGCTACAAGGTCTGGCCGCTCACGGCTTCGAAAGCTGCAAGATTCGGTGGAGGAATTTAGGCGACATCCGTCGGCCGCCATGACCTTCGCCTAAGCCGATTTCCCGACATCCGCTCAATTCGAATAACAGCCTTACGGTTCGACGCGGGTACTCGACCAGGCCGATCGCACTCGCTCCCGAGTCCGAGGGGCATGAATGTTCGCCCGAGATACCCGGTTCGAGTTCGTTGAGTTCCGCAAGCAAGCTCTGGACGAGTGCCACGCTCCGGATCCGGTGGACAGACGCCAATCTTTCCGCGTCACGCCCGGCTTCAACCCCCCAGAATCGACAGAGCACGATCCCTCCGGCGTGGACGGGCAGCGTGATCGGCGAGACGGCAGCGCTTCCTGGGACTCCCGTCCGAGATGGGGCGATCGATGGACAGCGTCGGGTCGAGGAGCTGGATGAAGCACGATGTCCCCGCAAAGCTTCAGGTGGATTCGATCCCCCTGAAGCCGGACCCGCGCAGGCGGTACCGCTGAAGAGAATGGCCAGACACAGGGGCATCAGCCAAAGGGCCGGACGGCTACGGACGTGAAGAGACTTAAAGCATTGTCCGAAAATGACTCCCACCCTCTCATGGCTGGCAGTTCTTCCAGGAGGTCGAGAACCGCCTGGGGCTGGAAGCCGAGATGAATCCCGGCTGCGACAGGATCGTACCCGATTGAGCCATCGTTACACGTTTGCGGGAGACTTCGCCGATCGGCGCCCATTCGTTTTTGGAGTTTTTCGCCTTGGCCTTGTACCACTGCGCAGTCTTGTAGTTCAAGAGTGGCCCGTGTTTTCCGGCACCGATCGCATTACGCTCAACAACAAAATCAGCGGTTCTTCCCTCGTAATATTCTTCTGCTTCTTCTTCCGTGAATTCCAACGGGAGGTATCTTGGCTCGCCCGAGGTGAGGTCGTAGATTTCCAGCCACGCAGTGTGGCTGCCCGGGTCGTAGTTCACCGCCGCGTGAATTTCGTCACCAGGATGTGGCACGATTGAAAAGTGGATGTCGCCCCGAGAGTGTTTTTCGCTCAAATAGTTGAGGAACGTATAGAAGTTTCCGGCTGCGCTGATCTCACTTCCGACCTGGATCAGACCGGGGTAGTTCCATCCTCCCAGACCAACCCAGCTACTCTCCAGGCCTTCAGGGCAATAGGGCTTGTTGTGATGGACCTGGGTCCAATTTGCCGACACGCCTCGCCAGGCAGTTGGGCTAGTCGAGTACGCTAAAAAGCCACTCCAGCTATTCGAGACCGACTGGTTCACCCCCGAGACAGTGGCAGTGGTGCTCGTAACACCATTGCATAGCGCGGCGCTTCCGCTTCGTTTGTATGCGCGCATCTGACCTTCCCATTCAGATAGTTCAGTCGCGCCTTCTGGTCGAGGTGGGAATGCGTATTCTTCGAGTTCGCGGTCGGAGGCGCTTAGGGGTTCGAAGGATTCCGGCGGCGTTGGGAGTCGAAGGGTCATGCCGCCTTCGGGGTGATAGATCGTCACGGTTCCCCCACCCGGCAAAGCTTCAGTTTCACCAGAGGGCAAGCTCGGCGCGTCTCCATTTGGCTCGCATGCCGGTATGTCCCCATCGGGTTCGGCCAGTTCCAGGGTCTGTTCCGCAGTATTGCCTGCCGCGTCGGTCGCAACTACTTGGACGATATGCCCTCCACTTGAAGAGTAGGAGCTCGGTTCAAATTCCCATGTTCCCGTGAGGGAGCAGTTGGTTTCCGGACAAGTTTGGTGCCAGTCGATGGCTGGCGAGCCGTCCACAGAAATGGTAACTCGCGCGACCCCTGACCCACGCGTGGCGAGGGTTCCATCTTCTGCCTTTACCGTCAACGACCGGCTTTCGGAGCCATTACCCAACCCTTCCATCAGACTCCCGGAGAGAGACAGGGCGGGCGAGATTTCGTCTGGCCACCAGGCTGGATCGAGTTCGCTGGACCTTAGAGCGCGATTGAAGATTCTGACCTCATCGATGCGCCCATCAAAGAATCCGCTCTCATCCCAAGGTTCATCGCCCCCGATCCGTAATTCCCCTTCGCCGAACGTATCGGCTGCGGGAGCAGCCGTGGTGTCAGCCAATTCTCCGTTTACATACAACCTGAGCGCCCGACCATTGAAGGTCATCGCGAGATGAGTCCAGACATGATCGGGAAGAGGTTCTGATCGGTCCACGGCCTCTTCGACCGTGTCGCCGTTCGTCAGGAACCCGGTTGGGCGTCCAGCCCCCGGCCCTTCCTCGCCTGCTAGGAGTGCATAGCCAGGACCAGCCCCTGGACCGGTGGTGACGTTCGAAATGACTGGCGCCAACTCACGCGCTTCGTTCGGACGCACCCAAGCCTCCAGAGTGAATTCTTCGAAATCGAATTCGTCCGAGGCTGGAACCGAGAGATAGTCGCCCCTTGCTGCATCGAATTCCATCGCACCGCCGTAGCGACCCTGCGACGTCCATTCAGCTCCGTGAATCGTCGCGGTGTGCCCGTTGCCGGTTAGATCGTCGACGCTGGATCCGCTCCCTTCGTTGAAAGAGTATGCCGCGACTGGTCCCTGCCTCGGAGCGCGGACCGGATCTTCCATGTCGAAGCCGACTTCGGCGCCGTCGAGCGCCCGTTCGTAGATCCGCACCTCGTCGATCCGCCCGTCGAAGGACTGGTTTTCGGCACCGGACGGCCCGCTGCAACCGATGTAGAGAGGTCCGGTGCTTTCGAGGGTCCGAGGGCCGATGGTTTCTTCGGCCACCTTCTCGCCATCGACATACAGCTTTGCGCGACTGCCGTCGTAGGTGTAGGCGAGGTGGGTCCAGACGTTCGCTTCGACGGCCGTGGGACCGCGGAGCACTTCGCCTTCGACCGCGCCTTCGGGCTTCCCGGCCGCGCTGAAGCCCATCGCGAGCGCGTAGCTGTAGCCGCTTTCGATCTGCTTGTAGAAGATCGGGTCGTCAGCGAGCGAGCCCTCCGGCCTCACCCATGCCTCCAGGGTGAATTCTTCGCCGAGCTGGAGCGAGCCGGAGTTCGGGACCTTCACGCATTCGCCTTCGGTCCCGCCGAGTTCCACAGTCCCGCCGTAGCGGCCGTGGACGGATCGGGTCGCTCCTTCGAGCGTCCCTTCGTTTTCCTCGCCGCTCAGGTCCTCGACCGTTTCCCCTTCCGTTTCGTCGAAGCTGTAGGCGGCGACGGGACCCCGCTTCGGGGTCTGGATCGGGTCTTCCATGTCGGCGTCGACTTCGGCGCCGGTCAGCGCCCTGTCGTAGATCCGCACCTCGTCGATGCGACCGTCGAAGTAGTAGCCGAGTTCGGGCGACCCACCGATGTCGAGATTCCCTTCGGTGATCGGCGGGGCACCGGCCGGCCCGACGTCGACCAGTTCGCCGTCGACGTACAGGCGGGCCCTGGAGCCGTCCCAGGTGACGGTCAGCTGGGACCACTTGCCGACGGGGAGCGGTTCGTCGCCTTCGACCCCGGTGAATTCACCGCTGCTCGGCTGCGTGCCACCCCACGGGACGTGAGGTTCCCACTCCCCGTCGTAGAGCCAATAAGCGGCGGCGCTCCCTTCGCTGGCCCCGTTCTCCTTGTCGATCACCGGCGACCAATAGCCTTCGCCCTCGGGCCGCACCCAGGCCTCGAGGGTGAATTCTTCGGTCAGGTCCAGTTCGGAGGACTCGGGGATCTTCAGGAAGTCTCCTTCGCCGTCGAATTCCATCGCCTCCCCGTAGCGGCCGTGTTCGGTCCATTCGGCGCCTTCGATCGTCGCCGTGTGGCCGTCGCCGGTGAGGTCTTCGACGGTGGTGCCCTCGCCTTCGTCGAAGCTGTAGGCGGCGACGGGGGCCCGCTTCGAGGTGCTGATCGGGGTTTCCATGTCGGTGTCGACTTCACCGGCGGCCAACGCCCTGTCGTAGATCCGCACCTCGTCGATGCGGCCGTCGAAGTATCCGCCGTATTCGGTGCCGCCGCCGATCACCAGGTTGCCTTCGGTCACCTCCGGGGGGACTCCGGCCTTGCTGTCGATGAGGTGGCCGTCCACGTATAGCCGCAGCCTGGACCCGTCCCAGGTGAGGGCGAGGTGGGACCAGACGTGTTCGGGCAGGGCTTCTTCGGACTGGGCGTCGGCTTCTTCGCCGTATTCGGTTTCGGTACCGCCGGAGGGGACGTTGGATTCCCAGTCGCCGCCGTAGAGCCAGAGCGCGAGCAGGTATTCCCCTTCCCCGCCGCCGAGCTCCTTGGCGATGATCGGCGCCCAGTAGTTTTCGCCTTCGGGCCGCACCCATGCCTCCAACGTGAATTCTTCGGTCAGGTCGAATTCGGGCGAGTTCGGCACGACCAGGCGGTCGTGTTCGGAGGCGTCGAACTGCATCGCCCCGCCGTAGCGGCCGTGTTCGGTCCAGGTCGCCCCTTCGATCGTCGCGGTGTGACCGTTCCCGCTCAGGTCTTCGACCGTCGAGCCTTCGCCTTCGTCGAAGGAGTATTCGGCGATCGGACCCGCCCGGGGGGTGGCGACCGGGGTTTCCATGTCGGAGTCGACTTCGGACTTGTCGAGCACGCGTTCATAGATCCGCACCTCGTCGATCCTGCCGACGAAGTGGTCGCCGTGTTCTGACTCCGCGCCCAGCTCGAGTTCGCCTTCGGTCGTAGGCGGCGGCCCCGAGGCCCAGTGGGCGACCAGTTCCCCGTCGACGTAGAGGCGTACCGTCGCCCCGTCCCAGGTGAGGGCGAGGTGGGACCAGACGTCGACCGGCAGCGGTTCGGAGGCCGCACCGGCATTCTCTTCTTCACCGGGGCTCGGTTCGATCCCGCCGAACGGCACGTTCCATTCCCAGTCGGCCTCATAGAGCCACCAGGCGATCTCTTTTTCGGCTTCGCCGCCGCCGATCTCCTTCGCGACGATCGGCGCCCAGATGTCTTCTTCGGCTTCCGGACGCACCCACGCCTCGATCGTGAATTCTTCGCCGAGGTCGAATTCGGGCGAGTTCGGGATCTTCACCACGTCTTCTTCGCCGTCGAACTTGAGGGCATCGCCGTACCTGCCTCGCACCCATTCGGCCCCTTCGATCGTGCCGGTGTGTCCGTCGCCGGTCAGGTCTTCGAGGGTCGAGCCTTCGCCTTCGTCGAAGGAGTATTCGGCGACGGGCCCCTGCGAGTTCGCGCTCGCGGATCCCGGTCGGGTGACCAGGACGAGGCACGTGAGGCCGATGCAGAGGGCGACGATTCCGGCAATCCGGCGCAGCAGACCCTCACGGTTCATCCGCGACTCTCTCCTCGAAGGATTATAAAGTTATCAGTGTGCCTTGATTTCGTTAAACACACCGACTCAACCGACATCGCCTTTGTAATAGATATCGCTAGATCGCGTCAACACCCGCCCTTTAAATACCTGGGGAGGCGCGGATATACCGGGCTGATTACCTACTTTTCTCTGCATCGACCGGACGAACGCTCAGTCGCCCCCGAGGGGAGTTCGTGGGAGTAGGCGAACTCGACCCGATGGTTCAGCGGCGAGCCGGATTCACACGCGACTTCGCTTCGTTTCAGATCTCCGGAGATAGTCGAAGGCATTTCCAGCTTCTGAACGTCACGCCGCGTCTGAGGACCGAGCCATCGACTGTCGTTTTCGGCGTCCAACCTCGGACCGACAGACAATCGCGTGGACCGCGCCATCGGGGACCAGTACAGCTTTCGCACGAACGTCGTGCGTCTAGGCTTGGAAGCACTTTTCCGGGCAGCCGGCCGATGAGAGGTTTCTGTTCGGGACCGGTCCTTGCGCAACCTCCCCGGCGTCCGCTGCGCAGGCTCCCGACACGAGCGCCCCGGCAGGCATCCAGCTCGGAACGTCCGCCGCGACCACAGCGTCAAGACTTGACCCTAATGCGAACATATGTTCGTGCCAGGTTCGCCCTATCCGCAGGCCGAGATCCGCAAGATCCTCGATCGTGCGATCCAGCAGCAGGAGACCGAGAGCGCGCTCAGTTGGGCAAAGGGACTGAAGAAGGTCGGCCTCGACCAGGCGCTCGACATCACCCTCCTCCTCGCCCACGACGACGACCCGCGCTATCCGAAGGCGGCGCGGCGCTTCCTCGCGCGCTTCATCGTCGAGGTCGAGCCTAAGCTGCTCCAGCTGAAAAAGGTGGTCGACGCCATGGACTGCGTCGAGCGCGTCCGCTACTTCCCCGACATCACCGACGAGGCGAACCGGGCACTGGAGGATCTGGCCCGACAGCTCAGACGGCGCGGAGATGCCCGGGACCGATGACCTGTCTCGTCGAATTCTGGGAGATGAAAGGCGAGCACCGGTCCCGGTGGACCCCGGCCTGTCTGAGCTGCGGCTGGATCGGAGGCGACGGCACACGAGCTGAAGCCGAGGCCGAAGCTGCGATGCACAGGCGAGGAGAACGCCAGCCGTGGGAGCTCGCCGCCGGATCGACCACGCCCTCGCCTCCCGGGGATCCGACCATCCGGTCCACCCCCGACCGCCCGGACGGTCAGGTCTCCTCGCCGGCCACGAGTCCGGCGATCTGCCCGATCACCCACCAGGCGCCCCAGTCCTCGATCGCATAGATGCTGGTCGGCCCGTCGACCGTCCGACCGACGATCCCCGCCCGCCGCAGTAGCGCGAGGTGATGTGAGGCGTTCTGGTGGGAGACGCCGATCCGGTCGGCCAGTTCCTGCACGCTCGCCTCGCCTCCGGCCAGGGCCTCGAGGAGGGCGATCGCCTTCTCCTTACCGAGGACCCGGAGCCGCTCGGCGGTCGCCTCCCTGACCTCGGCCGTCATCGGCGCACGAGGCTTCATCGCGCCCGGGCCATCGTCGCGCGGGTGTCTCCGTCCATGCACCGATGTCGCCTGCTGCCGGCGAATCGGGCCGGATCCCAGGAAAGTTGGCCGGATTTCCCCGCTCGCGCGACATAGGGGGTGATGGAGGATTCCCCCCACTCGATCAGAGGTATGCGATTGAAAGAAGTGGGTATGAGCGCTCTGGAGAAATCACACATGGCGCAGAGGCAGGTGACGCGACCCTTCGACGGCGACACGCTCGCCGAGATCGGGCGCGGCCTCCACGGCAGGCTCCGGGCCCACCACGTCTCCGAGCGCTTCATCGACCGCCACCTCGAGGACGCCGTCCAGAAGGGCGTGATCGAATATCTACGCGTCCGCGCCGACGGCGTGGAGGTGCGCGAGCCGGAGGGCTTCGTGGCCGAGGCCGCCTTCCGCCGCGCGCTCGACGAGGTGCGCCGGGAGTCGCGGCGGGCCGACGGGACCGCGCTCGAGGAGATCCTCGAGACGGGCCGTCGCGCGACCGCGGCGGCCGAGGAGGTCGCGATCGACAACCTCGAATCGAGGAAGCTCCAGGATGCGATCGACGCGCTCCCGGCCGAGCAGCGGCAGGTGCTCGTCCTCCACTACTTCGAGGAGCTCGATCAGCGCCACGCAGCCGAGCGGCTGTACATGAGCGAGCGCACCTTCCGCCGCCGGCTGCGACGGACGCTCGCGGATCTGGCCCACCTGCTCGGCTCGCCCGCTCCCGATCCGGGCTCCCACCACGGCCTGGAGGTCGGCCTGGCGGCCTGGGCCGGTCTCGGTGGCGGGAGGGTCGTGGCCTCGACCGGGATCGCGGGCCATCTCGCCTCACTCCTCGACTTCGCCCATCGGGCGCCCGCGAGGGTCGTCGACCGGGTGCGGGGACCGGGAACCCGCCTCGTCGCCTCCGAAGCGCCGGAACGGCTGGGTGCGGTCGCGGGCGGTCCCGTCGGGAAGGTCATCGGCGGTTGCGCCGGCGCCGCGATCGTCTGCGCGCTGTCGGGGGTGGTCGGGCCCGGCGTCGGCCTGGGCGGTGGTGGGAGCCGACCGTCCCACCGTCCACCCCACCCTGTGGCGTCGGCGGGGAAGGTCGCGACCCGTCCGATCCTGGTCGAACCGCCTCCGATCACCGACGGCGAATCGGGCGCCGTCGGAGCTGCCGGGGACTCAA
The DNA here is from genome assembly GCA_047601885.1 of Solirubrobacterales bacterium. Taxonomy (GTDB): domain Bacteria; phylum Actinomycetota; class Thermoleophilia; order Solirubrobacterales; family 70-9; genus VAYN01. The sequence goes on from JASGIK010000003.1 coordinate 1,570,138, forward strand.
CCAGCGGTAACTCGTCGACCCCGACCCGAAGAGGGTCCGGGAGATCGGCGAAGGCCGCGAAGAAGACCGACACCGAAGCAGAACCGACCGAAGCCGAGGCGGCCGAGGAACAGTTCTCGGCGATCTCGCGGGCCGCGGCCGAATCGGAAGGCGAATCCACGGGATCCGAAGCCGAAGAAGCCGCGGTTGAGGAGGCGACCCCCGCCCGGTCCACCGGCTCCTCGGGCTCGGCCGGCTCCTCGGCCGAAGAACGCCAGGCCAAGGAACAGTTCGGCTTCGGTCGATGAGCACCAGACACAAGGAGAGATCGATGAGGTCCCCAGACAAGAGCCCGAGGCGCCTTCCCGTCGCGCCGACGATCGTGGCACTACTCGTGATCCTCACCGCCGCGCTGGCGCTCGCCTCGTCGGCAGGCGCCCAGGCGCGCTTCACCTATGAGATGTGCGACTGGACGCTGCCGGGCGGGAACCCGCTGACCTTGCACTTCGTCTCGAACACCGGCGTCGCCTACACGTCGGTTGACAGCTGCGATTCGACGGCCGGCTGGGTCGGCATAGAACAGACCGGGAGCGTGACCGAAAACTTCGCCTACCTGGAAACCAGCGTCCCGCCGACGCCGGAAGGCTGGGTCGAATCGTTGACGATGACGGGCTTCGCCAACGGCTTCCACGGCAACGGGGGCCGGATCGGTGAAGGATCGTGGCCTTCCCCCGGCTCCGGGGAATCCACCAGCTACATCTTCGCCAACGACGAACGCCCGACCTGCACCTTCGATCCGTTCGCGGAAAGGTACGGCGGGGTCTGCGGCGACTACGCCTTCGACGTCTACCTGACCTGCGGCGGCACCTGCGAAGGAGGGGCGACGATCGGCGCCCGCTTCTTCGCGGCGCTCGAGGTCGACCCGACCCCGCCGAAGGTGAAGGGCGTCGAAGGACCGCTCCTGGCCGGCGGGGTGATCCGCGGGCATCAGGAAGTCAAGGCCACGGCCACCGACGTCGGCGGTGGCCTCACCTCGCTCGAACTGAGGGTCGACGGGATCTCCGTGCCGGGGACCAAGACCGGGTCCTGCTCCACCACCACGGTCGACAACCCGAGCTTCAAGGGCGTCGTGGCGGACTCGCCCACCCCCTGCCCGACGACGCTTACGAATACCTGGGACGTCGACACCGGGGCGGCCCCGTTCCGGACCGGCGACAACACGGTCGAGGTCTGCGCCTCGGACTTCGCCACGATCGGCTCGCCGAACACGACCTGCTCGACCCCCCAGACGGTCGACGTCGACGACACCTGCACCGAATCGGGCGTCACCGGCGGCCAGGACATCAGCGCCGGGTTCGCCAGGGACGGATCCGACGAAACGACCGTGAGGTACGGGCACGGCGCCGAGGTCGACGGCTCGCTCACCGACGACGGCGGCGAACCGGTCTCCGGCGCGACCATCTGCATGGAGTCGCAGCCCGCGAGCTCGACGTCGGAGGCGTCGAAGACCGTCGCCACCGCCACCACCGACGCCCACGGCGACTTCACCCTGAAGGTCGGGCCGGGGGCGAACCGCCGGCTACTGATCGGCTACCGGCACGACTCCTTCCAGGTCGGTCGCAGGCTGTCGGTCTCCACGCACGCCCGTCCGATCCTGAAGCTCAGCGCCCACGACATCCGCGGCGGCACGAAGGTCACCTTCACCGGCAGGCTGCCGAGGCCGAGCCCCGGCGGCCGCGTCCTCGTCTTCCAGGGATCGAGCGCCCACGGCGACGACTGGCTGACCTTCAGGAAGGTGACGACGGGACCGAACGGCGGCTTCAGCGCCGGCTACCGCTTCAGCCGTCCTGCCACCACGACGACCTACCGGGTCCGGGTCGTCGCGCCCCGGCAGGCGGGCTATGAATATGACCCCGGGGCGAGCAGGGCGCTGCGGATCACGGTGCGCCCATGACCAGAACCGACGACAAGACCACGCCCGGCCCCGGCCACACAGACGAGATCAGGAGGTAGGAGATGTCGACGAAGGTGAACGACTGGCAGCCGACCCCGACCTTCGTGGTCGCCTTGGCCGCCCTGGTGGTGGCGATCGCCGCGCTCGTGGTGGCAGCCTCGGGGATGGCGACCGCCTCGCCGAAGGTGATCGTCCGTCGGGGCGACATCGCCCCCGGCGCCGTGACCGGGAAGGCGCTGGCCAACGGGGCGGTCGGCGCGGCGAAGATCAAGAAGAACGCCATCACGGCGCCGAAGCTCGCGAAGGCCTCCGTGACCTCGCGGGCGATCTCAGAAGACGCCGTCACCGGCTCCGCGATCGCGCCCGGCTCGGTGGGCGCGATCCAGTTCGGCAACGTGGAAGTTGTGACCAAGTCGATCGCCGACAACGACAAGGTGGCCCACAACGGCGAATGGACCGCCTCCAACACCGAAAACGCCGCATGTGGATCCGGCGGCAAGCTGCTCGGGGGCGGCTTCGCCTTCGCGAACCCGAACAACGGCGAAACGACCTGGCTCCAGGCGATGCCTGTGGCCAACGCCGAATTCCAGGGCTTCGTCGGACGCTTCTCGAGCGATGCCGGCGGGACTGCCTCCGGGGAGGTGGTCGCCGACTGTCTGGAGAAGTGACGCCCGGTGCCGAAGGCCTGGGCAGCCCAGCTCTCTCGCCTGACACCTAGTCCTCGTCGCCGAAGATGAGAAAGCGCCTCGAGGCCGGATCCCAGGACACCCCGGCCACCAGTTCGCTCAGCTCGACGCCGAGCGAACCGGCGATCCGGACCCAGGCATCGAGGCCGGCATCGGTAGGCCGGCCCCGCTCGATCTGCGCCATGCGCGTGGCGGCCAGCGAGGCGAGGAAGGCCAGCTCTTCCCGCGAGATCCCCTTCCGCGCCCGCAGGTAGGAGACGTTCCTGGCAAGCCGGGAACGCTCCCGCTCTCCAAGCTGTCCGCGTGTGATCGATTTCCCGCTCACCGCTCCTCGCCCCTGCGGCGATCCACGGCAGCCATCAGCGCCGAGATCTCGGCATCGAGCGCATCGTCGCCGACCACCACGAAGGACCCCGGGGCCAGGCCGCTGAACTTCGGCACCCACCGGATCCCGGCCACCAGCTCGTCGGGGGTCACCCCCAGCGCCCCGCACAACCGGATGAAATCGGCGATCCCCGGCATCGCGATCCCGTGCTCATACGCCCTCGACCCGGCCGGGTCGAGCCCTGCGAGCCGGGCGAGCGCGTCCTCGGAGTGCCCGCAGCGCGTCCTCAGCTCGTGGAGGTTGGAGGAGAGTCTGCTCCGGACCTCGACCGCGAACTCGCGGGGATCGGCGCCTTCGTCTGCGCTCACCGGCCCGACGCCGGAGCGCCACCTGATCCCCTCGAAGAGATCGTCGGGCTCGATCTCCAGCCCCGCGGCGATCCTGATCACGGTGTCCAGGCGTGGGACCTGCAGGCCCCTCTCGAGCAGGCCGATCTCCGTGCGGTGTCTGCCGACCAGCAGCGCGAACTCGTCCTGGCCATACCCGGCGAGCACCCGGTTCCGCGCCAGGAGACGACCGAAGCGAACCGCAACGGGTGAGCCTCTCCTGTCGCTCACAGTTCGATCTCCCTCTCGTCGAAGCTGTATCGGCCCCGAGGCGGAGGCTGGAAGCGGTGGGGGTCGAGCGTCCAGAAGAGCCCGTCCAGTAGCTCGCCCGGGTCGGCGTCGACGCCAGCTGCCACCTTAAGCACGGTGTCGAGCCCCGGCATCCTCATCCGCCGCTCGAGCAGCCTGACCTCGGTCCGGTGGACACCCGCCCGGATCGCCACCTCGATCTGACCGCGACGTGACCGTCGTCGCAGGCCGACCAAGTTCTCTGCGAACCCATTCAGCAGCCGCCAGGCCTGCACGTCGTCCGGTGGAGGCGGCGCGCTCATCGGCGATCTCCTCGCCCGGCGTCGAGATGGGCGAGGAAGGAGCGCATCGCCTCGTGCTCGAGGACCGCGGCCTCGTAGCTCTCCAGCAGGCGTCGGTCGGCCTCCCCGTCCGCGGCGACCATGCGGGCGACCAGATCCCTCGCGGTCCGGTCGGGGACGAGGACCTCCCCGTGGTGGAGCCAGAAGGCGAGTCGCCCCAGCGCGGCGACCTCCCTGACGGCCCGCCTGGGATCCGGGGCGGCGTTGAGGAACCGCAGGTCGGATGCCTGCCCGATGAGGGCGCTGTGAATCATGTCGCGGACGGTTCCGATCTGCTCCTCCGACATGCGCTCGAGGCGGACGCGGGTGTCGCGCTCCCGCCTGCTCATCGCCTCTCTCCTTCGACCCCTGAAGCGGTTCCCACATCATCGACAGGGTCGAGCAGGCGGTAGCCGACGCCCCAGCAGTTCCGGACGAAGCGTCGACGCTCGGGGTCGAGCTTCGTGCGCAGTCGACTCGCATGGCTGTCGAGCGTCCGGGTGCGGCCGGCGGGATACCTCACGCCCCAGACCGCCCGGATCAGCTCGTCCTTGGTGAAGACGCGTGACGGGTCGGAGGCGAGGAAGCGGAGCAGGAGGAACTCCCTCCTCGCCAGGTGGACGTCGCGATCTCCGACGAGGACCCGGCGGCGCGGAGAGTCGACCAGGAGGTCGCCTGCCCGGATCACGGAGTCGTCGCGACCGCCGCGGCGGCGTAGGACCGCCTCGATGCAGTGACGAAGGTCCTCGAAGGCGAACGGCCTGCGGAGGTGGTCGTCGACCGCGAGAGCGGGATCTTCCCTCAGCACGTCGGGGTCCTCGCCGGGGGCGATCAAGGCGACGACCCCGAGCTCGTCGAGGAGGCGGGGGTCATCGACCCTTTCCCGCAGGAGGTCGAACGCCGATCCTTCGGGCAGCTCCATGTCGAGGATCAGGGCGTGCGCCCGTGCGTATCGACAGATCCGCAAGGCCTCCCTGGCACCTGCCGCGGGCAGCGGTAGGTAGTGGCGGTCGGCGAGGCCTTCGCAAGTCGCTTCCCGCACCCCCTCGTCGGCCGAGCAGACGACGACGATCGCCAGTCCTCGAGGCCGGGCCTCCTCATCGAGGATCGCCCCCATCCCGATCCTTGGGCCTGTCGGGAGTGTCGACGTCCCCGGCCGAGCCGCGCGGGTCGGGCTCGACCCTGTGGAAGCCCTTCCCCGCCACCTCGGAGCGTGGGACAAAGCGGATGCCCTCAAGCATCCAGTCGAGTGAGACGTCGAACGCTTTGGAGAGCCCGGCCCATTCGACGACCCCCATCTCCTTCAGGCCGAGGAGGACGGCCACCCGGACAACGGTGCCGATCCAACTCCTCTCGGAAAGCCCGCCGATCGTCAGGCCGAGCTCCTCCACCTCCCCGCGTCGGATTGGTCTCAGGTTGGCTGGCTCATCGAGTCCTGCGATCGTGAACCGGTCTTCTTCGTCCGGACGCGCCGGTTCGCGCCAGGAGACGTCCTCGAACAGATCGCCGGGAACGGCGTCCGTCGTCTGGACGATCCTGAAGGCGGTGTCAAGGCAGGGGATTCCCTGTCCGCATTCCAGACTGCTGATCTCGGTGTGACGGAGCCCAGTCCGTCTGACCATGGGGTCCTGGGTCAGGCGGCTCCCGCGCCTCATTGCCGTCAAGTTCAGGCCTAGCTGCCCGGCGACCGTCATCGGGGTAGCCCCTCGGAGTGCAGTGCAGCGAGGGTCGGGACGAGCGAATCACCGTCGATCCGCAGGAGACCGACGCCTACGAGGTCACGGATCGCCCGCTCGAACCTTTCGTCTTTCCGGCCACCGTCGGCATAGAGGTTGAGAAGCAGTTCGCCCTCGGTCAGATGGGTCGGGTGGAGCCAGACCACTCGCGACAGGACCGCGAGCTCGGCCGCGCGATCGAGGGCATCATTGGTCTGCCCCTTAATAGGGTTGGGCTGCATCGGAAGGTCCTGCCTTTCGGTGCCGGGCCGGGGGCTGTTCGAGCAGCGCCCCGGCCGTTTATTGGTTGTGACGAAGTTATCGGGCTTCCAGCTTCCTTTCCGCTTCCATCTAATGCGTTGCCATCGGCGTCCGGCCGAATCCAGGTGCGGCAACGTCCGAGAAGAGCCGTTATGTCGACTCACGCCCGACCGGGACCTCTCCTCAGATTCGGCAGTCGCGCCACGCCGCAGGACGGCCAACCAGGAGATCGCGGTCGCGGCTCCGTGATGACTACTCAGGACGCGGCGCCCGGGACCGCGCTCCCGGCATCGCCGGGGGCGCCTTCATGCTTCGAAGCCGAGCTCGCGTCAGTGGCTCCGTCCACCGGCGCTTCTTCAGGTCCGAGGATGTCGGCCGTCTCCGCCTCGCCCTCCTGGGAAGCCCGCGCGGTGACCTGGGAGACGATTCCTTTCAGTTCAGCGGCATCCGAGACCCCACGGTCGAGTCCCTTGCGTACCCGACCGACCAGATCGGAGTGAAGCGATTTCGCTATGCCGGGATTGCCGCCGAAGCTGGTGAGGATGGCGGCGTGGTCGGACCCGACCCCGATCTGGACGGTGGAAAAGTGGGACTCCTTCGCCGTCAGGTCTCGTTTGTATTTGGCACGGAACTCGACCGCGACGAGTCGGCGGCCGGCCGCGATCAAACGACAGGCGTCCCGAGAGGCGAGAAGATGCTGGCCGCTCAGGCGCACCTGCCTGATCCGTGGCCGCAACGGGTCGGCCTCCGCGCCGGGATCGGTGCCCGCCGAAAAGTTGGCCATCGTGAAGCTGACGAAGTCGAGGTGCGGGTCGCGGAGGTTCCCGAGCAGGTGGAGCACCATCAACGTATAGCGATCGAGGCCGGCGGCCTCGCCCGAGAGCGGAGGTAATTTGAGCGGGAGGATGTTCTCCACTTCGGCGCCGGTGGCATGAGACAGGGCCGCGCGGATCCGCCGGACCTCGGTCAGGTTCCGGGTGTCAACCTCGCCCCAGGTCTGGTCGCGGCGAAGCCTCACCGAGATCGGGCCGCTGCGCTGGCGGGCCGTGATCTCTGGGTCGTTCCCCTCTTCCTGGGTTGCGACGTTGTAGTAGCGAACCTCACCGCTGAATGAAGCGAGGTCGTTCTGGCCGTGGATGGAGTCGAAGACGACCCAGTTGGCGACACCGACTCGCATGTAGCGACCTTTGAGTCCGCCGAGTCGCTCGGTCGCCTTCGGCAGGTCGGGCTCGTCGGCGAGCGGCAGAAGTCTCGTCGTATAGCCGTGCTCGGGATCATCGACGGCGTATTTGAGGATCAGCTCGGCAATCTCGCGGCGATCGGATTTGTACTTGCGTGCGATCAACGTCGCGATCGCCTCGCGCTTACCGAGGGTCGGTAGTTCCTCGGCTTCGGCGATCTTTCGGAGCCTCGACATCTGCAGGTCGAGCAGCGCGCTCTTTGCAATCTCGAGCTCCCGTTCCTCCTCGGGGATTCCTTCGGCGGTGCTCTCGTGGGCGACGTTCAGGTCGGCCGAGAGAGCTCCTCAAGACGCGAGCGCGCCGCCTCCACGACATCGGGCGCGCCACCTGGCGTGATCAGTTCTTCCTTGGCATCGAGGCCCTCTTTGGCGGAAGCCTCTCCTTCTGCGATCGCAAGGTCGATCAGCTTGCCTACCTCCTGCTGGAGGTCCTCGTCGAAGAGGAGGGCCGGCGTCACCTTCGGTGGCACCTCGCGCTCCGCGAGGTAGCGCTCGACCAATGCCCCGGCGCAGACGCTCCAGAGCCTTTCCCAGCTCTCGTCCTTCTCGAGCGTCGCGGCCTTCCGTTCGCGGAAGTAGGAGCCGAAGCTGCTGTCACGACTGAGCATTGCTTCGAGGAGTCCCCGTCACCGTGCCCCGTCCAGCGGATCGGAGAAGCCAAGCTCGGCGATCGCATCGACGAAGACATCGAGCGTTTTCGCGTACCGGGGTCCCTGCCTCGTCTTGAAAGCCGAGGTATTCATCCACGACTTGCCGCCCATCGCCTCGAACCACTGGCGGTCACCTTCGCTGAGGATCTTCGGCCTGCGTGCCAATGGCGCTACCCAATCCCCTTGGCTATCAGCCGCCCCCAGCCACCCCTACCGTGGGTTCAAGTAGGGGCGGCACAGTTGTTGCAGGGGCCAGCAAAATCAACAGCTTAGCACGGCACAACACCTGCAGAGAGCAAGCTGCATGCCGCCGCAAGTCCGCGAAGTTGCGGGGTATGACATCCGTGTCATTGGCACAGCTTGTGCAGGGAGCTGGGCAGGTCTGTGCGGACACCACCTGCAACATGCGGGCCAGTCAGCAAATACGGGTGGTTATACGACGGCACGAACAATGCAAGTGGGAGGGTCACTGACATACCATGGCTTGTGTGTCGTGGGGTGGTCTACCCACTACACATGGGGGGTCGAGTCGCCATACCCAATAACTGTGCCACACATTAAGTGCTTGAATTTGTTGGAATGCGCGGCTGGCAACGTCTGTGCATTACTGTCTGGCATGAACAATGAGCCCAAAGAGCTGTTCCTGCGGTCAACCGACACGGTGTTCACTCCCGGGGTCATTACCTTTCTGCGCGCTCAGGCCGAATTTCAGCCCGAGCTGGTGCGCAAGTTGCTCATTGAGACCTACAGCGGCCTCATGGACGCAGACGTGAACAAGGTGTTGGCCGGCGAATTCCGAGTCGACGGCGACACCGTGGTGATTGCCCGATGAAGTACAAACTGTACGGCCTGCATGACCCACGCACGGGCAACCTGCGCTACATCGGCAAGACGGTGTATTCACTGCCTCAGCGTCTGGCATCACACATCAAGCTGGCGTCGCGCACGCCAAGCCGCAAGGTGTGCAGTTGGATTATTGAGTTGAAGGCGCTCGGGCTTAAGCCTGAGATTCGATTGAGGTCACTCTACAAGACTCAGGCAGCCGTTAACGAGGCTGAGGCCTACGAGGTCCACGTGTTCATGAAGTGCTTTAAGGGCTCATGCCTGAACATGGCGCGTGGTGGGGCTGTTTCGGCCTATAGCTACTGTGTCAACGTCCCTTACACTCGGCGAGGTGGCAAGTGAGCGCACTCATCGGCCTGTTTCTTGAGCTGGGCAAGGTGGCCGCTTACCTCACGGCCTTTATCCTCACGGTCGCGACCATCTATTGGGTCGCGTGCGCGGCATACCACGTGCATGAGTTCATGCGCCGTGCCATCCGGGCTGAGTGGGAAAGAATCAAAGCCGAAAATAAAGACTTGACGGCCCGAATCGGTTGAGTTACAAAATGAGCATGAACAAACAAACCGCACTGAACTGGGCGCTTCTGTTGGGCCACACGCACGCGGAAGTCCGACAGCTGGCTTGGTGGTTCGACGTGAGCGGTCGAACGCACTGCACGGAAGTTGACGCAAGGCGGGCGATGGGATACTGAGCGCAAGCCGCAACACACAACGTAGGCAAACGTAGAGAGACCGGAGAGAGACCATGACGAACGCGAAACAGTTTGGAAGCTTTGAGTTGAGCGAAGTGAAGCACAACGGCCTTGAAGTGCAGCCGGCGAATTTCGGCGCATTCGGCCTGTGGGGCGAAGTCAACGACATTGCGCGTGCGATGCGAGCGCAGAGCAAGACCGGAACGCTCGCCGTGCTGGTCGTCGTGCCCGTTCTGCGCAACGAACGAACGATTGACATTGGGGGTGACCTGTGAGCGCCTATAGCTTTGTGTTGTTCCTGTGCGTGCCCGGCAACCGCAAAGTCAATCGAGGGGAGTTTTCCTCGCTGGAACAGGCGCAAGCGGAAGCTGAAAAGCGGGAACGTGCGATGCGGAACACGACGGTTCGTGTGGATTTGCTGAATTGGGAGCAAGCGTCAAGCGCGGCGTGGCGTGCAGACGATGAGTCAGGGTCTCAAATGTGGCGCATCGAACGATTGGCAAACTGAACGCCCTTGGCCTGCGAGCGCATCGCGGCCTACCAAGCAACACCTACGAGAAACTTTCCCGGAGACGAACGAATGAGAGACTTGACGCAGAAGGCCTACAGTGTGACGACCGAAGCGGCTTACGCAATCGTGCAGGGTGCAAAGCGGTCCGTGTTGTACGCAATCCAAACGGGCGAGGTCGCGGACGAGGGCCAACTCAACGACGAAATCGGCGATGTGTGCGACCGTGCGCTGACGTACACGGCCGACCAATACGCGTGCGTTTGGGGCCTTGCGGACGCGGACACGGACGAATTCGGCCGGTTTGACAGCTTTGAGCAAGCCTTAGGCATTCGGGCCTACGCGAACCTCAAAATGGCACTTGAGGAATGCTCGGACGAATTCGAGGCCGCGCTTGCGGTCGCGAACGATGCACGTGCGGAGGCCGAATGAGCGCGCACACGCCGGGGCCGTGGGTAGTGACTCCGCGTCAGGTTTGGAGTGACGAGGCAGACGACTCCGTCGAGTCGACAGAGCAGGCCACACACGTGCGCGACCCATCGGGTAAGAGCATCTGCGGCACCTGTGATGGGTGCAACTACATCGCGATGCCAAACGCCCGCCTTATTGCCGCCGCACCCGAACTGCTGGCCGCGCTGAAGGCGCTTCTTTGGGAGTCGGAACAGTTGCCGACCGGCACGCTTGACCAGCGCATCGCAGAAGCCCGCTCCGCCATCGCGAAAGCGGAGGGCAAATGAGCGCCGAACGAACCGCACTGAAAGTCCGAATCGCCCAAAACAAGGTGTACGTCACGATGGGCCACCGTGTGGAGGGCGGCTATACGTACCGACACGCGATTGTGACCGACCCGGAGACTGGGCGCTACGGCCTGATTACGCAAGCCGGTGAGCGTCAGCGCGACGACAGTCTGGAGTTTGACTCGTTCGAAGCGGCATACGAAGCGGGTAAGACGTACGTCACCCGGCGGCCGCAATGAAGCGTTTCCTACCCCAGCGCACGTCCCCCTTTGTGCTCGTGCTCAATGGGCGAACGATGCGCCAGTACGAGGTGCGGTCGAAGTATGGGCGCGAAGCGACCACGTTGTGGGCGACCGATTCAGTCGATGCGTGCGAGCAGGCGTACCACGCGTGGAAGCATAGCGAATCGGCCAGCTTTGTGGTGCGTGTAGTGTACACGGGCGAAGCGTTCGAAATGTACAAGCCTTCAGTTCGCGAACCGCCTATGTTGTGGGAGCCACGCCAGCGGTCGATTTCGGAAGAAATGTCTATCGCCGAAGCTGCGGTGCGGAGGCGCTGGTGAACTACGCAATAGACCTGTTGAACGAAGCGTATGGCCCTTGGTGCCTGTTGGCGCTGGTTGCTGTGTCCTTTGTGTGCGTTATGGCTATCGAAGCGGAACGGAGAGGAAAGTAAATATGGGAATGCGAGAAGACCGGGCAGAGAGGCTGTTGGCTGAGCTGGCCGAGGCGCGCGAGGTCGCAAGCAACGCGCTCGAAGCGCAGCAAATGTTGCGCGAACGATTGGCGAAGCTTGAGGCGCACCGGTGCAATGCGCACGAGTCGGAAGCCTACAAGGTTCTGCAACAGCAGTTCGACCAACTCAGTGATTCCATGAAGTGGACCTCTCGCAGGGAAAAGGCGCTCGAAGCCCGCGCCGAGTCCGCCGAGAAAACCTGCGATGCGTGGATGGTAGATTGCCTCAAGGCAGAGTCGGAGCGTGACGCAATCTCAACGGTAGCAGTAGAGCGTCTGGTCGCGCTGGAGTCCGCCGAGAAGGCGTGTCTGGCGCTGCGTGAGGCGGCTGCAAACTTCTTCGCATCAGTGACTGGGCAGAAGAAAGCGTGCGGCCACGACTTCGAGTGCGTGTGCCCGGGCGACCTGTTGCGCGCAGCCCTGGCCGCCACGCCGCAGGACCTCGCGGAGCGTTACGTGTCGCGGGAGCAGTACGAGCGCGAGACCGCGTTTGCGGTGAAACAGCTCGACGCCGCCATCGCAGAGCGGGATGACGTCATCGCGCTGAACGAGGCGTGCAACCGGAAGCTCGACCAGAACGACGTGATGATTGAGTCGCTGATTGCCGAGCGGGACGCTGCGCGTGCTTCCCTTGAAGCGTCGCAAGCTGCTGAAGCTCGTGCGTGGGCCGAGCGGGACGCGCGACTGACTTACAAGGAGTTCGAGGCCGCTGTGGAGTTGTGGAACGACGGGTACGCAGAAGACTCAGCGTTCGATGAAGTCGTCGCCGCACGAAAGGGCGAGCGATGAGCACATTCAGTCGAGAGGCATTCGAGCAGTTGCAGGACGCGTACGGCGTGCAATCGCGGGAACTGGAGCGACTTCGCGCGGAGCTGAATGGTTGGCGCGAGGCAGCCGACACATGGGCGAATAAAGCTGGACGCGCAGAGGCAAAGCTTCCGGCGGGCGAAGAAGCTGCGAGCGACGTTTGGGACAGGCTCATCGACGAACGAGACGCAGCGCGCGCGGAGCTGGAAGCCGAACAGGGGCGTTTCGAGTACGCGAGAACGCTACTCGTGAAGCTGCACTTCGGCCACGACCTCCCCGAAGGCGAGGTGGGCCGCTTTCTGTCGACTGACACCCCGCTCGTCACCGCCGAGGCCGCGAAGCCGTGCGAGCACGAGTACGACATGGCGCACGACCCGGCAGAGATTCGGTCGTGCCTGAGCTTGTGGCGTGGTTGAGCTTCAGGCGACCTTTACGCGGGCGGAGGTCGTCGAAGCTTTCAACCTATGGGTGATGCGAAACGGAGCGTCGTTCACGGACTGTCTCGACGCCATCCTCGCCGCCCGCGAATCGAAAGTCGCGAAGGCAGCCTCGTTGCTCAAGGCGGCAGATGAGGCGGAGGTGAAGCGATGAGCTACCAACAGGAGCTCCACGAACGCATTGAGAAGTGGTTAGAAGAGAACAGGCCGCTTCGCAATGGCCTCGACGAGAGCGCGTTTGTTCAAGAGGCCTTCGACGCCGTGCGCGACGAGTTGATTGCGGAACTGGAAGAGACTGCGCAGTCGAACGACTGGGATGTTGGGCTTGTTGCCGACGCCACGGCGCGTCTGGCGGTCTTCACGTCGATTTATGGGAGCGAACGATGAGCACGACATCACCCGAGCAGCTGGAGTTGCTGAAGCGATTGCCGTTGATGACCACGTACAGCCCAACAGGACTTGCGCAAGACGAGCACGACGCCCTCTGCGCGTTGCTGGCCGAGCGCGAGGCGCTGGTTGCGGAGCTGACCAACCTTCGTGAGTGGCCGTGCGAAGGGCGCAACTGTGAGCACAGCATTGGCGCAATCGAGACGGCCCCGTCAGGCGACGAACCGCCGAGCGAGGTTCGGCCATACTGGTTTTGTGGCAACTGTTGGGGCGATGCTCAGCAACTGCATCGCGCCGACCTCGCCCGCGTGACCGCGGAGCGGAACGCCGCGAACGCGCTGCTGCGTCGGTGGTCTGGCTGCTACGAAGGTAAGCCGATGACGCTCGGACACGACACCCGCGCGCACCTGAAGGGGTGCGAATGAGCAAGCCTGTTCAAGTGGCGGCACTTCTGGCTGCAGGTTTCGCCGGCGCATTTTGCAGAGACGTGTTCGGCTTGGCCGTCGACGCGGCTTGCGAGAATAGGCCGGCACGGGTCGAGAACCATTTCGTCTACCAAATGCCCGGCGCGGTGAAGCTGTACTTCACTAACGACAGAGACGAGCAGCCGATGACCGTATGGGTCAAGCCCGAAGATGAGCGCAAGATGTTCGAGTGGGCGCGCCTCGCTTGGAGAAAGTGCGACAAATGACCCCCTACGACGGACCGACAGGCTACGGCAAGGCGTGGGTTGACCGCCCGCTCCCGCTCACAAACTGCGACAGCGACCAAGCGTGGGTTCAGTACCACGTGATTGTGGAGCTGGCGGACGGCAGGCTGGACGACTGCTGCGCCTACGAGGTGTGGATTGCCCGTACGGGAAGAATTGAGGCACTTGAGCGCCCAATTGCCCTGAAATTGACCGAGCGGGAAATCGTAGGGCTTGAACAACAAATTGGGGCCGAAATTGAGCAGGCCCGGGCGGAGGACAGGTACACCTGACAGCCCCACAAAATAAAAAGTGAGGCGGCGCAGTTGACAGGCCGCAAAGCAGTGAATAGATAGAGTTGGACGGCGCGGGATGGTCGGCTTGACCAGCTAAGTCAAGTTTTCGGGTTCGATTCCCGACCTCGCCTTATTGCAGGGTTCGATTCCCTGCTCGTTCGCTGAGGGTGGTAAGCAGACGGTTCGACTCCGTGAAGGACCCCGGGTTGGTCTAACAGCGCGACTGGCCCACGTTACGGGCCCTATGCAGCACCGCAGCACCAACCCCAGCCGGGCCTGCCAGCCTAGGTAAACTATGACCGCAAACAAGCAGCAGAAGGGCCGGACCCCGCGTCCGGTGTGGCCGAAGTTTGAAACGAATCCGTACACTGGGGAGGCGTGGGAGAAGAAGGCCCCGCTCACCGGCCCACTTCGCAACTACCGCGTTCCGGTTGCGGTGGAGACGGAGGACGGGCACCGCGTTCAGGTGCTCACCGTGCGCACCCGCGAAGTCCTGAACCAGCGCGCCTTGGCCAAGCTGTACGGCTTCACTGCCGTGGACGTGGGGGCACTGTGAGCGAGGGACTCCCGGAAGGCATCAACCGTGAGCAGGCCGTGGCCATCGTGCAGAAGGACCTGCGCGAGGTGCGCTACCGGCTGAGCATTGGGCGCGGGCCAATCGCGGCCGTTCTGTCGCTGGCCACTCCGGCCTTGCTCGGTTACTTCATCGGTAGAACCACTCTTGACCCTTGGGAGTGTGCCTTTGCCGCAGGGACCGCAATCTGCACCGGCGGCGTTATGTTCAATCAGTGGTTCGACGCCACCACCCTGCACCGCTGCAAGCCCGCCGTTCACGCCGGCTGCGAATTGGCGGGCGTTGAGGAGCTGCCGTGAGGGCCGCGTTTCTGGTTGCTCTGTTGGGGTCGATGGCTGCATTCGGTTGCTCCGTCGCTTACTCTTTTGGCTACGACGCCGGCCGCACGCAAGCGGACACTGCCCGAACGGAGTGCTCGCTCGCACTGGCCGAGTGCACGCAGACCGAAGAGGTCATCTACCAGAAGGCCATGGCCGTGGCCAAGCGCTGGGCCGTGTGCGAGGAAAAGGCGCGGCGCACTCGGGGGAACGAGCTGTGAGCTACTACCGAGAGGCGGACGTGATTCAGGCGAGCCGAGAACTGGCAAAGTCTTGGTTCGACGTGGGGTTCGCTACTGTCCTACGGTTTTACGAAGTTCATGGTCGTAAGCCGACGGCAGTCGAGACGGAGCGCATGATGCGGCAGGTCACGGTCGAAATTCAGAATTCGGTAGGGGCCGGCCTCTGACCCATGGACCTCGACGCAGACACCCGCGAAATGCTCGGGTATGGTGACCTCTGGTCTGCAATGCTGGAGGGCGCGCTTGTCGTGGCGGACCGCAAGCGGGCACAGGACCGGGTGTCTGCACCGGCGCGCAACGCAAAGGCCAAGAAGCAGCCGGGCTATGCGAAGCGCCGGGCCGAGTATAAGCGGCGGGACCGGGCCAACATGACACCCGAGCAGCGCGCAATTTACAACGCCAAGGCGGCCGCAAGAGTCAAGGCTTCCCGGGCGAAAAAGAAACTCAACTCAGGAAAGAGGTAACCGTGTCAAAGCCTATTCAGTCAACCTACAACGATTCAGACATTCAGGTGTATGCCCGCGACGGAATTCTTTACGTTGCCGTCAACGGCGAAGAGGTTTGGGAAACAGACAAATTGCGAGTGATGGTCAAGCTCTGCAATCAGCTTGAAGACGCCGTTCACGAGTGCGAGGCCGCCTGATGTACGCAATGGAAGGCATTGAGCTTCACCCCGGCCCCGTCGTGAAGTCGGACTACACGGGCGAGACCATCGGCTTCATTTACGTGGAGTATGGCCAGTTCTACCATCAGCCCCGCCCGCTCTACTTCAGCAACGAGCTGGAACTTCGGGCCCACGCGGACTACATGGGTGCCAAGGTCATGCTGGGCCCGCCCCCCGAACTCCTGCACAGTTCGGACTTCCTGCAGCCCCGAGAGCGCGAGCTGCACGGTGCCCAACTGGCCAGCGTTCGCGAGGCCAAGACGCAGAAGCAACTCAACAAGGCCATGCTGCGCCACACCGAGCCGGCCCCCGAGTACAACTGGGGCGAGGAACCGTGGCGCATGAAGCCGGGGAAGGCGTGAGCATGTTCGTACTGCTTAAGGTCAAACATCCGCACGACGGGAACGGGAACGACGTTGTAGGCGTATTCGACGACGAATACGACGCAATGAAGTTTTACCCCGCCCTCACGTGGCACAAGTTCGGCCACAGGTCTGAGCGGAGTTGCGTATCTGATGGGTTCCTGTTTGTTATTGTGCCGGCCGCGTATTATCCAGAACTGCCAGATCCTGAGAAAAACTGAATGCTCTACGAACCCCTCGACGCAGTGTTTCAAGACGTGGGGGATGCGGAGATTGTCCCTCCCGAGTGGGTGATTGAGAACATGATTCCGGTCGGCCTGACGTTCTATGTAGGGCCGCCCAAGTCGTTCAAATCGGCCGCTCTGTTCAGCCTGTGCCTCGAAACGGTTGGCGTCCCGACCGGCGTACTTCCGGCCGACTTGCGCGTAGTCCGCAAGAAGGGCCTTGTGCTCGGCTTGTCAGCCGAGGCATCGGCTGGCGTCCTTCGGCACGACGCCCGCGAAGGGTTCGGGGTTGAAATCCCGTCAGACGGCCGACTCCGCGTCTGCAATGACCCTTGGCGGTTTCGGCTGGACAGCAAGACAGACCAGAAGGAATTGCTCGCTTGGTGTGACGAGGTCAAGCCCAGCATTCTGTTCATCGACCCGCTGCGCAACTTGCACAACGTGGAAGAGAACGACGCCGGCGCCATGGTCGCAGTGCTCCAGCCGTTCCAGCATTACGCGGTCAAGAACAAGATGGCCGTGGTCTGCATTCACCACGTGACCAAGCTGGAAGAGGGCAGCACGGCCAAGGCGAGCAACATGCGCGGCACCTCGGCACTGCTCGGCCTTGCAGACGGCGCACTGGCTTTCACGCGCAAGGGGGGCACGGACAGCACGACCGTCCACATCGACGCGCTGTTCAAGCGGGCCCCCGCTTGGGAGCGCACCATCGACCTCGGAATCTGGGGGAACCGGGCGCAAGAGAAGGTCGACCAGACGTGCAAGGACACGCTGCGTTACCTGAAGGAAGGCGTGGCGCAGGGTGAGATTGCGAAAAAGCTGGGCGTCGGGAAATCAAAGGTGCTTGCGGCCGTCCAACAGCTGCGTAGATTGGGCGTGCTGAACGACGCGGGGCAAATCGTTGCAGAGCTGCCGGCAAGCGCAACTGAGCGGGTTAACGTAGCAAACGAAAGGGTGGGCTAGATGACGGACGACGATTTGGAAGGCTTCACGGACGTGGACATTGTGTACACCGTCCTCGCGCGCAACAAGGTCCGCATTGAGGGCCAAGGCAGGGCGCGAGTCCGGCCGGGCGACCTCAGCTGCACGACGCTGGGCGACAGTGGCGTCCTGTCCGCGATGTGCGCGGAAGCCGGCGCAGGGGACAAACTTGCGGAAGCCGCGAGCCTGTCTATCTTGATTGGGAGCGCCACCAAGTGTATTGAGAAGTGGTCGGCGCGGCTGGAAGAGCTGGACCTTGGGATGGCGAAGGCGGACCCCGCGATGTCGAACACGAAGAATGAGGTATTGAACTGATGAGTGTCTTGATTACTACGCAATACGACCAAGAGAAGCTCGAATACACTGAGCTTGAGGTGCTGCTCAGCGGAATTCGCCCCAGCACTGGCGTGGAAGAGACTTTGGTGTTCTCCAAGGAAGGTAGGGACGTCGCGGTGTACTTCAACGGCGTGAAGATTTTCCGCATCGGGCCGAACAGCCAAGTTGCTCTCGCCTCACTCCTTACCAAAATGGTTCGCTAACTATGAATTCGGCGGATAAGACTGGTGCGATTGTTGCCGCGCTCGTGGCGCTGTTCGTCATCGTCACAGTCGTGTGTTCGGCCGTCAGCGACTCCAAGACCGAGGCCCGAAAGCTGGCCGAAGTCCAGTCCTGCAACGGAAACGTAGAGTGTATTCGCGCAGTGAAGGGGGAGTGACATGACTCTGCTCGAAGTTACCCTTGAGTTGATGCGCATGGACGCGGATTTGGCGGTTGCTTCTGTGGGCAGGAGCGACATTATGTTTGAGGTCGACCTTAGAAACCTTAGAAACCACGACCTGTACGTCAAGCAGGCTGCGGCCCTTATCGACAAGTGCGATGCCGAGGTTTGCCGGCAGTGGGAAGAGTCGGCGAAGCTGTCGGCGAAGGCGATGGAAGATTGGCACGCGGCGCAGAAGGCCAAGGAAGGTAAGTGAAAGATGCCCGGCTCAGTGACTCCCAATTCGCGTAACGAATACCAAATCATTGGGCCGCGCAGTCTTATTGCGATTCCGGGCGTCCGCCTCCAAGGCGACACGACCGGGTTCGGGCCCGTCGACGCGGCCAGCTGGCTTGCTCCCAAACTCGCCGCGCAGGCCGTGCCGAGTGCGGAAGAGCTGTTCAGCGCGCCACATCGGCCGGCCTATATCGAAGGGCTCCGTCCGTTCCAAGTGGAGGGGGTGACTGCCATCGCCAACCGATTGCAGCGGGACGGCGGAGCCCTTCTGGCCGACGACATGGGTCTGGGCAAGTCCGTGCAGACCCTTGGGGTCTGGAACGCGCTTGAGCGACCCATCCCCCTGCTGATTGTCTGCCCCGCTTCCGTGCGTCGTTCATGGAAGCGTGAGGTCGAGAAGTGGACCGACGTGGTTCCGACGCTGGTCGAGACTGGCGCCAAGGCCGCGAAAGTGACGCAGGCGGACAAGATTGTGATTACGAGCTACGAACTGGTTGGCAAACTGCCGGCCGGCTACACGCCGCACTTCGTGGTCATGGACGAAATGCACAACCTGCGCGGCCGCAAGACCGTGCGCGGGGAAGCGCTGCTGACCGTGACCGCCCGTGCCCGCTACCGCTTGGGCCTGACCGGCACTCCGATGTGGAGCCGCCCGCGCGACTTCTACATGCTGCTCAAGCTGTTGTTCGGCACGCACCGCTTCGGGAACGCGGAAGTGTTCGACTACTACTACTGCAAGGCGTTCGTGAACCAGTGGGGTGGCAAGGACAACTCGGGCATCTCCAACTCCGAGGAGTTGCGGCACCGCCTGAAGTACGTGATGGTCCGCCGCACCAAGGCGGAAATCAAGGACCAGATGCCGGCCAAGACCACCCAAATCCATTGGGTGCCCGGCACCAAGCCCGCCAAGCAGCTGTTCAACGCGCACGTGCTCGGGCAGGTCAAGTGGCAGCCGGCGATGGAAGCGACACTCGCGGCAAAGATGGACGCAGTGGTCGAGCTGGCCGTTGCCGCAACTCGCAGCGTGGTGTTCACGTGGATGCGGTCCGATGCGCACGCCATTGCGCAAGCCATGCGCGACGAGGGCCTTGAGGTCGAGGTCATTACCGGCGAAGACTCGCACAAGGAACGCGACCTTGCGGTCCAGCGCGCCCAGAAGACTGGCGCCAGCATTGTCGCAACGCTGGGCGCTGCGTCGACCGGCATCAACGGCATGCAGTTGGTGGCGTCGACGGTCATCTTCCACGCCATCAGCATGGTCCCGCTGGAGATGCTGCAGGCTGTCGGCCGCGTCCACCGCACGGGTCAAACCGAGCCGGTGACCGCCATCTTCGTCGCAATGGAAGATTCGATGGACCGTAAGGCAGTTGAGATTGTGGTCGACAAGCTGGACCAGTGGACGCAGACCATGGGCTACGACGAGGCTTCGGCCCTGAATGACGCCTTCTCTGCGCCAGCCTTCGCAGCTTCTGAAGCGGCCGCACTTGCGGCCATGGCCGAACAACTGAAGTCAGAAGGGGTGGAAGATGAAGACGAGTAAGCGCGAGCAAGCCATTACGTATGTGATTGAATTGACAGAGGTGGAGCTGGCGTTGATGCTGGCCACGATGGACAACGGCGAGATTCGTACAACGCACGGAGAGGCGGCAGAGCAGGCTGCCGCAGACTTGTTCTTTTCGATGCTGGACGAAACTCTGGTGGACGAGACCGCCGTGTTGCGAAAGGCGTTCCCCGCTTGAGCGTCCTATTCAGCAAGGGCGGCGCCTCCGGCCTCGGCTGGAGCGAGATGGAAGCGTGGATGAGATGTGAGCAGGAGTGGACGTACAAGCACGTCCATAAGCTCAGCATGCCGCAAGACGAGGCGCCGGAAGCGCTCGTGCTGGGCAGCATGGTCCACGCCGGTCGTGCGCGCTGGTTCGAGCAGGAGCAGTCGCTCAGCGTCGAAAGTTGGCAGCTCATCAAGGACGACGTGCGCGAAGTTGGCGGCGAGCAAAAGCTGCCGATTGGGGAACACATCGAGCACCTCGCTTTGGACATTCTGGACCAGTACATCCACCACTGGTCCATTCGCAGCCGACCTACGCACCTCTCCGTCGAGCACATGCTGGGACCAGTTGAGCTTGGCGGCCGCTTTACTGAGCGAACGGCCCGGCTCGACGACGTGGGAATGTACCCCGAACTCGGCATGCAGCTCGGAATCGGCGAGTGCAAGACCACCAACAAGAACGTCAACGACGTGATTCAGCAGTACAGCTACCACGGTCAGACAATGCTCCAGCAAATTCTGTGGAAGTTGGCCGAGCAGGGCGAGGCAAAGTACGGCCCCGTGTCAGGAACCGTGCTGGACATCGTCGTCAAGCCGCAGAAGGGCAAGAAGGCCGAATTCGCGCGGGTGCCGATTCACTTCACGCCGGAGCAGCTGGAACGGGCGCAGACTGAATTGGCCAACGCGCTGCAACGCCGGCAGCTCTTTACGGAGCTGGGGGAGGGCCTGCCCAACCGCAACTTCACGGCCTGCACGCGTCCCGGCGCATTTGGCCGCGTCGCCTGCCCCTACCGGAATTTGTGTCAGCACGGGCAATCAGCTGCGTCAGAGTTCGTAAATGCGGATGGAGTTCGGCTGTCGGACATGGAGTTCGAGCCGGGAACGGAGCCTTGGGTATGAACAGCCGAGAGACTGGGAAGCTCCGGCATGACATGTTCTGGTTGTCTATGGATGGTTCCGAACTGAACTATCACGGGCAGAAATACATCAGGTATGAGGACCCGAACTTGGGGCTTATTCTGGCTGTTGTGGGAATGATTGCGGTTGCAATCGGTCTGGCAGGTTTCGCACTTGGGAGAGTTCTGTGAGCACTGAAACGAAGACGATTACTGTGCGTGGGGTGGTGACCACGGAACATTCGGTCGAGTTCGAAATGGAAGTTCCCAAGGATTGGTCCTTCTCGAAGGACGGGTTCAAGGGTAAGCTTGGCGTTCGCCTCGAAGACGAGGCCGAGTGCGCGGTAGAGGGTTCGTGGGATTATAGCTTCGAGGGTTTTGACATCCACGACGTGGACGACCCGGACGAGGACGAAGAATGAGCGCCGTCAGCCTGAAGTCCATGCAGACCAACAAGAAGAAGTATCTTGCAGCCCTTGCTGTCGGCCCGGCCAAGATGGGCAAGACCACGACCCTGACTGCCCAGTGTCTCGGCTACATGCCCGGCCAGAAGTATGGTCTGGTCACGTCGCCCAAGCATCTGCACGTCATTGGCTTCGACCAAGACTTCGTGGGCGGTCTGGCCAACTTCCTGACCGGCGTACTCAAGAAGCCGGAAGAAGCGCTGGACATCAACATCTACGACCTTGAGTCGGCGCGGGCCAAGTCCGGCGAAACGATGGAATGGGACGAAACGTTCCACAGCGCGGTGGTGAAGGAGCTGAACACCATCAAGCAGAACATCGCCAAGCTGCCCGGCGTCCATGCGGTCATCATCAGCTCAAGCACGGGGTTGGGCGAAGGACTGCTCAACGGCCTGTCCGGGCCGCCCAGCGCAAGCGGCAAGGGCACGGGCATGAGCATCCCGAAGTGGTCCGAACTTGGCCGCCGCCTGTCGTACATCCGCAACTTGATTCAAACCCCGACCCACCACACCTTCTGGGAAGGGCATGTGACGAAGGGGAGCGGCGAGGACGCCAAGGAGACGCTTGGCCTGTCAGGCAAGACCGGACAGAACTTCGCGTACAACGTGGGCCACGTCTTCAAGCTGCAGCGAGAGATGGCGAAGTTCGAGGGCACGCAGGTGGACAAGGTGAGCATCAACACCAAGCCCACGCTCGACTTTCACGCCGGGGGTCGCGGGGTGTCAGTTCTGGCCGACAAAGAAACGGACTTGGTGGTCATTGCGGAAAAGCTCGGTTATGAAGTGGGACGCTACGGCGCTCCAGCAGTGGCTGCTGCAACACCTGCCTGAGTTGGGCCCGCCCCCCTTCGGGTGGGTGGAGTTCGCAAGAACGATGGACCGGGGCCTCTTTTTCAGCCTCCGGGACAGAATGAGCGCAATGGGATTTGCGCTTGCTCGTCAGACGGTTACTAAAGATGGGCAACAGTACAAACGCGTTGCTGTTGCCGTAGCAAATCAAAGACGCGTGGACACGTGGTTGATTGAAGTAAACTCCAAGGAGCACACATGACTGCGACTGGCGAAGCTGTGTTTTCGACGACTGAAGAGCGCGTTTCCTCGGGCCCGGCCCCCCTCACCGCTGGCGAGTACGGCCTGCGACTGAGCAATGACGCGAGCATTGCCCAGAAGAAGGTTCCCGGCTCGGTGCCGTACATCAACGTCTCGTTCGAGGTGCTGGAATCGGCCACGACCGAAGGCGGGAAGAACCGTCGCATCTTCACCCGGTTCTTCCTGAACCGGAAGGCGGGGCGTGACGGCGTGGTCGGCACCAATCGCAAGGGCGGCATCGTCGACTTTGCGCAGGGCCTCGGTGCTGAGTTTCAGGCTCCCATCGTGCGTCAGCAGACGCGCGACGAGAATGGCAACGATGTCACGCTGGAGTACCTTGACCCCGAGGCGGTGAAGTCGTGGTTGACGGAAGCTGCTGGTCAGGAAGTTCGCGCGCTGCTCAAGATTCAGGCGGCGAGCGGCGACTTCGAGGCCCGCAACGAAATCAAGTCATTCAAGCGCCCCAGCAACAACTAACTAGTCGCGTGAAGGCCCCCGCTTGTCCGTACGAGAGCGGGGGCTTTCTGCGTAAAGGAGCCGAACATGTCAGACAAAGCATACGTTCGCAGTCGTGGCCGCAAGTTGGCGCAGGCAGTTGCAGACCTCATCGCAACCACGTTGGCTGATGATACGTTGGCCGCAGAGGATGAGCTGCTGATGCTCGAATACGTTCGAGAAGAGCTTGAAGCTATTCAGGACGACATTGCAACAGAGGTCGCCGATGACTGACTCAATCCAACTTGCGCAGGCCAAGGTCCACACCGCCCTGCAGGAACTGGCGCAAGTCACGGCCAACCTGACGCCCGAGAAGGCGGCGAAAGTTCATGCCTTCGTGAAGGGCATGGTCAAGCTGTCGGACGAGATGGACCAGCAGGTCCGCCAGATGCTCCTGCTCAAGCTGTCGACCGCCGGCGAACCTGTCGGGGACAAGGGCAGCAAGCGGGCCGTTCTGGACGGCATGGAAGTCAAGGCCGTCATTTCGCGCACTGGGTACGACACCAAGAAGGTCGTGCCCCTGCTGAACAAGCGCGGCATTCCGCTGGCCGATGGGTGCGACCCCAACATCGAGTACAAGGCCAACTACGCCAAGCTGGAGGCGCTGCACAAGGCGGGCAAGCTGTCCGATGCGGACATGCTGGCCATGAAGTATGACACGGCGTACCGACTGGAAGTCCGGGAGGCGGAGTGACCAAGTTCCGAGTCTGGGCCGACGTGGACGCAGTGGCCTACACGGACGTTGTTGCAGTTGACGCAAAGGCCGCAATCGAACTGGTCCGCTACCGAGACAGCCTGTTCGGAGACGTGCAGTGGACGGTCAAGACGCGCGTCTCAATGGATGTGTTGGACCCCGAACCCCTGCCGGACAACGTCACACTGACCGAACCCAAGATACTGCCCTGATGCTACAAACCAAAGTTGACGCCAGCTTGTCCCTTCTGCACGCGGAAGGGGAGGCTTTTGTGGTGTTCAACCTGTTCGAATCGGACGGCACGGTCAAGCACTTGACCTTGTCGGTCGTTGACTGGTCGTACCTGATTGCAAAGCCGGGCACGAACGTCCGAGTGAGCGCAGTGTTGAGCGAAGAAGTGGAAACCCCGACTGAGGAGATTGAATGAGCGACGAACTGCTGAATTTTGACCCGACCGAATTGCTGACCGCCTCCACCCGCCACGTCGGTCGCGAAATCGCCGCCCAGAAAACGCTGATGGACCGGTACCCCGGCCACATCGTGACCGCAACTGACAAGGGCTCCTTCAACGGCGTGCGCCAGCTCCTGTTCACGCCGGACGGCATCGTTGGCGAGTCGCTGGACCCGGAGGCACAGGCGCGGTTGCTGCTGACCGAAAAGACCGTGTTGGACAACATGGCCAAGCTTGACCTCCAGACGGCCCCCACGGCCGTTGACTACCTCAATCAGTACTTCGCGGACCGTGGCAACCTGTTGTTGCTCGATACCCAGCCAATCAGGCTGCCTGTGACGTACAGTGCCAGCTCGGACGAGCAGAGCGGTGACTTGGCCGACATGGGACCGGCTGACACACTTGGCATTCTGGCCAAGGTGACCATCTTCCTCGACGCGGACGACTTGGAAGAACTGGAGCAGGTCCAGCGCATGGTCAACGAGAAGATGCGCGAATTCCGTGAACAGCGCGCCAAAGACGAGGCGGACATCGCGGAAGAGCAGGCCAAGGACGGCAAGTTTGCGGAAATTGGCCGTAAGGTCGTCGACCACAACCTGTTCGGGAAGCTCAAGGAACAGGCGAAGGAAATCAAGAAGCTCCAGCTTGAGGTGCTGAGCTTGCTGGGCCAGTCTGAGACTGCCGATGGCAAGGAGAATTAAGAATGCCGTTCCTGCCGCAGCAGACGACGCTGGAGGGCAAGGCCCCCAGCCAGCCGCACTTCGCGCTCCTGACGAACTCGAACGGGCAGCGGACGGCAATCCCGCCGGGAGCCAGCCTGTGGATGGTGCTGGACCCAAGCGACGCAAACGGCGGAATTCTGCCGTTCCTCCTGAAGTCGGTGTCGGCGCACAAGATTGTGCTGACCCTGATGACCAAGGACGGGGGCCAGACGGACTACATCTTCAAGTGCGACACGGCGAAGCTGCACGCGATGAAGAAGGAACGTGCGGCAGTCCGCCTGAAGAAGCGCTGAAGCCGGAGCCGTTCCAAAGCGCGGGCTGCAAGTGCGAAAGCTGCCCGCTCGCAAAGGACGGCCAACCCCAGCGCTTCCTCGTCCCCAGCCTGCCGCGCTCCCCCGTGGGCGTGGTAGTGCTGGAGGGCGGGCCGAGCGGGGAAGACGTGCGCACTGGGGAGCCGCTGAGCGGCAACATCCGGGGGCCGGTCGAGTCCGCATTTGCCGCCGGCGGCCTGCGCCTGTCCCAGCTTGCCGTCGTGCAAAGCTGGGCCTGTCAGGCGCCGTTCCCGTTCAAAAACGTGCAGGCGCGCAAGGCCACGAACTGCTGCCGGCCGCTCGTTCAGCAAACCTTGTCCAAGCTCGACCCCGCTCTGCCCGTGCTGTTGGCGGGCAAGTGGGCCCAACTTTCCGTGCTCGGAACTGAGCGCGGCCTTTCCGCGAAACGAGGGTACGTAGATGCCGACTGGACGCTCAAAGACGCCATCTGGAACAAGTCGGCCGACGCCCAAAAAGCCGCAGAAGCGGACAGTGGTCCCGAAGGCGCAGATGGACCAGCTGACGAAGATAGTGGCGGAGAGGGCGCGTCAGACGCGGAAGTGGGGTGAGCAGCACCACCCGGACGTGACCGCGACGGAAGCTGAGCGGGTCCTGCTCAAGCCCATCCGCGACGTGCGCGAAGTCAATGACTACTTCGTTCGGCTGAAGGGCGTCAGTTGGGCGCTCATTCTGCTGGAGGAGGTCGCGGAGGTGTTGGAAGAGGCGTACGCGGGGGAAGAGGCAATTGCGGCCGAGCTGACGCAGGTAGCTGCGGTTTGCGTTGCTTGGTTGGAAGACATTGAGAGCAGGAAGCGCAAGCCGTGAGCCTCCTACGCTGCCTCTCACCCCGAACCGCCATCTTCGGCCTGCCCCGCGAATTGGGCACGTGGCAGGCCGATGTGGCGAAGTTCGGGCGCTTGGTTCACGGCAAGCTGGGTCCGGGCTTCGGGGTCGCAAAGGCGTGGGGGACGGCGGCCGACTTCCGCGCCCTCCGCGACCTTCGGGCCCCGCTCGGGCTCGACATCGAGACGGCCGCCTGCGACGAACGCAGCTGGACCGGCCTCGACCCTACGCGGGCCAAGCTCAAGACAATCGCGCTGTCCAACGAGTCGTTTGGCGTTTCGATGCACTGGGAGTTGGCCAATGAAGACACACGGCAAGCGGTGCGCGAAGTGCTGGCGGACCCGGGCGTGCTCAAAGTCCTGCACAACGGACCTTGGTTCGACCTCCGGGTTCTGGAGCGCTACGGGATGGCCTGTGCGAATTGGGAGGACACTCGCGACATGCGGCGCGCTTTGTCTTCTACCTCTCGTCTCAGCCTTCGCTATCTCGGCTCTCTGTATACAGACATTCCGGACTGGAAGACTAAACAGAACGATGATGCGGAGGAAAAAGGCTGGGACTCCTCCGACCTGACCGAACTGCAGGAGTACAACGCCAAGGACTCGCAGGTCACGGTCCGGGCATTCCATCGCATGCGCTCGGAATTGGACGAGCGCACAACGGAACTGTACGGTACGCAGAAGCGGCTGGCCGAAGTTGCGGCCGCCATGCACACGCGAGGCATTTGGGTCGACCAAGGCTGGCGCAGGCAGGAAGCCGAACACCTGCGCGAGAACGTGGAGGCCATGAAGGAGCTGCTGTGCGCGGCCGTGGAAGACGACAACTTCGCCTGCACGGACAATGCGATGCGCGCCCTCATCTTCCGGCGGCACAAGAAGGAAGGCATCCGTTGCTTTGAGCTGCCGGACCCGCTCAACAAGCACGCATGGACCAACGAGCACAAGGAGACGATTTCGGTCGACGAGAATTCGCTCCTGACTCTGCTCGTTGGCGGCGGCTGCCCCGAAGAGTTGGCCCCCATCATCGACGTGTGGTGGGGCCTGCAGCAAGAGAAGAAGCGGCTCGGCTACGTCGAGTCCCGCCTGATTGACGAAGCGATTGGCGACGACGGCCGGCTGCGGCCGGGCTGGAACTCGGCGGGCGCTGAAACTGGCCGCTGGGCATGCAGTTCCCCCAACGTGATGAACATTGAGAGGTATTTACGTGCAGGCTACGGTCCAGCTCCCGGAAACGCGTGGGTCTACGCAGACAAATCCCAGTTCGAGCTTCGTGTCATGGCTGCAGTTGCGGGTGACAGCGAACTCCAGCGTGCACTGGATACTGGTGACGTATACTCCTTCGACGCACGAAATTGGTTTGGCTTCGGACCTGAAGTTGACGTTAAGCGAGACAATCCAAGTGCAAGAAAGAGCTGCAAAATTATTCATCTCGGAAGGCAGTATGGCGCGGAAGGGCCGACCATCTTTGAGCAGGCACTGCGGCAGGACCGAAAGTTCACCTACTCCCGAGTGCAGCTCCTCGTCAAGCAGTTCGACCGGCTCTACCCCGGAACCGTCGCCTACTGGCACACCGAACTGAAGCGGGTGCTGGCCGATGGGTACAGCGAGACGCGGCTCAGCCGGCGTCGGCGTACGTACCCGGTCAAGCCCACGCTCAACGAGGCCTGCAACTACCCCGTGCAGGGGACGGCTTCGGACATCATCAACTACGAGATTGTCAAACTGCACGACCGCTTGGCTGCCGAGGTCGGGCCAAGCGCGGGGCTGGTGTTGAACATCCACGATGCTCTGATTGTGGAATGCCCCGAAGACCTGACCCCGAAAGTGAAGCACATCATGGCCGACGTTCTGAATTCGGAGTGGACAATCGATGGCCGCACGCGCTCGTTCCCATCAGACGGCAAAGAAATCTACTCATCCAAAAACCAAAGCTGGAAAGACATCGACTGAGGTGCGGCATGGCCTTTCCCCCAAGTTGAACCCTGCGTTGGCCGTCCTCGTTCTGGACATTGAAACTGCCCCCATCAACGCCAACGTCTGGCAGCTCTGGGGCGACCAGTCAATCGGAGCCGCCCAAGTCGACCACGACTGGACCATCCTCTGCGCCAGCTGGAAGTGGCTCGGGGAGCGGGACGTGTTCGTGCTGTCGACCAGAGACGAACCCAGCGGGGCCAGAGACGACGTATGGCTCTGCCTCACCATGCAAGAGCTGCTCGACCGGGCCGACGTAGTGGTCACGCAGAACGGCAAGCGGTTCGACATCCCGAAAATCGACGCCCGGCTGCTGCAGCACGGCATCCCGCCCTACTCCCCCATCCGACACGTCGACACGCGGGAGGTGGCCAAACGGCACTTCGCGTTCAGCTCGAACAAGCTGGAGTATCTGGCCAAACTGGCCGGCCACGAAAAGCTGACGCACGGGAAGTTCCCCGGCTTCACGCTCTGGTCCGAATGTCTGCGCGGAAACGCGGAGGCTTGGGACGAGATGGAGAAGTACAACAAGCAGGACGTGTTGGCCACGGAAGCCGTCTACCTCAAACTCCGGCCGTGGGTCGCGAACCACCCGAACATTGCGATGGGGTCCGGCTGTCCGAAATGCGGCAGCGAGGACTTGCAGAAGCGCGGGACTGCTGTATCGAATACGGGAGTCTTCCAGCGACTGCAGTGTCAGTCGTGCGGAGGCTGGAGTCGGGAGCGGTCGAACATGCTCAGTAAGCCGGAAGCGCGGGTGTTGCTTGGAAACTAACCAGTTGTCGTTCGATTTCGGGGGTCCCTTGGTTGCAACATTGCGGCAGGAATTCAAGGTTGGGGAGAGGGTGTGGGTCACAGGCTGGGGGCTCTACGGAATTGTAGAGCGTCTGTTCACTCAGAACCCGTCACGCTATCTCGTGAAGTTCGAGAACCACGCCGCCCAAAACGGCATTTTCGGACCGTCCGAACTTGAGCCCACCACCCAAGTTAGCCGCGAAGTGGCGTCGAACATTCCGCCCCCTCGGCCCACTGCGCCGGACCGGCCGAGCAACGTGGGGCAGAAGTACCACAACAAGGCCAACATCTCACGCACGTCGGCCCACACAGTGGCCGAAACGTCAGACGACTCGCAATACGAGCTGAACCCCATCTGCAAAATCGACCCGAAGTACGCCAACGGCCGGCCCAACGACCCCGTGAACAAGCCGGCCCACTACCAAGGCAAGGTCGAGACGATTGACGCCATTGAGTCGAGCATGTCGGCCGAAGCATTCAAGGGCTACCTGCAGGGGAACGCAATGAAGTACCTGTCCCGTTGGTCGCGCAAGAACGGGCTGGAAGACTTGAAGAAATGCCAGTGGTACTTGGAACGACTGATTGACGTGCTGGAGGAAGAATGAGCTACCCGCCCAACGAAGGCCCGCCGCTTGACCGCGAGGAAGTTGCGGAATTGGCGGCAGGCATCATCGACCTTGTGGTGGCCCCGGACGAGCGCGACTCAGCCGAAACCCTGCGCCTTGCCCTGCGGACCGTGCTGGTCGCACTGTCGAGCGAGGACGACGAGTCGGACCTGCTCATGACCGAGCTGCTTGAGCAGATGCCACTGCTGGAAGACGAAGAGCCTGACCACCAGCTGAACTGAAGGCAAAAAGAAAGCCCCGGCTAGACCTTTAACGGTCCGGCCGGGGCTTTTGTCGTTTCGGGCCGCCCGCCCGAACGCCTATTTCGTTACTTCAGCGAGTCAGCGCTGGGGCTGGACGCTTTGGCCTTCACGCCAGAGCTGACCACGCCAAGGGCCGACGCCAGCGACACGATGACCGTGCAGACGCTGATGAGCCACGCCGGGACCGCAGTGCCCGAGGCCGCAGCCGCGATGATGGTGGCCGAGACGGCCGCAAGGGCCGCCGCGACAATCTTGAGGACGGCAAGGATGCTGCTGAGCTTCTGGCTCGCAACGCTGCCGTCGCCCGCCGGGGTCACTTCGTTCTGTTCAGTTGCCATTGCAATAGGACTCCACCCAGAGAGCGGTTTGATGCGCCTTGGGTCGTTACGTTGGTAGTTCAAGCCCAAGTAATTGGGCTGCTTCTTGGGGTCGTACGCCATCTCAGGCCTCGACTTCGGGCCCGTGTGAGCCCCCCGACATTTGGATGAAATACTGCGTGGGCAACCTGCCAAAGATTGAGGCAACGGTCAGGCCCATGCCGTTCTTTGCGCCAGCCTGCGCCAGCGTCCCCTCCGGCAGCAGGACCGCGATGTGGCCGGGCTTGCTGGACTTGCTGTCGTAGCCAAGCAGGACCAAGTGGCCCCGAGCGGCGGCGTCCTGCGCCGTCTTTGCGTCCCCCGCGACCCAACCGAACTCTGGCCCGCTGTCCGTCAGCCAGCGCACCATGCCGTTGGCGTTCAGCTCATAGCCGGGCTGGGTGTGGCTGGGCGGAACTCCGAACAGGTCGCACACGTCGGACGCGAAAATGTTGCAGTACGTCTCGCCCCGTCCCTGCTGGTTGCGCAGGTAGCGGGGGTTGTGCTCCGGGTCGAGCGCCAGACAGATGTCTCGAACCCGGTCCGGACCAGCCTTGAAACTGGGCCGGTAGGTTAGGCTTTGGCCGGGGCTTTTGTTGAATCTGCGGTCCATTCAGGGCCCCACGTAGGTGATGGTCAGCGTGCCCGTGTACGTCGGCAGCACTGAGCCGGTGTATGCAGTGTTGACCACGCGAATCCGGACGAGGTCTGTCGTCAGCAGGGCCGCAATTGCCGTAGCTGACATCGAGACCGCAGGGTTCGCGACGGCAGGAATCAACACCGCGTTGCTTGCGATTGTGGTTCCGTTGACCTGAATCTGCAGGGTCAGCGTGCATCCGGTGATTGTGCCTTCGACCCTTGCGGTCACGCTGGCGGCAATCAAGTACTTTCCGGCGTACGTGTTTGGAGTTGCGTTGGGGGTCGAAACCGTGAAGTTGAGGTTTGCCCCCGGCGTCCCAATCGCCAAGTTGGCCGTATCGTCCGCCCCCGGGGTTGCCTTGGCGGGCTGTGTGGGCCCCAGCGCGGCGGACAGGTAAGCGTTGGGGGATGCGGGCAGGTCGTTGGTCAGTTCCGACAGCGCAGTCGGCACGGACACGTCAAAGCGGATTTTGTGGCGGTCAGTTTCCATCGACCGCACAATGTCTCGCAGCTTGAACGTCTTCATACGCCACCTCCGACGAGGGCCATCAATTTAGCGACAATCCGGCAGGGCGTGACCCACGGTTCAGGCGCGAACTGGCACGCAAGGCCGAGCGCCCACCCCACCACGACTGCGATGAGGGCGCGTTTTGCTCGTGCGATGCCGATCGCCCGCTTAACGGCCGGAAGCTCGGTGAAGCTCGGCTTTCGGGGCGGTCCTTTCTGAATCATTGCAAACCGCCTTGGGCGCACACGCGCCAATCGACAAAATGAAGGCCAAAGCTCCGAGAACTACATCGCCGGCGATTTCGAAAAAGTGGGCTTTCATGGCGCAATCACCCCGACCAGAAGGTTGACTATCGTGTTCTCGTCCATGTTGGCCTCCTCGCCCTGAAACACGGCGCAGGCACAAGGTTCGCAGTCGTTGACCGCCGGGCGCGCCATGTCCGCAGGGAACCTGTTGAGTTCGGCGATGACCTGCCCCACGAGGTCGAGTGGGTTCGCTGGGTCACGTCTGCGGCAAGTGACCGAACTGCCGCCTTCCTTGCGCCGCACACAACCGCCCGCCGCCAGTTTGCCCCAACCTGCGTCTGGCGTAGCGTTTGTCATGTACATCGTGCCGCCGTCCTCAAGGCTGACCACATACGACGGGGTGCCGGCCGCGACAGTCACGATTTGCGGAACGGTCACTGCAATCAGCCCAGTGACCTCTTCTTCGACCTGCTGCGTAGGGCTAGCCTTGAGTGTTTCTTCTGCCACGACCGTGGCCGCAACTGACGCAAGGGTCAGGGCGGCCAATAGTTTTTGTGCGTTGTTCATGGGGTCACACCCAGCACTGCTTTCTGCGTCGTGTTCATCGGCATCGCCCCAGCGTCGGGTCCAGACAAAGCTGTGAGTAAATGATGGGGAAAAACTGATTGCTGTAAAACACCGGAGTCGCGGTCGTGGAGGTCGACGACGTGGTATTACGGTCACTCATCGCCGTCCCGTTCCACGACCCCTGAACAAGCAGCGACGGAGTCGCGTTCGTTACGTCGTAGTCGCACCAACTGCGTACAGTTCCGGGCGCTCCCGGAATGGGAGTCGTGTTGAGCGAATCCTGTGGAGTGCCAGAGCGATATAAACAGACGATTCCAGGAATCGCTGGCTCAAAGTAGAGCCCTGTCTGCCCTCCGCCATTCAGCAGAAAACTTGCCGGGAAGCCATTGCTTGCCGAGTACACATTCGACTCAAGCGTCCACGACTGCGCCATCGAGAGCGGCGATGTATTCATCGAAACAGAGGCGAATGAGGCCGACTCGTCTGCTCGCGTTACCGCTGCGCTCGTGGTGGGGATGTACGCGGTGGCGTAGGAGGCATTCGAGGCCACGTCACAGCCCCATGCAATGATTGAGTTCGCCGCAACAGAGCCGCCGACCTGCACGGATACGACGATGGACGCAGACGACGCGGCGGCTTTGGCGCAGACACCGCGTGTTGCAACGGTTCCGCTTAGGCTGGTGAAGTTGCAGGAAGTGCCATCAACGATGAGGTTCGCTGACGTGATGGTTCCGGCTTTGAGGTAACACGCCATTGTCACCGGCGAACCAGAAGCCACGCTGACGGTTTGCGAGACGCTGCCCGCCGCTGCGCCTGAGTTGGCGATGGTGTCCATCGACACGGTGCCGTCCGGGGCGGTCTGCGTGTTGGCCGTCACAGTCGCGCCAGAGGCGGTCCACGCGGCATTGTCGAGTTCCTCGCTGCGCAGCAGCACGTTCGTCCGCGACGACTCGACCAGCAAGCCCAGCACACCGTTCGCGTCACGCTCCACGCGCGGCTGATTCGTCGTGCACTGCACGAGGTCGCCGTTGGCGATGCCGGTGGTACGCAGGCCGTTCGTGCCCTTGGTGCACGTCGCGGCGGACGCGCGGGTGAAGGTCATCGTCTCGCCCTTCGCGCCCGTGGGCGTGGTGCAAGCGCACTCGCTACCCATGCCGGTGCCGTTGGCGGGCGCGAATTCGAAGGAGGCGAAGTTGGCGGCCCCGGAGTTGGTGACTCGACTGTACCGGCCGTCACTCCGAAACTCGCGCGGCCGGATGTATGTGCCGTTCTCGTACGTCAGCGACTGCGGCCACGCATTGGGCCGCAGAGGCTTGACATTAGGCTGGGCGAGAACGAGTCCAGCAATGAGTGCCAGCATGTGCGTTACTCGGTCGGACCGCGATTGACGAACACGGTGCAAGTGCCGCCAGCGCTGACCTGAACGGCGCAAACATAGCCGGTATTGGCCACGGTGGGCGCGTCGTACAGCTTGCCAGAGCTGACCAGAACGCCGTTGGTGCTGGACGGGAGGTCACTGACGCCGTCTGGCGACAGGTTCACGTACGCGTCCGAAGTGCACTGGATGGCAGTCTTGCGCTTGGGTCCGGCGTTGAAGCAGGCGGCGGTGCCCGACAGCGTGAAGCGGCCAAGCTGCTGGTCGCCGGCCAGTACGACAGTTGCGGCCAGAACGGCCAAACCGAGGAGGAACTTGTTCATTTGATGCCCTTCTTGAAGAGGTCGTTCAGGCGACGCTGCTCGTCCACCTGACGCTTGATTTCTGCTTTTTGGCGCTCGAAAGCGGCCTTCTTGTCGAACGGAGCGTAGGTACCGGGGACCTTCTGTCCCTCGGTCTTGGCCCCAATGGTGCCCATTGCGCGGGTCGCGTCGTTGATTTTGTACTCGCCCGCCTGCAGCCGGGTCTGTGCGTCTTCCTTGCTGCCGTAGTAGCCCACGGTGCCGCGCCCCAAAAGCATGTTGGGCACAGCGGTCCACGCGGGCTGGCGGCCAACGTCCGGACCTGCGCGCGAGGGGTCGTTGTACAGCAGCCCGGTGTCTGCGGCCACGTCAAGGAAGGCCGGAATGACGCGAGGCCCAAGCTCCTTGATGGCCAGACTGGCCGCTGCTGCGAGGCCCTGCGAATACGTGGGGGTTTGCCCAGCCGCCAACTGTTTGCTGCCGAGGCCGACCGAGTTCAGGTAGTGGTCGCTCAACACTTGCGCACGGTCACCGGTGAGGCTGTTGAAGATGTTGCGCGTGACCGTCAGCGGGGCGTCCTTCAGCGACTCCACGCCGGACATGTACCGGAGCGGCTCGAACGCCTTGCTCATGTCCACGAACTGGGCACGACCCCTGTCGTCTCGGAACCCGAAACTGAACGGGCCGGGCCGGAATTCGCGCACGTAATCGGGGGCACTGGCCCACTTGGCGTCAAGCTCGTCCGACTCCATGCCGTTCAACTGGCGGCTTGCGTAAGCGCCGCCACCGACCAGACTGGCGTACATTGTGAACTTGGCCAGCGTGGACTTCATGCCGGGTTCGTTCAGGAAGCGATTACCGAGCTGGGCGTAGTTGCGCCACATTTCGGCCGTGGTCTTGAGGTACGGGTTGGCAACACCCACGAGTGCGGTATTGGCCACTCGCGCGATGTTCTTACCCACCCGGTCATGCATCGGGAAGGACAGACTGACGCGGCGTGCGGCTTCCGTTTCGACCATCTCCTTCAGCACTGCCGAGGCTTCCGGGGTGCCGACGAAAAGGGCCGCTTCAGGCCGGTTAGCCAAGAAATTGAGCGCCAACTGGGGGTCTTTCAACTGACCGGTTGCGAGGTCAATTCCGCCCTTTTCCAGCCCTGCGGACCATGCGGCGTACTTCCACATCTGGTCGCGGAGGCCGTACGTGTTGCCCAGCTTCTCCTTGGCCTGACTTGCGAACTCCAGCGAAAGCTCCAGCCAGCCCTTTTCGATGCCGGCCTGCTTGCGCAGGAATCGGCCATATTCGCCGGCCGACCGCTGCATGTCGCTGGTGTTGAAGTCGCTGCCTACAATGCCCTTCTTGAGCGCCGTTTCGAACCGCTGGGCCTCAACGCCCTTCTGGCCCAAGCCGGGCTGCAGCCGGAACGCCTGCATGTCGTCCAACATCGTGACCCAGCCGCGAACGACCTTCTGGGGTTCGAGAATGGGGTCGATGAGGTTCGACATCATCGCGCCCTGCATGCCGCCCAACTCGTTAGCGGACCAGCTGGCGGGATTGAGCACGGTGCTGCGGTACTTGTACAGGCTCTGCAGCTTGCCGAGGAAGCTGTTCGCGGCAGACTGGGCGGCAGGGGCTGTGATGACCGCGTCCCACGCGTCCGGGTGAATGTAGTTGCCGGCCACGTTGCCGTACTCGGGAGAGTACGGCACCTGCAGCCAGCCGGGGGGCGGCGTGTCAGCGGGGCCGACCGGAACTGCCCAACCCTTTGCCTTGATGTCGTTGAACATCTCGCCGACGACCCGGAGCTGCTGCAACTTCTGCTCGGTTGCGCCGATGCGTTCAAACGCGTTGTTCGCCAGACCTGCGGCCTCAAGCTGCCACGGGGCCAGTTTGGACTGAGCGGGCAGTTCGGGGCTCGGAAGCTTGAACGAGCCCTTGACTTCCGGCATTGGGACAACGCCGCGAATCCCGGCGGCCGCCTCAACTGCCGCACGGGCGCGGTCGGCCAATTCCTCGTCTCCGGCCTTCTTGAACTTGCCCTCAGCCTTGTACCAAGCGATGGCGTCCTTGACCAGCTTGTCCATACGGGACTCGTCAGCCGCAAGGGTCTTGGCCCACTGCGCGTCCGTCATGCCCGCGCGGACCTGCTTCTGGACCACGAACGACATCAGGTCGTCAGGGTTCGGCTCGCGAAGGCCGGCCAGAACGGCATTCTGATTCTTGACCGGGTCAGCGAGGGCCGGGAAGTAGTTCTGCGCCAAATCCTCCCAAGCGGCCTGAATCTGCGATTGCTTCGCTTCCAGCTCGCGGGCGACGGACGGGATGAGTTCCGGCGTCTGCGCGAGCAACTCCTGCATCGACAGCTTGTTGTCAAGGAAGCCGTTCAGGCTGCGCTGAATGGCGTCTTGCCGGGGCTGCGGCAGGCTGGCCAGCTGCGGCCAACTGTCGCGGAAATTCTTGGCAACGAGCGCATCCACGTCCTTGAACGCCTTGGTGGCGTACGCCTGAACCGCAACGTCTGCCAGCTCCGCGTTCTTGCTCGCGGTCGCGTTCTTGAGGCCGGCCCTGACCGTCCATTCGGCCTTGAGGTTCGCGTGCTGTGGCATCTGGCCGGGGCTGGGCTCGCTGGGCCGGGGCACCTCGTTGATTGTGGGCGGCATCGGCGGCTTGCCGGGAGCGCCCATGAACTGGCGGGGCCCGCCAGTCACGACGTTCGGAGTCTGGGTGGCTGCTCCGCCAGCCGCAAGTTCCAACTCCGCGCGGGAGCCGGGCAGTGGGTCTGCCGGAGGTGGCGGAGGTCCGTCAATCGTCTCGACCAGAGTTGCGACTTCGGGCGAGTCGAGGAAGTCGGTCCGGCGTTCCAGCAGGTCGCGGATTTCGTGGTAGCTGGTGTCTCGAACGTCTGTGCCAGCCGTCTTGATGATGCGCGGGGCCGCATCTGGAATGTTGTCGATGGGGTCGGGAGGCAGGATTTCGCCGTTGCCCCGGTACCCGTACACCCACTTGCCAGACTCCGGGTCGCGAACCTTGACCAACCCCTTGTCCTGCAGCATCTGCGTCTGCAGCTTGGGGTCGTCAATGTCCAGCAGCCGGGTTTGGCCGTAATAGGTCTCGTTGTCGACCTCAAGGGTCAGTACCTTGCCGGACTCGTCCTTGATTTGGACTTTGCGTGCTTCGCGGGGCAGGCGGATGCTGCCGAAAGCCAGCTCGTCGCCGCTCGACTCGGGGGTCAGCAGTGTGGTCTGGTCCGTGCCTTGGGGGAAGGCTTCGGTCAGTGCGCGGGCTTCCGGGCCTTCCGGGTTGGCCAGAACGCGGGCCGTGAACTCCGGGTCTTTCATCAGCTGGGTCAGGTTGGCCTTGGACTCGCTGGTCAGAATGACCGGCGGCTGCCCAGCCTTGCGCTTGCTGATTTTGGTCGATTCGACCACGGGCTCGTCGCCGCCAATCGTCACGGCCTTGGCCTCAACCACGCCTTCGGGCGAGACGTTGACCGCAACGTACGTCGGGGCCGGCTTGTTCTTGACCGGGTTGCCGCCCTTGGGGTTCGGGGTCGCTTGCGGCTTCCACGCGTCCGGCAGTTCGGCGGGGGCGCTCGGCGCACGCTGATTGACGGTTACGCTGCGCGGCGCGATTCCGGGAGCAGTGCTCTCGACCGGAAGCGGCGCAGTGTTGGTCACTTCCTCGGGAATCGGGCCGACTTCAGTCTTGGGGGTGGGCGGCTCAAAGGCCACGTCCGCCAGCTTGCTCACTTCGTCCGCAGGCACAACACCCACAGGGACGTGCTCGACCGCCGGCTTCGGAGCCACGCTGAGCGGCTGGCCCTTCTTGAGCGCAGCCTTGCCCGCCTTCCACGCGGAAACGGCGCCCTGAAGCGCAGCGCCCATCGTGCCGCCGAACAGACCGCCCGTAAGGCCAGACTGGGCGGCAGAGTTGCCATCAAGCACGGCCTCAGCGGCGCCCATTGCGGCACCGGAAGTCATGCCCTGAAGGGCCATGTTCTCCTCACCGACGCCCGGAATCAGGTAGATGGGCAGCTTGCCCACGCCCTGAAGGAACGCCTGCTGAAAGGCAACGCCCTTCGTGCCGAGGCGCTTCTCTTCGGAGTTCAGAACCCCACGCACGAGCGGGTCCTGTGACCCATCTTCGTTGACCGTCGTTTCGCCGATGAACGGCCGGGCCAAGTTCTCAAAAGCGTACTGTGCCTTATCGGCCCCAAGGTCCTCGCCGCTGACTGACGTGATGACTTCGCCAGCCCTACGCACAGTCCCCTTGGACGGCACGAAAGCGGTGGCCATGCGGTCGTACGTCGACATGGGCTGGCCTTGGTAGGCCTTCATGTTTCGCGTCTTCCACGCACTTACAATCGGGTCGATGTGCTTCTTTTGGAAGCGGTCGACCGGAGCCACAAGCTCTCGGTGCAACTCACCCAGCCCGGCGCCCAATTCACCGGCGGCCTCGCCGTCAATTCCCCCCGACTTGAGCGAATCAATGGTCTGTTGCCGAGACGGACGGACCGTGGGGTCCAAGCTCACTTCGTCCAAGCTGCCGACTGTGCGCGGCTGCGTGGACTGTACGAGGTCCGCAACTAACGTGCTGGGACCGGCGGGGGCGGAAGGGGCGGACACGCCCTCGGGGGCATCGGCCACAAAATCCGGCGGGTCCTCTACGAAACCGGCAGGCGTGCTGTCTTCGATGAAACCTTCGGGCGTGTCAGCCATTCAATCCTCAGATGCGTTCCATGGTTTTGGGGTCGAACGACGACTCGGGAATCTGCCCGGTCTTGCCGTTCGACTTCAGCTTGACGCGAATGGTCTTGCTGGGCTGCTTGGTCGATTGCGTCCGAGAGACGCTGACCTTGGTCTTGACGTTCGGTTCGGACGAACCGCTTGGGGCTGGGGCGGGCCGCGAAGTGCCCGGCTTGGTCTGCCCAACGGGGCGGCCAACTGCCGACTGCAGCTCCTGAATTCGGGCGTTGTTGGCCTGAAACTGGGCCGTGGCGTCAGCGTCCTTCGTCCACTCGGGCTTGCCGACGATGCTGGCGTTGGCGTTGATGAGCGACCGCAGCTCCTTCTCTGCCGAACTCTCGCCCGAACCCTGCGGCTTGTTCGCGGCGGTTTCGGCCGTCACGTCCGTGCGGTACCGGCTCGCGCTCGCGCCCATTGCAGCGGCGTCACGCGTTGCGTCGGCCCGAATACGCGCGGACTCCAGCGAATTGAGGCCGTTGTAGAAGGCCTGCCGCTCTTTGGAGTCGTACCCCGCGAACTGCGCCAAAACCTGCTGCTGCTGCCGCTCGTCGAGGCCTTTCTCTCGGAGCAAGCCTACCATGGCGGTCAGTTCTGCCTTGTAGTTTGCGGCGTCATTCTTCCCGTCCGCCCGCTGATTCTGGCCCTGTTGAGCGACCATCGTGGGCAGTGCGGCCCAATACGGCTGCTGCTGCCGAACGGTGCGGCGGACTTCCTGCGGAGCGGGCTGGGGGGCCGAAGCGGGTGCCTGTTCAGGACCGGGCCGACTGACCTGCACGCTTGCGCCATTCGGCCCCTGCGCGGTGTAGTTCGCGGGCGGAAGGCTGTTGGGTGCCGGGTACTGCTGCATGCTGGGGCTGGGCATCCCCGCGCCGGCGCCCGGAGCGCCCTGCAGTTCGTTGCTGACCGGCGGCGCTCGGTACGGCTGGGCGGCCATTGAGCCGAGGGACTGCTGGGGCGCAGGTTGCGAGGCGGGCGCCTGCTGCGGCATTTGAGCGCTGGGGCCGCTGCCCAGCGGAACGCCGGACTGCTGCCAGTTGACACCCGGCTGCGAAGTCTGTACAGGCTGAGCACCTTGCGAACCAAGCCGCTGCTGCAGCAACTGTGCAATCTGCGGGTTCCGACGGGCCTCTTCGGCCACGCGGTTCGGGTCCTCGCCGGCCAGCACGCGGTTGATGAACTGGTCAAAGGCCGCATCGCCGGGCGCGTTCAAGCGCTCCTGTTCGCGGTCGTAGTCCAACTTCTGTTGCATTGCTCCGCCGAGGTCCGTAAACCCCTGCTGGATGAGCTGTCCGCCGTTGAGCGGTTCGTTCCATGCGGCCATTAGAATCCGCTCCCGCCGGACCGGTTCGAGCCGCTATTTCCGTAGCTCCCGAGACCCGGCTGGCTGTAGTTCTGCATGCCCTGCGTAGGATTGCCGGCCATCATCGACCCAACGCCGCCGCCGAGCGAACTGCCCACCTGTCCAAGCTGTGGCATGCCGAAATAGGCACCGGCTGCAGTGCCGACTGCGCCGCCAATCAGCTGTCCGGCCTGTTGGTACTGCTGCGCCTGTGCCGCGTTCTGGGCAGAAGTCAGTCCGTTCTGGAGCTGGGTGTACTGCAGGCTGAGACCGGACAGCCCGAGGTCGCGCTGGTTGGCCAAGCTGAGCGCTTGGTTGCCCAACGCCTGACGCTGGAGCTGGTACTGCTGGCCCAAGTTCTCGGCAGCGACCTGCGCTCCGTACTGAGTGGCGCCGCTCGACTGCCGAATGCCCGCCGTTCCGGAAGCTGCCTGACCTGCGGCAGTCGCTTTCCGGGAAATCATCTGCATGGTCGGGTCGTTTGCGTCGACCGGACCGAGCAGGCTGTTCGCGAAAGCGTTAATGCGAGCGGTCAGCGAGTCGACGCCCGAACTGTCCGTGCCCGAGCCGCCGCCAAAGTACGCCTTGACTGCGGCGGGGTCGTTCCAGTTGACCTTGTCGGCTGAATAAACGTCGACCGTGCCGTTGTTGGCGTTTCGGCCAATCTGCTCGCCGGGGTGGCGGCGGACGTTGTACGAGGTTGCGAGGAACGAGCCGGCCTGATTGTCAGACCAGCCGAACTTGTTCATTAGCGTCTTTTTGGCCGCTTCGTACGCCGCGTTACTCTGCTCGGTCGAACTGGCGTTGCCAAAGCCGGGCCCGCGCGTGTAGGCCTCAAGAGCCTGCCGCTCACTGTCCGAGAGCTGGCCGATGTACTGGTCTACCGTCGACCGGTAGTCTTCCCAAGTCGACGCAGACGTAGGTTGTTCGTCAGCCATTAGAGCCCCCAGAATGCGATGTTGAAGTTGGCGTCGGTTGCGACACCTGAAGTGCCGTAACAGGTGACTTCAATGGTCGATACGTTGAACTGAATTGCGTAGCAGTAGCCGCCCTGTTCTGGCGTGGCTTGCGCAGAATAGTACGTAATGGACGGTGCCGTAGGGACCGTCAGACGATAGATGCCCGTGCCGCCCGGGCGACTGACTGCCGAGACGCCAACGCCCGTTCCGACCGCCGGACCCGTGGTCAAGATTCTTGCCCACCCCTTCGGAATGTAGCTCGCAGCGGCCAGCTTCGAAGTTGCAATGTTGGCGTTCGACGCCACGTCTGCGTTGATGAGCCGGGGACCGTGCCCGCCGACCATTGTATTGTGCAGGTGGGTGAAATTGGCGTTGAGGTCAGCGGCCGTGATGTACTCACCGGCCGTCCAGACTTTGATGCTGCCGGCGACCGCTGCCGTGGCGAGCAAGCCGACGAACAGGGCGTGGGGAATGTATTTGCGCATCAGCTTGGGTTCCTGTTGAAGGTGCGGTGACGGACCCGAAGCTGGCCCATCTGCATGTCGTTGAATTGCGTGGACCACGCCGTGGTCTGACTGAGGACGCTTGCGCCAACCACGCCCGTACCGATTTGGGCAGTGAAGCCGAACAAGCGCATGACGGAAGACGGGTAGACGGTCACTCCGTAGTTGGAGCTGTTATCGTACAGAATCCAGTAGGCCGGCCCGCTGTACTGCAGCTTCCAGTCCGCCGGGTACGCTGTCTGCAGCTGGGTTACGATTTGGGTAGCGAGCGCAAACAGGTCCGCGTAGACGCCGGGGTTGATTGGGGTCTGGAACGAGAAGCCGGTGACGCCGTCCGTCAGGTCCAGACGAATGTCGTTGTTCAGCCCGGAGACGAGCACGATGCCTGAAGTGCCGTATAGCTCCGGCTTGATGGCGTTTGCGTTAAATCGCTTGCCGGCTTGGGGCGGCAGAAGGCGAGTGGACCACAAGCGCTCGCCCGTCCACAGGCCTGCGGTGTTTGCGGTGCCGGGCGCGAAGTTCGGCTTGAGCACCGTCTGCTGCAGGGTCTGGGCGGGGTGGCTGTTGTAGACCAGCGCCATCGGCTTCTGGCTGATGTACGCCAGTTCGAGGCCGTCCAGCAGCATCTGGTTCATGAGGTTGCCGGGGTTGAGTTCCGGCGCGAGCAGGCTGGGGTTGAACCCAAGCGCGAACCCGTTGTCCAGCCATGCATTCTTGCCGGGGAACGGCGGGAGAAGCGTATACGTGCCGCCCGCGAGCCCTGAAGTCGTTGCGTAGCGGGGCCGCCAAATGACCGTTCCGTCCGTAATGATGCCAGTGCTGGCTCCCATCGCCGTGGCCCAGTTGGGCTGCGTGCTGCCCGACGTGCCCGCCTGCGCAACGTAGAACTCGTATGTCAGGAAACTCCCGCCCGACTGTTGCGCAGGTCGAATGATGTCACCTTCGCTATACGCAAGGCTCGCGACCCACGGAACGACCACGTCGTCCGGGCACTGATTGTCGTACCCCCGGTACTTGTCCATAGTACAGAGCGAGAGCTGCCAGACCGTGCTGCCAGAACCGAGCAGATTGCCCCAAGGCTGCAGGTAGTACAACGCACCATCCTGCGCAGCGCGGGTATCGCGAGCAACGGCCCAAGTTCCGGTGCCGGCGGGGTGCGTAGTCAGAATCGCTTGAGGTCCGAACCAGCGGGCCGACTCCGCATTCTGCGGCGGACCCTCGCTGAGGTCCAGCCAGTACTGCACGTCACAGCCACTGTAGAGGCTGGGGCCCGCGCCAGCGCTGAACATCGAAATGCGGAGCTGATTGTCGTAATACTCCGCGTGAATCTTCCACTTCAAGCCGCCCGGCTGGTTGCGAATGATGTCCCGAATCTTGGTCCCGACGCGAATCGGCAAGGAGCCGT
This sequence comes from Solirubrobacterales bacterium, assembly GCA_047601885.1. Lineage (GTDB taxonomy): Bacteria > Actinomycetota > Thermoleophilia > Solirubrobacterales > 70-9 > VAYN01. Next base: position 1,612,691 of record JASGIK010000003.1, read on the forward strand.
CCGGCATGAACCAAACATCGTCCCGGCCAACCCAAAATGCGCCGTACGGAGTACGGCAGACGCTCGCTTGGCTGATGCAGCCGGACTCAATGTTGAGTCGGTTGATTTGCAGAGAGCCGAGAATGCTGCCAGCTGCCGCCACTGCTTCGTATTCGGCCGACTGGAGCGGGTCGCCCAGCAGGAGGTACTGGTGGGTTTCGGTCCAGACTGAGCAGACGCTCTGTACGGGCGAACCGTCCGCCGAAGTGCTGAGTTCTGCGATTGCCGTGATGTTCTCAAGCTCCTCCCCGGCCACGATGATTTCTGCGGCTGCGGCGGTTGGGGCGTTGAGTTGCAGCGGGTTGAGTCGGTCGCTCCAATAGACGCTCGGGCCCCGGAAGTAGACGACCCGGTCGCGCACAGGAGCGGCACCCTGCGGCATGAAGCCCGCCAGACCACCATTCCACGGCACCCGCTGCAGGCTGTAGTTCAGCGAAACGTTCGTGGGGGGCACATCCGTCAGCACGGGCTGAAAGATGGGCGTCTTGTTCAGCAGATTGATGCCTGAGACTGCACCACCCGCCGCCTGCTGCCCACCAAACGCGTACGTGATGCCGTTGAAAACGAACAGGCTGACCGGAGCGGCCGCATCTGCGAGCGGCTGAACCATCGGGCACGGCTGCTGCGTGGCGTTGTTCACGCCGCACAGGTACGGCAGATTCATGAGAAACATCGAACCGGCCGGCAGCACGGTGTTCGGCGGGGTTGCCTGCAGCATGTCCTCCGCCCGAACGACGGTCAGGTCGTTGCGGCAGGTAAACACCCCCGAAATGCTGCCGTAGTTCGGGTCAAACAGAAACTTGAGCGGAATGATGTCCTTGGCCCAAGCGGCCGTCACCTGCTCACCGGCGGCCGTGTAATCGCCTGCAGTGTACGGCCGGTAGAACGGGTACGCCAAAGCGCCCGGACCGCGCCAGATGTACTGGCAGGACTGGACCGTGCGGTCGTACTGCAGTGAGGGGCGGTGGCCGACAACGCCCGACTTGCGAACTGCCGTGTCCTTGAGCCGGAGCCAAGCACCAGAATCGGTCTTGGTCGCGTCGCTGTGGGTGTCGAGCGACGAAATCGGCAAGTCGGTGCGTTCAATGCCCATGTCTCAGTATCTCCGCTGCTTGAACGTGCTGGGGTTGAGGGCCATTTTGGACCCAATGCCGGGGGCGCGGCCATAACGCTGCTTGTCGTCCATGCCCAAGCTGGCCAATTGCTGCTGCGCCGCCTGCGTGAGCGGGCTGTCCTTGCCGTCGTAGTACTCGTGGCACTTGAACGCGACGGCCTGAACCATCGTTTCGTCGTTCTCGTACCAAGGCTTGGCCGTGCCTGAGGTCAGGTTGGCCGGCTGAATGATGAGCGTCAGAGACAGGCTGTACGCCTTGTCCGTGGGCACGTCGAACACCGCGCGCCAACCCCCAGCAAAGTCCGGATTCTTGACCAACTGCACACTGGTCGGCCAACCACGGCGCAAACTGTCCGCGCCTACAAGTCCGGACGGTGCGCCAAGCTGGTTTCGGATGGGAAGCCGGAACAGCGGCTGCCGGTTGTCCGGCGTGTACATCCAGATGCCGTCCAGAATGTCAACGACAGTGTTTGTGATGGTGCTGCCGGTGCCGCCAATTTGTAGGAACGCGGCACCTTGTGCGACCGGCAGAAAGGTCAGCTGGCGAAGGGTCGGCCAGCTCCAAGCAGCGACTCGGGAATTGAGCCACCGCTGAAGCCAGCCGACCGCCAGAAGCTGCTCGCCGGTGTTTTCCGGGTCCCTGCCCGCGAGTCGCATTCCTTCGGCCACAATTTCGTCACGAGTCAGGGAAGCCATTTGTTACCTTAGCGCCAGCCGTCGGCGGGATTGGGGTTGAGGTTCGAGCCCTTGGGGCCGATGGTGCCGGAGAAGCGCTCCTTGACGCGGCCCATGCTGACCTCAACCTCGTTACGAACATACGCATCGATGGTGTTCTGGATGAAGCTTTCGGCGCATTCCGGGACCACAATCGCGTGCGTGCTGTGGTTCGACAGGTATTCCTTGCCGTTCAGAATGACGCCACGGAAGAAGCGGGCGTGTTCGGGATTGCGGACCGGGTACACGACCATTTCAACGTGCTTGCCGTTGCAAGCGCTGGTGTGCTGGCCGCAGTCCATGCAGACCGGGCTGTACGCACGGCCTCGGGTGCTGACAGGTGCGGCAGGCTGACTGGCCTGCAGGGCCTGAACGGCGGCAAGGGCAGAACTGGCCGACAGTCCGGGCAACAGTCGCGCAATGGCTTCCATCGCCAAATCGAGCGCTTCGTTCTTGGTGGGTTCAGCAGGCTTGACTTCGGTCGGCTTGACTTCAACTTTGGTGTTTGACATGGTGGCGTCCGGAGGGCGGTCCGGCCTTTTACTGGTTGGAGATGACGCGAACGGAGTACAGGGCCGAAGCCGGGTCAGTGGCCGTACCGGCCGCACAGAAACGCACGACGACGGAGTTGGCCGCGTTCACGTAGCAGGTGAAGATGGCGTTGGCCGCAGGGGTCGACGGCATGCTGGTGAAGCAGGGGTCATTGACCTGCGCGCCCAGAACCGTGATGCTGGTCGAGTCACTGCAGGTGATGGTCTGCGACGGGAAGTCGAACGTGGTCGACGCGCCAAGCAGCCGGGTCACCTTGTTGGTGGTGTTGAGGCTGTCGGGGTTCGCGGTCGGGCCGATATAAAGGCCGGACTGGAGCCACAAGGGGCGGATGCTGGAGTTGCGGTCGACGATGGGCTCCAGCGCCGCGAAAGACGCGAGGGCGATGACCGTGAGGCCGAACGCGAGAAGCTTGAAGTTTTTCATGTGTTGCCTTGAAAATGCGCAAACCCCAGCGCCGGACGTGAATCCAAACGCTGGGGCTCGCAACAGGTTAGTACGTCGAGGCGATTTCGATGCGGAGCAGGCGGGTCTGGTCCTTGATGACCGCCTTACCGAAGAACTTGTAGCCGGCCGTCCGACGCTGCGCGAGCGGGTCGCTCTTGTCGGGGGTGTTGCCGGTCATCAGGAACTTGGTGTTGTAGAAGCCAACCCAAGCGACCGCGCCCTCACCCATGGTGAAGATGGGGTGCACGAGCGAGGGGCTGACGCCCGCCGTCACGTTGATGTTCTGCGGAGGGGTCTGCGTCGCAGCGCCCGCCAGAGCCGTGATGACGACCGAGCTGCCGACCGCGACGTTCGAGGCGATGAGGCCAAGGTTCGCGTCGGTGGTCAGGGTCGCAGCCTTCGCGAAGTACACGTCGTACGCGAAGCCAGCCGCGAGGCCGGCGAACGAGACGGTGAACGAACCGGTCGTGCCGGACGCAATCGCCTGCGTGTGCGCAATCGAGATGTTCTCGCTGAACCCGCGCTGCAGGTCCTTGCGGACAATCTTGAACGCGTAGGTCGCGGCCGCGAGCGAACCGCCCGTGGTGCTCGACGTGATGGTCGGGGTGTTGGTGCCGAACGCCGAACCCGACGTAACGGCCACGGTCGAGTTACCGAGCAGGCTGAAGCGGGGGATGAAGTTGGTCTCAACCCAGCGGAAGCCCTGCCAGATACCCACTTCGCTGTTCATCAGCGCGCGGCTGTTGGCGTAGGTAGCGACCGACGCGAACGTGCCGAACGAGGTGGACGGCTGCTGAATGTCGGCGCAGACTTCCGGGCCGGCAATCGCGAGGTACAGGCTGCCGTTCTGGAACGTGCCCGACGCGTTGACCTGCTTGGCGTCACGCTGCGACACGCCACGCGGAGGAGCGCCCGCGTTCACGAGCGCGATGCGCGCACGCTGGATGGTCTGCTCGTTGATTTTCATCGACGAGGTGATGGTGTCGCGCGAGGCAACCGAACCATCGCCGAACTGCACGTTGGTGCCGGCGAGCAGCACGTTGGTGATTTCGCGGTCCATCACGCGGGCCGCGTTGTCCGCCAACAGCTCAACGGCCTGCTGCATGAGCGGGTGCTTCGCGGTCAGCTGCGCCACGTCGGTGAGGACGAGGTAATCGCCCCACTGGTCCAGCTGCACGGTGACCTGCGAGAGGCTGAAGGTCGAGGTGTCGGCCGGGGTCACGCCTTCGGTCAGGGTCGCCAGAGGCACGTTCATGCGCTCATAGCGAACCATGTACGCGACCAGACCGGCGCCTTCCGCCATCGGAATCTTGTCGCACGCGCTGGCCATCACGCAGCGGAGGTAGCTGCGGTCGAGCAGCTTCTTGACGAGGTACTTCTCTTGGTCCAGCGAGATGTTGCTATTGCCAATTGCCATGGTTCAGTGTCTCCTCAGAGCGGCTGGTCCAGCAGCCCCGAGCTTTCGTATGCGCGTTCCTGCTCGTCAGCCGAGAGGTTCGCGAAGTTGGTGGGGAGTCGATACTGCGGAGTCGGGGCCTGACCCTGAAGAGGTGCGGGGGGCTGGCCGGGGTTGTGTGCGAAGGTCTGAGCGGTTGCGCTCAGCTTCTCGTAATGTTCGCCAAGCGCGAACCGGATGGCATCTTGTTCGGTGAATCCGTGGCCCTGCATCCGCCACCCTTGCGCAAGGGCAACGGCACGCTGTGCGACTTCAGCCGGCAGCTTGCGCTGGGCCGCCATCTGATGCACGTTGAGGGCCGCAACCTGTGCGGCGTTCTGCGCCATGACCTGCGCGAGCTGCTTACGGCTCGCCTCGTCCTGCGCCTTCAGCATGTCGAAAAAGACGGGGTCGACCTTGTCACGGAACTGAGCGAGCGGGTCAACGACAGGCTGGGGCTGGACCGGCTGTGCCTGCTGGGACTGCATCTGTGCAAGCATTGCAGTGACCTGCGCCTCAGCAGCTTTCGCACGAGCGATAGCTTCGTACTTCTCGGCCGTAATCTGGTCGATTCGGGTCTGGATTCCGGGATTGCCTTCCGGGTTCTGCGTCTGCGTCTCTGCCGGCGCGACCGGCAACTGGTTCTCTTCCATGTTCGCTCCTCACCCGTTCGGCCGAACTGCGCCCGGTCGGAGACACCGTTGGTTGTGTTACTTGGTCAGCACTTTGAGTCGATGTTCTCTGAGAAAAATCTGTTCTGTCAGAGTTGTCTTGAGCGCCGCGTAGGCCCGGCCTTCCCGGAATAGGAGGCCGGCCTCTGCGACATCGTTCGTCTTTGCGGCGGCTTCCAGCTTCTTGCCGGACTCCATACCGAGGGCCGTAGCCAGAATGTTGAACCCGGCGTTTTGGTGCGATGCCAGTTGCTTCAGGTCACGAAGTTCGGCGCTGAGCTGCTCGACTTCCGCGTTGATGTCAGCCTGCGACTTCTCATTGCGCATCACTCAGCCCCCGGGAATCCCATGCCTGCTCCAGCCTGTGCGGCCTGTGCGTTCGCTTCCTGTCGGACTTGGCCGAATGCTTCGCCTTCGCCGCCGACCATTTCAGTCTGCTGACCGCCCCCGTTTGGGTTCTGGTCCACGGCTGAGCGGGGGTCCTGCGGTCCGGCTTGGCCCGGAGGTCCGGGAGGTCCGCCCATGCCGGGAGGTCCCATCGGCGCAGCAGGCATCGGCTTGATGACGGCGCTGAAGTTACGCTGGCCGAGTCCGTCCTCGTACATCGCGCGAAGGAGCGGCACGGGGTCGAGCGTCTGGCCCTGCATCTGCAGGAGGGGCATGAGACCGGCGGCAATCTGCGCAAACTGCTGCAGACCTTGCGCACGCATGGCGCGATTGACGGCCTGCGAACTCGCCACCCACTTCCACTGGTAGCGGGCTTCGAGCATGTCGCGAGTGAACTGAATCTTGGGACCGCCGGCAATTGCCAGCCAGCGGGCCTCAGACTCGTACTGCTGCGCGAGCGTCCAGCAGGCGTCCATCAGCGGCTCAAGGACCAGCTGCTCAATCTCCTCAACAAGGTCCTGAATCTCGCCCTTGACGTTGCCTTCGAGGATTTGCGCGCCAGTTGCGGTCTTGGCCGTGCCCTTGCTGGACGTGCCCTGAAGGGCTGGCGGTGCGCCACCGAAGTCGTTTGCCCAGCCGACCATCTGCTGAGCGGCCATCAGGCCGCCCTGAATCTGGTCTGAGGGCGGATGGAAGAAGTCCATGCCCTGCTGGATGTCGGTCATCGGGATTGCGATGCCCGGCTCAAGCGGCTCAAGTGGGGCGGCCATGTAGGCCGGGTTGTACTTAATGATGGGGTTCAGCGAGTACGTGGCGTTGTCGTTCGTCTGGTTCATGAAGTCGTTGGCGAGGTACTGCAGGCCCGCCATTGAGCGACCCATGCCAACGCTGTTCAGAATGTCCGGGAACGCGTTCAGCTTATTCATCCGGTACGGCGGCTGCTGGTGCCAGAACGGATTGCGCCGAACCTCAAGAATGAGGTCATCCACGTACGTCACGACCACAGGGACCGCAGTTCCGACCTTCTCGCCCGGAACGTACGCGTCCGCAGGGAGCGGCATACGACACCAACATTCGGTGACCAACAGCCACTGCCCGAGGTCCCCGTCAATGGGGGAGTCGACGGCCGAGCTGCCCACGTCGCCGACCTTGTCTGCGCCTTCCTGCAGGTAGGTGTTGGACATCTCGGACGTGCTGCCCGTCATGTCCAGCACTTCCTTGGGCCAGCGGCCCGCGTCGACCATGGTCTGCGCGAACTGCTTGCTGACCTGAATGTCTTCCGCGACTACCGTCGCCTCGCTGATGTCATTGACCGTCTTGGGCCAGACGTACAGGCTGAAGACTGAACGGGTCGAGACACGGAAGCCGTTCGGACACCAAGGGTCCTTTTCGGACCAGTCGGTCAGGATTTGGTCGATGCCCGGCACCCGGGTCAGTCGACCCTTGCGCACGGGAACGAGCGGCTTCTCCCACCAATACTTGATGTAGCTGACGCCGTGCAGCAGGAGCTGCCGGGCGTACACCTTCATGTGGTAGCGGAGCTTGGCCGACTTCTCCATCTGAAACGACATGTACGCTTTGGACGCTTCGTCCTGTGCGTTCTGCAGGATTGCAGTCTGCACGTCCATCGCCGGCGGACCGTCGCGTGTCGCATCGAAGTAGGTGTCAGACGGGAACAGGGCCCGAGACGCCGCGCTGACTCGCGTCTCAAGGGCTCGGTTCACGACCGGCAGGTAGGCGTTGGAGTTGCCCTCGTAGGCCGCGTTGTCGTCCCTGACCATCAGCGCCAAGTTGCGCTGGCTGTCCCATTCTTCGCGAATGGGCTGACCTTCTGCCTTGGCCTCGTCGACCGTTGACATCAGGTTTTCGGTGACCCACGCGGCAGCCTTCTCGTTGGTCGCGTAATTTTTCTGGAACTGCGGTTCGGGCACGAGGGCGGCCAACGCTTCTGCCGTTTCGTCCGCCGAGCTGGTCGCTACGATTGGTGTTTCGGGTGCGGACATCAAAGGCCTCGCTGCCAATAGGCAATGTTCTTGGGTTGACCTTCGGCGCCACGCATGAAGGCGTTGACCCCATAGATGGCCCAGATTCCGTACCGGAGGGCGTCAATCAAGTGGTCGTAGGTGTTGTCCTTGACGGGCTTGATGCCGTCTTCGTCAAGGTGGTATCCGCCAGCCAAGCCGTCGATGAGGATGCGGCAGTTCGGGTTGATTCGAACCGCTGGCACGCCCTCAATCAGCTTCTCGAACCGCTGGCGGACAATCTGAAGTGAAACGTCGAACGGGGTCCGCATGTAGCGGATTTGCACGCCAGCGTCGAACAGGATGCTGAGCATTGACCCCGTATCTTTGTGCTGCGCGACTGCCGGGTCGCCGTAGTCCAGAAACTTGGTGGCGTTCGGGAACCGCTCGGTAGTCTGCGCCAGAACGTTCTCGACGAACGCTTTGCCTTCAATCTGGTTGCCCAGATATTCGGCCAGAATCTCCAGTCGTCCGTCTTTGGCCAGTTGGGCCCAGATGCACGCTGGACGGCGGTATCCCCAGTCCCACATGCGAATCATGGTCGCGCCCGGCCGGTAGGTCACAGGGCCAACGTGCATGTCCCGGTTGAACTGGCGAATGACTGCATCGCCCGAAACGCCGCTGCCCCAGTCGCCCTCGACCAGTCGGCGCCGAAGTTCGGCCGGCATGGTCGCGGCCATATCTTCGTAATAGCCAGATCTGAGATTATGTGCGTTCTCGCCGTACACAGGACGGAAGAGCTTGATGGTAGGCGGCTTGACCTGCTCGCCTTCCGGGTTTTTCCCCTCACAAGCGAGGTACAGCCAGTGCGTCACGCTGGGCGGGTTGAACGCCATCCCAATGCTGAAGTTGGAATCCGGGAAGTCACGGGAAGGGCGCCAGCGCAAGCGGCCCTTGAGCTGCTCGTAGTAGCGCTGTTCGACTTCGTCCGCTTCGTCGATGAAGCCGCCCGTGAACTCGTACGAGCCCACGTCGTCGCTCAGACCCATGAACGTAATTTCGGACGGAGGCAACGGCCCGTCCGTCGCTCCGGCAATCTGCATGGGCCGGATAATCCACTTCTGGGGAGCTGCCTTCGTACGGTCGATGAGCGTGCCATCCGGCAAGTTCTGCAGGATGTTGGACATCGTACGCAGGGTCGTGTCCATCAAGTCGTTATAGTCGCGACGTGCAACGAACCACTTCGTGCCCGGCATCAACAGCGCCTTGAGCATGATTTCGGTGCAGCCAACGACCGACTTGCCCGAACCTGCCGGGCCCATGTAGGCCTTGAACTTCTCGTCCGAGTACAGGTATGCGGCCTGCGTGGGGTTGATTTTGCGGAGGGTCACGTCGTCCCGGCCGGCCATCATCAGTTCGGCCAGACCTTGGATTCCGTTGACCGTGCGCGACTCTGCGTCACGCTTGGCCCATTCCTTACCCTTCGCGCTGGCCAACCACCTCTCGTGTTCCGTCTTCCTCATCGTCCACCCAGTCCGGTTCTTCGGCCGGAGCTGCCGTCAGCTGCTTTGGCTGACCGGGCGGCTCTACGACCTTTGCGTTTACGAACTTCTGAAGCCAAGTCGGTGCGCCTTCACCAGCCGCTCCCGACATGTTGACGATGATGGTGTTGCCCTGCTGTTGCTGTACGGCTTCCCGCTTGGTCAGGCCGTTGTAGTCCAACACTCGCTGGACTGCGGCGTCCCGCTCCTTTGCGGTTCCGTACCTCAAGTTCCACTTTACGTTTGCGACCGCTTCGCCCACCATGTGGGACATTTGGTCGTTGGCCCACTTCTGCGTGTCCTCAATCGAGAGGTTGGCGGGCAGATTCGAGAGTCGGCGCTTTGCGTCGAACATCACGTCAGCGGTTCGAATCGGGTCCTGCTTGACTCGTTCCAGCTCGTTCAGGTCGACGGCTCGCGGGCCAAACTCTGCGTTCTTGGCCTCGCCGCACGACTTGGCGGTACACTTGTACCGGCCGAAGTACGTGCCGATGTCGTGTCCTTTAGGACACTGCGGATTGCTCATGTCCTTTACCTTGTCCTTTAACCCCAGTGGGTGGACTCGAACTCACCAACAAATGGTAGGCCCCCTACTGCGAGGGGTACAGATGCCCCCATATGAGCCGTTGGTACGTGCGCCCCTTTACAGGGCCCGGCTGCGCCGCTACCGCTTCGGCCTTGCCATCGGCCCTTACGACGCTTACACTGGAATACATCACAGGTCCGGAGAGGTCCGAAAAAATCCCCAATAAAATCAACAGGTCCGATAGGTCCGAAAATTGACCAATCGTGGGACCTCTTGATATTATTGGGGAATTCGGTAAAAACAGCGGGTGTGATTGCCTCGCGGGTAGGGAGCCCCTCTGAGGGGGCTCCACCGCATCCCTGCGGTTGCGAGGCAACCCTACACCATTTTTCAAAAAAGTCAAGAGGTCGATGAAAATAAATGGGACCTGTTGAAATTGCTGGGCTTTTTCTTTGTGACGCGCTCAGTCGTAGGTCCGGCGTAGGTCCGTGTCAGGTCCGTTTACATTTCTGCCCAATGCTTGGGACATCTGAACAGCCCAAATTGGGAAGTTTCGCCACGTTTGGGCCATCTCAGTGACCCAAGCTTTGAACTCGCGCAGGTCCGTAAATTTTTTGCAATCGAAAGGCAATTGACGTCAGTTGACGTCAGTTGAATGCATTGGACTACAGAGACCCACATGCAGTCTGCCCGACGTTGGGTGGCTGAGCGAATTGATGCAAATTACAGTCGCACGGAACAGCAAATGCGCAGGTTGGAGCATAGGGGCACACACTGCGTCGGCTGCGGAGGCCGAAGGCCGTAGCGGCCGACTTAACTACCTAAATTACAGAAATTGACCTTAAGCGCCAAAAACCGGACCTGCTGCGATTTCTGGACCTTGCCCGTAGGGAAGTGCGGTATGGGACCCAAAGCGCGAGGGCGGGGCTGCTGGGAGCTTACAGCCGTGTGGGCGGATGTGGGACATGCCTTTGGGGTTTGGTTGGAAAGGTGACCCCGCCCCCAGCCACCCCTACCGTGGGTTCAAGTAGGGGCGGCACAGTTGTTGCAGGGGCCAGCAAAATCAACAGCTTAGCACGGCACAACACCTGCAGAGAGCAAGCTGCATGCCGCCGCAAGTCCGCGAAGTTGCGGGGTATGACATCCGTGTCATTGGCACAGCTTGTGCAGGGAGCTGGGCAGGTCTGTGCGGACACCACCTGCAACATGCGGGCCAGTCAGCAAATACGGGTGGTTATACGACGGCACGAACAATGCAAGTGGGAGGGTCACTGACATACCATGGCTTGTGTGTCGTGGGGTGGTCTACCCACTACACATGGGGAGGTGCTGTTCGGATTCTATCGTGTTTCCCTATTAACCTTAGCAATACGTAACTGAACGAAGTACATGTAAAAACATA